>CBFHGU010000002.1:0-374179 GCA_965655555.1 uncultured Aquiluna sp. | reverse complement strand
GTACCGCTTACTCGAAGTAATCATCTAGATAACTAACCCAGAACCCCCAGCCTTCGGGCTGGGGGTTCTGCATTTAATTCAGTTAACTCAGTGCCGCTGCTTCTCCGAGAAAGCTAGGGAATCCCAAGGGCCGTGGAAGTCGCGGGGCAAGCAATTCAAAAAGCTTGGAAGCGCTTGAGTTTTTTGTTGGGTGATGTATCATATGACCGACCACTTAAGGGGTATGTAATGGCAAAGAACTCAAAGGCTGGCTTGGCCAATTTTCTAGTGGCACTTCTGGCTCTAACCGGTTTAGTCTCAATTTCTGCCCCGGCTAGCGCCGCGACGGTCACTTGCACGGTAACAACGAATGCCGACTCTGGCTCAGGCTCACTGCGCGAATGTTACGAGGGCAGTTCCTTGAACGTGTCGGATATGTTACTCATCAACTTTAGCGAAGACTTCCTTATCGAGCTCGATTCGGATTTGATTCGCGACTTCCCAGATTTCGCAGAGGTATCCATTGTTGGCCCAACTCGCATAACAGCTTCGGATTCCTTCTCAGGCGATTATTTGTTGTGGAGCCAGAGTTATGGCTCTACGTTGACAATCGAAAACATGTCATTTCTGGATGCGCCAGGCACTGCAGTCAACGTGTACGGAGATCTTGAGGTTATCGATAGTTTATTTGAAGGGAATGGAAGCATAGGCGTGGACGGGGGAGCGGTTAGGGCGGGAAGTCGAGTAGACGTGAGGTCAAGCACCTTCCTCGAGAACCAGGGTCTAGATGGGGGAGCGATGTCTGGCACAGACGCGTTCTTCTATGTCGAGACCTCGCACTTCGAGGGAAACACGGCGCAGGAAGATGGGGGTGCCATTCACACCCTTAACGAGCTCGTAGTAGTTCGATCGAGCTTTGTGACTAACGCGTCTGGCGGAAATGGGGGCGCCTTGTACGGAAGTGCAGAGGATTCGAATGATGAGACTCACATATTTCATTCAACATTTTACGACAATGAAGCCGAAAACGGCGGCGCACTGTACCAACAAGACGAGGACGCTTTTGTTATCTTTTCTACGTTTGTTGATAACAGCGCCGACTTTGACGGCTCGGCCGTTTATACAGACGGCGAGGATATCAACATTTTCGGAAGCATAGTTGCCAACTCTGTTGACTCTGAGTCATCTAGCCAACTCTGGTCAGCCGAGGAATCGTACGAGTGGGGTGGGAACATCTTCACGGGATCCCCTGACTTGGACCCAATTGATGCAGAATTTATAGACATATTCGACGCTCAAATACCGGAAACAACTTTGACCTCAGTTGACTACGAGCAGCTTGATCTTGGAGAGCTTACTTTGCTTGCCAACGGAACGTATGCATTCAGGCCAAGTCCAGCAAGCACGGCAGGTGACAGAGTGGAGCTAGACATTGTTTCCGACATTATGGCTTGGATAGACGAGTTTGATTCAGCGAGAAGCGACTTGTTCGATGACATGCTCGTTGATGGTCAGCTTTCTGACCAATCCGGTGCGCTCGTGCGAGGACCACTCTCTGCAGGCTCCATTGACTTCGTTGCATCTGTTTATTATTCCGGTCCAGTAGTAACCAATGACCCAGAAACAGCCCAGTCTGGCTCTACTGTCACCTACACCGGCTCAGATCTAGACGAAGTAATCTCTGCAACCATCGCAGGTCAATCAGCTGCCATTGTTTCCAAGACTGAATCGGCCCTAACCCTTAGAGTCCCAGCAGGACTATCACAGGGAATGCACGATGTTGTTTTGAGCTACGGCTCAACTGAACAAATCACCTTGCAAAACGGCCTGATCATTCAAGACTCAATGAAAGCTTGGACAAAACTCCAAGCTGACAACACAGTCAAGATGTATGCCAAGAACATAATCGGTGAAGGAAAAATCCAGTTCTTCCATAACGGCAATGAAATAGCCTGGATAAGAGCAGCTAACTCTCTAAACCCCAAGCTATCCTCAGCCAATGGATCTCACTACCTAGTTCGCACCCGCGAACTAGTAGAGGGCAAGAACGCCTTCGAGATCCATGACGATGGTGTTCGTGTTTGGCGGGCTGCATACAGTAAGTAAACCTGAAGAGTGTACATGTTCCTCAACTTTTGGTTCACGGCACCCGTTCATCAACGAAACGTAGATTAGCTTTTAGAAGTCCAAAAGAAGGAAACAGAGCAAAATGAGGCCCAATTGAAGAAAACATCGAAAACATTCCTAGGAAGTGCTTTAGCCTCCTTGCTAGCTTTTTCAGTTATAAACGCTTTGCCGGCCAACGCTGAAGGCTGCGCTGAAGGCTGGACCCTCAGGGAGTTTTCTGATTACTGTGACTTGATCATCCAAGCGGATGTAGATGTGACGGTTCCTGCGGGAGTGTCAGAAGTTGGTTACCTTTTGGTTGGTGGCGGTGGTGGTGGAGGCGCCGGGTGGGCCGATGTCACGGAGGAAACACCTAGGTTTTATGCAGGTGGCGGTGGTGGTGCTGGCGGAATTGAAACCGGTGATGTCGAGGTTACGGCGGGGCAAACACTTTCAGTCGCTATAGGGGCTGGAGGATTAGGGGGAACTTTCGAAGAAATTAGTGCCAACGGTGCAGGAACAGATGGCGAATCAACTGTCATCTCGAGGAGCTCAACACCTCTGGCCACTGCTCTTGGCGGAGGGGTAGGACAGAACGCTTCCGAGAGCGGAGCTAGTGGAGCCGGCGGGGAGTCTGGTAATGGGTTTGCCGGCGGAAGCGCGTTTGACAACGGAACATATTCTGCTGGCGGCGGCGGTGGTGGACACTCGGGTGTTGGGGTTAATGGTGCCCTTTACAACGGTGGCGATGGTGGACCCGGTGCGCCGGTCGTGGGCACCGACGGCCTGCCCCTGTCCTTCCAGACGAGTCTGACGATTGATAGAGATGGAGACGCCTATCAGAACAGTCACGATTACATTCATCCTTTCATCTTCTTGTACGGCCTGGGTTTCGGCGGTGGCGGCGGTGTCACAACCAACTTTGGGGAAGGCCCTTACTGCTCTGCCGATGGAGTAGTCGGCGAGGACGCTCAGCCCTCCTATTCACCGTCGGGCAACTGGGGCAATGCGGCCTGTGCAGGCGCGACAGGCCCATACTCGTCAAGTGCAAACTTGTTGGAGTCAACTGCATTTCCGGGACAAGGCGGCAACGCTGGTGTTGGTAATGACGTGACGAGCTCTTACCTTGGCAACGGCACTGAAGGTGTGCCTGGCATAGCGTGGCTCGTATACAGCCTCTCAGGAGGGCTGGGAGCAGCAACGTTTCTTGACATTGCCGAGGATGAAATTCTTGTTGGGGAGTCGTTAACCCTCAGTACCGATGCCCCACTTGGCACCCCAATAGACATCTACTTCAATGAGGAGCTGTGGTACAGCTTCGAATATGCTGGCATTACTTCTTACCCCTATATCGCTTTTCCCTTCCTTGAAAACCAGTGTCGATTTGGCTCAATCATATTTGCAATTGGCGACGGGATTGATTCTGCATTTGACGCCGGTCTTGCAGATTACGCCTTCATCGAGGGCAGCGCCGATTGCTGGGGGGAATGGGAAGGGTCCATTCGCCCCCAAGGAGATTTTGCGGGGGCTGAAATAGACCAAATTTTGGAGTATAGTGCAGGCGCTCCGCTCAGTGAACCAAGATCATTCGAAGTGGATGACTGGAGCAGCTCAGAGACCAGCGATGCTTTTGATGACTTTGGGACGATTGAAATCAATGGGGCGATTTTGAGTCCAACCGCTGATCAGTGCAGCCTCTTTGGGGACGGAGCTGAAATCCCGAATCCAGAGAGTCGCACCAACCTCGGCGAATTCGACCAAATGATGGCTATCTGTTTAGTTTCGGGCCTCGTGGTGGGAGCTGGAACAGTGGACCTCAGGGTAGAGGTTATTGCTCAGGGCAGCATGATCGGATGGTATGTATACACCACTGGTTTTGAAGGCACTCCTGATGCATTGTCCGTTGGCCTTAGTGGCAATCTAGGCTCCGACGGGAAGTCGCTATTTGAATCCGTAAGCAGCTCAGATAATTATGACTGGTTTGTCTCACACGGTGACGTGGGTTACGAAGCAGATGGCGACGGCAGAAATTGGGACCCAATTATTGGGTACCGGACTGCTTCTGATGTTCAGGTGGACGTGACCGACGGCGAGGATGCCGTTGACATTTTGACGACATCTTCTGTGCCAGTGATTTCCGGAGACAATCTGATTTTAGACCTAGAAGTGTGGATGGTCGACTTTGAACTGGACTTTGAGGCGGAGGCAATTCAATTGGCTTCGAGCTTCGGGGCTGCAGATATGCCATTCGGGTCCTGCTTATCGACGGTTTCTAGTGACAGTCCCACGCTTGATAATCAATGTGTTGGAGTGCAGTCTGTCCCCTACTTTGGCCCAGTCATAACAAATGACCCTCAAGCCGGATCCTCAGGTTCGACTGTCACATATACAGGCTCTGACCTAGACGAGGTCCTTTCTGCAACTATCAGCGGTCAAAGCACAGCTGTTATTTCGAAATCAGCCACGTCGTTAACTCTTGCGATTCCGACAGGTCTTGCCCAGGGAATGCACGATGTTGTTTTGAGCTACAGCTCAACTGAACACATCACCTTGCAAAGCGGCCTGATTGTTCAGGACTCAATGAAGGTGTGGACTCAGCTGCAGCCAGATAAAACAGTCAAGATGTATGCCAAGAACATCGTGGGAGTTGGCAAGATTCAGTTCTTCCACAACAACACTGAAATTGCTTGGGTCAGAGCGACCACTGCACTGAACCCAAAACTTCGTGAAGCAAGCGGATCTCACTACCTGGTCCGCACCCGCGAACTACTGGAGGGTAAGAATGCCTTCGAGATCTATCACGATGGTGTTCGCGTTTGGCGGGCTGCATATGCCGGCTAGCAGCAAGGTGTAGATTTGTTTAGGCGATTCGTGCAGCGGCTGAAGTTGAAAACTCATTATTAAAAAAGGGCAATTATGAAGAAACTGGGACTAACACTGGTTGCAGTGTCCGTGGCAGGAACATTGACTGGCTGTGTAAACACCGTCTTCAGTGATGACGGACAATGTGGGCAGATCACCGGCCCAGTATTCCCAGGAGTTTATCTGATCGATGACGTGCCTGCAGACGGGTTTTTAGAAGACGAATTCTCCCTTGAGGTTCCTCTGGAAGAGCCTTTTGCTCCAACTTACAGCTTTAGCGCTACGGATGTGACGGGAGTGTTCGCAGCGCGCCACCTTGTGCTCGATGAGTTTGTTTTTGACGGCTCACCTTACGACGTGGCCGGCCTACACGTTGTTGGGGAAGACCAACTTTTGCCAAGTCCTATTCCCTCTCCCTCCGCGCCGCCCATTACCTCAGCCACGATTGATTACTCGCCAGCCGGTGGTGCGCTACCACTCATCGGCGCATTTGATACGGGGCCGTTTACTGAATCTGGAATAGTCTCTGTGCCATGGATTTTACCGGTAGACGTATTTGCTCTCTGCGGAGATGATGAAGCCCGTGATGCTCTGGTTCTTGACCGGCTTGGAGGTTCTGAGGGTGAAAGTGCATTGTCGAACTTGACTAACTCGTCTTCTCTCAGAACGTATCCGGGGTTCGACGAATCCGCGTTTGAGTGGACAGTTGGAAATGGCTCGGCTCCTAGTCTCACAGTGAATTCACACATTGTTGATGGCTTAGAGTTTGAGCCAGTAGTAACTAACTGGGCGGTAATCCCGTGGTTTAGTTTTATGGGAGAGCCAACCGGTAATGCCCATGTTGATTCGGCATTGGCATTCAACGTATTCTTACTCCTTTTGGAAGATTTCGATGATGCAGGATTCGAAACACTTCAGCAATTGTCGCCGCTAGACCTGGATGCATACGAAGGTGAAGGCGTCTCGTTTGATGCTTTTGAGCTACCTTGGACCCTCGCCGAATTCGGCGAGGCAGTTCGCCTTCTGCTCAATTTTTCTGAAGGTAGCGAAGGTAGCGCAGAATTCGCTGTTACCCACATGTTTGTCCAGGCTTTGGCTATATCATCCACGGGACCTTTGGACGAAGGTGGCGATGAATTGCTATCAATGCGATATACGATTGAGGAAGTTACCCAACTAGCCCAGAACTCTGTCCCGTACTTCGGCCCGGTAGTAACCAATGACCCAGAAACAGCTCAGTCTGGTTCTACTGTCACCTTCACCGGCTCTGACCTAGACGAAGTAATCTCTGCAACCATCGCAGGTCAATCAGCTACCGTTGTTTCCAAGACTGAATCGGCCCTAACTCTTAGAGTTCCAGCAGGACTACCCCAGGGAATGCACGATGTTGTCTTGCAATACAGCTCAACTGAACAAATCACTTTGCAAAACGGGCTGGTTATCCAAGACTCAATGAAAGCTTGGACAAAACTCCAAGCTGACAACACAGTCAAGATGTATGCCAAGAACATAATCGGAGAAGGCAAGATCCAGTTCTTCCATAACGGCAATGAAATAGCTTGGATTAGAGCAACTAACTCTCTAAACCCCAAGCTATCCTCAGCCAACGGATCTCACTACCTAGTCCGCACCAGAGAACTAGCGGAGGGCAAGAACACCTTCGAGATCTATGACGATGGTGTTCGTGTTTGGCGCGCTGCGTATTCTCGTTAACTTGCGTGGCCGAGCAAGTAGTGATTGCGAAGAGCGTCAACAGCTGTAGTTTTGGTTATTAGTTCAGGTAACGAGGTTTAGGGCCAAGTCCTTTTGCGCCATGGTTGCATTGCCACTCAATAGAGGACTTTATGTTAGTCATCAGCTGATGTGGCTGCTGACCCACCATGACTAGGCCCTAACCCTTACTCGTTGCTAATCATGCAAATTCAGGCAGAGGATTTCGCCTGCTGAAGTGTCCTTCTGTCAAATGACCCACTAGAGCGAGCTTTTTCGATTGCTATCCTTGTCTCCAGGGTCAGTTTGGGGGGGGGCTTGAATGAAGTCAGTAATGGCAATGTTGTTTTCGATTGCACTGGTAGTTCCGGGGCAACAAGCTGAACTTGTTTCTTCAGGCAGCCATGTCTCACTCAGCCCGCAAGTAAATACCGCCCCTCGAGTAACGCAAGAGAACGATTCGGTGGTTTCTGCACTTAGTTTTGACTCCTGCAGGCTGGGCGATGAAAACCAACTGGAATGCCCTTCTGGCTCAGTGGTTATCGGTGACCCCGTCAACTGCTGGGCGCCAGGCAGCGAACCCCCAGTCTTTCAAGAGTTCCAGAATGGCGTATGGATCTCAGTGGGAACTGGGGAATTCGTCCCAGCATCTGCTGCCTGGGGAGACGCAGGTGGCCTTTATGACTGCGCTGACCCAAGCTTTCAATTCGAGCCATCAATTGTCTTTGAGGCTACTGAATCAGGGTTGAAAGCGTTCCGTTGGATGGTTGATGCAGAACCGTCTGAGGAGTTCGAAGTGCTTTTTATAAACCCCGCCGTGGAAGCTTTGAGGGGTCAGGGCCCTTCCGATGGAGAGTTCAGCGCGTGGACCAAGCTGATGTCCAATGGAAAACAGATCAAGTTTTATGCCAAATACCTGAAGCCGGGTCAAAAGGTGCAGTTTATGGTTCAGAACAAAGCCGGAAATTATAAACAATTTGCCTGGAGCAGGATTGAGGCAGACGATCTGGACTCCAGTGGTGCATATGTAAACATGCAGAACCACATCTACTTCATCCGGACCTTGGATTTGGAGCCTGGTAAAAACAGAATACGGATTCTCGTTGATGGCAAACTGATTTGGGGAACAAAAACCTACACGATCAAGGATCCACTGGGAGTCAATCTCTCTCGTTCAGAGATTGATCAACCGGATGCAGTGAGGGGCTTCCAAATCAAGCCAATTTACCTCGTCCCCAAAGGCGTCCAAGATAAGCGTAGGGACACGGACGGAACCATTCTGGACTCACTCAATGAGGGGAACGCATATCTAAAATCGCAATTGAACAGGGAATTCGAATTTGATGTCACTGCATCTGGAACTCTAGACGTTGGCTTTATTCAGAGTGAATACACGGCCAGCCAAATCGAGTCAATAGGTGACGACTATTTCGGAGTCACCGAGGGTCTGTCCTTGAGAGACCTGCTGGAAGGTACTGCTTTTGCTGAACCCACGGACTCAAGGAAGTCCTACACAATTTTTGTCGAGGGTGTAAGCGCAGGGGACCGCTGCGGCTTGGGTGATCGACCAGGTCAAGTCAATGTCGTCTTTCTTTCTTGCGATGAAGCTGCCTATGGACTTGATGCTTATTATTCACTCGCCTGGGTGCACGAGGTTTTTCATAACCTTGGGGTTGAGCACGTCAATAGTCGGTGCGACCTCATGAGCGGTGGAGCATATGCGGAGGCAAATCCCTGCTACACGAACGAACCCAGATCTATTGATCCGCGTAATCAGTTTTATGTGAATTCAGACAGAGCCGGGGTTGACATTATGAAATTGCGAGTCTGGAAGGGCGGTAACATCAATAACTCAGAACTCCAGGGTGTATGTGATTCTGTTACCGATGGCTCGTACACCTGCGATATTGGTGAAGTGACAATAGGCAGCGCCTACTACTGCTATTCCCGGATCAGGTCCGCAGAGCTGCAGGTGTATGTAGACGAAACATGGGAGAAGATGGCTGATGGGCAACCTTCTCAAGCACCTTGGGGAGATGCACTAGGTTGGCGTTGCAGCCCTGGCTACGTAGCTCCCAGTGCCAAAGTAACGATTGACCAAGCATTCAGGGGAGATTTCAGGTGGGTTGTGAACGGGCGATCTAGTGAATCGTTCTCAATTCAATTTCAGTGGTGAACGCCACTAATTCGGCTTTCTGGACAGCGCTCTAGATTCGAGTCGAGGGCATCAACTGCCTGAGGTCAAACTATTGAATTACTCAGCGCACTAGGCCAGGCTCTAGGGTCTGTTCCCCGCTAGCTGCGGGGGGGGGGGTTATTCCTAAGCCAATTGCCTGACGCGTAGCTGCATGACGACTGTTAACACCCAGTGCTCGATATATTTTTACTGACTCTTGGCGAATGGAAGACTCACTTAGCAAAAGTTCCTTGGCGATGTGAGCGTTAGTGAGACCTTCGGACATTAGCTTAAGTATGGTTTTCTGTCTTTCAGTGATGGCATCGGCCCCATCCACGGTTGAAGTGGTTCCAATCTGTTCAACAAAGGACCCATTTTTTAGAAACAGTGCTCCAAGTCGCGATACCACTGTCAATGCCGACGGTGCAACGGATTCGATGCTCGGGGACGAGATAGAGGTAAGTGTCAGAACTCCCCACGGGATGTCAGGGGAGGAGAGTGGGACGGCTGTAACCCAGGCGGAATCTACCCCATCCATCGATACAAAATCTGGTTTGTTCACCTTCTCAATAGTCAATTCGTTGGTAACTGTCGCTTTACTCGGAGCAGAGTCGGACCAAATCGATTGAGAGTCAAACTCTGGATAGAGCCCGTAGGCACCGATAGTTCGAAGCTGAGAGGAAGATGTCACGCTGAGGATTTGGCAGCCCACCACATCTTTTATAGCTCGATCAAAATGGACAATGCGCCGGCAAACATCCACGGCGCTGTCAGACTCGAGCAGAATCTCCGCAAAAGAGGAGATTATGCTTACATCCCCTGTCGTTTGGCTCAAAATCATTGTCCATCCCCCTGAACTACATGTTGTACAGACAGTAGTCCAGTAACCAGACATTGACAGAGCCTGTGGATAAGTTGTCTGGACATTACTTCTATATGTCCAGCTAGACATAGGCATCACTGCATAACCTCCAGAGCACTTTCAAGGTTACCTATTTCTGTATGGGTCTTTTATCTCCTGCTTGGTTGGTGGTAAATCGCTCTTACAGCTCAACTGAATTCTCAGTTGAGTAAACCAAGAAAGAAAAGAGAAATACATGGCTAACAAGCTTTCCCGTTCGGGACTTGCTTTGGGTCTTGCGACTGCTCTTGGAGCTTCAACTCTGATTGGTGCGGCCCCGGCTGCAGCGGCAGAGACGATGACTCTAAAGTTGAAAGACCAAACTAGCAATGGTGTGCTCGCCACCACGACTGAGAACGATTTCGATCTCGTTTTGGATTTTGAGGGCTCAAACACCAACCTGCAGTACCTGAAGTATGACTTTACGGTCGAAACTGATGGCGACTACGGTGCAACAGTTTCTGCGGAAACTGATACTGTCGGATGGAATTCCATAGACGACGTTGCGACCGAGACTGTTGAGACCACCACAATCACCCTGCCGAACTTGGCCGGAGATGCGGATCGGTCAATTACATCCTCGAAGGCTGCTCCTGCATCGGCCAGTGGACTAGTAGACAACAATGTCACCTACACAAGGAACATCTATCAGGCTGGAATCCTAGTTTGCTCTCAGGAATATCAGGACACCTCTGCTACTACTGAGCCAACCGGTTTCACTTTCCACTACGAGCGAAACTTTGACTCGGGCAATGGTGCAGTAGTTGGTGCTGATCCTGCGACTGACACTGTCCCGTTACCATATGTCTTCTCTGATGGCTGGGAGCAGGACTCAATCTCTTCCAATGCAGAAGAGTGGGCAAGCATCGCTACCATTGCGTCTGGCTGCTCGCTCGACGATGGGACAGCGGGAACTCCTGGAAGTGATAACGGAGCCAACGACGGTACCGATGGTACAAACGGTACTGACGGGCTAACTTACGTGTTGGAGTATTCCTCGACTTCTGGAGAGTTCTCAGGAACTGTTGAGGACGGCAGGATCAGCAACTTTGTCAGCGATGTCGACCTATTGGTCACAACCCTAGGCACTGGCTCTACTTATGTTGACGTTACTGTTCAGGCATACCTTGACACTGACGGCACTGTGGGCATGACTGGTACGGAGACTCGTTCACAGGCAATGACAGTTAGGTTCTGGAATCCAGAGTCCCTGACTCCGGTCCTGACTCTTGCGGACTCTGGCGATGTTTGGTTCAACGCTGCAGGTGACACGGTCAACGTTGTTACTGAGACATACCTAAGCCAGGAGCTGAATGAGAAGTACACAACGGTTCTGACTGAGGTGCAAAACAACTGGACTGTCATCAACGACCTGAACTATGAGTACAGTCGTGACGGATACATCAACACGGTTGGTGCAATTAATTTGGCTGCCGGCGCATATACAAGCGCGTTGAGTGCTTTCGCTTTTGACACAAGCGCTCCGTTGGATTACAGCGGTAAGCACTTGTATCAGGCGGCTACCATCAGCGGTGAGCAAGAAGACATCAACCGTGTTTCGGTCGTTGATGGCAACCTAACTCAGACTGACACATTCTTCCCAGGCGGACAGCAGACTGTCTCAAAGATCGTCTCTGGACCCCTGATGGTTTCTTTCCTCCAAAGAACAGCGAAGGATGCAGTGGCACTTCCAGTCGAAAGTGACTTGGTAATTGCGTCGACTTCAGCTGCTGCTGAGTCAGACTCATTGGCACACGAGTCAGCAACTGAAGTTCAGTATGTAATTACTGTTCTTGACGAAGATGTAGCCAGCTGGTCTGAATTTGGAACCACCTTGGGTGCTGCGAAGGGTATACCTTCGGTCGATGTTGTAGTCAACGGTATATACACTGGAAACACAGAAATGGGAGCTATCAGCATAAACGGCACCAGTGTTCTTGACGACACCTCTGATGCCACTAAAGCTGCGGGCGCCTTCGAAATGGAAGCGACTACTAACAGCTCTGGTCAGCTAACCTTGACCATCGCGATAGCGTCTCCAAGTGCAGATTTGACTATCGCCCTAGCAACCATTGAGGTTCAGGGAACAATCTTCGATCTTGATGATGTTGACAGTAATACGGCAAACATTGACTTCCAGGCGTCGACCTGGGCTCTAGTTAATGAACTCAATGCGGAAGACTCATCTGTGCGCCACGTGCAGGTTGGTGACTCCACCAGCGTCAGGTACGACGTGCGAGACCAGTTCATGCGCGCTCCGGCAAACGGTGCTGCTCGTGTCTTGTTTGAGTACGACGCCTCTACCGTTGGTAACAACACTTCAGGCGAAAGCCGCGACTTCAGTGGAAGCATTGGAGACACTGTAAACGTCACCAACGGTGCGTCTACTGTTGTTGTGCCGGATGTGAACCCAGCTGCAGATGAGGGTAGTGTTACCATCGCCGCCAAGCTGTACGTTCAGACAACATTCGGAGGCTGGCCATCAACGGCTATCGCTACAGAGTCGATGACAATTGACTATGTTGAGAATGCCGCCGTTGCTGAGATCGCGCAGGTCGAAGGAGTTGCCTCGACAGATGTGTCCTACTTCGATTTCTTGGACATCAACGCCGAGCTCTCTAGAACCTCAGCGGCTCAGGAAGAAACCATCTCAGAGTCTGCGAGCATAACGTCGTCAGAGACTGACATCACTGGATACATTCGCACCGCAGAGGGCTTGCCTCTTCGCGGTCAAAAGGTGACAATCAGTGGCTCTGGTCTCTTGTTCTCAGATGATCTAAGTCCTGAGTTCTTTGGGGTCGGATCTCTGACGTTGTTCACTGACAGCAGCGGTATGTACAAATTCAATGTTGCCGGACAAGTTGTCGGTGCAAAGTCTTTGACAATTACATCTGGTGGCAAGTCCGCTACAGCAGACTTCTGCGTAGGCTCATGGGGTGTTGACGAGGATGGCAATGATGTTTGCGATGCTCCAACCAACCTGCGTGCACACAACGTAGCGATCACCAGCGCATTTGCAGCCAAGACCGGCACCGCCGACACCTTGACCGCACTTGTAACTGACCGTTATGGAAACACCATGAAGTCAGGCGAAGCGGTGACCTTCACCGTTGTGTCGGGCTCTGGTTACATCCAGGAGGCAGTTGGAACCACCACCACAGATGAAGATGGTGTTGCAACTGCAACCCTGATCGTCCTTGGTGGAGAGATTGGTTTCAACTCAACCGTACGTGCCGCCATCACTCAGGATGACTTTGCAGCTGCTGGAAACTCAGCTGCTGCTCAGCGTTCTGCTGGTGACACCAACCTAGACAAGACCACTGCCTGGACCAAGCTCCAGACAGACGGCACAGCAAAGATGTACGCAAAGAACATCGTTGGTGCTGGCAAGGTTCAGTTCTTCCACAACGGAAATGAAATCGCTTGGGTCCGTGCAGCTGATGCACTGAACCCGAAGCTGCGTGCAGCTAACGGCGCTTTCTACCTAGTTCGCACCGTCGAGCTAGTTGATGGCAAGAACGTTCTTGAGGTTTACATCGATGGAGAGCGTGTACGTCGTACCGCTTACTCGAAGTAATCATCTAGATAACTAACCCAGAACCCCCAGCCTTCGGGCTGGGGGTTCTGCATTTAACTCCTGTTTTGATAAGAGTGTTTTGGCTTGAGTCCGGTTCTATGATCTCTTTGTGAACGTCGCACGGTCGCGAGGTGTGTGATGCAAACGCGACAGCGTTCTTTGGTCCTCGAGTTGGATTTTGCGATTGGTTGGTTTGCTGCCAGAAAATGCGCTTTTTTAGCTCCGCTGGCAGAGATGGTGATTTGCTTGCGACTCATAGTAGGTTTGGAGAAACTTGATTGGGGGAAATCTTGAGAATGATTCGCATACTGGCTGCCTTAGTGTTGTCGTTCGGCTTCTTGGCCACTCCAGCGCATGCACAAAGCCTTGGGCCTAGCGATGGTGACTTAGCGGTGTGGACGAAGCTCATGAGCAATGGAGTGCAAGCCAAGTTTTATGCCAAGTTTCCGCAGGTTGGTCAGAAAGTTCAATTCATGCAACAGGACGATCAGGGAACGTACCAGGAAATCGCGTGGATCCGCGTTGAAGCAGATGACCTGAACGATGCTGGGGAGTACCAGAATCTAAATAATGGCCATTACTTCGTGCGCACGGTGGACCTCCGCGAAGGAAAGAACCGATTACGAATTCTTGTCGATGGACAAGTGGCATTCGGAACCGTTACGTATTCTGTGTCTGAGGAGCAACTCGGGCAAGTCGCCGATGACCAGTCAACGAGTGTTGCTCCGGCGCCAGAAACAAGCGAACTGGAGCTGGAAGAGCCCAACGTGGAATTAGAGATTGGAACGGTCAGCTCCGAGTCAATTGCGTTGAGCTGGATCGCACCTCCTGATTCAGATGACGTGCTCCTGACAATCGATGGTTTTGAGAGAAATGCGCAGGTTTCATTTGGACGGACGCAAACAGACTGGGTTTTCTTGGGGCTGTGGCCGGGCGAGGATTACTTGGTGTGTGCTGAGGTGAGAAAGCCACTCCCGCTGGATAGGGTTTGTGAGGTGGTTACGACCGCAGGTACTAGAGACCGGCCGGCTGCAGCATTACCAATTGAGAGCGCTTGGATAACGAGCAGTTCCGAGGATGCTATTTCTTTGGCTTGGGAGCCTGTTAGCGGGGCCAGTAGGTATTCAGTGGCCTGGACAAAGAGTGATGGCGACAGTTGGAGCCAGGCCGGAACCCAGGCAAGTGAGTTTACGCTCCAGAATTTAGAGCCAGGGACGGCTTACCGCATAGAATTGCGCGCGTACTCAGCAGAGTTGGGGCTTGGAGCTAGTTATTTCTTGACAACAAGCACAAATGGAGAGCCAACAGCTCCGCTGGAACAAGAAGAACCTGCTGTTTCATTTACGGCCTCCATAGGTGAAGTAACCGAGAACGGAATCCAGATACTTTGGGAATCTGACGTGGCGCTAGATCGCGTGGGGCTTAGTTACTCTGTCTGGCAGAGCACCTCCTGGACCAGTACTGCTCGGTCAGCAGCCTCTAACAGTTTTTGGGTCACAGGCCTAGAACCCGGCACCACCTACGACATCAGATTGACTCCCGTGCTGAACGGTCAATCACTTATGGAGGTAAGAACCCAAGGAGTCACGGCAGGCGAGAAATATGTCGAACCAGAGCCGGTCATTGATCCTCCGACCAACCTAATGGTCAGCTCGCTGACCGCGACCTCGGCTTCTTTGACCTGGACATCTCCCGCTGGTGACGTTGTGCGCATGAGCCTCATGGCCTGCTGGAACACGTCATGCACGAGCATTGGAGTGAGCGGAACTTCTGGGACTGTAGCGGGCCTAAACGCAGGGTTGCCATACTCTATTTGGGTGACAGCGTTCATGGCCGATGGCAGCCAACAGGTGAGTACCAAAATCTCAGTATTAATGCCGAGCGCCTAGCAAGTCTGAGTTTCCCGAACGGGCCCCGAGCGACATTATGTTGCTCGGTGCCTGGCTCACTGGTTGCGAGATGCTGATCCCGAGCACAAACGCCGTCATGGGGCGCCAGGGCAGTTACTTTGTCGAGGTGGGCTAGGCTTATTAGCAGCTGGCGAGAGGGTGCGCTTTGAACAAGAAAATCGCGGTAATTATCCCTTGTTATCGAGAGCGAAATACAATTCTCGACGTCCTTAGCACGCTCCCAAACTTTGTTGACTACGTCGTGGTTGTTGACGATGGATGCCCTGACCAGACAGGGAAACTTGTGGAGGCAAAGCCCACACATTCGAACCAGGTTGTGCTTTTCCATGAGGTAAACCAAGGTTTGGGTGCCGCCATGCAAACCGGGTATAAGTGGGTGTTAGAAAATACAGATGCAGACATTCTTGTGAAGCTAGACGGTGACGGGCAAATGAACCCCGATGACATGGCGGAACTTGTTTCACCCTTATTGCAAGGTCGTTCCGACTACGCCAAGGGGAATCGTTTTTCATCAATCGAAGACTTGGAGCAAATGCCCAAGCTCCGTATATTCGGCAATGCGGTTCTGAGCTTGATGTCAAAGCTGTCCTCCGGTTATTGGAACATAACCGATCCGACTAATGGCTACACAGCAATCACTCGCAAGGCTTTGTCGCGCATCAAGGTTGAGAAGTTATCGCGGAGCTTCTTTTTTGAAAGTGACATGCTTTTTCGGCTGTCCCTAGTAAGAGCAGTTGTCACTGATATTCCCATGGCTGCTATGTATGGTACGGAAAAAAGCCAGCTCAAGATTCGCAAAATCATTTGGCTCTTCCAGCGTCGCCACACGGTCAACTTCGTCAAGCGAATTCTCTACAACTACTACTTGCGGGAGTGGAACGTGGCATCAATTGAGCTGCCACTGGGGCTGGCGTTGTTCTTTGGAGGAGCCGTCCTCGGGGCCACCAGTTGGACCAGTGCATCTGCCTCAGGATTGCCGGCCACGTCAGGCCAGGTCATGCTGGCAGCGGTGCCAATTATTCTGGGGTTCCAGCTAATTCTTGCCTTCCTTTCCTACGATGTGGCGTCCGTACCAAAATCTAGAAATGGCTCAGCCACATGAAAATAGTTGATCTCATACAGACCCGAAAGGTTCTCATTTCATGGGCCGTGCTGATAACGGCAGCGCTTTGGGTGTTGATCAGGGTTCAAGGGAATTTGCCCGCAGTTATGCAAGACGAATACGTCTACAGCATGCAGGCAAGGAAGATACCTCTTGCGGAACAGGATTATCCGAACTATCTGCACTCGATCGTCTATTCCGCGACAGAATTGTGTGGCACGGCTTTCTACAGCTGTGCGAAGACTTTTAACTGGGTATTTCTACTTGGGTTTGTAGCCCTTATCTTTCTAATCAGTCGCCGCTTGCTTAGCTACTGGCTTTCGTTTGCGCTTACTCTTGGGACGCTGCTCTCGCCTCTGTCTGTATACATTTCGCTTTTCACAACCGAAAGCATGTATTTTTTCTTTGCCCTCTTGGCGCTATTTTTGCTATGGCGGGCGCATTCAATCGGTAGTGTCGGGCTCGTAATCGCAAGCGGAACTGCCTTGGGGCTCGCGTCTCTGGTGAAGCCCCACGCGCTTTTCTTGATTCCAGCTGTGATTCTTTACTTGGTTTTCTCGCAAGTGGACTTCAGGCGAAAGACTGTTTCAGTACTGGGCTATGTGGGAACTGTATTTGCAACCAACCTCGTGGTTGGCTTCCTTGTGGCTGGGCCTAGTGGGCTCTCCTTATTTGGTCCTGCCTATACATCAGCCCTTATGCAGTTTCTAGAACAGGTTTTTTCATCTGACTCGGCATCCAATGCTCTTGTGTCAGAAGCTGTGGTCGGACAGACGCCCTCTGCGACAATGCTGGCTGGTGTCTTAGGGAGCCAACTGCTTTGGTTGTTTGCGTCTCTATTTTTGATTGCAGGTGGCGGCCTAGGTCTTGTGCTGTACAAAGTGATTCCTGCCAGGCAGGCGGAGCAACAGGAGCTAAAACAACTAACTGTGTTAGTTGGAGCAGCTATTTTGTCTTTGGCGCTGATGATTGGCTTGTTCGGCACACTCGTAACCGTGACCGGGGACGATCACTCTCAGCGAGTGCTCTTGAGGTACATCGAATTCCTAGTTCCGGTTGTCGGCGTTATCGGAGCTGGATGGATTTCCTCTGGTGGTCAGGGGGCCTCTAACTCTCTTCGTGTACTGGCCCCGAAGCTAGCCTTCGCTGTAATCGGAGCGGCGTCAATAGTTTGGTTTGTCAACGGTCGTCGAGAGATGAAGTGGCTCTACATTGATTCGCCCTGGCTAAAGGTGGTAAACGAATCTGATTTTATGTTTGCCCTTGCAGCGGTGGTGTCCCTGGCCACTGTGACGCTTGCGTTTTTTAGCTCCAAAAACGTTTCACGAATATTTGTTGGACTCATTGCGACCTGTTCTATTGTTTTGGGCGTTGGTTCCATGCAGGAGCTCTCTCGCGAAACCGGCAGACCTTCACCCAGTGACGAGGCTGGGCGGTTCGCGCAGGGATATCTAGCGGCCATTGATCCAGAGCAGATAATGATTGTTGGACCAGGGCCGAGCGCTTTGGTGGCTGCCTTCTGGCTGGATAAGCCAGGGGTAGAAATTCGAGTTTTAAGTGAATCTAAAGTTCTCGCCGAGCAGGACATTCCAGAAGAAGTCGAGTGGATAATTGTCCTTAGGAGTACTGCAACAGACCTCTCCCCAGCCTTCACCATCACAGGGAGAGCGTGGTCTCTTCTCAATGTGGGAACCGAAACTCAACACCGCTTTACGCAGGAAACTCGGAATTCGATAGTAGAGGAAACGAGTGGTCTGACCTTGCCTAGTCAAATGGGCCAGAGGCTCTCCAGTGAAACTGCGAAAATCTACCTCGAACGCCTGCCTATTGGTAGCGTTGAATTGGAGCTATCGTTTGTGGTTGGCGCAACGGGAGCTGGTAAACAGATTACCTTTGAGATTGGAGAATCCCTAAACACAGCGACTCTTCCTTCAGCTGGTTCGGTGGTAAACGCGAAAATCAGTTTTGTAACTGACGGCACAGGCGTTCTTCGAATCGACGTGCCCGGATCTTCTTCAAACTCTGTTTCGCTGCTCACGCTTCGCGTTAGCGAGTAGAACGACTTCGAAAAGCGGTTACAAGTTTCCCGGCCAACCAGGTAGCAAAAATCACGGCCGGTTCCAGGATTAGAAGAATCCTGCTTAGGCCATGACGGTTTCGCCTCCGCGCCGTTGATGCTTCGGACGCAGATTTCCACCTTCGCTTTACTGACAGAGAGTCTGCATGCCAACGGAAGCTGGCCAGTGTTTCTGGAATATAGGAAACGTCACCGGCAGCCTTCAGCCTTAAGAACAAGTCATAGTCAAAAGCCATCTCTAAGTCAGCTGACAGGCCACCAATTGCATCAAAGGTGTCCCTGCGCCAGAGTGCCCCGGGTTGTGGAATTAGCTGGGGCCCCCAACCCAGGATCTTCGCTCCAAGCATCCCTGGCGTATTTAGAAAAAGCTCTCTACCTTCAGCGTCAATGTATTGGCAGTTGCCATAAACAAGGACTGACTTCCTATTTTTCTCAAGTTCGGCAACAGCTAGACCGATGGCATTTGGGGTGAGCAGGTCGTCATCCCCCAGCCAGCCCACATATTGGATACCCAGGGGTAATGAGTCAATCGCGTGCTGAATCTTGCTGGAAAGATTTCCCGATGTTGGCTCAACAATCACCTCATCAATCAAGCCTTCATCCAAAAACCGCTGAATCATGACCGTTTGATCTTGCGAAAGTGGGGGGCTAGATAACAGCACGTATGTGTCGTTTGATTGGCGGATACTGGCCAAGGCCAGAGGCAGTAATGAGGGTCTGGAAAAAATCGTTGGAACAACCAGGCCCGAGGTTTGCATTGCCAAAGTCTATTTGAATTCGGAGGTGCTAATCCTCTGGTTGCAGACCATTCAGGGTGCTGTGTCGATCGAAAAGTCTTGCCTGCCTCTCAGCCCACTGTTCGGTTCGTGATTTCGAGGGTTCGCTTGGGATGGACAACTCTCTAAATTGTCCAGACGTTACAATTGGGCATTGGAGTCAGGAGGTGCTGTGGACAAACGAGTTTTGGTAATCGTGCCAACATACTCAAACGCCGAGACTCTTGGAAACTGTCTTGACAGCATTAGAAACCAGACTCATGAAGCCTTTGAGGTGGCAATAATTTGCGATGGAGCATCTGCTGAATGCCAGTCGGTTGCCAAGGCCATGGCAGATTTGGATTCAAGGTTTTCAGTCGTACTCAAACCAAAGAGTGAAAGAAGAGGCGAGCCGTACCGGCATGAGGTAATTTCCGGTTCTAGCAGTCAATTTGTCACCTACTTGTGCGATGACGACCTATTTTTACCGA
Organism: uncultured Aquiluna sp.; assembly: GCA_965655555.1. Lineage (GTDB taxonomy): Bacteria > Actinomycetota > Actinomycetes > Actinomycetales > Microbacteriaceae > Aquiluna. The sequence goes on along the minus strand of CBFHGU010000002.1, from coordinate 354,533 downwards.
ATCACCTGGAACAGATGTTGATCGACATTGAAGGCTACGATTTTGTGAACCCATTACCGGCATTTGTGAATCGGGAAGACCGGGTTTGGCTAATGCCGACGAGCATTCAAAACGAATCAAGTAGGCGATGGCAATTGAGCCGAGTGATTCGAAACTCGATTGGCCTGAGTGGGGTAATGCACACAAGAGACGCCTATTTTAAGTTGGAATCTGGCTGGGAGACGACTCCCTCGAAATTCCCATGGACAGACCTTTTCATGTGGAGAAAGTTCATCGCCAGCCCAACAATGCAGTTGCGCACATCGCGTAAGTCGACAATCATTAAATTCTTGGGTGATTCCAACGCTTATGATCTTCAAAAACTTGATCAAAATAGTCGGTGGAGCCAGGAGATACAAAAGCCTGGTGCGGTCTCCACTTGGAATGAGAGAGTCGAAGAGGAAAAACACAAGCTTCTGGCGGAGCTCTTTGTTAGGTCAAGCTCCAGGTTGACCACGGCGCTGCTAAGGCGAATTAGGTCATTTAGCAGCAAGATTCTCATGAAGCCCCGAAAGCCATAGCAACAGCACTACTCAACGTTCCAATTGATTGCATCCGGATAGTCCTCCGGCTGGACTCTGAACTTGTCAGGAAGTCCCCTTGAGTAACTTGGGGTCTTGGCATTGAGAAGAAGGCCTTCAGAGCTGCGCCACCTGAGTGAATGCCATACACCGGGCGGGATGCGAAGCAGGTTAGGTTTCTGGGAAGGCATCGTCGAAAGGGAGACAACTAAAAAAGCCCCAAAGGTGGGCGAGCCTTCTCGACCGTCGTAAAGACCGACATCCACCTCACCAGAAAGAATCATGTATCTGTCAGCCGTGTGCTCATGGAAGTGAAATTCGTTATGCGTTCCGCCTGTGGGCGCGGAAACCGTGTACAGATGCTCTATCGGCTCGCCCTTGAATACGCCTCCTTGCCACTCCTCTCTGAATAGCTCGGTCAAACAATTGTCGCCACCGTAGATAACAAATGGAGATTTCTCAGTTTCGACCCCCTCCACTTCGGATACCTTCGTCTGCACTGGCTGGTGTTCTGGTCCTGGCTCATCTCTTTTCATGAGGTCAGTTTACGACAAGCTTCCCAAGCAAAAAATGAGCTATCTCTCGGAGGAGCTGGCATTCACGTGAATGCCAGCTCGGTCTTACGAAATACTTACTACTAGCTAGTTATAAATCGGCTAACACGTTCTCGGCAGCTCTTCCCCAAGCTTCCTGCCAACCCGGAGGGTCCCAGCCTGCAATCCGGCTTGGCGCCAGGACGCTGTAGCGAGGTCGCAGAGCCGCACCACTAATGGAAGCCGTTGAAATCGGTTTCACGGCCCCTCTAGCCGAGACAGTATCCGCTATGGCATTGGCAAACTCAAACCAACTGCAACCCCCGGACGATACCCCATGAAGTATTCGCTCTGTCGTAGGTTGACTGCCCACCAGGTGAATAAAGTCTGCCAAATCAAGCGTGTACGTTGGAGAACCCACTTGGTCACTTATAACCGGGACTTCATTACCAGCCAAGAGTTGCCTCGCAATAGTCCTGGGAAAGCACGAACCATTTGCTCCGTAAAGCCAGGATGTTCTGACTACTAGTGCCTCGTCGCTGATGTTGAGAACGGCGTCCTCGCCTTCGGATTTACTTCGCCCGTAGGACCCCAAAGGGTTTTTCGTATCGAGGGGTAAATAAGGCGCGCCTTTGTGACCGTCGAAAACATAGTCCGAGGAGACATGAATCAGTTGCCTTTCGGACCCTGCATAGCTTGCGAGCCTCTTCGGAATCACAGCATTGGCAAAGTAACTCTCGGAGACTTGTGTTTCAGCCAGATCCACTTTTGTGTAGGCAATGCAATTAACAAGAACTTCATAGTCTTTGAGTTCTTGCAGGTCACCATCCAAGTTGAGGTTCTCTCGAGTGAAGCCTCGCACGACCTCACCTTTTTCCTCTAGATACTTTTTAAGGTCACTCCCAAGCATGCCATTAGCACCAATCACTGCCCATCTCATGCACTAGAGCCTAGCTCTCTGCTTGCTAGGCTGATAGCCAAAGGATTGAGGATATGTGTTTCGCATAGGTATGACGCTGGGCTGGCAGGATATCCGCCAGTCTTACAGGCGCAGTGCTCTTGGGCAGCTCTGGATAACCATTGGAATGGGCGTAACCATCGCATGCATAGGAATAGTCTTCGGCCTCATCTTCGGCACTCCAATGGACGTCTTTCTTCCGTATCTCGCCTCAGGGATCATCATGTGGGGCCTTTTATCGGGGGTATTAAATGACGGGGTACTGGCGTTCATAGCGGCCGAAAGAATGATCAAGCAAATTCCGCTGCCAAAAATAGCTCACTTGATACGAGTGGCTTGGCGTAATTTACTCATCACCGCACACAACATCGTTATTTTTCCATTAGTCCTATTAGTGGTTGGCTCCAATTCGGGTCCGGCAATTTTGTTGGCCCCCTTTGGAGTAGCGCTAGCCCTGGTGGCGGTATCGGGTCTAGCCTTAATACTGGCCGTTTTCGCAGCAAGGTTTCGGGACATTCCACCAATTGTCAATTCCGCAGTCACGGTGAGTTTTTACGCAACACCCGTCATTTGGATGGCTGAGAGCCTCGGTGACAGTCAGCTTGCTCACTTAGTCCTAGGCCTAAATCCTTTTTATCACTTACTCCAAATCTGCCGGTTGCCGTTGCTTGGCCAGTGGCCAACTATTGAGAACTGGGGCTTATCTGCTCTCGGTGCCGGAGTCTTCTGGGCCGTAGGACTTGCTGTTTATAAGAAGTTTGAACACAGAATTGCGTATTGGGTTTAGTCATGGCTCACATCAAACTGGAAAAAGCAGGGGTAACTTTCCCAATTTTTAATTCTTCTTCGAGGTCCGTCACGAATTCTCTTGTGAGCGCTGTGACTGGCGGCCGTTTGACGGCCGATAAGACAGGACACGTTTCCGTGCAGGCGTTGAGCAACATAGACCTTGACCTGCAAAGTGGTGATCGCTTGGGAATCATCGGGGACAACGGCTCTGGCAAGTCGACTTTGCTTAGGGTTCTAGCAGGTATCTACGAGCCGACATCGGGCCGAATAGAACGGTCAGGCACCATAGCTTCATTGGTAGATATCGAACTTGGCATAAGTCCAGAGAACACAGGCAAGGAGAACATCTATCTACGAGGTCAGCTGATGGGGCTGAGTAAGAAGGAGATAGCCAGCAGTTTCGAGGAGATCATGGAGTTCTCTGAGCTCGGGGATTTCATAAATCTCCCAGTGAGAACCTACTCGTCAGGAATGCTCCTTAGGTTGGCGTTTTCTGTAGCCACCTCGACTCGTGCAGAAATCCTAATAATGGATGAGTGGCTAAGTATCGGTGACGGCTCTTTTGCGGAGAAGGCCGAACATAGGCTCACCAACTTGATTGATCATGCGGAAATCCTCATCATTGCCAGCCATAGCAAGTCCCTGGTTGAAAGGACAGCCAAAAATGTACTGCGGCTTGAGTCAGGGGAGATTATGGAGTTTGGAGATACTCAGGATATTAGTCGGAGGTACTTTGGTTAATGGCAACAGTAGCTATGAGAGCTTGGCCTTCGAATGACCTACTCAAAAACTAAAATTCAAGGCCTGTTTCTTTTCACCCCGACTGTCCTTGAGGACAGTCGGGGGCATTTCTTTGAGTCGTTTAGGCCGGATACACTGCTGGACGAGACCCGCATGCAGTTCAAGCTTGCCCAAGTGAATAATTCTTTGTCCAATAAAGGGGTCCTGAGGGGAATCCACTTCAAACAAGACCCGCCTGGTCAGGCAAAGATGGTGTCTGTGATGTCCGGATCAATAATTGACGTGGCAATAGACCTTAGGAAAAGCTCTCCAACTTTTGGGGCTTGGGAAGCATTTGAGCTAAATGCAGCTAGTAACAATTCGCTATTCCTTGGGCGGGGTCTCGGCCACGCATTCCTGGCTCTTGAAGACAACACTCGCGTCAGCTACCTGTGCGACAGCGTGTTTGAACCCGACAAGGAGCACAGCGTAAACCCTCTTGAGGCAGGAATCGATTGGGCTAAATTGTCCAAGGATCGAGCAATACCTGAGTTTCACATGAGCGACAAAGATAGTTCCGCACCGAAGCTGGCTGACGCTACTCATTTGCTGTTTAAGTAGAGTGGTCAGGCTCACATCGGCCCATCGCGAGATCTCTAGGGGAGGAAAATTTCCCCATCTTGAGCCAATTTTGCGTAGTGAGCAACAATAGGCCCGAGCCCATCTTCAAAAGAAGCATGTTGCGGAGCCCATCCAAGTTCGGCGATGGTCTTAGAGGCATCGATTGCATAGCGAAGATCGTGCCCTTGACGGTCTGGGACAAATTCTATGAAGTCGTCGGGTAGCTTCAGTTCTCTGAGAATTGCTGTGACCACTTGCAAGTTGGTTCGTTCACCATTTGCCCCAAGAAGATAAGTCTGACCGAGCTGCCCTTTTTCAATTATGGACCAGACCCCGTCGTTGTGGTCGTCAACGTGAATCCAGTCTCTAACATTTAGGCCGTTGCCAAATACCTTTGGCTTTATACCTGCAGCTGCGTGCAGAACCGTTCTGGGTATTAGCTTTTCTTCGTGCTGACGCGGCCCATAGTTGTTACTGCAGTTTGAAATGGTGGCCTTGAGTCCAAAAGATCTAATCCAAGCCTTAACGAGTAGGTCTGATGCCGCTTTTGTTGAACTGTAGGGTGAAGAGGGATTGATTGGACTGTCGGGAGTAAAGCACTCAGTCCCGTCAAGGGGCAGGTCACCAAAGACCTCGTCCGTTGAAATGTGGTGAAACCTGACATCATGTTTAATGCACGCTTGAATAAGTTCATAGGTTCCCAAGACATTGGTTTCCACAAATGGCAGGGGGTTATTCAATGAATTGTCGTTGTGACTCTCAGCAGCAAAGTGAATAACCAGCTCAGACTCTCCCACCAGTCGATCGACAAGCACAGAATCTTTGATGTCTCCCTGGGTGAATTGAACTCTCTCTAGAGTTCCTGAGAGATTGGAGAGACGACCTGCATACGTGAGCGCGTCTAAGATGCTGATTTCGATATCAGGCTTGGTTGCTAGCGTCCTGTGAACAAAGTTGCTACCTATAAAACCGGCGCCACCGGTTACCAAAACTTTCACCTCAGCACCCTTTCATAGCACTTGAATTATACTCTCGAGGGGGTCAACGTCTTTTTTTAGATAAGGCGACACGGATTAGTAAAGACTACATAGAGAGGTCCGGCATTTGAAGGGGATAATTCTCGCGGGTGGATCGGGAACCCGCTTGTATCCGCTCACGATCGCCGTCTCAAAACAACTCTTGCCGGTATATGACAAGCCAATGGTTTATTACCCAATTACCACCTTGAAGCTGGCTGGGGTAACAGAGATACTTGTTATTACCACGCCGAAGGATGCGCCCTTATTCGAGAAACTTTTGGGGGACGGCTGGCAATGGGGCCTCTCCATTCAGTATGCAGTTCAAGACCAGCCAAAAGGCATTGCAGATGCCTTGCTCATTGGTGAGCGTTTCATTGGCCAAGAAAACGTTATGTTGATGCTTGGTGACAACATTATTTTTGGTGATGGATTGGGCCGCAGCTTGCAGCGACTGAATAATCCAACTGGAGCCACTATTTTTGCTTATAGAGTTGCCAACCCTTCCGACTACGGTGTGGTTTCGATTGATCAATCTGGCATGGCAGTTTCTATTGAAGAGAAACCTGCAAAGCCAACCAGCAAATATGCCATCCCGGGTCTCTATTTTTATGACAACAAGGCAATCCAATTCGCAAAAGAGCTAACCCCGTCAGGACGCGGTGAATTAGAAATCACGGACTTGAATAAAAGGTACCTTGAGCTTGGTGAGTTGGCTGTTGAGGTCTTGAGCCAAGGGACAGTCTGGATGGATATGGGGTCAATCGACGGCCTTACAGAGGCCAGTGAATTTGTTCGGGTGGTGCAGAGCAGGCAGGGTATAAAGATTGGAGATCCGGGGCTGGTTTCCAACCCAGAGCTGCCTTAGCGCTTTTTAGGCACTCTTCGGCTCCGCGGTCGTGCTCGCCTAAGGTGACTGAATAGGATTTTGTCTGCAGAGCAGCAAAACCAAGACCAAATATCTGAATGCTCAATTCACGCTATTTGCCCGTGACGTGGGAGCTAAAGCATCTTGGAACTCCTTAGTATTACCGAAGTTTTGGTGCTAAATTTCAGCTCATCGAGAAGCGAGAACTCTGAAAGTGTGTGAGCGAATGGTGCTTCTAAAGAACCCGAGGTCTTGGCTGCGAAAATTTCTCAAACTCAGAAAATCCGCTGGCCTGAAGTTGGCCATCCTCCAAAGCATGCAATTTGTCGTGCTTTCGATAAGAAAACTAGGTGTTTTCAGCGGACGACAACCGAAGCGCTCAATGATTTCGCTAGCTATTTTCCACCAATTGGACTTGTCGGGTGCGCCGCTTGTGGGGCTTGATGTCGTAAGCCGTTGGGCCGAAGCGAAGAATCTGAACATCAAAATTGCGGTTCCTCGCTCCACTGTCTCTAGCGCTCTAGGAGGCAAGAGCTTTGGTGGGGGTCTATCAGTAGTGGAACACCCAACGTCGAGGAAGTTGCCATATGAGGGTTTGAGAAATGTTTATGTCAACTCAATCGCCGTTCCGAAAAGGTGGCTGAACCAAGTTTTGGATCTTGGATTGCAACAACGCCTTGAGAAAATTGTCTTGTATGTTCACGAAAACGAACCCGATTTATATCTGGATGCAGGAACGTCAAGGAAAATCAAGAGGGCAACGGAGGCCGGGGTCCTTCAGGTATTCGTGCCGTCGGCTCAAACGAAACTCAAGGTTCAGGAACTGCACGGGCTGGGGATTTCAAGCAAATTAGCCCTTTACCGAGTTGAAAATCAAGCTGCATTGAGTGCGTCCCAGGATACGAGCGAGCTAAAAATAGCCGTAGTTGGACCCTCGCATGACACACGTAAAAGACAACAGGATGTCGTAAAGGCCGCGAAGATCGCCCAGGAGATCACTGGGGGCTTACCTCACCATCGCAACATCAAGCTAAATCTAATAGGCCTTTCCAAAGGTGGCCTCACAGGCCCTATTCTCGACGAAGGGCAGGACATGCATTCAGGTAGCCTGACATGGCATCACAGCTTGCCGCAGGAAGAAGTTCACGGACATCTTGCTGAGTCAAACGTTGTCGTTTCCCTCTCTGACAACGAGTCACTTGGCATCTACCTTGTTGAAGCAATGTTGGGGGGAGCTTTGGTGCTGAGAACCCAAGTGGGAGGTTATCTCGAGACTCTAAGCCAAGGAGTTAATGGATACAGCCTTGACGGATCTCACATTCAATTAGCAGAGACGCTCCAGTTTTTGGCCAACACCACGAAATTTCCTGATTCAGTTTTTAGAACAATGATGGATCAATCAAAAAGGTTGGCCAAGGGATTTACAGATCAGGATTACTTGGCCATCATTTCCGAATTCAACAACAGTAAAGAGTCCCAATAATGAGAGAGCTGGTGTTGCGGGCCGCGAGGCGGCTTTCCTATCGGCTCATTAGCGTGAAGAGGCTGGATCTAACTGGTGCGTCATTTGGAGATGATGAAAATAGAAAAGCAATAAACACCGTTGGACTGTTCATTCACGTTCACTACGGCTACGACGTTGAAAAGATGCTCGACAGGCTAAAGGCGATTGGCACCGAGGGAGACATCTATTTCAGCGTAACTACTCCGGAGGTGCTCAATCGCATTCGCGACGGGCTCATGGCCAGGCACATGCAAGCAGACTGTCGATTGGTGCCGAACAGGGGAAGAAATTTTGGCCCACTCCTCACGGCCTTTAAGTACGACATTTTGAAATATGACCTCATGTTCCATCTTCACGAAAAAAAATCTGAACATATGACTCAAGCCAAGGGTGAGATGTGGCACGAGATTTCTTGGGCTTCCTTGCTTGGAGGCAAGAGACGATTTGAATCGATAGTTGGGGAGTTCGAGACAAACCTTGCACTCAAGTCTGTTTGGCCAACCTATGAAGACGACATTGTGAACCCTTTAAACCATTTTGCAGGCGGAAACACCTATTTTATTCAGCAGCTGAGTAGCCTTCTGGGTATTAAATTGCCAAAAATTTGGACTTGGATTGAGTTTCCAGCAGGGGGGATGTTCGCAGCCCGGACGAGCAGTTTGATGCGCTTATTGGATCAAAAGTGGGGCCTTGATGACTTTCCCGATGAGCCAGTTGACCTCGACGGGACTGTGCTTCACGCCATTGAGAGAGTGATTGGCCAATTGGCAGTAGATGACCATGGTGAAGTCGGCTTAATTCTTGGGGAACAGATGAGAATTTTGGGGTCCGCTAACGCAAGATCGAAAAAAAGTAGTGAATCATGCTGATTTCTAGGCGGGGCATCAGGAAGTTGGCTGGCTAGGTAACGCCACCCTCTAAAGAGCCAATTGTTGACCGCAGGCCGGAAACAAGAGTTGTTTGGGGAGACCAGCCGAGTGTTGCCCGAGCATATCGCAAGTCGGGCCTCCTTTTCCGAGGGTCATCGTCAGGAAGTGGGTTTAGGGCAATTCGGGAATTCGAATTAGTTTCCTTGATAATCAGGTCCGCTAAATCCAAAATGGGAACTTCGTGATCATTGCCTAAATTCACGGGTTGATCTATTTTTGCATCAGAGTTCATCAATGCAACGAGACCATTGATCAGGTCGTCCACGTAACAAAAACTTCTAGTTTGGCTGCCATCGCCAAAGACCGCTAGATCCTCATTCCTCAACGCTCGTGCGATGAAATTCGAAACTACTCGTCCATCGTCAACTGCCATTCTCGGGCCAAAAGTGTTGAATATTCTTGCCACCCTGATTTCAACCTGATGCTGTCTCTGATAGTCGAAAAATAGAGTTTCTGCGGCGCGTTTGCCCTCGTTATAGCAGGCCCGAGGGCCAATGGGGTTAACGTTTCCCCAATAGTTTTCCTTCTGGGGGTGCGAGCTGGGGTCTCCGTAAACCTCGCTAGTTGATGCTTGCAGGATTCTTGCTCCCACTCGTCTCGCAAGGTCAAGCATGTTTATGGCACCCATGACGTTTATTTTGAGAGTCTGTATCGGGTCTAGCTGGTAAAAGAATGGGCTGGCCGGTGAAGCCATATTGTAGATTCGCTCCACATCAACATTTATTGGGATTGTGATGTCGTGTAGAACAAACTCAAACTTGGAATGACTGGAAAGGTGCGAAATGTTGTCTAAGCTCCCAGTCAGCAAATTGTCAAGAGCGACCACCTCATGTCCATCGCTCAAGAGTCGATCGCACAAATGAGAGCCCAAAAACCCTGCCGCACCGGTGACAAGTACTCTCATCCCATACCCGCCCTTGCTGGAAGTTCTCAATTTAATCGTCTCAATGGTAGGGCCTATTTAGATCGCTCGTGATTCTTTATGATTCTGACCCATGTTCAATCAGGCCAACATCCTTTTTCTCTCACCAGAGGAATCAGGCGACTTCTTGGACTGCACCTCATTTCTGATGGATGCAGGAACAGGTGATATGCAGCAGAATCGAGATGGGCGCTAGCGACAGTCAGAGCCGACAGCAAGTTTCTGGAGCACATGTCTAGGACGAGCATTGACTTTTCTGCTAGAGATTCAGTTCGTGAGCAATTTGGCGCTCACAGTGGCCCGGTGTGCCCAGTAATGAGTTTTTGAATTCCTGACCTTTTTCATTGAAGGAAAGCAATTTTGGGTAGTACCTGCACCCCAAGCCAGGCTCCTGAGTAACTAATTACCAGCCGGCTGTGTCTTCACTTGCCTGCTAGGCTTGCGGGAGAGCCTTTTGAGGCCTGCGAATTAATTCACCGAGGGGAAACATGAAGAAAATTTTGGGGCTGCTTTCAGCTCTTTCAATAGGTTTCCTGGGTTTTTTACCGCAGCCCGCCCTCGCAAACGGTGTCGCGATGGAAATCAGAGTGGTCATCACTGACACCAATCAGGATTTGACCCTGAGTGCGGATGAGAAGCGAGCTGGAGTCCCACTTCGCGGAGATGTAAACGTCACCGTTGATTGGGGCGATGGCTCCAGTGTGGAATCTTTCAACACAGCCGGCTTCAAGCCCCACTCGTATGAAACCGCTGGAACCTACGACATAAGAATTAGCGGCTCATTGACGCACTTTGGGTTTTCCGGAAACCCTGAGGATAGAAGCGACGGAGCTGGTGGTACCGCTGAGGACGAGATGGCCAAGATTACCGAGGTCTTAGCCTGGGGAAACCTTGACGGTTTAATGTCTTTGGAATATGGTCTGGCCGCAGCTTCCAGCCTAGTTTCGGTGCCAGACTACCTGCCTGCTGGAGTGGTTGACGTGCACGCGCTTTTTATTGGAGCGACTTCATTCAATGACCCCGACGTTGTTGATTGGGACACTGCAAACGTGGAGAGATTCATGTCCATGTTTTGGGGCGCGACATCGTTTAATCAGCCAATTGGTGTTTGGGACACTAGCTCTGCAACAGACATGGGTTACATGTTTAACCTGGCCTCATCTTTCAATCAACCGCTAACCAATTGGAGCACTGCGGGTGTGACGACTTTTTATGCGATGTTTGCGGGAGCGTCGGTATTTGACCAACCATTGGGTCACTTCAGCTTAGAGAGCCTCACCAATCTAGACGCATTCTCTCTCCACAGCACTGCCATGAGTCCATTGAATCTTGCTCGTGCTCTTACGGCCTGGAATGTGGATTCAAGTCCTGATGATGTAGAGCTGGACATTGGCGGCAAAGTAGTGGATAGCCTCGGAAAAAAGGCTTCCGAGGAGCTTGCTGATGACCGAAATTGGATTTTCAATGCCTTTGAATTTACGGACAACGCGGTCCATATCTCGCCATCTAGAACAGCAGTCACTGGGTTTTCCGGCCTAGCGCTTGACTTTGTCGGGCCGATATTGAACGACGTGGATGGCGGCGAGCGTTTTGATGCATTTGACGAGTTTGGCGAGATCTCCTTGCTTGCTACCGGATCTAACGCTCTAATCTTGGCGGACGACTATGAGTCCTGCACGCGGAAATTAGACGGGCAGGATCTGCAATCCTCAGGTGATCTTGTCGCCACTTCTTTTGAGGTTTCCTGCCTCACCAGCCCAATTTCAATCGCGGGGGGCACGCTAGTGCTCGAATTAAACGCATTCGCCCAAGGCAGTTTTGTCAGGTACTCAGTTGCAGTCGAAAGCGCTTCAGACATAACAGAATCTGTCGAAGTTAGGTTTGGGGGAAACCTGGGCTCCGATGATGGAACCACGCTGGATGTAATCACTGAATCCGAAAGCTCGCTTTCCATCATCAGCGCCGACGGGGATGAAGCGGAGGACTTGGTTATTGGCTATGAGCTCAATAGGGCAGCAGAAATCAGAAATAGTGCTGAAGCCGATTCAGCAGCGGTTTTTCAGGGTGATGACGACTTGTTTTTTGACATGGGCGTACTTGCAATGACACCGGGAAGCGAGATCTTTGAGCTGGAGATGTTCTTTGTGGACTGGCACCCGAGTGGACTAGCTTCTGAGGCCGCTGCCGATTTTGCGGAACAGGTAATTGTCCAGGATATCGAGTTTGGTTTCTGTTTGCCTATGGTCAGGGACGGTCAGATTCCAGACATGGTAGACGAATGTGTCTCCCATCCCGATTTGCCAACACCGATTAATTTTGCCCACATGGTAGACAGCGAGTTTGTTGACGTTGGGGAGCCTTCTGCAGTCGGCTTCAGCGCACTCTTCGAGAATGCTGCTGTGCACAACGGAAACGCAATAGATGCCCTCGTGACAATTCAGGAAATTGAGCAACTCGACGGTGACGAGCTAGAAGACCTAGACGAATCAGGTGATTATTACCAAGCAGAGTGGGATGAATGGTACTTACGCATTGAGAACGACTCCGCGGTTGCAGCAACAGAAGCAAGGGCAGAGATAACGATCGAGTTCCAAGACGAATTTGGATCCCCATATCAATTTCCTGAGTTATTGGTCAACAGTTACGACATTGATGACCTTCAATTCATTGAGTTTGCGGGATTTACCAATTTCACCCTGGACGACAACACGATTCTGGACGTAAGACGCGGGGATTCCGGCTGGACAAGATTTGAAGAACTGAATGGACGTGGAACGTCAAGTAGTGCCGATCAGCGAACTATTTCTCGAGTAACAGTTCGCTATGAACGCGTGAGTAGCTTTACCTTCGTTGTTGGGCAGACCAAGGCGAACGACGGAGCGAATTATTTCTTGGACATTAGCGCAGGACTCGGCTGGGACTCTCCAGAGAACCCAACAGGTGCAGTTCCTCAAGCCGTGGCTAACTTCGTGGACCTTCCCGCAGTTGACGATGTTGCTCCTAGGGCAAGTAGCGTCAGCGTTGACAGGGACATCTTCTGCACCGCATCAGTAATAACAATTAGCGGCAGCAGGCTGTCAGGCTCTTCAGCAACGGTTGACGGATTTCCTGCTCTGGTCTTGGAAAACACGGGCAACAAATTGGTGTTGTCTGTCCCTGAGGGGGTTGCCACGGATTCTGCAGTGGACATAGTAATAACATCGGCATCGGGAGCCACAACACTTCAAAATGCGCTGGTTGTTGGAGCGGAAGCTTGTTCACCAGAGGTGAAGGCTTGGACCAAGCGCATATCTGAGGACGAGGTAAAGATCTACGCCAAGAACATTGTTGGTGCAGGGAAGGTGCAATTTTTCCTAAATGGCAATGAAATTGCTTGGGTTAGAGCTGTTGACGATACAGATCCCAAATTGCGGGTGATTACCTCTGGTTCAATGGCTGGAGCGAATTATCTGGTTCGCACCGTGGACCTAGTGGTCGGCATGAAGAATGTAATTGAGGTTTATGTTGACGGAGTTAGATTTTGGCGGGCTGCCTACAGTCACTGAGTTAACTGGGAGCCAATCACTGCATTCTCCTCAGATTCAAGGAGACACAAGGACGATGCAAAAATGGCTCGAATCCTAAGTATGTCTGTGTGACCGGGGAAAACAGAGATCAGAATGTTGATTTCGCCCTCAGCTGTCCGATTCTGTATTAACGGAGAGGGTCATTTCTGCTCGCGCGATCGGTAATCAGTCGAGAAAGTGTGGGCTAGATCAAGTACGGGAAACCGAACGAATATCAGGATTCAGATGAGATTCGTTTTATGGTCCTAGGCTCAGCTCAATTGATGTAACCTAAGCACAATGTCCACCGTTTTATTGACAAATTTCTAGGCACGCAATGTTCAACTGGCTGAAGCAAAAGAAGACGCCACTCCCCCCACCAGAGTTGCCAATCTTAGATTTTGAGGAACCTAACGCTCAAAAGTTTGAATCAAGTTTGGCTTCTTGGAAACGTAGCTTGCAGTTGATTAACTCTCAGGACGCGAAATTGGACAAAAAGGACCTCAAGTTCTTGTCCGATGAAGCTCTTAAAGAAAATCAAGAACGACAACGTCGCGAAAAAAAAGAAGCCGCTGCAAAAAAGCGTGCTGCAACCTTAAAGGCCAAAGCAGCAGCCGAAAAGCCAGCCGCCAAGGCTTCTGCTAAGAGAACTCCAGCCGTTCCAGAGGCAAAAACAACGTCTAAGCCGGCAATAAAGAATGCAGCGGTGCAGAAGCCCACAGCTAAAAAGCCAACTGAAAAGCCAGCCGCCGCAAAAGCCAGCAAACCTACTGCCAAGAAGCCTGTAGCGAAGAAAACAACAACTTCAGCAAAGAAGACAGCACCAACCAAAAAGGGATAACCCCACCCGGGGCATTGTTTCTATGGGTTTTTGAGGGTAACCTAACGGGATGAGCGAACCAACCAGAAAAGTCTTTGGCACTGCCATAAGTGGTTATAACCGCGCTGAGGTTGACAAGCATGTCGCCTGGCTGCAGAAGAATCTTGCTGACATAGAGCAGTACAACGCAATGGCCATCAGGGAGCAGAATGCACTTCGCGAGCGAGTTGTTGAATTAGAAGAATCTCTCAAGCTAAATCGCTCACCCGGCTATGCCCAGGTCGGAGCGCAGTTCGAACAAACCCTTCGCCTTGCAGAAGCAGAGGCAGCAAAGCTAGTAAACGATGCGGCCAAAGAAGCGGTAAAAGCTCGCGAGACGGCAAAGGCAGAAGCTGAGCGAATCAAGTTTGAAGCCGAAGACGAAGTTGAAAAAATGCTTGCTGCCGCCAAGCGTGAATCAAAGTCGGTGCTGTCTAACGCTAATAAACAGTCTCGTGAAACACTCGAGGCTGCCGAAGATGAAATGCAGCGCGTTGAATCAGAGCGAGCAAGGTTAGAAAAAGAAGGCAATGTTGTTCGTTCTGATGCAGACAACTACTCATCTCGAGTGAAGGCTGAACTCCAAAGTGAAGTTGAGCGAATTCAAAATGAAAACGCAAGGCTCTTGAAGCGCAACGCAGAGATTGAATCTGAAATTTCAGAAAAGATTGATGCTGGTGAAAAGCAGGCGCTACAGATTTTCCGCAAGGTTCAGGCTGAGGCGGAGGCAATGCGCGATGATGCAGAGCGTGAGCTGAGTTCTGCCACCGAGGAAGCCCGTTCTCTTATCGAGAATGCCGAAGAGACCTTGGACAACGCTCGCTCAGAAGCTGATCGCATGGCTAGTGAATCGCAGGGCATGGCGCTTGCTCTCATATCCGACGCTAGAGCTCGCGCAGAAGCACTTTCGCTGAAGTCTCTCGACATCGCTCGTGAGGCAATTGCAGAAGCCGAATACCGACTTTCAAAACTCCCATCTCAGGCAAATGCAATTGAAGCCTTCCTCGAGGAGACCAGCAAGATGCTGACTCCAGAACAAGAGGTCATCATTGCTCGCAGGAAGTCTCTTGCTGACTCGGCCAGAAAGCCACTCGAGGCGGAAGTTGTTTCAGAAGCTGAAGTCGATGCCGATGCTACGAGCGAAGACAAATAGCACTCTTTGACTCAAGTTGCGAAGTTGTCCCCTTATGCTTCTCCAAAAATGGCGGCACTGGCCTCCACCCTTTTGCTCTTGGCAGGCTGCCAAGGATCTGTTGCGGAACCAACTGCAACCAGTACCAGCGCACCCCAGCAAAGTTCAACCGGTTCGGAAGATGTTTCCTCTGAAGAAGACTCCTTTGGTGTTGATGCAAGGGTGTCGCTCGCGAACTTTACACAAGCTGCTGCACTGAGCTGTGAAAAGGCAATGACCGAGGGTGTCACAGAGACCGCCACTGATGGAAGCTTGATAGCGGTCATGGTAAGCGAGAGTGATGCAATTGAGAGTTACAGTGCTGCCTACTACTTTCCTGAAACCGACGAGCACGGGCTGGTTTTTGAAGCAGACGTGTTTGTTGTGTGCGGAGCTTACCTATCGTTTTCATTAGCCGAGGAAGCCGGCGTAGACGCCGGAATTGCTGCTCAGCAGCAACCTGACGGCAGCTTTTTCGTATTGCAAGACTTTGGTGAGTTTGGTGTGCAGGGGCAGAGTTACTTTTTGGAGGACGGTATTTTTGTTTCGGTGAGCACTTCCTTTGACGATTACATCGGAACCACGGACATCAGCTATGGCAAGCCAAGTGCTGATGACTTTGCCATTTTAGAAACAGCGTTTGCCGAATTCTTTGAGTAGAGGTTCTGGTTCTTAGCGCCTTTTTAGTAGCGGCGCGATTGAGTTCATTGCGCCTCCAAGAACTGCAGGAATTCCACCGCCAGGGTGAACAGACGCACCAACCCTAAATAGCCAAGGGGTTAGTGGGCTGCGGTATTGCGGTGAGTGGAAAGGCCCTGATTGCCAGAGTGGTTTTGTTGCTCCGTAGAGGGCCCCTCCCGGTGCTCCCCAGTTGCCAAAGTACTCAGGGTCCAGCACCGTGTGATCAACAAATAGCTCGCTGATTGGTTTATCGAGGCCTAGTTTTTGGGAAATACGGTCAATTTCTTTTTTTACCCAGGGGTGGTCAATGTCGTAGTGCTTGCCATCGGCAGGTGCTGTCAGCAGCACAGCCACCGTTGCTTTTTCGTTTGGGTAGATCTCCTGCGGCTTGTAGTAATTGACGAAAGCCATTGTTTCTTTTGGCAGTTGGTTTTGCTCAAGTTTTTGATAAAGATCACTTGGGTCTGCTGGCATCACAACCGAGTGCGTCACGATGTTTTCTGGCAATGGCTTATTCAGCACTCCGTAGACGGCGATGCCAGAGCAGCTTCTGGAGGGTGCTGGCTTCAGTGGTTTATTTCTGAAGAGGTGATTGAAAACCTGCGGGTCAAGTGAAGAGATTATGTAGTCGGCCTTGAAGGTTTCTGTTTTGGTCTTTACTTCCTTGCGGCAGATCTCAGTGATCTCGGTGTTGAGGATTATCTTCGCACCTGCCGCTTCGGCAAGCCTGCCAAGCGCAAGGGCTATTTCATTCACTCCCCCCACCGGCACCCTGATGCCATCGGTTGCCATGACTGCTGTCATCGAGGCGTAGAGGGCGAGCGTGCGGTTGGGTGCGATGCCGGCGTTCAGGGTGTGGATGGCGATGATGTCTTTCAGTGCCTGAGGCATATACTTCTGCGCCTGTAGGTACCAACTGGTTGTGAGCCTGAAGCCATAGCGGCTCTGCAGCTTTGCTAACGATGGCAGTGCTGCCAGGCTCATTGGCTTCTTGGTTAGTAGCTTGGTGATTGGCTCGGTTAGCGGAGCATGATCTTTTTCAAATCTTTGCCAGGCGCTGAACCATTTGTGGTCTTTTGCTATTGGCAAATCGGTGATGTCGTCGTTGTAGTAATAGCGACCTAATTCGTTGAGCTTTACAAATTCCAGGTTTGCTATTTCTTTAGCTGTCTTTTCAGCCTTACCTTTACCGAGCTTGTCGAAATCTGCCAGCAGTTTTTCCCAGACTCCAGTGAAGGTGACTAGCGCTGGACCGGTGTCCATCTGTTGACCTTTTACCACCACTCTTCTTGATTTACCACCAAGCCATTGGTGACGCTCCAGAACAGTGACTTCATGTCCTGCCTTTGCTAAGAGCGCGGCGCTCGCAAGTCCTGAAAGACCAGCGCCTAGAACAATGATCTTGCTCATTTAGGGGTAGACCCCCCACATAATTCCAGCTACCAATTGCACACCCGCAACTGCCCCCGCGACATAGGGAAAAGCAATCGAGTACTTATAGAGATCATGCGCCTTTTCTGGCGTTGGTGTTTTGTAGATGCCGAACACTAGGTAGCCGGCGATAAGAGCATTGACAATGGCAACCGGGATATTCACAAGTGCAAAAAGCACCGTTGACACTGCCCACCAGAACGTCGCCCAGTGGGCGGTGTTCTTGGGCCCAAGGTGAACAGCGGTTGTCACGATGCCAGTGTCCGAGTCCTGCGGAATGTCTTGGATGGCATCGTAGGCATGCTTTGCAATGGACCAGGCCATTAGGCCTGCAACTGCCAACCACATTGGCTCTCTACCGAGAGCCAATGGAACAAAGGCAAGCGGGAAGGCGTAGTCGGTGTTCGATAGAGCATCGAGGTATTTTCTTGCTTTGAATCGAAGCGGAGGGGCAGAGTAGAAGAGGAAAAAGAGACTGTAGGCAACCATCCAGGCAGTTGCCTGCCAAGGAAGCGTTATTGCAAAGAAGATAAGAAACGGCAGGTTGGTCGCGATTACTGCAATCCAAATGGGCTTGACCTCATTGGGGTAGATATGAGCACCCTCGTAGCCACCCTTACGAGCATTGATGTTGTCAGTTTCCTGGTCAAAGATGTCGTTGATGCCGTAGATCAGGAGGTTAAACGGAAACGTGACCCAAATCAGAATTGGGATGATCTCCCAGGTGAACAGAAACCCCGCAAGCCACATGCCGGTAATCGTTGTCCCAATGGTGTTTACCCACAGCACGGGTCTTGATATCACTAGCAGTCTTTTCAGCACACTCAAAAGCCTAGACGGCAAGCGGGTGCTCCGCTTGCTGGTTTGATTTATCAACACCTATCAGCGGCCCTTTTGTAGACTTGGAGTCAGCAATCAAGGAGTCCAATGTCAGTGCGTCAGGTAAAGCCCAAAACAGAGGGCTGGACTCAGAAAAAAGATGAAAGCGGCAAGCCGCTTTTGCAGTTTGCAGAGCCTAAGCGCGGCAAGCCACCGCTACACCTTGCAGACATTGAGCCACAGGACAGAGCTGCTCAGATCAAAGAGCTTGGCATTGAGGGCTTTAGGGCCAAACAGCTTGCGACCCACTACTTCACTCACTACACCTCGGACCCTGCGAAGATGACCGACCTGCCAAAGGCAGGTCGTGAGGAACTGGTTCAAAAGGTGTTGCCAACCATGTTGACTGAAGTCAAGAGGCTGCAGACCGATGATGGCAAGACCATTAAATTTCTCTGGCGGTTGTTTGACGGTGCATTGGTGGAATCGGTTTTGATGCGCTATTCAAACCGCATCACACTTTGTATTTCCTCGCAGGCTGGCTGCGGTATGAACTGTCCTTTTTGTGCAACGGGTCAGGCAGGGCTAGTTCGAAACATGTCTGCCGGAGAAATTGTTGATCAAATCGTGCGCGCCAATGAGGTTATTGCCGAAGGTGGTTTGGGCAAAGCTCGTCACGATGATGAGCGAGTGAACAACATTGTTTTCATGGGCATGGGTGAACCACTTGCCAATTACCAAAAACTTATGAGCGCGATCAGGACCATGGTTGAACCACAACCAAATGGCCTTGGCATGAGCGCCAGGAACATAACGGTGTCAACGGTAGGTCTGGTTCCTGGAATCAAGAAGCTTGCCGATGAAGACCTACCGCTGACCTTTGCGCTGTCGTTGCATGCCCCAGACGATGAGCTTCGTGATGATCTGATTCCAGTGAACTCGAAGTGGAAGGTCGATGAGGCGCTGCAGGCTGCCAAGGACTACTTCGACAAAACTGGTAGAAGAGTTTCTATTGAGTATGCGCTGATTCAAGACATGAATGACCATGGTTGGCGAGCAGAGCTCTTGGCAGAAAAGCTAAATGATCTTGGCAAGGGCTGGGTTCATGTGAATCCGATTCCTTTGAACCCAACCCCGGGGTCGGTCTGGACAGCTTCAACCAAGGAGCAGACCGAGATCTTCATTTCAACTCTTGAGAAAAACGGAGTACCAACCACATTGCGCGACACCAGGGGAAAAGAGATAGATGGTGCCTGTGGGCAGTTGGCTGCGGCTGACTAGTAAGACGTTGCCCATAAGTTGCTTATTTGTAAAGACCCCCTAGACTTATAACCATGAACGATCTACGCTTTGGCCTTGATACTTTCGGCAACGTATCCCTTGATGACAACGGCAACCCCCTTTCTGCCGCACAGACCATCCGGGATGTTCTCGCTCAGGGCCAGCTTGCTGACTCGCTTGGGCTTGATAACTTCAACATTGGTGAGCACCACCGCGATGACTTTGCTGTCACTGCTCCGGACACGATTCTTGCCGGCCTTGCAACCACCACGAAAAACATCACACTTGGAACCGGCGTCACTGTTTTGTCCAGTGAGGATCCAGTCAGGGTCTATCAGCGCTTTGCAACAATCGATGCGCTTTCAAATGGCAGGGTGCAAATAACTGCAGGTAGAGGATCTTTTACCGAGAGCTTTCCCCTTTTTGGATACGCGCTTTCTGACTATGCCGAATTGTTTGAACAGAAACTGGAACTGTTAGTTGAGCTCCTAAAGGAGCAGCCAGTGACCTGGTCCGGGTCGGTTCGGGCAGGGCTTAACAATCAACAGGTTTATCCAAAGACTGAAGGCGGCAAGATCCCGCTTCGGGTTGGTGTCGGTGGCTCTCCTGAGTCTGTGATCAGAGCAGCCAGGTTAGAGATTCCCATGGCCCTTGCAATCATCGGGGGAGACCCTGCCAGGTTTGAGCCATTTGCAAGGCTCTACCGAGAGTCCTTGGTAAAGCTAGGTGTTCCAGAGCTTCCAGTTTCCATTCACTCTCCTGGCCACATTGCTGACACAGACGAGCAGGCAATCGAAGAGGCTTGGCCAGGCTACGAGGCGAGCTTTGGAAGAATCGGCCAAGAACGAGGCTGGGCCCCAACAACCAAGGAGCATTTCTTGGCCGAGGTCTATCACGGTTCTATGTATGTGGGTGAGCCGGAGACTGTTGCCAAGAAAATCGTTCATGCGCTTTCGTCTGTGGGTGCGAACCGATTCGACTTGAAATACGACATGGGGCCGCTGCCACATTCCAAGTTATCTCGGTCCATCGATCTTTATGCAACCGAGGTTGTTCCCCGAGTTAGAGCAGAACTGGCGGGTAAGTAGCGGCTTTTTGGCAGAGCCGTGAGAGCTTGGATTTTTCAGGTTTGTTCGTGAATGTTCGTAAATGTTCGTTTGTGACCATTTTGTTATCGAATCGGTGATGTTTGGTCGATTTTTGTAGTTATTCTTTCACCATAAATACCAAACAGGAGGTTCAATGTTGAACAAAATTACCGGTCACGAAGTTGACCGTCGTCTACTTCTCAAAGGTGCAGCAGCCGGTGGTTTAGGTATTGCTGGTGCAACGATGTTGGCAGGCTGTGCATCTGATGCATCCGGTCCAGTCAACTTCGGTGTTCGTACCGTTGACGAGTCGCCAAAGGCACAGGCACAGGCCATCATCGATGCATACGTTGCAAAGACTGGCATTGAAGTTACAGGTAACTTCACTGAGTCAAACGCTTTCCAGAACAACCTTTCCCAGTACCTCCAGGGAACTCCGGACGACGCTTTCCAGTGGATGGCCGGATACCGCATGCAGTTCTTCGCTGACCAGGGCCTTCTAGAAGACCTAACCCCAGCTTGGGACAACATTGGAGACCAGTTCTCCGACTCATACAAGATTGCTTCAACCGGATCAGATGGCAAGCAGTATTTCTTGCCACAGAGCTGGTACCCATGGGGCCTTCACTTCCGCAAGTCAATGATGGAAGAGATCGGTCTCTCCGCTACTGACGTCTACAACTGGGATGACTTCATGGCAGCTCTCAAGGAAGTTCAGGCACAGGGTCTAATTGGTCTTGCAGCTGCCGACAAGGGTGGCTGGGAAGCAATGGGAACCTTCGACATCTTGAACGCACGTATCAACGGATACGACTTCCACGTTGACCTGCTAGCAGGCCGAGAGAAGTGGACCGACTCCAGAGTCAAGGAAGTCTTCCGTCACTGGGAGATGCTACTTCCTTACCAGAACACCAACGTTCTAGACCTCGAGTGGGATGGCGCAATGCAGTTGCTACTGCAGAAGCAGGCTGGATTCTTCATGAATGGTTCATGGTTCGGAGCAAACTTCTTAGAGCAGAGCCAAGAAGACTACGACGACCTGATGATCATTCCTTTCCCAGAGATCAACCCAGATCACGGACGCGACACGATTGACGCTCCACTGGACGGTATCTGTGTTGCAAAGAATGGTGAGAACCTAGCTGGCGCCGTGGACTTCGTTGAGTTCGCAGCGTCAATGGAAGGTGTTGAGGCTCAGCTGTCAACCGGTATTCCATTGACAAGTGCCAACAACGGCCAGGACACCAGTGCGTTTGACGGCTTCCAGCAGCAGCAGCTTGCTGTTATGGCTGAAGCCAAGTACATCACCCAGTTCCTTGACCGCGACACGAGACCGGACTTCGCTGGACCAATTGTTGGCCCTGCATTCCAGAGCTGGTTCAAGGACCCATCTTCAACTGACTCAATCCTTGAGTCACTGCAGAGCCAGTGGGACGCACTAGCTCCGCTATAAAGCGAAGCTAAGAGATAACTGAGTAACTGATGAGTAGTGCGGCTCCGCTTGAGCAAAAGCCTGTAAAGGCGACAAAACTCAAGCGGCGCCGCACTTTCTCACGTAAAGACCGCCTCACCCTCGGCGTATTCATTGGGATTCCAACTTTTTTACACGTTGCGCTGGTTTGGTTTCCAGCGATAGCAACCATCTATCTTTCTTTTACCTACTGGACCGGTATCCACATCGAGGACATCCAGTGGGCAGGTTTTGCCAACTACGAAAACATATTTTTTAATACCCCAATCTTTTGGGACGCTCTAAGAGTCAACGTCGTTTGGCTTATTTGGTTTGGTGTCATAGCAACACCGCTTGGCATATTGCTTGCCTATCAAATTGATCGAGAGATCCGCGGGCACAAGTTTTACCAGTCTGCTTACTACCTACCGGTAGTTCTGTCTTTGGCCGTCATCGGTGTGATCTGGAACTTCCTGCTTCGGCCAGACGGCCTTGTAAATGGCCTACTTGGCCTTGAGATCAGCGAGGCTGTTTCATTCTTTGGGGATGACCGATACAATATATGGGTCATCTTGACTATGGCATCCTGGCGCCACATCGGCTACATCATGCTCTTGTACTTAGCAGGACTAAAGGCAGTTGACGCAAGTCTGCGTGAGGCTGCTTCAATTGACGGTGCTACCGAGTGGCAGACATTCAAGAAGGTTGTTTTCCCGGCGATGAAGCCGGTGAACATCATCGTGATTGTGATCACAATCATTGAGTCACTTCGTGCATTTGACTTGATCTACATCATTTACGGTTCCTCCGGTGGTTTGCCGATCTTAGGTGTCCTGGTCTTCCAGAACATTGCCGGTGAGGGTGCATCCATGAAGGGTGCTGCCTACGCGGTTATTTTGTTCCTACTTTCAATCGTGCCGATTGTCAGCTACCTCCGCCAGCAGTTTAAGGAGGACGTCTCATGACAATGACAGACGACCAAAAATCTAAGCGGGAAACCGAAAAGGCGCAGAGAGCAGAAACCAAGCTCAAGCGCAGTCGCGGCGCTCAGGCAGTAAAAGACCGGATCATCTCGGTGTTTATTGGCTTCTTTGCACTTGCCTGGCTGTTCCCGATTATCTGGACCTTCTATTCTTCGTTGCGCCCATACAAGGAGATTCGCGCCGGCGGCGTGCTGTCGTTTCCAAAGGAACTGAACCTCAATAACTACATTGAAGCCATCAGTCGGATGGAGCTGCCGACTTACTTTTTCAACACCGCGCTGATTACACTTCCCGCAGTGTTCCTGATTCTGTTGCTTGGTTCTCTGATGGCTTTTGTTGTCACCAGATATTCATTCAAGGCAAACGTTGCACTGTTGCTGTTGTTCACAGCAGGCAACCTCCTGCCACCGCAGCTGGTGTTTATTCCAGTGTTCAAGATGTATTTGGCTCTCGGAGACTTGGTTGGCGATAGAAGATTCCTTTATGACTCACCTTTCGGTGTGATTCTGATCCACGTTGCATTCCAAATGGGCTTTGCAACATTTGTGCTCAGCTCTTACATGAAGACCATTCCAAAAGAGATCTCAGAGTCTGCGTTGGTTGATGGTGCTTCGGTATTCACGCATTTCTTCCGCGTCATGCTGCCGCTACTTAGGCCACCACTTGCATCCCTCGGAGTTCTTATGACCACCTGGATCTATAACGACTTCTTCTGGGCGCTGGTGTTAATGTCAACAGATTCCAAGCGGCCGATTACATCGGCTCTTGGAAGACTGACCGGTGAATTCGTAACCGACTACAACCTTTTGGCAGCAGGTGCAATGATTGCGGCGCTGCCGACTTTGGTTGTGTTCTTCGTGTTGCGCAAGCAGTTTGTTTCTGGTTTGACTCTTGGTTCAACCAAGGGCTAGCGATTCGTCACCATCACCTTGTCGTAACCCCTCAGCACAAAGCTCTGTCTTCTTACAGGGGTCTCTGAAAGCTCTAGGTTCTTGAAGTGCTTGATAAGTGCCGGAAGAGAAACTCCCATTTCAAGTCTTGCTAATGGGGCTCCGATGCAGAAGTGAATCCCAGCACCAAAGCCGATGTGTGGGTTTGGATGCCTTGCGAGATCCAGCTCATCTGGATTTTCAAATATCGCGCTGTCTCTATTGGCACTTCCAAGCAGCGAGGCTATTTTTTGGCCCTCAGAGATCTTTACGCCACCAATTTCGGTGTCTTTGGTGGCAGTTCGTTCGAATAGGTGCAGCGGGGCATCAAAGCGCAAAAACTCATCGACTGCGGTCATTGCTAGGCCATCGGGATTGGAGTTTAGCTTGGCCATTTCCGTTGGTGTCTGCAGAGCTGCGACCATACCGTTTCCAAAGCCATTCACAGATGCCTCGTGGCCTGCGTTCAACAGCAATACGCATGTGGCAATGAGTTCATGAGCGTTTAGCTTCTCTCCGGCTTCCTGAACCTGCGCCAGATCGCTTATGAGGTCATCTCCGGGCTTTGCCTGCCTCTCGAGCATGAGTTTGTGGACATAGGCTGCAAACTCGTCAGAGGCCCGCTTAGCGGCCTCCTTGTCAGCTTCTGACGGACTCACCTCATACATCTTCACGATCGCCTGCGACCAGGGCCTCAAGAGGTATTCGTCTTCCGGGGGGAAGCCCAGTAGGTGAGCGATGACCCTGACAGGCAACGGCTCAGCAAAATCAGCAATCAGGTCAAATTGACCTGATTCGTTTAACTTCTGGTTTGCTGTTGCCAGTAGATCAGCTGTGATTTTTTCGATCTCTGGCTGGAGATCTGCAATCTTTTTTGGGTTGAAAGCCTTCATTACCAGCGAGCGGAGCCTCGTGTGCTTCGGCGGTTCTGAATCCAGGATCGAATCGGCATGTAAAAAGTTGAAGGCTTCCCATTCTGTTTCTGGGGTTTTGGGATCAAAGATTCTGCCCAGGCTTCTGTTCCTTAGAACCGCATTGGCATCTTTGTAGCCGGCTGCAAGAAACATTCCGGTTGGTTCGTGCCATTGCGGAGCACCGAGACCCCTCAGCTCTTTGAGAGCGGGGTAGGGGTCTTCTATAAAGTCTGGGTTATTGAAGTCAATCATTTGGTTGCAGTTTTATGTCTTGAATTGGCAGGCGCTCTGCCTGGAAGTCGTTGACCATGTGCTTTGAGGGATAGCCAATGGCTATTCCGCACAGGAGTTTGTAATCCTTGGGAACCTTGAATTCTTTTCTGACTGGCTCGGCCCAGAGTGCACTGGCGCCCTGGGCGCAGGAGCCCAGGCCATTCGCATGAGCCGAAAGCATCAGGTTCTGCATGAAAAGGCCTGCATCTGAAACCGAGTATTCGCCGAGGCCCGAGTGAGTGAAGATAAAGAGTGAAACAGGAGCCCCAAAGAACTCGTAGTTTCTGCCCCACTGGGCCTGACGAGCTTTGTGGTCTTCGCGCTTAATGCCGATGTGTCCATAGAGATCGGCGCCAACCTTTTGCTGCCTCGACTTCAGGTCTTTTGGATAAGGCCTGAAAACCCTGTAGTCGCTCTTGGGTAAGCCATAACGAGTGATGGCTAGCTTTAGCTTGCCCCAGATGCCGGGCGCTAGTGCACCGGAGGCAGCTTGCCAGCGATTTAGAAATTCTTTGGAGATTCGATCTCGGCGCTCGCCTGAGGCAACACCAACCATGAATGGTCTGGTGTTGGACCAGGAGGGAGCGGTCATTGCATCGGCAATGATCTTGTCTATTTGGTCCTCTGGGACCTCAGTGGGTAAAAAGTCCCTAGTGGTTCTTCTGCTTGCCGCGAAGGCTTTGAAGTTTGCTGCGTCTACGTTGTGGCTCACCCAGTAAAGGCTAGCGGTAGTTAGCGAAGAAGCTTGGCACCAGTGCTCCGATGAGAATCATTGCCGGAACGGTGCCGACTAGAAAAACAATTTGGACTAGGTCCCAGTCTATTTTCTTGAACATTTAATTCCCCTTTGAATCCATTTGCGTTCTAGATGCAACAGAAAAGCCGCCAGGAGATTCCCTGGCGGCTTTTCTGTTTTTGGTACTTGGATTAGTCCTTGTACTCGGTCTTTGCAAACTCTGCATCGTCAGCAGCGCTCTTGATACGAGCGATGGTGAAGATCATGAGTCCGAATAGACACTTCGCGAGGATGTCAGCAATGGTGTAACCGGCTTCACGGAGCACGAATGCAGTCTCGTCGAATCCAGTTGCGTTCATGCCGAAGATAAACGCGATTGGGTATACGCCCCAAGTAGCAATTAGAAGAAGGCGTAGTTCCTTGATCTTCTTGACTACTCCTGCTGGCTGACGCTCTAGGGACTTGCCTAGCTCAACGAACAGTACGTAAAGGATGTATAGGAATGGGATGGTCGATAGAAGACCCCATAGTGACGCGTCACCTTCGTAAAGAAGGTCAAGCTGTGCATCTCCTGGGTAGCCCAGACCGATCATCAACGCAGCTGCAGGAACAAGCCTTACAAGCATTGATGTCTGTACTGCGCGAGCCAGTGCCAACACGGCAACGGTCTCAACTAGAAGTAGTGGCACTGTTAGGAACCAGTCAACGTAGCGGTAACCGACGTTGTAGACGGCGCCCTCTACTGCCTCTGGACCAAAGGTCTCTACGAAGCTGTCAAACATTCTGAAGTAGTGGTAAGCAGCAATTGCTGTCACGGTACCGGAGACCATTACGGCCATGCGGTAACGAGGCAATACTCGCTCACGTGCTACGAACAAGAATATTGTGGTGAATAGCATGCTCGCGATACCCAGCGAGAATAGGTTGTACGTGAGGTTATACCCCTCATAGCTCATCATTTTTTATTTTTCCCTTTCGGTTTTCTCTGCTAAAGCCGGCAAGGAAGAGAGCTCCGTCAGGGCTTCGCCCTGAACAAAATCACACCTCATTGCGCGCTTCACATTCAATCTAAACCAGTGAGAGTCTGTGAAAATCCTGATAAATGTAACGTTTTGGTAACGGACAAAAATCAATATCCGAGGTAAACGGCTCCAGACCGCAGTTCTTCAGGTGTTCCGGTGAAAATGAAGTCAACAAATAGCTCACCCTTAGGCTGAAAAAATGCCTCCTGTTTGGCCATTTCAACGATGGTTCCGGTGCTTGAGCGAAGAACAAGTCGAAGCTCACGCGTGCCATTTAGTTGCCCGTGATTTAGAAATCGCATTGTGACGGTTGTAAACCACTCGCCTTCGGTGACGGCATAGAAATCGGGATCTGGAACAAGTTCTAGCCCAGCAAGATTTTCGATTGGAGTGCATTGCGAAAGTTCGCAGTAAGTAATGTTGGCAGGATCCAACGGCTGGATGTTTTCTCGCGGCGTGATGGTGCCCTGCCAAAAAAGGACCAGCGCAGCTGTCATCGCCAATGAAATTAAGACACTCATCTGGACACTAAATCGCTGTCCCTTTTGGGTTAGGAGCCAGGGTCTTTTCAAGGGCTGGCTCCTTTCTGCCAGAAATAAATCTACAGCGTCCCTGCCCTGAGTTAGCCTTAGTGGGTCTGGAGAAAATAAATGAGAATTAGCAAAACCGTCACCGAAGCACTTGCAGCGGGCAAGCCAGTTGTTGCACTGGAATCCACCATTATTTCTCACGGTCTGCCATACCCGCAGAACATCGCGGCAGCCAAAGAGTTTGAAAAACAGCTGATCGATCAGGATGTGACGCCGGCGACGATTGGAATCATCGATGGGGTCCCGGTGATTGGGCTAAACCAAGAAGAACTGGAACAAATCGCTCAAGAGGGCACTGCCAAAGCCTCTGTTCGAGATCTACCCATCATTGCGGCCAAGAAAATCAATGGAGCAACCACCGTTGCAGCTACTGCGTATCTCGCTGCAAAAGCGGGCATCAGAGTTTTTGCAACCGGCGGGCTCGGAGGAGTTCACAAGGGTGCCAGTGAAAGCTTTGATGAGTCAGCGGACTTGACTACTCTTGCGGCCTCTCCGGTCGTGGTTGTAAGTGCTGGAGTGAAATCAGTACTCGATATTTCGGCCACGCTCGAGAGGCTCGAAACGTTATCGATTCCACTGGTCGGCTATAAGACCGACGTCTTTCCAAGCTTCTGGTTGCCCACAAGTGAGTACAGCCTTGACTGGCGTGTTGATTCGGCCAAGGAGGTAGCGGACATCGTGGCAAGTCAGTCTGAACTTGGCTCCAGCGCGGCTCTTCTTATTGCAAACCCGGTTCCCTCTGATAAGGCATGGAACCAAAAAGATCATGACCTAGTGTTGGAAACAGCTTTTGAAGCAGCCGAAAAAGCAGGAGTAAGAGGGAAGGCCGTCACGCCATTTTTACTCAGTTTCATTGTCGGGGCTTCCGATGGAGTGTCTCTAGAGGTTAACCTTGAGCTGGTTAGAAACAACATTTTTGTAGCAGGGGAAATCTCAAAGGCCATCTCGGGGCAGGGGTAAAAATGAAAGCACTGGTAGTCGGAGACATCATTCAGGACATTCTGGTGATGCCACAAGGACCTGTTCAGATCAATGATGACAATTGGTCAAAACTCGAAGAACGAACTGGTGGATCCGCAGCGAACTTTGCAGTGTGGCTGGCCACCCTTCAGGTCGAGACGCACTTGATTGCTCGTGTTGGCAAGGGCGATGGCAAGAAGTTCTCCGCTGAATTCAAAACCAAAAACGTCATTGCCCATCTTCAGGAAGATCCAGAATTGGCAACGGGCAAGATAGTCGCACTGGTCGATGGTGATGACAGGACCTTCTTCACAGATCGTGGTGCAAACATGAACCTGCTGCCAAGTCTGATCCCCGTTGAAGCCTTCGGAGACTTCGTTTACATCTCTGGCTACACGGTGCTGTCAATCGGCACCGAGGGCACTCAAGCACTTATTTCACTGGCTCAACAGCATGGAGCACTAGTTATCTGTGATCCAGGAAGCGCAAGCTTCATCCGCGATTACGGTGCAGACCATTTCCTAAAAGCAATCGAGGGTGTCGATGCAATTTTCCCAAATCTTGAGGAAGCTCTTGCCCTTACCGGTGCTGACGATGCCACCACTGCTGCAGATAAGTTGGCAGAATCATTTGATCTTGTTGTGATCACCCTTGGTAAAGATGGCTCTTATGTGCGCAACCCGACCACAGCTGAATACGTAGAGGGTGTCAAGGCAGACCTGGTTGATCCAACCGGTGCCGGAGACGCGTTTGCCGCGATGTTCATGAGGACAATCCTTGATGGGGACATCAAGGCTGCTGAAGCTGCAAGGGTTGCTTCTAAATTTGCAGCCGAAGCCCTGTCAATTATTGGTGGGCAACCGAAGTAGCCAATTAGCTGGTTACTAATTGCCCTTTGGGTGCCATACGGTCTTGACTTCCATGAAATCAAGAATCTGTTGCAGGGTCCCCTTGGCCGCAGTCCTTTTGTAAACGCCAGGTCTGACAACGCGCTTCAGATTTTCTGCCGCAAGTATTTCCAGTTCCGCTGCATTCGAGGTTCCCTCTAGGTCAATTGCATTGACATCCATGTGAGAGGCAAGCCAGCTTCCAAGCTCCTTGGCATTTCCGGTGAGGATATTTACAACTCCTCCCGGAAGATCTGAGGTTTCTAGAACTTCGGCGAGAGTCACTGCAGAAAGGGGCAGAGACTCGCTGGTCACAACAACAACTGAGTTGCCTGACACAATTACTGGAGCAATCGTGTTCACAAGCCCAACCAGTGAACTGTCCTGCGGAGCAAATGCCGCCACCACTCCAGTTGGCTGGTTGGTTGAGATGTTGAAGAACGGCCCAGCAACAGGATTCATGTTCCCCGCGACGGATTCGATCTTGTCGGTCCAACCGGCATGCCACACCCATGAGTCAATGGCACTGTCAACCTCTTGGTTTGCTTGTCTTTCGCTTTTGCCTGTTAGCTCGCGAATCTCGGCAACGAACTGGTCTCTTCTGCCCTCGAGCATTTCTGCGATGCGATAAAGAACTTGACCGCGGTTGTAGGCAGAAGCTCCAGCCCAACCGGATTGTGATGCTCTTGCTACCACAACCGAATCACGGACGTCTTTTCTAGACGCTTTGGCAACGTTTGCGAGGAAGTCACCCTTGTGGTTATTGATTTTGTAAACTCGTCCGGATTCTGACCTCGGGAACTTTCCGCCGATAAAGAGCTTGTAAGTCTTTTTGATTTCTAGTCTCATTAGTTTGATCCCTTCAGGTAGCTGAGCAATCCGTGACGGCCGCCCTCGCGGCCGTAGCCTGATTCTTTGAAGCCACCAAAGGGGCTTGCTGGGTCAAACTGGTTGTAAGTGTTTGCCCAGACGACACCTGCGTTTAGCTGGTCTGCCATCTTTAGAATCCTTGAACCCTTCTCGGTCCACACTCCAGCACTCAAGCCATATTGCGAGTTGTTAGCTTTTGCGACTGCCTCTGCTGGGGTTCGGAAGGTCATGACCGAAAGCACCGGCCCAAAGATTTCTTCTCTGGCAACGGTGTTGGTTGGTGCGACGCCGGTGATGATGGTCGGGGCATACCAAAAGCCGTTTTTAGGCATTGCACATTGAGGTGCCCAGCTCTGGCCACCCTCCTTGACACCCTGTTTCACAAGCTTGTCAATCTTTGTCAGCTGCGCCTTTGAGTTGATGGCACCGATGTCGGTGTTCTTATCCATCGGGTCACCCAGCCGAATGTTTTCCATGCGGGCTTTTAGCTTCTTGATGAGAACGTCTTGGATTGACTCTTGGACCAAAAGCCTCGAGCCTGCGCAGCAAACGTGACCCTGGTTGAAGAAGATGCCGTTTACGATTCCTTCGACTGCCTGGTCAAGTGCTGCATCTTCAAACACAATGTTTGCAGCCTTGCCACCAAGTTCCAGGGTTGCCTTCTTATTTGTTCCAGCAATTTGCTTTGCAATGATGCGGCCGACATTGGTTGAGCCAGTGAAGGCAACCTTATTGATGTCGCTGTGATCAATCAGTGCAGCTCCAGTGTCGCCGAACCCGGTCACGATGTTGACAACACCGTCTGGAAGCTCTGCCTGCTGGCAAATCTCAGCAAACAGCAGTGCCGATAGCGGAGTCGTCTCGGCTGGCTTTAGGACAACAGTGTTGCCGGCAGCTAGGGCTGGTGCGATTTTCCACGCAAGCATCATCAGCGGGAAATTCCATGGCACAACCTGCGCGGCAACACCGTGAGCCATTGGGTTTGCTCCAAGACCTGCGTAGTCAAGCTTGTCTGCCCAACCTGCGTAGTAGAAGAACCAGGATGCGGCCAGTGGAATATCGGCGTCGCGGGTTTCCCTGATCGGCTTGCCGTTATTCAGGGTCTCGGCAACCGCTAGTTCTCTTGAGCGCTCTTGAATGATCCTTGCGATGCGGTAGAGGTACTTGCCTCTGGTAGCGCCGTCTAGCTTGCTCCAGGTTTTTTCGTAAGCGTTTCTTGCAGCCTTGACGGCCGCATCAACGTCTTTTGCTGTTCCGTGAGAAATCTGCGCCAGGGTCTCTTCGGTTGCTGGGTTGATGGTGCCATAGGTGTTAGATGGCTTGGTGAACTTGCCACCGATGAAGTGGCCATAGGACTCTTGGAATTTCACGAGGTCTCTTGACTCAGGTGCGGGTGCGTAATCAAACATATTTCTCCTAGTCCACGCTCACGTAGTCACGACCGGAGTAGTTGCCGGTTGTAAGTTTTTGTCTTTGCATTAGTACATCATTCAGAAGGCTCGATGCTCCAAAGCGGAAGTATTTCGGGGTAAGCCACTTGTCGCCAGCAGTTTCCTTCACAACGACCAGGTACTTGAGCGCGTCCTTTGCGGTTCTGATTCCACCTGCTGGCTTCACTCCAATTTGAACCTTTGTTGTGTCAAACCAGTCCTTGACTGCCTGAAGCATCAGCATGGTTGTTGGAATGGTTGCGTTCACGCTCACCTTGCCGGTTGAGGTCTTAATGAAGTCTGCACCTGCAAGCATCGCTAGGTAGCTGGCTCGCCTGATGTTGTCGTAGGTTTCGAGCTCGCCGGTTTCTAGGATCACTTTTAGGTGAGCGTGGTTCCCAGTTTTTCTTTGACAGACCTCTTTGACTGCAACGATCTGTTTATAGACCTCTAGGTAGTTTCCAGAAAGGAAAGCGCCCCTGTCGATAACCATGTCGATTTCATCAGCACCGGCCTTGACGGCGTCCTTGGTGTCAGCCAGCTTTACCGCAAGGCTTGCTCTTCCAGATGGGAAGGCTGTGGCTACCGCCGCAACATAAATCTTGTTTTTCCCAAGGGCTTCTTTAGCGTGACCAACCATGTCGCCATAGACACAGATTGCGGCCGGTTGCGGCGTGGTGAGGTCCATTGGATCTGGTGTTATTGCCTTTAGGCAAAGGCTTCTAACGCGCTCTTTGGTGTCAGCACCCTCAAGCGTTGTGAGATCCATCATTTTTATCGCCATGTCTAGGCCCCAGGCCTTGGCGGTGGTCTTGATGGATCTGGTTGCAAGTGAGGCAGCTCTGGCTTCTAGGCCAACTTTGTCGACGCCTGGCAACGAGTGGAGCCAACGGGTCAGGCTCTGATTCGTAATCCTTGAGCCGACGATGGCTTCCGGGTTGATTGCTGGCAAAGTATCTCCTTGAGTAACTTGAGAAGCCTAATGCTTAGAGGGAGAACTTCGCCCCGGTTAGCTCTTCACTGATCCCCCAGAGCTTCTTGGCAAGTTCTAAATCTCTGGAGTGGGAAGTGCCCTTGATTAGTTTCGGCTTGCCCCAGAGTTCGAGGCCAGGGCCGACGAACTCACCGCCCGATAGAGAGGTGTTGGTCGCAGCCATGATCTGGGACTGGGCTCCTTGCTCGGCAGTCTGCGCGAATCGATCAAATCGGTTCGGGAAGTTGTCCTGCAACCCGGTTATTGCCCAGCCGGGGTGCGCGGCAATCGACAAGACCTTGCTGCCTGCCTGCTTGGCCCTAATGTCTAGCTCTCTTGCAAAGAACAGGCAGGCAAGCTTGGTGTCCGCATAGCGTTGCCAGCGGTCATAGCTATCCCTGGTCGAGCCCTTGATGTTTTCAGTGCTCATGTTTGTGAGCTTGCCTCGGCGGTGAACAGTGCTGGACAGCGAGATGACTCTTGGTGAGGTACTTTTTTCTAAGTTTTCCCAGAGCTCTGAGGTAAGCACAAAGTGACCCAGGTGGTTGATGGCCATCTGTAATTCGATGCCATCGGCCGAGAGGCTGAAATCTGGGCCCATCACTCCGGCGTTATTCATCAGAACGTCGATTGTTAGTTTCTGCTTCTTGGCAAAGTCTCTGACTTCATCGAAGTTTGAAACATCCAGCACAATTGGTGTGATTTCTACTTTGCTATTTTGCTGCGCCACTTGATCGGCAGCTTTTTCAAGCCGGTCTTTTCCTCTGGCGGTCATGATGATGTCATAACCCTCCCGAGCTAGAGCCATCGCGGCGTTGAGGCCAAGGCCGGAACTTGCGCCTGTTATTAGCGCTTGCTTATTTTTTGCCATTTATTGCCAGCAACCTTTCAACATCACCGAATACCTCCATGGCAGCGGCCTTCATTTTTCCTTCTTTAACAACCACGCCATCAATCTCATGGCGAACATCAAATTCTGCATCCATAGTTTCCTCAACCCTCTGGTGCATGGCGGTTTTGAGAGGTGCATGCAACAGGCCTCCGCGTTTGCGTTCGGCTGAGATTGTGAGGGTTCCATCGGGACCTGTTACCTGCCACTTGATATGGCTATCGTCAATCACCAGGTAGTCCTCTTTGGACTTGTTGTAGGTAGTCCAAGAGTGCAGCCTGCCCGAGTGATGGAAGCCCATAATGAAACCGCGGAAAGAGGCAGATAACCAGGGGATGATTGCAGCAGATGAAACAAGCGACGCTTCCGGGTCTGAATCTAAGTGGTTGGAGTGCAGCCAGATATATCCACTTGGGAAATTCTTGCCCCAATCCTTTTCGATATACCCCTTACCTTCAAACGCAACTTTCTTCCCTTCGATTTCAAGGTTCGCGATAATTGTGTGGTGGAAAGAGACCAGACCGTGAAAGCACTCCATCATCGGCACCATGCCGTACCAGCCCATGATGCCGGGTTTTGCAAAGGTAACCGGCCAGGGTTTCAGTGGGCTGGTGATTTCAATTGTTCCCTTTAGCGGTCCAGCATCCAGAGTTGCCCCTTCGGGGCTGAAACTGTTTGGGCCAACTTCAACTTCGAACTTGTTGCCAGCTGCTTTGAACTGTTCAACAGGGTAGGTGACGTAGTAACTCTCACCGGTGGCACCATTCAAAACCTGAACGAATGCCTCGTGAGTGTCTGACCCTTGAAGGCCACGGAAGACCCCTGGAATAACAGCCCATTTTTGCTTGAGGTCATCAGAAACGAACTTGAAGTACCAGCCCTCGAAGTAGTTTTTCGTTTTGTTTTGGCCGTGGAAGCCCTCAGGGTGCATAACCCCGGTCAGGTAGTTCTTTATGGAGAACATCTTCCAAATGCTAATCGACGGGGAGTCATAAACTGAAGCCCTGAGCCAATAATGAGGTGCCAAGTGAATAAGGGTTTATCAATAACCATTCGCCTTGGCGTGGCACAAATTATTGGCTGGGGGTCATCGTTTTATCTGCCTGCGATTCTTGCCGCACCAATTTCTCTGTCACTTGGTATTTCAACGCAAGAGTTCTTTTGGGCTTTCACGCTCTCGCTTTTAGTCTCTGGTCTTTTAGGTCCTCAAGTTGGAAAAGCGATTGACCGGCTTGGGGGTCGAGTTGTGTTGCCCTATGGCTCACTCGCCTTTGCACTCGGGCTCACGCTGCTTTCGGTCAGCACAAACCAGATGATGTTGGTCACCGCTTGGTTGCTGATTGGTGTCGGTGGCTCGATGGGTAACTATGACTCTGCCTTTGCTACCGCCGTAAATTTCTTTGGCCAGAAGTCAAATAGGGTGATCGCCGGAATCACGGTATTTGCAGGGTTTTCCTCGACAATCTCTTGGCCGCTGACAAGCTTTCTCGAGCAAACGATCGGCTGGCAGCAGGCGGTCTTTTTCTGGGCGCTTCTGCACTTAGTGATTGGCTTGCCTTTGAATCTCAGTATTCCCAAGGTGCCAAGGCGTGAGGTGCCGGAGGTGACAGGGCCAATCAAGAAGATAATCAAGAACAAGTTCCGTTTTGACATGTTGATTGTGATCTTTGCTTTGATGTTTGCCCTTGAGGGCTTCATTGTTTCCTCGGTGAATACGACCTTGCCGTTTTTGCTGACCGAGCTTGGGGCATCAACCGGAGTTGCCCTTCTGGCTGCAACAATTCTGGGGCCGTCACAGGTCCTGGCAAGGGTCTTGATTTTGATACCGGGCAAAATCATGACGCCGATGCGGGTCGCAGCATTGTCGGTTACCGCCCATCCGATCGGTGTGATGTTGATTTGGCTCTTTGGCGTAAATGCACTTATCCCCTTCGTGATTCTTCACGGCATTGGGGTTGGACTAAACCCATTTATTCGAGGCTCACTACCTCTGCTGTTTTTCGGTTCAGAGAGATTCGGTCAACGCCAGGGTTACATCATGATGCTGAGCAAAATAGTGTCGGCGTTGTCGCCGACACTCTTCACTTTGATTGTGTTGGCGAATGTTCAGAGTGCTATTGGGGCAACTTTTGCAATGGGCGTTGTTGCCATGGGGTTACTTATTTGGCTGAGTGCCATTCATAAGGTTCGAACTAAGGCAGCACTGGTTGCTAGCGCTGCATCAAGTCTTGAGGGGTAGCACTTTCTATCCAACTAGAAAGTCCAGGCCACGGACCCCAGCCCTGATCAAGTGAAAAGTGTCCTGCACCTTCAAAAATTAGAGGCCTCACCTTGAGTGCCGGTTCGTAGATTCCCACCCCTCTTGGGAGCCACTGATCATCATCGCTTGCAATCACGTTGAGGCTCTTGGCCCACTTATGGGCCGCAACAGCTAGTTGTGGGTCATCGAGGTCTAGGATCTCTGAATCAATTCCGTCCGCTGTTGCTAAAACTTGGGGGTCTGGGGGAGCAATCAGTAGCACGCGATCAAATGGCTTCATAAAGAGGTCATTCATCGCACCCACTAGCCAGTTAGTCGTCCCTAGAGAGTGGCAAATTGCTATCTTCTCTCCGCCATCTATTTCGTCCATCATGTCTGACTCTTGTTTTAGAAGCGCCTGCCACTTAGTGGCGTCAGGGGTTTCAGGGTCTGGGAACTGCGGGTACCAGACCTGGTGTCCTTTGGTTCTTAGGTGTGCAGCAGTAAGTCTGGCCCAGTGACCCTGCGGCCTAACGTTGGTCCAACCGTGATGAATCAGAATCTTTTTCACAACAAAAGTTTTGCACAGGCTCCTAGGTTTCGGCGCTAGCAGAGCTCTAGAGTTGGTCAGCGAATTCGCTTCAACCTCAGAGAGTTGGCGACTACCGAGACTGAGGAAAAAGCCATCGCCACACCAGCCAACATTGGGTTCAGCAGTCCAAGTGCCGCTACCGGTATCAGAATGATGTTGTAACCGAAGGCCCAGCCTAAGTTTTGCAAGATGTTTCTATAGGTTCGTTTCCCGAGCTCTAGCGAAAAGGCAATTGCTCTTGGGTCATCATCCAAGATGGTTATCGCACTCGCTGCCTGCGCAGCGTGTGCTCCAGAGCCCATGGCAATTCCAACGTCTGCCTTAGCAAGTGCTGCGACATCATTTATGCCGTCGCCGACCATCACGACTGGCTCCTGGAAGGAGCTGATAGTTTCTAGTTTTTGCTCGGGCGAGACGTCCCCCTGGTAATCGGTTATTCCTAATTGCGCAGCCACGGCTGCAACCCGCTTCGGGTTGTCACCGGAGAGCAACATTGGTGAAAAACCTGCTGCTATGAGTTTTGTCACAGCCTTGTTTGCATGGGGCCTTGGTTGGTCGGATAGTTCAATCAGGCCATGTGCCCAGCCTTCCCATGCCACGACCACCAACGTGTTCGGGCCAGCGTTATCCAGAACGAGATTTAGTTCGTCCTGATTCTGGTACTGGCTGGGTTTTTCAACGGAGACCATGAGGTTATCGATTTCCCCACTGACTCCCTTGCCGGCAGTCTCAATGACGTTGATGGCAGTGAGAGGCGACCCACTCTGACTAATGGCCTGTGACACCGGGTGGTTACTGCCAGTTGAGACGGCGGCAGCTTTTTCAAGCATGGTGCTCTTATCCACTCCACCTAAACCAACTGCGGCGACGATTGAAAGCTTGCCATCGGTCAAGGTGCCGGTCTTATCAAAAAGAATGTGCTTGGTCTTTGCTAGGAGCCTGAGAACATCCGGGTTCCTGATGACAACTGATCGCTTTGTCCCAACGCCGGTTGCCACGACAAGGCTCATCGGGACTGCAATCCCAAGAGCACAGGGGCAGGCAATGATTAGCACCGAGATTGCTGCACGGAAGGCAGCTTCTTGATCCCCAAGGCCAAGCCAAACCAGATAGGTAGCGATTGAGATCAAGATGACTGCGGGGACGAAGATTTTAGAGATCGAGTCTGTAAGTGAGGCAAGCTTGGTCTTTTCTGCCGTTGCCTCTCGAACCAGGTCTGCAATCTTGGCAAGCCGTGAGGTGGTGGCGGATGCAGTTACTTCAATCCGGATCTCACCCTGGAGGTTAGCTGTTCCAGCGCTAACCGGGTCAGCGGTCTCCAGTTCCTGAGGGAGGGATTCTCCAGAAAGGGTGGACGAGTCTATTGAGGCGCTGGAGGAAAGTAATTTGCCGTCCGCAGGAATTGCAGCTCCTGCCGAAACCAAAATGGTCATGCCTTTTTTGAGTTGACTGGATTGAATCGTCTCGCGAACACCATCGACCTCGATGGTTGCCTTGTCGGGAATGGCGCTAAGCAGAGCACGAACAGAGTCTGTGGCGCTCTTTCTGGCTCTAACTTCGATGTAGCGGCCGATTAGCACCACCGATGGCACAACCGCCGCGGTCTCGAAGTAGCTGTGCATCTCTCCCGCCAGCACTAGATAGATGCTGTAGCCGTAGGCAACCAGCGAGCCGAGCGAGACAAGGGTGTCCATGGTCGCATCGAAGAGCCTGAGATTCTTGAAGGCCGCAATATGAAAAGGCGTTGCGACATAAAAGATGACCACCGTTGCAAAAAACCAAACCAGGTAGGCGCTGCCATCAAATTGAAAGCCTGGAACCATTGCAAAAAGCACTGCAAATGTCGATGCAATTGCCCCGGCGAAAAGACGAGGCTTTAGTTTTTGTAGCTCAGGCTTGCCAGTGCCAACTTTGTATCCGGCGCCTTCAACGGCTTCTGCTACTAAGTCATTTGAGATGGCTGAGGTTGACTGAAGGTGAGCTTTCTCGGTTGCAAAATCAACATAGGCGCTCACGCCCTCGAGCTTGTTTAGGTTTTTCTCAACTCTCCTGGCACATGCTGTGCAGGTCATTCCCTCAATTTCAACCTCAAGCAGGTTTTGTTCAGGCATCTAGTGTCTTGAACCCGACTGCCGTGTAACCTGCTTCCTCGATGGCGTCAGCAAGTGCTTGCTCTGCTACGGAGCTGGCCTCAATTGTGGCGGTGCAGGTTTCGTGATCGGCGCTCGCCGAAGTTACGCCTGACACATTCATCAGCTCTTTGGCAACGCTTTGCTCGCAGTGACCACAGGTCATTCCGGTGATTTCAATAACTATCTTTGACAATGTTTCTTCCTATCGTTGGCAGACACCACCGGAGCAAAGCTCGGGCTTCTCTTTGGCGAATTTCATGTGGAGCCAGCAGCCGGCACAGAATCCGAAGGCCGCTTCAGCAAAAAGGAACACCATGCAGATTGCGCATAGCGCCAGCACAAGTGGCCCTTGCAGGTTTAGCCAACCCATCATGAAGCAGGCCACCATCACCATGCCAAAGCCGATCCCCCAGGCGGTTTGCTTGGGTTTGGTATCGACCCACTCTGGGGTTTGCTTCCTCACAAAGAAATCAGCAATTCTCAAGGCTGGGGAAAAACGTTGGCCTAGAAACAGCCTGATGAACATGTCAATCATGAAGCTGACACCGAATGCCCTAAGAAGCGAGAAGTCATCGGTTATGAAGGCGGTCATCCAGCCTGCGAAGCCCAGCACGAAGAAAAGCCCGGCGGCTCCTCTAACAGAGCGCTCGTTGAAAACCGCGTGGTCATGCTCGGGCGTGATTACGCCAAAAGACGTGTGCTGAATTGTCATGAGAACAGCTGCCCAACTTCTTGCCAGCGGTCCTGGTTGATTGAATACCAGATCCAGGTTCCGCGGCGCTGCTTTTCTACTAGCCCAACGTCTGTGAGCTTTTTTAGATGGTGGCTGATAGTTGGCTGGCTGAGCCCCAAAGGTTCAGTCAGGTTGCAGGTGCAGTCCTCTTGGTTTTCGGCTTTTGCAATAAGGGCAAGTATCTGCAGCCTGGTGGGATCGGCCAATGCCTTCAAAATTGCAGAAATATCCTCAGCCTTGTTTCTGGCTAGTGGCGCAGTCGAGCTGGTCGGAGCACACTCGCCAATTGTGAGATTCAAATTCGTCATTTACTGTTCACCTAAACATAGACAATCATCTATAAACTACCCCTAACATTATCAAAGAATCCTGAAGAGAGACCCCATGAGTTCAAATCCTGCTAAGTTCCTGGCGGAGTTTTTGGGCACCTTCTTGATTGTTTGCACTGTTGTCGGGGCCGGCCACATGGCCACTCAATTGGAGGCCGACCCAACCATCGGATTGGTGATGATCTCACTGGCTGTCGGTTTTGTTCTGTTTGTTGCTATCTCTATGCTGCTTCCAATTAGTGGAGCCCACTTCAATCCAGCAGTGACGATTGTGCTGGCATTGAAAAACCGAATGGATTCTAAGGTTGCTGTGACTTTCATTGTTATGCAGATTTTGGGAGCCTTTGCGGGTGCAGTGGCTGCAAACCTGATGTTCGAAAAGGCAGCAGTTGGCCAAGGAGTTGTTGAGCGAATCGGAGCCGGCAGTTTTCTAGGCGAAGTGATCGCCACTGGCGGTTTGATGCTGCTTATTCTGCTGCTGGTCCAGTTTGAAAAGCTTGCGGTTATCCCAGCAGCTGTTGGTGCGTGGGTGGCCGCTGGACACTTCTTTACATCGTCAACATCCTTTTCCAATCCTGCAGTGACCTTTGGTCGATCATTTAGCGACGGGATTACCGGAATTCATACGGGGTCTGTGCCCGGCTTCGTTGCTGCCCAATTCATAGGGGCAGCCGTTGCATTTTTATTATTTGTCCTCCTAACAAGAAAGCAGAAAACCAATGTCTAAAAAAATCGCATCAGTGATGTTTGTTTGTGTTCACAACGCAGGTCGTAGTCAGATGGCAGCCGGATACCTGTCTCATATGGCCGGTGACCGCATTGAAGTCAGGTCCTCTGGAACCATGCCTGCAGATCAGGTAAACCCTGCCGTGGTGACAGCAATGCTTGAGGAGGGAATCGACATTTCAGGAAACACCCCAAAGGTGCTTACTGACCAGGATGTCAGGGACAGCGATTACGTAATCACGATGGGTTGCGGTGACGCCTGTCCGTTCTACCCGGGTAAAACATATCTGGACTGGAAGTTGAACGACCCTGCCGGCCAGGGCGTTGATGCCGTAAGGCCAATTCGGGATGAAATCAGGGCTCTGATCGAGAATCTAATTTCAGAAATTGATGGCAAGAACTAGTCTCTTGACAAACTAGTTAGGTAAACCTAACCTATTCAAAGCATCGGTGCTGCCGGTGCTTTTTTTAGTTTGGATTTACTCCCGATAGGAATTGCAAGAAGTGTTCAGAAGAATCATCAGCGCAGGCGCTGTCTTGGCGCTTGCAATTGGCCTGACGGCCTGCACCTCGGCTGATGAAACCGAGAGTACTCTCACGGTTTATTCGGGCAGATCCGAAGCTCTGATTCAGCCTCTCATTGACAGTTTCGAGGAGGCGACAGGTATTGAGGTAACAGTTCGCTATGCGGGTAGTGCCGAGCTTGCAGCTCAGCTTTTGGAAGAGGGTAATAACTCTCCAGCCGATGTGTTCTTCGCCCAGGATGCAGGCGCGCTAGGCGCTATTGCCAAGGCGGGGATGTTAAAGACCATGAACGCAGACCTGCTTGCGCTGGTGCCAGCTGAGTACTCCGCTGAAGATGGCTCATGGGTTGGGGTTTCAGGTCGGGTTCGAACATTGAACTACAACCCAGAAAAGGTCACCACCTTGCCGGGATCCGTTTTTGATCTGGCTGATTCCAGCTGGCGGGGTCATATAGGAATCGCTCCAACCAACGCTTCTTTTCAAGCTTTTGTGACAGCAATGCGGGTGGTTGAGGGCGAGCAGAAGACCCTCGAGTGGTTAGAGGCCATGAAGCAGAATGCGGTCATCTTTGAAAAGAACTCAGCCATCTTGGAAGCGGTAGAAACAGGCCAGGTCGATGCCGGGCTCATAAATCATTACTACTGGTATGCAAGGGGTAAGGAGCTGGGTTTTGATGCCCTAACATCTAAGCTCGCGCAGTTTGAATCTGGCGATGTCGGAAACCTAATCAATTCAGCCGGTGTTGGTTTGGTCAGTGATTCGAGTGCCGCCTTGGTTTTTGTCGAATATCTGCTGAGTGATTTTGCACAAGCTTACTTCGCAGACGCAACCAGTGAATATCCGCTGATATCAGGTGTTGATGCAGATGTTGACCTTGTGCCACTGATTGAAATCCCAGGCCCAAAGGTGGACCTAAGTGACCTGGATGGTCTCGAGCAAACGCTTGATCTAATCAGGCAAGCCGGCTTGATGTAAAGAGCATGAAAAAACCTCCGAAGATAGTTGCGGCACTGAGCATCAGTGCCGCTCTCCTGGCGGTGCTGCCGATTTTGTATTTGGGGCTGCGTTTGGTGCAAGGCTTTGAAAAAGCAATCGAAGAGTTGCTTCGGTTTCGAACCATCGAACTTCTGGGAAACACGACCTTACTTGTTGTTACTGTGACCATTTCGGCTCTTGCGGTTGGGTTTGTGCAAGCTTGGTTGACCACCCGGTCCAATATCTTTTTTGCTCCGTTATTTGGTGTGCTGGCAGCAATGCCACTTGCCATTCCTTCTTATGTAATGGCCCTTGGCTTCCTCTCGCTATTTCCGGGACTCTCAGGTTTCGTTGCCTCTTGGTTAGTGCTAACACTCTCAACGGCCCCATTTGTTTTTCTTGCCGTTACCGCGTCAATGGTAAGAACTGACACCGCAACCGAGGAGGTTGCCAGAACCCTTGGCCTTGGCAAGCTCGCTGTGATTCGGAAGATCACTTGGCCAGCCGTGAAGCCGGCTGCGTTTGCATCTAGCTTGCTAGTCGCACTATACGTTTTGAGTGAATTTGGGGCGATCGCGCTCTTGAGATATGACACCTTCACCAGAGCGATCTATAACTCCT
This sequence comes from uncultured Aquiluna sp., assembly GCA_965655555.1. Taxonomy (GTDB): domain Bacteria; phylum Actinomycetota; class Actinomycetes; order Actinomycetales; family Microbacteriaceae; genus Aquiluna. The sequence goes on along the minus strand of CBFHGU010000002.1, from coordinate 312,460 downwards.
ATCGGGGGTCCTTTGACAGAACCTCTGCCGCTGCCCTGGCAGTAGTGCTGCTACTGATCACCCTGCTTGTTATTTGGTTTGAAAGAAAGTACCGCGGGGATTATCAGGCAAGCCCCAAGGCGCTAACAAAGCGGCTTCGGGTTGACCTAGGTGCGCTTAGGTTGCCTTCTGTCGCGCTACTTTCTTTGGTTGCAATTATGGGCATTGGGCTTCCAATAGTCAGTCTCGTTTCTTGGTCTGTGCAGGGAGCAGCCAGCCTTGACTGGGGAAACCTTATTGCTGCGCTTCTCGGTTCGATGCAACTTGCAGTGTCGGCAGGGCTATTGATTGGTGTTTTTGCAACGGCAATAGCCCTGTGGAGTGTTCGCTATCGAACGAGGCTCGGCGCCTTCATTGAAACCGTTAGCTGGGCAACGCACGCAATCCCGGCAATTGTTGTTGGTCTTGCATTGGTGTTTTTTGGGGCAAACGTCACTCCATGGATTTACCAAACCAGCTGGATGCTGCTGATTGCTTATCTGATTCTGTTCTTGCCAAATGCCCTAGCTGCCATCAGCACACCAATTGCCCAGGTTTCAAAGAGCTTGGAAGAGGTTTCAAGGTCGCTTGGAACGCCCGAAAACAAGACGCTATTCAAAGTTGTTTTGCCAATCGCATGGCCTGGAATTATTGCGGGCGTTGCTCTGGTTTCTCTAACAGTGCTGAAAGAACTCCCGGCGACTTTGCTTCTAAGGCCAAGCGAAATTGACACGCTGGCAACAAGATTGTGGTCGGCAACTGAAGACCTTGCCTACTCCCAAGCAGCCCCATATGCATTGTTACTGGTTATCCTTGCCGGGTTGCCCGCTCTGGCGCTCAACTCTCAAGCTCGCAGAGCGCTCACGGAGGTTTCAAGCTAATGGCCACCCTCGTTCTCTCACAATTACGAAAAGTTTTTTCCGAGCAGGTTGTTCTGGATTCGGTTGATCTTGAGGTTCAAGATCAAGAATTTGTAGCGGTATTGGGTTCATCTGGAGCTGGAAAATCAACGCTGCTGAGGTTGATTGCCGGTTTCGAGAAACCAGATGCTGGATCAATCGAGCTTGACGGTGTCGGCATTTCTGATTCCAATTCTGTTTTGGCTCCAGAGAAAAGAAGCATCGGCATAGTGCCGCAAGATGCGGCACTATTTCCACACCTGACCGTCAGCCAAAACGTTGGGTTTGGTTTGCAAGGGGGCTCTTCGCAGGAGCGTCAGGCCAGAGTCGCCGAGTTACTCGAGTTGGTGGAGCTTGCGGAGTATGCGAATACGAAGCCTGAGAAGCTCTCGGGCGGTCAGGCTCAGCGCGTTGCGTTAGCCAGAGCGCTAGCGCCCAAGCCCAAGCTGATCTTGATGGACGAGCCCTTCAGCGCTCTTGACGCTGAGCTTAGAACCAGGTTGCGATTAGACGTGAAGGCAATTCTGAAAGCTGAGGGTGCGACGGTGGTCTTGGTCACTCACGATCAAGAAGAGGCGCTTTCACTGGCCGACCGGGTTGCCGTCTTGAGAAATGGTCAAATTGTTCAAGTCGGATCCCCAACCGAGATCTACAACTCTCCTGTTGACATCGGTATTGCCACGTTCTTAGGCGACTCTGTCCTGATTGATGGCAATGTTGTGGGCGGGAAGCTTGAGACGGCACTCGGATTGCTCACTCCTTTGAATAAAGTCGCCGAAGGTCAGCAGGGCCTGGTTGCAATCAGGGGCGAGAATTTCTATCTGCAGCCGAATCCAAATGGTGAGGGCGAGGTTGTCGGCCAGGTGTTCTTTGGCCATGATGCGGTGGTTGAAGTCCTCACTAGAGGCATCAAGATAAGAGCTAGGTCTAACGGCCCGTTTGCTCCAGAGGTTGGCATGAAAGTCACCGTCTGGGTGCGCGGGGCCGTGAATTTCTATCCGGGGTAAGAGTTTCTCAAACCTTCAGCTTCTGTTGAAGTTGGACCGCTAGGCTCAGACCAGATTTGAGGTTGGTTCTATAGCTTCAAAGGAAGCGGTGACACTTGAACTGGCTTGATGCCCAAGAGATAATCAACGCTTTCGGAGATTGGGCTGCACTGGCTGTCACTTTTGTGATCTTTATTGAAACTGCCTTTATTTTTACTTCTTTCTTGCCAGGTGATTCGCTCTTGTTCCTCACCGGGTTGGCTCTGGCAACCAGTGATGGTTGGCTCCCAGACTGGCTGGGGTTCATTTTGGTTTGGATTGGGGCATTCGGTGGCACTCAGGTTGGCTATTGGGTTGGAGCAAAAATCGGCCCACCGCTGATAGCCAAAGAGCGCAAGTTCATTTTGAACAGAAAAACAATCAATCGAACGCATGCTTTTTTCGAAAGCTACGGAATCAGGGCGGTAGTGCTTGCAAGGTTTGTTCCGGTGCTGAGAGCACTGGTGCCGATGCTCGCTGGTATTTCAAAAATGGATTACCGCAGGTTCACCAAATTGAACCTAATTGGTGCCACTGCTTGGTTGGTTGTTTTCATGGTTCCTGGGTTTTTGCTGGGCGGCGAGGAGCTGATCAGAGAGCACCTCGAAATCACCGTGTTGATAATTATTGCGTTCACGACATTGCTTATTCCACTTGAAATAATGCGTGATCGCTTTGTAAAAAAGCGTCGTGCGGCTAAGGGTGACTTGCCTAAATAACCGCGCTTTGTTGCCGAGTTTTTGTCCAAGACTTCTAAGATTAGGCAAATGCGCGCTCTAAAAATCTCCAGCATTCTTGCCATTGCAGCACTTACAATTACCGGCTGCACAGCAGCCGAGGAGGAGCCGGTTGTAACGGCAACTCCGACTGAGATTGTTTCCGAAGAGCGTGAGCCAGAGCCGGTTTACGTCACAGCCGCACTTACCGGCGTTGAGTATTTGGAGGGGGAGAACCTCTTTTTAGAAATGCCTGCAGTAAGCGCCAAGATAGATAACACGTCAGCGGGTCGCCCCCAACTGGCATTGAATGACGCGGACGTCGTCTATGTCACGAGGGTGGAAGTTGGCCTAACCAGGCTGTTGCCAGTTTGGCACTCCCGTATGCCAGAAACTATCGGACCGGTTCGGTCCGTCAGGCCAGTGGATGCGTCAATTGTGGACCCATTCCACGGAGTATTCGTGTATTCAGGAGGGCAGGTCCCCTTCAAGAATGCGGCCAAAGCCACTGGATTGGTCAATAGCGACGAAGACACCGAGATGAACAACGACACTTACTTTCGAGAGAGCACCAGAAAAGCACCTTGGGACTTGTTTTTTAGTGCTCAAAAACTACAAAATCTCTACAGCAATGATCAGCCAGCACCGCAACCAGGCTTCGCCTTCGATGCAATCCCATCGGCCGTATCCCTGGGTTCAGTTGCAAACGGCCTTAGCGTGCAGTATCCAGAACTGCTGTCGGTATGGGATCTCTCAACCGCAAGCTTTCCCTGGGCCGGCTCGTTGCAGACAGCCTGGCTTAGGTCACAGAACGGAACCCCTCATGTTCAAGACGGAGGGGACCAGGTTGCCGCTAAGAACGTAGTTGTGCTGGAAGTCGTCCATGACTTGAGCTTTATAGATCCAAAATACGGCGCGATTCCAAAAGCAAAGCTTGAGAATAACGAGGGTATCGCGCATGTTTTCTCAGATGGTTACTACCTGCAGGGAACCTGGTTCAAGGGCTCCAGCGAAGATCCGATAAAACTAGCAACATCAACAGGTGAAGAGCTGAAACTGGCGATTGGGAATACCTGGGTTGAGATGATGGATGTCCCTAGATCCAAGTTGACCGTCAACTTCCCCGAGGTAGAAACCGAGGGCTAGATTGCGCGGGGTAAAGAAGGAAAACTTGCCAAAAAAAGACTGCAAGCGCTGCGGCCGAGAAATGGTCTGGCGGAAGTCTTGGGAGAAAAACTGGGATCAGGTTCTTTACTGCTCGGAGAAATGCAAGCGCACTAAATAGTTTTTGCGTATTCCTGCAGCCAGCTTCTGAGCTCGGGTCCTATATCTTTCCTATCAACGGCAATCTTTAGAGTCGCCTTGATGAAATCCATCTTGTCTCCAGTGTCGTATCTACGACCACTGAAGATAACGCCGCGAACACCACCTGCAATTTCAGGGTTTTGGGCGGCAGTCTGCAACGCATCGGTTAGTTGGATCTCGCCACCTCGACCCGGTTCTGTGTCGCTGAGAATCTCAAATATTTCGTGTCGGAGCACATACCGACCAATGACAGCGAGGTTCGAAGGTGCTGATTCAGGATCTGGCTTTTCCACCAGGTCCGTAACCACGACTGTGTTGCCTGATTGTTCTGCAACCGATGCCGATCCATAGAGTGAAATTTGGTCCCGAGGAACTTCCATGAGGGCAACAATGTTGTCGCCAGTTTGCTCATGGAGCCTAAGCATCTCTGTTAGCAACGAGTCTCGCTCGTCGATGATGTCATCGCCGAGCAGCACCGCGAAGCTGTGCTCACCCACGTGGCTCTTTGCCCGCAGGATTGCATGTCCAAGCCCCTTTGGGTCGCCTTGTCGTGTGTAGTGGATATCAGCCAGTTGGGAGCTTTGCTGAACCTTGAAGAGTTTTTGCTCATCGCCTTTCGTGGCGAGCACGTGTTCTAGTTCCGCGACACGATCAAAGTGGTTCTCCAAGGTGTTTTTGTTTCGACCGGTGATCATCAATAGGTCCACCAGCCCTGCGGCCACTGCTTCTTCAACCACGTACTGGATCACTGGCTTGTCCACGATCGGGAGCATTTCCTTCGGCATTGCCTTGGTCGCTGGTAGGAATCTGGTTCCCAAACCTGCCACTGGGACAACCGCTTTGGTCACTTTGAAGGGAGAGATTTCCGCCGGAGAATTCATAAAGTGAAATCTACCCTCTCTAGCGCTTCGATCCGCCCAAGTTCTAGGTCGCGGCTGGTTGTCTCGTGAAAGCGTAGGGAGCAACCACGTAACTCAAAATTTAGGTGGCTAGGTACTTTCTGGATTACAGGGGTTGGCTCCCGAACCAATCTGCGGAGTGAATTACCGCTTTTGCTTAAGCGTCCCTAATGTGCGACGCCGTAAAGGCGATCACCGGCATCCCCGAGACCTGGAACTATGTAGCCACGCTCATCTAGCTTTTCATCAAGTGCGCCCAGCACGACTTCAACCTCGCGACCGGGCCACTTTCTTGCCAGGTGGTCCTCGACATTTTTTAGTCCCTCTGGAGCTCCCAGTAAGCAGACACAAGTTGCAGAAACAGCTCCTCGTTCAAAGATATAGTCGATGGAGTCATTCAAAGTTCCACCGGTGGCAAGCATCGGGTCAATGATGAAAACCTGTCGGTTTTCTAAGTCGTCTGGCAAACGGTTTGCGTATGTATGTGGCTCAAGAGTTTCCTCATTGCGCTTGATTCCTAAGAATCCAACTTCTGCAGTTGGCAGCAGTTTCACAATTCCTTCGAGCATGCCTAGGCCTGCCCTTAGCACAGGGACTATTAGGGGCTTTGGGTTTGAAATCTTGATACCCATAGTTTTTTGAATTGGCGTTTCGATCTCAACCTGCTCAACGCGGATGTCCCTCGTAGCCTCGTAGGCAAGCAGCGTCACCAGCTCCTCAACAAGTTGTCGAAACTGAGGGCTGGGGGTTTTCTTGTCCCTGAGCACGGTGATCTTGTGGGTAATAAGTGGGTGATTCGCTACATGAAGTCGCATAGGCTCAAGCCTATGGATTTTGAAGCCCTTATGCACGCAGCTCTTGAAGTTGCCAAGCAATCAGGTGATGAAGTGCCAGTGGGGGCAGTCTTAGTAGATGCCGACGGCAAAGTCATTGCATCTGGGCATAACTTGAGGGAACAAAAAAGCGACCCCACCTCCCACGCAGAGATAGAGGTAATCAGACAGGCTGCGGCAGATCTTGATTCGTGGAGGTTAGACAACTGCACTTTGGTTGTGACTTTGGAGCCATGCGTGATGTGTGCGGGGGCAATAGTTGCTGCAAGGATCCCCAGAGTGGTTTTTGGTGCATGGGATGAACGGGTTGGAGCTGCGGGTTCAATCTATGACGTCCTCAGAGACTCCAGGCTGGGAGCTCCAGTGGAGGTGATCCCTGAGGTGCTTGCGGATCAGTGCAGTGAATTGTTGAAAAACTTCTTTGAGGCTAGACGCTAGGCTTATCCTCGGTGACGTGTCCGAGCGGCCGAAGGTGCAACTCTCGAAAAGTTGTGTGGGTGAAAGTCCACCGTGGGTTCAAATCCCACCGTCACCGCCATCAGCCTAGTTATTTTTTCAGCAACAAACCCAAGCGCCTAAGCCAGAATCTGCCCTCTAATCCTTAGGCTCTTGTTGGCATGATAAGACTCGAAGAAATCACCAAGACCTACCGCGGGTCAAAGGAAGCGGCACTGCATAATGTGTCAGTTGATATTCAACGCGGTGAATTTGTGTTCCTGGTTGGAACCTCCGGCTCCGGTAAATCATCCATGCTTCGCATGATGCTGAGAGAAGAGCGGCCCGATGCGGGCAACGTGCTTGTTCTTGGGGAGAATCTATTTAGGTTGCCCTCAAGGAGAGTGCCCCAGTTCCGCAGACAGCTCGGCGTTGTTTTTCAAGACTTTAGATTGCTGCCGAATAAAACGGTTTATCAGAACATAGCTTTTGCTCTGAAGGTGATTGGCAAGCCAAAGGCCTTTATCGAAACTGCCGTTCCAGATGTGTTGCGTTTGGTTGGTTTAGAGCATAAATCTGACTCTTTGCCGGCTGCACTGTCTGGCGGTGAGCAGCAAAGGGTTGCAATCGCCAGGGCGGTTGTGAACCGCCCTGAAATCTTGCTTGCCGATGAGCCAACCGGAAACCTAGACCCAGCATCCAGCACTGAGATCATGAATCTCCTTGAGCGCATCAACTTGGCCGGCACCACAATTGTGATGGCGACCCATGACCGCAACATTGTGGACCGCATGCAAAAGCGAGTTGTTGAGATCAGCAATGGTGAGATTGTGCGAGATGCACAGACTGCCAGCTACAAGGAAATTCCATCTGAGCCGATGCCAATCGTCCCTGAGCCCAACGATTTTGAGGACAAGCCATGAAGCTAGGTTTTGTTTTTGCAGAAATGTGGGCGGGAATCCGCGGCAACTTTTCCATGATCATTTCGATTATTCTTGTGACCTTTGTTTCGCTGAGCTTTGTGTCGGTTGCCGCGCTGTTGCAGCTGCAGGTTGGCAACATGAAAAACTATTGGTATGACCGCGCCCAGATAGCAATCTATCTTTGCTCTGACTTCTCCCCAGAGGAGCAGTGCCCAGCGGGCGCAGCGACTGCGGGTGAAGTAGCGGCGGTTCAGGCCACCTTGGAATCGCAAGCACTCAGTCCCCATGTTGAGGCTTTTTATTTTGAGTCCCAGCAGGATGCATTCGACAGGTTCTTGGCTGAGTCGGAAGACCTTTCTGCTGCCCAGTACCTGCTTCCGGAGCAGCTAAACGAGGCTTTTTGGGTGAACCTAGTGAACCCAGAAAAAACCGAATTGATTGTTGAGGCATTTAGTTCTCAGCCAGGTGTTGCCGAGGTCAGAGACCAGCGCGGTTACCTTGACCAGATTATTAACTTTTTGAATGTGTCCTCGCTGGCAGTCGGTGGTGTGGCGGCAATCATGCTGTTCAGTGCTTCGCTGTTGACCACAACGACCATTCGGCTAAGTGCGTTTTCTAGAAGACGTGAGATTTCGATTATGCGTTTGGTTGGGGCATCGAGTGCAAGCATTCAGTTGCCGTTTATTCTTGAGGGTTTATTGGCCTCGCTGGTCGGCGGTGGTCTGGCAATTGGTGTTGTTGCATTTGGCACTCAGTACTTCGTTACTGACTTGCTCTCTAATCAATTGGCCTTCACAAGTTTCGTTGGCATTGCAGATGTTTGGGCAATAGCTCCAGCGGTATTGGGTGTTGGCGCACTAATCGCTACTTTGGCCGCGGCTGTCTCAACTTTTAGGCATGTGCGGGTTTAATAAAAAAACATCACAAATTGGTCAAGAAACTGCGCAAATTTAAGTTGCGTAGCATAATACGCACCCCTTAGGATTGAGGTTTGCTTCCCTAACCCATGCTAAAGAATAAATAGCGGTTCTTTTTGCGTGATGCATATGTTGGCGTCATTGGTTTAGGAATGCGAATTCCCGCCTGAAATCGACGACCCTAGGGGTATTAACTTTGGCTGCTGCGAAAAACGCTAGTTCAATCAAGTCCGCAAAAAACTCTCGCTCGGCAATGCGTCCAACTTTTGCCAAGCACCCAGATCCACTCGAGATACCAGATCTTCTCTCGCTTCAGACTGAGAGCTTTGACTGGTTGGTTGGCAACCCTGCATGGCGCGAGATCGCCGGCAAGGATGCAAGAACCGGTCTAGACGAGGTCTTCGAAGAGATCAGCCCAATCGAGGACAGCTCAAACGCTGCCCAGGATGCAAAGATGGGCCTCTCCTTCTCAGAGCCAATGTTGTTTGACCCTACCTACACTCCTGACCAGTGCAAGGAAAAGGGCAAGAGCTACACCAAGCCGATGTACATCAAGGCTGAGTTCACCAACTACCTAACCGGTGAGATCAAGAGCCAGACCGTGTTCATGGGAGATTTCCCAGTCATGACCGGCAAGGGCACATTCATTATTAATGGAACAGAGCGCGTTGTTGTTTCACAGCTTGTTCGCTCTCCAGGTGTTTACTTCTCCGTGTCAACAAACACCACTGGAAACCTAGATGTTAGAAACAACAAGGCTCAGATCATTCCAAGCCGCGGTTCTTACCTGGAGTTTTTGACCGAGTGGGTCAAGGACGAGCGTAAGCCGGCGGCAAGGTTCGGTAAGCCAATTTTGCAGGTGCAGGTTGACCGCAAGACCAAGGTTTCTGCAACCATTTTCTTGAAGGCACTTGGCTTCACCGCCGATGAGATTCGTGCCGAGTTCTCAGACATCAAGGCTGCTGCAGCTGCTAGCCCACTTGGTATCAGCTACGACGAAGACATCATCGAGCGCACGCTCGAGTATGACGAGTCAAAGGTTTTCCCGAACGGCATTACTTCTAAGGAAGATGCGCTTCGTGAGGTCTACCGCAAGGTTCGCGGCGAGGCTGCTGGTGCCGAGGTTGCAGAGGCATGGCTTCGCAGCACCTACTTCGAGGGCAAGCGCTACAACCTTGCCCGCGTTGGTCGTCACAAGCTAAACCGCAAGCTTTCAGTGAACCAGGATTCAGAGACCACAACTTTGACCCGCGAGGACATCGTTGCCACTTTGAAGTACCTGTTGCTGTTCGACTTGACCCTTGCCAACAATGTTTCTTCAAACACTCAGCGTGCTGAGTTCACAGTGAAGATGGCTGGCAAGAAGACCAACCTTGTTGTTAGCTCAGATGACATCGATGATTTCTCAAACCGTCGTATTCGTTCGGTTGGCGAGCTAATTCAGAACCAGGTTCGAATTGGCCTAAGCCGTATGGAGCGTGTTGTTCGCGAGCGCATGTCCACCCAGGACATCGAGGCAATTACACCTCAGACACTTATCAACCTGCGCCCAGTTGTTTCTGCCATCAAAGAATTCTTTGGTGCTAGCCAGCTGTCGCAGTTCATGGACCAGAACAACCCGTTGGCTGGACTTGCTCACAAGCGCAGGTTGTCTGCTCTTGGGCCGGGAGGTATCGCTCGTGAGCGTGCCCAGATGGAGGTTCGAGACGTTCACCCTTCCCACTACGGTCGCATGTGTCCAGTGGAGACCCCGGAAGGCCCGAACATCGGTCTGATTGGTTCTTTGACCGCGTTCAGCAAGATCAACTCATTCGGTTTCATTGAGACCCCATACCGCGTTGTCAAGGACAACAAGGTTGGCAAGAAGATTGAGTACTTGGATGCTTCAGCTGAAGACGGCAAGGTTATTGCCGGTGCTGACACTCCTGTGAACGCCGATGGAACACTTGTTGGGCCACGCGCCTTTGCTCGCTACCGCGGTGACATGGTTGAGGTTGCGGCAGAAGACGTCGATTACATCGACATTTCCCCACGGCAGCTGGCTTCGGTATCAACTTCGTTGATTCCATTCCTTGAGCACGATGACTCATCACGTGCTCTGATGGGTGCAAACATGCAGCGTCAGGCTGTTCCGCTATTGCAGGCTGAGAGCCCATTTGTTGGAACCGGTATGGAGCGCATTGCAGCTATTGACTCCGGTGCGGTCTTGGTTAACCAGGCAGCCGGTGTTGTTGAGGAGATCGACGCTGGAGACATCACCGTGATGAACGATGATGGATCACGCTCAACCTATGCACTTCGTAAGTTCGACCGCTCGAACCAGGGAACCGCTATCAACCAGCGCGCAATTGTTGAAATTGGTCAGCGGGTTGAGCTTGGCGATGTGCTGGCTGACGGCCCGTCCACCCAAAACGGTGAGCTAGCTCTTGGTAAGAACCTGCTCGTGGCATTCATGCCATGGGAGGGTTACAACTTCGAGGACGCGATCATCTTGAGCCAGGAAATCGTCAAGAACGACACCCTGTCCTCAATTCACATTGAAGAGTATGAAGTTGACTCCAGAGACACCAAGCTTGGTGCCGAAGAGATCACTGCAGACCTGCCAAACATTTCAGGCGAAGCGCTTGCCCAGCTAGACGAGAGTGGAATCATCCGCATCGGTGCTGAGGTTCGTCCAGGAGACATCCTGGTTGGAAAGGTAACTCCTAAGGGTGAGACCGAGCTTTCTGCTGAAGAAAGATTGCTACGAGCAATCTTCAACGAGAAGTCTCGCGAAGTTCGCGACACCTCATTGAAGGTGCCACACGGTGAGCAGGGAACCATCATCGGCGTCAAGGTATTTGACGCTGAAGAGGGCGACGAGCTCGGTGCAGGCGTGAACAAGCGTGTAGTTGTCTACATCGCCCAGAAGCGTAAGATCACCGAGGGTGACAAGCTTGCTGGCCGTCACGGAAACAAGGGTGTTATCGCCAAGATTCTTCCGGTCGAGGACATGCCGTTCATGGAAGATGGAACTCCGGTTGACATCGTTCTAAACCCACTGGGTATTCCAGGTCGAATGAACTTCGGTCAGGTTTTGGAGTCTCACCTCGGTTGGGTCTGCCGACAGGGCTGGGATGTTTCCGGCGTTGCCAAGTGGGCAGATGGAATGGCCAAGGACCTTTACAGCCAGCCAGCTGGCACCAAGGTTGCCACCCCGGTGTTTGATGGTGCATCAAAGAACGAGGTTGCAGGTCTTCTGGATCACACACTTCCAAACCAGGATGGCAAGCGCCTGATTGATGCCAGCGGTAAGGCAAGACTGTTTGATGGTCGCTCTGGCGAGCCATACCCACAGCCAATCGCTGTTGGTGTGAAGTACATGCTGAAGCTTCACCACTTGGTTGACGACAAGATTCACGCTCGTTCAACCGGTCCTTACTCAATGATTACCCAGCAGCCACTCGGTGGTAAAGCACAGTTCGGTGGTCAGCGATTTGGTGAGATGGAGGTGTGGGCACTTCAGGCTTATGGCGCAGCGCACACCCTGCAGGAGCTACTGACAATCAAGTCCGACGATATCGCCGGTCGTGTTCGCACCTACGAGGCAATCGTGAAGGGTGAGAACATCCAGGCTCCTGGTATTCCAGAGTCGTTCCGTGTTTTGGCAAAGGAGATGCAGTCGCTTGGTCTGAACGTCGAAGTTCTCGACGACCAGGGCAACACTGTGGTTCTGAAGGACGAGGCGTTTGAAAACGACCGCGCCGCTGAAGAGCTTGGCATCAACTTGAGCCGCAACGAGCAGTTGTCATCCGACACCGACTTCAACACTTACCAGTAACCCGAATCTCGATTTTCAAAAAGGAAATATAAAAATATGTCTGTGAAAGTAGAAAACTTCAGTGCTCTTCGGGTTGGTCTTGCAACCAGTGAAGAAATCCGTTCTTGGTCATCTGGCGAGGTAAAGAAGCCAGAGACCATCAACTACCGAACCCTCAAGCCAGAAAAGGACGGCCTTTTCTGCGAGAAGATTTTCGGTCCCACCAAGGACTGGGAGTGCTCGTGCGGTAAGTACAAGCGCGTCCGCTTCAAGGGAATCGTCTGTGAGCGCTGTGGCGTTGAGGTGACTAAGTCATCTGTTCGTCGTGAGCGCATGGGTCACATCGAGCTTGCCGCTCCTGTTACCCACATCTGGTACTTCAAGGGTGTTCCATCACGCCTTGGATACCTATTGAACATGGCGCCAAAAGATCTAGAAAAGATCATTTACTTTGCCGCTTACCGCGTCATGGACATTGACCACGAGATGCGCTCTGCTGAGTATGACTTGGTTCGCGACGAATACGTCACCCGTATTCGCGCGCTAATCGATGCACGTGAAGAAGAGTTCCAGGCTGCAGCCGGTCCTGAGATTGCAGAAATGGCTGAACTCGGTCTAGTGATGCAGATCCCAAACAAGTTCTGGGAAGCCCCGCGCTGGGTTGAGAAGCAGTTCTCAAAGAGCCTTGAGCAGCTAATTGATTCTGAAGAAAAAGACGCTGACGCATTCTGGTCCGCTCGTGCACTTGCTGCCGAGACTGACGAAGAAGCTGAAGAGGTTGTTGTTCGCACTTCTGAAGAAGCTAAGAAAATCAAGAAATTGATGGCTGATGTCAAAAAGAAGATCGACAAGATTGTTCGCGAGTATGCACGTCTAGAGCGCCCTGCCAACCTCCACAAGGAGCAGTTGGCCTGGAGGATGTTCCTGACTGCAGACATCGGTCAGCTAATGCCAAACGATGTGGTCTTTGACTACTTCGACTACTACTTCTCTGACTACGTGATTACTTCAATCGGAGCAGAGGCTGTATTGCAGGTTCTGTCTGACTTCGATCTTGAGGGTGCTGCGGCTGAGCTTCGTGCTGAGATTGCAACCACAAAGGGCTCAAAGCAGACACAGGCTATTAAGCGCCTGAAGGTTGTAAACAGCTTTGCGCAGTCCGGAACACCGCCGACTTCGATGGTGCTTTCTGTGTTGCCTGTGTTGCCACCGGAGATCCGTCCGATGGTTCAGCTAGACGGAGGCCGCTTCGCGACCTCTGACCTAAACGATCTTTACCGCAGGGTTATCAACCGTAATAACCGTCTGAAGAGGTTCGTTGACCTAGGTGCTGTTCCAAAGACCATCTTGAACAACGAGAAGCGCATGCTTCAGGAAGCCGTTGATGCACTGTTTGACAATGGTCGTCGTGGTCGTGCAGTTACCGGAACCGGTAACCGTGCACTGAAGTCACTGTCTGACCTACTAAAGGGTAAGCAGGGACGTTTCCGTCAGAACCTACTGGGTAAGCGTGTTGACTACTCGGGCCGTTCGGTAATCGTTGTTGGTCCTCAGTTGAAGCTGCACCAGTGTGGGCTTCCAAAGCTGATGGCACTCGAGCTATTCAAGCCATTTGTTATGAAGCGTCTTGTTGACATGGGTCTAGCCCAGAACATCAAGAGCGCGAAGCGCATGGTTGAAAGAAGTCGCCCGCAGGTTTGGGGAGTACTTGAAGAGGTAATCCGTGAGCGTCCGGTGCTGCTAAACCGTGCTCCAACTTTGCACCGTCTGGGAATTCAGGCATTTGAGCCACAACTTGTTGAAGGTAAGGCTATCCAGCTTCACCCGCTCGTTTGTGCTGCTTTCAACGCTGACTTCGATGGTGACCAGATGGCTGTTCACCTTCCGCTGTCTGTTGAGGCTCAGGCCGAGGCTCGCATCTTGATGCTTGCTTCTAACAACATCTTGAAGCCTTCCGATGGTCGTCCGGTTGCTACTCCAACCCAGGACATGATCATTGGTCTCTTCCACCTAACCGCAGGTGCTGAGGGTGTCACCGGTGAGGGCCTTGCTTTCACATCGATGGCTGAAGCTCAGATGGCATTTGACCTAAACGCTCTGGATTTGAATGCAAAGGTTCGCATTCGCATTGAGGGCGAGTTGAAGGAGACGACCTTCGGTCGTGCACTGTTCAACGAAGCTCTTCCTGCTGCCTACCCATATGTTGAAAACCAGGTTGGCAAGAAGGAGCTGGGTCAGATCGTTTCTGACATGGTTGAAATGTTCAGCCGCACCGAAGTTGCATTGTCACTTGATGCACTGAAGGATGCTGGTTTCTACTGGGCAACCCGTGCCGGTGTTTCAATGGCTATCTCTGACGCTAACTTCGACCCGAAGGGCAACTTCGATAAGGAGCGTGCCGTCAGGATCGCAAAGGCTGAGAAGCAGCACACCAAGATTCAGGAAGCATTCGACAACGGGCTGAAGTCAGACCTTGAGCGTCGTGATGAGCTAGGTGAGCTTTGGTTCAAGGAAACCAACGAGATGCAGACCCTGTTGCAGGAGTCAATCCCAACTGACAACGCCATCTACAAGATGGTCACCTCTGGAGCTCGTGGAAACTGGCTACAGATTCGTTCGATCATGGGTATGCGTGGACCGGTTGCAACATCCTCCGGTGACTTTGCACCGATGCCGGTGAAGGGTAACTACCTAGTTGGTCTAACCGCTCACGAGTACTTCATCAACGCAACCGGTGCCCGTAAGGGTAACGCGGACACTGCCATGAAGACTGCTGCTGCCGGTTACCTAACCCGTCGTCTGGTTGACGTGGCACAGGATGTCATCATCCAGATCGAAGACTGTGGCACATCGAGAGGTTTGGACAAGGACCTGCTAGATGACGATCAAGTTGAGCTGTCAATTGTTGGTCGTACCAACCTGGTTGACGTGAAGCAGGGCAAGAACGTTTTGATCGCAGCTGGCGAGAACATTGACCACGCTGTTGTTCGCAGGCTGAAGGAAGCTGGCATTGAGACCATCACCGTGCGCTCCGTTCTAACCTGTGAGGCTGAGAGTGGCATCTGTGCTTCTTGCTACGGTGTTTCGCTTGCAACCAACCAGCAGGTAACCGTTGGAGAAGCAATTGGAATTATTGCTGCTCAGTCAATTGGTGAGCCTGGTACTCAGCTAACAATGCGCACCTTCCACACCGGTGGTGCTGCATCTAGCGCTAAGAAGCAGACTATTTTGAAGTCGATTGGTGGTCAGAAGGTTCGTGTTGAGCGTCTGATTTCCTACGACATCACTCAAGGTCTGAACGGTGTTACCGACTTGCTTGAGGCCCGCGTTGGTTGGCGTCAGGCTGGCAAGGTTGCCGTTATGGCTTTCTGGGCTGGAAAGGTCGATGTTGTTGAGAAGGTTTCAGCAACTGGTTCGAAGAGCTTCGAGGTCTACGTTCGCCCAGAGGGTGAAAAGGCCGAGAAGGAAGCTGAAGCTCTGGCAACCCAGTACAGCTTCAGCCGTACCGCTTCGAAGACTTTCAAAAAGCTAAGCCCATATCTTCCAATCACTGTCGTCAACTCGCTTGATGACCTAGTGGTTGAAAAGGGTGACACGGTTGAGGCCGGTGACTACCTGGTTGATGGAACTCCAATTCCACACGAGGTTCTAATGATTCGTGGATCACGTGAAGCGGCGGCTGAAATCATCCGCGGTGTTCAGGCGATCTATGGTTCACAGGGTGTTCCACTGCACGACAAGCACCTCGAGGTGATTGTTCGTCAGATGCTGAACAAGGTGACCGTTATTGATTCTGGAGACACTGACATGCTTCCTGGTGAGGTCACAGACCGTCAGAGCTTTGCCAGAAAGAACCGTGCTTCGGTTGCAGAGGGTAATAAGCCAGCAAGTGCTCGTCAAGAGGTAATGGGTATGACCCGTGCATCTCTAGCAGCACAGTCATGGTTGTCTGCAGCTTCATTCCAGGAGACCACAAGGGTGCTAACTCAGGCGGCGCTAGACCGCAGAGAAGACAAGCTTGTTGGTCTAAAGGAAAACGTCATCATCGGAAAGCTAATCCCGGCAGGAACCGGTCTTTTGGCTCACCGCGACTTCGAGGTAGACGGAACAGAAGAGGCCAAGGCCGAGCGCTATCCAAACCGAATCTGGTCAGACCAAGGCTTTGACCAGGCGGATTTGGATTCACAAGAGCTCAGCTTGAGTGTCTCTGATCCATTTGCAGTAGACGAGCAGTAAAAACAAACTAAAAAGTATTTGACCGCTATTGCAGGCTAAGGGTAAGCTTTGTCTGGTTCGTGCATCAGCACGATTCAGGCCAGCTCTCTCAATCGCTTGGGGTAAAGGTCAAAACCTTCGGTAAAAAATGCGTCGCTCTGGCGCGCCGAAGAATGAAAGAACGAGGAGTACAAGTGCCGACAATTCAGCAGTTGGTTCGCAAGGGACGTAGCCCTAAGGTCACCAAGACCAAGGCGCCAGCCCTTAAGTCCAACCCACAGCAGCGTGGGGTATGCACCCGTGTGTACACAACCACACCTAAGAAGCCGAACTCGGCTCTACGTAAGGTTGCCCGTGTCAAGCTGTCAAACGGTAGCGAGGTCACCGCTTACATCCCAGGTGAAGGTCACAACCTTCAGGAGCACTCAATGGTGCTAATCCGTGGTGGACGTGTGAAGGACCTGCCGGGTGTGCGTTACAAGATTGTTCGCGGTGCACTTGATACTCAGGCTGTTAAAGACCGTAAGCAGGCCAGAAGCCTCTACGGCGCAAAGAAGGGTAAGTAATGCCTCGTAAAGGCCCAATATCTAAGCGTCCAGTTGCACTTGACCCGGTTTACGGTTCTCAGGTTGTTTCTCAGCTAGTCAACAAGATTTTGCTTGACGGAAAAAAGTCAATCGCAGAGAAGATCGTTTACGGTGCTCTTGAGGGCACAAACGTCAAGACCGGCGATGACCCAGTAGTTCTTCTAAAGAAGGCTCTGGACAACGTCCGCCCAACAGTTGAGGTTCGTTCACGCCGCGTTGGTGGTTCGACCTACCAGGTTCCGATCGAGGTAAAGAGCCACCGTGCTAACACCTTGGCGATGCGCTGGTTGGTTCACTTCGCTAAGCAGCGTCGCGAAAAGACCATGACCGAGCGTCTAATGAACGAGATTCTCGATGCTTCAAACGGCCTAGGTGCTGCGGTGAAGCGTCGCGAAGACACTCACAAGATGGCAGAAGCAAACAAGGCATTCGCGCACTACCGCTGGTAAACCAGCAACACCTGTCTCGGGGGCTAAGAAGTTTTCGAGATAACAGCTACAAATTCATCGTCAACAAAACTTTTCGGAGGCAACCGTGGCACAAGACGTGCTCACCGACCTGAACAAGGTTCGTAACATTGGCATCATGGCGCACATTGACGCCGGTAAGACAACCGCTACCGAGCGAATCTTGTTTTACACAGGTATCACCCACAAGATCGGTGAGACCCACGATGGTGCATCTCAGATGGACTGGATGGAGCAAGAGCAAGAGCGTGGAATTACCATCACCTCTGCTGCCACCACCTGTTTCTGGAACAACCACCAGATCAACATCATCGACACCCCTGGCCACGTTGACTTCACCGTTGAGGTTGAAAGATCACTTCGTGTTCTAGACGGTGCCGTTGCTGTGTTCGACGGTAAAGAGGGTGTTGAGCCGCAGTCCGAGACCGTTTGGCGTCAGGCTGACAAGTACAACGTTCCTCGTATTTGCTTTGTCAACAAGATGGACAAGCTTGGAGCTGACTTCTACTTCACCGTCAAGACCATCGTTGACCGCCTAGGAGCTAAGCCATTGGTTATTCAGCTTCCAATCGGTGCTGAGAACGATTTCGAAGGAATCATTGACCTAGTTGAGATGCGTGCGCTTACCTGGCGTGGAGACGTTGAAATGGGTGCCAAGTATGAAGTCGAGCCAATTCCTGCAGACTTGCAGGCCAAGGCTGACGAGTACCGCGCACAGCTGATTGAAGCTGTAGCCGACACCTCAGACGAATTGATGGAAAAGTACTTCAACGGCGAAGACATCTCGGTTGCTGAAATCAAGGCTGGAATCCGCAAGCTAACCGTTGCAGGCGATGCTTACCCGGTTCTTTGTGGTTCTGCTTTCAAGAACAAGGGTGTCCAGCCAATGCTGGATGCAGTTCTTGACTACCTGCCCTCACCACTGGATGTACCAAGCGTTGAAGGTGGTGACCCTCGTGACGAGGAGAAGCGCCTAACTCGCAAGCCTGACACCAACGAGCCGTTTGCAGCTCTTGCATTCAAGGTTGTTACCCACCCGTTCTTCGGTCGTCTTACCTACATCCGCGTTTACTCCGGAAAGGTCGATGGCGGTTCCGGTGTTATCAACTCAACCAAGGGCCGCAAGGAGCGCATCGGAAAGCTATTCCAGATGCACGCCAACAAGGAAAACCCAGTTGACGGCGTAACCGCTGGTCACATCTATGCGGCTATCGGTCTGAAAGACACCACAACCGGTGACACCCTTTGTGATCCAGACAACCAGATTGTTTTGGAGTCAATGACATTCCCAGAGCCAGTTATCTCTGTTGCCATTGAGCCAAAGACCAAGTCCGACCAGGAAAAGCTTGGAATTGCTATTCAGAAGCTTGCTGAAGAGGACCCAACCTTCCGCGTTGAGAACGACCAGGAGACTGGCCAGACTGTTATCTCGGGAATGGGTGAGCTTCACCTTGACATCCTGGTTGACCGTATGCGTCGTGAATTCAAGGTTGAGGCCAACGTTGGTAAGCCTCAGGTTGCTTACCGCGAGACGATTCGTCGCACAGTTGAAAAGCATGACTACACCCACAAGAAGCAGACCGGTGGATCCGGTCAGTTTGCCAAGGTGCAGATCAAGCTTGAGCCAGCTGAGGTTGAAGGCGACAAGATTTATGAGTTCGTGGATGCCGTCACAGGTGGTCGCGTTCCTCGTGAGTACATCCCATCGGTTGATGCCGGCATGAAGGACGCTATGCAGTCCGGTGTGCTCGCTGGCTACCCGGTTGTAGGCGTAAAGGCGACCCTGTTGGATGGCGCTTATCACGATGTCGACTCGTCAGAAATGGCGTTCAAGCTTGCCGGATCGATGGTCTTTAAAGAGGCCGCTCGTCTGGCAGATCCAGTTCTGCTCGAGCCATTGATGGCAGTTGAAGTGCGTACCCCGGAGGAATACATGGGAGACGTTATCGGAGACCTAAACTCAAGGCGCGGACAGATTCAGTCAATGGAAGATGCTTCCGGTGTGAAGGTTATTCGCGCTCTAGTGCCTCTTTCGGAGATGTTCGGTTACGTTGGTGACCTCCGTTCAAAGACCTCTGGTCGAGCTGTCTACTCAATGACATTCGAGACTTATGCAGAGGTTCCGAAGGCGGTTGCCGAAGAAATCGTTCAGAAGGCAAAGGGCGAGTAGTAAAAACTACTCAAACTTGGCTAGAATAGAAGTTCTGTTCAAACCCAAATCAGAGTCGGCCGCCCGGTCGATGATTTACAACGGATCCATCAGGAGGACCCACAATGGCTAAGGCGAAATTCGAGCGCACAAAGCCGCACGTCAACATCGGAACCATTGGTCACGTCGACCACGGTAAGACCACTCTGACTGCGGCTATCACAAAAGTTCTACACGAGAAGTTCCCAGAACTGAACGACAGCTACGCTTTCGATCAGATCGACAACTCTCCAGAAGAGAAGCAGCGTGGAATTACAATCAACATCTCCCACGTTGAGTACCAGACAGACGAGCGTCACTACGCACACGTAGATGCACCAGGTCACGCTGACTACATCAAGAACATGATCACCGGTGCCGCACAGATGGACGGCGCAATCTTGGTTGTAGCTGCAACTGACGGCCCAATGCCTCAGACCAAGGAGCACGTGCTTCTTGCTCGTCAGGTTGGCGTTCCTTACATCGTTGTGGCTCTAAACAAGTCAGACATGGTTGACGACCCAGAAATTCTTGAGCTTGTAGAGGTAGAGGTTCGTGAACTTCTTTCCAAGTACGAGTTCCCAGGGGATGACGCACCAGTAATCCAGGTTTCAGCACTGAAGGCCCTCGAGGGTGACGCTACATGGAGCGAGAAGGTTTACGAGCTAATGAAGGCTTGTGACGCAAACATTCCAGAGCCAAAGCGCGCCACCGACAAGGCATTCTTGATGCCTGTTGAGGACGTCTTCACCATCACCGGTCGTGGAACTGTTATCACCGGAAAGGTTGAGAGCGGAACTGTAAACGTAAACGACGAGGTCGAGATCGTTGGTATCCGCGAGAAGCAGAAGACCACCGTTACTGGAATTGAAATGTTCCGCAAGCTACTTGACTACGCAGAGGCCGGCGAGAACGTTGGACTATTGCTACGTGGAACCAAGCGTGAAGATGTAGAGCGCGGCCAGGTTGTTTGCAAGCCAGGTTCGATTTCTCCACACACCAACTTTGACGCCAACGTCTACATCCTTGCAAAGGATGAGGGTGGCCGTCACAACCCGTTCTACGCGAACTACCGTCCGCAGTTCTACTTCCGTACCACTGACGTAACTGGTGTTATCACCCTGCCAGCCGGTACCGAAATGGTTATGCCTGGCGACACCACCGAAATGGGAGTTGAGCTAATTCAGCCAATCGCCATGGAAGAGGGACTACGTTTCGCAATCCGTGAGGGTGGCCGCACAGTAGGTGCCGGTACCGTTACCAAGGTCAACAAGTAATCTTCTAGATCACTTGAGATAAAACCCCGCAGGAAAACTTGCGGGGTTTTTTCCTTTCCTAAGGACCCCTCCTGAATCTTTGCGAAATTACCCCAATTTTCCGTGAATTTAACTTGCACTTCGGTGCCCGCCTGTGCCAAACTGTTCCAGGTTCGTGAGCATTTGCGCCTTGTGCGCAGACCACTGCAGGATTTGTACACAGGCAACTGGGTCTTCCGCAGCTAAGAATCAAAAAACTTATCTGAAATCTTTTTGGGTTGTTTGCGAGATTTTTTCTCGAGAATAATCTTCAAAGATTTTGGGCAGAGCCCTAGAAATAGGGCGTTGACATAAAAACAGTGCATCAGCATTACGGCGGTCAGCTAGGTTTGCGTCTTTCGCAAATTGAACTGATCCCAAGTTGTGTGGCCGAAAGGTCACCTAGAAACGGAAGCGAGTCATTATGGCGGCTAACAAGATCCGCATTCGACTGAAGTCGTATGACCACGAGGTCATCGATGTGTCGGCGAGCAAGATCGTCGATACAGTCACCCGCGCCGGTGCAAAGGTAGTAGGCCCAGTGCCACTGCCCACCGAGAAGAACATCGTGACGGTCATCCGCTCGCCACACAAGTACAAGGACAGCCGTGAGCACTTTGAGATGCGTACCCACAAGCGTCTCATCGACATTGTCGACCCGACTCCAAAAGCGGTCGACTCGCTGATGCGCCTGGACCTCCCAGCAGATGTCAACATCGAGATCAAGCTCTAAGGATTGAGAAATGACTGTAAACACTAGAACCGTAAAGGGACTGCTGGGCAAGAAGCTTGGCATGACCCAGGGCTGGGATGCCGACAACAAGATTGTTCCCATCACAGTTGTTGAGGCTGGCGAGAACGTCATCACTCAAATTAAGAATTTAGAAACCGACGGCTATGCGGCCATTCAGCTTGCATATGGCGCGATTGACCCACGCAAGGTAGACAAGCCATCAACTGGCCACTTTGCAAAGGCTGGATCAACCCCTCGTCGTTTCCTAGCAGAAATCCGCACTGCTGACACCGAGAACTACACCGTTGGCCAGGCCATCGGTGTTGACATCTTCGAGGTTGGTCAGATGCTAGATGTTGTTGGAACCAGCAAGGGTAAGGGTTTCGCCGGTGTTATGAAGCGTCACGGCTTTGCCGGTATTCACGCCTCTCACGGTGCACACAAGAACCACCGTAAGCCTGGTTCTGTTGGTGCCGGTACTACGCCTTCTCGTGTTTTGAAGGGCAAGAAGATGCCTGGACGCATGGGAACCGACCGAGTGACGACATTGAACCTAACCCTCCACGGCATTGACCCTGAAAAGGGCCTGCTTTTGATCAAGGGTGCCGTACCGGGACCTAAGGGCCAGCTGGTGTTCGTGCGCAACGCGGTAAAGAAGGAGACTAACTAATGTCTACCATTGACCTAATCGACGTAAAGGGTAAGAAGTCGGGATCTATCGATCTTCCAGCTTCAATCTTCGACGTTCAGACCAATGTGCCACTGATTCACCAGGTAGTAGTTGCACAGCTTGCAGCTGCTCGCCAGGGAACTCAGTCAACACTTCGCCGTGGCGAGGTTTCAGGTTCTGGCCGCAAGCCGTTCAAGCAAAAGGGAACCGGCCGTGCTCGTCAGGGCTCGATCCGTATGCCTCAGCACCGCGGTGGTGGAATTATCCACGGACCAAAGCCACGTGACTACTCACAGCGCACCCCTAAGAAAATGATTGCTGCAGCCCTACGTGGAGCGCTTTCAGACCGTGCTCGCAATGGCCGCATTCACGTTATCGACCAGTTCGCAATCGGAGAGTCACCTTCAACCAAGGCTGCTAGCGCATTCTTGGCTCAGGTAGCAACTTCAAGAAACATTCTTGTTGTGCTCTCCCGTGAGGACGAGCTGTCATATAAGTCATTGCGTAACCTCCCAGAGGTTCACGTAATCCCTTCCGACCAGCTAAACGCCTATGACGTTTTGCACTCGGAGGACATCGTATTTACTGCAGCTGCAATGGCTTCATTTGTTGAAGCAGCTGTCGTTACCGAGGAGGCATAATCATGACCGACATCAAAAAAGACCCACGCGACGTGATCATTAAGCCGATCATCTCTGAGAAGAGCTACGCGCTAATTGATGAAGGTAAGTACACCTTCGAGGTTGACACTCGTTCAAACAAGACTGAGATCAAGCAGGCGATTGAGCAGATTTTCAACGTAAAGGTTGACTCGATCAACACTCTAAATCGACAGGGCAAGACCCGTCGTACCCGCTTCGGTATGGGCAAGCGCAAAGACACCAAGCGCGCCATTGTCAGCCTGAAGTCCGGTTCCATCGACATCTTCACCTACATCGGATAAGGGGCCTACGTAATGGGAATTCGTAAGTACAAGCCAACTACTCCTGGTCGTCGTGGCTCATCAGTAGCTGACTTCACCGAGCTAACTCGTTCAACCCCTGAGAAGTCGCTTTTGAGGCCGCTTCCAAAGACCGGTGGACGTAACTCAAACGGTCGCATCACAACCCGTCACATCGGTGGTGGCCACAAGCGCCAGTACCGCGTTATCGACTTCACTCGTAACGATAAAGACGGTGTTCCAGCGAAGGTCGCTCACATTGAGTATGACCCGAACCGCACCTCTCGTATTGCACTGCTTCACTTCATCGATGGCACCAAGCGCTACATCTTGGCTCCAAACAAGTTGAAGCAGGGCGACGCAATTGAGCAGGGCCCACAGGCCGACATCAAGCCAGGTAACAACCTGCCATTGAAGAACATCCCTGTTGGTACCGTTATCCACGCCATCGAGCTAAAGCCAGGCGGAGGAGCCAAGATGGCTCGTTCAGCAGGTGCTTCTGTTCGTTTGGTTGCTAAGGATGGCCCAAATGCACAGCTAAGACTTCCTTCCGGAGAAATCCGTAACGTAGATGCCCGTTGCCGCGCAACCATTGGTGAGGTCGGCAATGCCGAGCAGTCAAACATCAACTGGGGTAAGGCTGGACGTAAGCGTTGGAAGGGTGTTCGCCCAACCGTTCGTGGTGTTGCCATGAACCCGGTTGATCACCCACACGGTGGTGGAGAAGGTAAGACCTCTGGTGGTCGTAACCCAGTTACACCTTGGGGTCAAAAAGAGGGCCGTACACGTAAGCCAAACCTCCCATCAGACAAGCAAATCGTTCGTCGTCGTTACGCCGGCAAGAAGTAGGAGATCCGTAGATGCCAAGAAGTTTGAAGAAGGGTCCCTTCGTCGACGAGCACCTAATGAAAAAGGTGCGAGTGCAGAACGAAGCCTCAACAAAGAACGTGATCAAGACCTGGTCTCGCCGTTCAATGATCGTTCCAGCCATGCTGGGCCACACCATTGCGGTTCACGACGGTCGCAAGCACATCCCAGTTTTCGTCACCGAGACCATGGTTGGTCACAAGCTAGGCGAATTCGCACCCACCCGCACCTTCCGTGGTCACGTGAAGGACGACAAGAAGGGTCGCCGCGGCTAAGCCGGGGCGCCTAGGAAATAGAGGAAGAACGATGGAAGCGATCGCCAAGCTGCGAAACATCCGCGTGACCCCAATGAAGGCAAGACGTGTCGTCAACCTGATTCGCGGCAAGCAGGCCACCGAAGCATTGGGAATTTTGAAATTTGCTCCACAGTCAGCATCTGAGCCTATTTACAAGCTCGTTGCATCAGCTGTTGCCAACGCCAAGTCAAAGGGTGAAGCATCCGGTGTGATTGTTGACGCCGATGACCTAATCATCTCCAAGGCTTTTGTTGACGAGGGAGTGACCTTGAAAAGGTTCCGCCCACGTGCACAGGGTAGAGCATTCAGAATCAATAAGCGCACCAGCCACATCACCGTGGTTGTTGCAACCCCCGACGAGTTTGCAAAGGCAGGTAAGTAGTAATGGGTCAGAAAGTCAATCCCTACGGCTTCCGCCTAGGAATCACCACTGAGCACCGCTCACGTTGGTTTGCAGACAGCACCAAGAAGGGTCAGCGCTACGCCGACTACGTAACCGAGGATGTAAAAATCCGCGAGTACCTTCAGGAGAAGCTAGACCGTGCCGGCATTAGCCGTATCGAGCTAGAGCGAACTCGTGACCGCGTCCGCGTTGACATCTTCGCTGCTCGTCCAGGTTTGGTTATCGGGCGTCGTGGTTCAGAGGCTGAGACTCTGCGCACCGAGCTAGAGAAGCTAACCGGTAAGCAGGTTCTACTAAACATCCTTGAGGTTAAGAGCCCAGAGGCTGATGCACAGCTTGTTGCACAGGGTGTAGCCGAGCAGCTAGCTGCTCGTGTTGCTTTCCGTCGTGCAATGCGTAAGGGCATCCAGGGAGCAATTCGTTCTGGCGCCAAGGGAATCAGAATTCAGTGCTCGGGCCGTCTAGGTGGCGCTGAAATGTCTCGTAGCGAGTTCTACCGCGAAGGTCGAGTGCCGCTACACACCCTTCGTTCAAACATTGATTACGGTTTCTACGAGGCTAAGACCACATTCGGTCGCATCGGTGTGAAGGTTTGGATCTACAAGGGTGACCTAACCGCTCGTGAACTTGCTGCTCAGCAGGCAAACCAGCGCGGTCCTCGTCAGGGTGCCGGCGGCGGACGCCGCGGCGGCCGTCCAGGTGAAGCTGCTCCTCAAGCAGCAGGAAGCGAAGCCAAGTAATGCTGATTCCTAGAAAAGTAAAGCACCGCAAGCAGCACAGCCCGAAGCGTAAGGGGCACGCAACCGGTGGAACTAAGGTCTCGTTCGGCGAGTGGGGTATCCAGGCAATCACGCCTGCTTATGTAACCAACCGTCAGATTGAGGCAGCACGTATTGCCATGACCCGTCACATCAAGCGTGGTGGAAAAGTCTGGATCAACGTGTTCCCTGACCGTTCACTAACCAAGAAGCCAGCCGAAACCCGAATGGGTTCCGGTAAGGGTTCTCCTGAGTGGTGGGTAGTTAACGTAAAGCCTGGCCGCGTGCTCTTCGAGCTCAGCGGTGTATCTGAGGACATTGCCAAAGAGGCTCTGACTCGTGCGATCCACAAGCTCCCGCTGAAGGCTCGCATCATCAAGCGTGAAGAAGGTGACGCATAATGATCGGTTCAAAGAACCTAACCCCACAGGATCTAGACAAAATCGAGTCTTCGGTTTTGGTTGAAGAGCTTCGCAAGGCTAAGGAAGAGTTGTTTAACCTTCGCTTCCAGTCTGCAACCGGACAGCTAGATGCTCATGGCCGCCTGAAGGCAGTCAAGCGCGACGTCAGCCGAATTCACACCATCATGCGTGAGCGTGAACTGGGTATTCGTGCGGTTCCAGTGCCTGCACCAGCAGCGACAAAAACTACTAAGAAGAAGCCAGCCGAAGATGCGGCTACGCCCAAGACAGAGGAGGCATAAAAATGGCAGAGGAAAAAAAGCCAGCAGCTAAGGCTGCAGCTAAGCCAGCCACCAAAGCGGCGGCAAATCCAGCAGCGAAGGCAGCTCCTAAGGCTTCAAAGCCAAAGGTTGCAAGGGCTCCTAAGGCAATCAAGGAAGTTGACCGCGGTTACCGCAAGTCACGTCAGGGATACGTAGTCTCAGACAAGATGGACAAGACAATCGTTGTATTGCTTGAAGACCGCAAGAAGCACCCGCTTTACGGCAAGGTGCTTCGAGTTTCGAAGAAGGTCAAGGCCCACGACGAAACCAATAGCGCAGGCATTGGAGATCTAGTTGTTATCAACGAGACTCGTCCAATTGCAGCAACCAAGAACTGGCGCCTAGTCGAGATTCTCGAGAAGGCCAAGTAAGTAACACAACCCCGCGGATAACGGTCGGAATCGTTATTCATTAAGCAAGGAGAAAAAAAGTGCTACAACAAGAATCTAGAGTCAAGGTGGCCGATAACTCGGGCGCCAAAGAACTCTTGACGATTCGCGTGCTGGGCGGTTCAACCCGTCGCTACGCGGGCATTGGCGACACCATTGTCGCTTCTGTCAAGGACGCCATTCCTGGTGCCAACGTCAAAAAAGGTGAAGTAGTAAGAGCAGTTATCGTTCGCACAGTCAAAGAGACTCGTCGCGCAGATGGCTCTTACATCAAGTTCGACGAGAACGCAGCCGTCATCATCAAGGCAGACGGCGAGCCACGTGGGACACGTATTTTTGGACCAATCGGTCGTGAGCTTCGTGAAAAGAAATTCATGAAGATCATCTCGCTAGCACCGGAGGTTATTTAGTCATGGCGAAGATCAGAAAAGGCGACCTCGTTGAGGTCATCACAGGTGGCAAGCAGGACCGCGGTGGTTACCGTGGCAAGCAGGGCCACGTGCTAGCAGTTCTAACTGAGACCAACAAGGTCATCGTTGAGGGCGTAAACCTAGTGACCAAGCACAACCGCGTCGGCCAGTCCGACCGAGGTGCCAAGACCGGTGGTATTGAGAAGCAGGAAGCTCCAATCCACATTTCAAACGTTGCACTAGTTGACCCAAGCACCAAGAAGCCTTCCAAGGTTGGCTTCAAGGTCACTACCTCAAAAGAGGGCGAGACCAAGAAGGTCCGCGTAGCCAAGAAGAGTGGGAAGGAGATCTAATGGCAACCGCAACTAAAAAGGCAGACGCAAAGGTCGCACCACGCCTAAAGGCTCGCTACGTAAAAGAGATCACCCCAGAGCTAACCAAAGAGTTCTCATTCAAAAACCCAATGCAGGTTCCTGGTCTAACCAAGATCGTTGTAAACATGGGTGTTGGTGACGCGGCTCGCGATGGCAAGCTCATCGAGGGTGCAATTCGCGACCTAACTGCAATTACCGGCCAGAAGCCTCAGGTCAACATTGCAAAGAAGTCAATTGCTCAGTTCAAGCTTCGTGAGGGCCAGCCAATTGGTGCTCACGTAACCATCCGTGGAGATCGCATGTGGGAGTTCCTAGACCGCTTGCTTTCAATTTCACTACCTCGTATTCGTGACTTCCGTGGGCTTTCACCAAAGCAGTTCGACGGCCACGGCAACTACACCTTCGGTCTCTCAGAGCAGTCAATGTTCCACGAGATCGACCAGGACAAGATTGATCACGTCCGCGGTATGGATATCACAGTTGTAACCACAGCAAAAAACGATGACGAAGGTCGAGCGCTGCTAAAGGCACTCGGTTTCCCGTTCCAGGCATAACCAATTGAGGTAGGTCCTTTCGCCTGTAAAGCGTCTGGAAACCGCCCCGAGAAAGAAGACACAAAATGACAATGACAGATCCGGTAGCAGACTTTCTGACCCGGCTGCGCAATGCCAACACTGCACAACACGATTCAATGAACGTTCCTTTTTCAAAGCTAAAAGGAACCATCGCTGAGATCTTGAAGTCAGAGGGTTACATTGCCTCCTACAAGGTTGAGGATGCCAAGGTTGGAAAAACCATGAGCATCACCCTGAAGTACGGCCCGAACGGCGAGACCAGCATTGCTGGAATCAAGCGTGTTTCGAAGCCTGGACTTCGTGTTTACGCAAAGTCAACCGAGCTACCTCAGGTACTTGGCGGCTTGGGTATTGCAATCATGTCCACCTCTAGCGGGCTGCTAACAGACCGCCAGGCTTCAAAGAAGGGAGTAGGTGGGGAAGTCCTCGCCTACATCTGGTAAGCACCTATGTCGAGAATTGGAAAACTACCTATCCCGGTACCTGCAGGCGTGACCGTTGACATCAACGGCCAGGACGTTTCAGTCAAGGGACCAAAGGGTGAGCTGAAGCTCACCATTTCAAAGCCGATCACTGCCACATTGGAAGACGGCAGCGTCATCGTTGCTCGTCCAGATGAAGAGGCAGTGTCGAAGTCGCTTCATGGTCTAACTCGCACACTAATTGCAAACAACGTTCACGGCGTTTCACAGGGCTTCACTAAGAACCTTGAAATCGTCGGTACCGGTTACCGTGCAGCAGCAAAGGGCTCGGGCATTGAGCTCTCCCTTGGCTTCAGCCACCCGGTCATCGTTACTCCTCCGGAGGGCGTGAGCCTTGCGGTTGAGGGAAACACCAAGATCATTGTTTCAGGCATTGACAAGCAGGCTGTCGGAGAGTTGGCAGCCAACATTCGCAAGCTTCGTAAGCCAGAGCCTTATAAGGGCAAGGGTGTTCGCTACGAAGGCGAGCGAGTCCGTCGCAAGGCTGGAAAGGCTGGTAAGTAATCATGGCTCTTGGAACTAGAGGCAAGTCAAAGTCAGCTGCTCGTGGCCGTCGCCACGATCGCCTGCGTAAGAAGATTGAGGGCACCGCAACTCGCCCTCGTTTGGTTGTAAACCGCTCAGCTCGTCACGTATTCGTGCAGCTGGTCGACGACACCGTTGGTAAGACACTGGCATCAGCGTCAACCATGGAAGCCGACATGCGCAAGTCAACCGACACCAAGACCGATAAGGCAACTGCAGTGGGCAAGCTAATCGCTGAGCGCGCTAAGAAGGCCGGGATTACTGAGGTGGTCTTTGACCGCGGCGGTAACCGCTATGCAGGTCGCGTTGCAGCTATTGCTGCTGCGGCTCGCGAGGAAGGACTAGTGCTTTGAGCGAAGAAAAGAAGGAAGTACCAGTGGCTGAAGCTACCGAAACTACCGAGGCCCCAGCTGCAGCAGCAGTTACCGAGGCACCATCGACCACTGTTGATCCAAACGAGCGTGAACAGCGTCGTGGATCACGTGAGCGTGGCCCAAGTAAAGAGCGTCGTGACCGTGAAGAAACCAAGAGCCAGTTCCTGGAGCGCGTGGTAACAATCAACCGCGTTTCCAAGGTGGTAAAGGGTGGTCGTCGTTTCGCCTTCACAGCACTTGTTGTTGTTGGAGACGGCGAAGGCACCGTTGGCGTTGGCTACGGCAAGGCAAAGGAAGTTCCAGCGGCAATCGCCAAGGGCGTTGAGGATGCAAAGAAGAACTTCTTCAATGTTCCTCGTGCTGGTTCAACCATTCCTCACCCGGTACAGGGTGAAGCGGCTGCCGGTGTTGTGCTACTTCGTCCGGCTTCTGCTGGTACCGGTGTTATCGCCGGTGGTCCAGTTCGTGCCGTACTCGAGTGTGCAGGAGTTCACGATGTGCTTTCAAAGTCACTCGGTTCCTCAAACACTCTAAACATTGTCCATGCAGCAGTCGCAGCACTGCAGCAGCTCGAAGAGCCAGCAGCAGTTGCACATCGTCGAGGCAAGACCATTGCCGAGGTAGCTCCAAAGCGTCTGTTGGAAGCAAAGACTGAGAAGGCAGGTGCCTAATGGCTGCTCGTCTAAAAGTGACCCAATTAAAAAGTTCAAATGGTGGCAAGCAGAACCAGCGCGATTCACTTCGCACCCTGGGCCTGAAGCGCATCGGTGACATCGTTGTTCGCGAAGACACACTGTCTGTTCGCGGCCTCGTAAACACTGTTGCCCACCTCGTAAAAGTTGAGGAGATCGACTAATGGCTGAAGAAAAGAAGCCAGCCGCAAAGAAGCCAGCTGCTGCAAAACCTGCCGCGGCGAAAGCCCCAGCTGCCAAGAAGCCTGCAGCGGCAAAGCCTGCTGCAGCAAAGGCACCGGCCAAAGCGCCTGCGGCCAAGGCACCGGCCAAGGCTCCTGCTGCTAAGGCACCAGCTAAAGCACCTGCGGCCAAGGCACCAGCAAAGGCCCCTGCCGCGAAAGCAGCAGCTAAACCAGCAGCAGCGAAAGCTCCAGCAGCAAAGGCACCTGCAGCAGCTAAGCCAGCTGCTGAAAAGGCTGCTGCAGCTGAGAAGGCTCCGGCAAAGGCTCCAGCGAAGAAGAAGCCAGCTGTTGCAAGAGAGAAGTCACAGATCTTGCGCCTGCACCACCTTCGCCCTGCAAAGGGTGCAAAGAAGGACAAGACTCGTAAGGGTCTCGGTGAAGGTTCAAAGGGTAAGACTGCAGGTAGAGGTACCAAGGGTACCGGTGCTCGCACAACTACTCGTCTTGGCTTCGAAGGTGGTGGCGTGAACCTAGTTATGCGCACACCGAAGCTTCGTGGTTTCAAGAACCCGTTCCGCGTTGAGTACCAGGTGGTAAACCTAGACAAGCTGTCTGAGCTTTATCCAAAGGGTGGCGCTGTAACAATTTCTGACCTAGTTGCCAAGGGTGCTGTTCGTAAGAACCAGCCTGTCAAGGTTCTAGGCAATGGTGAGCTGTCAGTTAAGCTTGAAGTTAGTGTTGACAAGGTATCCGAGTCGGCCAAGACCAAGATTGAAGCTGCTGGCGGTAGCATAAACGCCTAATCAGCTGAGGGAGTAGGTTCCAAATGTTCAAGGCTATAGCTCGCGCATTCCGCACCCCGGATCTGCGCAACAAGCTAGCGTTCACGCTCAGCATGATTGCAATCTTCCGTTTGGGCTCGTTTATCCCTGCCCCGAACGTTGATTACACAAATGTTCAGCAGTGTCTAGCGCAAAGCCAGTCAACCTCTGGTCTTTATGAACTTGTGAACCTATTCTCCGGTGGAGCGCTGCTACAACTTTCCATCTTTGCACTGGGAATCATGCCGTATATCACGGCCTCGATCATCACTCAGTTGCTTCGAGTTGTTATTCCACGCTTCGAAACCCTTCACAAGGAGGGCCCTGCAGGTCAGGCGAAGCTCACTCAGTACACCCGTTACCTAACAATCGCGCTTGGTCTGTTGCAGGCAACCACATTGGTTACTGTTGCAAGGCAAGGCGCCCTGTTTGGAGCTGACTGTACTTTGCCGATCTTGGTTGACACTGGACCGCTGTCGATTTCTTTGATGGTGATGACCATGACCGCAGGAACCGGTTTGATCATGTGGATTGGTGAGCTAATCACCGAGCGCGGCGTCGGTAATGGAATGTCGCTTTTGATCTTTACTTCGATTGCATCAACGTTCCCAGCAAGCCTGTTGCAGATTTTGCAGACCAGGACCATTGAGATCTTCGTGATGGTCATGGCAGTTGGATTTGTGGTCGTAGCACTGGTTGTTTTGGTTGAGCAGTCTCAACGCAGAATTCCAGTTCAGTATGCCAAGCGCATGGTTGGCCGCAAGGCTTACGGTGGGCAGGCAACCTACATTCCGGTCAAGGTGAACACCGCAGGTGTTATCCCGGTTATCTTCGCCTCTTCAATGCTTTACTTGCCAGCACTTCTGGCACAGTTCAACCAGCCGGATGCTACAACCGGTCAGGTGGCACCTTGGGTCACATTTATTTCGACCTACCTAACCGCAGGCGATAACCCGTTCTACATGGCGATGTACTTCCTGTTGATCGTTGGCTTTACCTACTTCTATGTCTCAATTACTCTGAACCCTGAAGAGATCAGTGACAACATGAAGCGCTACGGCGGATTCATTCCTGGTATTCGTGCCGGTCGTCCGACCACAGAGTACTTGCAGTATGTAATCAGCCGAATCACTTTCCCGGGAGCGATCTACCTTGGTTTGATTGCTCTGATTCCGCTGGTTGCATTCACAGCTATCGGAACCAACCAGAACTTCCCATTCGGTGGAACATCTATCCTGATTATCGTTGGTGTCGGTCTTGACACTGTGAAGCAGATCAGCGCTCAGATGCAGCAGCGAAACTACGAGGGCCTACTCAAGTGATTCGTCTCCTTCTGATCGGCCCTCCGGGTGCTGGCAAGGGAACTCAGGCAGCACTTCTTGCAACCCGTTACGGCATTCCTGCAATCTCAACGGGAGACATCTTCCGTGAGAATGTTGCTGGGAAAACTGAGCTCGGTGTTGAAGCTAAGGGTTACATGGACCGCGGTGAATATGTTCCAGATGCCCTAACCAATGCGCTGGTTCGAGACCGCCTATCAAAGCCAGACTGCCAAAGTGGCTTCTTACTTGATGGCTACCCCAGAACCATCGACCAGGTTCACGAGCTTGATGATATCTTGCAGGAAAACGGAACCAAGTTAGATATCGTCGTTCAGCTGACCGCTGACACTGAAGAGCTTGTTTCTAGGCTTGCAAACCGTGCACTCGAACAGGGCAGGGCTGATGACACCCCGGAGGTCATCCGAACCCGCCAGGCAGTCTACGAAGATCAAACTGCACCACTAATTGACGTTTACGCATCCAGGTCTTTGGTTGCAATGGTGGATGGCCTAGGTGAGGTTGAAACGGTTACGGCCAGAATCACCGAAGTCCTAGCTGCACGTGGCCTGGGCAATTCCTAAGAGATTTTTAGACTGTTTCATATGCGCAAAAGCTTCGAACTAAAAAATCCTGACCAAATTCTGAAGATGCGCAAGGCTGGCTTGCTTACAGCAAAAGCTTTGGCTGCAGTTAAGGCAGCAATTAAACCGGGTGTCACAACTCTTGAGCTTGATCAAATCGCAGAGAAGACAATTCGAGACGGTGGCGGAATTCCGAACTTTCAGCTGGTCCCGGGCTATTTTCACACTGTGTGCGCATCGGTGAATTCGACTGTTGTCCACGGAATTCCATCCAATCAAGTCCTTGAGGCTGGAAACATAGTTTCTATTGACTGCGGCGCTGAGATTGATGGCTGGAATGGTGACAGTGCTTTTACGATGATCGTGCCTGGCGCCGAGGGTGAATGGGTAGAACAGCGACAGGTTTTGTCGGATGTCTGCGAGGGTTCTCTCTGGGCTGGAATCGCAGCTCTTGCAAGTGCGAAGAAGCTAAACGAGGTCGGTGTTGCAGTGCAGGGCCACGTTTTGTCTAAGGGTCCTTATGGCATCTTGGAGCAGTACGTCGGGCACGGCATTGGTCGTTCAATGCACGAAGACCCGCCAGTTTTCAACTACAAGGTTCGGGATGCGGGTCCAAAGGTGCTTCCAGGGCTCTGTGTTGCAATCGAGCCAATGATCACCACCGGGGATCAAGAAACCTTTGTTCAAGACGACGACTGGGGCGTGGCAACGGTTGATTCGTCTGATGGAGCACACTGGGAGCACTCGGTGGCCGTGCATGAGAGTGGCATTTGGGTGTTGACCGCAGTTGATGGTGGCCTCGAGGGACTAAAGCCTTTCGGTATTGTGCCAGTTTCTTTGGATTAGCCACTAGCATTAGGTTAGAAAACCCCCTAGTATTGACCCTTGGCGTTTCTGCGCGAGAACTTTTGATAACTTCTTAGGTTTCACGCGTGTTTGTAACGCTAACAAGTAGTGAATAAGTGAGTGCATGGCCAACAAAGACGGCGTAATTGAGATCGAGGGATCGGTTGCTGAAGCGCTACCCAACGCAATGTTTCGGGTAGAGCTAACCAACGGACACCTAGTGCTAGCCCACATCTCAGGAAAAATGCGACAGCACTACATTCGAATTCTCCCCGGAGACCGAGTGATTGTTGAGCTGTCGACCTACGACCTGACTCGCGGCCGAATTATTTACCGCTACAAGTAGAAAGATAAGAGCATGAAGGTAAACCCAAGCGTCAAGACCATTTGCGATAAGTGCAAGGTCATTCGTCGTCACGGCAACGTGATGGTTATTTGCGAGAACCCTCGTCACAAGCAGCGCCAGGGCTAATTAGCCCTACCGGAACCAAAACACAACTAAATAAGACGCAACAAAAAAGTTACAGGGCAGCACCAAGCTGAAAAGCTCACCCTCGGTTTGAAGGCCGAGGCTCAACAAAGCCATGTTGGGGCGGAGCTGCCAAAGACCTTCAAAAAACGAAAGATAAATAAAATGGCACGTATTTCCGGAGTGGATATTCCTCGCGAGAAGCGGGTAGTAATCTCCCTCACTTATATCTACGGCATCGGAAACACTCGCTCTCGCGAGATCCTGAAGGCCACAAAGATTTCAGAAGACATCAGAGTCAAGGACCTTACTGACGACCAGTTGATTGCACTTCGTGACAACATCGATCAGAACCTAAAGGTTGAGGGTGACCTCCGTCGTGAGGTTGCAGCCGACATCCGCCGCAAGGTTGAGATCGGATCATACGAAGGAATTCGTCACCGTAAGGGCCTTCCGGTCCGCGGACAGCGCACCAAGACCAATGCACGTACACGCAAGGGTCCAAAGCGCACCGTAGCAGGCAAGAAGAAGGCAGCCCGCTAGTCGCGGCTCATAGGTCCTAGGAGAAAATCAAATGGCAGCCCCTAAATCATCCGCGACAGCTCGTAAGCCTCGTCGTAAAGACAAAAAGAACATCCCAGTAGGTCAGGCGCACATCCGCTCGACCTTCAACAACACCATCATCACGATTACCGACCCAACCGGTGCGGTTATCTCCTGGTCATCATCAGGTGATGTTGGATTCAAGGGATCACGTAAGTCAACTCCGTTCGCAGCACAGCTAGCAGCTGAGTCAGCTGCTCGCAAGGCTCAGGAGCACGGCATCAAGAAGGTAGACGTTTTCGTCAAGGGCCCAGGCTCTGGTCGCGAAACTGCAATCCGTTCACTTCAAGCTGCTGGTCTAGAGGTCGGATCAATCTCCGACGTGACCCCGCAGGCTCACAACGGTTGCCGCCCTCCAAAGCGTCGCCGCGTCTAACACTTAAAACTAAAGATTCACGCACGCAGGTGCCCGCCTGCGTGTCTCCATGACGAACATCAAATAGCGGATGTTCAGATGAAAGGAACCAAATAGTGCTAATTGCACAGCGCCCCACATTGCACGAAGAAGTTCTCGGCCCAAACCGATCACGTTTCATCTTGGACCCATTGGAGCCTGGATTTGGCTACACCCTTGGAAACTCGATGCGCCGCACCCTGCTCAGCTCGATTCCAGGTGCTGCAGTAACCAACATTCGAATTCAGGGCGTCAGCCACGAATTCTCAACCATTGATGGAGTCAAGGAAGATGTTGTTGAGGTAATCCTGAACATCAAAAACCTAGTCGTTTCATCTGAGCACGACGCTCCAGTGGTTGCACATCTGACCAAGAGCGCTGCCGGTCCTGTTACCGCTGCAGACATTCAGGTTCCTGCAGGTGTTGAGGTTCACAACCCAGAGTTGCTAATTGCAACCCTGAACGCCAAGGGCAAGCTAGAGATCGAGTTCATTATTGAGCGCGGTCGTGGCTACGTTCAGGCTTCTCAGAACCGCAACCCGGATGCAGAGGCTGGCGTAATCCCAGTTGACTCCATCTACAGCCCAGTTTTGAAGGTCTCTTACCGTGTTGAGGCAACTCGTGCCGGTGAGTTTACAAACTTCGACAAGCTAGTTGTTGATGTTGAGACCAAGCCTTCGGTTGAGCCTCGCGATGCAATTGCATCTGCTGGTTCAACCCTTGTTGAGCTCTTCGGCCTTGCCAAAGAGCTAAACGAAGAGGCAGAGGGAATCGAGATCGGGCCAGCCCCGGTTGAGGTTGCAACTAGCAACGAGCTCAGCACTCCAATTGAGGACCTAGACCTAACGGTTCGTTCCTACAACTGCCTAAAGCGCGAGGGCATCAACACCGTTTCAGAGCTAATTGCCCTGAGCGAAGACCAGTTGATGAACATCCGCAACTTCGGTTCCAAGTCTGTTGATGAAGTTCGCGACAAGCTCACTGAGCTTGGCCTGAAGTTCAAGGACGCCGTCCCAGGTTTTGATTCTGCATACTTCGGTGGCGGATTCGACGAAGATCAGATCTAATTCCTAGACTCGCAAGGAGAAACTAATGCCTACCCCAACTAAGGGCCCACGCCTCGGAGGCGGTCCCGCCCACGAGCGCCTAATGCTCAACAACATGGCAACATCGCTGTTCATGCACAAGCGAATTGTTACCACCGAGACCAAGGCAAAGCGCCTACGTCCAATCGCCGAGCGTTTGGTAACATTCGCAAAGCGTGGTGACCTGGCAGCAAGGCGCAAGGTCATGCAGCAGATTCTGGACAAGTCAATTGTTCATGAACTGTTCGCTGAGATTGCACCATTGGTTGCAGACCGCCAGGGTGGCTACACCCGCATCACCAAGCTTGGCTACCGTAAGGGCGACAACGCTCCTATGGCGGTAATCGAGCTTGTTCTTGAAAAGGTAGAGCCAAAGCCAAAGACAACCAAGCCAAAGCTTGTGAACAATGTCGCCACCACTGCAGCTGCAGAGCCAGTTGCGGAAGAGGTTGTTGAAGAAGTGGCTGACGCTCCAGTTGAGGCTGCGGCAGAGGCTCCAGTGGGGGCTCCAGCTGAAGAAGCTGCTGCTGAAGCACCGGCTGCCGAGGCTGAAGCCGCTCCAGAAGCTGCTGTTGAAGAGGTGGCGGAAGCTGCCGCCGACGAAGCAACTGAAGGGCCTAAGGCCTAAAGCAAAACCGAAACGAAGTATTCAAATGAACAAACCCGCTAGTGATACTGGCGGGTTTGTTCGTTTTCGGCTTGACCTGGCCTACGACGGAACGGACTTTGTTGGTTGGGCCAAACAGCCAAACCACAGGACCGTGGCAGGCGAGCTTCTAAAGACCTTTGAGAAGATATTTGGCAAGAGTGACGATGATTTTTCCATGCGGGTTGCCGGAAGGACCGACGCCGGAGTCCATGCTAAGCACCAGGTTTGCCACCTTGACATCCCAGAAGACCGACTCGTTCGAATTGGTCGAGATCCGCTAAATGCAAAGCGTCTAAACACCCTGTTGCCGGACGACGTGATTGCTCACGAGTTCGAACCCGTGAGTGCGGATTTCGATGCCAGATTTAGTGCTCTTGGAAGGCACTACCGCTACACGATTGCAGATACCCAAAACAAGAAGGACCCGAGGCTGGTTCGCTACGCCCTGGAATACAAGAGAATGCTTGATGTCGAAGTTTTGAATCAGGCGGCCTCAGTCTTGGTCGGACTTCATGATTTTGCTGCGTTTTGTAAGCCGAGAAAGGGTGCCAGCACCATTAGAAACCTGAAAGAGCTTCATGCAGTTAGGCAGCCGGACGGGCTAATCACCATCGAGATTCACGCTGACGCTTTTTGCCACAACATGGTCAGGGCTTTAGTGGGTTCAATTGTTGCAGTGGCGGATTCGAGGATCACGATTGCAGACTTGGAGCGGGTACTGAAAACCGGTAGTCGAGGAAATCGGTTTAGAGTTGTCGCGGCAAAAGGACTCAGTTTGGAGTCGGTCGACTACCCGAATCCGAGCGAATATGCCAAACAGGCCGAATTGACCAGGGTAATGCGAAAAATCGATGAAAATTCTGTTTGACCCAACCCCTATCAATCCCCTAGACTTGCCACTTGGTTCGGCATTGCCGACAGGTTTGAAACCGCTGAGAAACGCGGAATCACACAAACGAAATTATGAGGTAATTTAGCGTGCGTACTTATTCGCCAAAGGCCAGCGAGCTGAGCCACGAGTGGTTTGTCATTGACGCCAATGACATTGTTCTCGGTCGACTTGCATCACACACAGCAACCCTGTTGCGTGGGAAGCACAAGCCAACCTTTGCTGCCCACATGGACAATGGTGACTTCGTAATCATCATCAACGCAGAGAAGGTTGCACTGACCGGCTCAAAGCTTGCGCAGAAGAAGGCGTACCGTCACTCCGGTTACCCAGGCGGCCTAACGGCTACCACCTATGCCGAGCTCATGGAAAAAAACCCCATTCGCGCAGTAGAGAAGGCAATCCGCGGAATGCTTCCAAAGAACTCTCTCGGTGAACAGCAGTTCTCAAAACTCAAGGTTTATGTTGGCAGCGAGCACCCGCACGAGGCGCAGCAGCCAAAACCTTTCGTTATCGATCAGATCACTCAGTAAGGACCATGACCTTGGCAGAAAACAAAGTCGAAGAGACTGCAGTAGAGACAGAAGTTACTTCATATTCAACAGAGTCAGAGCCAGTAAAGGCCGTGCGCTCACGTGGAAACCTAACTCAGCCAGGTGCTGGACTTGGTCGTCGCAAGGAAGCCGTTGCACGTGTTCGTCTGGTTCCAGGAACCGGCAAGATCACTGTCAACAGCCGTGTGTTTGAAGAATACTTCCCAAACAAGCTACACCAGCAGCTAATCACCGACCCTTTCAAGGTTCTTGAGCTTCAGGGTGCATACGACGTAGTCGCGCGCATCGATGGTGGCGGAATCGCTGGACAGGCTGGTGCGCTAAGACTTGGCATCTCACGTGCTCTAAACGAGATCGACACTGACAACAACCGCGCTACCTTGAAGAAGGCTGGATTCCTGCGCCGCGACTCACGTATCATCGAGTCAAAGAAGGCCGGTCTAAAGAAGGCCCGCAAGGCCTCACAGTTCTCGAAGCGCTAAGCCCCAACCTTCTTTAATGGCCAGGCTATTTGGCACCGATGGAGTCCGCGGCACTGCCGGCAGGGACATCACCGCTGAATTTGCTCTGAAGCTAGCGCAAGCCGCCGCGATTGTTCTGGCTCAGCAGGCCAGAGACAATGGTGAAAGACCGAGGGCGGTTATTGCCCATGATCCGAGAATTTCATCCGACTTCATTTCTGCCGCTATAGCTTCTGGCTTGGCAGCCTCAGGCGTCGATGTTTATGACGCAGGAGTGTTGCCGACACCGGGCGCCGCATACTTGACGGCTGACCTTGGTGCTGATTTTGGTGTGATTATTTCTGCGAGCCACAACTCTGCTCCAGACAACGGAATTAAGTTCTTTTCACGCGGTGGACACAAGCTCCCGGATGCAATAGAAGATCAAATTGAAGCTGGGCTTGGTAATTTTGAAAATGTAATCGGTTCGGAAGTTGGCAGGATTACCAGGTTTGCGGATGCAGAAGATCGCTATTTGGTTCACTTGCTCGGGTCCGTCCGGCAAAAGCTAACCGGCCTGCGAGTTGTAATTGATGCTGCCAATGGAGCTGCGAGTGCTGTTTCACCCCAGGCGTTCACTGATGCAGGCGCAACTGTTTTCTTGATTGGCGCTGAGCCCGATGGCTTGAACATCAATGCAGGTCATGGCTCCACGCACTTGAGTGCCCTGCAGGCTTCGGTGTTGGAGCACAAGGCTGATTTTGGCATAGCTCACGACGGCGATGCCGACAGGGCGTTGGCGGTTGATCACGAAGGCCATATTGTTGATGGTGACCAAATCATGGCCATTCTTGCCATTGGCATGAAAAAATCCGGCGACCTTGCTAGAAACACGCTCGTCGCAACTGTGATGTCAAACCTCGGCTTGAGGCTCACCATGAAAGAGCACGGCATCGACATGATCGAGACCCAGGTTGGTGATCGTTACGTGCTTGAAGCAATGCGGGAGGGTGGCTACTCACTTGGTGGCGAACAATCTGGCCACATTATTTTTTCGCAGTATGCAACTACGGGCGATGGCGTATTAACCGGCTTGCAGCTGGCTGAGCAGATTATGTCAACCGGCAAGTCATTGGCAGAGCTGGCAAGCCAGATGCCTATTTATCCTCAAGTTTTGATCAATGTTCCAGGTGTCGACAAGACTCGCGTGGACGATGAGGAACTGCAAGCTCTGGTAGCAGAGGCGACTGCCGAACTTGGAGACAATGGCCGTGTGTTGTTGAGGGCGTCAGGTACCGAGTCTTTGGTGCGCGTGATGGTGGAGGCTTCTGAGGCAGGAGCAGCACAAAGCTGGGCCGATCGCATTGCTCGCATGGTTGAAAAGCGACTTTCAATTGCCTAAGACGGTTCAACTGCGTAGGTATGAAATATCCCCCGGAATGTTGGAAGAGTTTCGAGGGTGGCTCAACGCCGAGGTGCTGCCTATTAGAAAGCAGTTTGGGTTTCAGGTTGAGTTCATGTATTTGGATAATGCCAACAGCGAGTTCATCTGGGCGGTTTCAGTAAACGGTTCAATCGATGACTTTTTGGAGGTTGAGAACGTCTACGATGCATCCAGTGAGCGGAAGCTTGCCGGCGAGAAAAGGCCGGACTGTCTAGTCAGTGTTGACACAAAGTTTGTGGACGAGAACTAGATCTTCCTCACCTGCACGCGCTCGACGCGGTGCTCTTCACCCTTTTGCATGACCAGGGTTGCTCTGGATCTGGTTGGCTCAATATTTTGAATTAGGTTCGGCAGGTTTATGTCTTTCCAAAACCCTGCCGCTCTAGTCACGGCTTGCTCTCTGGTGAGCTCCGAAGTCAGCTTATGGAAATAGGATTTCGGGTTCAAAAAAGCGGTTTCAAATAGCTGTTCAAACCTGGATAAGTACCAGGTCCGAATAATCTCTGGTTCGGCGTCGATATAAATACTGAAGTCAAAGTAGTCACTTAGCGCCACCTCTTGGCCAACCGCCGGTGGTTGAAGAACATTCAGCCCCTCGACAATTAACACATCAGGCGCCCCGACGGTTGCATACTCATCCGGAAGAATGTCATATGCCAGGTGGTCGTAGACCGGAGCCTTAACATTGGTCATTCCTGACTTAATGTCAGCTACAAACTGCAGCAGGCGCTTGCGGTCATAGCTTTCAGGAAAGCCTTTTTTGGAAAGCAAGCCCCTTCGTTCTAACTCTTGGTTCGGATATAGAAAACCATCTGTGGTTACCAGTTCTACGCTCGGGGTCCCCTCCCAGCGACTCATCAGTTCTTTTAGCAATCTCGCTGCAGTAGATTTACCAACCGCCACTGAACCTGCGATCCCGATTATGAACGGCGTCCTAGATGCTCTGTGCCCATAAAACTCTTCGGTTCCAAGGTGAAGGTCTCGGTTTGCCTTGGCATAGAGCGAAAGCAGCCGGCTGACAGGTAGGTAAACCTCGGAGACTTCTTTGATGTCCAGGAAGTCTCCAAGGCCTCGAAGTTTTGCGATTTCAATTTCAGTCAGAGGTAGGGCTGAGGCGTTGCCGAGGTCTGCCCAAACGGGCCTTTCAATCGCCAAATAGGGCGATAGGCTCTCTGGCCCTTGCGCTGCACTCACAAGCGCCTATTGTGCCGTAGATTAGGGGATATGTGTGGAATTGTTGGCTACGTCGGCCCAAAAGCGGCCGAAGACGTTTTGATTTCAGGCCTTCAGCGCCTTGAATATCGAGGCTACGACTCGGCCGGCATCTCGGTTATCTCAAATTCCTTAAAGCTCGAAACCAGAAAGCGCGCCGGCAAGGTTAGCGTCTTGGTTCAAGAGCTTCAGGACTCACCCATTGAAGAGTCTCACATTGGGATTGGGCACACCAGGTGGGCAACTCACGGTGCTCCAACCGACAGAAACGCTCACCCCCATATTGGTGGAACTCACCACAAGCTTTCCCTTATTCACAACGGCATTATCGAAAACTTTGCCAGTTTGAAAAAGGAACTCCAGGCTGGAGAGACCATCTTCAGTTCGGAGACCGACAGTGAAGTGGTGGCTCACCTTGTTGCAATCGAATACGACAAGTCTCAGGATCTAAAAAAGGCCTTCATAGCCGTCGTGAACCGCCTCGAGGGTGCATTTACTCTGCTGTGTGTTCATGAGGATCACCCCGATGTTGTCTATGCGGCCAGAAGAAACTCACCTTTGGTTATCGGCCTCGGTGAAGGGGAGAACTTCCTCGGTTCCGATGTTGCCGCTTTTGTAGAACACACCAAGAGCGCAGTCTCGGTTGGTCAAGATCAGATTGTTGAACTCAGACGCGACTCTGTGGAGATTACAGATTTTGCCGGTAACGGCGTCGAGGCCGAGGAGTTTGAAGTCAGTTGGGATGCCAGTGCAGCATCCAAGGGCGGGTGGCCATCGTTCATGGCCAAAGAGATCGCCGACCAGCCACAGGCTGTCGGTGACACTTTGATGGGGAGAATTGCTTCGGATGGCTCTGTAAATCTCACCGAGATGGAAGATCTAGCCAAATTGTCTGAAGCCAATCGAATCGTTTTCGTTGCCTGCGGCACAGCTGCCTATGCAGCCGAGGCTGCAAAATACGCAATCGAAAAATGGGCAAAAATTCCAGTGACTGTTGAACTGGCCCACGAGTTTCGCTATCGGGATCCGGTAATCGACGAGAACACTTTGGTTATCGCCATGAGTCAGTCCGGCGAAACGATGGATACTCTGATGGCAGTCCGCCATGCACTTGCAAGTGGCGCCAAGGTATTGGCTGTTTGTAATACCCAGGGTGCAACTTTGGCCAGGGAGGCCCACGCCACTATCTATACGCACGCAGGCCCCGAGGTGGCAGTTGCCTCAACGAAGGCCTTTACGGCACAGGTGACCGCCGGTCAGCTGGTTGGACTCGTTTTGGCTTGGCAGCGTGGATCACTGCCCGAGCAGGAGCTCAAGCAAATCGGGCTTGAGTTGCTAACTCTTCCAAGAAAAATCAAAGAGGTTTTAGATACAGCTTCTTCGATGTCGGATTTGGCTAAAGGTTTTGCTGATGCAAAATCCGTTCTGTTCCTGGGTCGCAACATTGCCTACCCGATTGCGCTTGAAGGGGCACTAAAGCTCAAGGAGCTTGCCTACATTCACGCCGAAGGCTTTGCAGCCGGTGAGCTGAAGCACGGCCCAATAGCTCTAGTTGAACAGGGGCAGCCGGTAATTGTGATTGTCCCTTCCAGAAACGGCGAAGGCTCACTTCACTCGAAGGTGGTCTCAAACATTCAGGAGATCAAGGCTCGCGGCGCCAGCGTTATTGGAATTGCAGAGGTTGGAGATACTGAAGTTAACGACTATGCCGACGAGGTTTTCTTCGTTCCTGAAACCATGCCCCTGCTCGCAGGCCAACTCACAGTGATTCCACTTCAGATTTTTGCCATGGAGCTATCTAACGCGAAGGGGCTTGATGTTGACCAGCCAAGGAATTTGGCAAAGAGCGTAACGGTTGAGTAGTTGATTATCGGAGTTGGTATAGATCTTTGTTCAGTTGAAAGGCTGACCGACTCATTGCTGCGCACGCCAAACCTGGGAAAAAGACTGTTCACCCCCGGTGAGCTTGGCTTGAAATCCGAATCGCTGGCAGGCAGGTTTGCTGCCAAAGAAGCTCTTGCAAAAGCCTTGGGGGATCCTAGGTTGCTGCGTTGGCAAGAGGTAGAGATTGTTTCCAACAGCAATCACAAGCCGAGCCTAAGTGTTTCAGGGGCAAGTGCGGAGGCACTCAAAGACCACGGGGTGACCAGCAGCCACCTGTCGATTTCTCACGACGATGGCTTTGCAACAGCGGTCGTGGTTCTGGAGGGCAGCTAGGTGAGGGAAATCAGCGTCAGCCTCTCGGCAATCAGGCATAACTACAAAGAGCTCAAGAATCTCGTTGCTCCTGCAAGGGTGATGGCAGTAGTAAAGGCCAACGCCTACGGACACGGCATGCTCGAGGTCGCCAAAGCTTTGGAGCAAGAGGGCGTCGACATGATCGGCGTTGCTGATCTGACCGAAGCAATTGCACTTCGACAGGCCGGCATCAAAGCAAGCGTGATGTGCTGGCTGCTTGACTCCGATGACAACTTGGCTTTGGCGGCTGTAAATGATGTGACGCTTGGCATTTCCACTATGCAGCAACTGGAAAATGTGCCGAGCAGTGTTGCAATTCACATCAAGGTTGATACTGGCCTTGGGAGAAATGGCTTTATGCCAGAGGACCTTGATCAAGTTATCGAACACATCACGGCCAATTCCTTGAAGGTTTCGGGTGTTTTCAGCCACCTTGCAAACACCTCTGATACCGAGGACAACAAGCAGGCTGAGGTATTCG
The DNA here is from genome assembly GCA_965655555.1 of uncultured Aquiluna sp. Taxonomy (GTDB): domain Bacteria; phylum Actinomycetota; class Actinomycetes; order Actinomycetales; family Microbacteriaceae; genus Aquiluna. The sequence continues at coordinate 268,535 of CBFHGU010000002.1, read as the reverse complement.
AAGAAGCCCTTGCAAAATTTGAAAAAGCTGGCATTGCTATCGACTGCCGCCACCTGGCGGCATCTGCGGGCACCCTGAGTTATCCGTCCATGAGATACGACATGGTTCGCTGTGGTCTTGCCGTCTACGGGCTCAACCCTTTTGAGGATAGAAAGGTTGAGGGAGTCAACTTAGTTCCTGCAATGAAAGTCACCTCAAGGGTGATCAATTTGAAGCGAGTCCCGGCAGGTCAAGGTGTTTCCTACGGCTACAGGTATAAGTCAGATAAGGCAACAACCTTGGCCCTGGTCCCGTTTGGTTACGCGGAGGGCATGCCGAGGGTTTCCGAGGGTGCAAAAGTGAAAATTGGCAACGCTCTTTACCCGGTTGTTGGCAGGATCGCCATGGATCAATTCGTGGTCGATGTTGCAGATGCGAAAATCCAACTTGGAGATGAAGTTGTTGTTTTCGGGGACGAGGCTAAGGGCGAACCAACAGCCCAGGGACTAGGAAGTTCATCGGGGTCAATCAATTACGAAATTGTCACCAGGATTGGCGGCAGGGCAAACAGGGTCTACTCAGAGGGATGAGATTCGAAATAGAAACCCCCGAACTCATGGAGTCATTCGGTGAAAAGATGGCAGGCCAGCTAAGAGCTGGGGATTTAGTGTTGCTCTCCGGTGAGCTTGGAGCAGGAAAAACAACTTTGACCAGGGGTATTGGTGAGGGCCTTGGTGCTAGCGGAACGGTTCAGTCTCCGACTTTCGTCCTGGCTCGGACTCATAAGACTCAGTCGGGGCCTAATTTGGTTCACGTCGATGCTTACAGGCTCAGCTCTGCTGTTGAGCTTGACGATTTAGACATTGATTTTGCGAACTCAATTGTGATTGTTGAGTGGGCCAGGGACTACCTAGACGATCTTTTTGACAACTGGCTTCTGGTTTCAATCGATAGGTCAAACCAGGAGGACATTCGCGTAGTTGAAATTGCGGGACATGGCGAAAGATGGGAAGGGGTCCAGCTTGATTTTGGCAATTGACACCTCGGCCGGGACAACTGCTGCAATCTTTCAAGGCCAGAAGATGGTTTCGCTTATTTCCTATGAGGATCAATTCGGCCATGCCGAAAACATTGGCTTTGCAATTTCCAGAGCACTGGAAGAAGCCGGAATCGGAGCCTCAGATTTGACAATGGTGGCCGTTGGACGCGGTCCAGCTCCGTATACAGGGCTCAGGGTGGGCATCGCAGCAGGCGTCAGCCTGGCAACTGCACTGAACATTCCGGCTGTCGGGGTGATCACGCTGATTGCTGTGGCGAAGAAGCACCCGAATGGAAAAGTGTTGGTTGTGGCTGATGCTAAAAGGAAAGAGTTGTTCTTGGCTGGGTTTGAAGACGGCCGTGAAGTAATTCCCCCAACGGTGTCAACAAGCGAAAGGCTTGAAGAGTTTGGTGATTTCCTAAAGGTCGATGGCAGTTGCGATGCCGGGCTAATCGGTAAATATGCCATTGCAGCACTGACATCCGGAATTGATCTAAGTGACACCTCTGCCCTTTATTTGCGGTCACCGGATGTTTCGCCATCCAAGGGCAAGCGGGTGAGCGGCTAATGGAAATAAGAGAGCTGTCGATTGCTGACCTGAAAGCGGTTATGGCAATTGAGCCGGAGCTATTTGGTCACGAGGCTTGGACTGAAAGTTCAATGACCAGTGAAATAAATGGGGCCTTCACCCACTACCTCGGAGTATTTGATGGAGGCCTAATCGGCTATGGGGGAATTAGCTCAATACCAAATAGTTTTGCCAGTGACATTCAGACCATCGGCATCACCGAGTCTCGGCAGGGCCAAGGCCTAGGTCGGATGCTTGCCGACGCACTCCTTGCCAAGGCGAGAGCCTTTGGTTCCGAAGCAGTTTTTCTTGACGTGCGTGCTGATAATACGAGTGCTATTGCGCTTTATAAGAAACTCGGGTTTGTTCAGATAGATGTTCGAAAAAACTACTACCGTCCGGCGGGCATTGATGCGCTTGTGATGAAGCTGGCAATTCGGCAGCCGATAGTTCTCGGAGTTGAGAGCACCTGCGATGAGACTGGAATCGGAATTGTCCAGGGAAACCGGCTTTTGGCAAACGCTCTTCACTCGTCAATGGATGAACACGCAAAATTTGGTGGTGTGGTGCCGGAGGTCGCAGCCCGGGCACACCTCGAGGCAATGCAGCCGACGATTCAGCGAGCTCTCCAAGAGGCGGGTCTGTCGATGAAGCAGATTGATGCGATTGCCGTTGCAAATGGACCAGGGCTTGCCGGTGCCCTGATGGTTGGGATTGGCGCGGCCAAGGCACTGGCGATTGCGAACGATAAGCCGATTTATGCCGTGAACCATCTGGTCGGACATGTTGGGGCAGACGTTTTAGAAAGCGGAAGTGTCACTTTGCCAACGATTGCTCTTCTGGTTTCTGGTGGCCACACATCTCTGCTGTTGGTTCGTGACTTGCTCGATGACGTTGAGCTTCTTGGTGAAACCATTGACGATGCCGCGGGTGAGGCGTTTGACAAGGTAGCCAGAGTGTTGGGTCTTCCATACCCCGGTGGCCCTGAGATTGATAAATTGGCCGCCACTGGAGATCCGAAAGCGATTCGGTTCCCAAGGGGGCTTTCGCTTCCCAAGGACATGATGAAACACCGTTTTGATTTCTCTTTCTCTGGACTCAAGACAGCTGTCGCTAGGCACGTTGAGAAAGCAGAGGATCAAGGGCTGCCACTGTCAAAGCCAGACGTTGCGGCAAGCTTTAGAGAGGCAGCGGTTGATGTGTTGCTCTCTAAAGCCATCAATGCCTGCGAACGCTATGAGGTCAAGCGACTCTTGCTCGGCGGCGGAGTAGTCGCCAATGCCAGGCTTCGAGAGGTTGCTGGAGAGCGCTGTGAAGCAGCCGGCATTGAACTTAGGATTCCTAGGTTCTCGCTCTGCACTGACAATGGAGCAATGATTGCATCGCTCGGCGCTCAGTTGGTTATGGCAGGGCGTGAACCTAGCACGTTAGGGTTTGGAGCTGAGTCAACCATGGAGGTTACGAAAGTCCAGGCTCAATAGTTAATAGGCTTGCAAACCAGGGCTTTTCTGGAATCTTGAATTTTGGTGAGTATCAGTGTTGCCGACTCTTTCCCTTTTAGTTTGAGTTTTGGCCTGAGCTGCTCGGGAGTAATGTCCACGCCGCGCTTTTTAATTTCCAACGTGCCAATGTTTAGCTCACTCATTCGTTTGGCAATCCTTTTTGCATCAAGAGGTAATTCTTCAAGAACCTCAAAGCCTCGCAGCCAGGGGGACTGCACTTTGTGGTCACCACTCAGGTAGGCAATTGAGGTAGAAATTCCCCACAGCTCGTTCTCTATTGCGTAGGCACCCAGTAGGTGCGAGCGAACCATCGCAGAGATCGGGTCGTAGATGTATTTTCCAGGAGCGCCAAGTGGCGCTTGAATCTCTTCACCAGCAAACTCAAGAGCATCTTTGTCGATGATTACCGCTGAGCGCTTCCCGGCTTCGCCAAGGGCTCCAAACCACAGCACAGTTTCTACCAGCTCATTGTTGTGAGACACCCAGTTGGCCTCGCAGTCTGTGGGGATCAGCTCGTGTGGAAGGCTCCCGGCAAGCTTTATGCCGGCACTGTGCTTTCTTGCTAGCTCAAACGCGAAGTCCAAGTTCGGTGAAAAATCCTCCGGCTTTAGCATCACGCGACCAGCTGCCTTTGAGCTCAAGTTGCGTCGAGCAGGATCCATCCAAACTGCATCGGTAGCGACTTGAGTGTTGGTGGCATCGCCCTGAAAAACTATCGCGTTTGGAAACGCATTGAGGTTATGGCCAGCCAATGCCGCAGCATCGGGGTTCATTTCGATTGCAGTGACGCTAATGCCGGCGCTCGCAAACGCTTTGGAGTCTCCGCCAATTCCGCAACCCAGATCGGTGACAGATTTGATGCCTGCCTGCGTGAACCTTTTGGCATGCCAACTGGACACCTCGGACCTCGTTGCTTGTTCGAGGCCCTCCTCGGTAAACAGCATGTTCGCGGCTTCTTGCTGTCCAAATTTCGCAACCGCACGAGACCTAAGTTTCGCCTGGGTTATGCACTGAGCGACAAGGTCAGGCTCATACCCCTGCTTGCGAAGATTGGTGGTGAGTTTGATGACGTCCGCTTTGCTAGTTACTAGGCCCAAAATGTCGAGAACAGCGTTGGCCTCAGAGCTGAACAGGGCATCGGAAGAATCGGGCATTTCACCAATCTAGCGTTGCCGGACATGGCTTTGCGACCTTGACCAAGAAGCGGTTTGCGCCTAAAGTTCTATTAGCACTCTCGATGCGAGTCTGCTAATCCATAAAAACTTTAGACAAAAGAAGAGGTCAACGTGTCGGTATCAATTAAGCCACTTGAAGATCGCGTTGTTGTTCGTCCCCTAGAGGCCGAGCAGGTAACAGCATCAGGTCTGGTAATCCCAGACACCGCCAAGGAAAAGCCACAGGAAGCCGAAGTTGTTTCGGTTGGTCCAGGCCGTTTTAGCGAAGACGGGGATCGAATTCCAGTTGACGTAAAGGTAGGAGACCTAGTTATCTTCTCGAAGTATGGTGGAACCGAGCTTCGTTACGACGGCCAGGACTATCTTGTGCTTTCAGCCCGCGACATTCTTGCGGTCATCGAGCGCTAAATCACTTTCAACAAAAGACGACTCGTTTATTCGGGTCGTCTTTTGCTTTAAGGGTCATAGGATTAGCCAGTGCAGAAGCGCTCGCAAACATCGGTTGGGTTGACCTTTGGCGTAGCTGCGTATTTCCTATGGGGCTCTTTCCCACTGGTCATTCAGCTTTCCAAGTTTGCCTCGGCATTTGAAATTGTGGTCTGGCGCGTGGTCTTTGGATTTTTGCTTGCTGTCTTTTTGGTTACTATCACCCGAACTTGGAGCCAAGTTTTCACGTTGGTCAGGAATCCCAAAAAATTAGGCTGGGTAGCAATAGCGGCGCTCTTCATTTTTATTAACTGGGAGGTTTATGTCATCGGTGTTGTCACCGGGAACGTAATAGAAACCTCGCTGGGGTATTTCATAAATCCACTAATTACCGTCATGTTCGCAGTGGTCCTGCTTGGTGAAAAGCTGCGTCGGTTGCAGTGGTTGGCATTAGGTGTTGGTTTTCTGGCGGTGGTAATTTTGACGCTCGATTATGGCAGGCCGCCGTGGTTCGCTTTCATTCTTGCTTTGAGCTTTGGAACCTATTCCCTGGCTAAGAACAAGGTCGGTGGAAAAATCGGTGCTCTTCAGAGCTTTACTCTTGAGTCAGCGATTGTTTTGCCACTTGCGTTGGGGCAATTGGCGATAGTGGCCTCCTTGGGTCCGGTGATGTTGCTCACTGGACCGATGGAGGCGAGCGTCCTGATTGCTTTTGGAATTCTGACTGCAGTTCCACTGATTCTTTTCGGTGCTGCGGCTTCAAGAATCCCGCTTTCAATGATCGGCTTCATTCAATACCTGACTCCAATTTTGCAATTCTCGGCCGGCTACTTCATTCTGGGCGAAGAGATGCCTCTGGTCAGGTGGATCGGCTTTGGCCTAGTGTGGATTTCCCTGGTCATACTCACAGCTGATGCGTTCAGAAAGAAGCCCCAAATGCCGATGGTGGAAGCGCTTTAGATTCGCAATCTAATTGTTACAGAGTGTGTCTGCTAGCTCACACGGCTAATTAGCACTTTACAAGTAGCGCCTAAATGCGGATTTCGTCGTTCAAAGCACGTTTTAGTGCTAAAAAAGCAGACAATGTAGGTCGTTTTTTTGAAAAAATCCCAAATGAAACCCCCAATTGCCTGCAGTTTCACTAGAGTTTACTTAGCAACTCGGGCTACCTGCCTGTTTATGCATTTCAATTGCTATTTCAAGGAGCAAAAATGACCGTAAAGAACAACAGGTCGCGTGCACGTAAGGTTTTGTCAGCAGCAGGCGTTTTGGCGCTTGGTGCAGCTGTCCTAACTGGCTGTGCACCGGCAACAACCGCAGGTGGTTGTGAACTTGGCCCAGAGCAGGATGGAGACCTAGTACTAAAGCTAGGAACCGCGCTGCCTTTGACCGGTAACCTCGCATTCCTAGGCCCACCAGAAGAAGCTGGTGCCGCTTTGGCTGTTGAAGAAATCAACGCTGCCAACAAGGGAATCACCATTGACCCTACATATGGTGACTCAGGTGACACCGACAACAAGGCTTACGACACCGAGATCCCACGTCTTCTAGGCGCTGGCGTTGAGGCAATCGTTGGTGCTGCATCATCAGGTGTATCACTACAGTTCATCGACCGAGTTATCGCTGAGTGTGTAATTCACTTCTCACCAGCTAACACTTCAGCTGCATTCACTGACTACGAGGACAAGGGACTGTACTTCCGTACCGCACCTTCAGACGTACTACAGGGTGAGGTTCTAGGAAACCTAATTGCTGAAGACGGTCACCAGAGAATCTCAATGATCGTTCTAAACGACTCATACGGTACCGGTCTAGCTGAGTTCACCACTGCTGCTTTCGAAGCTGCTGGTGGAGAAGTTATCGCAGCACCTACTTACAACACCGGTGACACTAACTTCACCGCTCAGATTGCAGAAGCCCTTGCTGGAGACCCAGATGCAATCGTTCTAGTAACCTTCGACGAGGCAAAGACCATCGTGCCTGAGCTAACAAGCCAGTTCCCTGGTGACAAGCTTTACTTCGTTGACGGAAACCTAACTGACTACTCATCTGACTTCGCCGCTGGAACCCTTGAGGGTTCTAAGGGAACCTACCCAGGTGTGAACGCTGCAAACATTGCAGAGTTCATTGACAGACTGTACTCAAGCTGGGAGGCAGCAGGTAATGCTCCTCTAGAGCTAAACGCTTATGGTCCAGAGACCTATGACGCAGTTATCGTGCTTGCACTTGCTGCTCTAGAGGCTCGCAGCACCGAGGGCGCAAACATGTCAGAGAAGCTTCAGGAAGTTTCTGGAGGTTCTGGAAACGGTACCAAGTGCACCAGCTTTGCTGAGTGTGCAGACATCATCAACGATGGTGGCACCGCAGACTACGACGGCCCATCAGGCGCTATTACCTTCAATGACGTTGGAGACCCAACTGACGGTAACATCCTGATTCAGCAGTTCGATGGAAACAACGTTCCTTCCACCATCCGTGGCTAGTAACTAGTTTCAATCAAGAAACCCCCTTGGGCTTTACGCCCGAGGGGGTTTCTTATTTGCCAGATGTATGCCTCAATCGGTCAATTCACCCTGAACATCTGAGCGCCCTATGTGGAGGACAACGGAAAGTTCTGAGCGGAAAGGCTCGTTAGCAGTCAGCAACAGATGCGAATACGCAAACAAATAATTCCCCCGGCATCACCGAGGGAATTACTGGCTCCAACTAACGGGGTTGGTAACTTTACTTAGCCTTGCGATTCTGTGCTTCAAACGCGGCTCCGATGGCCACACCCAGGGCTATCCATAGTCCTATATTGTCGGTTGCAACCCCAATAGCAACCCCAAGCGCAACGCCAACTCCGATAAAGGTTCCTTTTGGTCTCTTATCTGAGGACATCTAAATGGCGCCTAGGTCCCCAGTGTTCCCAGGTACAGGCCGATGACCTGAGGGTCGTTCAGAAGCTCTCTACCGGTGCCTGTGACGGCGTCTGTGCCCTGATCAAGAACGTAAGCCCTGTCGGCAATCTGAAGGCAACGACGGGCATTCTGCTCAACCATGATGCAGGTCACACCGGCCTTGTTGATTTCCGATACCCGCAGGAAGGCCTCATCCTGTCGAACTGGGCTTAGACCAGCCGATGGTTCGTCAAGTAGCAGCACGTCTGGGTTCATCATCAATGCCCTGCCCATGGCAACCATCTGGCGTTCTCCACCTGACAGTGAGCCGGCACGCTGCTTTAGGCGCTTACCCAATTCTTCGAAGATGGAAACCACGAACTCCAGACGCTCGTCGTAGTTCTCTGGCTCCTGGAAGACACCCATCTGAAGATTTTCTTCGATGGTCAAGGACGGAAAGACGTTGTTGTTCTGGGGGATGAAGCCAACCCCTTTGGCGACCAGCTGGTTTGGCTTCATACCAACGATACTTTCGCCGTTTAGCTCTATGGAGCCTTCACGAACCTTTACCAGGCCAAAGATTGCCTTCAGTAGCGTTGATTTACCAGCACCGTTTGGGCCAATAATTCCAATCAGTTCGCCTTTATCTGCGTATAGGTTGGCGCTGTTCAGGATGTTCACACCTGGTAGATAGCCAGCGGTTAGCTCCTTGACGTCTACAACTCGGGTCATTTGCTCTTCTCCTCGTTGATTGTGTCAATTCGTCCTGTGACAACACCAAGGTCAGTGTCCTGGTGAGCACCTAGGTAGGCATCGATAACTGCCTGCTCCTTCATGACGGTGTCTGGCGGACCTTCTGCCACAACCTTGCCCTCGGCCATAACAACAACCCAGTCCGCGATGTGACGGACCATGTGCATGTCGTGCTCAACAAACAACACGGTCATGCCGTCCTTTTTTAGGTCCAGCACGTGTTCAAGCAGTGACTGAGTCAACGCTGGGTTCACGCCAGCCATCGGCTCATCCAGCATGACCAATACTGGGTCGGTCATTAGCGCCCTGGCCATCTCTAGCAGCTTTCGCTGACCACCGGAGAGAGAAGCTGCAAAGTCTGACTTCTTGGCATCAAGCTTGAAGCGCTTGAGTAGTTCTAGCGCCTTGACTTCAATCTCTTGATCCTGTTTCTTCCAGAAGCCAGGAAAAAGACTGCGGAAAATGTTTTCACCGGCCTGGTCTTTAGCACCCAACTTCATGTTGTCCAAAACTGTCAGCAAGCTCAGTGCCTTGGTTAGCTGGAAAGTCCGAACCTGACCCATTTGGGCAACCTTGAAGCTAGGAACACCCGATAGTGAGCTTCCAAGGAAGCTCCAGGCGCCAGTGTCTGGGGTGTCAAAACCAGTTAGCAAGTTGAACAACGTCGTCTTACCGGCACCATTTGGACCAATCAGCGCTGTGATAGCACCCTTTGGAATCTCCAGATGCTCGACGTCAACTGCTGTTAGGCCGCCAAAGCTCTTTTTGACGTTATCGATGACGAGCATCGGGTCATTCTTCTTGCAGCCGGGTTCAGCCTTGCCTACGTGTAGGCCGGTTGTCTTTTGTGGTGATTCGTTATTTGACAAAGGTCATCTCCCTCTTGTCGCCAAAAATACCCTGCGGCCTGTAAACAACTAGCAGCATCAAACCGATACCGACCAGCACGAACCGCAATGTTGCTGCCTGAGTTCCGTCCACGGGCAGAATGCCATTGAGCGCTAATTCCGGCAAGATGTTGGACAGGAATGCCTGGAGAGTCCAGAAGATAACGGCACCGATAACCGGACCGAAGATCGTAGCTGCGCCACCCAGTAGTAGTGATGTCCAAATAAAGAATGTGATCGATGTCACATAAACACCGGGCGAGACGTTAGCAAAGGCAGCGTAGATGATTCCACCCATTCCACCAAAGACTCCACCAATGATCAAAGCTTGAAGCTTGTATGCGAAAACGTTCTTTCCGAGGGCTCTAATTGCATCTTCATCCTCGCGGATACCCTTGATGACTCTTCCCCAAGGGGAGCGCATAAGCGCCCATAGGAACCAAACGCATATTGCAAGGACCGCTAGACCGAAAGTCAACACCCAGAGTGTTTCTGAGTTGTAGGTCCAGGGGCCAAAGCCGTAGCTTCCCGGTGGAAATGGGTTGGCAGCCGTGAAGCCACCGGACTTGTTGTATCCAAACAGTCCATCGGCGCTACCTGTCACGTCAGTGAACGCTGTGGTTAGGAATAGCAATCTGGCAATCTCAGCAGCAGCGATTGTTGCGATGGCTAGGTAGTCACCGCGCAACCTCAACGTCGGGACACCAAGAATAATTGCGAAGCCAATGGATCCAAGGATTCCCACCAGCATTCCAGCCCACCAGGGGAACCCGAATGTTAGAACCGAAATCGCGTATCCGTAAGCTCCAATCGCCATGAACCCGGCAATACCGAAGTTCAACAATCCAGCAAATCCGAAGTGCATTGCAAGGCCTAGGGCCGCAAGCGCAAAGGCAATAGTGGTCGGCGTTAGTAACCCGGCCAAGGTGTTGTTAAAAATTGTTCCCCAGTCCATGATTACCTCCTATCCAATTCTCTGTTTTCGACCCATGATGCCCTGCGGCCTAAACAGCAGCACACCGATTAGCACAACGAGTGCGCCAACGTATTTGAGGTCAGATGGAATAAACAGGCTGGAGGTTTCAACCAACAAGCCAACAATTAGGGCGCCGATTAGAGCACCAAACGCTGTGCCGAGACCACCTAGGGTCACTGCAGCAAAGATTAGAAGCAGGATCTGAGTTCCCATGTCCCACTTAATTCCTGGGCGGAAGTATGCCCAAAGCACGCCAGCAAGGCCAGCAAGCGAGGCAGAAACAATCCAAACAATCCGGACGACCTTGTCAACGTCAATGCCGGAGGCAGCTGCCAGGTCTGGGTTGTCCGAGATGGCCCTTGTTGCCTTTCCGGTCTTGGTCTTTAGCAACCAAATTGCAAAACCAACAATGACCACAATCGAGATGCCCATCGAGTAGAGGTCATTCATGCTTAGGGCAACAGAGCCAAACAGCGTGATCTTTGGTGAGTCAAAACCGGGTAGCTGCTCGGTGCCACCACCGATGAAGAACTGAATTATGTAACGCATGGTTAGCGATAGACCAATAGAAACGATCATCAACTGCACAATACCCAGGCCGCGCTTTCGAAGCGGCCGCCAAATCCCGGCATCCAACGACCAACCCATACCGGCTGAGAGCAATACTGCCGCGGGGATAGCCACCCAAATCGGAACCTCAAGGAACACGCCCAAAATTAGTGCGGCCACAGCCCCAAAGGTAACCATCTCACCGTGGGCGAAGTTTGAAAGGCCTGTCGTACCAAAAACAAGAGATACTCCGACCGAGGCAAGACCTAGCATCAAACCAAAGTTGATGCCGTATATGAGCCTTGCAATCAGCTGGTCAATGAAGGGCACCTCGTTGCGCTCACCCTCACCAATGAAGAAGTTCTTCACAACACGTTCGGACAGACTGAAGCTAACCTCTTGGGTTACGCCTCCCTCGAGCACAATTACACCAGCTGGCAGGGTCGACTCATCGAGGGTCACCGAGTAGGTTGTGCCATCTGGAACGCCGATTAACCAGCTGCCGTTGTCATCAGTGACGGTGGTGGCGCTGTAGCCGTTGCCTTCAACTGTCATACGGACGCCACCAACTGGCTCGCCTTCAACCTTTACGTTACCCAGCACTGCAAAATCGAACTCTTCTCCGACGCTGTCTGCTTGTGCCGGCGTCATGAGACCTAGTCCAAGGATCATCGCTGTGAAGAGAATTACAAGGGGTTTGAGTAGACGTTTTGGATTGCCCACGGAGAGGAAATTCACCTGTCCTCCATATCTAGGTGAGCGCCCATGCTCACAATTTTTATCCCATAAGGGTATTGCAAAACAATAGCAGTGCAAAATTTATCGTGTGTGCCCTGAAACCTTTTTGTGACCAAGAAATTGAGTGCGGCTTGGCTCAAATTGAAAGATAGACTTCTGGTAACACTTCAGTTTCTATCGTTGCGAGGTTATTTTGGAACAGCCAGACCCGTTTTCCCTGATTGGCCTCACCTACGACGACGTGCTTTTGATGCCCGGGAAATCTGATGTCATCCCCTCCGGCGTTGGCACTTCCACAATGGTCTCCAAAAACATCAGCATCAATATTCCACTGATCTCTTCTCCTATGGACACTGTTACAGAGGCCCGAATGGCTATTGCGATGGCAAGGCAGGGAGGCTTGGGAATCCTTCACCGCAATCTTTCAATCGAGCAGCAGGCTGACCAGGTTGATCTTGTCAAGCGAAGTGAAGCTGGAATGGTTTCTCACCCTGTGACCACAACTCCCTATGCAACAATCCAAGAGGTTGACGATCTCTGCGGTAAGTACCGGGTGTCCGGCCTTCCTGTAATTGATGAAGACGGGAAGCTCGTCGGCATCGTCACAAACCGCGATATGCGCTTTGTAATGGAAGTGCAAAGAACTACAACCTTGGTTAAAGATGTAATGACCCAGATGCCCCTCATCGTTGGGAAATCTGGAATCAACCCAGATGAAGCAATGGCACTACTAGCGCAGCACAGAATTGAAAAGCTGCCGCTGATAGATGACAACGGAAAGCTTAAGGGCCTTATTACTGTCAAGGATTTTGACAAGAGTGAAAAGTACCCGAATGCTTCAAAGGATGGTGCCGGAAGGTTGCTCGTTGGAGCAGCTGTTGGAGTTGGCCCAGACGGCTGGGAGCGAGCCATGGCGCTCGTGGAGGCTGGGGTAGACATTTTGGTGGTTGACACCGCCCATGGCCACAACTCTGCAGTGCTGGAAATGATTGAAAAACTTAAGCGTGAGCCATTTGCGAAAAACACTGATGTCCTCGGCGGGAACGTGGCAACCAGGGAAGGTGCTCAGGCAATAGTGGACGCCGGAGCCGATGGAGTGAAAGTAGGGGTTGGACCAGGTTCCATTTGCACCACTCGTGTTGTGGCAGGTGTCGGCGTTCCTCAGATCACCGCAGTTCACATGGCGGCGCTCGCTGCCAGGGAAGCTGGTGTCCCAGTGATCGCAGACGGCGGTCTTCAGTATTCCGGTGACATAGCAAAGGCTCTGGTTGCGGGGGCAAACTCAGTGATGCTGGGTTCTTTGCTCGCCGGCACCGATGAGGCCCCAGGGGACATCACTTATGTGGGCGGCAAACAGTTCAAGACTTATCGTGGAATGGGTTCACTTGGTGCAATGCAATCTCGCGGACAAGCTCAATCATTTTCCAAGGACCGCTACTTCCAGGACGATGTCTTGAAGGAAGAAAAACTTGTCCCAGAGGGCATTGAGGGAAGAGTCCCATATAGAGGTACGGTTCCAACCGTTGTTCACCAGCTTGTGGGTGGGCTCCGTGCCTCAATGGGATATGTCGGTGCCGGCACTATTCCAGAGCTTCAGCAAAACGGTAAGTTCGTCAGGATTACGGCAGCAGGTCTGCGTGAATCTCACCCGCACGATATTCAAATGACCATCGAGGCGCCGAACTACGGCACCCGCTAGGTAGGCAAAGAAAATGAATGAAGTAGAAATAGGCAGATCCAAGCGCGCAGTCACCGGTTATGCCTTTGACGATATTGCGATTGTTCCCACCAGAAGAACTCGCGACCCAGAGGTCGTTTCAACAAACTGGAGCATCGACGCCTATCAGTTCGAGATGCCAGTAATCGCTGCTCCATCAGATTCCGCAATGAGCCCAGAAACAGTCATTGCACTTGGGAAACTTGGCGGCCTGGGAGTTCTAGACCTTGAGGGTCTTTGGACTCGATACGAGGACCCTTCCCAGCAGTTGGCAGAGATAGCCAATGCCAAGGATGAGGATGCAACCGCTGTGCTGCAGCGAATCTACTCAAAACCAATCCAGGCAGAGTTGATCGAGGCAAGGCTCAAGGAAATTCGAGCTGCGGGCGTCACCGTCGCGGGCGCGCTATCACCCCAGCGAACAGCAGAGTTTGCCGATGTCGTTCTGCGCTCTGGCGTGGACATGTTTGTGATCCGGGGAAACACCGTGTCTGCCGAGCATGTATCCAAGGACTCTGAGCCGTTGAATCTAAAGGAATTCATCTACAAGTTAGATGTCCCAGTAATCGTTGGCGGTGCTGCTACTTATACCGCCGCATTGCACCTGATGCGAACCGGCGCTGCAGGAGTATTAGTCGGTTTCGGCGGTGGCGCTGCAAGCGCGACCAGGAAAGTGCTTGGCATCCATGCGCCAATGGCCACAGCCGTTGCAGATGTTGCAGCTGCGAGGCGCGACTACATGGACGAATCTGGTGGGCGCTATGTTCACGTGATTGCAGACGGTGGGCTTGGAGCATCTGGGGACCTTGTAAAGGCAATTGCCTGTGGAGCAGATGCGGCAATGCTCGGCACTGTTTTGGCAAGAGCAGGCGAAGCTCCAGGCCAAGGTTGGCACTGGGGTCCAGAAGCGGTAAATGCCTCACTGCCAAGGGGGCAAAGGGTGTGGGTTGGTTCCCACGGACCGCTAGAGCAAATTCTTACCGGCCCAAGCGACACTTCAAATGGGACAATGAACATCCTTGGTGCACTCCGCCGGTCCATGGCAACAACCGGCTATTCGGATGTTAAAGAGTTCCAGCGAGTTGACGTTGTAGCGAATTCCTATCGGTAGATGAAACCAAGCTTCTTTTCGGTCGCCAGAAAACCCAAATGGGTTGGAGGTCTGGCTATCGCGGCGCTCGTGGCCGTCACATTCTCTTTGTTGATGCAGTGGCAGCTCGCCAGAACTTTTAGCGTCGTTGGAGTTAGCCAGGAAGAATTGGCTCCAGTGCCAATAGCCGAACTTGCCGGACCGGGTCGCATTGAGCCTGGCTCATTCGACAGGCTGGCTCAAGTTGAAGTCACCCTCGACCCAACAAAGATTTTTATCGTCAAGGACCGCCTCCAGGTTCATGGGGACTCATTGGTCGCTGGGTATTGGCTAATCGGTAACTCCTTTACCGAGGTCAGTGGTGAGGCGGTTAGCTTAACTCTGGCTCTTGCCTTTTCAGAAGACATCGAAGCCCTCCAAAAAATTAGAAGTGAATTAGTTGCAACCGATTTTCAGATCACCGGCTACGTCGAGCCGAGTGAAGCGCCTGAGATGCTCGATGAGTCGGGCATTCTCGGATCAGTTTCGCTGGCCCAGCTTGTGAACCTCTATAGCGCAGAGCCGATTGTAAGTTTTCCTATTTACCTGATTGTCAGTGAGGGGCTTGATCTCGATTCCGAAAAGATTGCGATCGACATCAGGAGTGAAGCGGTTGAGGTGAATTGGTTGACCGCTTTCTATGCGCTCGAGTGGGCTTTCTTTGCTCTGGTTTCCTTCTATCTGTGGTGGCGACTGGTGCAAGACGAAAGAAACCGGCTGGCTGCGTAACCCAATCGTTACCTTATTGTGTCGTTTTTTGCCCGTTTGAGTGGCTTTTAGTGTGAAATGCCTGCTAATTTTGCGTAACACCAGACAATTCAAACAGTTTCGGAGGCAACAAGGATGTTGGCAGAAGAGCGCAGGTTGAAGCTCAGCGAGTGGACTCGCGTCGAAGGCCGCCTTGATGCAAACATTGCGGCTAACACACTAGATGTTGCAGTAGAAACAGTTAGAAGAGACCTAGACGTCCTTCAGCGAAGGGGTGTACTCAGGCGGGTTCATGGCGGAGCTATCGCTCTTGAGAGATTTGCTCACGAATACACAATCCCGGAGCGCTACAACCAGAACCCAACCAGAAAACGTTCAGTGGCAGATGTTGCTGCCGCTTTCATTCCCGACGAGGGTTGCATTTTTGTAGATGGTGGAACCACCACGGAGTGCCTTGCACCTCATTTGATGAATAAGCCAGGGTTGTTGGTTGTCACTAACAACCTGACCCTTGCCGGCAAGATTGCGGACTCTTCAACCCAGACTTATTTGCTTGGCGGCAAAATTCGACCGGCAACTCTTAGTGCCGTTGGCGCTAAGACCTGCGATGACCTTCGAGACTTGAATGCCGTGGTGAGCTTCATCGGGGCGAACGGTTTTTCTTTGGAGGCGGGAGCCACCGCTTTTGACACCGACGAAGCCCTTGTGAAAAAGACCATGATGGCCAATTCGCAGGAGCGAATTCTCATGGTTGACAGTGGAAAGTTCGGATCGACTTACCCTGCGAGATTTGCAAGTTTTTCTGGTTTCGATCGCATTGTGACGAACATCGATGTTGATGATTCATTCACTGATGCTTTATCGGAAAGCGGGGTGGAGATTGCTCTTGCCCAAAACTAAGTTTCGCTGGCTTTTTGCCGAGTCAGTGGGAAACAAGCGGAATCCTATGAACAGCTTGCCTGCAAGTGAGTTGTTCAGAAGTTTCCAAATAGGAAACACAACCCCTAATTAGGAAGGTAGTACCCATGGCTAACTTTATCCCAACCGGTGACGGAGGTCACTCGGGCTGGCGAGCTTCTGTACAGAAGGTCGGCGGCAATCTAGCAGGAATGGTCATCCCGAACATCGGCGCATTTATCGCCTGGGGCTTGCTAACTGCTTTGTTCATTCCAACTGGCTGGCTGCCAAATGAGCAGCTAAGCGAGATGGTTGGTCCAATGATCATCAACCTATTGCCAATCCTCATCGGTTACACCGGTGGACGTTTGGTTCACGGACAGCGCGGTGCCGTTATCGGTTCCATCGCAACCGTTGGTGTGATTGTTGGAACCTCAATTCCTATGTTCCTTGGTGCCATGCTTATTGGTCCATTGGCAGCTTGGGTATTGAAGAAGATCGACGCTGTACTTGACCCAGTTACACCAACTGGCTTCGAGATGTTGATTGGTAACTTCTCACTCGGTATTTCCGGAATGCTAATGGCAATCCTTGGATACCTAGGAATCGGCCCAGCTGTTAACTCCATTTCCGATGTTCTTGGAAACGGTGTGAAGGTACTGGTTGACACAGGCTTCTTGCCACTTGCTTCAATCTTGATTGAGCCAGCAAAGATCCTGTTCTTGAACAACGCCATTAACTTCGGTGTGCTCGCTCCAATTGGTGCAGTTGAAGCCGAAGAGACCGGCAAGTCAATCATGTTCATGCTCGAGTCAAACCCAGGACCAGGTCTTGGACTACTCGTTGCTTTCTGGCTTGCAGGACCGAAGCTTCTTCGCGGTTCAGCTCCAGGTGCGATTGTTATTCACTTCCTTGGTGGAATCCACGAAATCTACTTCCCATATGTACTACTTAAGCCAATCGTTGTTCTTGCAGCGATTGCCGGTGGTGCAACTGGTGTTGCTACATTCGCGGCTACCGGTGTTGGCCTTGTCGCTACACCGTCACCAGGATCGATCTTCGCTTACATGACAATGACCCCTCCAGGAAACCACTTCGGTGTCTTGCTAGGAATCTTGTTGTCTGCTGTTGTTTCATTCGTAGTTGCATTCTTCATCCTGAAGGCCACACGCTCAGGAGATGACGCTGCAGATCTCGATGCTGCTAAGGCAAAGAGTGCTGAAATGAAGTCAGGAACAGCGAACTAATCATGGCGACTGTATCTGGCGCCTCCGTCAAGAACATTGTTGTTGCTTGCGAGGCTGGAATGGGTTCATCGGTAATGGTTGCAAAGCAGCTTGCTAAGCAACTAAAGGCCCAAGGGGTCGCGGTGTCTCACTCTCCTGTTAACCAATTGGCTGAAACGCCACACGATCTTGTGCTCTGCCACCGCGGACTTGGCTCCAGGGCTAAGCAAGCGGTGCCTGGATCTGTGGTAATTATGTTCGACATGTTCCTGGGCGATCTTCGTATCGCCGAGGTAGTGGCGCGCATTCAGTCAGGCGATGACATTAGCGATGACTAATCTCATCCAACAGGCCGGTATAAAGCTAGATGTCACAGCCTCCTCTCCGGAGGAGGCTGTGCACATCGCCGGCAAACTGCTCGTAGAACTAGGTGCCACCACGCAGGCCTACGCTGAAGCGATGTGGGAAAGAGAGCAAATTTTCCCTTCTGCAATCGGGCTAGGCTTTGCTATTCCCCACGGCACAGATGAATCAAGAGCACATGTTGTGTTTGACCAGCTGGTCTTCATAAGGCTTGCTGAAGAAATCGACTGGGCTGACGACAAGGTTTCTTGTGTGCTTGGCATTGCATCCCAGGGCGACGGACACGTTGAGTTGCTGGGCAACTTAGCGGAGCTGATCCAAGAAGAAGAAAAGCTGGCTATTTTGCAGAATTCTCAGAGTGCTGAGGAAATTGTTGAACTGCTAATGGGAACAGCAACCGAGTAGCACTCGGCAGTTTTTTGTAGAGAGGTAGAAGCATGCGGGCAGTCCACTTCGGTGCTGGAAACATCGGCCGAGGTTTTATCGGCGCTGTGCTGCAAGACTCCGGATATTTCGTCACTTTTGCTGATGTAAATCAGCAACTTATTGACCAGCTACACCAGGCCAAGAAGTACTCCCTAATTGAACTCGACGAAATCGAGAAGACAACTGAGTACAAAAATTTTGCAGTACTTAACTCGTCATTGCAAGAGGGTGAACTGATTGAGGAAATTGGTTCGGCTGATGTCGTGACGGCTTCCGTCGGAGCGAATATTTTGCCGTTTATCGCACCTGTTATTGCGAAGGGGATTGATTCTAGGAATTCCAAAAATCCTCTTGTGATCATGGCTTGTGAGAATGCAATCAACGCGACGGACATTTTGAAGCACAAGATCACCGAGCTGTTGGGCACCATTCCCGAGGGGGCTTATTTTGCAAACACTGCAGTAGACCGAATTGTCCCAATGCAGCCAACGGGAACTGAGCCTGATGTGGTTGCCGAGAGTTTTTGTGAGTGGGTAATCGATATCAGCAAGCTAGGTGGCGTTGACTTGCAGATTCCTGCAGCAACAATGGTTCAAGACTTAGCCCCGTTCATTGAAAGAAAGCTCTACACCGTGAACACCGCCCACTTGACCATTGCGTATTTGGGTCAACGTCATGGGCACAAGACGATATCCAGTGCTTTGACCGATCCGATTGTTCGCGATGTCGTGGCGAGGGTTATGGAAGAAACCTCAATGGCCCTTGTGACCAAGCACAATCTCGACAGCACCGAGCATGCCGAATACGTGAAAAAGACTTTGCTTCGGCTTGCAAATCCAGCACTCGACGACGAGGTTGAAAGGGTAGGTCGCCAACCGATTCGTAAGCTTTCCAGACACGAGAGGGTCATTGGGCCGGCAGCACTGTTGGCGGAAGACGGGGAGGAACCAACCGCGCTATTAGAGGTAGTCGACGCAGCTTTAGATTTTGTGAACTCGGATGATCCGGAGGTAGCACTGCTGAAGACGAAACTATCGACACTGTCGGCTGAGGAGTTTGCTGCGGATATTTGCGGCATCGATTCTGACCATCCACTGGCAGAAAAGCTACATTCCAGAGTCTCAGAGCACCAGAGAAGCTTCAGTCGTAAGTAAAAAAGGCCGTGTATCAACGCAAGATTAGACTTTCCCAAAAATAGACACCCGAGGAGAACAAATAATGGCAACCATCGCAAGCACAGTCACAATCCATGATCCGATTGGCCTTCATGCTAGGCCTGCTGGACAGATCGTGAAGCTTGTCAAGGAGTCTGGGCTCGAGGTTCGAATGGGCAAGCCGGGCCAAGACCTAGTAAAGGCAAACTCACCTTTGCGAATGATGGCCATGAAGGCTAAAACCGGAGAAGAGCTTCTAATCGAAGTTGACTCGGATGATGAAGCGGTGGCAAATGACATCATTTCCCAGGTTCAAGAATTCCTGAAGGGCTAACTTTGCTAACCAGCGGCACAATCCTCAGCGGTATGGGCGTCGGACTGAGCGCAGTCACGGCTGAAGTGTTTCGCGTAAAGCCAGCAAGCGCGCTACCAGATGCGTCAAAACACACGGGCGACGCTCAAGCGGAGGCTGAAAAGTTGAAATCAGCAATTGGCGCTGTCGCAGGAGAAATGAATGAGTTGGCGGCTTCCGCAGGTGAAACCTCTGCCGAGATCTTTGAAGCACTGAACATGCTGTTGGAAGACGAGGATCTATTTGATACTGCTGTGATCCAAATTGAGGACGGCTGGGATGCTGGTACTTCATTTATTCGAGCAGTAGAAGAGTTTGCAGAATTGCTTTCTGGAGATGCAGCCTTCGAAGAGCGCTTGGCAGATATTAGAGACCTAGCCAGACGCGTAGCGGCGAACATAGCGGGAATTTCGCTGGGGCTGGATCTACCGACCTCGGGCGAATTTGTCATAGTTGGTGAGGACTTTTCTCCAGCTGACACCGCGCAGTTCACTTCGGCGGTTGTAGGCGTGGTGACAATCCAAGGTGGCCCGACCTCCCACACTGCAATCATCTGTCGCTCTAAGTCAATTCCAGCGGTGGTGTCCTGTGCCAAGGCTGCAGAGTTAGTTGACGGGATGAAGGTCTTGGTTGACCCCGTTGGAGACAGGGTTGTGGTCGAAGGTAAAGAGTCAGATGTAACAAAGCCCCTGACTTTTATTGCCAAGAGTAACGATCCGCTGATTCCAGTGCGGGCCAACATCGGCTCTCTCGAGGATGCCATCGCCGCCAGCGCATCGGCGGCTGAGGGTGTTGGGCTATTCAGAACCGAACTCCTTTACCTGTCGGCAAAAACGCAGCCAACCAGGGACGCCCAAGCTAAAGCCTATGAAGAGATTCTGAGGGCCGCTCCGCAAGGACCGATAGTTGTCAGGACCATTGACGCAGGTAGCGATAAGCCGGTGCCATTTCTGGATATGGGGCACGAAGAGAATCCGGCACTTGGGGTTCGCGGCTACCGACTAATTGAGAACCACCGAGGCTTTATTGTTGACCAGCTTGAAAGTTTGGAATTAGCTCGAGAAGCATCCGGGCGAGAAGTCTGGGTCATGGCGCCAATGATTGCAACCGCCACAGAGGCAATCGAGTTTGCTCAATTGGCGAGGTCGGCAGGCAACTTTAAGGTTGGCGTCATGGTCGAGACGCCAAGCATCGTTTATGAGCTTCTTTCACTCGAGGGCAAGCTTGACTTTATATCGGTTGGGACCAATGACCTCTCGCAGTACCTATTTGCGGCAGACCGAATGAATCCGGCGCTGGGAGGGATGCTGAATCCCTGGCAGCCCGCACTGATTGGGGCACTAAAGCAGATTTCAGAATCCTGTGCGGCAGCAGGCATCTATTCGGGCGTATGTGGTGAGAGCGCATCAGATCCGGCATTTGCGGTGCTACTTGCTGGCATGGGCTTTGATTCGGTGTCATCCTCTAGATCACAGGTTGGCGCAGTGCGAGAAGCTCTCAGTGCAGTAACCATTGGGCAAGCAAAAGAGGTGCTGGGTGCGGCGCTTGAAGCGTCAAGCGCCGAGGGCGCAAAGGCAAACGCCTTGAAGGTTCTCAGCGGTATTTCAGAGAACTAAACTTGAGAGCATGTCAGGTCTGAATCCAACGCAGCTACCCCAAATAAAAAAAGTTCTCAAGTTTTATAAAGTCTCATCCAACATCACGGGTGTATTCCTGTTGTTGCTGATGGTGACCTGGGGCATAAGAAGATTGCCATTTTTGGGGTTCGATCTTTGGCTCCTTGGACCCAATGGTTTCTTGACCTTCGAGCAGTATGGAATTGACGGTGAGGGTCTTCCCGATGCCGGCTTCAACCTAACTGTCTGGATTTTGATTATCCACGGCTGGCTCTATGTGGTTTACCTCTTTGCAGACTTCAGAGTTTGGACTCTTATGCGCTGGTCGTTTACTAGATTCCTGCTCATCGCACTCGGGGGAGTCGTTCCACTATTGAGCTTCATAACCGAGAATCGCTACGCCAAAATCGCGCATGACGAGATTGCAGAGTTAGAGGCCAAGAATTGAAGCCGGTATTAGTCGTTGATTTTGGGGCTCAATATGCGCAGCTCATTGCAAGAAGAGTCAGAGAGGCAAATGTCTACTCTGAGATTGTTCATCACACAGTCACGGCGGCAGAGATTCTTGAAAAGCAGCCGGCCGCGATTATTTTGTCCGGCGGGCCATCCAGCGTTTATGAAGCCGGTTCGCCAGAGCTCGATCCTAAAATTCTTGAGCTTGGAATTCCAGTGCTTGGCATTTGCTACGGGTTCCAGGTGCTGGCAAATGCCCTTGGTGGACAAGTGGATAAAACTGGCAAGCGTGAATATGGCGCGACTGATTTAGCTGTTTCAGACGTTGGAACTTTGCTTGAAGGGCAACCACTGAAGCAGATTTGTTGGATGAGCCATGGTGATCAGGTCATGAAGGCGCCGGCTGGATTTGAGGTCCTGGCATCGACAGCTACGACCCCGGTTGCCGCTTTTGAATCAACCGATAGAAGAATCTTCGGTGTTCAGTGGCATCCGGAAGTAAAGCACTCCGAACAGGGGCAAAAGGTTCTGGAGAACTTCCTTTATGTTGGTGCCGGCATTGAACCAACCTGGAACTCGGGCAACGTTATCGCCGAGCAGGTTGAGAAAATTCGTGCACAAGTTGGAAGTGCCCGAGTGATTTGCGGTCTTTCCGGAGGTGTCGATTCGGCTGTTGCTGCTGCCCTTGTTCATCGAGCAGTTGGTGACCAGCTGACCGCGGTCTTTGTTGACCACGGCCTCTTGCGCGAGGGTGAAAAAGAGCAGGTTGAGCGTGACTACGTTGCCGCTACCGGGATTCGCCTTGTCACTGAAAGCGCCGAGGATATTTTCCTTGAGGCTCTTTCTGGAGTCACCGACCCCGAGCAAAAACGAAAGATAATCGGGCGGGAGTTCATTCGCAGCTTTGAAAAGGCCGAGCAAAAGCTGATCGCCGAAGCCGAGGCAGATAACACCCCGATTAAGTTCCTGGTTCAGGGCACTCTTTATCCTGACGTTGTTGAATCCGGTGGTGGTGCAACGGCTGGCATCAAGAGCCACCACAACGTTGGTGGGCTTCCGGAAGACCTGCAGTTTGAACTAGTTGAACCGCTCAGGGAGCTGTTCAAAGACGAGGTTCGAGCGATCGGGTCTGAACTTGGTCTGCCTGACGAAATAGTCTCCAGGCAGCCATTCCCAGGCCCTGGCCTCGGAATCAGAATCGTCGGGGAAGTAACAAAGGAACGATTAGATCTTCTAAGACAAGCCGACGCGATTGTTCGTGAAGAGCTTTCACTGGCTGGCAAAGACCAAGAAATATGGCAGTGCCCGGTAGTGCTGCTTGCTGAAGTAAGGTCAGTTGGAGTTCAGGGCGACGGCAGAAGCTATGGTCATCCAATTGTGCTTCGTCCGGTTTCCTCAGAGGATGCCATGACCGCTGACTGGTCTAGGCTCCTATACGACTTACTGGCAAAAATTTCTAACCGAATTACCAATGAAGTTCACGACGTGAATCGAGTGGTGTTGGACATAACTTCAAAGCCACCCGGCACGATCGAGTGGGAGTAGCATGCTGGTCTTTGGTCACCGAGGAGCTTGCGGCTATTTGCCCGAAAACACCATTGAATCGATGGAATTGGCATTTGAACTGGGCGCAGACGCGGTCGAGTTCGATGTGGTATTCACGAAAGACGGTCACGGAGTTATTCGCCACGATATCGACCTAGTCAGTACTACAGACATAGCAAACCACAGTTTTCTATCCTCCAGAATTGATGAAATCAACCTGGAGGATGTGGTCAGGCTGAGGGCAAAGGAGCGCTATCCCGACGGCAGGCCAGAGTCGGCTGCAAACGACGGCAAGTTCTTCGTGCCAACACTTGCTCGGGTGCTGTCTAACGCTAACTTTGACAACCGGCACCTGATCATTGAGATCAAGCATGGTGACCACGCACAATCCCAAGGTTTAGACCCAATCGCGCACATCGCGCAGCTGCTCGAAGACAGTGATTGGAAACAACGTGGAATGAGGATCACATTTGAGGCTTTCGAGTTTGATTTTCTGAAAGAACTCAAAAGCCACCTGGGGTCTGACTACAGCTTCGTGTTTCTAGTTGCTCCCGACACTGTCCCAGATAAAGCAGCAGGGCTGGAGGACAATTACCTCAAAAGCATCGCAGAGAACTTCGACGGAATCTCGCTTGCAATATCAATGGTTTTAGTTGGGGACCTCGTTCCTAAGGCCAAAGCACTAGGCATTCCCGTTTACATCTACACGGCCAGGGTGGAGACAGCTGAGGGGAATGTTGAGAAGTGGTTTGAGCGCCTAATCTCGACTGGCGTGGATGGTATCTTTGCCGACCAGCCCGACCTTGTGCTCAAAAGCGTCGCCGACCTCGCCTAAGCTACCTCTCGATGTCGCTAGAGATTTTTGATCAACTAAACCCGGATTCCCTCTTGGTGGGGCTGAACCCGCAGCAGCAGGAAGCAGTCAAGTATCGCGGCCGATCGCTCTTGATTGTGGCAGGTGCCGGTTCTGGAAAAACCAAGGTGCTAACCCATCGCATCGCACATCTTTTGGCAAACAAGGAAATTTGGCCATCGCAGATTCTTGCGATTACTTTCACTAATAAGGCAGCTGCGGAAATGCGTGAGCGTGTCGAAGGCCTGATTGGCCAAGCCGGCCAGGGAATGTGGCTGAAGACTTTTCACTCAGCTTGTCTGCAAATCCTGCGTCGTGAAGCCGAGCGCTTGGGCCACGATTCAAACTTCAGCGTCTATGACACCGGGGACACTAGGGCGCTTCTGAAGAGACTCCTAAGGGAGGCCGGCGCAGAGGATGCTGACATAAAGCCCGCCCAAGCAGCAGCGATTATTTCAAATGCAAAAAACGAGCTAAAAGACGCGGAGGATTTTGCTAGAAATGCAGACAGATCTAACCCAAGAGAGCGAATAGTTGCCGAAGTATTCCAGGCTTACACGGCAGAACTTCAGCGCAATAACGCCTTTGACTTCGATGATCTGATTGGTGAAACCGTAGGGCTTTTTCGAGCCTTCCCTGAGCTGAGAGCCAGATACCAAAAGCGTTTTCGGCACGTATTGGTAGACGAGTACCAAGACACCAATCATGCCCAGTACGCGTTGATTCGAGAGTTCACTAGGCCTCTTCCTGAAGAGCACGCAATCTTCGATGAGCGAACCGGGGAGCAGCTTGGGCCTGCAGATTTGACCGTGGTGGGTGATTCGGATCAGTCGATCTATGCCTTCCGCGGGGCGGACATTCGAAACATCACCGAGTTTGAAAGAGACTTCCCAGGAGCTCAGACCATTCTGCTCGAGCAGAATTATCGGTCGACGCAAAATATTCTTTCAGCGGCGAATGCCGTGATTTCCCAAAACCCTTATAGACCTGCGAAGAATCTTTGGACCGACTCTGGTGCAGGCGACAAGATCACCATCTTTACAGCCTACGATGAGAGAAACGAAGCAGCCTTCGTAGTTGATCGAATAAAGGGCATGCATGCCGAGGGCATCAACTACCGAGATATTGCAGTGCTTTATAGAACTAACTCGCTGACCCCGTCACTGGAAGCGGAGCTCAAGAGCCAACTCATGCCCTACGCCGTCATTGGAGGCTTGAAGTTCTTCGAGAGGCGAGAGATCAAAGATGCCCTTGCCTACCTGTCTGCAGTTTCAAACGGGCGTGACGATGAAGCGGTAAGGCGAGTGATCAACACTCCCGCCAGGGGTATAGGACAAAAAACCGAACTAAAAATTGCTCAGTTTGCACGGCAACATGAAATGAGCTTCAGGCAAGCGTTGCTGAGTGCTGGCGATCTGCAGCTGGGTCCAAAGCTCACCGCAAGCGTCATGGCATTTGGTGAGCTTCTAAACGAACTTGAGGCAATGACCGTCACAGACGGTCCGGCGGAAGTGCTCAAGCTTGCACTTGAAAAATCCGGTTATCGTTCCGAACTGGAAATATCCAGAGACCCTCAAGATGAAGCTCGCGTCGAAAACCTTGATGCCCTTCTGGGGCAGCTTTTTGAGTGGCAGGCAACAAACCCCGAGGGGACAGTCGCTGACTACTTGGCTGAAGTGACACTCGCCGCCGCTGCCGATGAAATCGAAGATGAGTCTGGAAGCGTTTCGCTAATGACTCTCCACACAGCCAAGGGGTTGGAATATCAAGTTGTGTTCTTGATTGGGCTCGAGCAGGGAACCCTGCCTCATATCCGAGCTTTTGATGAACCCGGAGGTCTGCAGGAAGAGCGTCGGTTGATGTATGTCGGAATGACAAGGGCGCGTGCGCACCTCTTCATCTCCCATGCACTTCAGCGCACGGTGTTTGGTAATACCTCGGGATTCACTACGTCGATGTTCCTGAACGACATTCCCCAAGAACTTGTTGATTCCGAAGGTCAAGAACGCTCAATCTCTCAGACCAGAGAACCAACTAAGTGGGCTGGTGCAATCAACACACCAAGTGCCGTCAGAGACAACAAAGACCTCGAACTTGCAGTTGGTGACCGCGTAAGTCACGAAAGCTTCGGGGAAGGTTCAGTAGTAAGTGTTTCCGGCAATCCTCCTAAACAAACCGCGGAGGTGAGGTTTCAGTCGGGCGTGACTAAGCGCCTCCTAGTAAAAATGGCACCGATTACCAAGCTTTAGCCAAAAAGCTAGTTTCCAATGTCGCTAGACTTGGGGTATTCGTTGGCTAAAAACAAACCCGAAAGACCACTGTGGATCTATTTGAATATCAAGCCCGAGACCTTTTCGAAAAGTACGGCGTGCCCGTATTGCAAGGTCTAATCGCAGACACACCCGATGAAGCAGAGGCAGCAGCTGCCAAAATCGGCGGAACTGTTGTTGTAAAAGCCCAGGTGAAAGTTGGCGGCCGCGGTAAAGCCGGAGGTGTCAAGGTTGCTCACAGCCCCGAAGAGGCTCGGCAAAAAGCTGAGGAAATCCTAGGGCTCGATATCAAGGGCCATGAGGTAAAGCGCGTGATGATTGCGCAGGGGGCAAAGATTGCCCAGGAGTTTTACTTCTCTGTTCTGCTTGACCGCTCGAACCGAACCTTCCTATCGCTCTGCTCGGTTGAAGGCGGCATGGAAATTGAGCAGCTTGCGGTTGAGCGCCCAGATGCGCTTGCAAGAATTCCAATCTCAGCGGTAGCCGGGATTGACAAGAAGCAGGCGGTTGAAATTGCGACCGCCGGTCACTTCCCCGCTGAGCTAATTGATCCTGTGAGTGATGTAATCGTAAAGCTCTACGAGGTTTATGAAAAAGAAGACGCAACCTTGGTTGAAGTAAACCCACTCGTGCTCACCGAGGATGGTCAAATTCTTGCTCTCGACGGCAAGGTCACTCTTGATGAAAATGCTGAGTTCCGTCACGAGCGCGAGCAAATGGAGCGTGACGCTCTAGATCCACTGGAGGCAAAAGCCAAGGAGATGGATCTTAACTACGTCAAGCTTGACGGAGAAGTTGGCATCATCGGAAACGGTGCAGGACTTGTAATGTCAACGCTAGATGTCGTGGCTTATGCGGGTGAATCAAACGGCAACGTGAAGCCAGCTAACTTCCTAGACATCGGTGGCGGAGCATCCGCAGAGGTCATGGCTGCGGGGTTAGATGTGATTTTGAATGACCCGCAGGTCAAGAGCGTCTTCGTAAACGTCTTCGGAGGCATCACTGCCTGTGATTCTGTTGCAAATGGAATCGTAGGAGCACTCAACACTCTCGGGTCGAAGGCATCTAAGCCGTTAGTAGTGAGGCTAGACGGTAACAACGTCGAAGAAGGCCGGGCTATTTTGAAGGAATTCAACCACCCGCTGGTATCACTGGCAGACACCATGGATGGCGGCGCCAACACGGCTGCTGAGCTGGCGAACAGGTAGAGGGAAGAGACAAGTATCATGGCAATTTTTCTAAATTCAGACTCGAAAATCATCGTCCAGGGTATGACTGGAGCCGAGGGCATGAAGCACACGCAGCGCATGCTTGCAGGTGGCTCAAACATCGTAGGTGGTGTGAACCCTAGAAAAGCCGGTGAATCGGTTGAGGTTGAGGGCAAGTCACTTCCAGTCTTTGGCAGCGTGTCAGATGCAATGAGTGCAACCGGGGCAAATGTTTCGGTCATCTTCGTGCCACCGGCTTTTGCCAAGGCGGCAATCATTGAGGCCATCGATGCTGAGATTCCGCTTGCTGTTGCTATTACAGAGGGAATTCCGGTTCACGACTCGGCAACCGCTTGGGCATACAACGTTGAAAAGGGCCAGAAGACTCGTCTGATTGGACCGAACTGCCCAGGAATTATCAGCCCGGGTCAATCTAACGCCGGAATTACACCATGGAACATCACTGGCCAGGGTCCAATCGGTCTGGTATCAAAATCAGGCACCCTGACCTACCAGATGATGTTCGAACTTCGTGACATCGGATTCACCACTGGCATTGGAATCGGCGGAGACCCTGTTATCGGCACCACCCACATCGATGCACTCGAAGCTTTTGAGAACGATCCTGAGACCAAGGCGATCGTGCTGATTGGTGAAATCGGCGGTGACAGTGAAGAGAAGGCTGCCGAGTACATAGCGAAGCACGTCACCAAGCCGGTAGTTGCTTACGTGGCAGGTTTTACCGCCCCAGAAGGCAAGACCATGGGTCATGCTGGAGCAATCGTTTCTGGTTCAGCCGGAACAGCACAGGGCAAGCAGGAAGCATTTGAGGCCGTTGGAGTCAAGGTTGGTAAGACACCTTCTGAGACTGCCAGCTTGATGCGCGACATTATCGCCAGCCTGTAATCACCAAAAGTGAACCGGGGGCTCAGCTTCGCAATAGCCGCACTGCAGGCTCTGATCATCATTGCCACCGTGGTTGGTCTTGTGGTTGCACCGCTGACTCTCGCTTGGTTTATTGAGGGGAATGGCGATGTTGATTGGATTCTCGCGCTGCGTGTTGCCGTGTATGCCTTTTTACTGGCCTGTGCCGTTCCAATTGGCTTCGCCGACGGCGAGATTATTGGAATCGGTTTTGAATCATTTTCAATCACTGCCCTTCCGCTGGGCTTGACTGGATTAATCATTGTCATGGCGATCAGAATCGGGCACAGGCTTTCGGCTGCTTCCTCACTGTGGCCGGCCTGGATTGGTGGTGCTGCAGCCTTCGGTGGCATTAGCTACGGTGCATCACTTCTGGTCGCAGATAGCGCTGTGATAGCGGGAACCTGGGAGCCGCTTTATTACCCTGCATTATTCTTTGGATTCTTGTTGATGGTTTCGTCGGTCGCAGGAAAGCGCTACGAACTATTTGAGGGCGCCAATGGCGAGGAGGCCAAGGAGCGAGTTTGGATTAGAAGCTTGTTCACAGCAGCTTTTTCCAAACTGCACTGGTCGATTAGGACTGCTTTGAATCCGGGCGTTCGCGTAGGCCTTTCGGTTGTCGCATCGCTGGTGCTGGTGAGCTCGCTGCTAATTGCACTGGCCCTTGGCTTTGGTTGGATTCAAGTAATCGGTCTCTATCAGGGTTTGGGCCTAAGCATCCTGGGTGGCGTTATTGTGACAATTGGTCAGCTTGCAATTCTGCCGAACTTGATTGTTTACGGGGCAAGTTGGATCTCCGGTGCGGGATTCTCAATCGGTACCGGCTCTTATGTTTCCCCCTTTGCTTCCGAACTGGGGCCACTTCCTGCCCTCCCGGTGTTGGCAGCACTACCGACCGGGGGCTTTGACAGAGGGCTTATTTTTGTTTTGGTGCCCGTTGTTGCAG
Source organism: uncultured Aquiluna sp. (assembly GCA_965655555.1). Classification (GTDB taxonomy): domain Bacteria; phylum Actinomycetota; class Actinomycetes; order Actinomycetales; family Microbacteriaceae; genus Aquiluna. The sequence goes on along the minus strand of CBFHGU010000002.1, from coordinate 239,277 downwards.
CAATCCTCGCCACCTTCTTTGTTTCTAAGCATGCTGACCAACTTCGCTGGGAGTATGGAACCAGAGTCAGCGGCGCGCTGTCGATATCAATCGTTGCGGCAATCACTGCAGCCATTACGGTTTATGTGATTAGCCTTGCAGCTTCGGGAAGCCTAGGTCCTGGCCGATTCGCAACTATTGGTGCAGACCCACTGATGTTTGCAGGAGTAGTTTTCCTAGAGGTGCTGATCCCTAGTTTTTTGGCAGCTCTTGTGATTGCCAGGCCATACGACGATGCCTCTGAGCGAAAGTAGACTGCAAGCATGTTTTCCATAGTTGTGCTCATCTCCGGAGCCGGATCTAACCTGAGGGCCCTTCTGGAAGCCTCTTCCAACCCCTTGTTTCCAGCAAGAGTGGTTGGTGTCGGGTCCGATAAACCGGCACCCGGTTTGGAGCATGCCGAAGAGTTCCGAATCCCAACGTTTGTGGTTGAGCCTGCAAGTTTTAGCTCCACAGAGGCTTGGGCTGAAGTGTTGCTTTCCAATGTTGAATCGCTGAAGCCAGACCTGGTGGTTTTGGCAGGTTTCATGAAGGTTTTGCCCGCAAGCTTCGTAAACGCCTTGAGCCCAAAGATAATAAATCTTCACCCATCACTATTGCCTGATTTCAAGGGGGCCCATGCAGTTAGAGACGCTTTGGCAGCAGGCGCTTCGAAGACTGGAGCCACCATTCATGTTGTTGATGAGGGAGTCGACACGGGAAGAGTCTTGCTGCAGACAGAGGTTGCGGTTCAGGCCGGGATTTCAGAGGCAGAGCTTCTTCACAGCATTCAGATTGTTGAGAGGCAGCAGCTTGTTGACGCCGTAAGAATGATTGCCACAGGCGAGCTGAAGCTTTAGGAGACAAGAAATGACCGTTGAAAAAACCCAGATCAAGCGAGCGCTAATTTCAGTCTCTGATAAAACAGGCCTAATTGAATTGGCAACAGTACTTTCAAACAACGACGTCGAGCTTATTTCAACTGGCTCAACCGCTAAGCAAATTGCTGAGGCGGGTCTGAGTGTGAAGGAAGTTAGTGCCGTAACTGGCTTCCCAGAATCTCTCGACGGCAGAGTGAAGACCCTGCATCCAAAGATCCACGGTGGAATTTTGGCTGATGTCCGGCTAGAAAAGCATCGCAATGAGCTTTTGAAGTTTGAAATCGATGCATTTCAGCTGGTGATTGTGAATCTGTATCCGTTTGTTCAAACGGTCGCCAGCGGAGAAAAGGGCGAAGCGGTAATCGAACAAATCGACATCGGTGGCCCCGCAATGGTTCGGGCGGCAGCAAAGAACCATGCCAACGTGGCGATAGTTGTTGAGCCTGAGGACTACGGCAGCCTAATCCAGGCCATAGAAAACGGTGGCACGACCCTCGATGAGCGCAGACACTTTGCCGGCAAAGCTTTCGCGCATACTGCAAGCTATGACGCTGCAGTCGCCAACTGGTTCTCGACTGAATACGCCTCGGCTGGCCAGCCGGAGAGTTTGAATGTTGCATTGAAGCGTGATCAAGAGCTCCGCTACGGCGAGAATTCACATCAGACCGCGGCACTCTACAAGAATTTCCCGGCATCTGGCATTGCCGCAGCCAAGCAGCACTCTGGCAAGCAAATGAGCTACAACAACTATGTTGATGCAGACGCTGCGTTGCGGGCAGCACATGACTTCAAGACTCCTGCCGTTGCGATCATCAAGCACGCGAACCCTTGTGGAGTAGCTACCGCCAGCGACATCGCCACGGCCTACTCTCTGGCCCATGAAACAGATCCAGTTTCTGCTTTTGGTGGCGTGATTGCTGCCAATCAAGAAGTATCTGAGGCAATGGCAATGGCTATAGCCGAAGTGTTCACAGAAGTGATAATTGCGCCCAGCTACTCGACTAAAGCGCTCGAGGTGCTGCAAAAGAAGAAAAACCTTCGAATTCTTGAGCTCGACTCGCCATATGTTCGACCTGATACGGAGTTGAGGCAAATCTCTGGCGGGATGCTTGTTCAGGAATCAGATGGTTTTGAGGCTCTCAATTCCGCAAATTGGCAGCTCGTCGCAGGGCCAGCGGCTGACGAGCAAACAATGAAAAATATGGAATTTGCCTGGATTGCCTGTCGGGCAGTTAAGTCAAACGCCATCCTGCTTGCTAAAAACCAGGCTGCGGTTGGAATCGGAATGGGTCAGGTGAATCGTCTCGACTCTTGCCACCTGGCAGTATCGAGAGCCGGTGACAGAGTCTTGGGGTCTGTGGCAGCTTCAGATGCCTTTTTCCCTTTTGCCGATGGCCTTCAGGTGCTCATTGACGCTGGAGTCCGGGCCGTTGTTCAACCGGGCGGCAGTATGCGTGATGATGAAGTCATTGAGGCAGCAAACAAGGCAGGCATCACAATGTATTTCACTGGTGAAAGACACTTCTTCCACTAGAAATAATTTGCCTAGCAAACTGTTATTCTGAAGGGCTGATCTGCCATCGAGGCAGCAGCGGAGAGAACAATGCAACAGGGTGAGTTGGGGACCGTAAAGACTCTTTGGAGATTGGTTCCGTTTGCAAGGCGTGCGCTTGGTCGAATATCCCTCGGCATCGTCGCAGCCATCTCGGCCCACATGGTGGCACTCTCAATTCCACAGTTTTTGCAGAGCCTAGTCAATTCCCTGGTTGACGGCGGTATCGATGCACTTTTGCCAGCGGTGGGGCTGATACTCCTTCTCGGCATTCTGGAAGCCCTGTTTGTGTTGCTTCGTCGTTGGTTGGTCCTGACGCCCGGCACATTTGTCGAAGCAGACATGAGAAACACACTGTTTGCAAAACTGCAGGATTTGCCGGTCGCATTCCATGACAAGTGGGCTTCTGGCCAGTTGCTGTCGAGGGCAGTAGCTGACTTGAGTTTGATTCGGAGGTGGATGAGTTTTGGAATTGTGCTTCTGATTGCTAACTTCATCACCCTTGTTGTCGGCCTGATCATTCTCTTTACTTACAACTTCTGGCTCGGCTTGATTTTTTCAATCGCTTCGATCCCAATTTTGATGATTGGCTTCAAATTCGAAAAGCAATTTGGAACCATTGCAAGATTGGCCCAGGACCAATCCGGTGACCTCGCCACCCGGGTTGAAGAATCCGTTCACGGCGTAAGAGTCTTGAAATCATTTGGTCGCGGCGGCTTTGCTGCGGATCAGTTTGCCTCTCAAGCTTCGGAGTTAAGAACAACGGAGATCTCCAAGGCCACAGCCATTGCGAAAATCTGGCTGTATTTGATTATGATTCCAGAATTTGCTCTAGGCCTAGCTCTGCTGGTGGGAATTTGGTTTGCTGCCTCTGGTGAGATTACAGTCGGCACCCTTGTTGCCTTTGTTGCCACAGCGACCGTTTTGCGCTGGCCAACCGAATCTCTTGGCTTTCTGCTTGGAATGACGCTTGAGGCAAAAACTGCCACAACTAGGGTCTTTGAGGTTCTAGATGAACCAGATCTGATTGCGGACCCGGTTTCACCAAAAACCATTTCTGAACCAAGAGGACTTCTTGAATTCAAGGATGTTCACTTCCGATACCCAGACGCCGCTGCTGATCAAAGAGATCTGATTGACGGAGTGAATCTAAGGCTGGAGCCGGGCCAATCGGTTGCGTTGATTGGGCTCACCGGTTGCGGTAAGACAACTCTGACTTCACTTACCACGAGGCTCTACGAGGTTAGTTCAGGGTCCGTAACGGTCGATGGCATCGACATTAGGGATTTGTCGAGAAAAGAGCTTCGAACGCATATCGCAATGGCCTTTGAAGATGCAACCCTGTTCTCTTCTTCAGTGAGGGAGAACGTATTGCTTGGCAATGCGACTCAAAGTGAAGAGGACCTGGTTCAGGCGATCGAGATTGCCCAGGCGCATTTTGTCTACGATTTGCCAGAGGGCCTGGATACTCCAATCGGTGACGAGGGGCTGAGCCTCTCGGGGGGTCAGCGGCAACGACTGGCACTGGCAAGGGCTGTAGCAGCCAAGCCGAGGATTTTGGTGTTAGACGATCCGCTTTCCGCGGTGGACGTTGACACCGAGGCGATGGTTGAAGAGGCGCTTCGTCATGTGCTGAAATCAACAACCGCTCTTATCGTGGCTCATCGCCCCTCTACCGTGATGCTTGCCGACAAGGTCGCACTGATGCAGGACGGCAAGATCTCAGCTTTTGGGACCCACAAGGAGCTCTTGGCAACCAGTGCCCACTACCGACATGTCATCACTTCGCTGGATGAGGAGCAAAAGCAGCGGGAGGTGAACCTGTGAGTCTTTTTGGAACAAATAACGAAGAGCGTACGGACCTCAACAGGGAGGAATCCCGGTATGTCAGGAGGCGCTCGCGCAGGCTTCTCGGGTCCCTGTTGTTTCCAATGCGCCTAAGATTCATCGTCGCTATCGCACTGATTCTGTGCTCTACCTTGCTCCGGGTTGCAGGGCCAGCACTTGTGGCACTTGGAATTGACTGGGCTTTGCCACGCGCAATCGAAACCGATTACATGCCGCTCTGGACAGTCGTGCTTGCTTACCTCGGTGCCGCGGCTATCTCTGCAGTTACCGTCTATTTCTTTTTGATCCTGACTGCCAAAATCGCTCAAGCGATGCTGTTTGATTTGCGTAACAGGATGTTTGTGCACACCCAGAAGCTTTCCGTTGAGTTCCACGAACGCTACACAGCCGGGCGCGTAATCGCACGTCAAACTTCAGATCTAGAAACCATATCTGAACTGCTCTCTGGGGGGCTAAGTGAGCTGGTTGTCGGTTTGATCTTCATGATCTTTACCGCAATAGCCTTGCTTGTTCTTGATCCAATCAGCTTCCTGGTTCTGCTTCTGGCTTTGATACCGTTGGCAATTCTGACCAGGTGGTTCCAGATAAACACGAATCGTGGCTTTAGGGCCCAGCGTGTTGCATCATCGACCTTGATTCAGAACTTTGTCGAAACGATGACCGGTGTTCGTGCCGTAAAGGCCTTCCGAAAGGAAAAGCGCAACGAGAAGCACTTCGGCGGCTTGGTTGAGGTTTACAGAAAACTAAATGCCCGCCTGATCCAGCTCTTCGGAATCTTTGACCCGGGTCTTATCTTGATTGGCAACGTCACTGTCGCCGCAATTTTGCTGGTCGGCGGCATTCGAGTGTTGGACGGGGCTCTTGGGATCGGAGTTTTGACTGCCGCAATTTTGTATGCCAGGCAGTTCTTTGGACCCATGGAGCAAATAGGTATGTTCTATAACTCCTACCAGTCCGCTTCGTCTTCGCTTGAGAAGATCTCTGGTGTTTTAGAGGAAGAACCTTCTGTCCCAGAGACCTCCGAACCGGTTTCTTTGGAAAACATTAAAGGCGGATTGACCTTCACCGATGTGAAGTTCCAATACTCAACCGGGGACGTCGTTTTGAAGCCCTTCTCGCTGGATATCCCAGGGGGTCAAACGATTGCGCTGGTTGGCACAACAGGTGCGGGTAAGTCAACACTTGCAAAACTTGTCTCTAGGTTCTACGACCCCTCCGAGGGTTCAGTGAAGCTAGACGGGTATGACCTGAGGGACATCTCCAACACAGATCTTCGCAAAGAAGTAGTAATGGTTACCCAAGAGGCCTACTTGTTTACTGGCTCCGTGGCTGAGAACATTCAGCTCGGTAAGCCGGGAGCCTCCATGGAGGATGTAGTCAAGGCTGCAAAAGCAGTTGGAGCACACGAATTCATCTTGGATCTCCCAAATGGCTATGAAACAGATGTGAATAAGCGCGGCGGCAGGGTCAGTAGCGGCCAGCGCCAGTTGATCTCTTTTGCCAGAGCTTTCTTGGCCGATCCTGCTGTCCTGATTCTTGATGAGGCAACGTCTTCACTCGACATTCCTTCGGAAGCAATGGTTCAACTTGGCCTCAAGACCTTGCTTGCGGGTCGAACTGCGATCATTATCGCTCATCGACTCTCTACGGTTTCAATCGCCGACAGGGTTTTGGTGATGGAGCACGGTGAGGTAATTGAAGACGGCTCTCCTGAGCAACTTGTTGCTTCTGGCGGCAAATTCTCAACGCTTTATAAAGCTTGGAAAGACTCACTGGTTTAGTTCGTAGCCAGTGCTCCCAAGTGAATGGCTATTGCTGATTCGTTTGGTATTTCGCCTCTTGCAACCCCGTTCTCATCCACTGAAATTACACTGCTGCAGTCCAAGGTTTGCAGGTAGGCGTTGCAGTAATCTCCAGCTGGGAGAGTGGTTTGAACCTCAAATGGCAAAGACTTGTATTCAGAAACGTTGACCAGGAAATACCCCATTTTGTCTCTGGCGAAACCATAGAGCCCAGCAGCCCTGAACTTCTCTGTAATTGCCGCGCTGCCAACAACGTCTCTGAATTTGATCATGTTTGTTGTTGAAGTCAGTCGGTGTTGGCAAAGCCATGTGCCATCCTCGGCTTTTTTGCTCAAATCTGGCGGACCATCGCAATGGGCATCTAACACCTTGCCATTTTGACCCTTCGGTCCCCGGTCTCGCTCAGAGAAAGCGTAGGAGGAATACAACATTGGCTGGCCATAGTTTTCGGCGAGCATCAGCGCTGTCGCCAGTTCGAAAAGCTCGGGAGTCTTATACGTAAGGGTCTCTCCGTTTCTCTCTGTGTCATGGTTCACTACAAATGAGATTGCCTGATTGCTTGGTGCGAAGGAGTCAAATCTCGTGTTGGAGGCTGCCCCGCTTACCACCCTTGCCTTGAACATTCCCTTGAGCTCTCTGGCGTAGTTGAATTCCCAGACATCTCCACTGTCGAGGTACTCCTCCGGCTGAATGGGTTCCGCACCTCCACGAATTACCTCGTGAAAAATTCGAGTGTCCTGAGGGAGGCGATCGACTATTGCCTTTAGATCGGGAGCATAAATGTGCTTTGCGGCGTCGATTCTAAATCCGGCGGCTCCGAGCGATAGCAAGTCCTCCAGGTAAGAGACAATTGTGTCTTGAACTTTTTTGGACTTGTGATCCAGATCGCTCAAGCCGAGTAGTTCGCACGTTTGGACCTGAGGGCGGTCAAGGTAATTTGCGATCTGGTCATTAGGGGTCAGGTTGCAGTTGTGAAAATCTTCTCTGGTGTAAAGGTCCGGGTATTCGTACTTCGAATACTCGGTTCCGGCAACGCCGGTGCCAGAATCTGAAGCTGACATGTGGTTGATTACGGCATCAACGATTACTGCCACGCCAAGGTCATTGCAGGTGCTTGTCATCGCTTGAAATTCGGCCCGAGTTCCCAGTCTTGATTCGATCTGGTAGCTAACCGGTTGGTAAACAGTCCACCAGGCTTCACCTCGAATGTGCTCCTGGACTGGCGAGGTCAAAACGTAGTCAATGCCGACATCTGAAAGATGCTGGCATTCTTTGGCAATAGAGTCCCAGTTCCACATAAATAGCTGAACTCCGACTTGATTCTCAAAAGCCACCGGTGCAGCTTCTTCAGTCGAGTTGGTGCACCCGGTTAGACCAGCAAAGGCCAGGGCGGTTGCTGTCAATCCAATGAGCCATCGCATAGCTAAATGCTAACCGATAGGCTATGAACAACCCCTTTGCGCAAGAGGCGCAGTTTATTCAGGAGAATTATGAGCAAAATTAAAGTTGTTGGCAAGGTCGTTGAACTAGATGGCGACGAGATGACTCGCATCATCTGGCAGGACATCAAAGACAACCTGATACTTCCGTTTTTGGATGTGGATCTTGAGTATTTTGACCTTTCGGTCGAAAGTCGCGATGCGACTGATGACCAAATCACAATCGATGCGGCCAATGCGATTCGTGAGCACGGTGTTGGTGTCAAATGTGCAACTATTACCCCTGATGAGGGCAGGGTCGAGGAGTTTGGCCTAAAGAAGATGTGGCGTTCTCCGAATGGAACTATTCGAAACATCCTTGATGGCGTGGTTTTCCGCGAGCCAATAATCATTTCAAATGTTCCGAGACTAGTACCCGGCTGGACTAAGCCAATCATCATTGGCCGTCACGCGCACGGTGATCAGTACAAGGCAACCGATATCAAGATTCCGGGCAAGGGCACAGTGACTATGACCTGGACCCCTGCCGATGGGTCAGAACCAGAGACAATGACAATCGCTGAGTATCCTGAGGCCGGCGGAGTTGCAATGGGAATGTATAACTACATGGACTCGATTAGGGACTTTGCTCGTGCGTCGTTCAACTATGGATTGGCCAGAAACTACCCGGTCTACATGTCCACCAAAAACACAATTTTGAAGGCCTACGACGGCGCTTTTAAGGATGCGTTTGAGGAAGTCTTCCAGGCAGAATACAAGGACCGTTTTGAAAAGGCAGGGCTCACCTATGAGCACCGCCTAATTGACGACATGGTTGCCGCTGCAATGAAGTGGGAGGGTGGTTATGTGTGGGCTTGCAAGAACTACGATGGCGACGTTCAGTCTGACACCGTAGCCCAGGGCTTTGGTTCCTTGGGTCTGATGACCTCTGTGCTGACGACGCCAGATGGCAAGACAGCGCTTGCAGAGGCTGCACACGGCACTGTCACCAGGCACTATCGCCAGCACCAGCAGGGTAAGAAAACCTCCACAAATCCAATCGCGTCTATCTTTGCTTGGACTAGGGGTCTTATGCACCGCGCGAAGCTGGACAACACTCCAGAAGTTGCCGAGTTCGCTAGAACACTCGAGGCGGTAGTAGTTGAGACCGTAGAGAGCGGCAAAATGACCAAGGACCTAGCCGCACTTGTTGGAACAGAACAAGACTGGCAGTCCACTGAAGAGTTCATGGCTTCGTTGGCAGAGAACCTTCGCATCAAAATGGCCTAATAACTACTAGCCCCAGTGGCTTGTGGAAAACCCCCTGCAGGAAACTGCGGGGGGTTTTAGTTTGTGGGGCATGAAACTAAAAACCTATCTAGCCATCACTATTTCGACACTACTTTCCTTCAGCGCAGCACCTGCCGCTGCAGAGGAATGCCCAGGTGGTGTGTGCGAAGTGATCTTCGAATACACCGGATCCTCTCAGTACTTTGACGTTCCTGCGCTTGCAGGCAACATGACCTTTGAGATTTACGGTGCATCGGGTGGTCGTGGCGGCAACGGCGGGAAAATCACCGGTGAACTCTTGACCGCGCCTGAAGAGCTTTGGGTCTTTGTGGGTGGGGCCGGTGCAGTCGGGGCCAACGCCGCAGGTGGGTTCAATGGGGGTGGTGACGCTGGAGGATCTCGGGGTAATGAAGGTTCCGGAGGTGGAGCCAGTGACATCAGAATTGGTCAAGATTTCGAGGACAGAATTGTTGTTGCCGGTGGAGCTGGCGGAGGCGGTGGCTACTCCGGGGCACCCGGAGGTAATGGTGGCGGTCTAATTGGGCCAAACGGCGGTTCGGCCCAGGGAGGCGGTGGTCTTGGTGGGACTCAAGAGGCAGGCGGTGAAGCCGGCAGGTCAAACGGAGGTAGCCCCTCGGAACCAGGGTTATTCGGAGTTGGCGGCACCGGTGGTAGTAGCTGGAACTCCGGTGGCGGAGGCGGCGGTGGAGGTTGGTACGGCGGTGGTGCTGGAGGCGCTGATTCAGACTCTTGTTGCTCTGATGCAGGTGGAGGAGGCGGAGGCTCCTCTTATGGCTCTTCAGAATGGACCACCTCGCTAAGCCATGAAGTAGGGGTGCGTTCTGGCTCTGGACTTGTGGTTCTACGATACGAGATTCTCTCGCGAGTGACTGCGTTTACCGCAACCCAACAGAAGAAGAATGAAATCGAGATTCAGGTAAATGTCGAAGGTGATTACAGCCCCCGCGTAGAGGACATTGTGTTGGTAGATGAAAGTTGCCAGATTGGAGAATCTCTCGTTTCGAGTGATGGCTTTAATTTCAAGATTACAGATTGCGTGTCAGACGTGTTTGAAGCCTCATTTGGAGCTGAAGCCAGAGCCCTTTTGGCTTCAAACGGCGCGAATTCAGTCGAAATTGCCCTTGACCGACAAGGGCCAACTGCGACGCTGAGTCAAGCAGATTCTGAAACAGTGGATTACCTATTAGAGGTGGTATCTGAAGAAGAGCTATTTGGGCTTGAAATCGGCGATTTCATCGTTGAGGGCTGCCAAACAACCGATTTCATCGGACTAAAACTCTCGCTGTCCGAATGTGGAGAGGGCGAGATTTCGGCGACCCTAGAGGCAGACTCGGTGGAAGATAGCTTTGGAAACAAGGGCCCTGAGATTGGGCCAATGTTCGCAACCATTAGGGATACCACTCCGCCAACTGCCAGTTGGTTGACACCAACCATCACAGAAGAGGCAAGTTCATTCAGCGCAGTCGTCATCCTGGAGTATGAAGATTCTTTGCTTGAGGGTGCGACTGTTAGTTTCCTTGCCGAAGACCTGACATGCGTCCCTGAAGTGACAAGTGAAGAAAACGCTATTCGGTTCGAAATCAACGAGTGCCTAGAAGGGTTGCTCGAATGGCAGCTTCCTGCCCTCTCGCTAACCGATGCCGCTGGCAATCTTGGACCCTCAATGGCACTGGATTTGGCAATCGATCTTGTCTTCACGCCGGAACCCGAACCAGAACTAGAACCAGAACTAGAACCGGAGCCTGAACCCGAGCCTGAATCGGAATTGGTGCCGGAACAAGAACAAGAAACGGCATCGGAGTCACAACAAGAGCGTGAAAGGAGTGCAGAAGCAGAGCAGGATCAATCTTCCAGTGTTGCGGCGGCAACACCTCCCACCCCGAGCACTCCAGCCACCGCGCCGAGGCCTGTAGCCTCAACCCCTGCACCAGAAACAGTGGATGATTCGACCCCAGAGCCGGTAGCAGAGGCCCCTGAACAGGAGGTTCCATCGCAAGGTGCGATTGAGGAGCTGATAGACGAGGTTGAGAACATTTTGGAGGCCGAAGAAGAGAGTGCAGGCGAGGCTAATCCAGAGGTGACGGAGATAGTGCAGCTGCCGCTTGTGAAGGCCGAACCGCCAGAGCGCGATGCCGTTGAGGGGTCCACCACTTCAGGTGAGGCCGAAGTCACTAAAACCGAGCCCAATCCAGTCGTTGATGATCAGTTAGAGCCTGAAATTGTTATTAGGCCAGTTGAGGTGAATCTAGTCAGCCAAGAAGTTGCAACGGAGGAGCCCAGTTTTATTCAGGCGGTTGCCCCGTGGGTTATTGCTCTGGCAATTCTTTCTGCCCTTGGCTTTGCTGCTTACCGGAAGATGATGGTTCGTTGACCATCGAGCAAAACCCGGTGTTCAGCGAACCATCGCACGGCTTGGGTGAGCGTCTTCGACTCAACATCCTGTCCGATTTGGACAAGATTAGCCTTCGATGATGAGTGCTCAACTCGGGTTACGTTTTGCTCGATGATTGGGCCCTCGTCTAGGTCCTGAGTGACAAAATGTGCTGTCGCACCAATTAGCTTGACTCCGCGAGCGTGAGCTTGTGCGTAGGGGTTGGCACCCTTGAAGCCAGGCAAGAAGGAGTGGTGGATGTTGATGATCTTTCCCGCAAATTCCTCACAAAACTCGGGAGACAGAATCTGCATGTATCGCGCGAGAACTATTAGCTCGATGTTGTTTTCATAGATGAATTCGCGGAGCACTTTTTCAAAGAGTGCCTTGTCAATTTGGTTGCTGGTGGGGTGCGACTCAAATGGCACTCCGAAAAACTCCGCTAGCTTTTGCAACTCATCGTTATTGGCAAACACTTTTGTTGCGGTGATAGGAAGTTGCCCCGCTCGTTGACGATAAAGCAGGTCGTTTAGGCAGTGATCCGCTTTGGTAACAAGGACAACCGTGCGCATAGGGCGACCAACATAATCTAGAACGTATTCCAACGCCAGTGACTCGGCTAATGCCTCAAATTGCTTTTCAAAGTCAGCCTTACTGATGTCGGCCTCGATCTGGAGGCGCATAAAGAAACGTCCTGTGTCACTCGAGGTGAATTGCTGACTCTCGGTGATGTTTCCACCTGCTTCAACCACGGCGCCGGATATGGCATGGACAATTCCTGGTTGGTCGGGGCAGACAAAAGTTAGAACCCAGTGCTCTTTCGGTGAAGACATTTGATAATCCTATTGTTGCGGGGAGCCTGAAATACGCATCGCCTGTAAACTTGAGCGCATGCCAAATCAATCTGCAAGCTTTATGTCACCTCTTAGCCAAGCCGATCCTGAGATTGCTGCCGTGTTGCAGCAGGAACTTGACAGGCAGCGACACACTTTGGAAATGATCGCCAGTGAGAACTTCGTCTCGCATGCAATCTTGGAAACTCAGGGCTCTGTGCTCACCAATAAGTACGCTGAGGGCTACCCGGGAAAGCGCTATTACGGTGGCTGCGAGGCAGTAGACATCGCGGAGGAGTTGGCTCGTGAGCGAGCCAAGGAGCTCTTTGGTGCAGAGCATGCGAACGTGCAGCCACACTCCGGTGCAACCGCCAATGCTGCGGTAATGATGGCACTTGCAAGCCCAGGGGACCGAATTCTCGGCTTGAGCCTTGCCCATGGCGGCCACCTAACACACGGAATGAAGTTGAACTTCTCTGGTCGAATGTATGAGGGTCACTCTTATGAATTAGACCCTGAGACCCACCTGATCGACATGGAAACAGTCAGGGCAAGGGCGCTTGAGGTAAAGCCTGCAGTCTTGATTGCGGGCTGGTCTGCATATTCCAGACACTTAGACTTTGCTAAATTCCGCCAGATTGCGGATGAAGTTGGTGCGAAACTTTGGGTGGACATGGCTCACTTTGCAGGCCTAGTTGCGGCTGGAGTGCACCCAAGCCCAGTTCCTTACGCCGATGTTATTTCCACCACCGTGCATAAGACCCTGGGCGGCCCGCGCTCGGGGTTGATCCTTTGTAAGCAAGAGTGGGCCAAGAAAATTGACTCTGCAGTGTTCCCAGGGCAGCAGGGTGGCCCGCTGATGCATGTTATAGCCGGCAAGGCTGTTGCGTTCAAGGCTGCAATGCAGCCTGAATTCAAGGAACGGCAAGAGCGCACGATCTCGGGCGCAAGAATTATTGCAGACCGCCTGAATCAGCCAGATGCAGTTGCAGCTGGAGTGGCAGTGCTGACCGGTGGCACAGATGTCCATCTGGTGTTGGTTGACCTACGAAACTCCGAAGTGGATGGTCAAACCGCGGAGAACCTGCTTCACGACGCTGGAGTTACCGTGAACAAAAACTCAGTCCCGAATGACCCTAGGCCTCCAATGGTCACCTCCGGTGTCAGGATTGGAACTGCTGCACTTGCAACCAGAGGCTTTAGTGATGAAGAGTTTGTTGAAGTTGCCGACATCATCGCTATGGCGCTGATTCCAGGGTCTGATCTAGCAGCACTGAAGGCTCGTGTGCACAAGCTAACCGATAAGTTCCCACTCTATCCAGGGCTAGAGAACGGGTAACACTTTGACCGCTCAGATTCTTGATGGCCTAAAGGCTGCAAAAGAAATAAAGAGTGAGCTTTCAATTCAGGTAGCGGCGCTGAAAACACGTGGCATCACCCCTGGATTAGGGACACTGCTTGTTGGCAGTGACCCAGGGTCACTTTCTTATGTGGGTGGCAAGCATCGTGATTGTGCAGAGGTCGGCATTGAGTCGATCAGAATCGATTTGGCAGAAGACGCATCAAAAGCTGACATCGAGGCAGCTATCGAGGACTTGAATCAAGCCAAGGAAGTAACGGCCTTTATCGTCCAGCTCCCACTTCCGGCTGGAATAAATGCCAACCAGATGCTGGAAATGATAGATCCCGACAAGGATGCTGATGGTTTGCATCCAGTGAATCTTGGCAAGCTGGTGATGAACTTGGGCGGTGACCTGTCAAGTCCGCTTCCCTGCACGCCGAGTGGGATTATTGAATTGCTATCCAGGCACGGAGTAAAGCTTGCGGGAGCTGATGTAGCAGTGGTTGGCCGAGGCTTGACTGTTGGCAGGCCACTTGGCTTGATGCTCTCTAGAAAAGGTGTTGATGCGACCCCCACCCTGCTGCACTCAGCCTCTCAAGACCTTGAAGGGGCCATTAGGCGCGCAGATATCGTCGTTGCAGCAATCGGAAGCCCACACTTCATAAAGCCAGACTGGGTAAAGCCGGGAGCTGCAGTGCTAGATGTTGGCATCACTCGCGTGGATGGAAAATTGCTCGGAGATGTAGACCCACGTGTCAGCGAGGTTGCAGGGTCCATATCTCCAAACCCCGGCGGAGTCGGGCCAATGACCCGTGCAATGCTGTTGAAAAATGTGGTTTTAGCCGCGAGCTAGAACCTTGACCTAATTGCCCAGAGGTCTGGGAAGACTGGGTTGAAAAGCGTGCTGGCAAGATAACCAGCCCCGGACGATCCGCCCGATCCAATTTTGTGACCAATGGTTCTTTCAACCATCTTCACGTGGCGGTATCGCCACTCCTGAAGACCCTCATCCAGATCCACAAGAGCTTCACCGATCATCGACGCCTCTGGGTCTTCACGATGCAGCTCAATAAGTACTTCCTGAAGACCTTCATGAGGCTCCCAGGCCATCGTCACGTCTCGGTCAAGCAACTCTGTTGGGATGGGCTTCCGAGAATTAAAAAAGCGCATCGCCGAATCCCATAGTGAGGGTCTAGTCATAGCGCTTTCAACACGAGCCCTTGGACTAGAACCGGGTATTAGGTGCTCCGCCATTCCCATGCCGGATTTGCTGTCAGCTTTTGCCCCGGCCTGATCCCTTCTGCCCAGAACCGCTTCAAATTCTCGGAACTGTGCAGATTGGAAACCACTGGCTGACTGGAGTCGCTCACGGAAGGAGTTGAACTGCAGGGGAGTCATGGTCTCTAAGATGTCGAGTTGCGAGACGCAGGTTTTCATGATGTTTCTGAGTCGACCGAGCAGCGCCATTGAGCGATGAGACTTGCCGGCCTCCAGCGAAACCTGAAGTGCCTGCACTTCGTGGAGCATTTGTTTGAACCAGAGTTCATAAACCTGGTGGATGGTGATGAACAGAAGTTCGTCATGCTCTGGGCCTTCGCTCAGAGGCTGCTGTAGTTCTAACAGTTCATCTACTTTTAGATAGGAAATGTAAGTGACGTGTTTATTGTGTTCCAAAACTATCCGTTCATCTTGTCTAGCGTCTTAGCGGTGAGGGACCTGCCCAGTTCGATCTGGCTGGTTGCCTTGTGGAAATCCAGCATGCCGACTGAATCTATCGGAATCTCTACCAACACATCTGGCGGATAGCCCGCGGTTCTGTATCTGGTGATTAGACCCTGCATGGTTTCAATGGAGCGGTTTAGTACTTCGAAGGTGCTGATTCCCCTGGGTATTTTGGCCAGCATCGCGGTGTCTGTGCTGACATCTCTTGCCTTGGCATCGCTTGCAATCAACAGTGGGTTGCCAAGTGATTGACTTCCCGGACCGGAGAGCGAAATAGCAACCAACAGATCAGCGTTATTTGAGGCGAGTGGAGCAATTGGTAGCGGGTTTAATAGACCTCCATCTGCCATTAGCCTGCCCCCTATTGTCACCGATGAAATCAGGCTGGGAATTGCAATCGATGCCCTTATCGCGGCATCCAGTGGTCCGGATTGGAACCAAACCTCTTTTGATTGCATGAGGTCGGTTGCTACCGCTGTGAAAGGCATACCTAGTTCTTCGATTTTCGCCCCGCCAAGCATGGCGCGGACCTTTTTCATCAGTTTTTCAGCCTTGATTGGCCCGGGAGTGTTTATGGAAGGATCGAGAAGTCTGATGACATCTCTTTGGGAGAGCTTTGTTACCCACTCTGCAAATTCTTCTAGGTTTCCAGTGGCATAGAGGCCGCCAACCATCGCGCCCATACTGGTGCCCGCAATGCTGGTTATTTCATATCCGCGCGCTTCAAGTTCTTGAATCGCACCAATATGTGCGTAACCACGAGCTCCGCCTGATCCAAGGGCCAGTGCAACAGTCGGCATTAGGTAACCCGATTTCCATCTTGGGCAAGGTTTTTGTAGTCGCCACTCACTACCAGGTCACGCAACCGCTCAAAGCCGTCAAAGACCTCGCGGTAGCTGGTGGCCAGAGGGGATATTGCCAGCCTGATTGCATTTGGCTCTCGGTAGTCGGGAATCACCTTGGAAATCTTTCGCATTGCATAGGCAATTTGTTTTGCTTCCGGGTGAGTTAAGATGATGTGCCCGCCGCGCAAGAAATGCTCCTCTGGTGTTGCAAGCTCAAATCCAAGCGGCTGTAGCCACTGCCTAAATAGTGAAATCATCATGTCGGTGCCAGTGGCAGCCTTTTTCTCAATGCTTGCTATTCCAGCTCTTTCGATCATCTCAAAGGCGACCTCGACCGCTCTAATACCAATAATCGATGGGCTGGCAATTTGAAATCTGCGAATACTGTCTGTGGGGTCGAATTCAGGCCCCATTTCAAATTGGAGGTCTTGTGCGAACCAGCCCTGGATTGGAACCCGAAGCTCTTTTTGAATCCGCTTGGAGACAAAAAGCCAAGCGGGGGAACCCGGGCCAGAGTTTCCATATTTATAAGTGCAGCCCACCGCTAAATCCACACCGTTCTTTTCAAAATCCAGCTGGATAGAACCGGCTGCATGGGAGGCGTCCCAGACCACTAGGCCGCCATGTTCGCGCACGAGATCGGTGATCTCTCTTAGGTTCTGTCTCGCACCCGATCTGTAGTTGATTGCCTGAAGCGTAACCAGTGCCACATCTTCGTTTAGGTGAGGAGCTAGTGCCTCTGCAGTCACTCTTTCAAATTCTGAATCGATCGGCACTGCTCCTGGTACACCGGAGCCGTCGGTATTCAGCGTGACGAGGTTTAGGCCCATGGCTTCGGCAATTCCTGCCAACACATAGCGATCAGTGGGGAAGTTTGAGGAGTCGATAATCACTGTTTTTCGTCCCGGGCGGGCCTTAATGGCAGCAACACACAACTGATAGAAGTTCACGCTGGTGGTGTCGCAAACAAGAGTTTGACCCTCACCTGCACCCAAAACAGCCCTTGCAAGCAGGTCTCCCGCTGGTTGAGCTTGATCAATCCAATGTGACCAGCCATCGACAAGCTCGGGACCCCATTCGTTGAGGAGAAAGCTGTTGACCTCATCCACAGTTTTCTTTGGGAGCCTGCCCAGCGAGTTACCGTCTAGATAGCAGACTGAAGGATCTGTAATTATGAACTCGCTTTTGAAAGCTCTTAGTGGGTCTTGATCGTCCAGCTCGTTGGCGATATCAACGGTGATTTCAGGCTGATTGCTCATGCCTCAACTCTATTGCTATACCAACAGTTGGTGCTTTGCGAGTTCCTTATAAAGAGGGGTGCTCTTTACGAGCTCCGAGTGGGTTCCAATGCCGACAATTTCTCCGTGCTCCAGCACAATAATTTGATCTGAATCAACAACGGT
The DNA here is from genome assembly GCA_965655555.1 of uncultured Aquiluna sp. Classification (GTDB taxonomy): domain Bacteria; phylum Actinomycetota; class Actinomycetes; order Actinomycetales; family Microbacteriaceae; genus Aquiluna. Next base: position 221,931 of record CBFHGU010000002.1, on the reverse strand, counting down.
TGAAAGCCTGTGAGCAATAACCATCAAGGTCCGATCCTGGGCAACAGCATCGATTGCTTCCCGCATGCGTTGCTCATTCGGCCCGTCAAGAGCGCTTGTTGACTCATCTAGCAGCAGTATTTCTGGGGATGCAAGCAGCGCCCTCGCTATTGCGAGGCGCTGACGTTCTCCTCCTGAGAGCATGATGCCGTCTTCACCGACTTCGGCAGCGAGGCCCTTGCCGTCACGGTTCAGCACTTCGGTTAGGTTTACCTGTGCCAGCACCTGCCGCAATTCTTCATCACTGGCATCGGCTCGACCCAGCAGCAAGTTTTCCTTCAGTGACCCTGCCAAAACCGGAGCGTCCTGCTCTACATAGCCAAGCTGCTGGCGAAGAGAATCTCTAGAAAACTCGGTTACTGGTTGGCCATCTAGCAAAATCGAGCCGGAGGTTGGCTCATAGAAGCGCTCAATCAAAGAGAAGATGGTTGATTTCCCTGAACCGGATGGTCCCACTAGGGCAACTCTGGAGCCGCGGGTAATTTTCAAATCTATGCCCTTGATTATTTCCTTTGGCTCTTCGTCATCCTCTGTCGCATAGCTAAATCGAACTTTACTGAACTCGATCGCAGTTGAGTTGGCACCTTTTCTGGGTAGCTTTTCGCCTCCGGGTTCTTCTTCTTCAAGGTCCATGATTTCCTTGATTCGGGCAAGTGCTCCAAGTGCTCCCATAACCGAGGCATAGGCACCAAATGCTGAAATAAGTGGCCCAATCATGAAAAACAAGAGAATCACGAACGTGACAAGCGATGCGATAGACGTGGTGCCCGTGGCAACTCTTAATCCACCTAGGCCGAGCACGATAATGAAGGCGCTATTGAAAGCAACTTGAGCGATAGGGGCGACAACCGCTGAAAGCCGAGCTATTTTCAATCCCTGGTCATAGGCGGCGTGAGCATCTTTATTGATCGCTTCGGTTTCGCGTTCTTCAGCACGAGCTGCTTTGATCGTCCGAATGGCACTGAGTGCTCGCTCAACCGAGGAACTCATTTGACCGACTTTGATTTGGGCCTGAGTCGTTGCTGTCCTAAGCCTCCTGCCAGTTAGTGCTATCGCACCGACTGCAATGAACACGACCGCAAGTGTGCTTCCGAGCAAGACCGGGTCGATAAAGGCCATGACAATAATTGCACCCACGAATTGGAGCAATCCGCCTAGTGCATCTACCAGTCCCTGGGTAAGCACGGATTTCAGCAAAGTTGAATCTGACCCAACTCTTGAAACCAGGTCTCCAACTCTTCGGCGGTCATACTGCCAAATTGGCAGCCTGAGCATTCTTGCTACTAGGGCTTTTCGAGTAGTGAGGACCACACCTTCACCAGTTTTGTAAAGCAGGTAGTACTGAAAGGCGCCCACCAGCGCAGAAGAGATTACTAGCGCGACAATCACTATGGCCAGGGTGGTGATGTCAAGGCTCTGCTCCACGGCAGTAATCAGCTGTCCAATCAACAGCGGCTGCCCAAGAGCTAGCAGCGATCCGACGACAGAAAGTATCAGCGCAAGCACGAGCGTTTTACGGTGTGTTTTTAGGTAGGGAAGTAGGTCGTTTAGCTTTGCTCTCGGGCCTTTGTACTCACGACTTTTGGGATCTTGAGTGGGGTCCTGGTAGTACTCGCTCAATTCATCCGCCTAACTTCTCGTGAAAGCCATCCCCAAATACCTCTCGATTGAGAAGGTAATTGATTTCTGGAAATGACAGCGCCTTTGTATAGGCAGTGTTGTTTGAAAACCTCTCATAATCTAAGGCATCTATAAGGCTCAGGACAGACATGTCTATGACTCTCAGGAACATCAAAGTTGTGTTCGGCACTCTTGGGAATGACCTCATAACTTGCCCGCAGCCATACCCGAAGACGCGAATCGCGATGTCTGCTTCTTCAGGTGTTGATTTTTGCAGCAAGCCGTTATTTGGCACCGTGATCTTCGCCCTTGGCTGAACCGTCTTTTCCCATACCTGGAAACAGGTACGAAGGTCATTACGGTCGACAATCTTGTTGCCTTGACTATCCTCGTACTGCACCGAAACATCAATGTCACTCAGCAGGTGGAAATTCGGGTGCAACCGATTCTGAACGGACCACTTTCTCCAGGACCTAGGAACCAAGAAAGCGATGTAGCTTGAGAATTCAGCGGCATGGTTGAAAAAGGGCACAGATAGAGCATTATTTCTCCCGAACGGCGGGTTGGAGATCGTGATTAAGTTATCCGTTGGGGCAGTCCATTCCAAGAAGTCAGCTTGGCTGATGCCATCGCCCATCGGGTACTTGTCGATGGCAATCATGTTGCTGAAGCCATGGCTTTTCAGGGCAGATACAAAGGAACCGGTGCCGGCGGCCGGTTCAAGGAAGCTCATGTCCGGCTTGTTGTCTATGTGCTCGAGTGCATGACCGACCAGCGAAAAGGCAAGTCCTCTTGGGGTGTAGTACTGCTCAGTGCCCGTGACCCTGCGATTGCCAAGTTTTTTTGGCGGAGTCGTCATGTGGGATTTCAAGCGGTTTGCAGTTAGAGCACTACTGCAAGAACGATATTTGCGGTGCTAAGAACACCGATGCTGGCAACGACCCCAGAGGAGACAACCGGCTTTTTCTTGTTGACTAGAACAAGTACCAAGACGACGATCAGGACGACAGACTTGATGCCAATTTTGAGATGGTCAACTTCAAAGTTTGCACCATTTGCCACTCGGTACTCGGCAACACCTACCAAGAGCAGGCCGGTCGCCAGCATTGTCCAGGCGCCGTGAACCATGGCCGGGAGAATTTTTGCAGTTTTAGCTTTAAGTGACTTGATCTGAACCAGAAAACCACCCAGTAGCGACGCGAGTCCCACAAAGTGAAGAATAAGCAGAGTGTTTCTAGTGATGTCTATTGCTAGATCCATGGCCTGTAGCTCCTTAGCCTCTAAGAATAAAGCCTACCTCGTAGTGAGGTTCGACATCGAAAGTGCGGCCTGCACAGCCTCCGCTCCCTTGTCCTCTTTGGAATTCTTTAGCCCGGCACGGTCCAGAGCTTCTTGCTCGTTGTTAACGGTGAGAAGGCCAAAGCCAATTGGCTTTTTGTAATCGAGCTGCACGCGGGTAAGACCCTCGGTGGCTGAAGAGCAAACGTAGTCGAAGTGAGGAGTATCACCTTGGATTACTACACCGAGAGCTATTACTGCATCGGCACCCTGTTCAAATGCCCATGAGGCAGCCAAAGGAAGTTCGAATGCTCCCGGAATTCGATGCAGTTGAACGTCGGTGGCCCCTGTTCGGGAAAGTTCCTTTTCGGCCCCTGTAATCAGGCCATCCATGATTTGGGTATGCCAGAGCGAGGCAATAATTACAATCTTTTTCCCTTTTGAGGAAACTACTATCTCTGGTGCTCCGCTACCGCTCACTTGTCCAGATTAGTGGGTAACTCGTGTCCCATGCGCTCGCGCTTTGCCTCCAGGTAGCCGCGATTTTGGTCTGCAAGCCCAACAATAAGAGGAACTGTCTCACCAACCGCGATGCCTGCATCCTCAAGAAAGCTGCGCTTGGCAGGGTTATTGGACAAAAGCCTTACGGTTTCAATGCCCAGGTCTTCCAAGATTGAAACGGCAGCGCCGTATTCTCTCGCCTCGCTTGGTAGACCAAGAGCTAAGTTGGCATCCACGGTGTCCATGCCCTGCTCCTGGAGTGCATAGGCCTTGAGTTTGTTCAAAAGACCGATACCACGGCCCTCCTGGCCTCGAAGATAAATGACTACGCCACCATTCGGGTCTGCATTGATTGCGTCAAGCGCGGCATCAAGTTGTGGACCACATTCACACTTGAGTGACCCAAAGGCTTCTCCTGTTATGCACTCAGAGTGCATGCGGACTAGAACGTTCTTCCCAGTTGGGTTGCCAGCGATGATAGCCACGTGATCGGCAGTGGTCTGCACGTCATAGTAGCCGCGCACGCGGAAGTCTCCGTGGGTGGTTGGAAGCTTTGCTTCTGCTTCAAAGCGGATGCGGTTACTCTTGCTCGCGTTCTGCATTGAGCGCTTAGCCATGTGGTCTTTTAGATTCGAAATGCTTGTCATAGGTAAGTCAAACCTGACAGACATCAATAATAATTCCTCACGTCGCATCATCGTTCCGTCATCGTTGACCAATTCGGCCATCATTGCCACCGGCTGCAGGCCCGCCAACTTCAAAAGATCAACTGCTGCTTCGGTATGGCCTGGCCTTTCTAAGACCCCACCGTCTTTGGCGCGGAGTGGAATGACGTGACCCGGTCGAATCAGAGAAGTGGCGGTGGAATCTGGATTTGCCAGAACCCTGCCGGTAAGAGCCCTGTCCGCTGCGGAGATGCCGGTCGTAGCTCGATCCGTTGCGTCCACACTCACCGTGTACGCGGTGTGGTGAGGGTCTTCGGTGTTTACCCACATCAAAGGCAGGTGCAGCTCATTTGCCCGCTCCTCAGTCATCGGCGCGCAGATGTAGCCCGAGGTGTGCCTAATCATCCAGGCAATCCACTCAGGGGTTGCGAACTCGGCGGCAATGATTGCATCGCCCTCGTTTTCACGATCCTCAGCATCTGTTACCAAGACAGGCTTACCCTGACGAAGGGCCTCTAGGACCTCTTCGATGTTTGATTGCTGAATTTCCATTTATCTAAACTCCAGCAATCGCTCGATGTGCTTTGCCATGACGTCAACCTCGACGTTCACCTTGTTACCTGGAACCTTGGAACCAAGTGTTGTAACCGCAAGGGTTTCTGGGATTAGAGAAAGCCCAATCACATCATCGTTGATCTCATTTACGGTCAGCGATATTCCATCAAAGGTGATCGATCCTTTCATCACGACGTAACGAAGCAATTCCTTTGGGATTCTGATTCTGACCCAGTCCCAATTGTCACTTGACTCTCGTGAGACGAACTCACCAACGCCGTCAACGTGCCCCTGGACAACGTGGCCGCCGTAACGGGTGCTGGCGTTCATTGCACGTTCAAGGTTCATCGGATCGCCGACCTTGACCTCGCTCAAGCTGGTCAGCCTGATGCTCTCGTGCATGACGTCTGCAGTGAAGCCGTGTTCGTCAATCTCAATAGCTGTTAGGCAAGTGCCAGAACAAGCAATCGAGTCGCCCCGCTTCAAATCCTCCAGAACCTTCTCGCAAGAGATAGTCAACCTGATCGCATCTGGTTGGTTTTCTATGGCGGTTACTGTTCCCAGTTCTTCGATAATTCCAGTAAACATTTAGGCTCTCCTTGCTCTAATAAAAATGTCATTTCCAATCGGTTTTGTCTCCAAAATTTCAAGGCAAATGGCCTCGCTCATCGTTCCAACACCTATGTCGCTAAGGGCTGTATTTTTACCCCCAAGGAGCATTGGAGCCATGTAAATGATGAATTCGTCCACCAGCCCCGCTTTCACAAAAGCGTTTGCGACTGCTGGCCCTCCCTCAATGAAGACATGCTTGAGGCCTCTAGCCCAAATGTCAGACAGGATTTGATCCAGGGCGCGAGTCTTGAGTTCAATCGTCGTTGACTTGTCGTTGAAAATTCGCAAACTCTCAGGCAGGTCACTCTGACCAATCACAATCCTGATGGGCTGATTCTCGAAGTAGCTGCCATCTGGTTTCCTGGCGGTAAGTTCGGGGTTGTCCGTTTTAGCCGTGCCAGTGCCGACAAGTATTGAGTCAGCTTCAGAACGTCTTTGATGAGTGTCCGCCCTGGATTCGGCCCCACTAATCCACTGGCTGGTGCCATCATTTGCTGCAGTCCTACCGTCTAGTGTGCTGGCCCACTTCAAGGTCACAAATGGCCGCTGAAGCCTATTGGCCACCAGCCAGACTCGGTTTTGATCTTCTGCTTTGTTCAAGAGAACACCTGGAATGACCTCGACGCCTGCTTCCTCAAGAGCTTGTTTGCCATTACTGGAAGCCTCTCCCGGATCACTGGAAGCAAAAACAACTCGACCGATGCCGGCCTGAATCAGGGCTTTGGTGCAAGGCCCAGTTTTGCCAATGTGATTGCACGGCTCCAGAGTGACCACCGCAGTGTGATCACTGAGGCTTGCTCCTGGGAAGTTGATGGCGAAGGTTTTCAGAGCCATTACCTCAGCGTGGTCTGTTCCAGAGCCTGAGTGCCAACCTTCGCTAACTATCTGCCCGGCAGCATTCAATATCACAGCGCCGACCTGAGGATTTATGCCTACCGCTGGCCCGTTTCGGGATATCTCCAGGGCGCGCAACATTGCTGACTTATAGTGGTCAACGTTTGGCATTTTGCCCTCTCAGCTCTGCAACACAGAACCGCGGGCGCGGAAAAGAGGCGGGCGCAAATAGCGCCCTGGTTCTTCTACCATCCGGACTTTAACCGTCGGTTCTGGAATTTCACCAGATCAACCGCCTGAATTTGCAATGCTGGCTGCATTACTTTCAGTCGGGTCGCGGACTTTACCGCCGGCTCAGATTTTCACTGACCCCGAAGAACTGTGCTTACAAAAAGAACAATACTCTTTTGCCGAGATAAATTCCTAGAGGGGCCTTACAAGCCCGAGGTTTTCATAGACCAAACCAAGCGTCTTCTCAGCCTGTTCATTAGCCTTTTCGGCACCCTTGGCCAGGAGGCGATCTAACTCGCTCGCATCCTCCAGCAATTGGTTGGTCCGCTCTCTAATTGGTCGAAGGCTTTCAACTACGACTTCTGCAACTTCTGTCTTGAGTGCTCCATAACCTTGGCCCGCGAGACGTGCCTCTATTTCAGCAACCTTCTCTCCACTAAGTGCAGCTTGAATTCCAAGCAGGTTCGAGACTCCTGGCTTAGCCTCTGGATCAAATCTAATTTCCCCATCGGTGTCAGTGACGGCAGATTTGATTTTCTTTAGAATCTGACCCGGCTCGTCCATGAGGTTTATAAGACCCTTGGGGTCCTGAGCCGATTTCGACATTTTGGCTGTTGGAACCTGAAGGTCAAAAATTTTTGCGCTCTCTTTCAGGATGTGAGCCTGGGGAATCACAAAGGTTTCTCCGAACCGAGAGTTAAAGCGCATGGCAAGGTCTCGGGTTAGCTCGAGGTGTTGGCGCTGATCTTCACCGACCGGAACCGCAGTTGGTTGGTAAAGCAGAATGTCTGCGGCTTGCAAAATTGGGTAGGTGAACAATCCAACCGAGGAGTTATCAGAACCACCCTTTTGGCTCTTGTCCTTGAACTGCGTCATTCGTGATGCTTCGCCGAAGCCGGTGATGCAGTTTAGAACCCAAGCGAGCTGAGCGTGAGCGGGAACATGTGACTGCACAAATAAGGATGACTTATTCGGGTCGAGGCCAGCTGCAATGTATTGAGCTGCGGTTCTTCTGGTGTTTTCTCTGAGTAACTTCGGGTCTTGCGGAACTGTGATGGCATGTAGATCAACGATCACATAGAAGGCGTTAAATTCATCCTGCATCTTTACCCACTGCGTGAGTGCGCCGAGGTAGTTACCTAGGTGGAGACTGGCAGCAGAAGGCTGCATGCCTGAAAGCAAGTTTGGCTTAGTCATGATTTTTCCTAAAGCTCGTAGTCAACCACCACGGGAGAGTGGTCACTCCACCTGGTGTCATAGCTCGGTGCTCGATCAACCTGATAATTCTTCACCAGTTTCGCAAGGTTTGGGGTTGCCAACTGATAATCAATTCTCCAGCCCGCGTCGTTGTCGAATGCTTGACCGCGATAGGACCACCAAGAGTAAGGACCGGGTGTCTCTGGATGAGCCTGCCTGCCGACATCGACCCAACCCATCTTTTGGAAACCATCGAAGTAGGCACGTTCTTCCGGCAAGAAGCCTGAGTTTTTCAGGTTTCCCTTCCAGTTTTTGATATCCAACTCGGTGTGCCCAACATTTAGGTCACCGACAACTACAGCGTGCTTTCCAGAATCAATCAGCTCTTGCATGCGAATAGTCATCGCATCCAAAAACTTGTATTTTTCAATCTGCTTAGGGGTGTCAACCTCACCGGAGTGAACGTAGCAGCTAACGATCGTCACCACCTGACCGGCAATGTCAACTTCGGCTTCCAGCCAGCGACCTGCAGAGTCAAAGTCTTCAGGGCCAAGCGTTGTGCTCGTGCCAAGGATTTTGTGCTTCGAGAGCAATGCAACGCCCGCTCTACCCTTGGCGGTTGCAACATCGTCGGCTATTTCCCAGCCAGACTCGATAGCAAGCGGGCCGTTTGTTGCCAGTTCAATCAGGTCCTCGCTCGGCGCCCTTACTTCTTGAAGGCAAAGCACATCAGGCAATGATTCATGAAGCCACGAGGCCATGTCTTTTCTGGCTGCGGCTCTGATTCCGTTTACATTTACGCTGGCAATTTTTAGCATCTATATAAACCTAGGAGCTAGATGATTGCGTAGAGGTCTGAACCGCGCATTTCAATCATTATTTTGCCAAGGGGAGACTTTGCCGGGCCAGCCTGCACCTCGCCCGAATCTGGATCGAATCTTGCCCCATGACATCCGCAGGCAATCTGCTCGTCTCTTACGCCAGTGACAATGCACCCAGAGTGCGTGCAGGAGGCATTGAAGGCCCGGAAAGTGTCTTCGCGGGGCCTAGTCACAAGGATGGTTAGGGCAGCACTGATTTCGTATTTCTTGCCTGAGCCGACCATGACTTCTGATACCGGGCCAAGGAGCTGATCACCGGTTGGTTCTGTTGGGACATCTTCGACGGTGGCGCTTGGTGGGGTAGTGGTTGCTACCTCAGGCTCTGATGCACAGGCAGCAAGGGTAAGCGCCCCACCGGCGGAAACGGCTCCGGTTAGAGCAACTCTGCGATTAATTGTCATAGAAAGCTCTAACAGCGAAGTTCTTTAGGGTCTTCCCCGAAGAATTGCTTGCTTCACCTCGGCAATTGCCTTTGTGACCTCAATGCCTCTCGGGCAAGCCTCGGTGCAGTTGAAAGTCGTGCGGCAGCGCCAAACACCCTCTTTATCGTTCAGGATGTCGATACGAAGTTCCGCACCCTCATCTCTTGAGTCAAAGATGAAGCGGTGCGCGTTTACGATTGCAGCTGGCCCGAAGTACTGACCATCTGTCCAGAACACTGGGCAGCTGGTGGTGCAGGCAGCACACAGGATGCACTTTGTGGTGTCATCGAAACGAGCTCGGTCCTCAGGAGATTGAAGTCTTTCCTTGGATGGCTTATCACTTGCAATCAAGAATGGGTTGATGTCGCGGTATGCCTTGTAGAAAGGCTCCATATCAACAATTAGGTCTTTTTCAACAGGCAGGCCCTTGATTGGCTCAACGTAGATTGGCTGAGATATGTCCAGGTCCTTAATCAGAGTCTTGCAGGCAAGGCGATTGCGACCATTGATGCGCATTGCATCGGAGCCACACACTCCATGGGCACACGAGCGCCTAAAGGTTAGGGACCCGTCTTGCTCCCACTTGATCTTGTGTAGAGCGTCTAGAACCCTGTCGGTGCCAAACATCTCAACGTCGTAGTCCACCCACTTGGGTTCGCTGTCAACCTCTGGGTTGAACCTACGGATAAATAGTGTGACTGTGAATGAGTCAATAATTGGTGCAGCTGCAGTCGCCATTAGTACTTTCGCTCCATCGGCTGGTAGTTGGTCACAACGACTGGCTTCCAGTCGATCTTCATGTTGGTGCCGGTCTTTTTTGAAACTTTGTCCTGCTGGTAAACCATGGAGTGAACCATGAATTTCTTGTCATCGCGCTCTGTGTAGTCCTCGCGCAGGTGAGCACCTCGTGATTCTCGGCGCTCGCGGCAAGCAACCACTGTCACCTCAGCAAGATCAAGCAGGAATCCCAACTCGATTGCTTCTAATAAGTCAGTGTTGAAGCGCTTTCCCTGATCCTGAATCGATATGTTTTCATAGCGTCCTCGAAGTTCTTGGATTTTGTCCATTGCTTCTTTGAGGGTCTCTTCAGTTCTGAAAACCTGAGCGTTTTTGTCCATTGAGTCCTGAAGCTCTTTGCGAAGCTGAGCAATTTTTTCCTTGCCCTTTGACTTGCGGACTTTCTCAATCATTGCAAGAACATCGTCTGCAGCATTTGACGGCATCGGAACTTGCTTAGCGGTTTTGGCGTATTCCACCGAATACTGACCAGCGCGCTTGCCGAAGACGTTGATGTCCAGCAGCGAATTGGTGCCGAGGCGGTTTGCTCCGTGAACTGAAACGCAGGCACACTCTCCAGCCGCATATAAGCCTGGAATCACGGTGTCGTTGTCAGAAAGAACTTCTGCTTTGATGTTGGTCGGAATGCCACCCATCGCATAGTGAGCTGTTGGGAACACTGGAACAGGCTCGGTGTAGGGCTCAACTCCAAGATATGTTCTTGCAAACTCTGTAATGTCAGGAAGCTTTGCGTCGATGACTGCAGGCTCAAGGTGTGTTAGGTCGAGAAGAACGTAGTCCTTATTTGGTCCTGCACCTCTACCCTCGCGAACCTCATTCGCCATAGCTCGAGCAACCATGTCTCTAGGTGCTAGATCCTTGATTGTGGGCGCGTAGCGTTCCATGAAGCGCTCTCCCGATGCGTTCCGCAGAATTCCACCTTCACCGCGGGCAGCTTCTGAAAGCAGAATTCCAAGACCGGCAAGACCTGTTGGGTGGAATTGGTAGAACTCCATGTCCTCCAGCGGGATGCCGCGCCTAAAGGCAATTGCAACACCGTCACCTGTGAGTGTGTGAGCGTTTGAGGTTGTCTTATAAATCTTTCCAAAGCCACCGGTTGCAAAAACGATTGACTTGGCTGAGAACACGTGAATGTCTCCGGTTGCCAATTCATAGGCAACGACGCCCGCAGGCTTGCCGTCGTTCATGACAAGGTCCAGAACGTAGAACTCGTTGTAGAAATCAATTCCGAGTTTTACGCAAGTTTGGTAAAGAGTTTGCAAGATCATGTGACCGGTACGGTCGGCTGCGTAGCAAGAACGTCTTACTGGAGCCTTACCGTGATCGCGGGTGTGACCACCAAAGCGTCGCTGGTCAATCTTTCCTTCTGGGGTTCTGTTGAATGGAAGGCCCATGTTCTCTAGGTCAATCACCGCCTGCACTGACTCTTTAGCCAGAATTTCTGCAGCATCTTGGTCGACCAGGTAGTCGCCACCCTTCACGGTGTCAAAAGTGTGCCACTCCCAGCTGTCTTCTTCCACGTTAGCAAGAGCTGCTGCCATTCCGCCCTGGGCAGCACCGGTGTGACTTCTGGTTGGGAACAGTTTTGAAATCACGCCTACCTTGGCACCTGCACCTGCTTCAATTGCAGCTCGCATTCCAGCACCACCAGCACCAACAATCAGAACGTCAAAGGCGTGATACGTGATGTTGCTGTCAGCAGTTTCTTGTTGCGGCAATTTGTTTTCCTTACTTACTGTGCGGGGCAAAATGAAGCGAGTAGCTCTGGGTTGGCTCCTGCGGGGCATGGATCGAAGGTGAAGATGACCAAAGTGCCAAGCAGAATTAGCAGCCCACATACGGCCCAGAGGGTCGTACCCAGCGCTGCTCGGACCTTAACCTTTTCGGTGTAGTCATTCACGATGGTGCGCATGCCATTTGTTCCATGAATCAAAGCAAGCCACAGCATTGCTAAGTCCCAAACCTGCCAGAACGGGTCGGCCCACTTGCCTGCAACAAACGCGAAGTCGATGGCCTTGATGCCCTCGCCAACCACAAGGTTTACGACGAGGTGAGTGAAAACCAGCACCACAAGAAGTGGTCCGCTGATTCGCATGAAGAGCCAGCCGTACTTTTCTAGGTTGGCCTGCCTGCGCGTTCTTGGCTTTGCCGGTGTTTCGATTGTTACGCTCATCATCAACCCCTAGTGACCAAATACTCTTGCAAGATGCAATGGGGTAAAGCCCGCCACTGCCACGACTGTTATTGCGATAACAGCCCAAAACATAATCGCCTGGTACTTCGTTCCCTTTGACCAAAAGTCAATTGCGATCACCCGGAGTCCATTTAGGCCATGGAACAAAATCGCTCCAACTAATCCCAATTCCGCAAGGCCAACCACAGGAGTCTTATAGGACTCGATGACAATGTTGTAGGCCTCAGGGCTAACTCGAACCAGAGCGGTATCGAGGACATGTACAAGTAAAAAGAAAAATATTCCAACGCCGCTAATGCGGTGCAGAACCCAGGACCACATGCCGACTTTGCCTCGGTAAAGGGTCCCTGCTGGCCGAATTGCCAAACTAGCCTCCATGGATAGATACGATTTGTCCTCAAGTCTAACCCAGAGCAAGCTAACCTTTTGAAGGAAACCAAGAACATCTAGGGTGAAATTATGGACAGCTCAAAAATAAGCAGCAGTGATCATTTTTTTGCGATTATTCCAGCTGGAGGCGTGGGCTCAAGGCTCTGGCCTTTGTCCAGAGCCAGCACTCCTAAGTTTCTCCACGACCTGACTGGCTCAGGACAAACTCTGCTGCAGGACACCTGGGATCGGCTAACCCCGATTGCCGGGAACAACAAAATGATTGTTACCGGTGATGTGCACGCAAATTTGGTTGCAAGCCAATTGCCCGAACTTGACCCGGCAAACCTGATCCTAGAGCCTTCCCCAAAAGACTCAACCGCAGCCATCGCCCTTGCAGCAGCGGTGCTTCACGCCAGAAACCCTGACGTGATCATCGGCTCTTTTGCAGCGGACCATGTAATTAGAGAAAACGACAAGTTCCTGGAGGCGGTCGCCGCCTCAATTGAACTTGCTGCAACCGGACGGATAGTGACTGTCGGCATAGTCCCAACGGAAGCCTCCGCAGCCTTTGGCTATATCAAGAAGGGTGCGGCAATCGCCGAGAGTCGGGGTTTCGAAGTTGCAAAGTTCATTGAAAAGCCAAGCATTCAAAAAGCTAAGAGCTATATCGCTACCGGCGACTACCTATGGAATGCGGGCATGTTCATTGCTCCGGCCAAGTTGCTGCTTGAGATTTTATCCAAGACTCAACCATCCTTGCATGCAGGAGTAATGGAGCTTGCGAAGCACTGGGCAACTAGTGAGCGGGCAGCAAAGCTGGCTCAGATCTGGCCAAAGCTCGAAAAGATTGCTATCGACTACGCAGTTGCTGAACCGGCGTCAAAAATGGGCCTTGTGTCTGTGGTTCCAGGGGATTTCGAGTGGCACGACGTTGGAGACTTCGCGGCTATCGCGGAATTACAATCTCAGGGAGCTACAAATAATTTGGCAGTGCTCGGGTCGGCCAAAGTGCTATCTGATTCTTCATCCGGGATTTTGGTCAGCGAGACGAACCGACTGGTAGCGCTCATTGGACTTGAAGACGTGATTGTTGTCGACACACCAGACGCTCTTCTCGTGACCACAAAAGAGCACGCTCAAAAAGTGAAGGCCTTGGTTGAGGCCCTGAAACAAACTGGCCATTCTGACCTGCTTTAAGCGGCACATTTCAAATTGATAAACATTGAGTTTCTAGTGTTTTCGCAATCTTGCTAGCGATAGAGTGATGGAATCAAATGGCGCCATTAGGGCGCCGTCACTAATTCAGGAGGAACCTTGAAGCTACGTAATGCATCTGCTGCATTCGCTCTATTGGGCGCATCAGCACTAGTGCTTTCCGGTTGTGCCGCTGCCCCAGAGGACGAGCCAACCGCAACAGCAACAGCAACCGAAACCACCGAAGCCGCACCAGCTATCGACTACTTGGCATGTGCAGTTTCTGATGAGGGTAGCTGGAACGACAAGTCATTCAACGAGTCCGTTTACGACGGTCTTCTAAAGGCTGAGGCTGAGCTTGGAACACAGACCGCTGATGCAGAGTCAAACTCCGCTGAAGACTTTGCTCCGAACCTACAGGCAATGGTTGACGCATCTTGCGACGTGACCTTTGCTGTTGGTTTCAACTTGGTCGCAGATGTGAACCTAACGGCTGCTGCTAACCCAGACATGTACTTCGTGACCATCGATGGCTGGTCAGAGGGCAACCCAAACCTAAAGCCTGTTACCTACACCATGAACCAGTCTTCTTACCTAGCCGGCTACCTAGCCGCTGCGTACTCAACAACCAAGGTTGTTGGAACCTACGGTGGAGTTCAGATTCCTGCTGTAACTGACTTCATGGACGGCTACTACTACGGTGCAATGGCTTACGCCGCTGACAGCGGAGAAGAAGTTACCGTGGTTGGTTGGGACCCAATGGGCCAGACCGGTCAGTTCACCGGTGACTTCGTTCCTAACTCGGGAACCTCCAAGTCAATTGCTGCCGCTCTAATCAACGACGGTGCGGACGTTCTGTTCCCAGTTGGTGGCGACCAGTTCGGTGCTGTTTCTGAGGCAATCAAGGAAGCCGGCATCGATGGCGTAATGATCGGTGTTGACAAGGATGTTGCCCTAACCAGTCCTGAGTACGCAGAGTACGTGCTTACCTCAGCTGAGAAGCGCATGAGCAACGCGGTGTACGACATCGTTGCTGAGCTATCAGCAGGCGGAGCCTTCTCGGGTGACGCTTATGTTGGCACCTTGCAGAATGGTGGAACTGGCCTAAGCCCGTTCTATGACTTCGACTCGAAGATCTCTGACGAGACCAAGGCACGCCTAGTGGAGCTAGAAGCTGGCATCATTGCCGGTGAGATTGACCCACTTAGCTAGTAACTAAAAGAAAGAGCCGCGGGAGCAATCCCGCGGCTCTTTCTGTTTCCAGCTTTTCGAATAGAGTATTCGCACAAAGGAGTGCACCTTGAAATTAGAACTTGCTGGCATCACTAAGCGCTTTGGTGCGCTAGTGGCCAATGACTCGATTGACCTTGTAATTGAACCCGGTGAAATCCATGCCCTCTTAGGCGAAAATGGAGCGGGTAAATCGACCCTAATGAACGTCCTGTACGGTCTTTACACTGCGGATGAAGGGCACATTGAGCTTGACGGAGTCAAGCAGAATTTTTCTGGCCCAGGAGATGCTATGGCTGCCGGCATCGGCATGGTGCACCAGCACTTCATGCTGATCCCAGTTTTCACTGTCGCTGAGAATGTCGCGCTTGGGCATGAACCAACCAAAGCTCTCGGGGTAATGGATCTGGCAACTGCTAGAAAAAACGTTCTAGAGATTTCAGAGCGTTTCGGTTTCAATGTTGACCCTGATGCACTCATCGAGGATCTCCCTGTGGGAGTTCAGCAGCGCGTTGAAATTATCAAGGCGCTATCCAGGGATGCCAAAGTGCTGGTTTTAGATGAACCCACAGCGGTTCTCACCCCACAAGAAACCGATGAGCTCATGGAGATCATGAGACAGCTTGCAAAGAGTGGGACTTCCATTGTTTTCATTACCCACAAGCTGCGTGAGGTGAAGGCCGTTGCAGATCGAATCACGGTGATTCGTCTGGGTAAAGTTGTCGGCACAGCTAAGCCAGATGCCTCGACATCAGAGTTGGCCTCATTGATGGTTGGCCGCGAGGTCATCCTTACTGTCGACAAAAAGCCTGCCAAACCCGGCAAGGTTGTTCTAGAAGTTAAGCACGTGAGTGTTCTGGATGACAGGTTTCAGAAGGCTGTCGATGATGTGAGTTTCCAAGTCCACGAGGGTGAGATTCTGGCACTTGCAGGCGTGCAGGGCAACGGCCAAACTGAAATGGCAGAGTTCTTGTTGGGACTCCGAAAGCCCCTGGGCAAGCAGGGCAAGTCGAGCCTGAATGGCAAAGAAATTACCAATGCCACCGTTAGGCAGTCGCTCGACAACGGTCTTGGGTTTATACCAGAAGACAGAAAAACGGACGGGTTGGTTTCAGAGTTTTCTGTTGCCGAGAACCTGATGCTGAACTCTTCCTATAAATCTCGATTCACAAAAGGTTTGAACATCAACTTTGCTGCCCGCAAGAAGATTGCAAACGAACTAATTAAAGAGTTCGACGTTAGAACCCCGTCTGCCGAGACACCAGCGAGCAAGCTTTCAGGGGGTAACCAGCAGAAGGTCGTTGTTGCCAGAGAGCTGTCGCGCGAAATCAACCTGCTGATTGCTTCCCAGCCAACCAGAGGTGTCGATGTTGGTTCGATTGAGTTCATTCACGAGCGGATTATCGCCGAGCGCGAGGCTGGCAAGGCTGTGGTGTTGATCTCGACAGAGTTGGACGAGGTGCTTGCACTGGCTGATCGAATTGCAGTTATGTACCGGGGGAAGATAGTTGGAATCGTTGACCCAACAACCTCAAGAGAAGAACTTGGAAAGCTAATGGCTGGAGTCACCGCATGAGCGACCTGAACAAGACAGACAACATGACCTCGCAGGTGATGCGGGAAATCCTCTCCGGGGGGTTTATCCGAACCGTGATCGCTATCGTGTTGGGTTTTTTGGTGGGAGCAATCTTCATGATTGGATCCAACAAGGAGTTCATTGAGTCACTGGCTTATATATTTGCCCGCCCTGGAGATGCATTTAGTGCAGCCGCGGCAGTTGTTGGAGACGGATACGGAGCGCTTTTCAAGGGCTCCATTTATAACTTTGATGCTGAGACATTTGAAAAGGCCATCAGGCCGCTTACCGAGACTTTGCGTCTAGGGGCTCCTCTAATTGCAGCGGGTCTAGGAATTGGATTGACCTTCCGCGTGGGGCTCTTCAACATTGGTGGAACCGGGCAGTTGATTTTCGGCATGATTTTCGCGACCTACGTTGCCACCAGGCTTGAGCTCCCATTCGTGCTTCACATGGTCGTCGCCCTAGTCGCAGGGATTATTGGAGCGGCACTCTTGGGGGCACTGGTGGGATTCTTGAAAGCTAGAACGGGCGCTCATGAGGTCATTTTGACTATCATGATGAACTACATCGCTCTCTACTTCTTTACGTTCTTGATGCGAGATCCTGCACTTTTGCAAGAATCTCGCGCAACCGGAAACCCTAAAGCTGATGCAGCAGCAGAAACGGCACTGTTCCCGAGGTTGCTCGGAGACAGTTACTCACTGCACTGGGGTCTAATCTTCGCCCTGATAGCGGTCGTGGTTTTCTGGTGGCTGATGGAAAGAAGTACCATCGGGTTCCGCTTGCGCATGGTTGGATTCAACCCGGACGCAGCGAGGGCTGCTGGGATCAACGTTGAGAAGACTTACATTCTTGCAATGGCGCTCTCAGCAGGCTTTGTCGGTGTCGCAGCAGCCAACCAGTCTCTGGGTGTTGCAGTCGGAGTTACTCCTTCAGCACACGCGAACATTGGATTCGATGCCATCACTGTTGCCCTGCTGGGAGGGTCTTCTGGGCCAGGCATTCTTTTGGCCGGGCTTCTTTTTGGAGCTTTCAAGGCAGGGTCCCCGTCCATGCAGGTGATAGGCGTTTCGCCCGAGGTGCTGGGTATCGTGCAGGGAGCGATCGTGTTGTTCATCGCGGCCCCTCCGCTTATTCGTGCAATCTTCAGGCTGCCCAAGCCGCAAACTACGAATGCTCTGGGCTCGCTTCGAAAACGAATCTTTGAACGAGGAGGTGTCAAGTGAGTAACACGCTAGACAGCGAGGTCAAAGTTGGCTTCAAGGCACCCATTGTTATGGGCTCGATTGGACTGCTTGCCATTGTATTTATGGGCTTTTTGGGACGAGATGGGATGGTCGGCTTTGAGATTTCTCGTAGGCAAGACCTCATTCAGGTTCCAGCTCTGGACATCGATTCCAGCACGCTTGGCGTAATCTCCGGAGTGTTAATGCTCGCAATCAGTGGGTTTGCACTTTATCGTTCGATGCAGAATCAGACGACACCTTTGTGGGTTTCCACCATCTACGGACTTATTGGCGTGATTGCCCTGCTTGGCTGGCTGGCTGCAGAAGGAACAGTGCCCATAGCGTTTATCGCTGGTACTGCACTTGTGCTCGCTGTCCCAATCATTCTTGGAGCGATGGCTGGCATCATGAGCGAACGCGTTGGTATCACCAATATCGCCATCGAGGGTCAGCTGCTAACCGGTGCTTTTATGGCTGCCGTAGTTTCATCAATAACCAAGAGCTACTTGCTTGGAACTCTCTCGGCAATGTTCGCCGCCGCTCTGTTGTCAATGGTGCTGGCGGTCTTTTCCATCAAGTTCTTGGCGCAACAGATCATTGTCGGCGTTGTTCTAAACGTGCTGGTGATCGGAATCACTAACTTCCTATATCAGCAATGGTTGACCGAAGATGCGGAAACCGTGAACTTCCCAGGCACCCTGGATATCATCAGGATCCCTGTGCTGAGTGATATTCCGTTGCTGGGGCCGATATTCTTCGAGAATCGAATCACCGTTTTCTTGGCAATCTTGATTGTTCCAACAATTTGGTTCGTACTGTTCAAGACCAAGTTGGGGCTTCGGGCTCGAGCGGTGGGAGAGCATCCCATGGCAGCCGACACCGTGGGCATCGGTGTTGGTAGGACCAGGTTTTGGTGGGTTGTCATCGGGGGCTCCATGGCGGGCTTGGGTGGCGCTGCGCTCACCATTGGTAACGCTGGGGCGTTTGGCCGTGAGATGTCCGGTGGTTTTGGATTCATCGCACTGGCGGTAGTGATTCTTGGCCGCTGGCACCCTATTTCAGCAGCCCTTGCTGCCCTGCTGTTTGGTTTTTCAATTATCTTGCGCGTATGGGCAAATCAGGTCAGCCCTGGAATCCCAACCGACTTCATCACCATGGTTCCGTATCTTGTGACAATCATTGCTGTTGTTGGTTTTGTTGGTAAATCTAGGCCGCCCAAGGCGTTGGCTGTTCCTTACGTGAAGGGGTAGTTGATGTTGATTGACTGGAAAGCTCTCACACAAAGAGCAATTGACGTGTTGCCGCACTCTTACTCTCCATACTCAAAATTTCCAGTGGGAGCCGCTGCGATCTGTGACGACGGGCGGATTATCACTGGTGTGAACGTGGAGAACGCCTCCTATGGATTAGCGCTCTGTGCTGAGTGCTCTTTGGTGAGTGAGCTCTTTCGCACCGGTGGCGGCAAGTTGGTGGCATTCGCTTGCGTCGACGGCAAGGGTGAACCGCTGATGCCATGCGGCCGTTGTCGACAGCTCCTCTTTGAACATGCTGCAGATGGAATGCTGCTTCAGACCATCTCTGGCATTAAGAACATCAACGAGGTATTGCCAGATGCCTTTGGACCGAAAGACCTAGCAAACAAATGAGCTTTAGCGCAGTAGAACTAATCATCAAAAAGCGGGAGCACGGAACGCTTGACACCAAAGAAATTAACTGGCTCGTTGAGAACTACACCTCGGGAGTTGTGGCTGACGAGCAAATGTCAGCCTTGACGATGGCTATTTTGCTGAACGGTATGTCCAGAGAAGAAATCAAGGACCTAACGATGGCCATGATTGCATCAGGCGAACGTCTTGAGTTCTCTGGCCTCTCTGCTCCGACTGCCGATAAGCACTCAACTGGCGGCGTCGGTGACAAGATCACTTTGCCCCTAGCCCCACTGGTTGCTTCTTACGGGGTCGCAGTTCCGCAGTTGAGTGGAAGAGGGCTGGGTCACACCGGTGGAACCTTAGACAAGCTGGAGGCCATCCCAGGGTGGCAAGCAAGCATGTCAAACACTGAGCTGTACAGTCAGCTCGCTGAAGTTGGAGCTGTTATCTGCGCAGCGGGCAAGGGCCTTGCCCCAGCTGACAGAAAGCTCTACTCACTGCGTGATGTAACCGGCACCGTTGAGGCGATCCCGCTGATTGCCTCATCCATTATGAGTAAGAAGATTGCAGAGGGAACCTCTGCACTCGTGCTTGATGTCAAAGTTGGTTCGGGCGCATTTATGAAGACACTTGACCGTGCAAATGAATTGGCGACGGTTTTGGTCCAGCTTGGCAAAGATGCCGGTGTGAACACTTCGGCATTGCTAACGGACATGTCCACGCCACTTGGGAGGAAAATTGGAAACTCTCTGGAGGTTGAGGAGTCAGTCGAGGTCCTTTCCGGCGGCGGGCCGGAGGATGTTGTCTCGCTGACGGTTGAGTTGGCACGTGAAATGCTGACGCTCGCTGGCGTGACAGACGTTGACCCGAGTGAAAATCTTGCCAACGGCAAAGCGCTAGATGTTTGGCGCAAGATGATCAGTGCTCAGGGCGGAGATCCAGATGCAGCTCTTCCCAAGGCAGATGATTGGCATGTCATTAGGGCAAGCGAGTCAGGCTACGTCTGGGAACTTGACGCTCTTGGTATTGGTGTTGCCTCTTGGAGGCTTGGAGCTGGGCGCGAGCGCAAAGAAGACGCGGTGCAGTTTGGCGCCGGCATCGAATTGCATGCTCAGATTGGCGACAAGGTGAGCGCTGGAGATCCGGTAATGACCCTCTACACCGAGACCCCGGAGCGTTTTGAGCGGGCCATTGCCCTGGCCGAAGAGGCGGTCACCATTCAAGACCAGAAACCCGCCGAGCGTAAACTGATTCTCGGAAAAGTGAGTTAGGGACAAAATGGACATCGCATCTCTGCCAAAAATTTCTCTGCACGATCACCTAGACGGTGGGCTCAGGCCACAGACAATCATTGACTTAGCAGAAGAAAATGGCCACAAGCTCCCCGAGGATAATGCTCTGGATTTGGCGAATTGGTTTGCCAAAAATGCAAACTCCGGTTCCTTGGAGCGTTACCTCTCAACCTTTGAGCACACCGTAGGTGTGATGCAAACCCCTCAGAGTCTTGAGCGAGTCGCCTACGAGGCCGTCATGGACCTTGCTGAAGAAAATGTAATCTATGCCGAGTATCGCTATGCACCTGAGCAACACTTGCAACGCGGGATGTCCATGGACGAGGTTGTTGAGGCTGTCCAAGACGGTTTAGAGCGAGGCATGGCAGAGGTGAACGACTCCGGCGGGTTCATTAGAACCGGGCAGATCATAACCGCAATGCGTCACGCCGACAGGGCACTGGAAGTAGCCGAGCTTGCAGTTAGGCACCGAAATAACGGAGTAGTCGGTTTTGACATTGCAGGTGCCGAAGAAGGCTTCTTGCCTTCCAGGCACCAAGTAGCGTTTGACTATTTGGCAAATGAGCTTTTCCCCTGCACTGTTCACGCCGGAGAGGGAAGTGGCATTGAGTCGATCAAAGACGCAGTTGTCAACGGCAGAGCGCTTCGGCTTGGTCACGGAGTTCGGTTGGTCGAGGACATTATGTTTTCAAGAACCGAAGGTGAAACTGATCTTGTGGTTTTAGGTCCGGTTGCTCAGTGGGTGCATGACAGGCAGCTAATTCTCGAGGTCTCACCGTCTTCGAATCTTCAAACTGGCGCCTTCAGCATGCTCGGAGACGCTATGGCCGATCACCCAATTGATATTCTTTATGACCTTGGCTTCAATGTCACCGTGAACACAGACAATCGCCTGATGAGCGCGACCAACATCACCAAAGAGATGCAGATTTTGGTTGATACTTTTTCCTACACTCTTGAAGACTTGGAGCAACTGCAGGTGAACGCGGCCGACGGTGCCTTCCAGGCTCACGGCGAGCGTGAAGAGCTAATTGCAATCATCCAGGAGGGCTTCGCCGAGGCTCGCGGTGAAAACTAGCTTCTTTGCACCGGGTGCAATTGAGATTCAAGACGACGCATCAAGCTTTCAGGCCGCCGTGGCCACAGCCGTCGAGCTGCTGGTAACAACCGGCAGCGCCTTACCTGGGTACGTGGCCGAGGTGCAGCTTGCACTTGAGGACTTGGGACCGTATTTTGTGGTTGCACCCGGCCTTGCAATCGCCCACGCAAAGCCCTCGGAACAGGTTCTAGCTCCCGGTATGTCGCTTTTGAAACTTCTAACGCCCATCAGCTCTGGCTCACATAATGACCCCGTTAGCCTGCTGTTCGCTATGTGCTCACCCGATGCCTCTGCACAC
This sequence comes from uncultured Aquiluna sp., assembly GCA_965655555.1. GTDB lineage: Bacteria > Actinomycetota > Actinomycetes > Actinomycetales > Microbacteriaceae > Aquiluna. Next base: position 200,165 of record CBFHGU010000002.1, on the reverse strand, counting down.
CTTGAAATGCTTTCCGAGTTTGGCGAACTTATGAGCCGTGAAGGAGTAATTAACAGTTTGTTAAATGCTTCTGCTGAAAGCGTTATCCGAGGAATCTTGAGTGCAAAGTAGGTTTAATTAAGCCATGTTGGTTTATGCAGTCTGCGGTGCAGGAATTGGGACAAGTGTTCTTCTTAAGGCGAATGCCGAGCGCGCGTTGTCGATGCTTGGTATTGATGCAGAGGTTCAAGCAGTTTCCATTGAAGACGCTAAGGGAACGCACCGCATGGCACAGGTGGTGCTCGCAACTCCTGAGATTGTTGATCAACTGAACGGTATTCCCGCGGAGGTAATAGCAATTCAGAACATTTTTGACCTGGCTGAACTTGGTGAAAAGCTCAAGGCAAGCCTCGGCTAGCATTGTGTGATGACCAAGCCTGGCTCGACAGCCCGCACAGCTCTCAAACGTTCCCCTGAACAAGCATCTGACAAGATAGCGGACCTTCACAGCATTTTGGACGACAATCTGGTGGCCCATGTTGGGGTTGTTCTAGATGGTGCGCCACTGGTGATCCCGATGGCTTATGGGCGAAGCGAAGACGTGATCTACCTGCACGGGTCATCGGGCTCCAGGCTGATGCGGCATTTGGAGCAGGAGCCAGAAGTCTGTGTGTCGATAACCGAACTCAATGCTCTGCAGGTCGCGCGCAGCACGTTTAATTCTTCCATGCACTATCGCTCAGTGGTGATCTTCGGAACGGCCAAGCTTGTCCCGAATCAAGAAAAGCAGCTTGCTCTTGACGTTGTGAGCGATGCTCTAATTCCCGGACGGGTGGCAGAGGCTAGACCCACAACCAAAAAGGAAGCAGCTGGCACACTGATCTTGAGCCTGTCTTTGGAAGAAGCCTCGGTGAAGATATCAGCTGGCGAGATTGACGACCCGGAAGAGGACTTAAACCGCGGCTACTGGGCAGGGACTATCCCGCTGAAGACCGTAGTCGGCGATGCCATACCAGCGGATGAAGAATCCCTCTCACTGCCTGTTCCAGAAAGCGTGCAGCGCTTTATTGCAAAGCGTTCAGAGTCGAGCTAGCCCAAGTTTTTAGCTCAGCTAGAAGTTCGTTTGCCCCAGTTTTTGAGTCGGAACTCGCCTGTAAATAGCACTTGAGCTTGGGTTCGGTGCCCGACGGTCGAATAATTACCTTGATGCTGTCGTTGCTGAAAATCAGAGCGTCTGTTTTCATCAAGTCCGAGCGATTCAAATAGTCTTCACTGATGACCTGAAGGCCTGAAATCTGTTCAGGGGTGTTCCTTCGCAGGGTATTCATGATTTTGGAAATTGTTGCCAAGTCCGAGACCCTGATTGAGACTTGGCCTGTTGCAACGTGACCGAGTTGGTCGGCTAGTTCGGCAAGCTTGTCCAGTAAGTTTTGGTCCTCTAGAGCGAGCTTCACTGCCATTTCACAAATCATCAGTGCTGCAGTAATACCGTCTTTGTCCGGTGTGTATTCGGGGTCAACGCAGTACCCAAGTGCCTCTTCGTAGCCGTAACCCAAATCTGGCACCTTGGAAATCCACTTGAACCCGGTGAGAGTTTGGGTGTATCTAACGTTGTGCTGCTTGGCCAATGCACTGAGGTCTGCAGAGACGATTGAATTCGCAATCGCCTTAGAGCTAGGCGCCATCTCATTGGCAAGCAGTAGCCCCACCTCATCCCCAGTGAGCATTTGAAATCCGCCTGGAATCTTCACGGCAACCGCCAGCCTGTCAGCATCTGGGTCATTGGCAATGATCAAATCGCTGTCCAGGTCGCTGGCCGTCTCGAAGGCCAAATCCATTGCGCCTTTTTCCTCCGGGTTTGGAAAAGCCACGGTTGGAAAGGCGCCATCTGGTTCTGATTGCAACTCCACCGGGCTAACTTGGAACCCAAGTTCTGACATCAGTGGCTGAACCACCTTCCATCCAACCCCGTGGAGAGCGGTGTGGGTGATGTGGATTTTCGATCTATCCCTGGCGGCCAGGTCGGAGCTGTCGATAAGCGCTTTAGCTCTCTCGATGTACTGTGAAAACTCTTTAGCGCCGAGCATCGAATAGCTTGCTGATCGCGGCAATTCGAGAAGATTTCTTGTTTTTGCAATCTTGTCAATCTGGATTGCAATTTCAGCATCTTGGGGTGGAACCAGCTGGCTACCGCCAGTTGGACCACCTAGATAAACCTTGTAGCCATTGTCTCTAGGCGGGTTGTGGCTTGCTGTCACGACAACCGTCACACTAGCGCCGAGCTGCTTACCCGTGAAGGCTGCAACCGGAGTCGGAACGGATTCCGAAAACAGGTGCGTTTTGATTCCAGCCGCCGCAAAAATTTCTGCTGTGTCCTGAGCAAAAATGTCGGAGTTGGTTCTGCCATCAAATCCAACAACTGCGCTGAGCTCACCAAGCTTGTCGGCATAGATCTCGCGGTTGGATATCAGGAATTCAGCAAGACCTGATGCGGTCTGGCAAACGACAACCCTGTTCATTCGGGCCGGCCCTGCCCCAAGTTCTCCGCGGAGCCCCGCGGTTCCGAAGGCGATTCTGGTGTCAAACCTCGAGGAGAGTTCGTGCAAGTCACCCGCATCGATTATTGCTTGCAACTCCAGCCTTGTTTCCGGGTCCGGATCTTGTTCGAGCCAGGCAGTTGCCTGGGTGATGAGGTCGCTCAAATCTTGCCAACAATCTCGGCCAACAGCTTAGAGATTCGCGCTTCGGCTGCTTGTCCGGCCTCGATTACCTCGGTGTGACTTAGCGGTGTTGACTGAATCCCTGCGGCAAGGTTTGTGATGAGTGACATGCCTAGAAGTTCCATGCCGGACTCTCTGGCTGCAATAGCCTCGAGTGCTGTTGACATACCAACGATGTCACCACCGATTGCCTTGGCCATTTGAACTTCAGCGGGAGTTTCATAGTGGGGTCCGCGGAACTGGACGTAGACCCCCTCGTCGAGAGAGCTGTCCACCTCTTTGGCAACAGCCCTGAGCCTTGTTGAATAAAGATCAGTCAGGTCTATGAAGTTTGCTCCTTCAAGCGGGCTTGAGGCTGTCAGATTTATGTGGTCTGAAATAAGCACCGAAGCACCACCCGCCCATTCGGGTCGGATGCCGCCTGCTCCGTTGGTTAGAACCATAACTTTGGCTCCAGTTTTCGCAGCGGCTCTGACTGAATGCACCACTGCTCTAACGCCGTGGTTTTCATAGAAGTGCGTCCTGGCACCAATTACAAGAGCAAACTTTCCGTTCGGAAGCTTTATAGAGCGAAGTGTGCCGCCGTGACCCACGACGGCCGGTTTTGAAAACCCAATGATCTCGGAGGCTGGAATTTCACTTACTGGCTCACCGAGTAAATCTGCAGCCTTGCCCCAACCTGACCCCAGCGTTAGGGCTATGTCATGTTGACTGACTCCTGAAATTTTGGCGATTTGGTCAGCTGCTTGTTGCGCGATTTGAAACGGATCGATGTGCTCATCTTCGAGTAAGTGTGTCATGAACTTGAGTCTATCCAAGCGGACGGGGACAGAAGTGTTGGACAATAGTCAGGTGATTGAATCAAAAATGACCAAGCACCGCATCGTTGTTATCGGTGGTGGGCCTGGGGGATATGAAGCTGCCAGAGCTGGAGTCCAGCTCGGAGCTGAAGTAGTGCTCGTTGAAGACAACGGCATCGGAGGTAACGCGGTGCTCACGGATGTGGTGCCGTCAAAAACTCTGATTGCAACGGCCGAAGCGGCCCAGAGGGTTGCATCCGCCCACACACTAGGCGTCAAGCTATCACTGGATGGCAAGGTCATCTCTCCAAAGATTGAAATAGACCTACCTGCCATCAATAAAAGGCTGCTTGAGCTTGCCAAGGACCAGTCTCAGGACATGGTTAACAATCTGATGTCAGAGGGCGTAATCGTGGTGAATGGCCATGGTCGCCTAGATGGAAATCACCACGTTGTCATTACGCCCACGGAGACAGGAACCCCCGAACGGATTGAAGCTAAAACCATAATCATTGCCACAGGTGCTAGGCCAAGGGAACTAGAAAGTGCAGAGACCGACGGCAAGCGGATTTTGAACTGGAAACAGCTCTATCAAATTGGAGAACTGCCAGAACACATGATTGTCGTTGGATCTGGTGTAACAGGAGCAGAATTTGCTTCGGCTTATCTAGACCTTGGTTGCAAGGTGACACTGATTTCCTCACGCGCCAAGGTGTTGCCTGGCAATGATGCCGAAGCAGCGGACCTGATTGAGGACGTGTTTGACAAAAAGGGAATGCAGATCTTGCGCGAATCAAGGGCCTCTTCGGTGAAGAACCTTGGTGATTCTGTTGAGGTGACACTTGCCGATGGCAGGGTCGTTAGCGGTTCGCATTGCCTGATGGCGGTTGGCGCCATTCCAAACACTCAAGATTTAGGCTTGGAGGAGGCTGGCGTTGTGCTCACGGAATCGGGGCACGTTGCGTCAAACAAGGTGGCTCGAACCTCAAGGGCAAACGTCTATGCGGTCGGTGACTGCTCAACTGCAATGCCGCTGGCATCCGTTGCTTCAATGCAGGGCAGGACTGCCGTTTATCACACAATGGGTGATGTTTCAGCGCCCACCAGGCAACGCAATGTGGCATCTAACGTATTTACCTCACCTGAGATTGCGTCTGTTGGATGGTCGCAGGATGAGATCGAAAGGGGCATGGTTCGCGGGGAGATTGAAAAAATAATGCTTGAAACTAACCCCCGCGCCAAGATGCAAGGCTTTGAGCAGGGCTTTATAAAACTCTTTGCGTCAGTTGGGTCTGGAACAGTGATCGGTGGGGTAGTTGTTGCTCCAACTGCATCGGACCTTATTTACCCGATTGCAGTTGCCATCGAAAATCGCCTCACCGTTGATCAACTCGCAAGAACTTACAGTGTCTATCCTTCTTTGTCAGGATCTATTTCAGAAGCTGCCAGCGCACTTCATCAGCCCATCGACTAGTTAGTCTTCAATCTCGAGTAGCAGCGTGCCTGCCGAAATTGTTACGCCGACCTCAACGCCAACCTGACTAACGGTCCCGGCACGGTGAGCAGTCAGGGGCTGTTCCATTTTCATCGCCTCTAAAACCACAACTAGGTCACCCTCCTCAACATGATCCCCTGCTTTCACGGCAAGTTTCACGACCGTTGCCTGCATCGGAGCAAGAAGGGCATTGCCCTTTGCTCCGGTGTGGCCGGAGGCATGGGAGGCTGATTTGCGCTTTGGTGCATGGCCTTGAGCCGAACCTATTTCACCAACCAGTAGCCTCCTCGGTACCGAGACCTCGAGCCGCTTTCCAGAAACCTCGACCACTACTTCGTGCCTCGGTTCGGGCACACCCAGCGGCTCTTGAACGCCGGACCACGGTTCAATTTGGTTGTCCCAATCGGTTTCAATCCATCTGGTAAAGATGCCGAAGGACTCACCGTCGCCAATGAAGGCTTCATCGTCAACGATTGCTCTGTGAAACGGCAAGACTGTTGGAAGTCCGAGCACCTGCATTTCGGCGAGTGCTCTTCTTGATCTGGCTAGAGCCTCATTCCGGTTTTTGCCTGTGACGATGAGTTTGGCCATCATGGAGTCAAACTTGCCGGAAATTACATCTCCCGAAACCACACCTGAGTCCACCCTGACGCCAGGTCCAGAAGGGGCTATGAACTGGTGGATCGGGCCAGGGGCCGGCAAGAAGCCGCGTCCGGCATCCTCACCATTTATGCGGAACTCGAAGGAGTGCCCTCTGATTTCTGGGTCCCCAAAGGAAAGCTGCTTGCCCTCGGCGATGTTGAACTGTTCTCTCACAAGATCAATACCGGTTACCTCTTCAGACACTGGGTGTTCAACCTGGAGCCTGGTGTTGACTTCGAGGAAGGAAATAGTGCCGTCTTGAGCAATTAGGAACTCACAGGTTCCAGCTCCGGTGTAATTGACCTTTTTGAGTATGGCCTTCGAGGCTTCATAGAGGTTTTTCTCTTGCTCTTGAGTTAGATAGGGGGCCGGAGCTTCTTCAACGAGCTTCTGGTGCCTGCGCTGCAACGAGCAGTCTCGCGTGGAAACCACAACAACATTGCCGTGTTGATCGGCGAGACATTGCGTCTCAACGTGCCTTGGCTTGTCGAGGTACTTTTCCAGGAAACATTCGCCACGCCCAAAGGCGGCAATTGCCTCCCGAATGGCCGATTCGAATAGCTCCGATATTTCGGATTTTTCACGGACAATCTTGATGCCTCGGCCACCGCCACCATAAGCAGCCTTGATGGCAACCGGCAGTCCGTGCTTGGAAACAAAGTCTTCTACTTCACTCACGGATTCAACGGGGTTGATTGTTCCAGGTGCAAGCGGTGCTCCCACGGCTTCAGCGATCTTTCTGGCTGAAACCTTATCTCCCAGAAGCGAGATAGCCTCCGGCTCGGGCCCAATCCAAATTATGCCTGCATCCATCACTGCTTTGGCAAATTCCGCGTTCTCCGACAAGAAGCCGTAGCCGGGGTGAATGGCGTTGGCGCCGCTTCTCTTGGCTATGGAAAGAATTTTCTCTGCGACGAGATAGGTCTCGACAGCGCTCTCGCCGTTAAGTGCGTAAGCCTCGTCGGCGAGCTTCACATGCTGGGCATTTCGGTCGCCGTCTGCATAGACAGCCACCGTTTGGATACCACTGTCTTTGGCCGCTCTGATGACGCGCACCGCGATTTCACCTCGGTTGGCAATTAGTACTTTTGTGATCTTGCGCTCGGTCATAGTTTGCTTAGCTTATTGGCAGTTCCGGCCTCTTTTTTATAAGGAACCTACAAAGAAAAGAAATAAACGTCTTGACTATCTCCATAAAGACAGGTAGTCGAGGCCCAAATCCGCCATCATTCTTCTCAGGCCAACAAGTGATAGCCCAACAACGGTGTGGTAATCGCCGCTGATTCTTTCAACAAATGCCCCGCCGAGGCCATCAATAGTGAATGCCCCCGCCACCTGCAGTGGTTCACCGGTTGCAACATACTTATCAATTTGATTATCCGTGAGATTCGCGAAGTGAACCTCGGTGCTGGTTGCTAGAGAAACTTCTGCCCCCGTTGGACCATGGATGAGGTGATGCCCGGAAAAGAGAACGCCAGATTTGCCCCTCATTTTTTTCCATCTTGCCGCCGCAACTTCTGGAGTCAAAGGCTTGCCGAGGATTTCATCTTCAAAAAACAATGCCGAGTCACATCCCAGAATCAAAGCCGCTGGCTCGGTCTTTCCAATCGCCCTAGCTTTGGCTGCAGCGAGCAATAGGGTCAGCGCCTCCGGCCCCTGGGGTTTTTCCTGAAGCACCATTTGGTCTTCGTCGACACCGGGGGCGATATCACGGAATCCAATTCCAGCCTCGAGAAGAAGTTTCTTTCGAGCAGGCGAAGTAGATGCAAGTATGAAATCGATCACGCTAAGTAGGTTAGCTGTGGAACACTTAGGCCGTGATGTTAAAGTTGAAAATCGAAAAAGTCGCACACGGGGGAGTGTTTATTGCTCGCCATGACCAGAAGGTAGTTTTTGTCTCAGGTGCAATTCCTGGCGAGACCGTATCCGCGAAAGTTGTGAAAGACACAAAAAGCTACCTGCGCGCAGAGACAATAGAGGTCTTGGAGCCATCTGAGCACCGAGTGAAGCACTTCTGGAAGGCAGCCCTGAGGGGTGCTGGCGGGGCTGAGTTTGGACATATCACCCTTTCTTACCAGCGAGTGCTAAAAACAGAGGTGCTTCGAGAAGCCCTTTCTAGAATGGCGGGAATCGAAAGCTCCGTGGTGGTCGAGGCAGTGCCTGGCGACGATGAATACAACGGCCTGCGCTACCGCACCAGGGTGCAGCTAAATGTTGACGAGAGCGGAACTGCCGGCCCGTCAAAGATGAGAACCAATGAAATCGTGTTCACCCGTGACTTACCTCTGGCCGTCAAGGAAATAGAGGAGCTTGGTCTTCACCTGAAAAACTTCAACGGTGTCGAGAAAATAAGAATCGCATCCAGCAATACTGGAAATCTGCAGTGGATGATCGATAAGAAGATCAACGGCGATGGGACTCTGATTGAAAGAGTGTCCGGTCGAACTTTCAGGCTCAGCCCAGGGTCTTTTTGGCAGGCCCACGGAGGTGCGCCTGAATTGCTCACTTCGTGCGTGATCGATTTTGCCAAAGAGCTTGACCTCAATCCTCAAAAGCAGAACCTAGATCTCTACTCTGGTGCCGGTTTATTTAGCGCCACAATTTCCACTGTTTTTCCTAATGCAAAATTCTTGGCGGTCGAGTCTTCAAAGCAAGCGGTTGAAGATGGTGAGAAATCTAGCCAGGACCTTGCGAATCTAAAGTTTCACCAGGCCGATGTCTTGAAATACCTCCGGTCTCAACCTGCCGGCGCGTTTGACACTATCGTCCTAGACCCACCCCGCTCCGGTGCTGCCAATAAGGTGGTGGAACAGTTGGTCAGATTGAACCCTCGAAACTTGATTTACGTGGCGTGTGATCCGGTCGCTCTTGCCAGAGATCTGAAAACTCTTGGAGAAGCCGGCTATCAAGTTCAAAAAATCCGAGCCTTCGATATCTTCCCTCACACCCATCACTTTGAGACTGTTGTCGCACTATCAAGGTAACCTTGAAAAATGGGGACAGTAAATGTAGCGATAGTAGATGACCACGAGGCAGTGCGACTTGGTTTTGCGGGGATGTGTGAAAAAGAAAAGCTCAACCTTGTTGGATCGGCAGGAAGCGTGCCCGAGTTGCTTCCGCAGCTAGAGAACTCCGACTGTCAGGTGGTCATTACAGACCTCTCACTGGATGACGGTTCACTGGTGTCGGATAATGTCGCTCAATTGATCGCCACAAACAGTGCTGTGCTAATTTTCAGCATCGCGGACAAGGCAAACTTGATGCGCTCCGCCCTTCGAGCCGGAGCCGTTGCGATTGTTCCGAAGTCACAATCCATGTCTGCTCTGGCTCAAAGCATCAGGCTCGCTGCAGATGGTGCGATCATCAATAATCCAGAAACTTCGGCCATGATCGACGCAGACTCACTTTTCAAGGAAGCTAGCCTTTCGGCCCGTGAGCGAGAGGTCCTATCTCTATACGCTTCGGGGATGAGCTTGAAGCAAGTGGCATTTCAGCTCGAGATAAAGCAGAGCTCAGCCAAGGAGCACATCGATAGGGTGAGAGTGAAGTACGCCAAAATCGGCAGGGAAGCCGGAACCAAGGTAGATCTTTTCAGAAGGGCTCTAGAAGACGGCATTATTTCCGGAGATTTTCTCTAAATGAACACCGTGCTTGCCTCTGCAGCAAGCAACAGGCTCGAAGCCCTAACCAGACGGGTTTACTCTGGCGTACTGGCTCTAGGTTTCATCGAAGTCGTGGTTAACCAGTTTGCACAACGGCAGTACTTTGGCGTCGGGTCTGATCTTGCTCTGATTGCTCTGGGCATAGCTGTCGTCGGTGTTGCTATTAGTGCATGGGGGCGAAAATCAAGAAACAACCTGTGGCTTTGGGGTTACGCAGGTTTGAGCTTTGCCACGGTAATTTTCCTGCCCCTCTTGCAAGCTGCTGAATTCCCGGCTGTTGACGTCTTCGAGCCCTGGGTTTGGTGGAGCGTCGGCCTGGCAGCACTCAGTGCTGGAGTCACCGGCAATCGCCTCGGGTTTATTTTGTTTGTGCCCCTCATATCAGTGTCCTGGATGTTCACTCACGTCTACCTGATTGGAGGCTCACAAGCTTGGGCCAATGGGCTGAAAGACGGCCTCTATGTCTTTTTTCTCGCAGGTGGAGTGGCGGGCTTAATTGGGCTGATGCGCGATTGGGCAAAACGGGTTGATTTTGAGAACTCAAATTTGATTCTTAGCCACATGGAAACGGCTAAGTCAGATGCTTTGGAAAAAGAAGACAATCTAATTGACTCGCTAATCCACGACTCCGTACTCAACACATTCTTGGTCGCCGCCAAAGCAAAGTCCAAAGAAGAGGGGCTAATCGCTGCCGAGCTGGCCGGATACTCGGTAACCAAATTCAAGAACTTGGAAAACCCTGATCACCAGGATGGCTCGGTAACTATCCTTGGGCTATTTAGAGCCCTTCGAAAAGCTGTCATGGCGATGGGCCGCGATGTAGAGGTGGAACTCAAGGCGGGCGGTCTTGACCGAGTGACCATCGAGGTGGGCCAAGCGTTGACTGAAGCTGCACTGCAAGCAGTTGACAATGCACTGGTTCATTCGAAGGCCAACAGAATCCTGGTAACTCTCGACTCGCAAATTGACAGCAAAATAGAGATTCAAGTTGTGGACAACGGAGCTGGCTTCAAGCCGAACAGGATTCCAGCGGACCGGCTCGGCATAAAAATTTCTATCCTCTCCAAGATGGAACTCATTGGCGGAAAAGCGGAAGTTATTTCAAGCACTGGAACAGGGGCCACAGTCAAGTTGAGGTGGCCCAAATGACGGGCTTTTCTCGGCTACCACTGACACTTTTCACCCTTGCATTTGGCTACTACCACGCTGCTCTGGGGCTGTTTAGCATTGCCGACTACACGAACCCAGTCCCAATTATCTTTGGCGTGCTCCTTTATCTTGCGGCACTTAGCTGGGCCATGCTGCACAGGCCCGGGCTTGACCTCTCTGACTTAGCGACGGCATTCGCGCTAGTGGTAGCTGGCGTTCTACCAATTCTCGGCGCGATGAGTATCGGGGATCCGTCTGCAGTCGGATACGCAACCTGGTACATCGCTGGCATCGGAACTCTGATGGCAATTTTGGCAGTTCGGCAAAGACCTGTGATTGCCTCTATTGGAACTGCAATTATGGTGATCGAGGTGCTTTTGTGGGGCGGGCCTGGAATTCTTTTCGGCAGCGGTATCGTCGGAGCTCTGCTCATCGTGTTTGCAGCACTGGGCGCTTCTCGAGGACTCAGTTCTAGCTATCAAGCCGCGGCCAGCTTTAGAGCCAAAGCTCTCTCGGTAGATGCCGAGCGAGAGGCAAATGAAGCCGCAAGGAAGTTGGCCAAGGAACGCGCTCGGATAACCCTGGACACTGCGCTGCCATTGCTGGAGATCATTGAGAAAAAGCAGGGGCTACTGAACAAAGCGGAAACCAAGAAAGTTCTAATGGCCGAAGCTGCTCTGCGTGATGGCATTAGAGGCAAGTCCCTCATCAGCGACGAGATGGTCGAAGCCGTTCGGTCAGCAAGATATCGGGGCGTTGAGGTCCAGCTTTTGGATGACGGCGGTTTTGACCAGCTGGCGACAGCAGAGCGAGAGGAAATCACCGCAAGGGTTTCAAAGGAACTCTCCATGCTGTCAGGTGGCAAGGTTGTAATCCGCAGCACAACCGGTGAAAAGTGGACATTGACCATGGTTGCCCTACAGCCGGGGGCCGATGCGCCAGATATATTCTTGAGGCTTTAGCCTCGGAACTCGCTTGTCCAATTGCCAACATGCTCGCCTCGGAGTTGTGCATTTCCGCGGTTCCATGAGTTCTTTGGGGGCTTGGTGGCAATTCTGCCTAGCCTGCGTGACTCAATAATCGACTGAGTGACAATCGCAAGGGCCGCTGCAGTTTCAATATCATCACCGCCAGAGGTTTCCAGCAGAGACTGGATTTCAGCTTCGTTATATTGGCGCATCAGAGCGGAATGTTTCCGTGCTTTTTAGGAGGCAGATTGGCACGCTTGGTTTTCAGCGCTCGCAGTGCTTTGACTATCGAAGCTCTTGTGGTCGCAGGCTCGATGATTCCATCAAGCTCGCCTCGCTCCGCTGCCAGAAACGGACTCGCAACGTTATAGGTGTATTCCTTGGCCAACTGGTCTCGAACCTCGGCGATGTCTAAGCCCTGCTCTTCAGCTTCTCTAATCTTGTCTCGGAACAGTATGTTTACGGCACCTTGGCCACCCATCACCGCAATTTCAGCTGTCGGCCAGGCGAGGTTTATATCTGCACCGAGTTGTTTTGATCCCATGACAATGTACGCACCGCCGTATGCCTTGCGGGTGATTACGGTGACCAGCGGAACCGTTGCCTCGGCGTAGGCGTATAGGAGTTTCGCACCGCGCCTAATTACACCGGCCCATTCTTGATCTGTTCCTGGGAGGTAACCGGGCACGTCAACAAGCGTCAGAATTGGGATTGAGAAAGCATCGCAGAATCTTACGAAGCGGGCAGCCTTTTCACCAGCGGCAATGTTCAGTGTTCCTGCCATTTGCATTGGCTGGTTGGCTACGATTCCGACAGAATTTCCATCCACTCGAGCAAAGCCGATGATGATGTTTGGGGCAAAGAGCGGCTGCACCTCCAGAAACTCGCCTTCGTCCACGAGGGCTGAAATAACAGCTCCCATGTCGTAGGGCTGGTTTGGGCTATCCGGGATTATTTGGTTGAGTCGTTTGTCCGCTTCGGTAATTTCTAGCTCTGACTCTGACTGGTAGGTCACAGTCTCGGAAAGATTGTTTTCAGGCAGGTATCCAACCAGAGCCTGCACGTAGTCGATGGCGTCTTTCTCATCATCTGCTAGGTAGTGGGCGACGCCGGAGGTTTCATTATGAGACCGTGCGCCGCCGAGCTCTTCCATGCCCACCTCTTCGCCGGTCACTGCCTTGATAACGTCCGGGCCTGTGACGAACATGTTTGATGTTTTGTCCACCATGATGACAAAGTCAGTTAGCGCAGGGGAGTAAACCGCACCGCCGGCAGCCGGCCCCATGATGATTGAGATTTGAGGAATTACACCTGAAGCCATTGTGTTTAGGCGGAATATTTCTCCATATTTTCCAAGCGCTATGACACCCTCTTGGATTCTGGCGCCACCTGAATCCAATATTCCGATCAGCGGAACACCAGTCTTTATGGCAAGCTCCATGACTTTGATGATTTTGTTTCCAGCTGTCTCACCGAGCGAGCCGCCAAATACCGTGAAGTCTTGGGAATACACCGCCACCTGGCGAGAGTGAATCGTTCCAATTCCTGCGACCACAGAGTCACCGTAAGGGCGCTTGGCGTCCATTCCAAAAGAAGTCGAGCGGTGCCTCACATACTCATCGAGTTCAACGAAGGAGCCGGGGTCCAGAAGCATCTCGATGCGCTCTCTGGCAGTATTTTTGCCCTTGGCGTGCTGCTTTTCTTTGGCTAGCTCGCCAGGTGTTACAACTGCATCTTCATAGCGTTGACGAAGATCGTCGAGCTTTCCCGCCGTTGTCGAAAAATCTGGTTTCTCAGCCAAATGTGCTCCTCATGGGTCTCCATCACTTTATCGCTCATGAGGGTGGCTTTGTTGCAGGGTACCTACAAAGCAATTACCAATTGACTCTCGGTTTCCTACAAAAGCGCTCTGGGGGCATATCATTGGCAGTATGAGCGCCATGGGATCAGAGAATGTCTTCAGCACTCTGGTGCAGCTAGACGAGGTGGACTCAACAAATAAGGAACTACGTCGTCGCTTTCACGCAGGCACCAGCGAGTTCTTCGCGGTCGCTGCCCTGCATCAGACATCTGGACTTGGAAGGCTTGGCCGCACCTGGGTGACCGAGTCTGCAAAGTCGATGGCACTTTCGATTCTTCTAAAACCGCAATCTCAGCGCCAGATTGACTGGATTACCATAATGACCGGCCTTGCCGTTAGGTCATGCTTAGCTGACCTCGGGGTGGCGGCGAAAATAAAGTGGCCGAATGATGTTTTGGTTGGCGGCAAAAAGATTTCTGGAATTCTGGCGGAGTTGATTGATCAAAACTCAGTAATCATTGGGATTGGCTTGAATCTTGCTCCGCAGGACGGGTCACCAGACACCGCAATTTCCCTGAGTGAACTTGGTGTAGAAATTGCACTACCCGAATTGATTCAGGTTGTTGGAAAAAGCATTCGTGATTACTGGCAGAGACTAATTGAAGGTCAGGAAGCTGCGATTGCGGAATTTCAAACAGAACTAAATGAGCATTGCAGCACCTTGGGCTCCGATGTGAGGGCTGAGTTGCCGGGCGGCAAAAACATTTATGGCCTAGCCACCGCGATCGACAAAGAGGGAAAACTGGTTGTTGAATGTCCAGAACCCGTGGTGCTTTCGGCGGCGGACGTCTGGCATCTGCGAAACTAGAGCTGATGAGGCTAGGAGACAGATGCCGACGGTTGGTGTAATTGGTGGTGGCCAGCTGGCCAGGATGATGCTGCCTGCAGCCATATCCATGGGGCTTGAAATCAAGGTGTTCGCCGAAGTCGAGGGCTCACCTGCTCATAATGCCGCTACCCAGGTTGGCGACTATACAGACATTGAGCAGCTTTCAGCTTTTGCAAAGACTGTTGACGTTATAACTTTTGACCACGAACACGTTCCGATCGAAATTCTCGAAACGCTTGTCAGCCAAGGTGTTTCGGTTCACCCCGGGCCGCACTGCCTGAAGTTTGCTCAAAACAAACTCCTCATGCGCAGACGCCTTTCAGAACTGGGACTGCCGATGCCCGCCTGGCAGGCAGTCGGAAGTTCCTCAGAGGTTGCAGCCTTTATTGCAGATCACGGCCCCGAAATTGTGGTTAAAACGCCGATTGGCGGCTATGACGGCAAGGGGGTTCGAGTAATTTCTGACTCCTCTGAAGTTGATGATTGGCTAAAAGATATCGATCGCTTTGGCGGCGAGCTGCTTTGCGAGCAGAGGGTCAGGTTCACTCGGGAGCTTTCTCAACTTGTGGCGAGAAATGCTTCTGGCCAGCTAGAGACCTGGCAGATAGTCCAAACTGTTCAATCGGGCGGAGTTTGCTCTGAGGTGATAGCACCCGCGCCAGAACCGGTGAAAACATCTCAGGCTGCTCAGATCGCTAGGGCTATCTGTGAGGGTCTAGATGTCACCGGCGTCATGGCAGTCGAGCTTTTCGAGACCGATGCTGGTGAGTTGTTGATCAACGAACTGGCAATGAGGCCACATAACTCGGGACACTTCACCATTGAGGGTTCTGTGACCAGTCAGTTCGAGCAGCACGTGCGGGCAGTCGCGAACTTGCCGCTTGGGAGCACTGCAATGTCTTCGGAACACGCAGTCATGCTAAATCTCCTCGGAGTTGATTCGGAGAATACTCTCGTGGAGAACTTCCCAAAGGCCATGCGGGATTTTCCAGAGCTAAAGTTTCACAGCTACCAAAAGCCACCAAGGCCGGGGAGAAAAATGGGGCACATCACTGCCCTCGGTCAGGATTATGTTCAACTGCTTGAGCGTTGCCACGCTGCTGCAGCGAAGCTTTACGAATCGAAATCGGCATAGAGTGATAGTTCAAGGTGAGGAGCAAGCTTGTCAGAAATAGCAATCGTGATGGGTTCAGATTCGGACTGGCGCATCATGGAGCAGGCTCACGCGGTGGTTGCCTTCCATGGCTACTCACCGATAGTTGAAGTTTTGAGTGCTCACCGCACTCCAGAAAAAATGCTTGAGTGGGCTAAAGCTGCCTCTGGTAACGGGGTAAAGGTGATCATTGCAGGAGCTGGCGGTGCCGCGCACCTGCCTGGGATGATCGCCTCTGCAACTTCTCTACCGGTGATTGGGGTCCCGGTGAAGCTTGCGAGTCTTGATGGAATGGACTCCTTGCTTTCAATAGTTCAGATGCCAGCGGGCGTTCCGGTGGCAACAGTTTCGATTGATGGCGCCATGAACGCCGGCCTTTTGGCTCTCAGAATTTTGGCGACTTCCAACCCGGACCTTGAGAAAAAGCTTGATGACTACCGAAGCAACTTGGCGGATCAGGTTGAGCAGAAAAACACAAATCTAAAAAACAGCCTGTAATCAGGCACTTTTCAGCCATTTTCCATTTTTCAAAACACTCGAAATACTCAGCGGTTTTTAAGAATCTCAACCTAAGGTTGAAGGTATCTTGGAGGTGAGTCGTGCGCAAAATAGTTACTGCCATTACATTAGTTTCTGCCGGCCTGATGCTTTCTGGGTGCAGCGTTTTCTACCCCAACTGGGGAGCAACTGCGCTTCCTGAAGAGCAAATAATCGTCGAAGAAACTGCCACGCCAACCCCATCGGAATCTCCAGCTGAGGCGTCGGTGGAGGAGGAGACTGCAGAGCCAGAACCCGAGACAGCAGCCGAGCCTGCGGTGGTTCAGGAGCCAGTCGAAGTAACGATTTTGATAGCGGAAGCCTATTTGGACACCGCAATGCTAGAGGTTGTCGCTCAGGTCCCAGGAATAACTGAGTCCAATGGAACCTGCACCCTTAGGTTTATAGGGGCTTCAACCGAGGAGTCAGTTACCGTGATGGCTCAGTCTTCTTCCGATTACACCCAGTGCTTCCCGATCGAGCTGCCGTTGCAAGATTTGCCCTCGGGCTCGGGGATCGTCACAGTGACTTATGAATCTGAATTTCATCTAGGAACCTCTCAGGCCAGTTCGGTGGTGATTCCGTAGATGTTCAGAAAATTCGTAGCTCTTTCCGCATCTGCCCTGATGGCAGCGGCCGGACTGATTGCCATGCCGCAGTTGAGTGCGCCGGCATCGGCGGCTCCCGCAGCGAGTGCATTTGATCCGGGTTTGATAATCAGCGATAGTGTGTTTTTTGACTTTGGCTCCATGGGTGTCTCTGAAATTCAGCAATTTTTGGATTCACGAGTATCAAGTTGTCGGGCCACGGATCCAGTGATTGATTGCTTGAAGGACATTGCAGTCGAAATCCCGGATACTCCGGCGACTACTGAAACAGAGGTAGGTCCATGCTCTGCGATTCCGGCAAATCCGGCTGCCAGCGCCGCTGAAGTTATTTACGCTGTCTCAGTTGCCTGTGGCATCAACCCACAGGTTTTGATCACAAAGCTCCAAAAGGAGCAGGGCTTGGTAACTTCCACTAAGCCAACGTCTTACATGTATCGCGCAGCGATGGGGTTTGGCTGTCCTGACTCCGACCCTGGAATTTGCGGAAAAGTATATGTCGGATTGTTCAACCAGCTTTACCGCGCCGCCAAGCAGTTGCGCTGGTACGGAAATCCAGAGGGTTCTTTCACTTACTGGAAGCCTGGCCGCACCGTTTCGATGCGCTACCACCCGAAGTCCTCATGTGGAACCAAGAGCTTTGAGTTGAAAAATCAAGCCACTGCCAATCTTTACTACTACACCCCGTACACACCAAACCAAGCGGCCCTTGCGAACATGTACGGCTCAGGTGACAGCTGCTCGGCCTATGGAAATAGAAATTTCTGGCGCTTCTTCCATGACTGGTTTGGGTCACCGATTGGCGGAGGCTATCTTCTTAAGTCAGCTGGCCCCGAAACTTTTCTGATTGTAGACGACAAAAAATTCCAAGTCAGTGATTCCCGACTGCTTGCTGCTCTCAGGCCCCTGGGTCCAATCGGAGAGATCTCACAGGCATATCTGGACAGCTTCACAACACAGAGCGAAGCCACTCAACTCGTGACTGGACCCGGTGGAGGCCAAAATTATCTGTTAGTCGATGGGGTTAAGTACCTCGTTTCCAGTTGTGAAGTGGCTGCCGAATTTGGACTTGATTGCAACGTCAGCATTCCATTGACCTTGTTGCAGCTGAATAATTTTGTTGACGGCGGAACGCTATCGAGGTTGGTTCAGACGGAAAGCGGGGATCGGTACTGGATAGAAAGTGGCGCCTCTCGCTTAGTGGTTGATGATCTTGCACTTCAAACAGTCGGGGCTCAAGGCGCAGTAGCGTCGATGATGACAATCGAGCAGATCATGTCAGTCAAACCGGGGGCTCCACTTGCATCCGAGTCCGTTATCTTCACAATTCAGGGCTCAAAGCAGCAGGCTGTTGCTACTGGCGGGGTGACTTATTTGTTGAATGAGTCTTTTGCGGATGAAGTAAAGCTGAGTCAATGGCTTGATCCGGTTGCCGGTGAGATTTCCCTGCAGGCGATTGAGGCAACGCTCGCAACCGACGAGCTGAATGGCTTTGTCAAAAGCGACTCTGGAGAAACCTTCGTTCTGACCTCTTCAGGAAAAGTGAAGATATCAGATCCGGCAAATTGGACTTCGAAAGTTTCGCTGGTATCTGACGACTTCCTCTCCAGAGTACCAAATGCCCTTGAGTCTGTAAGCTCACCGGCCGTCATAACCTTCAAGGGAACCTCGCTCAACTACCTGATCGTTGAAGGTGAGAGGCGGGTGTCGAGCGACGAGGCCATGGTGGCCAAGTTGCTCGATGTGGTTGAGCAAACGAAGGCCATTCAAATTCCCAAGTCAGCCGTCAGCGCGATTAAGTTCTCCGGGGAGGCTTTTGCCCCGGGTTCGATCATTCGATCTAAGAACTCTTCACAGCTCTATTTGGTAGACAGCCTAGTGACCAAAATCAAGCTGTCAGGCCGAGCGCAAGCTTCGAGCACATCTAATTCAAAGACTTTTACCGTTTCTGATAGCGGACTAAACGCGCTTGCCACACTCAGTGGGTTCCCGACTAACAAGGTACAGTGCAGTGGAGAGACCTACCTGCTCGACAAAGGCGTTCTGCACCCAATTTCCCCAGCCGGTGCAGCTGAATTCCCTTGGTCACCCTACGCCATGTCCTCCGCTGCTTGCGCATCCATGACTCTTGCAGCTAAGCCTGTTGGTCAGTTCATCAAAACGGGTGGCAAAATTTATTTGATTCAGGACAGGAAGAAGCGCCTTGTTGCATCTGAGGAGCTTTATCAAGAACTTAGGGGGGATGGCCCGGGGTACTTAGAAGTCAGTAGCTACTTCGCTGGCAGGATTACAGCTGGCTCTAGCTCTCCTAAGACGGTCGAACTAGCATCCTTTGCCGGCACGCCGGCGGGTAACTTCGGTGAACTCAGTTTTGAACCAGCCTCTCCACTGGCAGTTGCCCCAAAACCTCCTGCAACCAGTGAGTCAAGTGATTCATCGGTTAGCCCAGCGCCCGCTGAAGAAGAGGATGAGCCTGCCTCATCGCAACTGACTGAATATCGGGTCGTCGCAGGGGACAGTCTGGGCAAAATTGCCTCAAGATTTGGAGTATCCACCAAGGCACTTCAGGAACAAAACGGTATTTCAAACCCAAACCTGATTCGAATTGGTCAATTGCTCAAGATACCTTCAACATCGGCTACCACTCCGGCAACTACCCCTGAACCTGAGGCGAGACCCACCGCTGAGGCAGAAGTTGAGGAGATTCAGTTGTCAGCAGTTGAGTACCGAGTGAAGTCGGGGGACACTCTGTTGCGCATCGCTTCAAGGTTTGGAATTTCTAGTTCGTCGCTTCAGTCCTTCAACTCCATCGCAAACCCAAATCGCATTTCTATTGGGCAGCTGATTTTGATTCCGACAAGCACCACAAACACCAACGTTGCTCAAGCCAATGACGAGGCTGAGTCCGCCCCGGTTACGGTGACATACACAGTTAGCGCAGGCGACACTTTGTGGGGAATCTCTAGAAAGTTTGGTGTCAGTTCGTCTGAGCTTGCTTCGGTAAACGGCATCAATAACGCTAATTTCATTCGGGTCGGCCAAGTACTAAAGGTTCCTAACTAGCCGCTTCCCATGCGGATTTCACAATATCGCTGAGATTATATTTAGCCTTAAAACCGAAAGATTTTTCAATTCTGCTGGCGTCGGCCACAAGTCGGGCAGGGTCGCCTGCTCTTCGGTCACAGAGTTCTGAATCAAAATCCAAGCCAGATGCGGCTCTTAGTTCACTGAGAACTTCAAGGACTGAAGCACCTACTCCTGTACCCACATTGAAGGTCGAAAACTCTTGAGATTGCTCCTCTAGGTAGTTGACCGCCATCAAGTGTGCTGTGGCCAGGTCACCGACGTGGACATAGTCTCTTACGCAACTTCCATCCGGAGTGTCATAGTCCACGCCGAAAACCTTGGGCTCTTCGCCTCGTTTTATGGCAGCGATTGCAATCGGAATAAGGTTCAATTCAGCAGTGTCAGCAAGCGAAGGAATTTCGCAACCTGCAACATTGAAGTACCTGAGATTGACACCCTTTAGTCCCCAGACGGCAGCGTTTCGAACCATCCACTCGCCGATCAGTTTCGTTTGACCGTATGGGTTTATCGGAACACCATCGAAGTCTTCACTCAAGAGATCAACATCTGGATTACCGTATGTGGCTGCGGATGACGAGAATACAAGCCTGAAGACGTTGGACTCTTTCATCGCCAACAACAAGTTTGCAAGCCCTCCGATATTGTCCTTGAAATACCTTTCAGGCTGCTCTACTGACTGTCCCACTTGTTTCCTAGCAGCCAGGTGAATTACACAGTCAATATTGAGGTTCTTCATCGCTTCAGTCAACATTTGCGTGGCATTTTCATCTGCTAGGTCGAGGGTAATCACTTGAGCATCTACTCGACCAGAGATTCCGGTTGACATGTCATCGACAACCACGACAGAGTGCCCAGCCAGTTGGGCTCTTAGCACTACATGAGCGCCTATGTAGCCAACTCCGCCTGTTATGAGTAAGTTCATGTTTAAACAATACCTTGAGGGTTTACCCACAGAAAGACCATTTTGGTTGCTGCCCGGACTTGACAGAGGCATGCTTACACCAGTGTAATTACACAAGTAGATTTCTTTAGATAGGGGAACAGGCATGGAACAGCGCGGTCAAGTGCCAGCCAGTTGGTTTGTTGATGTACTTAGACTTGGAGTGGCCGGTGCCCATGGGGACTCAGAGTCCAACCCGCTAGCTTGGCAAGAAGACGCCCTCTGCTCCCAGACAGATCCAGAAGCGTTTTTCCCTGAAAAGGGTGGGTCAACCAGAGATGCCAAGAAGATTTGTTCGTCATGCTCGGTGAACACTGAGTGCCTTGAGTATGCACTTAAGAATGATGAACGCTTCGGTATTTGGGGTGGACTTTCTGAGCGTGAACGTCGCCGTCTGCGCAAGCGCGCCTAGTTTCGCGTGACCACGCTGTCCGTCGCGACAATCGTCGTGTCACACGGAAAAGCTGAGTTCCTTGCTGAAACCCTTAAGGGCCTGAGTCAGCAGACCCAGCCCTCGGAGCAAGTGGTCGTCGTTGAGACTAGCTCGAACCAAGAATGCATTGAGCTTGCTAAATCATTCAAGTTTTCTATTGTCGAACCGGGGAATGTAAAACTGGGAGCAGCCATCGAGTCTGGAATTCAGTCGCTTCAATCGCAACCGGGTTGGCTGTGGGTTTTGCATGATGACTCGGCTCCCGAGAAAACAGCGCTGCAGATGCTTGCAAGTGCGGCCGAATTATCTCCTTCCTTGGCGATTGTTGGCCCGAAGTTGCTTAGCTGGGGCTCTGACATTGAGATCCAGCAGATGGGAATAACCGTTACGGCGACCGGCAAGCCATTTTTGCTGGTGCAAAACCAATACGACCAGGGCCAGCACGACCGTTCCGCTGATGTACTGGCAGTCTCGACAGCAGGGATGCTATTGAGTGCGGATGTCTGGCAAAGACTCGGAGGGCTCAACGACGCCACCCCAGTGCTTGCTCAAGACATCGAGTTCTGTGCAAGGGCGAGAACCGCCGGCTTCAGGGTCAGTGTTGAGCCAAAAGCAAGAGTCTCACATGCAGGGCTATCCATGGCCGGGCAGCGAACTAGAAAGTGGCTTGGGGGAAACCGAGTTCAAGCTTTGTCGAGAGCCCATGTTCACATGGCGGGACTCCTCCTTCCTTCTTTATTGCTCCCGTTTCTTTATCTGGCCATGCCGATTGTTGCGTTGGCGTCAATTCCTCAAAACCTAATTTCAAAAAAGCCGAATCGTATTTTTGGCCAGTTCGCAGCGTGGATGTGGGCGTGGTTCACTGTCGCCAGTCGGTTGCGTGCTCGAAAAGCGCTCAGGGTGCTAGGCAAGACGCGGCCGCTGTCAGATTTCTACGCTACTCGCGCTCAGCGAAAGAAGCGGCGAGAGTCCAAGTTCGAACATCCGCCAGTAGCCGGCCTCAAGCCAAGGGCGAAGTTCTTCTCAATCGGCGCGGCATGGTTAGTTTTGATTCCGCTGCTGGTCGGCTGGCAGCTCTTTCCAACCGGAAGTCTCTACGGCGAGCGGTTGGTTCCGCTTGGTGCCTCAGCTGCTTCTATATGGGAGGCTACGGGCCAAAGCACCATTGGCTTTCTGACTGGCGTTAGCGTCCCTAGCGAGCCATTCAACTGGGTGCTGTCGCTGTTTGGGTTTGCGTTTTCAGGAAACCCAAGCGCTGCTCTTGCCCTATTTGTTTTTGTTGCACCTGCACTAGCTTTCGTGAGCTTCTGGTACCTGGCGAGCCTGGTAGTTGAAAGAGTTTGGGTTAGAAACCTGGTTGCGATTGTTTTTGCGGTGAGCCCGCAGGTTCTAACCACACAGTCTCAAGCAGGCGTGGCGGACCTAGTTGCAATTGTGTTTGGTCCTTGGCTTTTTTACTTCTTGATCAAAGCGGCAAGCAGTTTTACTTCGGCAAGAGGGTGGCGCTGGGTGGGCTTGGCGGGAGTAGCCGGAGCACTGGTCGCTGTCAGCAACCCGATACTCTTTGCCGTGTCAGTGGTGTTTGGCCTTGGGCTGGGCGCATACAACCTGAAAAGACTGGCAATTCTTTTCTGGTTCCCGATACCGGGCATTGCCCTTATTTATCCGTGGCTCGCATTCGCATTCAATGAGTCCAGTCTTGCATTGGCTTCGGTTACAAGCTCTGGATACCTAACTCCAGTGGGATTGCTGGAAAGCCCAGCTGCATTGGCGACCGTCGGCATCGCTTTTCTCGGTGGTCTGGCTGCAATTTCCCAAAAGAAATTTGGGGTTGCATCGATATCTTGGCTATTGGCCATCTCGCTTTCGTCTACAGCTTGGTATCAACCAATCTCTTCCAGCGCGGCATTGCAGGCTATGGCACTTGCTGCGCTGTTGATCCTGGCGGGCCTTGCTGTGGATAAAGTTTCCAGAAAATCGCTGGTTGCAGTGGCGGTTTCTTTCGGAGTGGTATCGGCATCGGCTGCCGCACTGCTGTTCGGACCTTTTTCTCAGCCCGATGCATATTTTGGAGCCACTAGGCAGGCCCCTGCTTTGGTGGTTGCGGCTGCAGAGGTCGATGAAGGCATTAGGACCTTGAACATCACGGTGTCTCAGGATCGAGTCGAAGCGAACCTAGTCTGGGGAGCGGGACAGAATCTTGAGAATAAAAATCTGGCCTACGACCTGTTTCGACCAAACAGCTCAATCGACGACCAGTTAGCTCAACTAACAGGCTCACTGGTTGCTGGTAACCCAGAGGGTGTTGCTGAATTCCTGGGAGCGCTGGGGATCGATTTCGTGCTGCTCGATGGTGTTGAGCAAGACTTGGTTTCGGAAGCGCGGGTGGCAGTTGACTCTATGACGTTCCTGCAAAACGCCGGCCAAACCAACTTCGGGCATCTCTGGCAGGTGCAGGGAGCTCGATCAAACTTCCCTGAGGCGCCCTCTGACTCCCCAATCAAAAACATTCAGCTTGCAATTTTGGCGGTTTTCCTGCTGCTGGCTATTCCCACTCCGGCATCAGTGAGAGGCGCACGTAGACCGGAGGTGCAGAAGTGAAAATCTGGCTCAGGTCCACCTTGCTGCTATTTTTGGCGATGTCCTTCATCGCCAGTTATTCACTAAGTCTGCTTCCGGCCGTTGAGGTGTCCAGGGCTGAGCTTGAAACCAGGCAAGTCGAAGTTGAACCCTTGCCACTTTCGGTCTATTGCCCTGGGGCATTTGTTGAAGTGGGCGGTGAGTCCGGAGTGGAAATTGGCTTGACTGAAAGAATTAACTCCGCCTCGATCTACTCGGCTGTGGGAGATGGTGATGTGCTGGTTGCGCCGCAACTAAGTTCGGTTGATGGTGCACTCGTGACAGTTGCCGGTCAGGACCAGTCCACTTCGCTTTTGAGCGCTATTCAGGCGCAGGGAGTGTCTCTTGACCGCGCCAGCGGTTTGGCGGCGAGCTACTGCCCGCAACTTGCCTTTAGCGGCTGGTTTATCTCTGGCGCGGCCGCCCTCGGTCAGGAAACAGTGCTACTAATTGCCAACCCTGGTCAGCGAGACACTCAAGTGGAAATTGAGTTCAAGCTGCCGGGAGGAGTAATAACGGAGCAGGTATCAGTTGCGGCAGGTCAGAGTAGAACACTTCCGGTTTCAAGTTTCTTGTTTCAACAGCCGGTGTTTGCACTTGAATACAAGTCCACCAGCGCTCCAGTTTCGCTGGCAATGCAACAGCGTGCAACCGCAGGTCTTAGCTCCAGAGGGGTAGATCTTCAGGCTCCAAGCGTCGGCCCACAACTTCAAAACAGAATTATTGGACTAAAGATTGCTTCAGAGGGCTTTGAAAAGCCGGTGCTTCGGCTTCACAACCCCAATGACTTGCCAACTGAGGCCATAATTACTGCTTTTTCTGAGGAAAACACCGAGGTGATTCGAGTACCGGTGACAGCCGCAGGTTTGAGCGAAACACCCCTTGATCTAGTTGATGGAAACTACATTCTTGACATACAGAGCTCGCAACCTTTGTCTGCAGGCGTGCGCAACATTCAGTTGCAACCTGCTCTGGACTTTGCCTGGATCACGCCGTCTCGGGTTTTCACAGAGTTGACGATGCCGATACCGCTTTATCAATCGAGCCTCTATCTGGCTAACTTCGCATCCACCGAAATTGCAGTCACCTTGGAAATCACAACGGGCAGCAGAGTCGACTACCAGAGCTTCCAAATTCAAGCAATGTCACAGCTTGAGGTGCCAGTTTTGGGGGATCAGCTTAGGGTGATTTCCGCGGCAGAATTTGCCGCAGCCCTTGAGGTCCTTGACCTACCCGGTTACGCCCTGATTAATCCGTCAGAAAATGAGAACTTTGGCAATCAAATTTCTGTCACCGTGCAATAGCAGCCCGCTACCAGGTCTGGTCAAATAGCTCCCAGGGGTCCTTGTCTATCAAGCTGGCCGCGGCAAAGATTACCGCGCGTTCGATTTGAATCCTTCGGTCGGCAGGCGAGGTGTTGGCTCCGCGCTCGATCGGTATCCGATAAAGAATAATTGTCATAGTGGAAGCCCTGGTGTGCCAGCGGTTAGTTGATTCTGGTCGCTCCTCCATGGGGACCTCTTCGATTCGCCAATTCAAGGCACCGAGCTCCTCGGGGAACTTTGAAACCAGGTAGGAGACAGTGTCGCTCACAACTTCTTCGAAGAGGTTTGCGCGGCTCAAGCCGTGACGGAAAAGCTTGGAGGGAATTGGACGACGCATTCCTCTGCCGTGACGATCTCTGTTTTCTGGACCGACAATCATGGCTCCATTGTATTCTTGGGAATCTAGCTAGCTGAAAGATGCGGATTTGACCAATTTTCATGATTTTGTAAAGACCTACGACGTCAGGGGCCTTGTCGGTAGCCAGCTGACTGAGCAGGTAGTTGAATGTTTCGGTGCTGCCTTCGCAGACGAGCTCGAACTGGCAGGTAAGAAGGTGGCGGTAGGTCACGACATGAGGGATTCGTCCCCTGGTTTTGCTGCTGCATTTTCGGCCGGCGCAACTAAGCGTGGTGCAAGCGTTGTGATGGTTGGGTTGTGCTCGACAGACATGAACTACTTTGCTTCGGGTTCCATGAATATCCCATCTGCCATGTTTACCGCTAGCCATAATCCGGCAAGTTACAACGGCATAAAGTTCTCACGCGCCGGTGCTCGTGGGATAAGTCTCGACAGCGGCTTGGCTGCAATTAGAGACAGGGCAGAGGTTTATTTGAAAGGCGGCATAACGCCGACAAAAACTTTAGGTGGGGTGGCAGTGCACGATGTCATGCCTGGCTATGTTGACTACCTCCTGGACCTAGTTCCCTTGAATCAGGTAAGGCCCCTCAAAATTGTCGTGGACGCGGCCAATGGGATGGGTGGACTCACAGTTCCTGCAGTGTTAGGTAGCTTGAGTCCGTTAGAAATCGTGCCGCTGTATTTTGAGCTCGACGGGTCGTTCCCAAACCATGAAGCGAACCCTTTAGACGCTAAGAACCTCGTGGACCTCCAGCAAAAGGTGCTTGAAGTTGGTGCGGATCTGGGGCTGGCTTTTGACGGAGATGCCGACAGATGTTTTGCCATTGATGAAAAAGGCCACGCTGTCACGCCATCGGCGCTCGCGGCCATCGTTTCGAAGAGAGAGATACAACGAGTTCAGAATCTTGGTGAGCAGCACCCGACGGTGCTGCACAATCTTTTGACCTCTCGCTTTGTTGCCGAGACAATTTCTGCTGCTGGAGCCAATCCAGTGAGGACCAAAGTCGGGCACTCACTGATTAAGGACAAGATGGCAGAAACTGAAGCGGTGTTTGGCGGGGAGCATTCAGCTCACTATTACTTTCGTGAATTCTGGGGCGCTGACAACGGGATGCTGGCTGCCATGCACCTAATTAGCGAACTGGGCAATTCCCAGCTGTCGATGTCCGAGATTGCAGCCAGCTACACCCCCTATTTTGCTTCCGGTGAGATTAATTCCAAAGTGACCGATCCCACAGCTGCCACGAAAAGAGTCGAACAGGTGCTTGAAGAAGCCGACTCTGAGAGTTTTGATGGCATCACGTTTAGCTTTCAGGAAGGGGGCGTCTGGTGGTGGTGCAATATCAGAGAGTCCAACACTGAACCCCTGCTTCGCTTGAATGTGGAGTCAAACTCGCTCGAGGTTATGGAGTCGGTGACCGCTAGGGCTCTAGCGGCAATCTCCGGAAACTAAATATTGCCGCGTGCTTACTTCGCAGGATTTGGTTACATTGGTGTAACGAAGGTTTTGCCAGTTATGGTTGAAGTCAGTTCGCCAGGAAAACGGAGGGCACTGTGATCCAAACGGTATTGGTTGTCGATGACGACGATGCTCTTCGCGAAATGGTGGGTTTAGTGCTGGCCGGTGCCGGCTACGAACCCATGTTTGCCTCTGATGGCATCTCTGCCGTTGAAATTTTTGCTGAGCGAAACCCAGACTTAGTGCTTTTGGATGTAATGCTTCCGGGGCAATCGGGGATTGAGGTTTGCAGGCAAATCAGAGCGGTTTCAGGAGTTCCAATCGTGATGTTGACGGCAAAGAGTGACACCGAGGATGTTGTCCTCGGACTGGAGGCTGGCGCAGACGACTACGTGGTGAAGCCGCATAAGGGTGCAGAGCTCTTGGCGAGGGTAAAAGCAAGGCTGCGACCGCTCCCTGATGACTCTGAGGTTTTAGAAGTTGCAGGACTTCGCTTGGACCCAAAAACTTTTGAAGTGAATCGCGAGGGCGTGAGCCTTTCGCTAACGCCGCTTGAGTTCAAACTTCTGCACACGCTCGCCGGCAAACCACAGCAGGTATTTAGTCGTGAAATGCTTCTTGAGCAGGTTTGGGGATACCAGTACAAGGCCGACACCAGGCTGGTAAATGTCCACGTTCAGCGACTTCGCGCCAAGGTTGAGCGCGATCCTGAGAACCCGAAAATTGTCATGACAGTGCGGGGCCACGGTTATAGGGCTGGCTCTGAGAATCTGTGATTTCCCTCTTTAGGCGCTCCCTCACGGCAAGGACTGTGGTCGCAACAGTTTTCCTGAGCGCACTTTCTCTAATAACCCTGGGCGGGTTCTTGTCCTATTCACTGGCAAATGGTTTCTATCAAAATCGTCTCGATCAAGTTTTGAGCGAGACCGAACGGGCGGTCAGTAGCGTCCAGGGGACGGTAGCGGCGGCGGCAGTTACAGACGAAACCACTTTGCAGACCTTGATAAATGCCGTGGTGCCGTCTTTGGAGATAGCTGGAGTGTCTGGCTCAAGACAGGTGGCATTGCTCCGAAGTCCGGGGCAGCCGCAACTTCAGTTGTTTCAATCACCTATCTCGCAGGACCTCGATCTTGCAACGATTCCTGATGAACTGCGCGAACAGGTTCGCGAATCTCAAGGAATCCTCACCTACACACCCGTTAGCTTGGTGCGCGAAGGGTCACAGGTTGCAGGAATAACAGTGGGAGCTCCCTTGGCTATCCCTTTGGCGGGAAACTTTGAGCTTTACCTAGTCTTCGACTTGAGCGCGGAGGCTCAGTCATTAGCTTTGGTCCAAAATGCCATCACCTTGGCAGGGGCGATCCTGCTGGCACTAATTGCCCTGGTGAGCTACCTGGTCACCCGCAGTGTTGTTAGGCCAGTTGAGCAGGCCGCGCTGGCAGCGCAGACCCTGTCGGCCGGAAAACTTGACCAGCGCCTTCCCGAGCGAGGCCAGGACGTGCTGGCGCAGCTTGCTAAGTCGTTCAACAAAATGGCTGCCAGTCTGCAGCAACAGATTCAACAGCTTGACTCTTTGTCTCGGATGCAGCGCAGATTCGTTTCCGATGTTTCCCACGAACTCCGCACCCCTCTAACGACAATCAAGTTGGCGGGCGAAGTGATATTTGGTAGCAGGGAAAAGCTAGATCCTGCGCTATCCAGATCCGCGGAGCTGATGCAGAATCAAATAGATAGATTCGAAGCATTGCTTGCTGACCTCTTGGAGATTTCTCGTTATGACGCCGGTGCGGTTACGGCTGAACTTGAGACCAATGATTTGAATCAGGTGGTTGGGGCATCAATCGCCTCGATTGAACCAT
Source organism: uncultured Aquiluna sp. (assembly GCA_965655555.1). Taxonomy (GTDB): domain Bacteria; phylum Actinomycetota; class Actinomycetes; order Actinomycetales; family Microbacteriaceae; genus Aquiluna. The sequence continues at coordinate 171,685 of CBFHGU010000002.1, read as the reverse complement.
TGGCTCAATCAAAATCAACCGAAATCAAGGTGGAACTTCCTAAAGGTCCAGTCGAGGCTGACTTCGACGCCAAGCGCATCGAAAGGTTGCTGAGAAACCTGCTCTCAAATGCGGTTGAACACGGTGAAGGGCACGCGATTGTTGTCCAGGTTGGTCAGAATGCAAACTCAGTTGCCGTTTGTGTGACTGATTCAGGTGTTGGTATGTCCCGGGCACAACTCGAGAGGGTCTTCGATCGATTTTGGCGTGCGGATCCCGCGAGACAGCGCTCTGTTGGGGGCACAGGTTTGGGCTTAGCTATCTCCAAGGAGGACGCGACTTTGCATCGAGGTTGGCTTCAGGTTTGGTCCAAGCCGAATCAAGGGACAAGCTTCCGCCTGACCCTGCCTCGTCGTGCCGATTCGGTTATTGGGAATTCGCCAATTCCACTTCCACCAAGGTCGGTGAAGATATGATTCGCCGATTAGTCGCAGTGTTCAGCTTGCTCTTGCTTTCAGGTTGCGCCACTCTTCCCACTGAACTCGACGTTCAGCAGGGGCCTGAAATTGCACCGGAGACCCAGCAAGAATTCGCCTATTACACGCCATCTGGGCCGGCACTAAATGCCACTGCACAGGAAATAGTCTCCGGCTTCTTGGGTGCTGGAACCAGCCCCCTCAATGACTATGCGGTGGCCAGAGAGTTCTTGAGCGAGGATTTTGCTCAGCGTTGGAACCCAAACAACCAAACTATTATTCGCGCCGGTGCACCGGTGTTTCGGCAAGCAGGACAGACCTTGATGGTCGTAGAGATCAATAGCGGCGCCAGAGTTGATGAGCAGGGTAGGTACATTGACTCGGAGGTCGGAGATTCCTCAAACCTGAGATTCCAGCTAATCGAGGAAGATGGCCAGCTGCGTATTTCCAGTGCACCAAACCTCACGGTCGTCACCCCACCGGTATTCAGCGTTGTATTCAACGCTTTTCCGCTGTATTTCGTCGACTCAAACTTCCAGACGCTTGTTCCCGATCTGAGATGGTTCCCCTCTAGAACCTCCACGGCTACACGTCTTGTGAACGCTCTGTTGGCAGGACCTAGCCCCTGGTTGGAAGCCGGCGTGAAATCGGCGATTCCGGAAGGGACCCAGCTAACAATAAACGCGGTGCGAACTGTTGAGGGGATTGCTCAGGTTGATTTTGACTCAGACGCCTTGGCGGCTGGCACGCAAGAGCGCCGGATTATGCTCGGGCAATTGAAATCAACACTTTCTCAAATCCCTGGAGTCAACAACGTCGCCCTGTCGGTGAATGGCTCGATTCAGGAAATTCCGGTCGGGGCTCTTGAGCCAACGGCGCCAAGATCTCAAAACTATGCCCTCACGGAGAGCGGCATAGGACTGCTAAATGCCGCTGGTGCAACGGAAATTCCTGGGACGGCCAGGCTAGTCGAGAGCTATAAACCAACGCTGATCGCTGTCACCGACGAAGGCTCACGAGTCGCATTCGCCAGCGAATTGGGTGTGTTTGAGATCAGAACCCAAACATTCAGCAGTGAAATTGTGCAATTGAGCTCACTGGCCGAAGTGGTGGCTATTGAATACGACAGCTTCGGCTCGCTCTGGGTTTTTCCAACCGATGCCGCTGCCGAGCTTGAGGTTTACGACCGGTCAACAGTGGTTAGAAAATTCACCAGCGAGTTCACCGGGATACGGCTGGCAGCCAGCATCTCAGCAGAAGGTGTCAGGATTGCTCAGGCAATTCAGGCTCCAGGCTCGGGACCTCTTATCGAGATTGGGACTGTAGTTAGAGACACGAACCTTATCCCGTTATTGGTAAGCCCTGGAATTTCAGTTATCCCAGTTCTTGGGCCGCCTGCGGCAATGGTTTGGCAAGGTTCTGCAAACCTGAGGACCCTCGAAGCGACAACCAGCGGGCTTACCGCATTTAGTGAATACCCAGTCGCTGGCCCCAGGAATCAACTTGCGATGCCCCCGGTTGTCGGCAGAGATATTCAAGGTGCGGTTTCTGCTGCAAGTACCTATCTGCTCGACAACTTTGATGAAGTTTGGATTTATTCCAGCGGGAGCTGGAGGCGGGTTACAACCGGAGTTTTAGCCATGACGTCGATGCGCTAACAGCACTTCATAGCTACATCTTCTCCACAAGAACCCTTGTCGTCTCGTTGAACGGTGTGTTTGCGAGGAATCATTTGGACTATGCTCAGCGACCTTGTTGATTTCGTATTTCCCACTCAGTGCGCGGTTTGTGGATCCCTGCCAAGTCCGGTTTGCAGTGGGTGCCTCCCACAGATTGAAAGCCATTTGGTTCAGTATCAAGGCTTGCCACTTCATTATGCGGTCGAATATTCCGAAGCGGTAGCAGGGATTCTTAGGGCCTACAAGGACCAGAGTCGAATCTCACTCGTGCCGGCTCTTTCAGCACTCTGGGAGCCCGCACTGGCAGCGGCGTTTGCCACAGTGAAGCCGGATTATGTAACCAGCCCGCCCAGGAACAAGCAGAACTACAAAAAGCGCGGTTTTGATCCAGTCGGCAGGCTACTGAGGAATATTACTGAGCCGAATACGCTGCAAGATTCCCATCTCGTCCGGCTGGACCGCCGCACGCAAGACCAGCGAACACTCGGGGCACCTGAAAGGTTGCTTAACGTGTCAGGTTCGATGTCCTGCAAGCCAGGCAACGGTTCGGTTTTGCTTGTTGATGACGTTATGACCACCGGCGCTACTGCTTCCGAATGTGTTCGAGCATTGCAGGAGGCCGGTTTTCAGGTGGCGGGAATCTGTGTATTGGCCAAGAGAATTATCTAAACGGAGAGCGCATCCATACAAAAAGGCGTAGTTTGGTTTTACGGCTAATAAGTCGACTAGGAGGTAGAAAAAATGGAACTAAGAATTTCAGGCAAGAACCTCACGGTCTCGGATCGATTCCGAGACTATGTTTCAGAAAAAGCAAGCAAGGTTGAGCAATTTGCTCATCGCCCAGAAGAGCTAAACATCAAAGTCACTCGCTATGACCACCGAAAAAATGCCGGCCAAGAGGACAAGGTCGAATTAACCGTTTATGAACCGGGTCACGTTGTTCGCTCAGAGGCGCAGGCTTCAGACAAGTTTGCGGCTTTTGACATCGCTTTCGGCAAGCTTCTTGAGCGCCTCAGACGGTATTCAGACAAGAAGAAGGACCACCGCGGCTTGGGTCACAGGGTTATTGGAACCAGTGAGCTGACAGCAACTGGTTTCAGTAGCCTAGATGTCACCCCCGTAGATCTGGAAGTTCTCACCGGTGAAGTTCCTGTCGCAGCACTCGCTGAGGCCGAAGATCAGGTTGAACTGGTTATTCGATCCAAAGAATTTGAAAAAGAACCCATGACCCAAGAAGAGGCTGTGAGCCTGATGGAATTGGTTGGGCACGATTTCTATCTTTTTCACGATGTTGAGAAAGATAAGCCTGCGGTTGTCTATCGGCGAAAGGCATACAGCTACGGGGTTATTTCGCTCAGCATCTAACCCAGTCTCGGGCTAGACTTGCACGCGACTATCAAGGAGTGAAACTTGGCATTTTCAATCGACAAACTGCTGCGCGCAGGTGAGGGCCGATTACTCCGGAAGCTTGAAAACACAGCAAAGGAAGTCAACGCCCTTGAGGCCACCTATAACGAGCTGTCCGACGAAGAGCTCAGGGGTGAGACCAGTGCTCTGCGTGAGCGCTATGCGGCTGGAGAGTCCCTGGATGAATTGCTCCCAGAGGCGTTTGCTGCGGTTCGAGAAGCATCGGTTCGAACATTGGGATTGCGGGCCTTCGACGTTCAGTTGATGGGTGGTGCGGCTCTTCACCTGGGCAACATTGCAGAAATGAAGACCGGTGAAGGAAAGACGTTAACTGCAACCCTTGCCGCTTACCTGAATGCCATCCCTGGCAGGGGGGTTCACGTTGTTACCGTAAACGACTTCCTCGCAGGCTACCAATCTGAATTGATGGGACGAATCTTTAGGGCCCTTGGAATGACCACGGGTTGTATCATCAGCGGCCAAGACCCTGTTGAACGCAAGGCGCAGTATGACTGCGACATCACCTATGGAACCAATAACGAGTTTGGTTTTGACTACCTGCGCGACAACATGGCACTGGGGAAGCAGGACCTTGTCCAGCGTGGCCATTTCTTCACCATCGTGGACGAGGTTGACTCGATTCTTATTGATGAAGCCAGAACTCCGTTGATCATTTCCGGTCCTGCGGCCGCAGATGTAAACAGGTGGTTTGGAGTTTTTGCAAAGCTCTCGCTGACGTTGGTTGCCGATGAAGACTACGAGGTTGATGAGAAAAAGCGCACCATCGGCGTCTCAGAGGCTGGCATCGACAAGGTTGAGGACTACTTGGGCATCACAAACCTCTATGAAACTGCCAACACTCCTCTGATATCTTTCTTGAATAACTCAATTCGAGCCAAGGAACTGTTCAAACGTGACAGAGATTACGTGGTGGTTGACGGCGAAGTTCAAATTGTTGACGAGCACACGGGGCGTGTGCTTTCTGGCAGACGCTATAGCGAAGGCATGCACCAGGCGATTGAGGCTAAAGAGGGCGTTGCCATCAAGGCCGAAAACCAAACCTTGGCCACAGTCACACTGCAGAACTACTTCCGTCTCTACGACAAGATCTCTGGTATGACCGGAACTGCGGAGACCGAAGCCGCCGAGTTTATGTCCACCTACAAGCTTGGTGTGGTTTCTATCCCAACAAACCGAACCATGATTCGAAAAGATCAGTCCGACCTCATCTTTAAAAATGAAGAAGTCAAGTTCCGAATGGCGGTCGAAGACATATTTGAGCGCCATCAAAAAGGCCAACCGGTTCTAGTCGGAACAACCAGCGTTGAGAAAAGCGAATATGTCTCAAAATTGCTTGCAAAGCGCGGGGTCAAGCACGAGGTTCTAAACGCAAAGAATAATGCTCGTGAGGCTGTGATTGTTGCCCAGGCTGGCCGCTACGGTGCGGTTACGGTCGCGACAAACATGGCCGGCCGTGGTACTGACATCATGCTCGGTGGTAACGCCGAGTTCTTGGCCGTCCAGCAAATGTCAAAGCTTGGGCTCGATCCCGACGAGCAACCCGAGGAATACGAGGCCAAGTGGGATGCGGTATTTGAAAATCTAAAGGCAGAAGCTGCAACCGAGGCACAAAAAGTTGTTGAGGTTGGCGGTCTTTACGTTCTTGGAACAGAGCGTCACGAATCAAGGCGTATCGACAATCAGCTCCGAGGAAGATCTGGTCGTCAGGGCGACCCTGGCGAGTCTCGCTTTTATCTGTCGCTAACCGATGACCTAATGCGTTTGTTTAACTCCGGAGCAGCCGCTGCTCTCATGAACCGGTCATCAGTGCCAGACGACCAAGCAATTGAGTCGGGTGTAGTGTCGAGGGCCATCGCGTCAGCACAGTCTCAGGTTGAGGGCAGGAACGCAGAGATTAGAAAAAACATTCTCAAGTATGACGACGTAATGAACCGTCAACGTGAGGCAATCTACGCGGATCGCCGCCAGATTCTGCAGGGTGAGGACATTTCTGGCACCTTCCAAGAGTTCCTTGGGGATGTCATTTCTCAGGTAGTTCTAAGGTCAGAACTCGAAGCAAATGTCGCAGATTGGGACCTGGAATCGCTCTGGGGAGAACTAAAGGCTATTTATCCCATTGGGCTCGAGATCAGCGAGGTCCTGGAAGAAGCTGGATCTAGAGCAAAAATGAGCTCGGCTTGGCTAATCGAAGAGGTTCTAAGTGATGCGCGCTTGGCCTATCAGAAGCGAACCGACGAAATTACTGAGCCTGTAATGCGCGAACTCGAAAGACGTGTCATGCTTTCTGTCGTCGATCGTAAGTGGCGAGACCACCTCTACGAAATGGATTACCTGAAAGAGGGAATTGGCCTCCGGGCAATGGCTCAACGCGATCCTCTAATCGAGTACCAACGCGAAGGCTATGCAATGTTCACCGAGATGATGGCTGGCATACGCGAAGAGGCGGTGCAGTTCCTTTTCAACGTGGAGATTAAGCAATCTCTTCCTGAGGTCAAGGCAGAGCAGCCTGCGCAGCTTACCTACTCGGCACCGACCGAGCAGGGCAAGGTAGACATTCACAAAGAACCAAACCCGAAAGCTACCGGTAATCAGAAGAGCACCCCGCGGCCACCCGTTGCACCCAAGAAGCCTAATCAGGGTGGACAGGGTAGCGCGTTCTTCAAGGGGTAATAAGCACGATTTCAGTGACCCTGAATCGCTCGTGGATTTTCTCTGCTCGAACCGAAACAGCACGTATAGCCCCAGAAACCTCCAGTAATACAACGCCTTGAAATGCGTTGGCGTCAGTGGGGAAAACCTTGCTATTCCTGATCAAAATTGTGGGGCGGGTATTCTGACCTGTTAGTGCCTGTCGGCGCATCTGCCTCTTGGATCGCTGTGAGATGTCGTAGTAGGCCTTGTCGCTCAGCCACCTGGAAAGCTGCTCTGGGCGCCTGACACCAGCCAAAATCTCGATGTATGCCGTGGATATTTCAGCAAAGAACTTTGCAGGATTACTTTGGTCTTTTCGCACTGTTTGAATTGACATTCAATTCCCCCTCCGTCATTTTTAGGCATTATTACCTGATTTCCAAGTAAACGTAACCCCCCAAAAGTGCGTCTGTGGATAAGTAGGACCCCCTCAAAAATTCAAGGCAGGATTGGCTGCCATGAGAATAGTTGAAGAAATAGAGTCCGAATTTGAGGCGACGAGAACTGCAAGCCCTGACTCGCTGGCGGAGGTCCATCATTCTGCTGGAGCCACTGTGCTAGCCAGGGTTTCGCTGGGTGCTGATTTCATAAGTGGCTTGGGTCCGACAGGAATCATTGCTTACCCGAGTGCCAGAGTGAAGCAAATAGTTGCCAAAATAATCCCTGAGCAATCACCAGGGACCCTAGCTGAATTTCTTCAAGGTCAACGACTTCCAGTTCGGGTTGATGTCTATTCTGGTTCTCGAGGCCAGCGGGGCTGGTTGCTCAATGTTCAAGGTTCTTGGCTCCGACTAGCAACAGAGCACCAGGTTGTCTGGTGCCCGCTTGAGTCAGTGGCCAAGGTAGAAATTAGGGCTGTGGAAAACCTCTAGCAGGCACTCTCAGAGATTGGCATTGTTTGCTGTCAAAGGAGACGCAATGCCAAAACGAATGAAGTCAAGGCCCAAGAATTGGGTGCTTTTGGTAGCCGGGATGTCATTGGTGCTAGGAGGACTGGTCATTGCAACGGCTCTGAAGCCACTTCCGAGTTACTTGCTGGCGGTTGGCAACATACCTACTGGATCAAGACTTGCCGATGCCGACATCGAACTTGTTCAGCTCGACTTGGGTGATCTTGCGGATCAATACGCTACCGAGGGTGACTTAGGTGAGGAACAGCGGTTAGTTGCTGTTGTGGGGCCGGGGGAGCTAATCCCTAAGCGGTTACTGGGTCAAGGATTACGTCCAGAGCAAACCTCGCTCAGATTCACCCCGGACCTTAAGCCCGCAGACTCAATCGTGGTTGGAAGCGCTGTTTCAGTATGGCAAGTCGTTGAAACTGAAGAGGGATTCATGCCGCAGCGGATTGTTTCAGTGTCTGAGGTCCTAGCGATTCAGTATGGCGAAGGTCTTTTTGCGGAGGACTCTCCAGATGTTGAACTCTTGATCAACACCGAACAGTCAACTCTGCTCATTGCCGCAGTGGCAGCTGGTTATCCCATCTATGTCTTGCCACTTCCATGACTCTCGCTGATCTAATAAAGCCCAGTGCCAATGTTGTGGAGCCAGTTTTAGCGAAATTGGAGGAGCGTGCTGCGAGGGTCTTTTCCGTCTGGGGTAGCGCAGCAAGCGGCAAGAGCACGTTGGCACTCAACCTGGGCTTCGAATTTGCGTCTATGGACATGCGGGTCTTGATCGTCGATGCCGACAGCTATCGACCCTCCCTAGCCTCACATCTTGGATTCACAGAACCAGGTCCAGGAATAACAGCTGTGCTTCGTCTTGCGCGAGCCGAAAGGTTAACTCACGAAGAACTGTTTCGCCTTACAGAAGAAATCGAGTTCGGATCAAAGTCGGTGAGGGTTCTTACGGGCCTCAATTCTCCAAGTAGGTGGCGGGAATTAGACGGAGCAGGGCTAGAAAAAGCCATTCAAGTTTTCAGGGAGCAGTTTGACGTGGTTGTTGTAGATGTTTCAGGAGAGCTGGAGCAGGGGCTTGTCAGCGTTAGCAGCGATGTTGCCAGAAACTCCGCTACGCGATCTTTGATTTCGATGGCTGACTTATCACTGGGGGTCTTCGGGGCAGACTCAGTTGGGATCAATAGATTCCTTTGGGATTGCAGGGAGGCAGATTTTGCCTTTTGGCCAATTGCAAATCGCGTGCGTTCATCAACCTTGGGTAAAAACGCGGAGCGACAGCTAAGAGACACCATGCATCGTTTGCTCAGTACTGAGCTGAAGGCCTGCATACCCGAAGATGCTGCCGCCACTGATCTCTCGCTTCTAAAGGCTCAGCCTCTATGCCACTGCGCTAAGGGATCTAAAGCCCGAGAAGCTATAAGGCTCCTCGCTCTCGATCTCATGGATGCAGAGTTGTAGCGATAAACTCACCATATTGTGGGAGTCAAGAATTTTGAAGGTGAGTCATGGATCTCAGCCGTGCTTGCCGACTGGCAGCTGGTAGCCGACTCTGCGTTTTCTGACTTGGTGCTTTGGGTTCCAAAGAGCTCTTCATTCGAGGCAATGGCTCATGCGAGGCCTGCGGGCGCACCAACACTTTTTTACCGAGACATAACCGGCAATGCGCCAAGGAGTGACTGGGCTGAGCAGATCAGCAAAGCTTGGAACACCAAGCGGCCCGCAGTCGGGGAGGGGCTAGAGCGTTTTGAGGGTAGCGCAAGCAGGATTTCTGCCTATCCAGTTTTTGCCCCTAATAAGACCGACACGTCTAACCCACTTGCCGTGATAACGAGGCACACAAACCTTGGTGAATCGAGGATGCCCAATAAGCTTCAACTGAATTTTGTGGCAATCGGCGATGAAATGCTAAACATGATTGCAGACGGCTGTTTCCCAACTGCTGAGGCTGGCACAGCACCCAAGAGGGGTGCTCCCCGGGCTCAGGACGGGCTTATAAGGCTTGATGCAGCGGGTAGGGTGCTGTTCGCCAGTCCAAGTGCTTTATCAGTGTTCAACGCGGCAGGGGTGGACGGTGAGCTTGAAGGTCGACTGCTTTCCGAGACAGTCAGTGCGCTTCCCAGTGGGTTTGCTCAGGTTGACGAAGGGCTTCCTCTGATACTGACCGGAAAAGGGGCTTGGCGAAGCGACGTTGAGTTCGAAGGGCAGACGGTTGCTCTTAGATCGATTCCTCTGATGAGTGAAAATGTGAGAAACGGCGCGATCGTTCTTTGTCGAGACGTCACCCAGCTGCGCGTGAGAGACCGTGAGCTGATTACAAAGGACGCCACAATTCGTGAAATTCATCACCGTGTTAAGAACAATCTTCAGACCGTAGCCAGCCTGCTTCGCATCCAAACCAGACAGACCAAGTCTGAAGAGGTCAAAGACTCGCTAGCCCAGGCAATGAGAAGGGTAAGTGCCATTGCTGTAGTGCACGATGTTTTGTCTGAGGGTGTGGACCAAGAGGTTTCCTTTGATCAGATTTTTAGACGAATTCTGATGTTGGTGCCAGAGACTGCAGTGTCATTTCACTCCAATGTGAAAACCGAATTTGAGGGGAGCTTTGGTGAGTTACCAGCAGAACGCAGCACCTCACTGGCGCTTGTCCTCACTGAATTGGTTTCTAACGCGCTCGAGCACGGCATTGGAGAAAGACCTGGGGTGGTAAAGGTTTTGGCAGAACGCAGCAAGAAGTTGTTGCGGGTTGAAGTCGAAGACGACGGAGTTGGCCTTCCAGAGGGCAAACTTGGTTCGGGGCTCGGAACTCAGATTGTGAAGACTCTTGTCGAGTCAGAACTTAGGGGAAGCATAAATTGGACGTCACCGATTAGGGGCGGGACCAGGGTGGTGCTGGAGATACCGCTTTAGCCGGCTCTGCGAGCCCTGGCGTAACGGCGCTTTAGAGAACGACGCTCATCCTCGCTTAGGCCACCCCAAACGCCGGTGTCCTGGTTCTCTTTGATTGCATACTCAAGGCACTGGGCGGAAACATCACACTGGCGGCAAATCGTCTTGGCCTGCTCGATCTGGTCTAGAGCTGGTCCCGTGTTTCCTACTGGGAAGAAGAGCTCTGGATCTTCGTTGAGGCAACGGGCTTGATTTAGCCAAGTCATATCCATATGTTCTGTTATTCCTAAGGTCGAAAATTGTGTCGGAGTGAAGGTAGAGTCCTTCTTGCAACTCCAAAATGCTGTCACAGCCGACCCAAGAAATCAATACCCAATTGTCTAAAAAGCCAAGAATTTTGCTACTAGCGGTACTAATCACTGCCCTCCAGTCGCTCGTGCTCTGGGGATTAGCCATCTGGTCCTTGATTTCAGTAATTCAGGGTGACGCCCTATCACTAGTCAGCGCCGCATTCCTAACTGGCATGGTTACAGGCGGCGCACTGTTTCTATCAAACGTTGCACTGGGGATGTTCAGACTTCGTCGCTGGGCCTACACGCCATCATTTGTGATGCAACTATTGATTGTGTCGATAGGTGTCGCAAGTTTTGGCGGGGAGTATGGTGTTGTGCTAATCGGGCTGGCCTTGCTGCTGCCGTCAACGTTGGTGTTCGTCACAATGCTTTCAAAAGACGTTCGACTCTTGTTTAGGGACGCCTAGAACCCAAGCTTTCTTTTGAGCATATTCGTGTGGCCAGTGGCCTTCACGTTGTACATCGCCTGCTCAACGACACCACCTTTACCAATGATGATTGTCGAGCGGAGTACTCCTTTGTAAATTCTCCCGTAGAGGGACTTCTCACCGTGAGCCCCAAAAGCTTTGTGGACTGCAACATCAGCATCGGACAGAAGCGGGAAGTCAAGATCGTGCGAAAGCCAAAATTCCTTCAGTCGCTCTGGGCCGTCAGGAGACACCCCAACAATCTGGTAGCCCTTCTCGGCGAAGTCAGACAAGTTGTCCTGAAAATCCGCAGCCTCTTTGCTGCAGCCTGGGCTGCCAGCGGCTGGGAAAAAGAAAAAGATTGTCGGTGTCTCAAAGAGCTTGCTGGAATCAACCGACTGGCCATCTTGATCGAGAAGCGTGAAGTTAGGAGCAGGGTTACCTGCCTCTAAGCGAACAGCGTTCTCAGTCATAGCCCCTCAATGCAAGACGGTTGTACCTAATTTTAACCTCGGGTATTTGCTCACCCGTCTAATTTCGCCCAAAGCGTTTAAGGCTCGCCGAGCTCTAGAAGCTAACTAGGACTGGAATCATGCTTGCCACCAACAGCACGCCGGCAGCCCAGTTAAAAACCAATCGCTTTTTTGGGTGAGTCATAAATTGTTTTAGCAACCCTCCAAAGACAGCCCATGCCAATGCGCCGGGAAAGGTGAGCAGCAAGAACACTGCAACTAATGCGCTGGTAACGCCGAGCGATGAACCGATCGGTATAAACGACGCCATGAAGCTTGGCATGACAACCCAGACCTTCGGATTTATAAACTGAAAGAGGGTTGCCTCACCAAGTCCGAATAGTTTGCTGTCGGCTTCGATCGGCTTGTACCCGGAGCGGATGATCGAGTACGCCAAAAACAGGATGTATGCGAAGCCTAGGTATTTCAAGACTTGGTAAACAGCGGGCACTGTTGCAAAAATCGCACCCAACCCAAGCCCAATAGCGCTCAGAATAATAGTCAAACCAAGCATTATGCCGAACAGAAATGGCAGCGCCTTTTTGACTCCGTAGTTGGCGCCAGTAGCAAACAGGATCGTGTTGTTGGGCCCAGGAGTTACAGAGGTCACAAAACCAAAGGTAGCTACCGAGAGTACTAATTCAATGGGCACTCCACCATTGTGGCAGCAGTGCATCCAAACTTTGACTGTTTCCCAGAATGCTTGGACTAATGGCGAGCCTTGGTGATAAGCTTTTGCGCTGATGCACCTCTAGCTCAATTGGCAGAGCAACTGACTCTTAATCAGTGGGTTCCGGGTTCAAGTCCCGGGGGGTGTACCAGTTGGTTGGGGCATTAACTTCATTCTCTAGGCTTGCGACAGCTTGTACTTAGGCAGCTTTAGCCTTGTCTACTCGGCCTCTCAGGATTACGTCGATAGCAGTCCGAGTAACCCCATCCGCCTCCACTGTTCGTTCAACTTCAAAAACGTCTACTTCCTGAAGGTTGTTGCTTGCCCAGTCAAGAAGTTGCTCGGGTGCAGGTAGGGCGTCTGGATCCTGGGGCCCACCGAAGCCCTCTGTAAGGTTTCTTTTGGCATGCCAAATGCCAAAGACCATTGCGCCATCATTCAGCTGTGAGACTGCATTATCGAGGGCTACCAACAGCTGGTCAATGGGGATTTGCAGATATGCCACCACCAGCAAGTCTGCGTTGAGCGAAAACTTTGCGTCCAATGCGCTTCCATGGGTTGAGTGGCAACGGTCCAGCACCTGTTCACGTTTAGCCCGTAGCTCGAACTTCTCCAAAGCCACTTTGGAGATCTCGACGTTCTCAACTTCAAAGCCGCGCTTTGCGAACCAAAGCGCATTGCGACCTTCCCCACCGGCAAGGTCAATCATTTTTCCTTGAGGGAATTCATTCAGCTGCTCAACCACAAAAGCATTGGGCTCTAAGGACCAAACGAGCTCTTGGGCCGCATATTTCTCATCCCAGTAACTTGCAGCAGGACTAGAAGATAACAATTAGAACTCCAATCTGGGCGAAGCTGACAGTATCTGACAATCCATGGGCCACGACATTTTCAGATTCCCCACGATATCACGGCTGCTGATCTGAAGCTTTGCGTGCCGCCATCAAGCTCGGCGCGCTGGCTAAGCTGGAGGGACTTGGACTAAGCGGGTTCCGGGGTTAACTCCAACTCCATGGGGAGGGTGACTTTTTTGACAACCGCTGGAATGGAAAGCAATTGAAAGCCAGCTCCCGTCTGACAATCCGTCTCGGTATTTCGCAATTTATTGGCTGGAGTTCAGGATTCTATCTCCCGGCCATTCTGGCTGTGCCGATCTCTGAGTCCATCGGCATCGAGACTGAAATCTTTTTCTGGGCATTCACAATCGCCTTGCTTTTTGCGGCTTTTCTTGGACCTAAAGTTGGAAAAGCTATTGACCGCCTGGGTGGAAGAAAAGTTCTTCCATATGGAAATCTGATCTTTATTGCTGGGCTGACTACGCTGGCCTTTGTTAATTCTGTTGGTGTCCTGTTTGTAGCCTGGGCGCTGATTGGGATTGGCGCGGCGATGGGCAATTATGACGCTGCATTTGCTACGGTCGTCAACTTCTTTGGTGATAAGTCAAATAAAGTTATCGCCGGTATCACCGTGTTCGTGGGCTTGTCTTCCACTATTTCTTGGCCTATCAACGCATGGGTCACTGAGAACTTTGGCTGGCAACAGGCGGTAATGGTTTGGGCTTTTGCACACCTGCTAATCGCGCTGCCATTGAACATGACAATCCCGAGGTTCAGCCCAGAATCTACTCCGTTAGAAAAGGCGAGCCAACTTGATAGCAAGCCAAGCCGAATTCGATTCGATTTGCTCATCGTTGTTTTTGCGATCATGTTTGCCCTTGAAAGCTTCATGGTTGCTTCGGTTAACACGACCTTGCCGTTTTTGCTCTCGGAACTGGGAGCTAGTGCGGCTATAGCTCTAACGGCAGCAGCACTGCTGGGCCCGTCTCAAGTCCTCGCCAGGATTTTGTTGGTAGTCCTGGAAAGGGTGATGTCCCCAATCAGCGTGGCAAGCATTTCGATGATGGCTCACCCAGTCGGGGCTATTTTGCTTCTAATTTTTGGAGTTGACGCTCTGATTCCTTTCGTGATGCTACATGGGATCTCAGTCGGGCTAGACCCCTTTATTCGCGGCACTTTGCCGCTGTTGTTCTTTGGGTCTGAGCAGTTTGGACAGCGTCAGGGATACATAATGATGTTTTCAAAGATTGTGGGGGCCTTCAGCCCTCTACTCCTAACCGTAATTGTCTTGGTCGACGCAAAACTTGGCATCATCAGCACAATGACCACCGGGCTCATCGCGAGCGCAATGCTGCTGTGGTTGAGCGCTATTCGGATTAGGCGGCAGAGGCTGGCATGACGATCAAAGTCGTCCAAAGCCACTCTTGCGTTTAGGGATGTTTCTGCCACTATTTAGCTATGACATTTCAGGCGTGGAGCGTTTACGTTTTTGCTTCCATAGGACTTTCGCTCACACCCGGACCTAACGGTTTACTGGCTCTTACTCACGGTGCTCTTTATGGAGCAAAAAGGACCATTTCAACAATTCTGGGCGGCTCACTGGGGTTTGGTCTTGTAATTGGTGTCTCTATGTTTGGTATTGGTGCAATCTTGGCTACCGCCAGTCAATTATTGATAGTGCTCAAGTTGCTCGGTGGCGCTTATTTGGTCTGGCTTGGTATTCAATTGATGCGGTCTGGACCGATAGAACTAGGTTCTGGAGCTGATTACTTGAGACCGAAGCGCAGAACCTTATTTAGCCAGGGGTTACTCTCAGCAGTAAGTAACCCCAAGGGAATCTTATTTTTTGTGGCGTTCTTGCCACAGTTTATAAATCCGGCAGCTTCTCTTTCCACTCAGTTCCTAATTATGGCGCTGACTTTTGTGGTGATCGAGTTTGGCTATGAGATAACTGTTGCCTCACTGGCCGATCGGATTAAGCCGTGGTTGGCACGAGCTGGAAAGAAGTTCAATTTTGTTGTCGGCTCGGGTTTCGTATTTATCGGGGTGCTGCTTCCGCTTCGAGGTTAAAGCCCTAGGTGCTCTCGCAGAAACTCGATGTGGCCCTTTGCCTTTACGTTGTAGAACGCGTGACTGACTAAACCGTCTTTGCCAACCACCACGGTTGATCTAATGGTGCCCTCGTATTCCTTGCCGTACATTTTTTTGAGCCCGAACGCTCCGTAAGCTTTCTGAACCGCGCTGTCCTCGTCGCTTAGCAAGTTGAAGTTAAGACCCTCTTTTTCCTGGAACTTCTTCAGCTTTGCTGGCTTGTCAGGGGAGACGCCAAGCACCGTGTAGCCGGCTGACTTTAGGGAGTTGATGTTGTCTCTGAAGTCACAGGCCTGCGTCGTGCAGCCGGGGGTCGCAGCTGCCGGGTAGAAATAGACAATCACGTTCTCACCGGCAAAATTCGAGAGTGAAACGGTCTCGCCATCTTGGTTGAGAAGGCTGAATGCAGGGGCAGTTGTGCCTGAGTCTAGAGTCATGATTAGAACAATAAACTTCTTGAGAGTTTTATTTCCAACCCTCAAGCGAATTTCTATCTAGGAAGACCTGAATTGCTAGCACTCACAACCGGATTAGTCAGCGGCCTTGCTCTAATTATTGCAATTGGTGCACAGAATGCTTTTATTCTGCGCCAGGGAGTGCTGAGGCAACATGTTTTGCCGGTTGTGCTGTTTTGCGCAGTAGCAGATGCAACTTTGATTGGGGCCGGAATCCTCGGTCTCGGAGCTGCCATCGAGTCTGTCCCGGTGTTGTTGTTGATCCTCAGGTATTTAGGTGCTGCATACCTAGTTTGGTTTGGACTTGGTTCGATAAAGCGAGCGCTAACTCCTGAAATCCTAGAGCCAGGTCAACAAGGTGGGATGAAGCTGCGCACTGCAATGACCACGGTGGCCGCTCTGACGTTTCTAAACCCCCACGTTTACATAGACACGGTAATTTTGCTTGGCTCGATTGGCAATCAGTTCACAGACCAAAGGTGGTACTTCTGGCTTGGTGCAACAATAGGGAGCTTCGTGTGGTTCTTTAGCCTCGGCTACCTCTCAAGATTGTTGACTCCATTTACATCTTCGATCAAGTTCTGGAGAATCCTCGACAGTGCAATTGCCCTGGTTGTGTTTACAATCGCGGGGTACTTGGTAATTGGGGCATAATCGACGCATGCAAGACCCAAATAGTTTTACCAACTTTGCAAATC
Organism: uncultured Aquiluna sp.; assembly: GCA_965655555.1. Lineage (GTDB taxonomy): Bacteria > Actinomycetota > Actinomycetes > Actinomycetales > Microbacteriaceae > Aquiluna. The sequence continues at coordinate 155,625 of CBFHGU010000002.1, read as the reverse complement.
GCTCGAGCACCAAGTGGAAAAGATATGCCCCCGATGTTCTTCCCATGCACGTGGCAGAGATGGACTTTGAAGTTGCCAAGCCAATCAGAGACAAGATCTCCGAAATGGCACAGAATTCAGATCTTGGCTACCTCGGTATTTTCCCCGGAGTCGGTGAGGCATTTGCTGGATTTGCGCTAAAGCGCTGGGGTTGGGAAGTGGACCCTGCGGGTATCAAGCTAGCAACCGATGTTGGGGTCGCGGCGGTTGAAATTCTCAAAGCTTCCACCGTGCCGGGGGACCGGGTGCTCATCAACTCTCCTGTCTACGCGGCTTTTTTTGCATGGATAAAAGAAGCCGGTTGCGTGCCTCACGATGCTCCACTGGAACTTGATGGCGACACTTGGAAACTTGATCTCGCGGGCATCAGAGCGGCATTTGAACAAGGTGTCAAGGTGTACCTGCTCTGCTCTCCGCAAAACCCAATCGGTCGCATCCACACAGCACATGAGCTCACGGAAATAGCCATGCTGGCCAAGGAGTTTGACGTTCTTGTTATCTCCGACGAGATTCATGCCCCGATTAGTTGGGGTCCGTTCACGCCATACCTTTCTCTCGGAAGTCAGGCAACCGAAACAGGAGTGACAATCACCTCTAGCTCCAAGGCTTGGAATACCGCAGGGTTGAAAGCAGGCTTCCTTGTAACTCAGTCGGATGCTGTCAGAGCCAAGCTTTCTGGCCTCCCTGAGGCCATGCAGTGGCGCTCCTCGATACTCGGGGCATTTGCGATGGTTAGCGCTTATACCGATAGCGTCGACTGGCTTGATGAGACCGTGGCCACCTTGCAAGAAAACTTAGAACATTTGCGTCATGAGGTCTCAACAATGCTCCCGAAGGCCAAAATGTTTTCACTGGAGGCTACATATTTAGCCTGGATTGACCTAGAGGCCTACGGAATTCCCGATCTCGCCAACACGATTCTCAAAGAGGCCAAAGTCTCTGTAAATGCGGGCCCAGACCACAGCCCGGGGGATGATTTTCAGGGCTACATTCGGTTCAATTTCGCCACCTCCAAGCCAAGAATCACAGAGGCTATCAGGCGCATAAGCGAGCTTTGTGAAGGCCCTGATCTCAGCAAATGACCGAATTGGTTTCGAAATCTGCGGTGGAAGAAATGGCGGTTGGACTACTTCAGTCAAACGGTCTGATCCAGTATTCATTTGGTTTTGATCGGGCCATCCGCAGAGCCGGTCAGTGCGACTTCTCGAATCGACGAATCACCCTCAGCAGGCACTTTGTTGAAAATTCCACCTTGGATCAAATACACCAGGTGTTGCTCCATGAAATTGCCCACGCACTTTCCGGCCAAGGCGTCGGTCACGGTAAAGCTTGGAAGGAGATGGCAACCGCTCTTGGCTATCGTCACGAAAAGCTTGACGGAGCGTCAATTGCCAAGAATTCTGCAAAGTACTTGGGTGTGTGTGCCTCTGGTCACAAGCACTATCGAATGCGAAAACCGACCACTTTGTTGAGCTGCAAACTCTGCAGCCCAAGTTTTTCCAGAAGGCACCTAATCGGCTGGACTAGAAATAACTAGCTTGGGCCAATCAGCAATGCGCTCACTAGGGCCCCTGCGAAGAAGTTCAGCCAGATAAAGCGCTTCCAACCCCGGTTCGCCTGCTCGCAGGTGTCGTCAGTGATGCTGAACTCTCTGGCGGTGACTATTAGGTAGGGGACTGCTGCAAGGCTTGCGAATACGTAACGACCCGGAAGATAGGTAAGGGCAAGGCCCGCGAATAGATAAAAAGCAAAAGCCAACCGTACAGTGAGGCGAGCACCAAAGAATGTCGCAATCGAAGAAATGCCAGCATCTCTGTCTGCGCGAATATCTTGGATAGCCCCAAATGCGTGGGAGGCCATACCCCAAAGCAAAAAGGCTGCGATCGCCACAACCATCTCAAGACTTGTGATGCTTACTCCAGCAAGAACAAGCCCATAGATCAGAGGTCCTAGAAAGTGGATAGCGGAGGTCAGAGAATCGAGGATTGGAATTTCCTTGAACCGCAGATATTTGGCGGAGTATGCAACCACGGCAAATAAGACCACCGCCAGCGTCACGTTCGACGCAGCATTACCTATCAGCATCAGATAGAGGACAAAGGGCATAGTGGCCACAGTCGCCAATACCAAGGTCGCGCGGTGGTACTTCGGCTCGAGGAGCGCGCCTTCTAGCCCACCTTTTCGGGGGTTGGTTAGATCAGACTCGTAGTCAAAAACGTCATTCACGCCGTACATCAAGAGGTTGTAGGGAATCAGGAAAAACAACGTTCCAATAACAAGCTCAGGAGAAACTGAACCGGTGCCAAGGTAGTAGGCCACGGCAAATGGAAAGGCCGTGTTTATCCAGGATATCGGCCTAGAAGAAACAAAGAGCCTGGATACCAGCTTCACAGTTTGGTCCTAAACAAATTGAATAGCGATGGCACTAAGACGATAGCCATCACCGTGTAAGCAAAGTCTTCAATTGGTGCATAGCCGATGGTGATGCCAGATATCTTGTTCGGGTCATATGCCACGATGCCGGTCCCAATTATCACATTGTCGAATATTGCGGTTAGCGAGAACATCACTGCGGTGGTTGCAAGTAGCGGTTTGAAAACCAACCACTTGCGCATCAGAAACCCGTATACCGCAAGAGCCGAAAGGACACTCAGCGTTAGAAGCAGGTAGGTCATCTGGAGAACCTCCTTGCAAACCCAAGGTAAACAAGCAGTGCGTTATAACTCAGGAGAATGAGGAAGAACAGTTCTTCCAATGGAAGCTCGGGTGCCAGCAGTAATCCAGACAAGTGCGGGGCATCGCCTCTGAAGAAGATTCCAAGCGCAATGCCAGCAATGTCCCAGATCAAGAAAACTAAAACTGCGATACCAATAGAAATTCCTGCCGCCTTTGGGGAGGTTGAGAAGGCCAACTTGTGACGAAGGTCCAGCAGAAACAGGCCTCCTATTGATACCAGGAGCGCTGCTAGGTAAAGGAAAGGCGTGATTGCTTCAATCAACGAATTCCCTTCCACCTCTGAACCTTTGTTAGCTCCTTGGCAATCGGGCCGGAAGAGCGATCATCCACCATGTGCTTATAAACCAGTTCAGCACCGATCAGGCACATCGGCAGACCGATGCCCGGGATGGTGTTGTGCCCGGTGTAGAAAAGGTTCTTGAGCTTCTTCGAGTAGTTCTTCGGTCTAAAGAATGCGCTCTGCGTGAGCGTGTGAGCCATACCGAGAGCCGTACCGCTCCAGGCGTTGAGCTCGTTTTCGAAGTTTGCCGGTCCCATGCTTCTTCGAACAACGATTCTTTCGGCTAAGTCAGGGATGTCACACCACTTGGCAATCTGCTCTATTACCTTGTCTGCCTCTGCCTCAAAAGCCTCATCACCCGACCTGTCGATCCCTCCAGATCCTATTGATGGATCTGGTGCTATTGGTACGAGCACGAAGAGATTCTCATGACCCTCAGGGGCAACTGAATCGTCAGTCTTGGAGGGGTTACAAATGTAGAGGGACGCAGGAGTCGGAACCCGACTCTTGCCATCCGCTTTTCGGAAGACCTCTGCGAAGTTCGAGTCCCAGTCCTTTGTGTACAACAGGGTGTGGTGATTCAGCTGGGGAAGCTCACCTTTTACGCCTAGGTACAGCAGCATGGCAGAGGGGCCCGGTGTTTTCTTGTCCCACCATTTCTGAGGATATGTCTGGTGCTCCTTTTTTAGCAGCTTCGTCTCCACGTGATGCAGGTCGGCGCTCGCAACAACAACATCGGCAAGAATTTCAGAACTGCCGACCTCGACACCAACTGCCTTGTCGCCATTGGTCAAGATCTTTGAAACAGGGGAGCCGGTGTGGATTTCAACTCCGTGCTGCTTGGCAAGTCTCACGATTGCCTCAATCACCGTGTGAAGGCCACCTTGCGGGTAGAAAACTCCCTGTTTCATATCCACATGTGTCATTAGGTGATACATGCTTGGGGTGTCATACGGAGAAGCTCCCAAAAACACTGCCGGGAAGTTCAGCATTTTCTTTAGTCGCTCGTCATTTACGTATTCACCGGAGAAGGAATACAGCGGCTTCACCAAAAGCTTCAGGAAGCGCCCTAGTTTTGCAACCACTTCTGGCTGGACAAAACTTCTGGCGTCCATGAAGTTTGTGTACAAGAAATGCTTGATCGACAGTTCGTATGCGCTCTCGGCGCTCTTTAGATAGCGATCTAAGCCTTTAGAGGAGCCATCCTCGATTGAATCAAAAAGCTCTTTGATGCCCTCCACGTTGTCAGGCATCAAGAGCGAATCGCCTAGGCCTTCATTCCTGGTCTGATACGCGGGGTTTAACCTAACTAGGTCGAGTTCCTTGTCGGCAGATGTGCCCATGAGTTTGAAAAACTGCTCAAATGCGTCCGGCATCAAATACCAGCTCGGACCCATATCAAATCGGAAGCCGTTTTTCTCCCAGACGTCTGCTCTTCCTCCAAGGCTGTTGTTCGCCTCAAAGAGCTGAACTTTCATTCCGGCCTTGGCAAGAAGTGCTGCGGAGGCAAGTCCCGCAATTCCTCCACCAATTACTACGGCGCTTTTATTGGTCAAGGTTTGGCTCCTAGCGATGTTTTTGCAAGCAAAATCAACTTGCGAAGATTGTTAACCGAGATACGAGTCCGAATTAGTTCCTCGGCTTTGGTTTTAGCGATTTTTTTATTCAGCTCTTGAAAAAGTAGCTGCGCTGCAGTTACTGCCTTTCGAGGAGAAGGTGGGAGTAATGGCAGTGCTGCTGCAGAAACACGAAGGTCATTTTCAATATCTGCAACCAAGGCGTCTTTGACTTCGTCGTTGAACGACTTCACATCGACCCCTGGAAAGTAACTGCGGCCGAGCTTTTCAAAGTCGGATGCCAGATCCCTTAGGAAATTCACTTTTTGAAAGGCTGCTCCCAGCGCTCTGGCGCCTTCAACAAGGGTGGTCTTTTCGGGTTTTGAATAACTGTGACCGTGCACGAATGCGGCAAGGCACATCAGGCCAACGACCTCAGCACTCCCATAGACATACTTTTCAAAAGATGCCTGGTCATGAATTGTTTCGGTTAGGTCCTGGCGCATCGAGAAGAAAAACGGTTGGACTATGTCCTTGTTGATACCCACCTCTCTTGCAGTCAGGGCAAAGGAGTGAATCACCAAGTTTGTAGAGAACCCACGTTGCATGGCCAGGTAAGTTTCCTTCTCGAACTCGGTCAGTAATTGAGCGGGGTCGAGGGAATGGTCAACGGCTGCTGCTTCCGCAGCCGAGCCGTCCACGATTTCATCTGCAACGCGCACCAAGGCATAAATATTTTCAATGTGGGCTCGAAGTTCTTTAGAAATAATTCTGGTGGCAAGGCCAAAAGAGGTGGAATACGAGTAGATAACTTCCTTGCTGGCGCGGTGCGCTGCAATGTTGTAAAGCGCCAAGCCAGTTGGCACCTTGGTCGTATCTAGTTTTTCCACGGCTTCAGGCTACAACGAATAAAAACGTAAGATTGAACTATGACCAATCACATGAAGCCAAGAAGCTCTGTAGTAACTGATGGAATTGAGCGAGCGCCAGCCCGCGGAATGCTGAGAGCTGTCGGCATGGGTGATGACGACTGGGTAAAGCCTCAAATCGGCGTTGCTTCATCTTGGAACGAGGTGACCCCTTGCAACCTCTCTCTTGATCGGTTGGCGGACGCTGCCAAGGTTGGGGTCCGGCAAGCAAACGGCTGGCCAATGGAGTTTGGAACAATTTCGGTGTCAGACGGCATCTCAATGGGTCACGAGGGCATGCACTTTTCTCTAGTTTCCCGCGAGGTGATTGCCGACTCGGTTGAGACTGTTATGCAGGCAGAGCGCTTGGATGGATCAGTGTTGCTTGCTGGCTGCGACAAGTCGCTTCCTGGCATGTTGATGGCCGCAGCAAGACTTGATTTGGCATCAGTGTTTCTCTATGCCGGAACCATTGCCCCAGGCTGGGTGAAGCTCACCGACGGCACGGAAAAGCAAGTTACCATCATCGATGCTTTTGAGGCAGTTGGCGCTTGTAAAGCAGGCACGATGAGCGAGGAAGACCTAGGGCGAATCGAAAGGGCAATCTGCCCTGGCGAAGGGGCCTGCGGCGGGATGTACACCGCTAACACCATGGCCTCAATCGGAGAAGCACTTGGTATGAGCCTTCCAGGCTCTGCCGCTCCACCGTCAGCCGATAGAAGGCGTGATGCGTGGGCAGAGCGTTCTGGTGAAGCTGTTGTGAACCTGATTGACAAGGGCATAACCGCGAGGCAGATTATGACTAAGAAGGCATTCGAGAATGCCATTGCAGTCTTGATGGCTTTTGGTGGCTCAACAAACGCCGTTTTGCACCTGTTGGCAATCGCTCGCGAGGCTGAAGTTGATCTTCAGCTTTCGGACTTCAACAGAATCTCTGACAAGGTTCCTCACCTGGGAGACCTCAAGCCATTCGGACAATACGTGATGAACGATGTAGACCGAGTTGGTGGCGTTCCAGTGTTGATGAGGGCTCTTCTTGATGCAGGCCTAATGCACGGTGACGTTATGACTGTTACTGGCAAGACAATGGCCGAGAATCTGGCGGATATCACTCCTCCGGACCCAGACGGCAAGATCATTCGCGCAATGAATGACCCGATTCACAAGACCGGTGGAATCAACATCCTGCACGGAACAATCGCGCCTGATGGTGCGGTTGTAAAAACTGCAGGTTTTGACCTTGCGAGTTTTGAGGGTCCAGCCCGAGTGTTCGATCGCGAAGCTGCTGCTATGGAAGCGCTCACCGAGGGCAAGATTTCTGCTGGAGACGTAGTCGTGATTCGCTACGAGGGCCCCAAGGGTGGTCCGGGTATGCGAGAGATGCTTGCTATTACCGGTGCCATTAAGGGTGCGGGATTGGGTAAAGATGTCCTACTATTGACGGACGGCAGATTCTCAGGCGGCACAACCGGACTGTGTATCGGCCACATTGCGCCAGAGGCCACCGAAGGTGGACCAATTGCTCTGGTTCGTGATGGAGACTTGATTCGAGTCGACATTGCTGCTCGTTCGCTTGACTTACTGGTCGACGAAGAAGAGCTGGCGAGACGTCGTAAAGACTTTCAGCCATTGCCTCCGAGATACACCCGCGGAGTGCTAGCTAAATTCTCAAAGTTGGTGCACTCGGCTTCCGAAGGCGCTTACTGCGGCTAAATGTTGATTTGAAAAGGAAACCATGGCTACTGAGACCCTAACCGGGGCACAAGCACTAATTCGTTCGCTGGAAATGCTCGGCGTTGACACGGTCTTTGGTCTGCCTGGAGGAGCAATCTTGCCCACCTACGACCCACTAATGGATTCCACGAAATTGCGGCACATCCTCGTTCGTCATGAGCAGGGCGCCGGACACGCTGCTGAAGGCTACGCAGCTGCCAGCGGCAAGCTTGGCGTTTGCATTGCGACAAGCGGCCCTGGTGCAACCAATCTGGTTACCGCAATCGCAGATGCGCACATGGACTCGGTGCCGCTGCTTGCCATCACCGGCCAGGTGAACTCATTCGCTATTGGAACTGATGCTTTTCAGGAGGCTGACATCGTGGGTATCACGATGCCCATCACAAAGCACAGTTTTTTAGTTACCAATGCGGCAGACATCCCAGGTGTTATTGCAGCCGCCTATGAAATAGCAACCACAGGAAGACCTGGACCGGTTTTGGTTGATGTTGCAAAAGATGCACAGAACGCGAAGTTTGAATTCTCTTGGCCGCCAAAAATTGACCTTCCAGGCTATAAGCCAATAACCGATCCGCATGGCAAGCAGGTTCAAGCGGCCGCCGAGCTAATTTTGAAATCCCATAAGCCGATTCTTTATGTCGGTGGTGGAGTTATAAGAGCGGGAGCAAATAAGGAACTTCTGAAGCTTGCAGAACTACTGCATGCTCCTGTGACAACAACCTTGATGGCCAGGGGTGCTTTCCCAGACTCACATCCGCAACACTTAGGTATGCCCGGAATGCACGGAACCGTGCCTGCAGTAACCGCGTTGCAGAAATCTGACCTGCTAATCACCCTTGGTGCAAGGTTCGATGACAGGGTGACTGGCGATGTGAAGAGTTTTGCCAAGGGTGCGAAGGTGATTCACGTGGATGTGGATCCTGCAGAAATCGGAAAGATACGTCACGCGGATGTGCCAATCGTTGGTGATGCCAAGGTAGTAATCTCCATGCTGATTTCAGAGCTCGAAGCTCAGATGAAAACATCAAAACCCGACTATGAGGACTGGTGGGTATTCCTCAACGGCCTCAAGGAGCGCTACCCGCTGGGATATAACGATGCCGATGATGGAAAGCTTGCTCCTCAGTATGTAATTGAGCGAATCGGTCAGCTGTCTGGCCCGGAGGCAATTTTTGCTGCCGGTGTTGGTCAGCACCAGATGTGGTCAGCACAGTTCATCAAATATGAGCGTCCGAACTCTTGGTTGAACTCCGGCGGCGCCGGAACCATGGGCTACTCGGTTCCAGCTGCTATGGGTGCCAAGGTTGCGCAACCAGAGAGATTGGTCTGGGCAATCGACGGTGATGGTTGTTTCCAGATGACCAATCAAGAGCTTGCCACCTGCACCATCAACAACATTCCAATCAAGGTTGCAATCATTAACAACTCTTCTCTTGGAATGGTGAGGCAGTGGCAGACGCTGTTTTATAACTCCAGGTACTCAAATACGGACCTGAACACTGGAACCGACACCATCATGGTGCCAGATTTTGTGAAACTTGCCGAGAGCTATGGCTGCCTGGCCATTCGAGTTGAAAAACTCGAAGAGGTCGACGACGCCATCAAGCTGGCAATGGAAACTAACGATAGGCCTGTAGTTATCGACTTCATCGTTGGAAGAGACGCGATGGTTTGGCCAATGGTTCCAGCTGGAGTCTCTAATGATGCTGTTCAATACGCAAGAGATGCAGCCCCGATTTGGGACGGTGAGGAGTAAAAATGACTCAGCACGTTTTGTCACTGCTTGTTGAAGACAAGCCTGGAATTTTGACTCGCGTTGCAGCCCTGTTTGCAAGAAGGGGGTTCAACATTGAGTCTCTTGCCGTGGGAACCACGGAGGTCGAAGGCGTTTCTAGGATGACAGTCGTTATTAGCCTCGACGGGCAACCTCTAGAGCAGGTAACCAAGCAGCTCAACAAGCTGGTGAATGTGCTAAAAATTGTTGAGCTGGAGGATGACGCCTCGGTTGCTAGAGACCACATGCTGGTCAAGGTTCGTACCGATTCATCTACCAGATCTCAGGTACTAGAAGCGGTGACGTTGTTCAGGGCCAGAGTGATCGACGTCGTCAGTGACGCAGTTGTCATTGAAGTCACCGGAGACTCCGCCAAGTGCCAAGCATTCATCAAAGTGCTTGAGCCATTTGGCATCAAAGAATTGGTTCAGTCGGGTGCAATTGCTATTTCACGCGGATCTAAGTCAATGAGCGAAAAAGTCCTTCGCTAAGGTTTATTCAATAACAAACAAGGAGAGCAATAAAGTGGCAGAGATTTTTTACGATAAAGATGCAGAAATCAGCATCATTCAGGGCCGCAAGGTTGCAGTTTTGGGGTTTGGTTCACAAGGCCACGCTCACGCGCTAAACCTAAAAGAATCCGGCGTTGACGTCGTGGTTGGTCTGCTTGAGGGCTCAAAGTCCAAGGCTAAAGCCGAGTCTCAGGGCCTAAAGGTTCTGACTCCTGGTGAGGCAGTGAAGTGGGCCAGCGTAATTGTTGTACTCGCACCGGACCCAAAGCAGCGAGATCTATTCACTCAGGACATCGAGCCGAACTTGGAAGCCGGAGATGCTTTGGTGTTTGGTCACGGCTTTGCAATTCGATACGGCTTTATCAAGCCGCCGGAAAACGTAGACGTCTTCCTGGTTGCTCCTAAGGGCCCAGGCCACTTGGTTCGTCGCGAGTACGTTGCAGGCAAGGGTGTTCCAAACTTGATCGCCGTTGAGCAGGACTCAACCGGAACCGCAATGGAGGTGGGTCTTTCTTACTCCAAGGCAATCGGTGGAACCCGCGCGGGAACCATTAAGACCACCTTTACCGAGGAGACCGAGACTGACTTATTTGGTGAGCAAGCCGTTCTCTGTGGTGGAGCTTCTCAACTAGTCATGTATGGTTTCGAGACACTTGTAGAAGCCGGTTACCAGCCAGAGATTGCTTACTTCGAGGTTCTTCACGAGCTCAAGCTAATTGTCGACCTAATGTATGAGGGTGGAATCGCGAAGCAGCGCTGGAGCGTTTCTGACACCGCTGAATACGGCGACTATGTTTCTGGTCCGAGGGTCATTGACCCATCGGTTAAGGACAACATGAAGGCAGTATTGACTGACATCCAGAACGGCGCTTTTGCCAAGAGGTTTATCGATGACCAAGATGCCGGGGGACCAGAGTTCAAGGAGCTTCGCGCCAAGGGCGAGGCTCATCCAATTGAGGCTACCGGTCGCGAACTGCGCAAGCTATTCAGCTGGCTACAGAACGACGACGACTACCAAGAAGGTAACGTCGCAAGGTAATTAGGTTCAAAAAAACTCCCCAGTCGAATCCGGCTGGGGAGTTTTTTTACTGTCTAAGACTTGATGGCCGGCAGCCTGTTGTAAGCGATGAGTATTGGTAGCGCCAGGACCAGGTGCAGTATCTGTAGCCAGACGATGGTCATGTCGCTTGCGTTTGCCACGAAAGGGCTGATGGCCATTAGACCCAGCACCAGAAAGCCAACCCCAAAAGAAAACTTGCGAGGGTTTTTGGTTCGGAAAGATACCGCTGCTACCGCTGCAGCTCCGACTACCGACATCACTGGGATAAAGACAAACGCCAAAAGCGGAAGTGGCCCAGAAACGGCTAATAAATATCCCAACACCGTGAGGACGACACCTATGGATCATCCGATTAGGACGTTTTTGATTCTCGACATTGAAACTCCATTTCTATTTAGCATCAGAAGCTAAACTGCTTGTATCAAGTTAGTAAAGGACTCAAGATGTGCGCCCAAGTAAGTTGTTCAAATTGTCACAAGCCAACCTGGGAAGGTTGTGGCCAGCATATTGAAGAGGCGCTCGAAGGAGTTGCCGAGGCAGACCGCTGCCAGTGCGATCGATAGGCAAACTTTCTAGCTATTAGACTTAGGGACATTCCATTGTCGCCTCGTCGTTAGGTTAGCCACTTGTCAAAGCCAATTGTTCTAATTGCAGAGGAGCTATCTCCTGCAACAGTCGAAGCCCTAGGGCCAGACTTTGAGATCCGCAATGTTGACGGCGCAGACAGGTCCAAACTTCTTGCAGCGCTAGTGGATGCCAACGCTGTCCTGATTCGCTCTGCGACAAAAATGGACGCCGAAGCGCTAAAAGCAGCACCGAAGCTAAAGGTTATAGCCCGTGCCGGAGTTGGTCTTGACAACGTAGACATTAAGGCAGCGACCGAGCACGGTGTCATGGTTGTGAACGCTCCAACCTCAAACGTTATTTCTGCGGCTGAGTTGGCAATTGGCCACATTATGTCGCTGTCTAGAAACATCCCAGATGCTCATGCTTCAATGAAGGATGGCAAATGGAAGCGCAGTGCCTTTTCTGGCATCGAGCTCTACGAAAAAACCATTGGAATCATTGGTCTTGGTCGAATTGGAACCCTTGTTGCCCAGCGCTTGGCTGGCTTCGGTGCAACTCTGATCGGGTATGACCCGTATGTCACGCAGGCTCGGGCCGAACAAATAGGTGTTGAGTTGGTGGACATGGACCAGATGATGCAGAGAAGCGACTTCATCACAATTCACATTCCAAAACTCCCGGAAACAACCGGCATGATTTCAACAGACCAGTTTGCGATGGCAAAGCCAGGCCTTCGGATCGTCAACTGCTCACGCGGCGGAATCATAGATGAGGATGCCCTTTATGCGGCCTTAAAGACCAAGCGAATTGCCGCTGCCGGTCTTGATGTTTTTGTGAATGAGCCTCCTACAGACTCCCCACTTCTTGGCCTCGATAACATCCAGTTGACCCCGCACCTCGGCGCTTCGACCGAGGAAGCCCAGGAGAAAGCAGGGGTCTCGGTTGCAAGGTCAGTACGCTTGGCACTCGCCGGCGATTTGGTGCCGGATGCTGTCAATGTGGCCGGGGGAGTGATTGACTCATCAGTGAAGCCAGGCATCCCACTGGCTGAAAAACTGGGGCAACTTGTTGCTGGTCTCGCTGGACAGATCTCCATAACCTCAATTGAGTTTGAAGCACGCGGCGAAATAGCCGCGCATGACGTCACTGTTTTGAAGCTGGCCGCGCTCAAGGGCCTATTCCAAACCATGGTCACGGAGCAGGTCTCTTATGTCAATGCGCCGCTGCTTGCTGAGCAGCGTGGGGTTGAGGTCAGGTTGACACAGGACACCACCAGCGATGAATACCGAAACATAACTACCTTGCGGGCCACGCTGTCTGACGGAACCACGGTTTCTGCTGGCGGTACCGTGATTGGCCCGAAGCATCACCAAAAAGTAGTGTCTTTGAATGGCTACGATGTCGAGCTGTCAATGTCTGAGAACCTTGTGGTGATGGTCTACCAAGACCGACCGGGAATCGTGGCCATTTACGGCAAGGCGTTTGCCGAAGCTGGTGTTAACATCGCAGCTATGACCATTGCTCGCCAGCAAAAAGGCGGCAAGGCACTCAGCGTAATCACAGTCGATTCACCAGTGACAGCAGAAATTCTTGATCAGCTGAGACTGGAAATAGATGCAGATTCGCTCTGCCAAGTCACCTTGAAAGAGCAGTACTAAAACCTTATTTCTGAGCTGCTCGTTTTCTCGCGAGAGTTCCTTGGTTCCAGGTCGTGTAACCACCGTCTAGGTTTTTAGCTTTTATGCCGTAACCCTTCAGTAGCTGCACTGCAGTGTGACCTCGCTGGCCAACAGCGCAGTGCACGATCACATGCTTGCCATCCAGTTGAGCGATGTTTTCACGAAGCGTGTCCACTGGAATCAGAATCGAGCCGGGGATCGCTCCGGCTTCATTTTCCGAGGCTGATCTGACGTCAACCAGCACATGAGAGTCGGCCTGAAGCGTTTCAAGCTCGTGCCACTGCACTGTCTCGGTGTTACCTCCCAAGACATTGTCTCCGACATAACCGGTCTGGTTGATGGCATCCTTGGCAGAACCAAAGGCGGGTGCATATGCGAGCTCTAGGTTCATGAGGTCTTGAATCTTGAGGCCTGCATAAATCGCGGTTGCTATGACATCTATTCGCTTATCGACTCCGTCAAAGCCAGTCGCCTGAGCTCCAAGAATCTTTCCAGTGTCCGGACTGAATAGGACCTTAATCGAAATCGGATGGGCACCAGGGTAATAGCCGGCGTGACTTGAAGGATGCAGGTGAATCACGCTGTGGGGGATTCCCATGCGCAGCGCTAGGCCCTCGGTTAGCCCGGTTAGGGCTGCAGCTAGGCCGTAGGCACCGATGATTCCGGTACCGATTGAATCCCTAGCAGCAACTGTTTCCCCCGCAATCACATCTGCCACAAGGCGCCCGTGACGATTCGCAAGGTTTGCCAGCCATATCATCTGAGCTTCGCCAGTCAGAGCACTTGTTTTCTCAGCTGCATCGCCGACGGCAAAAATGTTTGGATCGCTGGTGCGCATTTGGTCATCTACTTTTATGCCGCCAGCACTTCCGATTTCAAGACCAGCATCAACTGCAAGCTTGTGATCGGCAACGACACCGATTGCTGCAACCACCAGGTCTGCTGGAATTACTCGGCCATCTTTTAGCACCAGGGTGTCTTCAAGCACCTCTGACGTTTCAGCGCTCAATGCCAACTTGATTCCGTTATCCACCAAGACTCTTTGCATTGGCTCGATCATTTCCGGATCAAACTGGGGGAGTATTGTGTCTCGGAATTCAACAATCGTTGTTTCAATGCCTCGGTGCTGAAGATTCTCAGCCAATTCAACGCCGATAAAGCCGGCACCAATGATTGCTGCTGACTTTATTGCCTTTTCGTCGACGAGTTTCTTGATTGCAACGGCATCTCCGACATCCCTCAGGACATGTGCACGTTCCAAGCCTGGAATTGGCACCATTCTTGGCTTTGCCCCCGTCGAAAGCACCAGCTGGTCATAGCTTTCCTCGTACTCGGTCCCTGCGGCTAGATCTGCAACCTTTACCGTCTTGGCATCTGGGTTGATGCCAATAACTCGGCTATTTACCCTTACATCCAAGTTGAACCTTGAATTTAGGGACTCTGGAGTCTGCAAGAGCAGGTCTTGTTCTTCTTGGATCACATCACCAATGTGATACGGCAGACCACAGTTGGCATAGGACACGTGTGGACCCTGCTCAAAAACAATGATCTCGGCATCTTCTTTTAGTCTGCGCAGTCTTGTTGCTGCTGACATGCCTCCGGCAACGCCACCAATAATTAGAACCTTCATTTATTTCACAACCCTGAGTCCGGCTCTTCTCCATCCGGCCATACCGCCGGCAACGTTTTTGACGTTGTAGCCATTCTTGGCCAGGAGACTTGCTGCCTGACTTGAACGCATGCCTGATTGGCAAATCACAAGGACCTCACGCTCAATTGGTATCAACCCCAATTTGGTGCCGATAGCTGACACCGAAATGTTTTTGGTCCCAGGTGCATGGCCGGTTTTGAACTCGCTTGGCTCCCGAACGTCAATAAATACGGCCCCAGCGCTTGCTAGTTCGCTAGCAACCTCTGGGCTTACTGTTTCAAACTTCTTTTTGAAGATGTCAAAGAGTCCCATTAGTTGCTCGCTTCCAGTGAAACCTCGTTGCCTGCATTTATCCAAGATCCGGTGCCGCCTGCAACGGAAACCGCCTGATAACCCTCGGTACCGAGGTAGTTAGCTGCCGTCATGGACCGCCCGCCTGATTGGCAGATGACCCAGATGGTCTTGTCTTTTGGAAGAGTGGCTAGCTGGTCCGGCACAGAACTCAGCGGCATGTTTATAGCAGTTGGCACATGTCCTGATTCGAACTCCCAGCCCTCTCGGACGTCAATAATGAGTTCCTTGTTTTCCAGTGCGACCTTGAGGTCACTGATCGATACTTCTTGAGTCATTTTTTTCTTTCTGTTGAGGTTTTTAGCTCAGCGCTAGGAATGCTTTTTCAAGCTTTTGCCGGTCGGCATTGCCAGGTTCCCCGGTTGCACAGTTTGAAATACCACTGGCAATGAGGCTAAAAGCGGCACGGTTGATTGCAGCCTGAGCGGCAGCCATTTGAGTGAGCACGTCCGTGCACTCGCGTCCTTCTTCAAGCATGCGGATGATGCCACCAAGCTGGCCTTGGGCTCGGGCAAGCCTCTTTCTGACTGCCTCGATTTCAAGTTCTGGGATTTCCATCGCTTCTCCTGTTTGTTTTTCTCACTTTTGGTGTACTATAGCAGATACCCCTAGGGGTATAAACAAAAGGACGGTTATGAAACTTTTCAAATTTCTAGCAGCTGCTCTGATTGCGGTCTTTGCGGTGACCTCTCTAAGTGCGTGCGCGCCAGCAGAGTCAAGAACCAGTGATGAGTTCGCAGCGGTGATAGACGTCAGAACCCTAGATGAATGGAATTCTGGCTATTTAGAGGGTGCCATTCGGATCGGAATTGCAGACACGGATTTCGTTCCAATGTTGCAGGAGTTGGATCCTGAGCTTGACTATTACATTTACTGCCGCTCTGGAAACCGGGCTGGACAGGCTATCGATAAGATGCGCGACTTGGGCTTCACGGGTGAGTTAGTAAACGGCGGTTCGGTCGCGAACGCGAGCACACAGCTTGGTCTTGAGGTAATAAAGCCCTAGTTAACAAATTAGTTTCAAGGCCTGAGGGCCCCAAAGCTAATAAGCTTGAGAGAAACGACCCGAAGGCATTTCTTGAAAGCGATTAACCTTGCCGTTATACCCGGCGATGGCATTGGGCCAGAAGTTACCAGCGTTGCGCTTGTCGCACTTCGTAAGGCTCTTGGCGATGTGGCAGTTACCGAAACCACCTACGACCTCGGGTCCGACAGATATCTTGAAACCGGTGAGGCACTTACCGATGCCGATCTAGATGCACTCAAGTCACACGATGCCATCCTGCTTGGGGCAATTGGAGACCCGCGAGTTCCCTCTGGGGTACTGGAACGCGGTTTGCTATTGAAACTCCGTTTTGGTTTCGATCATCACATCAACCTTCGCCCATCAAGGCTCTACCCGGGGGTTTCCTCTCCGCTTGCAAAGGCAGACACCGTAGATTTCATAGTCGTCCGCGAAGGGACAGAGGGACCCTACGTGGGCAACGGCGGGGCCATCAGGGTCGGAACTGAACAAGAAGTTGCAAACGAGGTTTCTGTAAACACCGCCTTTGGCATCCGGAGAGTCGTTGAATTTGCATTCGAAACCGCGTCCAAGCGGGAGCGTAAGCATGTGAGTCTGATTCACAAGACAAATGTCTTGGTTCATGCCGGGGGCATTTGGACCAGGATCGTTCAAGAAGTGGCGGGTCACTACCCAGCAGTCACTCACGACTACATGCACATCGATGCCGCCATGATTTACATGGTCACAAACCCAGAGCGGTTCGACGTGATTGTGACTGACAATTTGTTTGGGGACATCGTTACCGACCTAGCCGCTGCAATTTGCGGTGGCATCGGCATGGCTGCATCCGCTAACCTAAACCCCACGGGTCAGTTTCCCTCCATGTTCGAACCCGTCCATGGCTCGGCTCCTGATATCGCTGGAAAAAATCTGGCAGATCCAACCGCAGCAATCCTCTCTGCGGCGCTACTGGCACAGACCCTTGGTTACAACCAGGCTGCCAAAAGAATTGAAACGGCTGTCGAGGCTGATCTACTTGAGCGCGGAGATGCTCAAAGAAACACTGATCAGGTTTCCGACGCAATCCTGTCAAGAATTTAGGTTGGTATCACATGGACTTTAAAGTAACCAAGAATCAGAACCCCACTCCAAAATCGGAGCGCGACCAGATTCTGGCAGACCCAACTTTCGGCACTCACTTCTCTGACCATCAAGTGGTTATTGTGTGGGAAAAAGACCGCGGTTGGCATTCACCGGAAGTCATTCCCTACGGGCCGATATTGATGGACCCCTCGTCTGCCGTGCTGCACTACGGCCAAGAGATCTTTGAGGGCATCAAGGCCTATCGCCATGCTGATGGCTCAATTTGGACTTTCCGCCCGACAATGAATGCAGCTCGGCTTCAGCGCTCTGCCAATCGCATGGCCCTACCTGAACTGCCAGCAGATTTGTTCGTCGAGTCAATCAGGCAGCTGATTGCGGTCGACGGTGACTGGGTGCCTGAGCCTGTCGGCGAGAAGACGCTTTACCTTCGCCCTTTCGAGATTGCGGCAGAAAACTTTTTGGGAGTTCGGGCAGCACATCGAGCGGAGTATCGCTTGATTGCCAGTCCGGTTGGTCCCTATTTCACCGAGGGCGTGAAGCCCGTCTCTATTTGGATTGCACTCGATAGCGCTAGAGCTGGTAAGCACGGCACGGGTGAGGCTAAAACCGGTGGTAACTACGCAGCATCACTGTTGGCGCAGCAAGAAGGCTATGACGAAGGTTGTTCGCAAGTGATGTATCTGGATGCGGAAACCTCTACTTACATAGAAGAACTTGGCGGCATGAACCTTTTCTTTGTATATTCCGATGGCAAAGTGGTGACCCCGCCTCTTGATGGCACCATCCTGCACGGAATAACAAGGGATTCGGTCATCACTCTCTTGAAAGATGCAGGTCACGAGGTGACCGAGCGTAAAGTAACTCTGGACGAAGTCCGCAGAGATGTTACCTCCGGCAAAATCTTGGAAGTATTTGCCTGCGGAACAGCCGCTGTGATAACTCCAGTCGGACTTTTGAAGTCACGTGAAGAAGAAATAGTCATCGGGGGCAATGAACCCGGCGAAATTACTGTGGCTCTTAGAACCCAGTTGACAGGGATCCAATACGGTTTGGTGGAAGACACCCACGGCTGGATGCATAAGCTGGCAGACTAAAGGCGTGCAAATAGTCAGAGTGGCCCTAGCAGGAGAAGTACACCACGGTGTTATCTCCGAGGGAAAAGTGGATTTTTATGATGGCGACCCGATAGCTGGCGCCCAACTCTCAGGGGAAAGTGCGCCGCTCTCCTCTGTGAAGCTGATGGCACCTGTTGCACCTGGGAAGTTGATTTGCATCGGCATGAACTACGCCGCTCACGCGGCAGAAATTGCCCAGGACGTCCCAGACGAACCACTGGTTTTCTTCAAACCCATTAGTTCGATAATTGGGCCAGAGGATTCTATTGAATTACCCCACCAGTCAGATCAGGTTGAACTTGAGATTGAACTGGCAATTGTGATTGGGAAAAAGGCCAAGAACGTTTCGGTGGATCAGGCGCTCGATTACGTCTTCGGTTACACGATCGGAAACGATGTCACCGCAAGAGACTTGCAGTTCAGCGATCTGCAGTGGGCCAGAAGCAAGGCTTTTGATACCTTCTGCCCTCTGGGTCCATGGATCGAAACTGATTTGGATGCTGGTGCAATCACTCTTGAGTCAAGAATCAATGGCCAGTCGCGTCAGAGATCAAACAGTTCAGACATGATCACCGATGTTCCGAGCATCATTTCGTATGTAAGTCAGAACTTCACCCTGGAGCCCGGGGACGTTATTTTGACTGGCTCTCCGGCTGGTATCTCAAAGATCGAAGCTGGAGATCAGATCGAATGCGAAATCTCCGGCATTGGAATATTGCACAACCCCGTTATCTAAAGCACCAAGAAAAAGTCATGACTCTACTCGCCGCGCCCACCACAACCGCCTCCGGAAAAGATGTTCGGGTTCGTTTCTGCCCAAGCCCGACCGGCACCCCTCACGTAGGACTGATTAGAACCGCTCTGTTTAACTGGGCATACGCCAGAAGAACCGGTGGAAAATTCATTTTTCGCATCGAAGACACCGACCAGAACAGGGACTCTGAGGAAAGCTATGAGCAGCTGGTTGATGCTCTCAGGTGGCTCGGGATTGACTGGGACGAAGGTGTCGACACCGGTGGCCCTCACGAACCGTACCGCCAGTCGCAGCGTGGAGACAAATATCAGGAAGTGATTCAGAAGCTACTTGCTTCCGGGCATCTTTATGAGAGCTTTTTGACCGGCGAAGAAATTGAAGCGCGAAACATCGCTAACTCCAGAGCAGTCCAGCTGGGTTACGACAATTCAGAACGTGATCTCTCAGCAGAGGCCAGAGCCGCATACCTTGCAGAAGGACGGCAGCCTGCACTTCGACTGAGAGTTCCTGATCAGGACATCACCTTCGACGACTTGGTTCGTGGTGAAATAACCTTCCCAGCCGGATCTTTTCCGGATTTTGTTTTGGTGCGTCCGGGAGGTGCTCCGCTTTACACACTTGTCAATCCGGTCGATGATGCCCTGATGGGAGTCACTCACGTGCTTCGCGGAGAAGACCTGCTTTCTTCGACACCTCGCCAGATTGTGCTTTATAACGCGCTTGTCGAGGTGGGGGTCACCACATTCGTTCCTCGATTCGGTCACTTGCCGTTTGTCATGGGTGAGGGAAACAAGAAGCTTTCCAAGAGAAACCCTGAGAGCAACCTTTTCCTGCACCGCGACCGAGGTTTCATCCCCGAAGGGTTGCTCAACTACTTATCACTGTTGGGCTGGGCCATTTCAGCAGACCGAGACATCTTTTCGCTGCAAGAACTCTGCGACAACTTTGACATCGGGGCTGTAAATCCAAACCCGGCGAGGTTTGACCTGAAAAAGGCAGAATCCATCAATGCCTCACATATTAGAGATCTGAGTGACGAGGACTTCGTTGCACGCACACTGCCATATCTTCAGTCTGCAGGGGTGATTTCAAGCCAGCCGACCAAGCGTGAGACAGAAATTCTTGCCGCCGTTGCGCCACTTACCAAGGAGAGAGTTATCGTGCTCGGGGATGTGCCAGCGATGGTGGCATTCTTGTTTGTTGAGGATAAAGACCTAACCATCGATGACGACGCACTAAAACAGCTTCCAGGTAACTCGAAAGAGATTGTCATGAACGCTAAAACTGCTCTTGCAGGCTTAGAAAACTGGACCACGGAGAGCATTCAAAATGCACTCAGCCACGCACTTGTGGAGACTATGGGTGAGAAGCCACGCAACGCCTTTGGGCCCGTCAGAACGGCGATAAGCGGCAGGCGAGTCACGCCGCCACTATTTGAATGCATGGAGATACTTGGTAAAGACAGTTCATTGGCTCGACTAGAGTCCTTCGTCCAATCCCGCTAGGATAGGCACTCGGACTTAGGTTCGGCCCTTGGGGTATGGTGTAATTGGCAACACGGATGATTCTGGTTCATTTGTTCTTGGTTCGAGTCCAGGTACCCCAGCCATCGATTACCGGAGGTAAGTAGATGCTCGATGCATTTGCCTCCGGTTTTTTGGTTTTTGCATATCTTGCAACAGCAGCCTTTCAATTAGCTCTCTCTTTTGGCGCTCCGCTTGGCGAATACGCGTTTGGGGGCAGAAACGTAGGCGCGCTTCCCAATTTCTACCGAGCCATAAGCGCAGCATCTTTTGTTGCGCTGGTGGCTATCGCAGGTCACTACGCCGCTCAACTTGGCTGGTTTTCGCCTATTCTTGGGGCTTTTGGGAACTCGGTGGTGAACTGGGTGCTTTTTGGTTTTGCCGTCGCGCAGGCCATCCTGAACAGCATTACAACAAGTAAAAAGGAAAAGCGGCTTTGGTCAGGGCCAACTCTGGCGATGGCCCTGGCAGCCTTTTTGGTAGCTTTTTAGGCCTCCAGCGACTGACCAACCTTAAGGTATTCAAAACGGCCACCGTTTTCCTCGGCGACCTGCCTAATCCTGGAGTTGTATAAATCGTGGCCATGATCGCTTAGAAGCGCATTATGGGTAGGGAATACTACCTTTGCTTTCACGGATGCCAGAAAATCCATAACATCGGAAATCTTTAGCCAGGGAGCGCTCGCCGGGCAAGCCAGCACTTCAACCGGGCTGTCTGGAGCTGTGTAGCTATCGCCGGGATAGTAAAGGGTTCGGTTTATCATCACCCCAACATTCTGGATGACCGGAATGCTTGAGTGAATCTCTTGGTGGAGGTAGCCATAGAAGTCAATTTCGAAGCCTTGAACTTCGTAGTGGTCGCCGTGGTAGACGCTTTGAACTGGAAGCCCCGCCAACTTGGTTGCCACCTCGGGTGGACCAAATAAAGCAGCTTCGGGGTTTTGCTTCAGAAGTTTTTCAACGTGTTTCCGATAGCTGTGGTCATCGTGAACATGGGTGAGGCAGATCGCGACGACATTGGCCAGGTCCGGAAGATTCGGCGAATAGTTACCCGGGTCAATCAATACAGACCGGCCACTTAGTTCCAGCTCCAGAAATGCGTGCTCATATTTGATTATCTTCATTAGCCACTTTCCACTGCTTCAGTCTATGTTTATCCCTAATGTCAATCTAAAAGAGTCATTGGGAAGTGTCGATGAAGCCGCTGGGAGTAATTGTCAATCCTGAAGCCAATCGGGGTAGAGCAAAAGTTGTAGGCGAAAAGGTCTTTGAGCACTTTGCCAAGGCTGGCGTGGCCGCAATAAACCTCTCTGCAGCTTCAAGCGCTGAAGCTGAATCAAAAGCCAATCAGCTAATTCAGTCTCAAGAAATCTCAGCAATAGTCGCTGTCGGGGGCGATGGAACCAGCCAATTGGGTGCTGGAATCGCTATCCCGGCACAAATTCCGCTTGGTCTTATTCCAGCCGGGTCTGGAAACGACCAAGTCAGGCAACTAAAAATTGACCTCAAAGACACTGAGGCGGCCTGTGAGAACGTGATTTCCTCGCTTGGTAACCCCAGACGGGTAGACGCCATGAAAGTGTCACTGGAGGGTCGAGAGCTTTGGTCACTGGGGTCAATTTCTGCCGGGTTTGATGCGCTGTGTGCAACAAGGGCGAATTCACTGACTTGGCCAAAGGGCCCCAACAGCTACATCGCAGCGTTGCTTCTTGAGCTACCAAAGTTTGAGCCAATTGAATATCACCTCGATGTTGATGGTGATAAACGCATCATCTCTGCGATGCTCTGCGGCGTTGCCAATGTCAAGAACTTTGGCGGCGGCATGATGATTTCGCCAGACTCTGAAATTACAGACGGCGAACTAGAAGTCTTTATTCTCCACAAGGTCACTAGGTCCAAGCTACTTCGAATATTCCCCACGGTTTATAAAGGCCAGCACTTGAAGTATCCCGAGGTTGAGATTTTCAAGGCAAAATCGATTCGAATAGCAAACAACGACTACCCGGTCACCTGTGATGGCGAGCTGGTGGGGAATGCGCCGGTGGCAGTTGAGGTGCATGAAGGCGCCTGCCTCTTACTTAGCAAATAGATTGCTATGCAATCTGTTTTATGGCAGACTTCTCGAGTTGCAAGCGGCTCCATCGTTTAGCGGCCTAGGACGCTGCCCTCTCACGGCAGTAGCGCGGGTTCAAATCCCGCTGGAGTCACAAAATCTCGCTCTCAAGAATTTACTTCGAGAGCGAGTTTTTTTATCCCCGCCATCGTCTTGAATAGCTGGTTGCAAGGGTTATGAAAACCACCGGTATTAGTGCGGCTGCATTCAAGCCTCCGAAGGTGAAGAGCGTCAAGATGCTTCCTGCCACTGCACCCCCAAAGGCCCCAGAGAGGTTCATCAGGGAGTCGCTGAAACCCTGAACCTTGCTTCGTTCGCCTGTTTGCAAGGTTTCGCTCAGAAGCGCAGAGGCAGCAACAGTTGAGGCTGACCAGCCGAGTCCGAGTAAAAATAGGCCAACCAGAACCCCATAAAAGTTGAACTGCAAGAATCCAGACATAGCCAAAGAGATCAAGTAAATCAATTGGCCCAGAACAATTACTTTTATGGCTCCAAATTTGTCCGTTAGCATTCCAAAAACCGGTGCGAAAGCATACATTCCTGCGATGTGAAGCGAGATAGTGAAACCTACCTCTGCAAGCGAGTGTCCTTCGGCGCTCAGGTGAGCAGGGGTCATGGACATAACGGAAACCATGACCATGTGGCTTAGTGCGATGGTTAGCACCGCATAACCCGCTAGCGGGAAGGCCTTCACTACACCAATGGCATCTTTGATGTTGGTGTTTTTTCTATCTGGGCTCAGCCCTGCAATGTCTCTGGCAACAATCAAGGGGTCAGGTTTCAAACCAAACCAAAAAACAAGGGTCGAGCTCAACTGAGCCGCAATCGTAAATAGGAACGGGCCAGAAAGGTGTGGCATGCCAAGCCAAAGCCCAAGACTCTCGCCCGGAGCAATTAGGTTCGGCCCTATAACCGCACCGAGGGTTGTCGCCCAGACCACCAGGGACAAATCCTTACCCTTTGGTTTTCCAGTTGGAATATCGGCTGCAGCGAATCTTGCCTGCAGCGAAACCGCAGAGCCCGCGCCAAGCAGCAATAGGGCAACTATTTCTATTGGAAAAGACCTGGCATAGGTGGCCAAAATCATACCCATGGCACCAAGAATTGCTAGGAATGCGCCCGTTCCCAGAGCAACTCTCCGGCCGCGCTTGAAGGCGAGATTTGCGAGTGGAATTGCGGCCGCTGCTGATCCAAGCGTGCTCAGTGTGGCGGCTGCGCCAGACCAAGCGGCAGTACCTGACAGCTCCACTGCAAGCAGTGCTCCAACGGATAACGTCGCGCCCAGTCCGAAGCCTCCGAGGGCTTGTCCAAGAGATAAAACCTTCACGGTGCGCTTTTGAAGGGCCTCTAACTGTTGCTGGTTAAACTCACTCACCCAGCAAGACTAATGGTTTGGGATAAAGTAGGGTCTTACGCAATCGCGAGGTGAAAAAGATGTCTAGTAAACCGTTGACACTGGCTGAAAAGCTCTGGCGAGACCACTTGGTCCTCAAGGGCGAGAACGGCGCTCCGGACCTGCTCTACATTGATCTGCACCTGATTCACGAGGTGACCAGCCCACAGGCCTTTGACGGGCTGCGTTTAGCTGGCAGAGGCATCAGGCGCAAAGACCTGACGATTGCAACCGAAGACCACAACACTCCAACGGAGAACATCCACCTGCCGATTGTTGATCCGACATCAAGGGCACAGGTTCAAGCGCTCAGAGACAATACTGCTGAGTATGGAGTTCGTATCCACTCACTTGGAGACGACAACCAAGGCATCGTGCACGTTGTCGGACCTCAGCTTGGCCTAACCATGCCCGGCTTGACCGTTGTTTGCGGTGACTCTCATACCTCGACTCATGGAGCCTTTGGTGCACTTGCAATGGGAATCGGAACCAGCGAAGTAGAACATGTTCTAGCCACACAAACATTGCCGTTGCAGCCGTTTAAGACGATGGCCATCAATGTCGAGGGCACTCTGCGCAAAGGCGTAAGCGCCAAGGATATAATTTTGGCGGTCATCGCAAAGATTTCAACTGGAGGCGGGCAGGGGTACGTCCTTGAATACCGTGGAAGTGCAATCAGGGCTCTTTCGATGGAAGGCCGAATGACGATTTGCAACATGTCAATCGAGGCCGGAGCAAGGGCTGGGATTGTTGCTCCCGACCAAGTCACCTTCGACTACCTCAAGGGTCGCCCGCACGCTCCTGAAGGTGAGGATTGGGACCAGGCCCTAAAAGACTGGGCGGAACTCAAGACTGACGATGATGCAGTGTTCGATGCCGAAGTGTTCATCGACGCTGACACGCTGGATCCTTTTGTCACCTGGGGCACTAACCCGGGTCAAGGAGTCTCTCTCATGGACAGCATCCCCGATCCTGAAAGCTTCACTGACCCATCCCAAAAGGCGGCTGCGCTGCGAGCACTTGAATATATGGACCTCAAAGCCGGAACCAAGATGAAAGATATTGCGGTTGACACAGTGTTCCTGGGTTCTTGTACGAATGCCAGAATCGAGGACTTGAGAGCAGCCGCGGACATTTTGAAGGGCCAACAGATGGCCCCTGGAATTCGAATGATGGTTGTTCCTGGGTCGGCAAAGGTGCGCATACAGGCAGAACAAGAGGGGTTAGATCAGGTCTTCAAGGACTTTGGAGCGGATTGGCGGTTTGCAGGCTGCTCCATGTGTCTGGGGATGAATCCCGACCAGCTGGCTCCAGGCGAGCGAGCCGCGTCAACGTCAAACAGAAACTTTGAAGGGCGTCAGGGCAAAGGGGCGCGAACTCACTTGGTTTCACCAATGGTGGCCGCCGCAACCGCTATTCGAGGCACTCTGTCTGCCCCGGCTGACTTGGAGAACTAATGGAGAAAATAACTCAGTTCAAAGGGCTCGCAGCCCCTCTGAAAATCAGCAATGTGGATACCGACCAGATCATTCCGGCGGTCTACTTGAAGAGAATTACTAAAACCGGATTCGAAGACGGACTATTTGCAAACTGGCGCCAAAACCCAGATTTCGTCTTGAACCAAGATAGGTATCAAGGCGCTCAGGTGCTGATAGCTGGTTCTGACTTTGGAACTGGATCTTCCCGCGAGCACGCCGTGTGGGCCCTGAGGGACTTTGGCTTCAAGGCTGTTTTTAGTTCAAAGTTCGCAGATATCTTCCTGGGCAATGCCGGCAAGCAGGGCCTTATTGCAGGCGTGATCAGCGAGTCTGACACCGAACGAATGTGGGCCTACATCGATGAGAACCTCGGGGCCGAGGTTGAGGTTGACCTACCATCTCAAGAGATTCGAATCGGTGACATGGTTATCCCATTTGCCATAGACGAATACACTAAGTGGCGTCTCACTGAAGGTCTGGACGACATTGGAATCACCCTTCAAAATGAGGCCGCGATTGCGGCCTACGAGGCGAAAAGAGAGTCTTGGAAGCCCAAGACTCTCCCAGCCAAGGGAGTTTGATTGAGCCTCATAAGAATTGAAGGCGGCAAGCCCCTCAAAGGGCGGGTCGAACTCAAGGGTGCAAAAAATCTAGTCACCAAGGCAATGGTTGCGGCGCTCTTGGGTGAAACGCCATCCACTCTTCTCGAGGTTCCTCACATTTCAGACGTTGAAGTCGTGCAAAGACTTCTCAATCTTCACGGTGTCACGATCACCCACGATGAAAAAACCGGTGACATGGTGCTGGATCCCTCCAAGGTCGAACAGGCTCACATGGTGGACATTGATGCCCACGCAGGTTCTTCTAGGATTCCAATTCTGTTCTGCGGCCCGCTGCTGCATAGGTTGGGCGAGGCGTTTATACCGGGCCTAGGTGGCTGCGAAATTGGTGACCGCCCAGTTGATTTTCACTTCGACGTGCTTCGCCAATTCGGCGCAGTGATCGAAAAGCTTCCAACCGGCACAAGGCTCAGTGCGCCGGATGGTTTGACCGCTGCAAAAATTGATCTGCCATACCCTTCGGTTGGTGCCACCGAACAGGTACTGCTATCCGCGACAACTGCCAAGGGCTTGACCGAGCTTCGGGGGGCGGCGATTGAACCAGAGATTATCGACCTGATTGCGATCTTGCAGAAAATGGGAGCAATCATCTCTGTCGATACCGACCGGGTCATTCGCATTGAGGGAGTAAAGCAACTCAAGGGGTATACCCACAAAGCCCTGTTTGATAGAAACGAAGCAGCATCCTGGGCCGCCGCTGCCTTGGCAACCAAGGGCGACATCTTTGTTGGAGGTGCCAAGCAGGTTGAAATGATGACCTTTTTGAACACCTATCGGAAAGTCGGCGGAGAATTCGACATAGAGCCTGGCGGCATTCGCTTTTTCCACCCGGGCTCGGAGTTGCAACCGGTCGTTATTGAGACAGATGTTCACCCTGGGTTCATGACAGATTGGCAACAACCCCTTGTGGTTGCCCTGACTCAAGCTCAGGGGATTTCAATTGTCCACGAAACCGTTTACGAGAATCGCTTCGGGTTTACCGAAGCGCTCAACAAGATGGGTGCCAAGATTCAGATCTACCGCGAGTGCCTGGGTGGTAACCCTTGTCGATTCGGACAGCGAAACTTTAATCACTCGGCTGTGATTTCTGGCCCCACCCCTCTGCACGGTGCGGACATTCGTGTCCCTGACCTTAGGGGTGGCTTTTCTCACATTGTGGCGGCGCTGGCCGCAGAAGGAACATCAAACGTTTCAAATGTGCAGCTGATTTCTAGGGGCTATGAGAGATTTATAGACAAACTGCAAGATCTTGGGGCCGACTTCAGCGTTGAGGGCTAGCTATGACAAAAGCTAATGACGCTTTACCTAAAAAGGAATCCAATTGGGCCTTTAGGATAACCGCAGCTATCCTGGCGCCTATCATTCGACTGCTTTATAACGTAAAGACCACTGGAGTGGAGAACCTACCAAAGGGCGGCTACATCATCGTCGGCAACCATGTCAGCTACCTAGACCCATTTGCATTTGCCTATTCGGTTTACATCCACATGAAGCGAGTGCCGCATTACCTGGCAAAAGAATCGCTTTTTAGGATTCCAATTATTGGAAAAATCCTCCCAAAAGTAGGTCAAATTCCGGTCTATCGCGCTGGCAAATCGAACCAAGAGCCACTTCGAGAAGCAAAAAAGTACCTTGCTGCCGGGCAAGTCATGGTTATTTTTCCAGAGGGAACCTTGACTCGTGACCCAGATCTTTGGCCCATGCGGGGTAAAGGCGGGGCAATCAGGCTTGCTATTGAACTTGGTCTTCCTGTTGTCCCCGCAGCTCACTGGGGAGTAGAGAAGGTGCTTGGTAACTACTCCAAAAAGTTTCGTCCAAATCCCTTTCACACGGTGAACGTCAAAATTGGCAAGCCAATGAACTTTGATCACCTAAACAAAGACGGACTTACAAACCAAGAGCTTTACCAGGCAACCGACAGCATCATGAAAGAGGTTGCCAGGCTGGTTGGTGAGATGCGTGGACTAACTCCTCCGAAAACTCTTTGGGACCCAGCCAATAAAGGCCAAACTGAAGTCGGCAATTTCAGAAAAGACAAAAAGTGAAAATTGCAGTGATGGGAGCCGGCAGCTGGGGTACAACCGTTGCCAAGGTGATAGCCGATGGTGGCAACGAGGTTTTGCTTTGGGCTAGGCGTGAAGAGCTTGCCACAGAGATAAACGACACCTCAAGGAATGGCGATTATCTCCCCGGCGTCGATTTGCCTAAGAACCTAACGGCCACCGCCTCGCTTGAACAGGCCCTAAAAGGCGCTGATCAGATTTATGTTGCCGTCCCCTCTCAGACCCTACGGGAAACCCTTGAGAGCTGGAAGAGCCACATCCCTTCGGGTGCAACTGTTATCAGCCTTATGAAGGGTTTGGAGCAAGGAACCGGAGCTCGGATGAGTGAGGTCATTCACCAGGCCGCCGGGGTTCCCATGAACCACATAGCCGTGCTCTCAGGTCCAAACCTGGCGCTAGAAATAGCCCGCAAGGATCCAGCTGCTGCCGTGTGTGCTTCAGAAGATACCGAGCGTGCCGCCGAGGTCGCAAAAACCTGCTCAAACGACTATTTCACAGTGTTTGCAAGCCAGGACACGATTGGCACTGAACTCGGTGGTGTTCTGAAAAACCTAATTGCCGTTGCAATCGGAATCGTAAATGGACTTGGCTATGGGCAAAACACCAAGGCTTCGATAATGACCCGCGGCCTTACCGAAATCACAAACTTTGCCATCGAGCATGGTGCTAGGCGAAGAACGATGTTTGGTCTTGCTGGGCTCGGAGATCTGATTGCCACGAGTGAGTCCAACCTTTCCAGAAACTTTCGTGCGGGGGAGATGCTCGGTAAGGGCTATAGCAAACTCGAGGTCCTTAGAAGCATGAAGCAGACAGCCGAAGGATTGACATCGGTGCAGCCGGTGCTAGAAATTGCAGATCGGCTTGGTATTGACATGCCAATCGTTACCCAGGTGAGCGATGTCCTGGAAGGTCGAATGCCGGCAAAGGACTTTGGGAAGCAATTGAACCTGGCTGATGCCATTGAGATGGAGTTCTAATGCAGCGCATAGCCCTTATCTACGGCGGTGAATCGAGCGAGCATTCGGTTTCCTGTGTGACAGCCGTTGGAGTCTTTGCGGCCATCGACAACTCCGAGTACGAAGTCATTCCGGTTGGCATTACAAAAAGCGGTCGATTTGTTTTGGAACCGGTTAACCCAGAATGGAAATTGGCAGACTTTCCAGAGGTGAGTGAAGACTCACCTGAACTGTTGCTTCCGCTTGGTGGTGGCGAGCTCAGGATGGCCTCTGGCATTTCACTTGGAAAAATTGACCTTGCCTTTCCCGTGCTACATGGGCCGAATGGCGAGGATGGTTCAATTCAAGGCTTATTGCAACTCTGCAAGATTCCGTATGTTGGCAATGGCGTCATGTCCTCAGCGGTTGCCATGGACAAGGTTTCCGCCAAGGCTCTCTTTAGGGAATCCGGCCTTGCGGTCGCCGAGCAGGTGGTCATCTCTCGCGCTCAATGGCAAAACCAAAGAGCTGAAGCGCTCAGGACTGCTGGGGAGATCTGCAAGCCAGACGCGTTTGTGAAGCCAGCAAGATCCGGTTCATCTGTTGGAGTGAGCTTGGTGAAAGCCGCCGCTGAGCTCGGGGCAGCTATCGAGCTAGCTTTCGAGCATGACTCAACCGTATTGATTGAAGAGCGCATCAAAGGTCGTGAAATTGAGTGCAGTGTGCTCGAGAATGAGAATGGAACGCTGGAGGTCTCGGTTCCAGGCGAAATTGTGGTTACAGGCTCCGAGTTCTACGACTACGAGGCAAAGTACTTGGGTTCTGGCGCAGACTTGATTATTCCTGCATTGATAACCAAGAAGGAAGAAGCCGGTCTAAAAAAAGCGGCTGTCAATGCCTTCAAAGCGCTTGGCTGCACGGGTCTAGCAAGGACAGATTTCTTTTTGACCAAAAAAGGCTGGGTTATCACCGAGGTGAACACCATGCCAGGCTTCACTCCAATTTCGATGTATCCAGCACTTTTTGAAGCCTCCGGGGTGAGCTACCAGCAGCTCATTGAGAGGCTAATCCAAAATGGATTTCAGCAGGGAATCAGGCAGAGCTAATTAACCAGGGATGTGCAGACCTTGGTTCTTGGTAGCACATTGATTGCTTGAGAGAGGCCTTCTAGAGTCGTTACACCGCTTGCCTGTTCTGAATTGACTACCACCTCGACTGCCGGGGTCGTGGCATAGGAAATAAACCTAAAGTTTGGTGCTTGTGACTCGTCTACCAGCCAGTCTGTGCTACCCGCTGTTACACAGGGTAAGGCCGAAACCTCAACTGGCTCCAGGCCACACCGCAGCAATACCGCTGCCGGATTTCCCCAGGCAGCGGTTGCCTGGGCATTTGTGTAACGAATCTCGTGCTCACCGAGCGCTGCAGGAAGCCGAACCATTACCTCAGCGCAGGCTGGGTTGTTGGCATCCTCAGCCGCCTCCAGGCTTACGGCTTGAGTGCAGCCTGCAAGCAAGAGGGTAATAATCGCTGGGATTAAGTAATTTCTCATTGAAATAAGGCTAGCGTTGGTCTGTGGAATATTTAGGCCAAAGCATCATAGAAATAGGTGAATCAGAATCCCTTGCTCGTGCCCTGAGCGTTCTAAAGCCTGCAGAAAGCACTCTCATTGGATCCGGTGACGATGCGGCTGTGATATCCCTCACGGATCCACGCGTGGTAATTACCACTGACACAATGGTGGAAAACCACGACTTTAGAAGTTCTTGGTCTTCGGGCTTTGATTTGGGCTTCAAAGCCGTAATGACAAACGCGGCAGACTTAGTTGCTATGGGCGCTACTCCAAGGGCTATGACTGTAGCCCTGGTTATTGCCAATAACACCAAGCAGGCTTGGTTAGAAGATTTTGCGAAGGGGCTACAGGCCGCGTGTGATCAATTCTCACCATCGATCGAGGTAGTTGGCGGGGACCTTGCCACGGGCAGTGAAATCGTCATAGCAGTCACCGCACACGGTGACTTAGATGGTGCTGTGCCGGTCTTGAGATCAACAGCTAAGCCAGGAGACTTGGTGGTTGTCTCCGGAACGCTTGGCAAAGCTGCTGCAGGGCTTGCACTCTTGGATTTTGCTGACCCCACCGCTGCCGCTAGCTATCCGGAACTGGTGAATGTCCAGCTTCGTCCGACGCCGGATCTTGCACTCGGTCTAGTGGTAGCAAGATCAGCAACCGCCATGATGGATATATCAGACGGCCTATCGCTGGATGCGACAAGACTTGCAAGGCAATCGGATGTCTCAGTCCAATTGGAAAAGCGCCATTTAGAAGGTTATGCAGCGGTGTTGGAGCAAGCGGCCCAGTCAATCAATTCCAGGTCGGGTGACCAGGACGCGAGTGAATGGGATTGGGTCCTTCACGGCGGTGAAGATCATTCGTTCTTGGCTGCTTTGCCAGAGGGCTCAGAAATCCCGAGGGGCGCAAAGGTCATCGGAAAAATTATCGCTGCCAATGAGCACCCTGTTTACCTGGATGCTGAACCCTTAGAAGCCAGAGGCTGGGATTCGGTAACGGGTTAGGCGTGAAGGTCTGCGTTTAGGTTTACTCCATCGCCAGATCTTGCTATTGCTTCAACGGCTCCGGTCTGAGAATTTCTTCTGAACAGCAATCCAGGAAGACCGCTTAGCTCTGAAGCTTTGACGCTCTCTGACCTGCCTTCAACAATCAAAGTGACTTTGGTGCCCGCGGTGACGTAAAGACCCGCCTCGACCACTGAGTCATCGCCGATAGATATTCCAATTCCGGAATTCGCTCCTAGCAGCGCGCGCTGACCAATTGAGACTCTGTGGTTTCCCCCTCCTGAAAGGGTTCCCATAATCGATGCGCCTCCACCAATGTCTGAGCCATCACCAACAACAACTCCCTGGGAAATGCGACCTTCAACCATTGAAGACCCCAAGGTGCCGGCGTTGAAGTTCACGAACCCTTCGTGCATTACGGTCGTGCCGGGTGCCAAGTGGGCACCGAGTCTAACCCTGTTGGCATCTGCGATACGGACTTTCTTCGGGACAACGTAGTCCACCAGACGTGGAAACTTATCTACTGAGTGGGCAATCACGCCGTGCTTCCGAAGCTCTAGCGTTCTGGCCTCAAAATCCATTAGGTCAAACACTCCAAAGTTGGTAAATGCCACAATCGGAAGATTCGGAATCAGGCCATCCAGGTTCATTGCATTTGGTTGAACTAGAAGGTGTGACAGTAGATGGAGTCGAAGGTAGGCATCTTCGGTTGATTGAACTGGTTGGCCCAAATCAATTTCACACCGTATTACCTCGAGGGTGAGGTTCCGAAGCTCATCCTTTCCAGCCTTTAGGTCTAACTCCTTCGGGGGAAACCACTGCAAATCAGATGCTGGAGCCTCTCCAAGTTTCGGCTCTGGATACCAAACGTCAAGAATTTCTCCCGCGTCTGTCTTACTTGCAAGGCCGTGGCCCCAGGCTGTCTTGGCTATCTGCTCATCACTCATCGGCTCAAGAATACAGGTAGCCTAAACATCATGCCTTCGCTAGATATCTCAAAGACCTTGGTTGAACTCACCATTGACATTTGCAACATCGAATCCGTTTCATCAAACGAGAAAAAGCTCGCGGATGAAATTGAGCAGTTGTTAGCCTCAGCTCCACACCTGACGGTAGTTCGTGACGGTAACGCGCTGGTTGCAAGCACAAACCTTGGAAGAGACACCAGAGTGCTAATCGCCGGCCACATCGACACGGTGCCGGTTGCTGAGAACTTGCCCGCAGAGCTTCATCATTTTGAGCGTGAGCAGGTAATTTTTGGCAGGGGGAGCGTTGACATGAAGGGCGGCATCGCCGTCATGCTCAAGCTTGCGATTGAAGTATTGGAACCTAAATTTGATATCACCTGGATTTTCTATGACAACGAAGAGGTCGCAAGTGAGCTCAACGGTCTGGGGCGACTTTCCAGGAATCACCCCGAGTTACTGCAGGGTGAGTTTGCAGTGCTCTGCGAACCAACTAGCGCGCTGGTTGAGGGTGGATGCAATGGAACCTTGCGTGTTGAAATTTCAACCGAGGGCCTGAAAGCTCATTCGGCTAGACCGTGGATGGGAAAGAACGCAGTCCATGCACTTTTGGGACCGTTGCAGATCCTGAATGATTTTGAGCCTGAAACGATCAGTGTTGATGGACTCGACTACCGAGAGAGCCTCAACGCAGTCTGGGTCGCTGGCGGCATCGCGACAAATGTGATTCCCGAC
The DNA here is from genome assembly GCA_965655555.1 of uncultured Aquiluna sp. Lineage (GTDB taxonomy): Bacteria > Actinomycetota > Actinomycetes > Actinomycetales > Microbacteriaceae > Aquiluna. The sequence continues at coordinate 122,404 of CBFHGU010000002.1, read as the reverse complement.
AGCTCGGTGCTAACGGTCAACTACCGCTTCGCACCCGACAAGACTGCTGCCGAAGCCATTGAAAAGTTGCGGGTGCTGTTTGAAGGTTATGAACTGAAAGTTACCGACCAAGCAGAGGGTGCCAGGCCGGGTCTTGACAGGGATGCTGCAGTCCAGTTCTTAGCCGCTACAGACGCAAAGGTGGGTCCCAAATACGGCTGGACCGACGTCGCAAGATTTTCAGCGATGGGAATCCCTGCCGTCAACTATGGTCCGGGGGATCCGTCACTGGCTCACGCGGATAACGAGAACGTTCCGGTTGGTCACCTTTTTGATGTTGAAGCTGGGCTTCGCGGCTGGCTCAGCCTGTAGATAAGTTTGCCTTTAGGCCCCCAACTCTGGGATACTTGTTCTTTAGCAAACTATTCCAAGGAGTCTAATCTCATGGCAGCAATGAAGCCTCGCACCGGTGACGGACCTATGGAAGCAGAACGTGAGCCAAGGGGGCTAATCGTCTTGCGTGTCCCACTCGAAGGTGGCGGCAGACTCGTGGTCTCAGTCAATGAAGCGGAAGCAAAAGAGCTTCACAAGGTTCTAGAAGGCGTTGTTAAGAAATAGCCTCCGGCTTCCTAACTGCGATCAACAAACCATCTCCAAGCATCGAGATGGTCGAAACAAAATCATCAGAATTCTCAAATTGACTCACCGCGTCTCGCACGGCTGAGGTCTCTTCATCCCTCAGGGCTGGGTTCGGCACGCGGTCCCTCCAGAGCGCGTGAGCAATGACAATTGCCCCAGAGGGCTTGACCAGAGAAGCGGCATAGGGCAGCAAGTCCTCCAGGGCGAACGGATCGACATCTAGGAATACTAGGTCGTAGGCGGCTTCGGTCATGTTCGCCATGACTGCAGCAGCTTTACCAGCAATGATTCTCGCTCTGCTTGCAGGGATGTCCGCTTCCTGAAAATTCGTCCGCGCCTGGTTCTGATATTCCGGCTCGTCATCAATTGTTGTGAGAGTGCTGGTTTCCGATGCGCTCAGTAGCCAAAGCCCTGAAACGCCCGCTCCGGTGCCGGCTTCGACGATGTTCTTGGCCGAAAGCATGGCTGCCACGGAGGCTAGCCCGGCTCCAGTAGCGCTGGTTACCGACTCGACCCCGAGCTCCTCGGCACTCCTGCGGGCATTGACTATGTGTGCTGGTTCCGTGTTGAAGCTCTCGGCATATTTCCAGCTTGAAATTTTATCTATCATCCTGTGGGCAAGCTTAGGTCGAGATGTGTAAAAACCAAGGATTGGTTGGTTGTAATATCGAGAACATGTTTGGTCTCAGCGCCGAGAAGCTTTTGATTCTCGCTTTACTGGCCGTCCTAATTCTTGGGCCGGAACGCTTGCCATACTATGCAAAGCAGCTAGGTGAGTGGGCCCGCAAAGCTAAGCGGATGGTTGACAATGCTCAAGTTCAGATGAAATCAGAACTGGGCGATGGATTTGAAGACCTCGACTGGAAAAAACTCGACCCTAGGCAGTACGACCCGAGGAGAATCGTTAGAGATGCGCTGAAAGACGAGATCAAGCGCCCCAATGCAGCTGAATCGTTGAACCGCCCAAAGCCACCTCAAAAGCCCCTTGAGCTCGGAGAGACACCTCCGGTGGATATGGAAGCGACCTAGATCTTTCCAATGAGTTTGACCATCTTGGTCATCACTGGAGCGAGCTTCAAATACTGTTTTGCCCTTGTCGGCAATTTGATTGGGAAGTTGTTGCTCACACCGATTGTCCTAGTTTCAGTAAATCTCAATAGACCTCCCGGACCTGACCTTCTGCCCATGCCAGATTGCTTCATTCCACCCATTGGTGCTGCCACAGAAGCCATGCTCGCTCGGTAACCCTCGTTTATGTTTACCGACCCGGACATCAGCCTAGAAGCGAGCTTGAGAGCCTGCGAGCGATCACCAACGATGGAGGCGTTGAGACCATATTCGGTTGCATTCGAAAGCTCAACCGCCTGATCCAGACCTTGATAGCCAACCAGCGCAATCACGGGACCAAAGACTTCTTTGTGCAGAATCTCAGCTCCGTGAGGAATGTCTGTGATCACGGTCGGGGCATAGAAGTTTGGGCCGATGTCCTTAAGCTGCTTGCCGCCCGCCAAAACCTTTGCCCCTTCGGCCACTGCTCTGTCGACAAAACCTGAAACACGTTCAATTTGTGCTGCAGAGGTTAGCGCGCCTAAGTCGAAGTCAAAATCGTTGGATGTGCCAACTGTCAGTGACTCCACCCGCCGCTTCAAGATTGCTTCGAATGATTTCAAATCATGTTGTGGAACATAAAGTCTCTCGATCGCGACGCAAAGTTGACCTGAATTTCCAAAGGCAGCGCCAATCGCTGTCTCCGCTGCCTTTTCAAGGTCTGCTCCCGGAAGCACAATCATCGGATTCTTGCCACCCAATTCAAGTGAGTAGCCGATAAGTCTCGCAGCAGCTCTGGTCGCGACTAGTTTTCCCGTTGCTGTTGAGCCGGTGAAGGCGACGTAGTCAGCGTTGTCCGTGACTGCGTTTCCAACCTCTGCGGCGTCGCCGTGAACAACCTGCCAAATGTCTGCTGGAATGCCAGCCTCAACACTGATGTCTCTGGCCATTTGAACGGTTTTTGCCGTTTGGTTGTCCGCCTTCTGAACCACGGCGTTTCCAGCCATAAGCGCTGGAATCACATCCATCATGGTTAGTGCTAGCGGGTAGTTCCAGGGTGTAATGACTCCAACCGCTCCCACTGGAGCCGGTTCAGTGAAAGCGGAGAGCATGAAGGGCACTCCGGCCCTGACGCGCTGTCTTTTCATTAGGCCGGCAGTTGTCTTTGCATAGTAGGTGATAGCGCCAAGGGCCCCGGTGACCTCTTCGAAAGCATGAGCTCTGGACTTCCCAGTTTCACTTTGAAGAAGGTCCATCAGCTTGTCCTGGTTTGCAATCAATGTGTTTGCGATTGCGCCTGCGACCTTGGCGCGATCCCTTGCTGGTACTGCTGCCCAGGCAGGCTGGGCCTGCCTGCCAGTTTCAAAGGCTAAGCCAACTTCGGTGGCGCTGTGAGATTGGATGTCATGGAGCTTCTTGCCGCTGAGTGGATTTATGACGCCGATGGTTTTCATGTCTGTTCCTAACTCGGAGTTATCTTCAAAGATTTCCCGGAAAGACCCCTGGGGGTCAAAATAAGCTGTTTGGCTATGTTTGCAATCTCAACTGCGGCTGGGTCCTCTGGATTGCCGATCACTATTGGAAGCGCGTTGTCAGCTGATTTTCTGAGTTCTTGGCTCAGTGGAATTTTTCCCAGAAGGTTAACTTCAGTACCGCTAAGTTCACTCAGGCGCTTGGCAACGGCATCGCCACCGCCTGAGCCAAAGATTTCAATCGGGCCATCTTTGCTCGGCAGGTAGCTCATGTTTTCAATTACACCCAGCACGCTTTGGCCTGTCTGAAGACCAATTGCCCCGGAGCGTTCAGCAACTATCGCTGCAGTGTGCTGAGGAGTGGTGACAACTAGGGTCTGCGCCGTCGGTAGTAGCTGCCCCAGGCTGATTGCCACGTCTCCGGTTCCTGGCGGTAAATCAACCAGGAGAAAGTCCAGATCCCCCCAAAAAACATCCGTCAAGAATTGTTCAACTGCGCGGTGAAGCATTGGCCCTCGCCAGGCAACAGGTTGATTATCTGCCACAAAGAAACCAATGGAGATTACCTTCACCTCGTGTGAAATCGGAGGAAGCATCAAGTGGTCGACTTTTGTTGGCGCTTGATTCACACCCATAAGCTGCGGAACCGAGTAGCCAAAAATGTCCGCATCTAACAGGCCAACTTTTTGGCCCTGAGCAGCCAGGGCCACCGCAAGGTTCACGGTCAACGTAGATTTACCAACTCCGCCCTTGCCACTGGAAACGAATATCACCTTGGTGAGATTGTCCTTCTCTACAAATGGGTTGAACTTAGGGGGCCTGTCACCACGAAGTTTCTTTGTGAGCTCAGCTCTTTCTTCCTTGCTCATTGTGGTCATTACGACTTCAACATTTTTGTACTGAGACGCTAGTGCTTGATTTACATCCCGCTCAATCGACTGTGCGGCAGGGCAGCCGACGATCGTAAGTTTTATGAGGGCTTTTACGGAATCCGAGTCTTCCTGAATCTCGCCAACCATCCCCAGTTCGGTTATTGGGAGCCTCAGCTCGGGGTCGATTACTTTTGAAAGAGCGACGTGCGCGCGCGATGTCATTTAGTTTTTTTGCCAGGTTTCTGGTCTTTTCGCAATTCCTCTAGGAGCTCTTTCATGGCAGCTCGGATTTCGTCGCGAACAAAATCTCTTGTGGCTACCTCCTCCATAGAAAGCGCAAGTGCCGCAACTTCTCTTGCTAGGTACTCGGTGTCAGCCAGATTCCTCTCAGCTCGTTGCCGGTCCTGTTCAAATTTCACGCGGTCTCTGTCATCCTGGCGGTTCTGTGCCAACAGAATCAGGGGAGCTGCGTAGGAGGCCTGCAGCGACAAAATTAGTGTCAGCAGCGTGAAGTTCAGAGCCCTGGGGTCAAACTGAGCACCCGCTGAGGCAAGAGTGTTCCAACTGAGCCAAACCGCAACAAAAATCGTCATTACGATCAAGAAGGCACCGGTGCCCATGGCTCTGGCAAAGCGCTCTGAAACTCGTCCCACAGTTTCCTGAGAAATGTTAGGAATGCGGAACAACGGGCGCCTAGTCATTGGCTTTTCAAGAGCTGATTGGTTTCTGGCCATTAGTTGTCCTCCTCACTTCTCCAGTCGTCTGGCAAAAGGTGATCAAGCACGTCATCAACGGTCACGACTCCAACCAGGTGTTGCTCGTCGTCGGTTACTGGAAGTGCTATGAGGTCATAGGTGGCCAAGTCACGGTGGATTTGGGCAATTGGGGTGTCCAGTGCGATTGGTTGCTGTTCGGTGTCAAGAATTGACCCCAGTCTTTCGTGGGGTGGATAGCGCAGAAGTTTTTGAAAGTGAACCACGCCGAGGTACCTCCCAGTGGGGGCCTCATAAGGGGGCAGCGTAACGAAAACTTGAGCGGCGAGCACTGGCTCTACTTCTCTGCGCCTGACCAATGCCATCGCCTCCGCGACAGTCGTATCGGCAGCGCAAATTATCGGCTCTGGGGTCATCATTCCACCAGCCGTATACGGCTCGTACTGAAGCAACTGACGAATGTCCTCGGCTTCTTCGGCATCCATTAGGTCGAGCAGCGTTTCCGCTCGCTCTTCGGAGAGGTTTGCCATTAGATCGGCGGCATCATCTGGCCCCATCAAATCTAGGACTTCTGCGGCTCTCTCGTCATCGAGGTCATTGATGATCTCCAGCTGTTCTTCTTCTGGAAGCTCCTCCAATAGATCCGCCAGTCGTTCGTCATCAAGTTCGTCGGCAAGGGCGAGCATGCGTTTTTCAGGAAGGTCCAATACCGCTGTTGCCAGGTCGGCTGGACGAAGGCCTGCAACTGCGGATAGCAACTGTTGAGCGTCTTGATCGGCAGGGTTTTCCTGATTCTCAGCAACCTCGTTCCATTGGGCAAAGAGCGTGGCGCCTTTTGCAAAGGGAAGGCCTGACGTCTTTTTCTGCTTGCGAACAAAGAGCTCTGACAGGACCCAATCGCCCCTTGTGCCAAGCTCGATGGCAAAATCTTCGATGCTTGCCAGTTGCTTGTCCTCTAATAGGGTGACTTTACGTCCCAACATCTCGGCTATTGCCCTTACTTCCTGGCCACGCATCGTGAAGCGGCGAAGATCGATTAGGCCATTGGTTATCAACTGACCGGGCGCAATCGCCGTCACTCGAGCAATGGGGAGGAACACTCTTCTGCGCCCTGAGATCTCGATTATGAAGCCGGTTGCTCGGGGCGGGAGGGTCTTTCGGTAAGCCATCAGAACGTCAATGACTTTGCCAACGCGGTCTCCATGAGGGTCAAAAACACCACATCCTGCCAATCTGGCTACGAAGACTCTGGTTGCGCTCATAGAGATAACCTTATTCTGCCCAAGCGGATACTGAAAGGCTGGTGCAATGTCTGACCCAAAAACTAGTCAACGCAAGCGAGGCCAATCCGTCTCAATTCCCAAGGGGCACAGTCTCGGGGAATTCAGGACTCACCTCGAGGCAACTGAATTTGTAAATCGCTTGGTTGCAGGGGAATTCAAGGCAAATCGGATCTCAATCGTTGGGCACGATCTGGTTATGGTGGAATCGGTTCGCACCAGACTTGGCTACGGCAGGGTCGCACTTTCAGGCGCAGCAACTGGCTTCTGGTTCGGTTTGATCTTTGCCCTGTTGTTGGGCGCAGGCATTGAAACCAACGCCGATGGAGCGATTAGTTATGCTCCTCAGGAATTTATGGCAGTTGTGGTCATTGCAGCCGGCGGTGGCATGCTGCTGAACATACTTCGATTCGTAGCAACTAAAAATAAACGTGGCTTCATCAGCTCACAGATGCCTGTTGCCGCACGTTATGAAGTGATCGTGCCAGAAGAAGATGCGGTTGAGGCCCAAAAAGCTCTAAAGCTAGCCAGCCCCTCCGATTAGTTCTTGTTCGTACCAAGCTTCGATCTCTTCAGGAGCCCTGGGAATCATCGCGCTTAGGTTTTCCGAACCGTTTTTTGTCACCAGCACGTTGTCCTCGATACGTATTCCAATTCCTCGATAGTTCTCTGGGACTGTCAGGTCGTTCTGGTGGAAGTAGAGACCTGGTTCGATGGTGAAGACCATTCCTTCTGCCAGCGTGCCGTCCTGGTACATCTCACGCCTTGCCTGAGCGCAGTCGTGAACGTCAAGCCCAAGGTGGTGGCTGGTACCGTGAACCATGTACCTACGATGGTGCTGGTTATCGCTTTCGAGGGCCTCATCGGCACTAACCGGTATGAGACCGAGTTCGGCAACCTTCTTCGCAATAACTGATATTGCTGCGTTGTGAATATCTCGGAATTTGATTCCAGGTTTGACCACTTTGAACGCCGCATCTGCAGCTTCAAGAACCGCGTTGTACATCCAAAGTTGCTCCTTGGAGTATTTTCCGTTAACTGGAATAGTCCTTGTGATGTCAGCGGTGTAGCCAGAATCAACTTCGGCACCGGCGTCGACAAGTATTACGTCACCGGCTTTGACATCACCGTTATTCTTGGTCCAGTGCAGGATGCAGGCGTGTGCACCACTGGCGGCAATCGTCTCGTACCCAAGTTCATAGCCCAGTTGCCTGGCGGTGCTGTAAAAGGCAGTTTCCACCACTCTCTCGCCGCGTTGTTGCCTGGATGCTTTGGGTAGGGACTTCACAACGTCTGAGAACCCTTTGGCGGTTATTCCAACCGCCTTTTTTATTTCCTGGATTTCAAAGCCATCTTTGACAAAGCGCAACGACGACAGGGCTATCGAGAGTTCCTCGTCTTTCATGTCCAAAATAGTGGTCCAGGATTTCTTGTCACCCTTGAAATCTTTTATGTCTTTAGTTTTTATGCCCAGTTGCTTCTCGATATCTTCTAGCGTGGGCCGCTGGCCAACCCAAAATTCCCCAATAGCCGGGTTTGCAAAAAACTCGTCGGTGTTTTTCCCTGCCGTCGGCAATAGATAAAGGGTTGATTCGGCATGTGCCGATGTCGAGTCAATCACCAATACAGCTCCTGGAACGGTGGCTGAACCCCAGCCAGTCATGTGGGTGAATGCGGTGTCTGGTCGATAGCGATAGTCGGTGTCGTTTGATCTAACCTTTGGAGCACCAGCCTCCAGAATGATCTGCTTGCCCGGGAAGGTGTCTGCAATCGCCTGCCTACGCTTGGCCGTGAAGTCTGCAATTTCCCAGCGGGACACAGTAGGGCCTTCGATTTCCCCCCACTCCGAAGAGATAAATTTCATGAACTTATCTGAGTGAGGGGTGCGAGAGCGGTTCGTGGGCTGAGATTTTTTTGACATACGACTATTCTGCTCCTGTGATAGACCTGCATGCCCATAGTAATAACTCAGATGGCAAAGACTCACCCACCGAGCTAGTGGAAAATGCTGCCAAGGCAAATGTGAGCGTATTGGCGATAACCGACCACGACACCACTGCCGGATGGCAAGAGGCGATAACTGCGGGCTCGCGATTTGGTGTGAGAATTATTCCAGGCATCGAAGTGTCTACCAGGCAGGCAATCGGAAACCACCGGTCCATCAGCGTGCACATCCTCGCTTACCTACCGGACCCCATAAACCCCGCGCTGGTGGCTGAGCTCAACAAGACTCGCAATTCAAGAATCAACAGGGCAAAGAAAATGGTGGAGCTTTTGCAGGAGGACTATCCGATCACTTGGGAAAAGGTGCTGGGTGAGCTGCCTGAGGGGGCAACCATCGGCAGGCCCGCAATTGCGGACGCCCTGGTCACAGCTGGAATCGTTCCAAATCGCTCAGATGCTTTCACGTCCATATTGCATTCGAAGTCCAGGTATTACGTCTCCGACCATTCGGTTTCCACGGTTGAGGCAATTGGCCTTATTAGAGCTGCCGGAGGAGTCTCGGTCATTGCCCACCCGCTGATTGATTTTCCACCGGGTGCAAATCTGCAAGATCTTCCGGCGGAATTTTTTGCTGAGTTGATTTCCGCAGGCCTCAACGGAATTGAGATTGATCACCGAGCTGTTCCAGCCGCAGCCAAGCCTTGGCTTAGGCAGTTGGCCCTGAAGCACGATTTGATCATTACCGGTTCAAGCGACTACCACGGGGTTGACGGCAAAGAGAATCGCTTGGGAGAAAACACTACTTCTCCAGAGATGTTGCAGCGGGTTTTGGATCAGGCTACTGGCTTCGAGCCGCCCTTATAGTTCCTACTTCTGCTGCGCTCACGATTCCTTGGTGGAGTTGACTCGTTAGTTGATTCAGACTTCGCAGGCCTCGAGCCCTGCCTGTTTCCGCCCTTTGAATTGTTCCTGGATGATCGATCAGAAGATCGTGGCTTGGCGGCCTGCGCCCTTCCGATTCGACCCTTGGTGCCCGGGGCAATCGACAGCTGCTCAAAGAGGTGTTCGGAGTTGGAGTAAGTTTCGGTTGGCTCTGGAACACCGAGATCTAGTTCGCGGTTGATGTGGACCCAGCGAGCCAGGTCGTTCCAGTCCACAAAAGTAACGGCGACACCTAGCTTGCCGGCACGACCTGTTCTGCCAATGCGGTGCAAGTAGGCCTTCTCGTCCTCTGGCACCGAGTAGTTGATGACGTGAGTCACATCGTCAACGTCGATTCCTCGAGCAGCTACCTCGGTGGCAACAAGAATCTCTTTTCGACCATCCCTAAAAGCGGCCATTGATTTCTCCCTGGCCTCCTGAGACATGTCTCCGTGAAGTGGGGCGGCATTGAAGCCTCGGTCGATTAGCTCTTCTGCAAGCTTGCCTGAGGTGCGCTTAGTCCTAACAAATATCACGGTCTTGCCACGGCCCTCGGCCTGCAGAATTCTGCCAACAACTTCATCTTTATCCAGGGCGTGCGCTCGATACACAAACTGCTTTATGTCGGCCTTGGTCTTGCCTTCGTCCGGGTCGCTGACGCGAATGTGAATCGGTCTGTTCTGATATCTGCGAGCGAGACTCAAAATCTGCGATGGCATTGTTGCCGAGAACAGCATTGTCTGACGCTGCGGGGGAGTAAGTGAGAAGAGCTTCTCCACGTCTGGCAGGAAACCGAGGTCAAGCATTTCATCTGCCTCGTCCAGAACCATGAAGGTTACCTTTGTCAGGTCCATCAGCTTTTGCTTTGCCAAGTCAAGAAGTCTTCCAGGGGTACCAACGACAATCTGAGCACCACCCTCGAGCGCTGCTACCTGACCCTCATAGGCCTTGCCGCCGTAGATTGCAACAACAGTGGTTGGGCGATTCGAGGTGGCCATAATGAGGTCCTCGGAAACCTGAAGGGCGAGCTCTCTGGTTGGCACCACAACTAGTGCCTGCACGCCCTTGGTCGGGTTTTCGCCAAGCGCCTGAATTAGCGGGAGGCCGAAACCCAAGGTCTTACCGGTTCCGGTTTTCGCTTGCCCAATGATGTCGGTGCCGGCAAGGGCAACTGGAATGGCTTGTTCTTGAATCGGGAACGGGCTGGTGATGCCTTTGGCATCTAGGGCTTGGCAGATATCTGCGTCAATCCCGAGTGATTTGAATGTCAAAAAAGTCTCCATTTGTTTTTTGCTCGGGGTTTTCTAGACCTCGGGCAGAGCTATAAGCTTGCAAGGTGCTGGATTGGTTACGCAGAATACGCAAGGTGTCGCAGAAGCTCACGCTTCCTTCGCGAGATGCCACTGCTGGTCGCAGTCAAATCCAACTCAATCCTGCCAAGCTTACTCCCTCCTCGGAGATACAGCTGGCTTATCTGGCCCAGCTTGACGGCGTGATTTCAGACCTTTGCGATCAAGACTCGCAAAAGGCACCGCTTCCCGAGCAGGCCAAAAAGCAGGCGAAAATTGCTGCCGATTACAGAGATCGCTCCAAGCAGCTAGACGCCATGCTGATTAGTTCTGGCGAGCACCAAATGGAATTGCAGTCCGACATGCGAGAGCGTCTGGACCAACTGGTGATTCGCACCGAAGGTGCCGACTGGCACGAAGACCTGATGAGAATCTATGTCGTTTTTGGAATACTTCAAGACTCAGCTCACCGAGTTTCAAAGGGGCTTGCTCCAGCTAAGAGAGTAAAGGCTGAACAACTTCTCAATGCGAAGGAGCTGCAGGATTTTTGTTTTCATGAGCTAGCTGCTGGAATTGCCAGCGATGTCGACTTGGGGTCAAGATTGGCTCTGTTCGGCCGAATGGTAGTCGGAGACGCACTCTTGGAAATCAGAGATTCGGTTAGCTTCGAGAGAATTCTTCCCGCTCCAACATCGACTGACCCAGTGCTACTTGCAAGGGAGCAGTTTAAGTTGCTCGAACCGTTTACATCAGAACTGATTGCTCAGCACACGGTTCGAATGGACCTACTGGGTCTTACCGCGTAAGCGAATTGCAGCTAGCTCCTCGGCCTCTGCTTGCTCACGCCTTGACACCAAGATTTTGGTTCCAAAAAAACCGGCTGCTGGCATCGCCAACATCACGATGAACCAGATCCAAACACTTGAGTAACTAAAGCCAACCCAGGTAAGCACAAGCCACAGTGCGCTGCCAGCTATAACCGACATGCTTACGGGCACAAATTTGCCGTAGTGATCTGATTTATCAAGCACAAAGGTGCCAACAAGTCCCAGAATTGCGGCGTAGGCAAGAATGATCAGCAATTCCATTAGGACAAGAACCCAACTCTGCGGGTTTCTTCCGCTCCGATTTCTACGTAAGCGATTGACGAGGTTGGCACCAGGATGGTGTTGCCCTTTTCGTCCGTTAGCTCAAGAACTGTTGCGTTCGCCTCCATCGCATTGGTGACCTTCGCGGTCAAGTCTTTGGCGCTCAGGCCTGACTGAAAGCTGATGTCTCTTGCGTTGTCTTTGATACCGATTCTGACGTCCATAAACACTCCTAAATAAATAAGGTTACGGCAAGAAAAATGTCTGTGGGTCCAAATAGATTGTCAGAGTGGGAAATTTTGACATGACAGAGATAGTCAACGCGATTGTCAACGGACAAGACACGCTTGTGCTGGGCGCCCCGGGGAGTGGTAAATCTTCAGCACTCAAGGCGATTGTCAAACAACTAGAGGGCTCGGGGAGCACCCCCGAGGAAATCCTGGTAATTACTCCTACCAGAACAGCTGCCACTCAACTTCGAGACGAACTCTCGATAGAGTCGGAAAAAGTTGCTCTATCCCCACGCGCCAGATCTATCACGTCGCTAGCCTTTGAGGTGCTGAGAACAAACCAGCCAGATATTCAACTAATTTCCGGTGCGGGCCAACAGGCTGTGATCTCTGAACTGGTTCTGCAGGCCCAACAGGACAAAGCAACATCTTCCTGGGGCTTCGATTCACTGACCCTCGGTCTGGCGGGATTTCACAATGAACTAAGGGACCTGTTTGCAGTTCTAACCGAGAACAACCTGAGCGCCTCCGCTCTTTCTGAGCTGCATGCGATTTGGCCGAATGCTAAATGGCAGGCTGCAATCGACCTGCTCCCGAAATATCTGGACAGGCTTTCCTTGGCCAGTCAAGTGGACCCCTCGCAATTGATGATTGAGGCGACAAAAGCTCTCAGAGACTATTCGTCACCGGCGCACGTGATTGTCGATGATGCGCAAGATCTTTCTACAGCCGGAATCACCTTCTTGCTGCAATTGGCAGAGAAATCCAAGTTGGTGGTTTTTGGTGACCCTGATTCAGCTTCGCTTGGCTTTAGGGCCTCGGGGGGCTTCGTTGTAAGCCTCAGGGATAACCGTGCGGACCTTCGACAGCTCTATCTACAGCCCGGTGAAAGTCAGCCTGAACAGATCAGGGCGCTTATGTCCAGAGTCGTTGAGCGCATTCCCACCTCGGAGGCCTTTGCCCATCGCCCAAGAGCCATTACCTCCAACCGACTGGAGTACGCGGTTTTTGATAATCAGATCGCAGAGACTGACTATTTGGCGAGCACACTGAGGCAGATAAGAGTGAGCGATGCAATCCCGTGGAGCCAAATGGCTGTAATTGCAAGAACCAGGGTGCAACTGGAACAGCTCGCCGGTGCGCTTTCGGCTAGGTCGGTTCCGGTGAGAATCCTGGGAGCCCAAGCGGCACTCAGAGACCAGCCTGCTGCGAGGTCAGTGCTGGATTTTGCAAACTTGATTTTTGGGAAATCTGACAGTAGTCAGGTTCTGGAGCTTTTGCACTCGAGCTTGATTGGCCTGAATGTAATTCAGCAGCGAAGACTGTTTAGGCAACTGGCAACGCTCGAGGAGTTCCAAGATTTGACCCGAACTGAGATTCTAGAGTCACTGTTTGAAGCACCAATCGACTTCGAGTCGAAGGAAGTCAAAAGACTAGACCGGGCAATTAGCCTTTGCCTAAAGCTGAAATCAGAGCAAAACCTCGGCGCATACGAGCTTGTCAGTCAGATCTGGTCTTTAGTCAACCAACAAGAGCTGGCAGCCCTGGCAAAGGGGGCCACAGAGGTTGCTTTAGCGGCAAATCGAGATCTTGATGCAATTCTCGAACTGTTTGCTGCCGCCAGCAGGTTCGACCAAAAGCATGGTCTCGGCGCTGAAGCGTTCATTGATTTGCAATTGCAGGCGGCAATCCCAGAGGATTCGCTGGCTCAAATCGGACTGCGCGACAGAGTTGTGCTGGCAACAGCCGCCCAACTGAGTGGAAAATCTTTTCAGGTCGTAGCAATGCCTAGGCTCCAGGAAGGAATCTGGCCAAACCTCCGGCCCAGAAATTCGCTACTGGGAGCCTCGAGTCTTCAGGGCTATCTGCAAGGCAGATCTGATAACCCAACCGAGCCGACTAGATCCGAACTCGCTGACGAGCTTAGGCTTTTCTATAAGAGCCTCGGGGCCTGTCGCCTCAGGTTGCTGCTGACTGCCATTGAGACCAGTGAAGAGCAGCCGTCACAGTTTTTGCAAATCGCCAAAGTTGAACCGGAAAACAAAACCGTGGACATCGACTTTGATTCAAGAAGGTTGGTTGGAAAGCTTAGGAGAGATCTCCTGGGAGGTGATCTGAGTGCGGCACCAATGCTTGCCGCACTGGCATTGGCAGGCACACCGGGAGCGCATCCGAGTCACTGGCAAGGCATGCTTCCCGTTTCCACCGAGGAGCCAGTGGTCAACCAAGAAGAGCAGCTAAGACTGAGCGCTTCAAAGCTCGACGCATTTGAAAAATGCCCATTGCACTGGTTCATAAATAACTTTGGCGGAGATGGCAGGAGCTTTGAGGCCTCTGTGGGGACGCTGCTGCACTCTGCATTGGAGCTGGCATCAGGCCCTGAATCCTTGGCTGGATATGTTGATTCCAATTGGCACACATTGAAGTTTGAAACCGATTGGTTGTCATTGGCTGCAAAGCGCAAGGCAATGAAAATGGTCGGCTACATGGCCGAATACCTATCCAATTCGGCCCCGCTTGTTGAAAGCGAACAGGGTTTTGAAATTGAGCTGGGAAAGTTGGTGGTAGCGGGAAAAATTGACCGAGTGGAGCGCACAGCCACTGGATTGATTGCTGCGGACCTAAAGACGGGAAAACCCCCGAGCATTAAGGAAGCAGCCGAGCACAGGCAATTAGCGCTTTATCAGCTTGGACTGCGTGAAGCGTTCCAGGAAAAAGTGGTTGGTGGTCGAATTATTTCGGTCGGATCAAACTCGCTCAAGATATTGGAGCAGCCAGAGCTGGCAGGCGAGTTTGAGGCTGAGATACTTCAGCTGTTATCAAGAGCCGAGAATGAAATTGGCCAAAGCCAGTTTGTGGCTAGCATCTCGGATCACTGTCACGCCGATGCAAACTGCCAGATGTTACTTGCAAGGCAGGTGACCAATGACTAAGTACACCGCACAGCAGGTTTTTTCGGTCGTTAGTAGGAACAAGCTAACCGAAGAACAAGCCACCGCAATTTCAGATGCCAGCACCGATGGCCCGAGTTTGGTGATTGCCGGCGCCGGAAGCGGTAAAACCGAGCTGATGTCAGTTCGTACACTTTTTTTAGTTGCAAACGGACTAGCCAAACCCAGCGAGATTCTTGGCCTCACGTTCACTAGAAAAGCCGCCAGCGAGCTCTCAAGCCGGGTAAACACGGGCTTGGTAGAGCTTCGTGAATCGTCATTTTGGCCAGAGGGTTTAGCCGAGGATTTTGAGCCACCGAAAATCACCACCTATAACTCGTTTGGCAACGAGATTTTTAGAACCCTGTCACTTCAGGTCGGATTCGAGGCTGACGCCACTTTATTGACTGAGGCTGGTGCAATATCGCTAGCAAAAGACATCGTGACACTTGCGACAGCGGAGGACTTTTCGGAGCTCTTAAATTGGGATAGAACCCTTGATTATTTGACTGAAAAAGTTCTTTCCGCTAGTGCCGCTCTGACTGATAATCGCCAGGCCGCAGAATCTGCAATTCACTACCTGACAGACTTTCAGGAACGAATCTCGGGGCTTCCAAAAACAGAAAAGGGTGAAGTCGGAGCTTTTGCCTACCACCAGGCGATAATCGACACCGTTCGGTCTTCCAATCTGATTTTTGAGCTCGCGAATAAATACCAAGAGGAAAAACGCATCAGGGGACTGGTCGACTTTTCTGACCAGGTGTCACTTGCCTTCACCGCTTTGGAAAAACAGGAATTGGTTTTGCCTCATAGGTTCGTGCTTTTAGATGAATATCAAGACACCTCATCAATTCAGACCATGCTGCTGGCAAAGCTGTTCAAGGGCCGAGCGGTCATGGCTGTTGGGGATCCAAACCAGGCAATCTATGGCTGGCGCGGAGCCAGTAGCGCAAACCTGAGCGGTTATTCAGACGATTTTGGAAAAGCGGGCCAGTTTGCCCTGAGCGCAAGCTGGAGGTCTGGGCAAAAGATTGTGGATGCGGCGAATTTAGTAAGTGAGCCGCTGTCCTCGGATGTTGGCCTTACTCCGGTGCGTCTCACCGCCGGGCTAAATATCGATTCGTCGGTTCAAGTCCAGGTCTGTCAGGACGAGGTCTCGGAAGCTCAAGCGGCTGCAGTATGGCTTGAACATCGCATGAACGAGGAGACCTCGGCGGCAATTCTGTTTAGATCTAAGCAGGCGATGAGTGTCTTCACTGAAGCTCTGGCAGCTCGCGGCTTGGACTTCGAAGTTTCCGGGCTCTCTGGGTTGCTTGAGCAGCCAGAGGTGATAGATCTCATTGCAGCCTTGAAGGTGATTAGCGACCCCGAATCGGGGGCTGAGTTGATGAGGGTATTAGCCGGCCCTAAATTCCGCATTGCCCCAAGGGACATTGCTAAATTGCAGAGCTTTGCAAAGAAGCTTTCAAGGATGCGAAAAGAGGTTAATGGGCAATCACCCATGACGCTTGTGGAGACCCTTGATGAGTTGAGAAACCCAAAAACCCACGAAATGACCGAGCTTTCTGAATTAGGACTTCAGCGCATGGTGTTCGCGGCTGATTTGTTCCATCGGATGCGTACTCAACTGTCGCTCGGTGTCAGCGAGTTCGCCTGGGCTGTTGCAAGAGAGCTGGAGCTAGACATCGAACTCTATGCACATTCGAACGCAAAGTTCCCGCTTGCAAACCTTGAGGGCTTTATCTCGAGGATCTCGGACTATGAGGCTACTGCGGTTAGGCCGAGCCTAAACGGGCTCATTTCTTGGTTGAACTATGCGGTCACGAGTGAAAGATTTGAGCTACCAAAGACTGGAACCAAGGCCGGAGTAGTTCAGCTCATGAGCGTTCATGCTGCCAAGGGCCTGGAATGGGACCTAGTGGTCGTAGCCGGATTGGTAAACGGCTCCTTTCCTGTGGAATCTAGGGAAACCAAAGGCTGGCTGTCATTGGGCAAGCTTCCAAACCCGCTTCGGCAAGATTCGGCATGGATTCCAAAGTTTTTTTGGGAGCCTGCAACCACTCAAAAACAACTCAAAACCGCACTGGACCAGTTTGCCGACGAGAATCGAGCCAAGCATGATATCGAGGAGCGACGCCTCGCCTACGTAGCTATTACCAGGGCTAGCAAGCACTTGCTCTTGACAGCTAGCTATTACAAGGCGGGCAACCTAAAACCGAGATTGCCGGCCGCATATCTTGAGGAGCTTCTGGAAGCGGATTTGGTGGACCTAGTGGCACCTATTCCGGAGCCAGATGCCACAAATCCACTGTCCGAGGTTTCAACGAAGGCAGTCTGGCCAGTGGATCCCCTTGGCGATTCAAGGCCTGATTACCTAAGAGCTGCCGAGGCCGTTGAATCTGCCAGGCCACTAAACCCCACAGGCAGCCTTCAGCTTGCAGCGCTGGTGAAGCAGACAGAAGTACTGGGACAAAATTTGCCAGCCGAGATTCCAATCAGACTGTCGGCATCGAGAGTGGTTTCGTTGCTGGGCGATCCTGAGAAGTTCCTTTCAGAACTAGAGCGCCCGTTGCCCATTCCGTATTCGGAAGCAGCAGCAAAAGGAACTCAGTTCCACGAAACCCTAGAAAATGCGTTCGAGCTAGATGGTGAAATAGATGCTGACATCTTTGCCATTGAGGACCAACACCTCGCAGGACAGTTCTTGAAATCTCGCTTTGCCACGCTTCAGCCAGTGTTTATTGAAAAGTCTTTGGAATATGAACTCGGCGGGACCATTGTGGTCTGCAAGTTGGATGCGGTATTTCAGACCAATCAAGGCTTTGAAATCGTTGACTGGAAGTCGGGCGCTTCTCCAAAATCAAAAGCCGAAATTGAAGCCAAAGCCATTCAACTGGCGCTTTACCGCATCGGCTTGGCAAGACTGCTTGGAGTTGGCATCGAGAGAGTTACAGCATCTTTTTTCTTTGCGAAAGACGGAGTTGAGGTTTCCCCCCAGGTGATTGCAGAGGCCGAGCTATCAAAGCGGTTAGCTTCGCTCAGAAAAGTTCGTCTTCAGCCTTAGTGTTTTTATCAGCGCTGTCATCACTTGCAGGCCTGTCTTCCTGATCGGCAATGACCTCATGCGGTTCTTGTTCCTCTTTCTCAGTGGATGAGGGTTGAGCCACAGTGGCCTCGGTCACCGTTGCCTGGTAGGCGATTCCAGCGAAACTGGCGGCTCTAAGGTTTCGAAGGTTGCCGCTTTCGAGCTGGTCTCTAAGCTCTGAGATCATGTTCTCAGCGATGGCGATTTCCTTCTCGTCCTCGGATTCAAGGCAGTGCAACAGCCAGCTACCCAGCTCCAGCTCCGAATAAAGTTGGGCTCGTTGCCCTATGTTTTCATCGGCTTGAGATCTATTAGCCCGGTAATTGAGCATCGCGTCCTCAAGCGTTGTTCTAAGCGCCCCACCTGTTAGCCATCGAAGATCATCGGCAGGGTCTCCAATTCTGAGTGAACTCCACCCTGCCAATCCGGTCACTTTCTGACCGCTAACACGAATGGTTTCTTGAGAGAGGTTTCCGTGGACGACAGTTCCGTGGAAACGGAAAAGCCCAACCTCTTCGGTTGCAGCTTCCCATCTTGAAAGTAGAGCTGCCGGCACGCGACCAGACTGAGCAATGGCATCTATCTCGGCGACTCTCTGTCGAAGAATTGTGTCAGCGTCGTGCTCGACGAGGCCAGAGGCTCTAAGGACTGCCGGGTCAAGGTTGTGGAGTCGTGAAATTGCTTCTCCCAAAGACTTTGAGAAGTCTCCAGGGGCAAATTTTGCAAGGTCAGGACTTTCGCCTCCGAGCAGCGTCATTAGCACTGCAGTTGAGCCATCAGAGTCCTTTGTTTTGCCAATCAGTGTTGGGATTTCAAGCTCGAGCTGGTCCCTGAGTGGCGAAATAACTTTTAGCGCTTGGAGCTCGGTGGCTAATTCGGACTCGCCTGAGGCCGTGGCGGGAATTAGCAGCTGGTATGAGATCCCATCCTCGTCCCATAGTTGCAGCTGATCGATGTCTGGATTCGCATCGCTCCGAAGATAGTTGCGGAAGGTAATGCCCGGGGCAGCGTCAGCTGCAAGCGCGGCTAATATCAAACTTGGTCGTAACACTTCAACAGGTTAGATTGCTCAAAGGCCCCAAGGCTTCAACGCCACGCGTAGCGTAAGGAAAATCAATGTCTTCAGAAGATTCTGCAAGCAGGCTTCTGGCTGACCTGGATGACGACCAAGCCGCAGCAGCATCTGCACTGCACGGTCCAGTTGCAATTATCGCCGCCGCCGGCAGTGGTAAGACAAGAACCGTCAGCCATCGAATCGCCTACGGCATCCAGACCGGCGCCTATGCAGCCAATAGGGTCTTTGCACTTAGCTACACCAACAGGGCGGTAGCAGAGCTTAGATCAAGGCTCCGGAGTCTTGGTGCCAGGGATGTTGCCGTTAGGACTTTTCACTCGGCCGCATTGGCCCAGCTGCAGTTTTTCTGGCCCCAACTGACCGACTCTTTTGCACCAAAATTAGTCACGAACAAGGCGCCATTAATCCAAGAGGTGCTGGAGCAGATGTCAATCCAGCCGACCGCTCAAATGAAAGCTGGCTTGCAGGCCGAAGTTGAACTAATTCGTTATTCAATGCAGTCGGTTGAGGCTCACGTGGCTAAAGCTGAAGGGCAACTATCGCTTGGCCCCGAGCAATTCGTTGATTTTTTTCAAGGGTTCGAAGCTCTAAAACAAAAGCGGAAAATCATCGACTGGGAGGATGCACTCTTGCTCTGTGTGGGGCTGCTGAGGGATCAGCCGCGAATGCTTGCACACGTCCAGCAGCAGTATCGATTTTTCACCGTGGATGAATATCAAGACATTTCCGTTTTGCAGCAGTCCTTACTAGAAACCTGGCTCGGCGATCGCCAAGAACTGTGCGTTGTGGGGGACCCTCGGCAAACCATTTACACCTTTGCCGGAGCTAGAAGTGATTTTTTGACCGATTTTTCGAGTCGCTATGAATCGGCAAAGGTTTTTGAGTTGAACCGCAATTACCGGTCCAGTCAAGAGATTGTTGCACTGGCCAACAGGGTCAGCCCGGATGCACCAATTGCTGCGGTGAGAAAAGTGTCATCCAAGCCAAGTTTCCAGTCGTTCAAAACTGCTTCAGTGGAGGCAGACGAAGTGGTTTCCAGCATCACAGCGCTGCTTGGTAGCGGCAGCCAAAAGGTGCAAATAGCCGTACTTTCCAGGACCAACTCGCAACTGGCCCCGATTGAGACTGCACTGCGGGAAGCTGGGATTGATTACCAACTGCGTGGAGCAGGTAGGTTTTTCAAGCGCCCGGAAGTGGTGCAGGGAATGAGCGCAATAAGAGCACTGCAGGCCTCGGACAACACAGAGCCTTTGTTCATAGAAGTGTCGAAGATAATCACTTCGTTAGGTTGGACTTCAGTTGGCTCAAAGAATGAAAAGTGGGCAGCTCTAAATTGGTTTATTGAGGTTCTAGAAGAGACCGAAACTGAAAGTCTCGACGAATACTTGAGAGAGCTAGATGAGCGAGAGCGCTCCGGTCATGAACCGCTTCGGGATGCGGTTATGCTCGCTACAGTTCATGGGACCAAGGGTCTGGAATTTGAAAGCGTCTTTCTCATCGGCATGAACCAAGGGTTCTTTCCGATTGGCTACGCAAAAACGCCGCAGGAGCTTGCTGAGGAGCGAAGGTTGTTTTACGTGGCCATAACCCGTGCGAAAGATACATTGGCAATCAGCCACAGACTCGATAAGCCGGAATCGGAATACATCACTCAGTTCGGCAACCACAGTTAGTGGAGTCGAGGGTCAGCGTTTCTATGGCCCCAGACCTTGTCATCCTGGTGGTCTCGGAATCTACGCTTTGCGGATGTTTATCTAGATAGTTCAGCACCTTATTCATAACTACTCCACTTGCAAAAAGCATCATGGCCGAGTCTGCTAGATCTCTATCCAAGTTTGATAGCTGGGTTGCAATGCTTACCCAATTGGCATTGGACGATATTCGATGAAGCTCGACGCAAGCCAAGCAGGCAGTCAGGCCGGGTATAACAATCGGAGAGATCTCCACTCCAGCTTCGGTGTAGCAAATGGAAATGTGCGGCACATCTCTTGACATCCAAGTCTGATAACTTTCCGGCTCGACGACATCGTTCGAAATTAGGACCGCCAGGTCGCACAGGTCAAACGCTGTGCTGGCCCGACTGTGGAGACGAATCTCGAGGTTGGGTTCATTTACCTTGATTGAGCCAACCCGCTGGCGCCCAAGGCTGTCTCTGGGGTAGCCCATGTCCAAAGTGTCGGATTCTGAGACTTTTGAGTGGTCCGCGGTAAAAACCCCTGTGATTGCCGAAGCACTCATTGCCTTGGCGATGGTCAACCCTGTGCGGTTCAGGCTGGAAATGAATATCTTCAGTTTCGCTCGGGCCCTCAGTGCTTCGGCGGGATCCTCCACGTCAAGCAAGTAAAGACGCATTATTTCCGAGAACCTGCGCTCAATCTCAGTTTCGGGCAGCTGAGGCAGGAAAGAGCTTGTCTTGGATAACACACCGTCCAACCGTTGAATTAGGTCTTTTGTTTCATGGGAATCGGCGCTCGCCATCTGAGGCAGGTGTTGAACCTGACTGTTAGATATTCCAGCTTCTAAGTATTCCAGCAGCCTAAAATCTGAATTTTTGAGGTTTGTGAGCACTCTTCCGTGAACACCGAATTGTCTGGCAGAGTCTGAAATCCAGAGTCTGGCTAGACCTGGATTGATTTGTCTGACCACGACTGGAATTCTGCATGGATTTCAGGTCAGGCGAAAGTGGTTTTCCACAGCCTATTCAGACAAAAACTTTTTGAGCTGGTCCTCGAAGTCGTCCCCGCCGTTTTGGATTCGAGCAATCAAAGCAGTTGGATCCTGAATTTCCTCCGCAGATGGAAGCTGGTCTGGGTGAGACCAGAGATTGTCAGATGCTTGCTTCCCAAGAGATGCCGCAACCTCTTGCCACATGTGCGTCGCTTCTCTTCTAAGTCTCGGCCGTAATCCAAGGCCGAGAAGGGCTTCAAAGGTTTTTGCAGATGCCCTACTTGTTGCCCGTTGACGATTGTAAAGCTCGAAAACTAGCAGGATGCTCGGCAGCCTTTTAGTGGCTTCGAGCGCGGCAGCGTCGGCCCAGCCCTCGATTAGCGCAAGGGACACCTCAATGCGTTCGAGCGCCTGCTCTTGCTCTTGAGTTCTTGGTGAAACCATTGCGCTGGCCTCAATAATCTGTTCCATGGTGTCTGGGCTTGAAGGGTCTATCTGCTGAACGATGTCTTCAATGCCACTTAGGTCTACAGTCAGTCCCGCGGCGAATTCACGAACCTGGGTAACAATTTGATCTCTCAGCCAGCCAGATTGGCTAAACAGCGAGGAGATCGCAAGCTCCCTGGTGGCAAGAAAGATCAACACCTCACTCTTCGGCACCTCTAGGTCTTTCAAGTATGCCTCGAGATTCTGGGTTATCAATCCGGGCCTGTCCGTGAGCGGTATCCCTATTTCACCGGCTAGCAAAACCTCACTTGAGAGCTTTCCAATTGCCTGCCCAAGCTGCATTGCAAAAATCGAAGCGCCTGCATTGCCGATGAAGTTTTTGGCGGGTCCCATCATCTCGCTCAATTCCGAAGGCAAACTGTCACCCAGGCTTTCACTTAGGGCTCTAGCCATACTGTTTGCCACTGGTTCAGAGAGCTCTCTGAAAAGAGGCATGGCCTCCTGGGCCCACATTGAGCGACTGAGCTTTTTGGGTGGATTGGAGTTTGCAAACTCGGTCACCTCGCTCAGCCAAAGGCGTGCCATGTCAAATGCGTTGTCAACTTCGGCCTCAAGGCTGGCTGAAGCATCACGCTGGTCTTTCTTAGCAAGAGTCAGCGCTTGGTTTATTGCAAGTTTCCAATCAACAGGCTCACCAGGTTCGCCTGTCATTTTCGAAACCTGCCCAAACAAATTGCTGAGCATCGCGGGGTCCGCGCTAAAACCGGCAACTTTGGCGAGGTCCTCAGGATCGAGTTGACCAGACTCCATCATCTTCTTGATGAGTCGCTCTAGCTCTTCGCGGTTTGGTTGGTCGTCCATTGCACACCTCTTTAGAGTAAAACGCTACCTTGCATCGCTGGGGATGCCCTGCAAATAGCCTGCAAACGCGAGTCTGTTCGCCTAGGGCGTGAGGCTCAATGGAGCAATTTGCCCTCGTGGTATTTAGCATTGAAGCAATGACATTCTTTGAAGAGCCGAAGACTAAAAAAGCGAACCGTAAATTGGTATGGATCAGCTTCGGTGTGTTGACTGTTGTGCTGTCTGGATTGCTTTTTATCCCAACCGGTTTTGTTATCGAGAGGCCTGGCCAAGTCTTCAATGTGATGGGTGAAATAGATGGTGCCCAGGTCATCAGCTCAAACGAGGTTGAGATTTTTCCTTCCGAAACCAAATTTGATGTCACCACGGTTTCCCTGCTGGGAAACAGGGACTCCACTCCAAGTTGGGTGCAGATCTTCCTTGCTTGGGCAGACCCGAATCAAGTTGTGATTCCACTCGATGAGGTTTTCCCGCCTAATTTCAGCACCGAGCAGTTTCGCGCCGAGTCTTCGCTTCAAATGGAGGTCTCACAGCAGGACGCAATTGCGGTCGCGTTGAAAGAACTGCGTTATGAGGTTCCACGAGTGCTGTATGTAAACACCGTGCTTGAGGACGCTCCCGCGTCTGGAATCCTGATAGCAGGCGACCTGGTCATAAACGCAGGTGGCGAACCAGTCGCTGACTTTGAGTCGTTGAAGGCAATCATTCAGGCCACTAACGGTTCTGCCTTGCAGATAGAGGTCCTGCGTGAGGGTGTCTTGACAAAGCTTGCCGTCTCACCAGAGAGGACAGCTGACACTTGGGCGATTGGGGCGATGATTGGTTACACATATGATTTTCCCTTTGACATAGACCTTCAGCTGGGAGATGTTGGTGGGCCCAGCGGTGGCTTGATGTTTAGTTTGGGTGTGCTTGACTCACTGACTCCCGGTTCACTTGCGGGGAGCTCTCACATCGCCGGCACTGGCACCATAGATTCAGACGGAGGCGTCGGTCCGATTGGGGGCATTGCCCTGAAGATGTTGGGTGCCAAAGAGGCAGGGGCAACGCTCTTCTTGGCTCCTGAAGCAAACTGCTCGGAGGCCGTTGATAATATTCCCAGTGATTTGACAGTCGTTTCAGTGAGAGACTTGTCGGAAGCACTTGAAAAAATAGACTTGTTCACTACAGGGCAGCAATTGCCCGAATTGCAATGCACTAACTAGGAGATAGATATTGTCTGAAGCACAAGCAAACCCCCAGCGCAGAGTTTCACCGCTGTCGATAGCTTTCGGAATTTTGGCTGTGATCGTCTTCGCGCTGCTGAGTGCCGCGGGGATCTACACAGATTGGCTCTGGTTCAGGCAGCTTGACTTTGAGGTTGTTTTCTTCACGCAAATTTTGGGTCAGGTAATTGCATTTCTAATTGGTTTCACGATCATGACAGTGCTCGTGGCTGTTGGCCTCACTGCTGCTTGGCGAACGCGGCCGGTGTATCTGAAGATGCCAGAAGAGTCTCCTTTTCAGGCTTACCAGCAGCTACTAGAAGGTCTTCGCAGAGTCATCATGCTGGGGGTTCCAGCACTGCTTGGTATTTTTGGTGGTCTTATTGCAGCCAGAGAGTGGCAGACTGCCGCACTTTGGCTGAATGGTGGCGACTTTGGCATAAGCGATCCTCAGTTCGGGATGGATGTCGGGTTCTTTATTTTCCAGTTGCCGTTCTATTCCTTCATCGTTGGGTTTATTTCCGGCGGAGTCTTCCTTGCTTCGTTGATCAACGCTGGGGTTCACCTTATTTACGGTGGCATCCGTTTCACCGGACGAGCAGTGCAGGTTTCAAAGCCAGCCCGAATTCAGCTTTCAATTCTGATTGCCGTCTACATGGTTCTGCAGGGACTGAGCCTCTGGCTTGACCAGTATGCAACGGCCACCAGCAATGGCGGTCTCTTCACCGGAGTGACCTACACGGATGCAAATGCTGTCATACCAGGTCTGCAAATTCTGGCCCTGATTTCGGCTGCAGTTGCCGTGGCGTTCATCGTGACAGCGGTTATTGGTAGATGGCGAGTTTCGATAATCGCAACCGCTCTTATGGTGGCGAGCTCTCTGGTTCTTGGAGGCCTGTTCCCTTGGGTTGTCCAGACATTCCAGGTCGTTCCAAACGAGCGAACCCTCGAGGGTCCGTTCTTGCAAAAGAACATTGATGCGACCCGAATTGCCTACGGTTTAGACGAAGTCAACGTGGTGGACTACAACGCAAGTGTTGTGGCTGAACCTGGGGCCCTTAGAAATGACGCCAAGACCACGGCTTCTATTCGAATTATTGACCCTGCTCTTGTGTCAGATGCTTTCAGGCAGCTGGAGCAGTACCGCCAGTACTACAGCTTCCCAAACCGCCTGCATGTTGGCAGGTATGAGGTTGACGGCCAGACTCAGGACACTGTGATTGCCGTTCGTGAGCTGAACCAGGCTGGCCTCGGAGATTCTCAGTCTTGGTACAACTCAACAATTGTCTACACGCACGGTTTTGGCCTCGTAGCCGCTTACGGAAATAAGCGCGACAGCGATGGTAAGCCGCAGTTCTTCCAGTCAGGAATTCCTTCGGTTGGACAGCTGGGAGACTTCGAGCCACGAATTTACTTTGGTGCAAACTCGCCAGCGTACTCAATTGTCGGAGCGCCAGAAGGGTCAGATCCTCTGGAGTTTGACTTCCCCGCCGGTGATGATGGCGAGCGAGAGACTTACACGACATTTGACGGAAACGGTGGTCCACTGGTCGGCAATCTTTTCACTCGAATTGCATACTCTCTGAGGTTCCAGAGCGAACAGATTTTGCTTTCCGATGCCATTAATGCTGACTCGCAGATCCTCTACAACAGGTCTCCAGCGGAGCGTATCTCAGAGGTAGCTCCGTACTTGACTGTTGACTCTGAAATCTACCCAGCGGTGGTGGACGGGCGAATCAAGTGGATTGTTGATGGCTACACCACGACAACCCAGTACCCGTACTCAAATGTTGAGGCATTCAACATTGCGATTCTGGACACAGCTTCCGAGACGTTCAACAGAGACACTACCGATGTGAACTACATCCGTAACTCAGTAAAGGCAACGGTGGACGCGTATGACGGTTCAGTGGATCTTTATCAGTGGGACGATCAGGATCCAATCCTGCAGGCTTGGATGAAGCTCTACCCGGACACTGTTCAGCCTCGCTCCGCAATTTCAGCAGAGCTCATGTCACACGTGAGGTATCCATCCGATTTGTTCAAGATTCAGCGATCCGTTCTTGGCAACTACCACGTGACCGAAGCCGGAGCTTTTTACTCTCAGCAGGATGCTTGGATGACTCCAAACGACCCTGTTGAAGGAACAGGTCTTGGAGCACTGCAGCCTCCTTATTACCTAACCATGCAGGCGCCTGGCGACGCTGACAGCGCGTTCTCGATTTACTCGACATTCATTCCTCAGTCGACAGGAGAGAGCAGTAGAAACGTCCTAACCGGCTACCTGATTGCCAACGCCGACGCCGGTCGTGAAGCCGGAACCGTGAGTGACGACTATGGAAAGTTGACGTTACTGAATCTCCCACGAGAGACAGTGGTCCCAGGTCCAGGTCAGGTTCAGAACAATTTCAACGCAGACAGCAACGTCTCCTCATTGCTGAACATCCTGCGTCAGGGTTCAACAAGAGTTCTGAATGGAAACCTACTGACTCTGCCAGTTGCAGGTGGATTGCTCTACGTGCAGCCGGTCTATATCGAGTCCACAGGTGAAACCAGCTACCCACTGCTCCAGAAAGTCTTGGTTGCATTCGGTGACCAGATTGCCTTTGAGGACACCTTGGATCTCGCGCTTGATGCATTATTCGGCGGAGACTCGGGAGTTCCATCTCAGGAAGAAACTGACACCGAGGGAGAGCCTGAAGTTGAAGCACCAACAACAGATTCAGGCAATGCTGAACTCGATGAGGCGCTGAAGGCTGCAAGTGCTGCCCTAACTGATAAGGAAGCCGCACTTAGAAGCGGTGACTGGGATGCATTCGGTGCTGCGGACGAAAGATTGGCAAGGGCAATTCAGGATGCCCTAGCGGCATTAGATTAAGAATCTAAAACCTGCTAGGGTTAGGACTTCGCCGCGGGGTGGAGCAGTTCGGTAGCTCGCCGGGCTCATAACCCGGAGGTCGTAGGTTCAAATCCTGCCCCCGCAACTAAGAAAAACCCTCGAATTAGGTTTCGAGGGTTTTTTCTTTTGGTTGTGGAAAACAAGATTGGCTACTCGTCAATCTCGGTTAGTTTCTCCGCATGATTACAGTTTTATTACCCAGCACCCAGCTGACGCCATGCTGATCGAAGCGATACTGATTGCTGCAGTTGCGAGCTGTGGACCGAATGTCAGCACCGCAAACAGCTACACAATTTGCGCAGAAAAGAAACAGCAGGAAGTTGACTCCACTGCTGGAAAAACCGGCGTGTATAAGCCAAAACCCAAGCCAATGCGACTTTGTCGGTACTACGTGAACAATTCAATTGACGTCCCTACCGCAGGGATAATTTCGGCGTGGGTGCCAGTGGGGTCCAGGTCATGTATCGGCGACAGCCCACCGGAGCCAAAGGTCGCAGCTGCCCCAAAATCCAACACAAAAACAGTTTCAAGTGCCGAGACCCTAACTGCCTATGCCAACCGTCCATTTGCTTATTGGTCACCCGGTGGCGAGCTTGAGGTATTTCAGGCCGGTGCCTTTGGTGTTGCATCGAATAACAGAATCACGAGTGGCCAGCTTTTTGGACAGCCAGCAAAGATTCGCTTTACTTCCAAGTCTGCCGTTTGGCAGTTTTCTGATGGAAGTCAGCTCTCAGGCGTTACTGTTTCAAAAAGTTTTGATTCGGTCGGTCAGTACTTTGCCTCTGCAACCGTGGCCTACAGAGTGGATTATCAAGTAAACGATGAGAGCTGGGTTATCGGCGCGACGACTATTTGGTTAGAGTCGAATCAGCTCAGGATTGAAGTTATCGAACCACCGCGGCGAACGCTTCTGGTGGAATAGCAGAATATTTTCAGTCGGGACTCATACAATCCCCAGAGTTGTTGAACATAATCGTGTAGGACAACGAAAGGGAATCATGTCGCAGTGGAATCGATCGGGTGAAAACCAGTTCACGTTTAGTAGCCCTCAGATACCGGAGCCCGCAAAGAATGCGAAGCCGATTAAGAAAAAGCGTCGCAACCCGCTTCCGGTAGCAGCTCTCGTGCTGACTGCCGCTCTGATAGGTGGCGTAATTGGCTCGAGTGGCTGGACTTCTTCCTACGTGAGCTTGAGCCAACCGGCTCCAGTCGTGGTCAATAACGCAACAACGGTGAACTGGGTTACCGGTGCAGCAGCGGCCGCATCTCCATCTGTCGTAACGCTGTCGGTTAACTCTTCAACCAGTGGCGGAGGTTCCGGCTCCGGTGTAGTCCTCACCGAAGACGGCTACATCCTGACAAACGCGCACGTTGTCACACTAGGTGGAAAAACAGAAACCGCATCGGTCTCCGTGATGCTATGGGACGGCCAGGTTGTTCCGGCTGAACTGATTGGCTTTGATTCTGTTTACGATCTCGCGGTACTCAAGATTGAGCGAACTGGCCTGAAGCCGATTGCCTTTGCAGATTCCAAGGTTTTGAACGTCGGACAGAGCGTGGTTGCCATTGGTGCCCCACTTGGGCTCTCTTCAACTGTCACTCAGGGCATAGTTTCCGCTTTGAACAGGACCATTCAGGTGGCAAGTTCTGAGGTTAGTGAAGACGCAGGCCTGCAGTTCTGGACCGGAAACGGCGGAAATCCTATTTCTTTGCAGGTCATTCAAACAGACGCCGCTATCAACCCTGGTAACTCAGGTGGGGCGCTAGTGAATGACAGTGGTGAGCTGATTGGAATCAACGTTGCCATTGCAACCGCCGGTTCCGGAACATCTGGAAGCATCGGAGTTGGGTTCGCTATTCCATCGAATACGGCTGGGCGGATCGCCACGGAAATAATCGAGACCGGCGTCGCAACTCACGGACTGCTAGGAGCGCTAGTTAGGGACAATCAGGAGCAATCTCAAGGTTTTTCAACTGGTGCCCGAGTAGAGGGCGTGACTGAGGATGGTGCTGCAAGTGCGGCTGGGATTACTGAAGGGGACGTGGTTATCAGCTTTGCAGGCCAAAGAGTTGAGGGAGCCAGCGACCTTACCGCTTTAGTGAGGGCAGAGCCTGCGGGCGCTGAGGTTGAGGTTATCGTTTTGCGAAGCGGTCAGAGACTTGTATTCCAGGTGACCCTCGGTAGCGCTGCTGACCTACAATAATTTGCATGAGCGATCTTGATGCGGGGACCATCCTCGAAAAAGAAAAGCAGGAACAGCTTGATGACGGCGATCACGAGCGATATTCGCACTACGTCAAGAAGGACAAGATTGTCGAGTCAGCCGTGATGGGCGATGCTGTAATAGCTCTTTGTGGCAAAGTTTGGATTCCCAACCGTGACCCAGGTAAGTTTCCGGTTTGCCCGTCCTGCAAAGAGATCTACGAAAAGCTCAAGCGCTAGCTAAACGAAGGTAGTCGGAATCGTTGGCTCTCCAGCTGAAAGCCTGAAAGCTGCAGGCGAGAGTTCCGCAAGTGCTTTTCGGTGGTGCTTTCTTGCTGAATCAACCCCAGCTGAGCCTGTGGCAGCAGCATCAACTCGTCCGTTATTAATCAGAGGAACCTGAAGGGTCCTGCCTTCGACTTGAGATCCCACCAATTCAGCCGTTGCAACTCCGTCAACGATTAGTCTTGCAGCGCTTTTCTTGCCACCTCGGTTTGTCTTATTCCTCGATTCTTTGGCAACATCAATCCAGTTGTCTCCATCTGCGTGAGAGACAAGCTTGTAGACAAAGCCAACCGTTGGAAAACCAGAGCCTGTAACAAGCGAGGTTCCAACACCATACCTGTCAACTGGGGCTGCTGCCAGAGCGGCGATGGTGTTTTCATCTAAATCGCTGGTGACTACAATCTTGGTCTCTTTGGCGCCGAGGCTGTCTAGTAGCTCTCTGACCTTGGTTGCGGCAACCGACAGGTCGCCTGAGTCCAAGCGAACCGCAGCAATCTTGCCGTCTGTCAGGCGCACGGCATCCCGCACCGCTTTTTCAACATCGTAGGTGTCGACTAGCAATGTGGTGTCAACGCCCATAACTTCGATTTGCGATTCAAAGGCTTGAGTTTCACTGTCGTGCAAAAGGGTGAAAGAGTGCGCTGAGGTGCCCATCGTGGGTATCCCAAAGCTTCTTCCAGCTTCTAAGTTGCTGGTCGCATCAAAGCCAACTATGAATGCGGCTCTTGCGGCGGCCACAGCAGCATGCTCATTTGCCCTTCTTGCTCCCATTTCAGCTAAGTAGCGGTCGCCCGCTGCAAATCGCATTCTTGCACCAGCCGATGCAACGGCACTGTCGTAGTTCAGGATGGAGAGTATTAAGGTTTCGAGAATTACTGCTTCGGCAAATGTCGCCTCCACTGTCAAAACTGGCGAGTTTGCGAAAAACAGCTCACCCTCGCGGTAACCGTGGATTGAGCCGGAAAATCTGAAGTTCTCCAGCCAGCTTGCCGTCTTGGAATCGACAATGTCGTTGGCCATGAGAAATTCAAGTTCTGGCTTTTCAAATCTAAAGTCTTGTATGGCGGATAAAAGCCTGCCCGACCCAGCAAAAACTCCGTAGCGCCTGCCTGGAGGTAGATTTCTGGTGAAAACCTCAAAGACAGTCTTGCGTTCAGATTTTCCCGAGCGTAACGCGGCTTGAACCATGGTGAGCTCATAGCGATCGGTTAGCAGGGCGGTAGACACGGCTCAAGCCTACTAATGCAGGTCACCTAAATACGCTGCGGGCCTAGACTAACTTTCGTGGATGCAAGACCAATCGGTGTATTTGACTCTGGAGTCGGCGGGCTAACCGTTGCCAGGTCAATAATCGACCAGCTGCCAGGAGAGTCAATCCACTACGTGGGCGACACTCTCAATTCGCCCTACGGACCAAAACCACTGTCACTAGTTAGATCCCTAGCACTCGAAGTGATGGATGATTTAGTTTCCTCAGGCGTAAAGATGCTTGTCATCGCATGTAACTCAGCGTCCGCCGCGGTTCTAAGGGACGCCAGGGAGCGTTACACCATTGGCTTGGGTGTGCCTGTTGTTGAGGTGATTCAGCCGGCAGTCCGAAAAGCGGTTTCTACCAGCCACAACAAGAAAGTCGGTGTCATCGGCACCAGCGCGACGGTGTCTTCGAAGGCCTACGACGACGCCTTTGCCGCAGCTGTGGACTTCAAGATTCACAGCGTCGCCTGCCCTGACTTTGTTGACCTCGTGGAGCGCGGCATTACTTCAGGACCCGAAGTTCTAGCGTCTGCCACGAAGTACCTTGAGCCTCTCAAGCAGGCAGGTATTGACACTTTGGTTCTTGGTTGCACCCACTACCCGCTGTTGCAAGCGGCCCTCGCTTATGTCATGGGCGACGGCGTTAATCTAGTTTCATCGGCGGATGAAACTGCCAAGGATGTATTCCGAGTGCTTACTGAGCACGATCTATTGGCACCAGAGGGAAATAAAGCAAGCTACGAGTTTTTTGCAACTGGTGATCAGCAACAGTTTGAGAAATTGGCCCAGAGGTTCTTGGGACCAGAAGTGAACAACGTAAAACACCTCGAGAGAAAGAATGACAAATGACCAGACATGACAATCGAGGTAATTCCGAGCTGAGAGAAGTGACTTTTGAGCGAGGCTTCACTAAGCACGCAGAAGGTTCATGCCTAGTTTCCTTTGGCAGCACTCGCGTGCTGTGCAATGCCTCATTTACCGAGGGTGTGCCAAGGTTTAAAAAAGGTTCCGGCGAAGGCTGGGTGACAGCCGAGTACTCAATGCTGCCACGTGCGACACATACCAGGTCAGACCGCGAAAGCGTTAAGGGCAAAATCGGCGGCAGAACACACGAAATTTCCAGGCTCATTGGCCGATCTCTGCGTGCAGTTATTGACGTCAAGGGACTCGGTGAAAACACAATCGTTCTTGACTGTGACGTCCTTCAGGCTGATGGCGGAACGAGAACTGCGGCAATAACTGGAGCCTTCGTGGCTCTTGCAGATGCCGTTCAGTGGGGAAAGCAAAATGGTCATATTCCAAAAAGTGCTAAACCTCTTCTCGACACCGTTTCAGCCGTATCGGTGGGAATCGTTGGAGGTGAACCAATGACTGACCTCGCCTACGTAGAGGACGTTAGGGCAGATACCGACATGAACGTCGTGATGACAGGAAAAGGTTTGTTCGTGGAAGTTCAAGGGACTGCCGAGGCAGCACCCTTTGACAAGTCGGAGCTCGATAGCCTGTTGGAATTGGCTCTGGCATCAAACCTTGAGCTTGCCGAATTGCAAACCGCATCACTCGGAGAGATCCTGGAACTTCGATAGTGGAATTGATTTTTGCAACCGGCAATGAACACAAGGTTTCAGAAGCTCAACTAATCCTGGGTCAGGCTATGCCTGACTTGTTGATTCTTTCCCATGCTGGACCTGAGCCAGTGGAGAGCGGCACCAGCTTCTTGGAAAACGCTCTCATCAAGGCTAGGGCCGCATTTGAGGCAACGGGAAAGCCTGCATTTGCTGATGACTCTGGAATAAGCGTGGAGGTCATGGGCGGTGCCCCCGGTATTTTTTCAGCTATCTGGGCAGGCGGCAGAAGTGACGTTGAGAACCGCAACCTACTGCTCAAGCAGTTGGCAGACATCCCAGCTGAAAACAGAGCGGCATCGTTTGTTTGCACGATTGCGCTAGTTGAAGAAGCCGGTGAGACGTCATTTACTGGCATCTGGCCCGGTGTAATCGTCATGACTGCAGCTGGGGATGGCGGATTTGGCTATGACCCTGTCTTTATCCCCGAGGGTTTTGAGGTTACCGCTGCGGAGCTGGAGCCTGAAGTGAAGTCAAGTTACTCTCACCGAGCCATGGCGATGCAACAGATGGCCGCATTTTTATTCTCTAGGTGAAGCGCCCCCAGCAGGAATCGAACCTGCGCCCCCGCCTCCGGAGGGCGGTGCTCTATCCCCTGAGCTATGGGGGCCAGGAGTTCTTTCAAGCTTACTAGCTCCGCTCTTCGATGCAGTTGGTAGTTTCTTCCGAGCGTAAGGGGCCTTTTTGAGCTGGAAAATCTGGAAGTGCGGAAATTTCAACAGGGGTATGATTTAGACACACCATACGCCCTGCAATTGCAAGCTTTTTGCCCTGAATTAGGAACATCCCATGACCCCAGAACAGCTGTCGAGCGCAATTGTTGCTGTTCTTGGTGACATGATCTCGGACGGAGCTATCGGCAAGGCAGATCTGCCTGAAACAGTAGTTGTGGAAAGGCCCAAGAATCGCGAACACGGCGATTGGGCGACCAACGTAGCGATGCAATTGGCCAAGAAATTTGAAATGAATCCGCGGGAGTTTGCAGGCCTACTTGCCGCACGCCTGGAGTCTCACGAGTCAATTACCAAGGTTGAAATTGCAGGACCGGGCTTTATCAACATCACACTTGCCACAGCTGCTGCAGCTTCTCTAATCCAGACCATCATCGGGGCAGGTAGCTCCTTTGGCTCGAACCAGAACCTGGCTGGAATCAAGCTAAATCTGGAGTTTGTTTCGGCTAACCCAACTGGGCCTATCCACCTGGGTGGCACCAGATGGGCGGCGGTCGGGGACTCTCTCGCGAGAATCTTTTCATTCGCCGGCGCTGAGGTTACGAGGGAGTACTACTTCAACGACCACGGGGCTCAAGTAGACAGGTTTGCGAAATCACTTCTTGCTTCAGCAAGAAAGGCCCCGGCACCTGAGGACGGTTATTCCGGGCAGTACATCGATGAGATTGCACAACAGGTTTTGGCAGAAACAGCCGAGGATATTTTGGCTCTGGATGATTCAGCGGCTCAGGAGGCTTTTCGAGCTGCGGGGGTGGATCTGATGTTCGCTCAAATCAGGCAGTCACTGCATGATTTTGGCGTTGATTTCGATGTCTTTTTCCACGAGAACACCCTCTACGAGGCAGGTGCTGTTGAAAAGGCTATTGCACAGCTCACCTCGAAAGGTCACACCTTTGTAGCGGATGGTGCTACCTGGCTGCGCTCAACAACGTTTGGAGATGACCGAGATCGCGTGATCATCAAATCAGATGGAACCACCGCCTACATCGCAGGTGACATTGCCTATTACTTGGATAAGCGAGAACGTGGCTTTGACCAGTGCATTTACATGCTTGGTGCGGATCACCACGGCTACGTTCAGCGGATGCTGGCAATTTGCGCTGCTTTTGGTGACAAGCCAAATCTGAACATGGAGATCCTCATTGGTCAGCTTGTAAATCTGGTGCGCGCGGGCGCGCCAGTGAAGATGTCCAAGCGTGCCGGAACAGTGGTAACCATGGAGGACCTTGTCGATTCCGTTGGCGTTGATGCTGCAAGGTATTCGCTAACTAGGTCATCAATCAACTCAAGCCTGGACATTGACCTTGAGGTCCTCAGCAAGAAAACCAATGACAACCCAGTTTTCTATGTTCAGTACGCACATGCCAGAACCAGGCAAGTGGCTAACAACGCAGCTTCCCAGGGCGTTGAGCGCGTGGATTTTGAGGCTGACACACTTTCCCATTCGAGCGAAGAGAATCTGCTTGCCCAGCTAGCTCAATTTCCAAAAGTGGTAGAAACCGCCGTTGAGTTCAGAGAGCCACACCGTGTTGCCAGGTATCTAGAAGAGCTGGCGGGCACTTACCACCGCTTTTATGACAGTTGCAGAGTGGTACCGCTATCCGGTGGCGAGGTCGAAGCTGTCCATAGGGCCAGGCTTTATTTGAACGATGCCTGCACGCAGGTTTTAGCAAATGGACTTCAGTTACTTGGGGTAAGCGCCCCGGAGAGGATGTAGCAGTGAAAAACCCACTCATCCCAGATTGGCTAGAAACCCCAGAGGACCTTTCTTGGCTAGACCCAAGGATCTGGCCACGCACCGCAAAAAGAAATGAATTTGGGGAAATTTCCATCGGCGGTCTGGCCGCCTCCGATTTGGTGCGCCAATTTGGCTCACCGCTGTATGTAGTCGATCAAGAAGAGTTCGAGTCTCGCCTGATGGGCACCGGCAGAGCCTTTTCCGATGCGGCCCAAAAAATAGGTACCACCGCTAAGACTTATTACGCCTCCAAGGCATTACTAACTACGGAAGTCGTTCGCTGGGTAGACCAGGCTGGCCTGTCGATCGATGTCTCCACAGGGGGAGAGCTAGCCGTGGCGCTGGCTGCTGGAATTGATGGCTCAAGAATCGGTCTTCACGGCAATAACAAGTCCCTGGTTGAAATTGGTCGAGCTATAACGGCCGGGGTCGGAGCAATCGTCATCGACTCGGAAACTGAGATTGAAAGAATCGCCTCAATTGCCAGTGCCCAGGACAAAGTGCAACCGGTTCGGCTTCGAGTAAATACCGGTGTTCACGCCCACACCCATGAGTATCTTGCTACAGCGAGGGAAGACCAAAAATTTGGAATTGCGCTAACCGACGTGCCGGACATGGTCGCAAAAATTAGGTCCCATTCGCAGCTGAAGTTCCTCGGACTTCATTCTCACATCGGGTCGCAGATTTTTGTTGTTGATGGATTTATTGCGGCTGCAGAAAGAATGCTCGATGTCCACGCCAAATTGCTTGAGGGCGGAGATGTTCCAGAGCTGAACCTCGGTGGAGGGTTTGGAATCAGCTACACCGCTAGCGACCGACCGATGGAGCTTAGTGAGCTAGCCGGAAGAATAGCCAGTGCCGTCGAGGCCAAGTGCAGTCAGCTGGGCATCGCAGTGCCGGCGCTCGCGTTTGAACCGGGCAGGGTTATTGCCGGGCCAGCTGGAATTACCCTTTACTCGGTCGGAACCCTCAAAGATGTAAAGATCACCGATCAAGGGCCTGCTGCTGCCAGGAAGTACGTCAGCGTAGATGGCGGAATGAGCGACAATGCACGACCTGCTCTTTACGAAGCCGAATACAGTGCCGCCCTTGCTTCACGAGCATCTGACGCCGAGGCTACTCTGAGCCGAGTGGTTGGCAAGCATTGTGAATCTGGCGACATCGTGGTCAGGCACTCGATGCTCCCATCTGACGTGTCAGTTAACGACTTGCTGGCCGTTCCGGCCACCGGCGCCTATTGCTTTTCGCTATCTTCTAATTACAACTATTTGCCAAGGCCTGCGGTTATTGCGGTCAAAGCAGGTGCAGCCCAGGTTCTAATCAGGGCGGAAACAGAACGAGACTTGCTCAACAGAGATGCTGGCTTTGAGCCGGGAGAGGCTTAGACATGCAAAGCGCTTATAGACCGATTCGAGTTGGCCTCTTGGGTGCTGGTTCGGTTGGTTCACAGGTGGCAAGGCTGCTACTTGAAAACAAAGAGGAGCTAGCTAGCCGGGTAGGTGCAACCTTGGAGCTCACAGGGGTAGCGGTGAGAAACCTCAAGGCAAAGCGCGATTCTGACATTCCGGCTGCTTTGTTGACCGAAGATGCGGAATCGCTGATTCTGAGCAGCGATATCGTGATCGAGCTAATTGGTGGCATTGAACCTGCGAAAACTTGGATCACCCTTGCCTTGAATTCTGGCGCCGATGTAGTCACAGCAAATAAGGCATTGATTGCTGCTCACGGAACCGAGCTGTTTGCGTTGGCAGACCAATTGGGAGCTCAGTTGTATTTCGAGGCAGCCGTTGCCGGCGCTATCCCAATTATTAGGCCGCTGAGAGAATCACTGGCTGGCGACAAGGTAAATCGGGTTATGGGCATTGTGAATGGCACTACTAACTTCATTCTGGATCGCATGGAGACCAGCGGAGCTGAATTCGAAGATGCCCTAGCGCTTGCCACTGATCTCGGCTACGCAGAAGCTGATCCAACTGCAGATATCGAAGGCTTCGACGCTCAGAGCAAGGCGGCCATTATTGCGTCGCTTGCTTTTCACTCCGAGGTTCAGGTTGAAAATGTGCACCGTGAGGGGATCACCTCGGTGACCGCGCAACAAATCAATGCCGCCAAGGCTGCAGGCTATGCGGTCAAGCTGCTAGCTATTTGCGAGAGGGCGTCAGAGGGGGACAAAGAAGGGCTCATAATCAGAGTTCATCCGACACTTATCCCTCTCGAGCACCCGCTTGCCTCGGTTCACGGAGCCTACAACGCGGTGTTCGTGGAAGCAGAATCTGCAGGACAGCTAATGTTCTACGGCGCCGGTGCCGGAGGTCCGGAGACCGCGTCGGCAGTTCTTGGGGATCTAGTAAGCGCGGCTAAGCGTCACCTTGCCGGAGGTCCGGGCCTTTCAGACAGCACCCATGCCGACCTCGAAATTCTGGATGTAAAGAACACTGTCACCAGGTTCCAGATAACGCTTGAGGTTTCTGATGAAACAGGTGTCTTGGCGTCAATCGCCTCGGTGTTTTCCAATAATGGAGTCAGCGTTGAAACTGTTCAACAGAGCTCTGCCTCCAAAGACTCTGGCGCACTACTGACAGTCATGACACACGTTGCATTGGAGTCAGATCTGGATCGAGTTGTTGAGGCATTGAGAAATAATGATTCTGTGGTGCAAGTGAACTCTGTGATCAGAGTGGAAGGTCTCTAATGGCAAATCCGTGGCGTGGAGTTATCCACGAGTATTTCGACAGGCTTCCTTTTGAAAAAGGTGACCCGATCGTCACCCTGGGCGAGGGCGGCACTCCGCTCATTGAGGCACCAGCCTTGGCAGCGCTTCTCGATGTTGGCTCTGTCCACCTGAAATTTGAAGGAATGAACCCAACCGGTTCCTTCAAAGACCGAGGCATGACAACTGCGGTTTCGAAGGCTAAAGCACACGGTGCAAAAGCCGTCATTGCCGCTTCGACAGGAAACACCTCAGCAGCTGCTGCTGCATACGCGGTGAAGGCTGGTATGCAATCTGTCGTGCTGGTTCCAGCCGGAAAGATCTCGTGGGGCAAGCTTTCTCAGGCAGTTGCCCACAAAGCTCAAATTCTTCAGGTTCGCGGCAACTTCGACGATTGCCTGAGACTTGCTCGTGAGCTCAGCGAAAACTACCCGGTATTTCTTGTGAACTCAGTAAACCCAGATCGCCTGCAGGGCCAAAAAACTGCCGCCTTTGAGGTCGTGGATGTGCTTGGCGAAGCCCCTGATCTTCATGCCATGCCGCTTGGGAACGCCGGTAACATCTCGGCGTATCACCTTGGTTATCGCGAGGAATTGGCCGATGGCAGAATCAAGAAGCTCCCGAAGCTTTTTGGAATTCAGGCAGCCGGCTCAGCGCCCTTTATTCAAGGGTCCCCGGTTGCAAAGCCTGAAACAATCGCCACCGCGATTCGAATTGGTAACCCGGCTTCTTGGGACTTGGCGCAAGAGGCCAAGCGCGACACTGACGGTGGTTTTGATGCCGTCAGTGACAAGAGGATCTTATGGATGCACCGGTTCTTGTCTCAAGAATGCGGAGTGTTTGTCGAGCCATCCAGTGCGACTGGAGCGGCAGGTTTGCTGCAGCTCAAAGAGCAGGGCGAGCTTCCCGCTGTCAACAGCGTTGTTGTCACCGTAACTGGCCACGGCCTGAAGGACCCGGACTGGGCCTTGAAGGATGAGCGCG
This sequence comes from uncultured Aquiluna sp., assembly GCA_965655555.1. Lineage (GTDB taxonomy): Bacteria > Actinomycetota > Actinomycetes > Actinomycetales > Microbacteriaceae > Aquiluna. The sequence continues at coordinate 84,231 of CBFHGU010000002.1, read as the reverse complement.
GCAAGGCCATAAAGCCAAAGAAGGTAGCCGCGACAGCGGGCTCTGTCGCAGACACTTTGGGACTGGAGCGAAATAAATGAAAAACGTTCAGGTAAAGATTCCGGCCACTTCGGCAAACCTAGGCCCGGGCTTTGACACCTTCGGCATGGCGCTGTCTTTCTACGACGAATACACCGCAACTGAAACGGCCTCAGGTCTTGAAATAGTTGTCAATGGTGAAGGTGCAGGGGACATCCCACTGGATGAATCGAACTTGATTTATCGCTCACTCGAGTTGGTTTTTCAGCAACTCGGCAAAAAAGTTCCCGGTTTGAAAATCACTTGTGAAAACAACATCCCTCACGGTAGGGGAATGGGCTCGTCGGGAGCGGCTGTTGCCGGAGGCGTCATGCTGGCGGCTGGACTGCTGCAAGATGAAATCGAAATCTCAGAGCAGCAATTACTTGAATTTGCAACTGAACTTGAAGGACACCCTGACAACGTGGCACCTGCATTGTTTGGTGGCTTGACAGTTGCGTGGGTGGATGATTCAGGTAAGCCATTCCACAAAAAACTAACTGTTCATCGCGGTGTGTCGCCTTTGGTTCTTGTTCCACCCCACCAAATGTCGACGAAGCTAGCAAGAAGCTTGCAGCCGGAGTCCGTCCCTCACACCGATGCAGTGTTCAACGTTTCCAGATCTGCACTATTGGTTGCCGCTTTGACTCAGAGCCCGGAATTGATGTTGACTGCAACCGAAGACAGGCTGCACCAGAACTATCGGTCGAGTGCGATGCCTGAAACCTCTGACTTGATTGAAAAGCTCCGTAAAGATGGTCACCCAGCGGTGGTCTCTGGAGCGGGGCCATCGGTGCTGGTTCTGGAAGATGACCCAGTGAAGAGGGCTGCGGCGATAGCTCTGACGGAGTCAGCTTTTCCAACCTGGAGAGTATTACCGCTTGCAGTTGATGTTAAAGGTGCTAGTGTTGAGGTGCAGTCCGGATCAGGCAACTAAAGCCCGCCACTGTATCTCTTCTTCAAAGTTTTCAAATAACGGCAATTCGCCGCAAAGAAATGAGTAAACAATAAACATGGATGAAATCCAACAAGACAAGCCAGTGCGTCGTTCAAGGCGCGCAACCAGCTCAGAAGCTTCAGAACCAAATCTAACTTCCGAATCGAGCGCAACGGCCAAAACAACCAAGGCTGAGAGTTCAGAAGCTCCATCGGGAGAAAAGACCGAAACCAAAAAAGCCCCTGCACGCAGGAAGCCGGCCGCAAAGACGGCTGATGCTTCCAGTGAGAGTGCTGGAGCCAACAAGAAGGATTCTGCTGCAGACAAATCGGCAGCTAAATCAGAAAAGGCTGAAAAATCAACCAATTCTGACAAGTCCGACAAGACCTCATCCACATCGGGTGACGGTGAACAGAAGTCAGACCAGAAGGCAGAACGACCAAGCCGTGAGGACCGCGAGACTAGAAGTGGTGACCGCGAGAACCAGCGCGATCGTGACGATGACCGCCGCGGTGGTAACAACAACCGCAACCGTCGTGGGCGTTACCGTGACCGTGGCGACAGGCGTCGTGGACCTCAGGATGAGGCCGAGCCGGAGATTCATGAGGACGACGTCTTAGTTCCTGTAGCTGGAATCTTGGATGTGCTCGATAACTATGCATTCTTGAGAACATCCGGATACCTGCCTGGCACCAACGATGTTTACGTGTCCCTTGGTCAGGTCAAGAAGTATGGAATGCGCAAGGGAGACGCTGTAGTCGGCTCCATCCGCCAGCCGCGTGAAGGTGAAAACAGCAACCAGCGCCAGAAGTTCAATGCCCTAGTCAAGGTTGAGTCTCTAAATGGGCAGACTCTTGAAGAGGCTGCGGAGCGCGTTGAATTTGGGAAGCTAACACCGCTTTACCCAGACACCAGGCTAAGGCTTGAGACTGACAACAAGAAGCTCTCCACGAGAATCATTGACTTGGTTGCCCCAATTGGTAAAGGGCAGCGAGGCCTGATCGTTTCTCCTCCAAAGGCTGGAAAGACTCTTGTCTTGCAGGCTATTGCTAACGCAATCTCAGTCAATAACCCAGAGGTCCACCTCATGGTTGTTTTGGTTGATGAGCGCCCAGAGGAAGTTACCGACATGCAGCGTACGGTCAATGGTGAAGTTATTGCTTCGACCTTCGATCGTCCAGCTGATGACCACACCACTGTTGCGGAGCTAGCAATCGAGCGAGCAAAGCGTCTGGTTGAAATGGGCCACGATGTGGTTATTCTGCTCGACTCAATCACACGTCTGGGCCGTGCTTATAACCTAAGCGCACCGGCTTCAGGCCGAATTCTTTCCGGTGGTGTTGATTCCTCGGCACTCTATCCTCCAAAGCGCTTCTTCGGTGCGGCTAGAAACATCGAGGACGGCGGTTCTTTGACCATCCTTGCAACCGCTTTGGTTGAGACCGGATCCAAGATGGACGAGGTAATCTTCGAAGAGTTCAAGGGAACAGGAAACATGGAGCTAAGGCTCTCTCGACAGCTTGCTGACAAGAGAATTTTCCCAGCTGTCGACATCAACGCTTCGGGCACGAGGCGTGAAGAGATGCTAATGAGCTCACAGGAGACCAAGATTATTTGGAAGCTTCGTCGTGCTCTTGCAGGCCTAGAGCAGCAGCAAGCTCTCGAGTTGGTACTGACCAGGTTGAAAGAAACAGCGTCAAACGTTGAGTTCTTGCTAAAGCTTGAGAAGTCAATGCCAGTTCCTTCAGAGGCTGACGGAGACTAAATTGCTTGATTCGCTTGCGGGTCTGCGGGCGGAGCACGCGAGTTTGCAGGAGCAGCTCAGTGACTCGGCGGTTCATCAGAACCCGGCCTTGGCCAAGAAAATTAATCGTCGCTATGCCGCGCTCAGTGCGATCATGCTTGCTGACGAACTGGTGAGCGGGCTAACCGATGATTTGGCCGCTGCCAAGGAGCTTGCAAGAGAAGACGATTCCTTTGCAGCTGAACTTCCAAGTCTCGAAGAGGAATTAGCTGAGGCCAGCGAGAAACTTCGCAGACTTCTTATCCCAAGGGACCCTGATGACGGTCGCGATGCAATTCTTGAAATCAAGGCTGGTGAAGGTGGTGCGGAATCTGCACTGTTCGCAGCGGATCTGCTTCGAATGTATCTTCACTACGCAACCTCAAAGGGTTGGAAGACTGAGATCTTAGATAAAACAGAGAGCGATCTCGGTGGAATCAAGGATGTCCAGGTCGCGATGAAAGCCAATGTTACAGACCCGGCGCAAGGCGTTTGGGCACACATGAAATACGAGGGCGGGGTTCATCGCGTTCAGCGAGTTCCGGTTACTGAAACACAAGGCAGAATCCACACTTCAGCTGTGGGAGTTTTGATTTTTCCAGAAGTAGACGAACCGGAAGAAGTCGACATATCACCCAATGACATCCGGATAGATGTCTTTCGCTCCTCGGGTCCAGGTGGTCAGTCGGTAAACACTACCGACTCCGCAGTTCGAATTACCCACTTGGCAACCGGCATTGTTGTATCCATGCAAAACGAGAAGTCACAGCTGCAGAACCGTGAAGCGGCGATGCGAGTGTTACGTGCTCGAATTCTTGCGGCACAGCAGGAGGAGATACATGCAGAGCAATCGGCGGCCAGAAAATCTCAGGTGCGAAGCATGGACCGCTCTGAGCGAATCAGAACTTACAACTTTCCCGAAAACAGAATTGCCGATCACCGCACCGGCTACAAGTCCTACAACCTCGACCAGGTGATGGACGGAGCGCTAGAGCCTGTTGTGCAATCTTGCATTCAGACTGACGAAGAAGCTCAGCTGGCTGCTCTCGGCGAAAGCTGATGCTAGCGTCATTGGCACTTCAAGAGGCCGAAGCTGCCCTGAGTGTGGCGGGGATAGTCTCTGCCAAAGCTGAATCAGAAATTCTCCTAAGTCACGCACTTAGAATGCCCAGGGGCGAGCTTCTGGCAAGGCTAATTACTGATGCGGACCTTACCGTTGGCCAAGAATTCAGTGAGCTGGTTGAGCTTCGATGCACGAGGTTGCCACTTCAGCACATACTTGGCGTAGCTCCGTTTCGTTCTCTTGAACTGAAAGTTGGCCCGGGTGTATTTATTCCGAGGCCGGAAACCGAGCAGGTTGCCCAAATCGCAATTGATTTCTTGAATTTCCTGCCTGGTCAACCAACAGCGTTGGACATCGGAACCGGCTCGGGTGCAATTGCCATAGCGATGGCAATTGAAACCAATGCAAGCGTCACCGCACTTGAGGTTTCGGAGGAGGCAGCGGCTTTTGCCTCCGCAAACATAGCCAGCTTGAGTGCGGATGTGAAGTTGATTGTCGGCGACTTCTTAGAAAAGCTTGGGTCTTTACCTGAATTTGATTTGGTTATTTCTAATCCACCATATATTCCAAACGGGCTTGTCCCAATCGACCCAGAGGTGCGAGACCACGATCCTGCGATTGCACTCTACGGGGGAGAGGACGGTCTTGATGTCATTAGAGACTTGGCCAGCGGGGTGAAGGTAGTTCTGAGGGATGGCGGACTATTCGTTTTGGAGCATGCAGATGGCCAATCCGACTCGATCTGTGAATTACTATTGGAGAACAATTGGCGCAGCGTTCAAGTGCACCCGGATCCAACAGGTCGGTTGCGTGCAGTCAGCGCCATTAGATAAGCGGAGGCAAAGATGCAGCGAGTTTATGATTGCGCGGTCGACACTGATCTGTTGACAGGATTCAGGCAGGCCAAAGTTGCCCTGCAGCGCCACGAGGTCATCGTGTTGCCCACCGACACTGTTTATGGAATTGCTGCAGATGCATTTAGCCACAAGGGTGTCGAGCTGCTTTTGAACACAAAGGGCAGGGACAAAACTGCCCCACCACCGGTTTTGATTCCCAAGGTTGAAACACTTTCAGCGCTGGCGACTGATTTGCCTCTGGTTGCAAATCAGTTGGCTGCAGCGTTTTGGCCTGGGGCGCTCACTCTTGTCCTGAAGGCGCAACCATCGCTTGATTGGGATCTTGGTGAAACCAGGGGCACGGTTGCCTTGCGGATCCCAGACCACAAGATAACTCTTGCGCTATTGGAGGACGTTGGACCATTGGCTGTTTCCAGCGCCAACACCACTGGCAATCCTGCCGCAGTCAACGTTCAGCAGGCGGTTGATTACTTCGGAGATGCGGTGCCTGTATACCTAGATGGCGGCGGTTCACCAAAGGGCGAGGCTTCGACAATTTTGGACTTGACGCAGGTGCGCGACGGAGAGCCAATCAGAGTCTTGCGAAAGGGTGCCATCTCTCTCGAGCGAATCCGAAGCGTAATCGGTGATTTGGAGCTAGAGGTCGACTAGTGCGGGCTTATTTGCTGGTAGCACTAATCACCGCGGTGGTTAGCTACTTAGCGACCTGGGGTGTGCGATATCTTGCCAAAAAATACGACATCCATCCGGCAATCCGTGAACGCGACGTCCACAAAAACCCAACTCCCAGAATCGGTGGCATTGCACTTTTTGTCTCGATTGTTGCCGGCATTGTTGCCGCTGGAAGCTTCGGCTGGTTTGAATCAGTGTTTCAAAACCCCGGCCCAATTTGGGCAATAGTCGGTGCTGGTGGGCTGATTATGGTCATCGGGTTGCTGGACGACCTGATTGAGCTTGACTGGACGGCAAAAATGGGCGGCCAAATGGCCGCAGCTTGGATTCTTGCATCCAGTGGAGTTCAGATAGTTTCGCTGCCAATCGGCGGGCTCACGGTCGGCAGCTTCGGGGTGTCACTGGCCATCACGGTTTTTGTTGTGGTGCTGGTGATGAACGCCGTGAACTTTATCGATGGGCTTGATGGTCTTGCGGCAGGTGTTGTCGGCATTGGAACGTTGACATTTTTCATTTACACCTACCTGCTTGCCCAGCAGGCTTCGCCAACCAATTACTTCTCAATCGCTGGAATGCTATCTGCGGTTGTTCTTGGCGCAATCGCTGGGTTCTTGCCGCACAACTTCAGCCCGGCGAAAATCTTTATGGGTGATTCAGGTGCGATGTTGCTCGGCCTCATGATGGCAGCCAGCGCGATCGCAGTAACCGGATCCATTGACCCCGCAACGGTTTCTCAGCGCGATCTGTTGCCGGCTTTGATTCCACTTGTTTTACCGGTCTTTATATTGCTTTTGCCTCTGTTGGATTTACTGCTGGCTGTTGTGCGGAGGGTCAGGCGAGGAAAGTCGCCATTTGCGGCCGACAGTGAACACCTTCACCATCAGCTACAAGACTTGGGCCACAGTCACCGAGGTTCGGTTCTTGTTTTTTACCACTGGACGACATCGGTATCGGTTTCCATGCTTTTATTTTTCTGGTTGGAGCCGGCTGTCGTTGTAATTATCTTTGGCGCTTGGATGATCCTCGCGCTGGTACACACGTACTCTCCAGTTTTCAGGAGAGTCGCTAAATCAAGGAGAAAAGTTGAAAGCCAGTAGCTCAGACCAGACATTTTCGAGGGCACTAAAGCTCACCAGCGGGCTAGCAGCGTTAATAGCGGGCGTTGGGTCCCTAGTCGGGTTCCTCGTCTCAGGTTCAGCTGGCGTGCTGTCCGCACTGGTCGGGGCAGGGGTGGCAACTATCTTTGGACTCATGACAATCCTCAGCGTTTGGATTGGCGGAAAGCTGCCTTTGAATGGGTTTTATGCGGTCGTTTTGGGTGGTTGGCTATTCAAGTTCGTCGTGTTTGCTGCAGTATTGCTTGGGCTGCAGGGTCTCGACGGTTTCGACGGACCGGTATTTTTCTTCGCAGTTGTTGCGACTATCATGGGCGGCTTGGCCATTGATTCCTGGCTTGTTCTCAAGGGCCGACTGCCAACCATCAGCGAATAGCAATCTTTTTTGAATATTCGGCATCCGAACCGACTCTGAGCCTATAAACTTTAGAGAATTCCATGATCATCTCGCGAAGCCGTAAGCTACGCCCGGACCAGGAGAACGAAGCTGTTTAGTGTGTTGAGCCTTGTCAGGGCAGAGGAAGGCGAGTTTAGTCCTCCGACGATTTTCGAGTTCTATCCAGAAATAGTTCTTTTCGCTGACACACCTTTTGCAATCAACCGAATCATGATGATTCGGTTGATCGTGATGGTCGTTCTGATCGTGGTGTTTTGGCTTTGGACTTCTAAGTTCAATAAAGCAGTCAAGACAGGGAACGTAGTTCCAGGTCGTTTCCAGCTCCTTGGAGAGATGGCTCTGAATTTTGTTCGCAAGACCATCGCGCACGACCAGCTAGGTGAAAAGGATGGCGAACGATTCCTGCCGCTTTTGACCACCATGTTCTTCATGGTCTTCGGCATGAACATCACTGGAATCATTCCATTTGCCAACATCGCTGGCACGTCCGTGATTGGTATTCCGCTTGTTCTGGCAGCAGCTGCCTATGTCACTTTTATTTATGCAGGTGTGAAAAAGCACGGCATTAAGTTTTTCAAGAACTCACTGTTCCCATCGGGAGTGCCTCCGGCTTTCTACGTTCTTGTAACTCCAATCGAGTTGCTCTCGACGTTTATCCTTCGGCCGGTAACTTTGGCGCTCCGTTTGTTGATGAACATGATCGCTGGTCACTTGCTGTTGGTTCTTTGTTTCTCGGCGACTCAATTCTTCTTCTTCCAAGCAGACGGACTACTGTCGCTATTCGGGGCGGGAACATTACTGTTCGGTTTCGCATTTACACTCTTTGAGATTCTCGTGTCTGTCTTGCAGGCTTACGTATTTACACTTCTGACCACTGTCTACATCCAGTTGGCATTGGCAGACGAACACTAAACCCCCACGGAAGGAAATAAAGTGGACGCAGTAAACATCGCCGAACTAACCGGCAACATCGCAGTAGTTGGCTACGGCCTGGCTGCTATCGGTCCAGGAATTGGTGTAGGACTGGTGGTTTCAAAGACCATCGAATCCATCGCACGCCAGCCAGAGCTAGCAGGAAGACTACAGGTCACAATGTGGCTAGGTATCGCCTTCACTGAGGCTCTTGCACTGATCGGTCTAGCGACCCCATTCATCTTCGCCTAAGAAAGCGATCACAGAATGATTTCCAGAATTCTTGCGGCTACCGCACCAGAGGGAGCGGAAGCCCCGAACCCTCTGTTGCCGGCTGACTATGACATTCTCTGGTCTTCAGTTGTCTTCGTTGTCTTGTTGGTGTTCTTTTGGTTCAAGGTTCTGCCTGGATTTAAGAGAATGCTTGACGAACGAGCTAAAGCGATTGAGGGAAGGCTGGCAGAAGCCGAAGCTGCCCAAAGGGCAGCCGAGGAGCGAACCAGCGAGGTTGAAGCCGATAAAGCACAGCTTCGAGCAGAATCTTCATCGATTCGCGAGGAAGCTAGAGCTGAGGGTGCTGCAATTTTGTCTGAGCTCAAAGAGCAGGCCGCAAAGGATGCCGAACGGCTAGCCGAATCCACCAAAGCAACGTTGACCGCAGAGCGTGACTCCGCTGCCAACGCCTTGCGCGGTGAAATCGGAGCACTTGCAATTGAGCTGGCCTCGAGAATCGTCGGTGAAAAACTCGACGACGATAAGGTCGCGAACCGTGTTGTAGATGAGTTCATTGCTGAACTAGAAGGCAAGAAGGCGAAGTAAAAGTGGCATCAAGCACCAGGCAATCAAGGCTATTGGCCGAGCAGGAATTAGATAAGCTCGGCGGACTTAGCCTGACCTTGGCTCGTGAACTTTTTGCCGCTTCAAATGCGCTCATGTCGTCACAGCAACTTCGCTCTGCGCTGTCGGATCCTTCCGCCGAGGCAGCAGGGAAGAGCCAGCTGGTTGCGAAAGCCTTTGGACAAAAGCTTTCCGAAAAGAGTGTCACTCTGATTGGCAAGATGGCTCAAATGCGCTGGTCTGCCACCAGGGACATGGCCTTGGCCGCTGAGGCTTTAGGGGTTAGGGCTGCTGCAGCTTCTTCCAAAGACATCGACAAGGTCCAGGCAGAGCTTTTCGAGGTCGGACAGCTTGTTTCATCCGATCCGGAACTGGAGTTGGCGCTCTCGTCTACTAGGGCAGCGGTTGAAGCAAAAATAGCGCTTGTTGAAAAGTTACTCAACAACAAGGCCAGCGAGACCACCGCGATTTTGGCGGTTCAAGCGGTTCACTCCATGACCTTCAAGCGATTTGCAGAGGTTTTGGAGCAGTACGGCATGTGGATTGCAGAGTTCGCAGGTGAATCAGTTGCTCACGTTCGCGCATCAAGGCAGCTGTCTGACCAGCAGGTTGAAAAACTCTCAGGAGCGCTTTCAAAGGCGTTTGGTCGAGAGCTGCAGTTGAACCTAGAAATAGACAAAGAAATTATTGGTGGTCTTCACATCACCGTGAACGGCGAGGTCATTGACGCAACCGTTCTAACAAAACTTCAAAACGCAAGATTGCAACTCGGTTGAGTTGAAACCAACAAGTAAGCAGAGGAACCAATGTCAGAGCTAAAGATCAACCCGAATGAGATTCGGGATGCCCTGAAGGACTTCGTTTCGTCCTATGAGTCAAAGGGCACCGACAAGCAGGAAGTCGGCTACGTCACAGACGCAGCTGATGGTATTGCCCACGTCGAGGGGTTGCCATCAGCGATGGCAAACGAGCTTCTCAAGTTTGCCGACGGCACGCTGGGTCTTGCGCTAAACCTCGATGAACGCGAAATCGGTGTGGTTATCCTCGGTGAGTTCGGCGGCATTGAGCAGGGTATGGAGGTTCACCGCACCGGTGAGGTTCTCTCGGTTCCTGTCGGTGATGGTTTCATGGGCCGGGTTGTTGACCCACTTGGTAACCCAATCGACGGCCTAGGCGACATCAAGGCTGATGGTCGTCGTGCTCTTGAGCTTCAGGCTCCAGGTGTAATGGACCGTAAATCAGTTCACGAACCACTTCAGACGGGCATCAAGGCAATTGACGCCATGATTCCTGTTGGTCGCGGACAGCGCCAGTTGATCATTGGTGACCGTCAGACCGGAAAGACTGCCATTGCAGTTGACGCGATTATCAACCAGGTTGAAAACTGGAAGACCAACGACCCAGACAAGCAGGTTCGCTGCATTTATGTAGCGATCGGCCAGAAGGGCTCAACAATTGCTGGTGTGCGCGGTGCTTTGGAAGAAGCTGGCGCGATGGAGTACACAACAATCGTTGCCTCTCCAGCATCTGATGCCGCTGGTTTTAAGTACCTAGCTCCTTACACCGGTAGCGCTATCGGTCAGCACTGGATGTATGCCGGCAAGCACGTGCTCATTGTTTTTGACGACTTGAGCAAGCAGGCTGAGGCCTACCGCTCAGTGTCATTGCTACTTCGCAGGCCACCGGGACGTGAGGCTTACCCAGGTGACGTCTTCTATCTACACTCCAGACTGCTTGAGCGTTGCGCCAAGCTCTCTGATGCCATGGGTGCTGGTTCGATGACTGGACTACCAATCGTCGAAACCAAGGCAAACGACGTTTCTGCCTTCATTCCGACCAACGTAATTTCGATTACGGACGGCCAGATTTTCTTGCAGTCAGACTTGTTCAATGCAAACCAGAGGCCAGCTATCGACGTTGGTATCTCGGTTTCACGTGTTGGTGGTGCTGCTCAGCAGAAGGGTATCAAGAAGGTTTCTGGAACCTTGAAGCTCGAGCTTGCTCAGTACCGTGCTCTTGAGGCGTTCGCGATGTTCGCGTCTGACCTTGATGCTGCCAGCCGTAAGCAGTTGGCTCGCGGTGCAAGGCTTACCGAGCTGCTGAAACAGCCACAGTATTCCCCATATCCGGTAGAAGACCAGACTGTATCTATCTGGGCTGGAACCGCTGGGTTGCTGGATGAGTTGCCAGTTGAGGACATCTTGAGATTCGAACAGGAGTTCCTAGATTACGTAAGGCGTAATTCGTCAGCTTTGACTACCATTCGCGAGACTCAGAAGCTGGAAGATGACACCATCAACGAGCTTCAGAAGGCGATGGATCAGTTCAAGAAGATGTTCCAGCTCCACACCGGTGAGCCACTGATTGGTTCAGGCAAGGACAACGTTGAGGCGTTAGCCGATGAGGAAATCGATCAAGAGAAGATCGTTCGTCAGAAGCGATAGGGAATAGGTAAGGGTTAGGTTATGGGATCGCAACTTCGGGTCTATAGGCAGAAAATTAGGTCTGCCAAGACGACCAAGAAGATTACCCGTGCCATGGAGCTAATCTCGGCATCGAGAATCCAGAAGGCACAGCAGCGCGTTACCGCGTCTAATCCTTATACTCGCGCCGTCAACAAGGCCGTTTCTGCAGTTGCCACCTACTCGGATGTTGACCATCCTTTGACTCGCAAGATCGAAAACCCAACCAGGGCGGCAATTGTTATTTTTACTGCTGACCGAGGTCTGGCTGGCGCTTTTTCTTCTTCGGTTTTGAAGGAAGCTGACCAGCTGACTCAAAGACTTCAGGAGCAGGGCCAAGAGGTTCTGTACTACCTGGTTGGCCGTAAAGCGGTGGCGAACTTCAAGTTCCGCCAGCGAACTCGAGAAAAAGAATGGACCGGCGGCACCGATGTTCCTGATTTGGAAACGGCTCGTGAAATCGCTTCAGAGATTACCGAGCTATTCATCAAGGAAACCGAACAGGGCGGCGTTGACAGGATCTACCTGGTCGGAAACCAGTTCGTTTCAATGATGGTTCAGGAGCCGAACACCACAAGGCTTTTGCCACTCGAGGTTGTAGAGGAAGAGGCCGAAGCCGGTGACATTCACCCGCTTTATGAATTCGAGCCAGAAGTGGACCAGGTTCTTGACGCCCTACTGCCTGTTTACATTGAGAATCGGGTCTACAACAAGATGCTTCAGTCTGCAGCTGCAGAGCACGCTGCAAGACAAAAGGCGATGAAGAGCGCTACTGACAACGCTGAAAAACTAATTCTGAACTACACCAGGCTTGCCAACCAGGCGCGTCAGGCAGAGATCACCCAGCAGATTTCGGAAATTGTGGGAGGCGCAGATGCGCTTTCGACGGTGTCCGAGGACTAAGAAAGAGAAAGCAAATGGCCGAGAGCACAAAGACCGCAACGGGTCGTATCGCACGAGTCAACGGACCGGTGGTAGACATCGAGTTCCCACATGACTCCATCCCGGATATCTACAACGCGCTGACCACAGAGGTGGCTTTCGGCGACCAGAAGAGCACGCTAACCCTTGAGGTTGCTCAGCACCTTGGTGACGACCTGGTTAGGGCTATCGCGATGCAGCCAACCGATGGCTTGGTCCGCGGTGGACAGGTTCACGACTCTGGTAACCCAATCATGGTTCCAGTAGGAGACGTGACCAAGGGTAAGGTTTTCAACGTTCTAGGTGAAGTTCTGAACGGTAAGCCTGAAGAAAAAATTGAGATCAAAGAGCGTTGGCCAATCCATCGCACCCCACCAGCTTTCGACCAGCTTGAGTCAAAGACTCAGATGTTCGAAACTGGAATCAAGGTCATTGACCTTCTAACCCCCTATGTTCAGGGTGGAAAAATTGGTCTATTCGGTGGTGCCGGTGTTGGTAAGACCGTTCTGATCCAAGAGATGATTTATCGCGTGGCAGAAAACCACGACGGTGTGTCCGTATTCGCCGGTGTTGGTGAGCGTACTCGTGAGGGTAACGACCTAATCGAAGAAATGGACGAGGCCGGAGTTCTGGAGAAGACCGCACTGGTCTTCGGTCAGATGGATGAGCCACCTGGGACCCGTTTGCGTGTTGCGCTGTCAGCGCTGACTATGGCGGAGTACTTCCGTGATGTTCAGAGTCAAGACGTACTGCTGTTCATCGACAACATCTTCCGTTTCACCCAGGCAGGTGCTGAGGTATCAACACTTCTAGGTCGTATGCCGTCAGCCGTGGGTTACCAGCCAAACCTTGCAGATGAGATGGGTCTCCTACAGGAGCGCATTACTTCTACCAAGGGTCACTCGATTACGTCACTCCAGGCCATTTATGTGCCTGCCGATGACTACACTGACCCAGCTCCTGCGACTACTTTCGCTCACCTGGATGCAACCACAGAGCTAAGCCGTGAAATTGCTTCTCGTGGTCTCTACCCTGCGGTGGACCCATTGACCTCGACTTCTCGTATTTTGAGCTCTGCTTACCTGGGTGAAGATCACTACAACACTGCTATTCGCGTGAAGGCTATCTTGCAGAAGAACAAGGAGCTTCAGGAAATCATCGCAATTTTGGGTGTCGAAGAGCTTTCCGAGGAGGATAAGATCACCGTTTCAAGGGCGCGCCGCATGGAGCAGTTCTTGAGCCAGAACACCTTCATGGCTACCAAGTTCACTGGTGTTCCAGGATCGACCGTGCCACTGAAAGACACAATCGAGGGCTTCACGATGATTGCAGATGGTGACCTTGACCACGTTCCAGAGCAGGCCTTCTACAACTGCGGTGGCATTGATGATGTCATGAAGGCATACGAGCGCATCAAGAAAGATGTTAGCTAGTGTCTAACCTTATTCAGGTCAACCTTGTTGCCGCGGACCGAGAAATCTGGTCCGGTGAGGCTTCAATGGTTATTGCCAAAACCGCTGAGGGAGAAATTGGCTTGCTTGCTGGCCACGAGCCAATGTTGGCAATCCTAATCCCAGGCTCCATCAGGGTGACAACAGCAGATGGTGGCAAGGTTGTCGCAGACACTGAAGCCGGTGGATTCTTGTCGATGGAGCATGACACCTTGACCCTTGTGGTTAGGGATGCCCATTTAGTCAGCTAATTGTTAGTATTACTGCCGCCGTCGGAGACTAAGCGTCCCGGCGGCGTTGGTGTATCCATTGATAAAGCGGCCATAATCTGGGCGGCTCTTGACCCTGCACGAGAAGTAGTAATTAAAGGCTTGCTGAAGCTTTGTGCGGACCCAGAGCTGGCGGCCAAGAAACTAAAACTTGGGAAGAAGAACCTTGGGGATGTTTCCATGAACCTCGAGGTGATGACATCTGGCACAATGCCGGCTCTCCGACGGTACACCGGAACACTATATGACTCACTTGACTTTGACTCTTTGTCCGAATCTGCACTTCTGAGAGCTAACGAGCAGTTCTTCATTCAGTCGGCACTGTTTGGGCTAGTTCCCGCGATGGAGCAGATTCCTTATTACAGACTGTCTGCAGGAACTTCGTTGCCCGGAGTTTCACTGGCGGAAGTTTGGAAAACTGCTCACGAGGCAGTTTGGCCAAGGCTAAATGAGGGAGTGCTGGACATGCGATCCAAGGCCTATGTCGCTCTGAATCCGATTCCTGAAACCAAAACCTCCTACTTCGTAGAGGTGCTAGATGCGGACAGTGGCACGGCACTGAATCACTTTAATAAAAAGGCGAAGGGATCCTTTGCCAGGGCGATCCTAGAAAATGGAATGGACCAGATTTCCGATGCAGGCGCGGTTGCAGCAAAAGCTGGCCTAGCCGCGAAGTTGCAGGGCAGCACCCTTCAATTGCTTGTGCCTCGGGGTTTTTAGCCAACCATCTCTGATTCTGCTGGGCCCTCGCGAATGCCTTCGTAAGGCATTACCTCGAAAGGTTCAGGAAGTTCAATCACGCCGTCCTGCAAGGCAATTATTGAATCAAACCACCCTTGGTCGTTGTAGAGAATGTAACCGGGGACGAGCCAATAATTCCCCTGTGAGTCCCACACCGAAAGGGTCTGCTCAAGTGAGCTTGTGACCGTTAGTTTCACCAACTCCGGTTCGTAGGCGGGAGATTCCTCACCTTCAAGAATTGCTGGCTCGTCTTCGATAAGCATGGAATCTTCAGGATCGACGATGGCTGGTTCGGAAGAGGCTCCAGCGGTTATGGGTTCTTCTGAGCTAACTCTCGGTTCCACTTCTCCATAGCCATCCGCGGACTGATAAAACGATTGTGAAGGGCTTCCGAACCAGCGTCCGTCTGAGATTCTTGTTACGGCATCCCTTGGAGAGACGGTGTCAAACTGCCCGCGATCGATTAGTTCAAAGCTGTGAGAAGAGAAATAGTTAAGCTCACCGTTCATTCCCCAGCTGATGTAAGTCCAGGCACCAGTGTCAATACCATTGGATAGGTAGGGGAGCGAAACGTTGGCCCCCCAATCATCTCGATAGACCCGGAGAGAGCTAGGGTCATAGGCCTGACCAGTTGCTTCTAATAACTCTCCACTGAGTGTTTTTAGCTGCTCCACAGATGGGACCAACTCTGGCGTCAATTTGGGCTCGCAGTATCGAGGCTCATCTCCTGAGTCTCGCAAAACGGCTTGTTCTTCGCAAGGGTAGTCAGACCAGTTGGAAAAACTCCAATTTCCGGTTCCTGACCAGTAGATGTTTATATACCGAGTGCCGTCTTCTATCGAATAACTTGGAAAACTCTCATCCAACCACTCATCTCGACCTGGCTCTCCATTGATGTTGAAAAATGCCGCCATAGACCTCAATAGTTCTAGCGGATCTCCGACTAGATTGCCCTGATAAACATTGCCGCTGCCAGTTTGATTGCCTAGCTTCGGGCCGGCTTCGTATTCATAGACTGACCAGCCGGGCCAGTCCATAGAGTCACCAGCAGTCCCAAGTGAGGTTTCTTCACTGGAACTGGTTTTAGACTCTCCGATTCCTGCTTCGGCAACAATGAATAGGGGAGCCGGAGCAAGGTAATTAGGCAGCACGATACTCAGCGCAAGGGCGCTTACGGCAACTGCACCAGAAGCTGCGATTAGTCTGCTTGCTCTAAAGCCAAAACCGAGTTTGGTTTTTCCTGTGCTGGCTTTTGCCACCACGGTCGCATTTAGGTCAGTCGCGGCAGTGGCTGGGTCAGCTTTTTGAAATCTTTTTTGTAGATCACTGTCTTCGTTCATATTCATGATGCGTAATGGGCTAGTCGATTTTTTCAGTTGAGAGCAGAGATTTTAATTTCTGCTTTGCTCGCGTGAGCCGGATTGCCGCAGCGTTTTCGCTCATCTCGAGCACTTTTCCGAGTTCTTTATTGGAGAGCCCCTCGAGGCTCCATAGTGAAATTACCTCGCGTTCTTTTGCGGTGAGGCCGCTAAAGGCCTCACCAAGTTCGATGTCGGCCAGTGCAATGGATTCGGCAGAAGGCGCAGCAATTGGCTCTGAGAGAAGCGAAAATATTGCACTTCTGCCAGCCTGCTTACGGTGCCGGTTCGAAACTAAGTACCTTGCAGACTTATAGAGCCAAGGAAGCTCCAGCCCGGTGGGAATCTTCTCCCTTTTTGACCAAGCAAGCTCGAAGAGGTCTCCTGCGATGTCCTCGACTTCATCAAGAGGAAGCCTCCTTGCAAGGTACCTGTTCACCTGTGGCAGGTAACTGCGGTACAGGCTATTGAATTCTTCTGGTGACATAGGGCTCCTCTAATTACATAATGTAGCGAAGAGCGGCTTATTTTCAGTCTGCTAGAAAGCAATCGGGAGCATGGCTCTTAACCATTCCTGTTGACTGCATGAGCGCGTGCATTGTCGTGGAGCCGATAAATTTGAATCCATGTTTTTTCAGTTCCTTGCTCAGGGCATCCGACTCGGTACTTGTGGTTGCAGAGGCTGCACCTACAGATGGGTTTTTAGGAGCAAACGACCAGAGCAACTCTGTTAGATCAAGGTCTTTTTCCAAAATTATTTTGGCATTGGATATCGCAGTAAGAATCTTGGCTCTATTCCTTATGATGCCAGCGTCACCCATTAGGGCTTCCACCTTGCTGTCGTCGAAGCTGGCAACAGCTTCAAGATCGAATCCCTGAAATGCCAGGCGAAAAGCCTCCCGCTTTTTGAGGATTGTGAGCCAGCTGAGTCCCGCCTGAAACCCTTCCAGGGTGATCTTTTCATAGAGCTGCCTTTGACCCCGCAGATCTCTACCCCACTCGTTGTCGTGGTAATCGATGTAGATCTGGTCGTTGGTGACCCAGGGGCAGCGAATAGGTTGAGATGACATGGGTTCTGTGCTCATCATTTGACGAAGGTGATCTGCTCGAAATTCAGCAGCCACTCCTTTGTTGGGATGCCTTGCCCTCCGGAATAGCCGGTGATTCTGCGTTGGGATCCAAGAACGCGATGGCAACCGATTAGCAAAGGGACCGGGTTTGCTCCTACAGCTCCTCCGACCGCTCGAACGGCCTTCGCATTGCCCACCGCCATTGCGATGTCGGCGTAGGTTTTTTGCTCGCCGAAGCCAAGCCTTGATATCTGTTCCCAGACGGCTCTTTGAAATTCGGTACCTAAAAGTGAAATCGGCACTGTGAACTTCTTTCTAGAGCCTGAGAAATATTCAGTCAATTGATCAATGGCATCCAGAGCGTACTTATGTGCCTTTGCTGAATCTGAGAATTCGACTCGAGAGTCTGCCGAGGTGAGAATTGCCAGTTCCACGATTCCTGAATCATTTGCACCGACGGCGATTTTCCCAATTGGCGATGGCATGAGTTTTAGGGCTGCTAGTTCAGTCATAATTCAAAGTAACGCAAAGGACCGCTAAGAAGCGAACCCAGGAAGAATGGCTGTGGAAAACTGTGCTAGAGGTTTAGTCGCTTGCCGGCTTCCGTTAATACCTTCCGCATAATCTTCTCTATCTCGTCGAAGTCGCTAGGCCCCATGGTAAGGGGAGGGGCGACTTGAACCACCGGGTCTCCACGGTCATCGGCGCGGCAATAAAGCCCTGCGTCATACATTGCCTTATTCAGGAAGCCCCTGAGAAGCTTCTCTGATTCTTCTCTAGTCAGAGTCTGCTTTGTGGCTTTGTCTTTCACTAACTCGATAGCGAAGAAATAGCCGTCACCCCTAACGTCGCCAACAATCGGCAGGTCCTTCAGCTTTTCCAGAGTCTTCCTAAAAATAGGAGAGTTTTTGCGAACGTTGTCGACGATGCGTTCTTTGTCGTAGATGTCAAGGTTCGCAAGCGCTACGGCACACGCCACCGGATGGGCGGCAAAGGTATAGCCGTGGGGGAAGGTTGCCGTTCCTTCGTTGAATGGCGTGAAGAACTTCTCTTTCAGAAACAGCGCGCCAAGCGGGGCTGCACCAGAAGTGATCGCCTTTGCGGTAATCATCATGTCTGGGTTGATCTCATAGCGCTGTGAACCAAACATTTCGCCCGAACGACCAAAGCCCGTGATGGTTTCGTCGGCAACGAGAATCACATCGTACTTATCGCAGATCTCGCGCACTCTCTTGAAGTAAGACTTTGGGGCTGTGAAGCAACCACCAGCGTTTTGAATTGGCTCAACAAAGAATGCAGCAACAGTGTCTGGGCCCTCAAAAAGGATTGCTTCTTCAACTCGGTTCGCTGCCCAGATGGCAAAGTCATCCTCGGTTTTGAATTCACTGCCCGCGCGGTACCAGTTGTTGTTTGGAACCCGAAATGTTGATGGGACAAGTGGCTCAAACATTTGCTTGAAGGCAGCAATTCCAGTGATAGAAAGCGCTCCGTGGCTGGTGCCGTGATAGGCAGTTTGTCGAGACAGAACTTTTGTTTTTAGCGGCTTACCGGTCATCTTGAAATACTGCTTGGCAACCTTCCAAGCAGATTCCACAGCATCACCACCTCCGGTGGTGAAGAAGATTCTTGTTAGTTCTTTTGGAGCGTAAGAAACTAGACGCTCTGCCAACTCAACTGCGCGAGGGTGTGCGTAGGACCAGAGTGGCATGAAGTCCAACTCCATGGTTTGTTTTGCGGCAGCATCTGCAAGCTCTTGTCTGGCGTGGCCAATGTTGACTGCGAACAGCCCAGAGAGTCCGTCTATCGTCCTGTGACCTTTGGTGTCAACTAGATAGTTGCCCTCACCCTTTTCGATGATTGTCATGTCATTTGTGTTGTAGGGACTGTGACGGGTGAAATGCATCCAGAGGTGATTCTTGGCACTTTTTTGCAGCTCTTTATCGCTGATTGTCTCTCCGGCAGCCATGGCTGTCACCAGGGGGTAATCAGTGTTGGTGTGATTTTTTGGTTTTTTCGACTTAAATAGCTTTTTTAGTGCGCTTGGTTTTTTGCTTTCCTGAATTGCCATGTCATATCACTTCGTCAGTCTCGATTGTTGAAACACTCGTCATCGAGTGCCCCAGTTGTAGTGCTGCTTTTCTAGTTTTAGGTAAACAAAACTCTCTGCTGAGATTACCCCAGGAAGAGTCCTTATTTTTGAATTAATCAATGCGAGTAAATGATCATCGTCTTCGCAAACGGCTTCGACGAGAATATCGAACCCACCTGCTGTCAGGACTACGTAATCAATCGATGAGATCTCTGCCAATTGTTTGGCAACCGCGCTTGAGTCGCCAGAGCATCTGATGCCAATCATTGCCTGCCTGGAAAAGCCAAGCACCAGGGGGTCGGTAACTGCGACTATTTGGATGACTTTGGAGTCAGTTAGCTTCTGCACTCGTTGCCGAACTGCTGCTTCTGACAGCCCAACCACTTTGCCAATTTCAGCGTATGACTTTCTGCCGTCATGCTGAAGCTCTTCGACAATCAACTTTGAGATGTCATCGAGTTGCGACTGGCGCGTTCTTAGGGTCTTCGACATGGGCTTGAGTATGTCACTTGAGTTGGTTGAATTGTGAGTAATCCGTTGATTATTTACAACAAAGTTACGAAATCAGCTGAGTTTTCAGTTTTGGCTATCGAGATGCCGATTTCAGGTTTAGAGTCTCAAGTATCAACTCGAAGAGGAGTGGCAAATTGGCCGTCAAGAAACTACAGAACTTTGTCGGAGGCAAGTACCAGAGCCCGACCAGCGACAAGACCAGCGAAGTAATCAACCCCGCAACCGCAGAGACCTATGCTCACGCACCGGTTTCGTCTGCCAGTGATGTCGATGCCGCCTATCAGACTGCTGCTAAAGCTTTTGAAACTTGGGGTCAAACCACTCCATCGGAGCGTCAACTGGCACTGTTTAGAATCGCAGATGCCCTAGAGGCTAGAGCCGAAGAGGCAGCCGATGTTGAAAGCGAAAACACTGGGAAACCTCGAACGACTTTGGTTGACTATGAAATTGGTCCCTCGGTTGACCAAATTCGGTTTTTTGCGGGGGCCGCAAGGAACCTCGAGGGTCGAGCAACTGCTGAGTACATGGCTGATCACACCTCATCTATTCGCAGAGAGCCAATTGGTGTCATTGGGCAGGTGACGCCGTGGAACTATCCGCTGAACATGGCCGTCTGGAAATTTGCTCCTGCCATAGCCGCGGGAAACACGATTGTTCTCAAGCCTTCCGATACAACTCCCGCCTCAACTCTTTTGCTAGCTGAAATTGCAGCGGAGTTCCTGCCAGACGGTGTTTTCAACGTTGTCACCGGTGATCGCGACACTGGGCGGGCAATGATTGAGAACAACATTCCTCAGATGGTGTCTATCACCGGTTCTGTTCGCGCGGGAATGGAGGTTGCTAAGAGCGCAGCCACAGACCTCAAGCGTGTTCACTTGGAACTGGGAGGCAAGGCGCCTGTGATCGTCTTTGCCGATGCTGATTTCAAGCAGGCCGCTGCTGGAATTGTTGCGGCAGGGTTCTTTAACGCAGGTCAGGACTGCACGGCAGCAACCAGGCTGCTGGTCCAGGAAAGTGGCTATGACGACTTTATTGCAGCTCTTCTCGCTGAAGTCAAGAACAGCGCTACTGTCGGAATGCCAAATGAGCCGGATATCTTGTTTGGGCCCGTGAACAACGCCGGTCAACTGGACCGAGTTCAAGGTTTCGTTGACAGACTTCCGGATCATGCCCGCATTGAAGCCGGTGGGTCCAAGATAGCCGGTAGTGGCTATTTCATGGAGCCGACTGTGCTTTCTGGATTCAAGCAGACCGACGAACACATCCAAGACGAAATCTTTGGTCCGGTACTTACCGTCCAGAAGTTCTCTGATGATGCTCAAGCCCTGAAGTGGGCAAATGATGTTCGCTACGGCCTAGCTTCTTCTGTTTGGACAACAAACCACACCAGAGCGATGCGTTTTGCAAAGTATTTGGACTTTGGTGCCGTCTGGATTAACACCCACATTCCACTGGTTGCGGAGATGCCGCATGGAGGCTTTAAGCACTCTGGCTATGGCAAGGACCTTTCCCACTATGGCTTCGAGGACTACACACGCGTGAAGCATGTGATGCACTACATCGGAGACTGAAAGTAAAGATTAGATTTCGTTGGCTAAAAACCACCAAAACTATGCCAAACTTTTCCTATTCTTTGGATGCATCCATCGAACAGTTTTATTGAGAGAAAGAAAGACCGAATCCTAGCTCTTTAGGAATCGGAACCCCTAAGGAGAATGCAATGAAGCGAGGACTACCTCAAGACCCAATGTTGGCCCAGCTAGTTCAAATGGCTAGGCAGCATCAGATTTCTAGGCGCGCGGCTTTGGCCGGTGTCGGAGGAACTGCAGCTGCCCTGACTCTTGCTTCTTGCTCCACCGCTGAGGAAGGACTTGTTGCAGCCACGGACGTTTCAGATTCTGAAAAAGTTCTTGTCTGGCACAACTGGCCTGCTTACATGGACGAAGATGACGACGGCAACTACCCAACCCTCTTGCGCTTCCAGGAGCAGTCTGGCATCACGGTTGAATACAATCTTGAAATCGATGACAACGACACCTGGTACGCCAAAGTGAAGGATCAGCTGGAGCTCGGTCAAGATGTCGGAGCAGACGTTGCCTGCCCAACCACTTGGATGGCAAACAGACTTCGTAACCTCGGCTACATCCAGCCATTGGACAACGCAAACATGCCAAATAAGGTCGCAAACCTAGCTCCTGGTTACACAGGCGGTTCAGATGATCCAGATCGCGTTTACTCGATTCCTTGGCAGGGTGGTTTTGCTGGCCTCGGCTACAACAAGAAGGCTTATAAAGAGGCAACCGGCAAGGATGCACCTTCTAGCGTCTCTGACCTGTGGGCAGCTGAGCTGAAGGGTCGCGTCGGGCTTCTTTCGGAGATGCGCGACACCGTTGGCCTAGTACTACTAAGCCAGGGCATTGACATCACCTCTTCCGAGAGCCTTACCGAGGATGCCTTCAACGCAGCCCTTGATGAAATCAAGGCTCAGATCGACGCCGGACAGGTTTACAACGTGCGTGGCAACAGCTACCTGGATGACCTCACGACTGAAAACATCATTGCTGCCACAGCTTGGTCCGGTGACATCACTCTGATCAACTTCGAAGCTGGCACGGACGAAGATCCAGAGCCATTTGGCTTTGTGTTCCCAGACACAGGTGCAACACTCTGGGCAGATGAGTTCATCGTCCCAATGGGAGCTACTCACAAGCGCAATGTTGAAGAGCTAATCAACTACTACTACGACCCTGTAAACGCAGCAGAGCTCGCTCTCTGGGTGAACTACATCACTCCAGTTGTAGGTGCCAAGGAAATCGCTGCTCAGGAAGATCCAGAATTGGCTGAGAACCAACTCATCTTCCCGAATGCCGAGACTCTTTCAAACAGTTTTGCTTTCCGAAGCTTGACAAGCCAAGAGGAGCAGCGCTTCTCGTCAGCTTGGCAAAACCTGCTTCTAGGCTCCTAGTTGGCCATTGATTTTGTCGCTCGAGGCCAAGACCTCGAACTAAAGGGCATACGCAAGGAATTCCCCGGCTTTGTTGCGGTCGATAACCTCGACCTCAAGATTCCGGCCGGGGAATTCTTCGCGCTTTTGGGTCCTTCGGGTTGCGGCAAGACCACAACTCTTCGAATGATCGCGGGGCTCGAGAGCCCAACCCAGGGCGAAATTCTGCTGGGCGGCAAGGACATAGCCGGGATGAAGCCTCACGAGCGTCCGGTCAATACCGTGTTCCAGAATTACGCGCTCTTCCCTCACATGAGTGTGTTGGAGAATGTGGCTTTTGGTATTCGGCAACGAAAGGTTGCAGAGCCCCTTCCAAAGGCTGAAAAAGCTCTTGCAATGGTCGAACTTGAGCATCTTGCTCAACGGAGGCCTCAGCAGCTCTCTGGTGGTCAGCAGCAGCGAGTCGCGCTGGCCAGGGCGCTGGTCAACAGGCCTTCGTTGCTACTGCTAGACGAGCCACTGGGGGCACTGGACCTCAAGCTTCGCAGGCAGATGCAAATTGAGCTCAAAGCCATCCAGATGGAGGTTGGCCTAACCTTCTTGCACGTTACTCATGATCAAGAAGAAGCCATGGACATGGCTGACACCGTGGCTGTTATGAATAACGGAAGTATCGAACAACTGGGTGCTCCTGAAGTCCTCTATGAAAGGCCAAAGACCGCCTTTGTTGCGAAGTTCTTGGGTCAATCGAACATCCTTATTGGAAAAGTTGCAGAGTCAAATTCCGAAACCACAAGTATTGATTTCAACGGTAAGAAGATCACTGGGCTTACTTCCAGGTCAGAAAAGCACTCCGGCAAAATCGCTATCGGAGTTAGGCCAGAAAAAACTAACTTTCACGAAGAAGAGCCTGCAGCCAATGCGGGCTTGAACATACTTGGCCCCGGTGAGATCACTGATATTAGATTCACTGGTGTTTCCAACCAGTACCAAATTGACATCCCTAATGTTGGTGAAATAACAGTTTTTGCGCAGAACGTTGGCAGGTCACCCGTGATTGAGCTTGGCGCAAAGGTGTTTGTTAGCTGGAAGGTTGAGCACAGCTTCGGGCTTGCAGATCTTCCCTCCGGAGTAGAAGAAGAGCTGTAATGGCATTCGTTGCATTTGGATCTCAGGCTCCCGTGAAGGACCAGAATCCAACAAAGGGTGGCAGGGTTGCACTCTGGCTATTGCTTCCAGGTCTTTTTTACCTCGGCCTGTTTTTCATTACACCGCTAGTTTCTCTGATCATCACTTCTCTAAAGCAGCCGAGCCTCTCAGGAGGTATCGGCCGCTATGACTTGGGTGTTGAATTTGGCAATTATGCGTATGCCATTTCTCAGTACGCACCTCAGATCTTTAGGTCTTTCAGCTTTGCGCTGTTGGCAACGGTGATTGCACTCGCGATCAGCTATCCAATTGCCTATTTCATCGCAGTTAAAGCCAGAGACCGGCCACTTCTCAAAGGCCTTTTACTTACGTTGGTTGTGGCGCCTTTCTTTATCTCGTTTCTGTTGCGCACGTTTGCTTGGAAGCAAATTTTCTCTAATGACTCTCTCATCGTGAACCTGCTCAAAGACTTAGGAATATTTGGATCTGACAGTTACATAATCGGAACAAATTTTGCCGTTGTATTTGGGCTCGTTTATAACTTCATCCCATTTATGACCTTGCCTATCTACGCGAATCTTGATCGGCTGGATCTGCGTCTTGTCGAGGCGGGCTCGGACCTCTACGCCAGCCCGGCTACGACGTTTAGGAAAATTACATTTCCATTGTCAACACCCGGCATCATCTCGGGAACCCTTTTGACGTTCATCCCTATAAGCGGTGACTACGTTGTTGCAAGCCGTGACTTCTTAGGAGGCCCGGACACGGCGATGATTGGAAACGTGGTCGAAGCAAACTTCCTCAGGATTCAGGACTACCCGACTGCTTCTGCGTTGTCCGTGATGCTGATGGCGACAATCGTCGTTCTGGTTTCTGCTTACGTGAAGCGAAGCGGAACGGATGATTTGCTATGACCAAGCTTTCATTGGGAAAGTACTTGCTCCCGACCTACGTATTTTTAACTTTCCTGTTCTTGATGATTCCAATTGGCTATACATTCGTTTTTTCATTCAACGATTCGGTCAAGTCCAATATCATTTGGCGCGGTTTTACTTTTGATAACTGGCTCAACGTCTGCGACCAGGCTGACGTCTGCAGCGCTTTTGGTAATTCAATTCTTATTGCCGTGACTGCGACCGTGATTGCAACCACCCTTGGGACCATGATCGCAATTGCCTTGGTTAGATACCGATTCAAGTTTCGCAGTGCGACCAACCTGCTGTTGTTTTTGCCCCTGGCTACCCCTGAGGTTGTTATGGGTGCTGGCCTAGCTGCGCAGTTCTTGGACTTCGGCTGGGCTAAAGGTCTCTCAACTGTAATCATCGCTCACGTGATGTTCACTTTGAGCTTTGTGGTGGTTACCGTGAAGGCAAGAGTCGCGACCCTGGATCCTGCACTCGAGGAGGCTGGTAGAGATCTATACGCCAGCCCAGCTCAAGTTTTTAGAAAGATCACATTCCCACTCTTGCTGCCGGGTATTTTGGCAGCAGCGATGCTTGCATTCGCACTTAGTTTTGATGATTTCATCATCACTCAGTTCAACTCCGGTGCCGTTGACACCTTCCCGAAATTCGTCTACACCGCAGCTGCAAGAGGAATACCGCCGGAGGCAAATGTCGTTGGTTCTGCGGTTTTCCTCGTGGCAATCGCAATCGTAGTAGCAGTTCAGGTTAGGTCAACCCTCAAGCAACGCAAGCTAGCCAAATAGCAGTGTGACTGCGGCATCAAAATGCAGTCGGTGCTTCTCTACATCTTCCGCGGTAGTCGCTGGGGAAATCAAAATCATGTTGTGAAAAGGCGTCATCAGAATCCCACTGTTGATCGCATGTAGCTGAAGGAATTGGCCTAATTCAAAGTCCTCCGCCTCGTGAGCTTCTGCTCCGGTGCGAGGTGCCTCTGCTCTAAAGCTGTATTCACCGCGACAGCCAATTCGGGACACCTGCCAGTCAAGCTTGTGTTGATCGATAATCTCTTGGGTATTTTTCTCCCAGACGATTGCAAGCTCTTCCATGCGCTCAAAGTTTTTCTCCGTGAGAACTTCTTCAAGGGTTGCCCTTACCGCAGCCATCGACAGGGCGTTGCCAGCAAGGGTTCCGCCGACACCCCCTACATCGATGCTCTCAAGTTCAAGGCTGTTTGCAATCTGACATGCCAAATCGGCAGTAAAGCCAAGGGCTCCAACGGGAACGCCACCACCAATGGTCTTTCCAAGCACTACGGCATCTGGCTTGAGATTGTCTCGCTTTGTTACCCCACCGATTCCAGCAGATAGGGTGTGTGTTTCATCAAGTGCGAACAGCACACCATACTTCTTGCAGAGTTCCTGGAGGCCTTCAAGGTAACCGGGCTCTGGAAGCACAATTCCAATGTTTGTGAGTCCTGGCTCAATCAAAAGCAGTGCAACGTCACCCTTTGCAAATGCCTCTTCGGCAGCCGTTAGGTCGTTGAATGGCAGCGAAACGGTGGTGTTAGAAAGCTCGGTTGGCTTTCCAATATTGTTTGGCCGAGTGACTGTGTTGCCGTCATCGTCGAGGACAGCAAATGTCTCGTCGACACTGCCGTGGTAGCAGTAGTCATGGACCGCTATTTTCTGCCTGCCGGTGACCTGCCTGGCAAACCTAATCAGGTGACGGTTGGCATCAGTGGCGCTCAGTGTGAACTGCCATTTTGGAACACCAAAGCGCTCGGCCAGCATCTGGCCGTTAGCAGCCGCATCGGTGGTTGGCAGCATAAAGGTCGCACCCTTGGCAATCTGCTCCTGAACGGCTTTTACTGTTGCATCTGGCGCGTGCCCCGACATCGCACCGGTGTCACCCAGGCAGAAATCTGTGAATACATTTCCATCCAAGCCAGTGAAGTGCGCGCCTTTTGCGCTTTCAACATAGATAGGGAACGGTCCTGGCCACTTGGCCATCCACAGCATTGGGACACCGTTGAGAAGCGATTCCTGAGCAGACTCGTGTGCCAAAGCTGACGCTGGGTGCTTTGCTTGGTAGGTAGCGACCTCTTGTTTGAAGAGCTCAGATAAACGAGTGCGGTCCATGTATTTCTGCATTGAAATCATTGCCTTTTTTTGATTGGGGTTGACCCTTGCCTATGGGTTATAGAGACTCGAGGCCCTGTTCAAAAACGTCAAGGGCGTCATGAAGTAGCTCGTCTGAAATGGAAAGCGGCGGCAGCATCCTGATGACATTCGAGTAGGTTCCGGCGTTTAGAAGTACAACGCCGTTGGCATGGCAATGCCTCAGCATTGCATCGCTCACGGCTTGGTTTGGATTCAGAGTTCCTGGCTCGATGAATTCCACGGCTTGCATTGCTCCAACTCCTCGAACCTCACCGATTACTGGGAACTTGAGCTTCATGGCATTCAGGCGCGTGGCGATCAGCTCACCGATCTCGGTGGCCCTTGCAAGCCAGTTGCCCTGCTCAAACTGCTCCATTACGGCTACGGCAGCTGCAAGGGCTGTTGGGGACCCACCAAAGGTTCCGCCAAGTCCGCCAGCGTGAGCAGCGTCCATGATCTCAGCCCTGCCAACAACTCCCGACAGCGGCATTCCGCCAGCAATGCCCTTTGCGACGGTTACAAGGTCAGGCTCAAAGCCCTCTTCCCACTGGCTAGCAAACCATTTTCCAGTTCTTGCCATACCGCTTTGAACTTCATCGGCAACCATGACAATTCCGTTTTCCCGGCACCAAGCACCAAGGGTTCTGAGGAAGCCAGGAGCGGGAACAATGAAGCCCGCCTCGCCCTGGATTGGCTCAATGAACAGAGCAGCGAGCTGGGTGGCACCAACACGTTTTTCTAAGTAGGTGATGGCTCTTGCAGCAGCTTCTTCGCCAGTTAAGCCCTCGGGATCTCTAAATGGATAGCTCATTGGAGCATGGTTCACGCTGCCTGGTAGTGGACCGAAGCCAGTGGCATAGGGGTGAGCCTTGAAATTCATGGCCATTGTCAGGTTTGTGCGACCGTGATATGCGTGATCAAAAACCGCAATTTCATGCCTGCCGGTCGCACGCCTTGCTATCTTGACCGCGTTCTCAACCGCTTCAGCTCCAGAGTTGAAAAAAGCAGCCTTCTTGGCGAATGACCCGGGGGAGTGCTTTATTAGAAGCTCTGCAGCACGGACATACTTTTCGTAAGGGGTTACCGTGAACAGCGTGTGGGTAAATGCGGCAACCTGATTCTGCACTGCCTCAACAACACCCTCGTTGGTGTGCCCAATGGTAACCACGCCAATGCCGGTGCCAAGGTCAATCAGCTGATTGCCGTCCACGTCCTTGAGAATTGCTCCATTGGCCTGGTCA
This sequence comes from uncultured Aquiluna sp., assembly GCA_965655555.1. Lineage (GTDB taxonomy): Bacteria > Actinomycetota > Actinomycetes > Actinomycetales > Microbacteriaceae > Aquiluna. Next base: position 56,329 of record CBFHGU010000002.1, on the reverse strand, counting down.
ATGAATGCTGGAAGCATTGTGCCCACCCCTGCAGAAACAGCGGCACTTCTTCGCTTCTGCAACTCTGCAGACTTTGGACCCGGGATAACGGTATTTAGAATTCGCTTCTGTTCAAGGCTCATATCAATAAGTCTAGATTCATTGCAGTTGTTTTTGCGTTCCAACGCGGTTGTTGGACTGGGCGTTCTAAGCTTTTATCAATGCGCACTGTTTTAGTACTCGGCTCAACCGGTTCGGTTGGCACTCAGACCCTGGAGCTGATTAGGGCAAACCCGGATAAATTCAGGCTTCTGGGAATTTCTGGAAACTCCAATGCCGAGCTTTTAGAGTCACAGCGTGCAGAATTTTCTCTCTCCGAAAACGCCGTGGCCACAGGTCCCGACAGGGCAGCTGAACTTGCAGGCAGTATCGGTGCTGATGTTGTAGTAAACGGCATCACAGGCTCTGCAGGACTCGCAGCCACTTTGGCCACGCTGAGGGCAGGCTCGAGGCTGGCACTGGCAAATAAGGAATCCTTAATCGTCGGGGGCTCTCTGGTTACTGACATTGCAGCCAAGGGCCAGATTCAGCCGGTTGACTCTGAGCATTCAGCAATCGCACAATGTCTTTTGTCCGGCCAGCACAATGAGGTTTCACAGCTGATACTCACTGCGTCCGGCGGCCCCTTTCGAAATTGGTCTCGACAGCAGCTTGAGAGTGTGACCCCCGAGCAGGCTCTGAAACACCCGACCTGGACGATGGGCAAAGTAATTACCACCAATTCTGCCACCATGGTCAACAAAGGCCTTGAGGTCATCGAGGCCCACCTGCTTTTTGGTATTCCCTTCGACCAAATCGCAGTTACCGTTCACAAGCAGTCCATCGTGCACTCGATGGTTGAGTTCCACGACGGATCGGTTATCGCCCAAGCCTCTGAACCAGACATGAAGTTAGCCATCGGCTATGCCATGGGTTGGCCGGAGCGTCTTTCAGGATCAACCAAACCACTGGACTTCACCGCAGCACACAATTGGGATTTTGAGCCGCTGGATGAAGAAGTATTCACAGCAGTTAAGCTTGCTCGCCAGGTTGGAAAAGCCGGGCTTACTTTCCCTGCTGTCTACAACGCAGCTAATGAGGAGGCTGTCGAGGCGTTCCATTCCGGCAAGCTTTCTTTCTTGGGCATCACCGACACCATCGAGGCCGTTCTTGACTTGCACAAAGCGGACGGTCTGAGCCTCGAGGGAGTGCTGGCGGCAGAAACATGGGCTCGGCAAACGGCTAATTCGCTGATAGCAAAGCACTGAGTGAGACTTGTGCGGTTAGCCTTATAACGTGATTGACCTACTTTTATACCTAGCTGGGATTGCTGTGGTGCTTTTGGGCATAGCACTCTCGATTGGGCTGCACGAAGTGGGGCACCTGGTTCCAGCAAAAATCTTTGGCATTCGTGTGAACCAGTACATGGTGGGTTTTGGGCCAACAGTAAAGTCCTGGACCAAGGGAGATACCGAATACGGCATCAAGGCAATTCCACTTGGGGGTTACATCTTGATGACTGGGATGTATCCGCCGGAATCTAAGCCCTATAAGGGACCGTTTTCGACCTGGATAAAAGAAGCAAGGCAGCAGGTTCGAGAGGGCATTTCAGAGGCTGACGAGGATCGACAGTTCTATAAACTCTCAGCACCAAAAAAACTAATCATCATGCTTGGTGGGCCGCTGATGAATCTGTTTCTTGGCGTCCTGTTAATCCTGGTTGCTTTGAGCGGTATCGGAACCATGCAGAGCACCTTGACCGTGAATCAGGTCTACGCATGCGTTGAAGCTGACGCTCAGGGCGGCTGCCCGGCTGGCGCACCGCAATCTCCAGCGCTTTTGGCAGGAATGCTCCCCGGCGATACGGTTTCAATGGCTAATGGCCAACCGGTGGTTAGCTGGAATGAGGTCATTGCGCAGTTAAGCAAAAACCAAACCAGCCCGTCGTCTCTGACCGTGATAAGAAATGCTCAAGAGCAAGAACTGTCGATAAGCCCAGTGTTTATCGAGCGACAAGTTTTCTTAGAATCTGGTGCCGCTTCCCTGGATGCCGCAGGAAGACCAATAACCGAGCTGCGGCCAATTCTTGGTATCCAGTTGGATTCTAAAATGACCCCCATGAGCATTGCGAATTCGTTTGAATTCTCACTGACTGCGACCGGTGGCATGGTGGCTTTCGTTGCTGATTTGCCACGTCAGGTCTACAAAGTTGCGCAAAGTACTTTTGGGGTAACTGACAGGGATCCAAATGGAGCGGTCTCAATCCTCGGCGTCGGGCAGTTGGCCGGTGAGCTCACGGCCGCTGACATCCCTGTCACCGCCAAGTTGACAAGTCTGCTACTCCTGATTGGCTCCTTGAATCTTGCATTGTTCGTGTTCAACCTGCTTCCCCTCTTGCCACTTGACGGCGGCCACGTTGCCGGTGCGCTTTATGAAAGCGGAAAGCGAAGAATCGGTAAGCTTGTCACTGGGTCTGACCCTGGACCCATTGACACTGCTAAGGCGCTACCGCTGGCCTACGTAGTTTGGATTTTATTGATCCTCACCGGTGTCACATTAATTTTGGCGGATGTTATAAACCCAATTCGATTGGGTTAGGAAGTAACTTGGGTTCTAAGTTGTTGCAAAATCTTGAACACAGGAGAGGTGCTAAGTGCCAGCTGTAAATCTTGGGCTACCAGTAGGTCCACCACCGACCATTTCGCCTCGAAGAAAAACCAGGCAGATCATGGTTGGCAAGGTGCCAGTTGGCGGCGATGCACCGATTTCAGTGCAATCAATGACCACCACGCAAACCACTGACATTAACGGCACCCTGCAGCAAATTGCAGAACTCACAGCCACCGGCTGTGACATTGTTCGAGTGGCCGTACCAACCGCAGACGATGCGAACGTGCTGAAGGTGATTGCTAAGCGCTCACAGATTCCAGTAATCGCGGACATCCACTTCCAGCCAAAGTATGTTTTTCAGGCCATAGATGCCGGTTGCGGGGCAGTTCGAGTGAACCCTGGAAACATTCGCAAATTTGACGATCAAGTCGGAGCAATTGCAAAGGCAGCTCAGGATGCTGGTATTTCAATTCGAATCGGCGTAAATGCCGGATCGCTAGACCCCAGGCTGCTTCAGAAATACGGCAAGCCAACCGCAGAAGCCCTCGTTGAATCAGCCGTTTGGGAAGCCAGTCTCTTTGAGGAGCACGGATTCCATGACTTCAAGATTTCCGTGAAGCACAATGATCCGGTCGTAATGGTCAAGGCCTATGAGCAGCTTGCAGAGCGCGGCGACTGGCCACTCCACTTGGGCGTTACCGAGGCGGGTCCTGCGTTCCAGGGAACAATCAAATCTTCTGTTGCTTTTGGCGCACTTCTTTCTCGCGGCATTGGTGACACCATCAGGGTTTCACTCTCGGCCCCGCCGGTTGAGGAGATCAAGGTTGGCTCTCAGATTCTGGAGAGCTTGAACCTCAGGCCAAGAAAGCTGGAAATTGTGTCCTGCCCCTCCTGCGGAAGGGCGCAGGTTGATGTTTATACGTTGGCCAACGACGTTACCGAAGGCTTGTCTCACCTGACTGTTCCAATTCGTGTTGCGGTTATGGGTTGTGTTGTAAACGGACCGGGCGAAGCCAGAGAGGCCGATCTTGGAGTTGCATCAGGAAATGGTAAGGGTCAGATTTTCGTCAAGGGGGAAATCATCAAGACTGTTCCAGAAGCTGACATTGTGGCCACGTTGATTGAAGAAGCCAACCGAATTGCCGATGAAATGGACAGCGCACTTATCGGAACAGCGCAGGTTAGCGTCAGCGAGTAGCTAACATTGTGCTCATGCCCTTACGCCTGAGTACTTTATTTCTTCGAACACTACGCGAAGACCCTGCCGATGCAGAGGTCGAAAGCCACAGACTGCTAGTTCGTGCGGGCTACATCCGCCGTGCTGCACCCGGTGTTTTTAGCTGGTTGCCGCTTGGTTTGGCAGTAAAAAACAAGATCGAACAAGTGGTTCGCGAGGAAATGGCTGCCGCCGGAGCCCAAGAGGTCTTTTTTCCAGCGCTCTTGCCAAAAGAGCCATACGAGGTGACCGGTCGCTGGGAAGAATATGGCGACAACATATTCCGCTTGAAAGATCGCAAGGACGCGGACTACCTGCTGGCCCCAACCCATGAGGAGGTCTTCACTCTTCTGGTGAAGGACCTTTACAGCTCCTATAAAGATTTACCACTGAGCATTTACCAAATTCAAAACAAATATCGCGATGAAGCCAGGCCGAGGGCCGGGCTGCTTCGCGGCCGTGAATTTGTGATGAAGGATGCCTACAGCTTCGATGTTTCTGATGAGGGGCTCGATGTTTCCTATCAAGCGCAACGCGATGCCTACGAGCGCATCTTCACAAGACTTGGGCTCGAGTATGTGATTGTCAGCGCAGACGCCGGCGCAATGGGTGGCTCGAAGTCTGAAGAGTTTCTAAACCCCTCCGAAATTGGCGAGGACACTTTTGTGAGGTCAGCATCGGGATTTGCTGCAAACGTTGAAGCGGTGAGGTTTGAGAAGTCACCTTCAGTTGAAGCGCCAAGCGAGGCCGCAACGGAGCACGCTTCTCCTGGAACACCGACCATCGAAACGCTAGTGGCCTTTTCAAACGAGAACCACCCGAAAGCAACTGGAGCATGGGCCGCAGCGGACACTCTAAAAAACGTAGTTTTGGCTCTTGTTGCAGCTGACGGCAAGAGGTCTCTAGTAATCGTTGGTCTACCCGGTGACCGAGAGGTTGATTACAAAAGGGCTGAGGCCTGGTTTGGCGTCGATGTCGAGCAGGCAACCGAGGAAGACTTCAAGAAACACCCAAATCTGGTCAAGGGCTACATCGGTCCGACAAAGGCTGGCAAGCAGTTCTTGGGAGTAGAAACGGACTCAAAGATTCAGTATCTGCTTGACCCAAGAATTGCCGATGGCACAGCTTGGATTACTGGAGCAAATAAGGACCAAACTCACGTTTGGCACCTGGTTGCCGGTAGGGACTTTTCTTCCGACGGCATTGCAGACGTCGCAGAAATTCTGCCCGGTGACCCTGCTCCAGACGGCTCTGGGCCATTGGAATTGGCGAGAGGCATCGAAATCGGTCACGTTTTCCAGCTTGGCAGGAAGTATGCCGAGGCACTTGACCTAAAAGTGCTTGATTCAAACGGCAAGCTTGTTACGGTCACCATGGGTTCCTATGGAATTGGTGTCACTCGACTGGTTGCGGTTCTTGCAGAAGCTTTCCACGATGACAAGGGTTTGACGTGGCCAGATTCCGTGGCTCCCGCAAATCTTCATGTGATTGCGGCGGGCAAGGACGACCTTGCGTTCGAAGTGGCTGAAAAGCTAGCGGCAGCAGCCGAAAGCCAGGGGCTTTCAGTGATGCTAGATGACCGCGCAAAGGTTAGCCCTGGAGTGAAGTTCGCTGATGCTGAACTGATTGGAAACCCTTGGATCATTATTTGCGGTCGCGGGGTTCAAGACGGCGAAGTAGAGCTTTGGGATCGTGCGAGCGGTGACAGGTCTCAAGTCAAGATAGACTCAGCCATAGCCGAGCTGATTGCAAAGCGCTAAAACAGAAAATAAGAGGCGAGCCATGGACATCGATTTACAAGTTCTCCGACTGTTAGAGCGTGAGCGAGAGATTCCTTTTGAGGAATTGGTTCTGATTATTGAAGCTGCAATTCTTGCCGCTTTTCAAAAAAGCGCACCAGAACCAGTGACTGGAGCAAGGGCAGAGCTTGACCGCAAAACCGGCCATGTCAGGATTTTTCAGCCAGTACTTGATGAAGAAGAGCAGCCCGCCGGTGAAGAAGAAGCAACCCCCGAGGGCTTTGGCCGCGTAGCGGCATATGCCGCGAAGCAGGTTATTGCTCAGCGGATGCGCGAAATTTCAGACGAGGGCCTCTTGGGAGAGTTCAAAGGCAAAGAGGGTGACATTGTCTCAGGCCAGATTCAACAGGGCTCCAGATCTAACATGGTCTACATCAACTTGGGCTCTATTGAAGCGCTGATGCCGCCGGAGGAGCAGGTTCCGACTGAGGAGTATGTTCACGGCAGCCGAATTCGGGTTTATGTCACGAGCGTGCAAATGGGAACCCGTGGCCCACAGGTAACCGTTTCTAGAACTCACCCTGGACTGGTTAGAAAACTATTTGCAATGGAGGTTCCCGAGGTTGCCTCCGGCCAGGTCGAAATAGCTTCTGTTGCCAGGGAGGCTGGCCACCGCACGAAGATTGCAGTTATCGCCAAGGAAGCCGGCATCAATGCCAAGGGAGCTTGCATTGGCGAGCTGGGCCAGCGAGTCAGGGCAGTCAGTGCCGAGCTCAACGACGAAAAAATCGACGTCGTAGATTTTTCTGAAGATTTGCCAGCCTTTGTAGCTCAGGCATTATCGCCTGCCAGAGTCTCGGACAGCTTTGTTTTGGATGCTGCCACCAAGGCGGTTCGAGTATTGGTGCCAGATTTCCAGCTTTCACTTGCAATCGGCAAAGAAGGCCAGAACGCCCGGCTCGCGGCCAAGCTAACCGGTGCAAAAATCGACATTCAGCCAGACAGCATCCTCGAGGGATAGCGGGATTTGGATAGAGGTCCTAGAATGGAGCCTATTCGAACCTGTGTTGGCTGCCGCCAGCGAGATTCGATGAAGCGCCTACACAAAGTAGTTTCTTTGAATGGCAGTTTCCTTGTTGACTCGGAGCGAAAGCTTCCTGGCAGAGGGGCCTGGGTTCATCAAAACTGCATTGAGATAGCGCTTGATCGAAAAGGTTTATCACGCGCCTTGGGGGATTCCAATTCGGAATCCATCAAGACATGGCTTAGGAATCAGGCAGAAAATATGGCTGACACAAAATGAGTTTCTCGAAATGAGACCCGCTCAGAACTAAGGCCTTCCCTGTTTGGGTAGGCCCCGAACAGGAGATAAAAAGTGGCGCTTCCACGCGTATACGACGTAGCTAAAGAACTTGGAATCGATACCAAGGTCGCATTAGCAAAATTAGAAGAGCTTGGCGAGTACGTCAAAGGTGGCTCTTCAACCATCACACCACCGGTAGCTATCAAGCTCCGTGAGGCGTTTCCGAACGTTGAAAAGCCTGCCAAGAAAGAGCCAGCCAAGCCCAAGGCAGCTGCGGCAAAGCCAGCAGCTGAAGAGGCTGTGGCCACTGAGCCAGCCTCAGAAACTCCTGCAGCGCCGAAGCCTGGACCAAAGGCAGATGCATCAGATGCGGCACCCGAGGCACCTGCTGCCCCAGCCGATGCCGCTCCATCAGAGCCAAAGTCAGCTAGCACAATTCTTGGCACGCCAAGACCTGGCAACAATCCATTTTCTTCAAACCAGGGCATGGGCATTCCTCGTCCAATGGCAAGGCCGGGAAATAATCCTTTTGCATCAAACCAGGGCATGGGTCGTCGCTCAGACGGCGCACCACGCCCAGGCGGAGCACCAAGGCCCGGAGCACCGCGTCCTGGGGCACCAAGACCAGGCGGAGCACCAAGACCTGGCGGAGCACCTCGTCCAGGTGGCGCACCTGGATCAGGAGCACCAAGACCAGGCGGAGCACCAGGATTTGGAGCACCGGGTGGTGGAAGACCAGGACCAGGCCGCGGTGGCCGCGGTGCTGGAACCGCTGGAGCTTTTGGTAAGGGTGGCTCACGAGGCAAGTCTCGTAAGTCAAAAAGAACAAAGCGCCAAGAGTTTGAGCAGAGGTCTCTGCCTAGCATCGGAGGCGCAGTGGTGCCACGCGGCGACGGTACTACCGTCATTCGTGTTCGGAGAGGTGCTTCGATTCAGGACTTCGCTGACAAGATTGGCACCAATGCTGGTCAGCTAATTACCGTGCTATTCGCTCTGGGCCAGATGGCTACTGCCACTGCATCGTTGGATGAAGAGACATTCCAGATTCTTGGAGAAGAGCTCGGCTACAAGGTCGAGGTTGTTTCTCCCGAGGATGAAGAGCGCGAGCTTTACGATGGCTTCGGTCTAGATATCTCCACTGGGATCGAAGAAGAAGATGATGAAGATCTAGCACCACGACCACCGGTTGTGACAGTTATGGGTCACGTTGACCACGGTAAGACCAGGTTGCTTGACTCAATCAGGAATGCCAATGTGGTCGCCGGTGAAGCCGGTGGCATCACACAGCACATTGGTGCTTACCAGGTTCATGCAACCCACGAAGGTATTGATCGTGCGATCACATTTATTGATACACCTGGTCACGAGGCTTTTACTGCCATGCGTGCCAGAGGTACTCAAGTAACTGACATTGCGATCTTGGTTGTTGCAGCCGATGACGGTGTTATGCCTCAGACCATTGAGGCTCTCAACCACGCGCAGGCAGGACAGGTCCCTATTGTGGTTGCTGTCAACAAGGTTGATAAGCCGGATTCAAACCCTGCCAAGATTCGTCAGCAGCTGACCGAATTTGGTCTGGTTGCAGAGGAATTTGGTGGCGATGTCATGTTCGTTGACGTCTCTGCTCTGAAGGGTGATGGCATCGACAAGCTACTGGACGCTGTCCTCTTGACTGCTGACGCCGCGCTTGATTTGCGTGCAAATCCTGACAAGGCTGCTCGAGGAGTTGCCATTGAGGCAAACCTCGATAAGGGTCGCGGATCTGTAGCAACTGTATTGATTCAGTCTGGAACCCTAGAGGTTGGAGATGCGATCATCGCGGGTGCGGCACACGGAAGAGTCCGCGCGATGTTTGACGAAAACGGTGATGCAGTGATTGCTGCAACTCCATCGAGGCCGGTACAGGTGCTTGGTCTCCAGTCAGTCCCAAGGGCCGGTGACACATTTGTGGTGGCTACCGATGAGCGTCAAGCAAGGCAGATTGCTGAGAAGCGTGAAGCTGCAGACAGAAATGCTCTGCTTGCTAAGACTCGCAAGAAGCTATCTCTTGAAGACTTCACCAAAGCGCTTGAAGATGGCAAGGTTGAGTCACTGAACTTGATTATCAAGGGAGATGTCTCCGGTGCTGTTGAAGCTCTTGAGGACAGCTTGCTCAAGATTGAGATTGATGATTCAGTTCAACTTCGAATCATCCACCGGGGTGTTGGTGCGATTACTGAATCTGACGTCAACCTGGCAACCGTTGACTCCGCGGTAATCATTGGATTCAACGTTCGTCCTGACAATAAAGCTAAGGAACGCGCTGACCGCGAGGGTGTCGACGTTAGGCACTACACCGTCATCTACAACGTCCTTGAGGACATTGAGAATTCACTCAAGGGCATGCTCAAGCCAGAATACGAAGAGGCTCAGCTTGGAACTGCGGAGGTCCGAGAGGTCTTCAAGTCTTCCAAGTTCGGACTCATTGCAGGTTCGTATGTGCGCAGCGGCCTAATCCGCAGAAACGCTATGGCAAGAGTGTTGCGCGATGGCGAGGTAATCGGCGAGAACTTGAAGGTTGAGTCCCTCAAGCGTTTCAAGGATGATGCCACCGAAGTAAAGGCTGACTACGAGTGTGGAATTGGTCTTGGTGCGTATAACGACGTCAAGGTCGATGACGTGATCGAAACCTACGAGATGGTTGAGAAGCCGAGGGTCTAATGGCAGATCACTCAAGAGCCCTAAGGCTTGCTGAGAGAATCAAGGTCTTGGCCGCTGGCGCACTCACCAAAGTGGTCAAGGATCCAGATCTTGGTTTCGTCACCTTTACGGGGGCGAAGGTAACTCCTGACCTCATGCAGGCGAAGCTTTACTTCACTGTTTTTGGCACTGATGTTGAAAAGGCAAGGTCTGTGGAGATCTTGCACAAGAACACCGGTCGCCTAAAAGGTGAAATCGGCAAGCAGTTGGGCATTCGTTTGACTCCAACCTTGGAGTTGGTGCTGGACGAGGTTCCAGAAATTGCCAGCGATCTGAATGACTTACTGGCTGAGGCAAAGCGTCGCGATGCCGAGCTGGAAAAGATATCCAAGCAAGCCAAGCATGCTGGCGATTCCGATCCATACGTTCAAAAACCATAGGCTGATTCAGTGTCAAGTGGCCTAGTACTTATCGATAAACCCAAGGACTGGACCTCGCACGATGTGGTGGCCAAGATGCGAGGCATTCTGGGCACCAGAAAGGTTGGCCACGCCGGCACTCTGGACCCCATGGCTACTGGACTGCTGATTCTTGGCGTCAATCAGGGCACAAAGCTCTTGCAGTATCTCCTTGGATCAAATAAGACCTACACCGCAACAATTCGGCTGGGTCAGTCAACTATCAGCGATGATGCCGAATCAGAAGTGCTGGAATCTAAGGATGCCGGCCAAATCACTGTTGCTCAAATCGATTCGGAAATTGAAAACTTAACTGGCACATTTGATCAGGTGCCATCGAGCGTAAGCGCGAAGAAGGTTGATGGCCAGAGGGCTTATGACTTGGTTAGGGCTGGTAAGGAAGTTGACCTAAAAGCCAAAACAATCACAATCGAGAGCTTTCAGCGAACAGGTGATGTTCGACACCACGATGCGCTGGCGGATTTCGATGTTGAGGTCTCCTGCAGCACTGGCACTTACATCAGAGCATTGGCGAGAGACTTAGGAAAAGCGCTTGGTGTCGGCGGTCATCTAATTGCCCTAAGAAGAACCGGCATCGCCGGCTTTAGGGTTCAAGATTCAACCGAAATGACAGTCGAGCCAAGGCTCATGGACCTTCACAGCGCAGCGGGCGAGCTGTTTGAGTCGCTTGAAATTTCAGAGCAGCAAGAAACTGATATTCGCCACGGGAAGCGAATCGCGCTTGAGGCTCCGTATGGTGTCGTAGCCCTAATCAGAAACGGTCAGCTCATTGCTCTAGTTGAAAAAGCAGGAGAGTTTTATAAATCCATGGCGGTATTCCAGGGGGATAAATGATTGACATTTACTTTTACGTTTTGGCCTGGTACTCGATGGCTGCCGGACTGTTGCTGATTGCAATGGGATTGGTTGGCAGAAAGCCAAGCGGATTCTCACTATCCATCACCGCTTCAGTGCAAGCGGGGCTCCTGGTGCAGCTGGTGTTGTCTATCGTCTTAGTAGTTGGAGGTCAACGTGCGGTTATCGACACCTGGGAGTTTTTTGGCTACCTATTGGTCGCACTGATAATCCCAGTCGGCGGGGCAATCTGGGCGCTTGTGGACCGGGATCGCTGGGCCACGGTAATTATGGGAGCATCATTGCTTGTGATAGCAGTGATGTTGGTAAGAATGGATCAAATTTGGACCGGAGTGAACGCCTTCGTTGTCTAAACTTGAGGCTCGGTGAATAAATGAAAAACTCAATGGGTGTTGGCAGATTGCTTATAGCGGTCTACGGAGTTTTTGCTATTTCAGCCAGCGCAAGAGCAAGCTATCAATTGGCGACCGAGTTCAGTGATGCCCCAATTGCTTACCTGTTGTCAGCAATCAGCGCTGTCGTCTACATTGTTGCGACCGTTGCGCTTGCTAGAGGGCAGAAGTTTGCCAAGATCGCAACAGTCGCGGTGCTGTTTGAGCTGGTTGGCGTGATTGTGGTTGGAGTACTTTCTATAACCCTTCCAGAGTGGTTTGCCCACCCTTCTGTATGGTCCGGGTTCGGAGCGGGCTATGCCTTCATTCCGCTTTTGCTGCCTATTCTTGGGCTGATTTGGCTAAGGAGACAAAGTGCTAGAGCTTAGAAGTACAGCACTGCCGGAGGACTACACGGCCACTGCCGTCGCAATTGGCAAATTTGATGGCGTTCATTTGGGCCATAAGCAACTGATTCACGAGCTCGTGCAGGCATCCGAGGAGTATTTTCTCTCGGCTGCAGTCTTAACTTTTGACAAGCACCCAGATGCCGTGCTGAAACCCGGGACCGAGCCTGCAGCCCTCATTGGACCGGGACAGAAGGCAAGATATATTTCCGCGCTCGGTGTTGACGCTCTAGTGACAATCAGTTTTGATGAAGACCTTGCCAAGCTAACTCCAGAAGAATTTGTAATTCAACACTTAGTTCCGATGCGAGCAAAGCTTGTGTTGGTGGGGAATGGCTTTAGGTTCGGGGTAAAGGGTTCAGGCAACATAGAAACCCTAAAGGAGCTTGGAGCAAAATATGGCTTCCAAGCTAGAGCCATTCCATCGGTGATGTTTGGTGAGGTTCCGGTCTCTAGTACTGCAATCAGAACCGCGCTTTTGGCAGGAAAGGTCGATGTTGCTTCGGTGATGCTGGGTAGAAACCACCAGTACGAGGGAATCGTTGAGCACGGCAGAAAAATTGGTCGCCAAATTGGATTTCCAACCGCTAACCTTGCAAGATCCAGCGAGGGGCTCCTGCCGGTAGATGGCGTTTATGCCGGCTGGCTCTATGCAGACGGCATTAGATACCCGGCAGCACACTCGGTGGGGACCAATGACTCCATCGAAGAGGTCCCAAGGCTTTTAGAGTCTCACGTTATCGGGCGAGACGACCTGGACCTCTATGACCTGGTTGTGACTGCAGAGTTCATCGAGCAAGTTAGGCCATGGGCAAAATTTGAATCAATGGAAGTTTTGGTCAAGCAAATAGCAACGGACGTTGAAGCCTGCCGACAGGTTCTAGGGGAGTAGGGTGAAGAACATGACATTCATAGGCTCAGTTTCAAGCGGATTCAAGAACTACTTCAATTTCAAGGGCAGCGCTACCAGAAGAGAATTCTGGTACTGGTTCCTGTTTACCTTCTTGCTGGCCCTAGTGCTTGGCACAATTGAGAGTGCAATTTGGCCACCAACGGCCACCACCGGTGATTTTGCAACCGACATTCAGTCCTTCACCAATGACAACACCCCGCTGACAACAATTTCCTCCCTAGCGCTTTTGATTCCCAATCTTTCGATTCTTGCCAGGCGACTGCACGACGGTGGCTACAGCGCGAAGTGGTTGTATTTGTGGATTGTGCCATTTGCTTACGGCATCTTTTCAACTATTGGTGCAGTCACGCTGATAAACGACTACCCGACCGGTCAAGAATTCTCGGCGGAACTATTGATGGCGCTGGTGTTTTTGATCGTGCCGATATTTGCGCTCGGCGCTCTAGTGCTGGTGATTTTCTTTGTTTTGGTTCTGAAAAAGTCCAAGTCTTTCTATGACGGAAATAAGTATGTGGAGCCAGAACCGCTCGATTCTCTAGATGAGGGCACAACGGCCTAGATAATTCTCAAGTTTTTGTCTAGACTGTTGCGGTTGCCGTGTAACGGCCGCGGATAAACAGAGCAATAAACACAAGGTTGATTGCGCCGCGCAACGAGATAAAAGGAATAGCAATGGCTCTAGATCCAAAGATCAAGACTTCAATCATTGAAGAGTATGCAACAAAGCCCGGTGACACCGGTTCTCCTGAAGTACAGATTGCTGTCATGAGCCGTCGCATCCTTGACCTCACCGAGCACCTAAAAGAGCACAAGCACGACCACCACTCACGTCGTGGTCTATTGCTTTTGGTTGGTCAGCGTCGTCGTCTTCTTGGTTACCTTCAGAAGGTTGACATCAACCGTTACCGTAAGTTGATTGAAAGACTTGGCCTACGTCGCTAAGCAAATTTAGTTTTTGAATTACCCCGGCCAGAGTGCCGGGGTTTTTCATTTTTGGCAGTGATTTCTGGCCCTCAAGCCTGATTCTGGGGCCTTGTCTGCTAGACTCGTCCGTTTGACGACCTAGGCACTGACCAATTTGCCAGAACAACTAGGAGCGGGGCACCTGTCATGATCGAATTTCAGAACGTGACCAAGCAGTTTCCCGATGGCACTTTTGCGGTCAAAGACTTCTCTCTTGTAATCCCTTCACACAAGGTAACAGTGTTTGTTGGATCCTCGGGAGCAGGGAAAACAACGCTGCTTCGAATGATCAACCGGATGGTAAATCCGACTAGCGGCAAGGTGCTGATTGATGGCGAGGACGTTGCTGGCCTAAATCCAGTGGCTCTTCGGCGAAAGATCGGTTATGTTCTCCAGGCCACGGGCCTCCTTCCTCACCGCCGGATTGCAGACAATATCGCTTCTGTACCAAGACTTAATGGTGTTCCCAAAAGTAAAGCGCTTGAAGATGCGCTTGTCTTGATGGACACCGTTGGGCTTGATCGCTCGCTAGCTGATCGGTATCCCGACCAGCTCTCAGGTGGGCAGCAGCAGCGCGTTGGTGTTGCCAGGGCACTTGCTAGTGACCCAAACATTCTTTTGATGGATGAGCCGTTTGGAGCAGTTGATCCAATTGTTCGTCTGGAGCTTCAAGATGAACTCAATCGCCTCCAGGGTGAAATCAGTAAGACCATGGTGTTTGTCACTCACAACATTGACGAGGCCTTTGCAATTGCCGATCAGGTCGTCATTCTTCGTGCCGGAGGAGAAATTGCACAGGTGGGCAGCCCCGCAGAGATTCTTGCGAATCCTGTAGACGATTTTGTTGAGACCTTCATCGGGGCCGACAAGGGTAAGCGCACAATGCATCTTGAGAGAAGAGATGACGGCGTGACACTGATTGTTGACGCTGACGGTCGACCCGCTGGAATCCTCGGAGACGGCAAATGAGGGTTACTGGATGAGCTGGCTAGTCGATAATTTCGACTTAGTTGCACGCCTAACTGGGAATCATGCGATTCTCAGCGTGATTCCTATTGTGCTGGGCTTTGTAATTGCGGTCCCGCTGGGCTGGATTGCAAATAGAAGCAATTCACTTAGGTCCTGGGTCATTTCAGGAGGCAGCTTTCTTTACACGATCCCGTCTTTGCCACTTTTTGTGATTCTGCCCTACATTCTTGGAACAAGAATTACTGATGAGCGCAACATCATTGTTGCGCTCACTATTTACGCGGTTGCAATGATGGTTCGAACCGCCGCCGATGCCCTTGCGGCGGTGCCGACTGATTCAGTTGAAGCCTCCAGAGCTATTGGGTACTCAGCCTGGTCAAGGTTCTGGAAGGTTGAGTTTCCACTTGCCGGCCCAGTTTTGTTGGCAGGCCTTCGGGTGGTATCTGCCAGCACCATCGCGTTGGTGTCGGTTGGAGCAATTATTGGTTCGGCGAATCTTGGATACCTGTTCACAAATGGCAAGCAGCGTGACTTCCTCACCGAAATTCTGATCGGCATCGGGGCAAGTTTCTTGATTGCGTTGGTTTTTGACATTGTGTTGGTTCTTTTAGGCCGGGTTTTGATGCCTTGGAACATGCGAAAGGCGCTGAAATCGAAGCGCCGCTTCGTTATCGCTGGAAGAGGTGTTTGAGAATGGAGTTTTTTCTTGACGCCATTCGATGGCTAATAAACCCTGCCAACTACGTCGCAGGCACCATCAGCCCACTTCCAATTCAAGATAGAGTCGGCGAGCACCTCTGGTACACGTTTGTTGCGGTATTGATTTCTGCACTAATTGCCTTGCCGCTTGGTCTCTTTATCGGCCACACCGGCCGCGGTCGTCAATTTGTTATCGGGTTCACTGGAATGATGCGCGCTCTGCCCACACTTGGGTTGCTAATGGCACTGTTCTTGATAGTGGGAGCGACCGTTCCATTTACTCAGGCGGCATTTATGGCATCGATCATTGCCCTGGTGATTTTGGCGATTCCCTCTACTTTGGCGGGTGCCTATGCAGGCGTTGAATCTGTTGACCGCCAAACCATTGATGCCGGTCGGGCAATGGGCATGACCGAAATGCAGATACTGCTGAGGATAGAGATTCCACTTTCACTCCCGCTGATCATTGCCGGCATCCGCGCCTCAACACTGCAAGTGATAGCAACTGCCGTTATCGCTTCTTATATTTCTCTCGGCGGCCTAGGGACCATCATTTCGAGCGGTATTGGCCTGAACGACAACGAGCGAATACTCGGTGGCGCAATCCTGGTAACAGCTCTTGCTTTAGTGGTTGACGGGGTGCTGGCTATCCTGCAGCGCCTGGTTACCAGGCGGGGATCAAATAATTCACGTCCACAAAAAACAAATGTCCGCAGTCGATCAAAAGGATCGGTTGGGGTGGCGGAAAAAACCGTCGATGAAGGGAAAAACCATGTTCAAATCAAAAAATAGAGGGCCGCGCATTGCGGGCGCACTTGCTGTAGCTGCAGCGCTGGTAGTTATGACCGGCTGTGCGTCAACCGACCCAACTGAAGATGCCACACAGGCAACCGATGCACCGGCAACCGCTGAGGTTACAAAGGTTGTAGTGGGCTCCTTCGCATTCCCAGAGAGCGAAATTCTCGGAAACATTTATGCAATTGCACTAGAAAATGCAGGCTTTGAGATTGAGACCAAGTTCAACCTAGGGCCTCGACAGACCACCATTCCAGCTTTGGAAGATGGGTCAATCGACCTAATGCCTGAATACAACGGAAACCTGTTGTTCTTCTATGACACCGAGAGCGCTGCTCGCTCAACCGAAGAGGTAGATGCTGAACTTGCGACCAAGGTGCCAGCTGGCTTCCAGGTTTTGAACTCATCATCAGCCGAGGACAAGGACGCTTACGTTGTCACCCAGGCAATGGCTGATGAGTTTGGTCTTGCAACAATTGGCGACCTGGCAAAGATTGAGCCATTCTCACTGGGTTCAAACCCACAGTTTGGTGAGCTTCCATACGGCATCCCAGGGCTAGCCTCGGTCTACGGAGTTACCGACGTAACATTTGTGCCAATTGAAGACTTCGGTGGCCCGGACACAGTCAAGGCACTTGTCGACAACGCGGTTCAGGTTGCAGATATCTACACAACTTCTCCGGCCCTAGTTGAAGAGAACCTCTTCGTGCTGGGTGACCCAGAGAACCTAATTGCGGCGCAGAACGTTATCCCGCTATTGAACTCAAACATCTACAGCGATGAGCTTGCTGCTGTGTTGAATGAGATTTCTGGAGCGCTAACAACTGAGGACCTAATCGCACTTCGCACCCGCGTTGAGGGCGACGAGAAGGCTCAGGCAAGCACTGCAGCACAGGAGTGGCTAGAAGCTGAGGGCCTACTTAACTAGTTGACCGTTTAGTTGATGAGGGAGGCGCTGCCAATAGGCGGCGCCTCATGCCTCACCCGCAGAGATCACTTGAGTCCAAGAGTCTCATTTTGGACGCAAAGGTTCATGCGATTCTGAATAACCCCGGCCGACGTGCCGGGGTTATTCATTCCTAGCCATTTTGTTACCAAGTTGTTAGGCTGTTATAAGGAGTATCGAAGGCGGGTCTTCGGTGGAAGCTTCTGGGTCTAGGCCCCAGAGATTTTTACTGATGGCCAGCTCTTCAACTGCAATCGAGTGATTGCCTCCAGCGCACGACAAAATAATGCGAATTGCATTATGGGTTATTTGTGCGCGATGTATAAAGAGGAGGGGCCATGGAAGGCCCAGAAATTAAATTCGCAGAAGCCGTTATTGACAACGGAAAGTATGGAAAGCGCACCCTGCGCTTTGAAACAGGACGCCTAGCTCAGCAGGCTGCTGGTGCAGCCGCTATCTACCTAGATGACGAGACCATGTTGTTCTCGGCAACCACAGCGTCAAAAGCTCCGAAGGATCACTTCGATTTCTTCCCGCTCACAATTGACGTTGAAGAGCGCATGTATGCAGCTGGAAAGATTCCAGGCTCATTCTTCCGTCGTGAAGGACGTCCATCAACGGCAGCAATCCTTGCTTGCCGTCTGATTGACAGGCCACTGCGCCCATCATTCGTTGATGGTCTTCGTAATGAGATTCAGGTTGTTGTGACAGTCATGTCAATTGAGCCAGATGAGCTTTATGACGTAGTTGCAATCAACGCAGCTTCGATGTCAACGCAGCTTGCTGGGTTGCCGTTCTCAGGCCCTGTTGCAGGTGTTCGTGTTGCTTTGATTGAGGGCCAGTGGGTTGCATTCCCTAAGCACTCACAGCTTGAAAATGCCGTGTTCAACATGGTTGTTGCCGGCCGCGTTATTGATGGCGACGATGTCGCAATCATGATGGTTGAGGCAGAAGCTACTGAAAACAGCTGGGACCTAATCGCCGGCGGTGCTGTTGCACCAAGCGAAGAGGTTGTATCTGAGGGCCTAGAGGCCGCAAAGCCTTTCATTAAGGAATTGGTGCGTGCACAGAACGATCTAGCCAAGCAGGCTGCTAAGCCAACCGCTGACTACCCGGTGTTCTTGCCTTACACCGCTGAAGTTCTTGCCGCTGTTGAAACAGCTGCTGGCGCAGAGGTTGCAAAGGTTTATCAGATCGCTGACAAGCAGGAGCGTCAGGATGCTGACGACACCCTCAAGGCTCGCGTCAAGGAAGAGCTTGCGGCCAAGCTAAGCGAAGACGACATGGCTCAGTTCTCAGCTGCCTACAAGGCAGTTGCGAAAAAGGCCATGCGTACTCGCGTTCTGAAAGAAGGCGTGCGTATTGACGGTCGTGGTCTTGCAGACATCCGCTTGATCGACTCAGAGGTTGGTGTGATTCCAAGGACCCATGGTTCTGCAATCTTCCAGCGTGGAGAGACTCAGATTCTTGGTGTTACCACCTTGAACATGTTGAAGATGGAGCAACAGCTAGATGCATTGACCCCTGAAAAGTCAAAGCGCTACATGCACCACTACAACTTCCCTCCTTACTCAACCGGTGAAACCGGTCGCGTTGGAACTCCTAAGCGTCGTGAAATTGGTCACGGTGCCCTAGCAGAGCGTGCTCTAATGCCAGTTCTGCCAGCGCGTGATGAATTCCCATATGCAATTCGTCAGGTTTCTGAGGCGCTTAGCTCAAACGGTTCAACCTCTATGGGTTCTGTTTGTGCTTCTACTCTGGCTCTTCTAAATGCTGGTGTGCCATTGCGTGCACCGGTTGCTGGAATTGCAATGGGTCTAATCTCTGACACCGTTGACGGCAAGACTCAGTACGCAGCTCTTACCGACATTCTCGGTGCCGAGGATGCCCTGGGAGACATGGACTTTAAGGTCGCTGGAACCCGCAACTTTGTTACAGCTATTCAGCTGGACACCAAGTTGGATGGAATTCCATCGGCTGAGCTAGCTAAGGCGCTTACTCAGGCCAAGGAAGCGCGTCTTTTCATTCTGGATGTCATGGCAGAAGCCATCGACGAGCCAGATGAGCTATCGAAGTACTCACCTCGTGTGATTGCGGTCAAGATTCCTCTCGACAAGATCGGTGAGGTCATCGGACCAAAGGGCAAGATGATCAACCAGATTCAGGATGACACTGGAGCCGACATCTCAATTGAAGATGACGGAACCGTTTACATCGGTGCGGTCGATGGTCCAAGTGCTGATGCAGCCAAGGCTGCAATCAATGCGATTGCCAACCCACACGTGCCTGAAATTGGAGAGCGCTTCCTAGGAACAGTTGTGAAGCTTGCAACCTTCGGTGCGTTTATCTCACTTATGCCAGGTAAGGACGGACTGCTTCACATCTCTGAGATGAAGAAGCTTTCGGACGGCAAGCGCGTAGAGAATGTCGAAGACATTCTTTCGGTTGGCCAGAAGATCCTTGTTGAAATTACTAAGACTGATGACCGTGGAAAGCTATCGCTATCCCCGGTAATCGAGGATGAGCCAGCAGGCGAGTAGTAATTGAAACTAGGTCTTTTAGACTCATGTGATTTCACCGCTGAGGCATCACGGATTTGCAGAACCGTGCTGCCCAGCGGTGTTCGCATCTTAAGTGAAGAGATTCCAGGTGCACCCTCGGTTGCAATAGCAGCTTCGGTTGCGGTTGGATCAAGGGATGAAGCTAAGGGCACCTTCGGTGCGACTCACTTCTTGGAGCATCTGCTGTTCAAAGGAACTCCAACGCGTTCGGCGCGGGACATCTCTGTTGCCTTCGATTCTGTTGGTGGTTCTTCTAATGCTGCCACCGCAAAGGAATACACCAGCTACTACGCAAGGGTTATGAACTCAGCCCTGCCTTTGGCACTCGATGTAATTCTGGACATGTTTACTTCGGCAAAGATCGAACAACATGACTTTGATGTCGAGAAGACTGTCATCTTGGAAGAGCTCGCGATGGGCGAGGATGATCCAGAGGATTTAGCTCACGAGGCACTGGCAAGCGCCCTGTTGCCGCACCACGAGCTTGGAAGACCAATTGGTGGCACCAAGGAAACAATCCTTGCCGTGACTCGCGAGCAGGTCGTAGAGCACTATAAGAAGCACTACGTGCCAGAAAACCTTGTGGTCACCGCTGCCGGGGGAGTAAGCCACGAAAAGCTAGTTCAGATGGTTGAGCAGGAGCTTGCCAAGGTGGGCTGGCTAGAGAACACTTCCACGCCAAACCCAAGGCGCTCGCAGGAAGAGTTTGCACTTCCAGAGACAAAGAAGTTTTCAAGCCTGAACCATGACTTTGCACAGGCCAATTTGCTGCTCGGCTACCAGAGCATTCGAGGCATGGATCCTGATCGCTATGCGCTTGGGCTAATGACAACAATCCTCGGCGGTGGCATGTCTTCGAGGCTCTATCAAGAAATTCGTGAAGAGCGCGGACTTGCCTATTCGACCTACTCTTACCAGCAGGGTTACTCAGACGCTGGCTATTTTGGCCTTTACGCTGGCACCAATCCGGAGAACGCTGAACTGGTTATCCAGTTGATGAAATCAGGACTTGAATCGATAGCTGAGCACGGTGTTTCCAAGGACGAGTTTGATCTTGCACTGGGCTCTTTGACCGGCGGATTGGCACTGCGGTATGAGAGCTCCCTAGCTCGCATGAACAGGCTGCTGGCCGCAGAAATCGGCAGTGGTGAATTCCTATCCACCGAGCAGATACTGGGCCGGTTCAACGAGGTCGACATTTCCAGCATTCAATCGGTGGCGGCAAGAGTTGCTGCTGGCAGGTCGGCTCTGGTTGCCGTTGGTCCAGATCTGCAAGCGCTCGAACACTTGGCTTGATAGGTTTTGACAATGATTCTTGTTTCTATTCTCGGAGCCACCGGTCGCATGGGCAGACTTACTAAGTCCTTGGTTGATGCCGATGCCAACCTCAAGCTGCATTCTGAGCTGGATTCAAAATCCAAGAAAGAGCAGATGCTAGGTGCAGATGTTGTGATTGATTTCACCAATCCAAGCGTTTCAGAAGGTTTGGTGAAGTTTGCGATTGAGAACCAGATGAAGGTTGTGGTTGGCACCTCTGGCTGGAGCGAGCAAAAGCTGGCCGGTTTGAAAAAGTCACTGGATGCCAATCCACAGGCGGCTGTTGTGGTGATTCCAAACTTCTCTGTCGGTTCGATGCTTGCTCAGAGATTTGCGAGCGAAGCTGCAAAATTTTTCGACTCGATTGAAATCATCGAGCAGCATCACGAGCACAAGGTCGATTCACCTTCCGGCACTGCAATTCGTACCGCAGAGCTGATTGCAGAAGCTAGAAAAGGTTTGCCTCAGCACTTGATTCCGGGTGTTGATCAGCCTGCACGCGGTGAGGTTCACGGTGGAGTGCCGATTCACTCAATCAGGCAAAAGGGCATCTCCGCCAAGCAGGACACTATTTTTGGTTCTCTCGGAGAGCAGCTTGTGATTTCACATGATGTTTCTTCTGCGGCTGCGTATTCACTTGGGATATTGAAGTCCCTTGAGTTTGCGACAACCGCGACGGGGTTGTCTATCGGGCTTGAGAGTGTAATCCCGGCATGATGACCAGGCTTTGGGTGGTCTTAATGCTTGCCCTAACGCTTTTTTACGTGTTCACTCTTTTTAGCCGCGGTCTAATTTTGCTAAGGGAGCCGAGTCCGTTGGCTGTCGCCATGGGTATTGGAATTATCGTTTTTCCACTTTTTGCGCTTTGGGCGCTTTATGCCGAGATTCGATTTGGGCTTTCCTCACAGAAACTCCAAAAACGCGTTGTTGCAATGAACATCCCCGGTCTTGATTTAGAACTTCGAGCAAGCGGTAGAGCGACCAAAGAGTCCGCCGAGAAAGAGCTGTTGCGGGTTCAGGACCTTGCAGAGAACTCAAAAGACTTCACAGCCTGGTTCTTGCTTGGCGAAGCCTACGATGCTGCCGGTGATAGAAAGCGGGCCCGGAGTGCCATGCGCAAGGCAATTGTTCTAGCGAAAGACGCCAACTCTTCTAAGAACTAGGTAGAACTGGCAACCTAGGCAAAGACCAAAAAACGCATTCAGAAACGCGGCTATAAAAATGAACGCGGCCGAAATGGTTACGAATATCGGAGCAAACAGCCCACCAACTATTCCCAAAAGAGCAAAGGTCAAGCCAACCTGCTGAGCGAATTTAGGTGGCCGGGAATCCTCTAGTTCTTTTGGCGGGGCAATCCTTGGCTTGATGTAGCGCTGGAAAACCAAACCGTAGGGGTGGGTTTCAGGCGACAGTATCGACCAGAAAAACAGAACGCCGAGTGCAACAATCGTTGAATACGCAAGCTCTAAACCAGAAAGGCTTAGGTAAAAAGCGATCAGTGAAAGCCCGGTTGTTATTGCCGCACCAAATCTTGGACCTCGAGGGTCAATCATTTTTGGGGCTGTCATTTCACTCCTAATTTTCTAAGTTCGGCTTCTAGAGTATTCGGTTTAGGTGCTCCGCCGACTCGGTACTTGATGACACCCTTATTGTCTAAAACCAGCACAGTTGGTGTTTGTGTGATGTTGAAGTGGGCTGCGAGGTTTAGTCGTTCGGTGATGTCAACCTCTATGAACAAAACATCTCCGTGACGGTATTCCAGTTTGGCTAACGCGCGCCTGACTCCTGGACATTGACCACAGTACTCAGTTGAAAACTGAACCAGCGTGGCAGTCTTGCCAAAACTAGTTACCGGATCGCCGTTTTTTGAAACTGCAAGTTTTTCAAGGCTTATGCACTCGTTGCCAACCACTTTGTGACCGCGACCGTGAAAAAAGCGGTAGACCAATCCTGCAATGATGCCTGCGCCTAAAAGCGCAAGGGTCAGCAAAAGCGTGGTGTCCATCTGCTCAAGCGTAGGTGATTGCTAACAGCAATAGCGGAGTGTTGCGCTTTTTTACTTTTGCACTGGAATAGGGTTATCCAGTGACCGAAATTGAATTCCGCAGTGATGTGACAGTTGAGCTGGTTCGCTCCAGTGCCCAAGATTCCGACGTGCTCTTTGCAGCAAGGGTTTCCACGCAGGGCGAGCAAACCCTCGAAGGCGCCATGCAAGACACTGCTGAGGTCGAAAAGCGCGATAAGGGTCTGATCAACTACCTCATGCGCGATCGTCACGGGTCACCCTTTGAGCACAACTCAATGACTTTTTATGTTCAGGCGCCCATCTTTGTCTTTAGAGAGTTCATGCGGCACCGCATTGCGAGCTACAACGAAGAGTCAGGTCGTTACCGCGAACTCAGGCCGGTGTTTTACGTTCCAGGACCTGAGCGCAAGCTGATTCAGGTTGGAAAACCTGGCGCATACGATTTTGAAGATGGCACTGCAGAGCAAACCGCTTTAGTTACCCAGGAAACTATGGCTGTCACTCGTGCAGCTTACGAATCCTATAAGCGTATGTTGGAGGCTGGCGTTGCCCGAGAGGTGGCGAGAATCGTACTTCCAGTGAACATCTACTCGAGCATGTATGTGACCATGAATTCAAGGTCACTGATGAACTTCTTGTCGCTGCGTACAAAGCGTGAGGGGACCCACTTTCCATCCTTCCCGCAGCGCGAAATTGAAATGTGTGCGGAGAAGATGGAAGACGCTTGGGCAAAGCTAATGCCGTTGAGCTATCAGTCCTTCAACGAAAATGGTCGGGTAGCTCCATAGCGAGCTCAGTCGCAGGTGGCAGTAGGCTATCTGGATGGCTATAGAACAAAAAGACGTGTTCGGGCAGGTGCTGGTTGCACTTGTCACTCCAATGACCTCTGATGGCGAAGTTGATTGGGCTGCGACTGAAAAGCACATCGACTATGTAATTTCAAACGGTGCCGATGGCGTAGTTGTTACCGGCACGACCGGTGAGACCTCCACCTTGACCGATGCTGAAAAAATCAAGCTTGTTCAGGTTGGCAAATCGGTTGCTGACGGCAGGGCAAAGATCATTACCGGTGGTGGATCCAACGAAACCGCTCACGCCATCCAGCTTTATAAGGCTAGTGAAAAAGCTGGTGCTGACGGTGTCATGATCGTGACACCGTATTACAACAAGCCCACCCAGGCTGGAATACTTACGCACTTCCGAATGATCTCAGATGCAACCGATTTGCCGGTAATTCTCTATGACATCCCCGGTCGCACCGGAGTTGCAATTAGCTATGACACTTTTCACCGGGCAGCAAAACACCCGAACATTGTTGCAATCAAAGATGCCAAGGGAGACCTGGCGCAAGCTTCGAGATTGATGCTGGAAACCGGCCTTATGTATTTCTCCGGGGATGACCCGTATGTCCTCCCTCACCTGGCCATCGGAGCCACCGGGTTGATTGGTGTGACAGCTAACATTGCACCCCACGCATACAGAGCCATCGTTGATGCAACAAATGCGAATGATTTCCACAGCGCTCAGGTGGTTCACAACGCACTCGAGCCATTGCAGCGGGCGATAATGACTCACGTTCCAGGAACCGTGGCTGCCAAGTACGTGCTGCATGGTCTTGGGGCTATTTCGTCGCCGAGGGTCAGGTTGCCGCTAGTTGGACCTGAGGACAGCGAAGCTGCTGCAATCGAAGCAGGAATAGATCAGGTGCTAAGTGTGCCGGGTTTGAGCTTTGATAACTTCCGCCCCGACCGAAATGCTGCCGCTGGCGGAGCTCTACCCAAGGTCGCAGGGACAACCAGGTAGTGGAGTTACTCGAACCTCCGGTGCTAAAACCCGGAACACTGCGAATCATTCCACTCGGCGGCCTTGGTGAAATTGGTCGAAACATGACCGTTTTTGAACTCAATGAGCAGATCATGATCGTGGACTGCGGTGTCCTGTTTCCAGAGGAAACGCAGCCCGGTGTTGATCTGATTCTGCCGGACTTTAGCTACTTGGAAGACAAGCTTGATCGCATTGTAGGAATGGTCTTAACCCACGGTCACGAAGACCACATCGGCGGAGTTCCGTTTCTACTGCGTCACAAAAAAGACATTCCGATTCTCGGTTCAAATTTGACCCTTGCACTGCTAGAAGCAAAGCTCAAGGAGCACCGAATGGTGCCGCTTACTCACACCGTCAAAGAAGGCCAGGTCGAAAGACTCGGTCCTTTTGAGCTGGAGTTTGTGGCAGTGAATCACTCGATTCCAGATTCCTTGGCTGTCATCATTAGAAGTAGCGCTGGAACCATTTTGGCGACAGGAGACTTCAAAATGGATCAGCTGCCGCTAGATGGCAGGCTTACCGATTTGCGCGCTTTCTCCAAGATCGGTGAAGAGGGTCTCGACTTGTTCATGGTCGACAGCACCAATGCCGATGTTCCTGGTTTCACGCCGTTGGAGCGCGACATTGGACCGGTAATTGAAAGTGTGATTGCTAAGACTCCTGGCAAAGTGGTGGTGGCATCTTTTAGCTCACACGTTCACCGTATTCAGCAGGTAATAGACGCAGCTGTTGCAAATAACCGCAAGGTTGTTTTCGTAGGTCGCAGCATGGTTAGGAACATGACCATCGCTGAGGATCTCGGTTACCTAAGAGTGCCAGCCGGTCAGGTTGTTGACTTAAAGAAGGCGGGGGACATTCCGGACAGCAAAGTTGTCTATATGTCCACCGGTAGCCAGGGTGAACCCATGGCTGTGCTTTCTAGGATTGCAAGACAGGACCACCAAATTGAAATCGGTAGGGGCGACACCGTTTTGCTTGCCAGCTCCTTGATTCCGGGCAACGAGAACGCGGTCTACCGTGTAATCGATGGCCTAACCAAAATTGGGGCGAATGTTGTTCACAAAGGCAACGCCAAAGTGCACGTTTCTGGTCATGCCGCAGCGGGGGAATTGCTCTACTGCTACAACATCTTGAAGCCTAAAAACGTGCTCCCGATTCACGGTGAGTTCAGGCACCTTCAGGCAAATGCCGATTTGGCAATAAAGACCGGTGTTCCTGTTGAAAGAACTCTGTTGGCAGAAGATGGCGCGGTTATCGACATGGTGGACGGGCTATGCAACATTGTTGGCCGCATCAGCTGCGACATGCTCTACGTTGACGGCAAGACTGTGGGCAAGATCACAGAGGACGACCTCAAGGACAGGCGAATTTTGTCCGAGGAGGGCTTTATCTCAATCTTCGTGGTTGTTGACAAGGCCACTGGAGACATTGTTGAGGGTCCAGAAATTAGGGCCAGGGCCTATGCCGAAGACGATCACGTATTCGACGACATCTTGCCTCAGATTCGAACAGCGCTTGTTGCAGCAGCTGGACAGGGAACCCGAGATACCCATGCATTCCAGCAAGTGATTAGAAGAACCATTGGAACCTGGGTGTCAAAAGCACACCGTAGGCGCCCAATGATTATTCCAATCGTTGTTTACTCGACTCGCTCTGCCTAACGGGGTTTTAGCCAATAGATTGCTAGTTTTTTAGCCATGGCTACAAAGACTCCACCCCCTCGCCGCTCGACCTCTAAGGCCCGGCCTAAAAAGGCTGCGCCTGCTAGGTCTAGGACGGTAGCTCAAAAGGAAAAGTCTTCTTCAGGGGCAGGTGCAAAGCTGACTGCCGGCTACTTCGCGGTCGCTCACTTTTTTGGTGGAATTATCAGGGCTTTCAGTACTGAAAAGCTGGCTAAGGAAGACCGTCGAGACGGCGCTCCATTTTTCTTGTTATTACTCAGTATTGCGGGCGGCCTGAATGCTTGGTTCTTGATTCAAGAGCCTTGGGCACAGATTGCCCATAACTACAGCTTCGGCATGCTGTTCGGTTTGGTTTCTTACGCTTTGCCAGTGGTATTTTTTGGTTACGCACTTTATTTGTTTAGGCATCCAGCATCGGTCCGTGACAGCTCAAGGTTTGCCCTTGGTTTTTGGCTGTTTTTGTCTGTTGTTTCTGGCTTCTTCCACGCTTTTTCAGCTCTGCCATCACCGCAGGACGGGGTCGATGCTATCGCCGAGGCGGGCGGGCTTTTTGGCTGGTTGATTGGCGGACCTCTGGTGGGCATGCTGACTATTTACGGTGCTGTTCCATCATTGATATTGCTTGCAGTGGTTTCTGCTTTGGTGATGACGGGAACAGCACCCAATAAGGTTTTGGCCAATCTGAAAAAGCTCTACGCCTACCTCTTTGGAGAAAAGCAGTTGGAAGCGGACACCGATGCGTTTGATGCGAAAAAGTCGAACTGGTGGAAGAAGGAAAAGGATTCAGAGCCGGCTTTTGATTCACCGGTTGTGAGCGACATTGACGATTTCATAACAGAAGACCTCCAAGTGGAGGCTGTTGAGGTCGAAGTTCTCGAGGAGCCAGCAGACCAAGAGCCTGACTTTTTCTCTCAAGAAGAGGGCCTCACTGAGCCAATTGACATTCCGAATGATGTCCCGAAGGCCGAAAAGGCAAGGCGGCCATACGTGTTGCCGGCCTTAGGCCTACTTGCTGCTGGCACTCCGCCAAAGACTAAGTCCGCTGCCAATGAGTTGATTGTCAAGGCAATCAATGATGTCTTTCAGGAGTTCGATGTTCAGGCAAGGGTTTCTGATTTTCAAAGGGGCCCAACAGTTACTCGCTACGAGGTAGAACTCGCACCAGGCGTAAAGGTTGAGGCTGTCACGAGGCTAACTAACAACATCAGCTACGCCGTGGCATCAAACGAAGTCAGGATTTTGGCCCCGATCCCAGGTAAGAGCGCCATTGGAATAGAGATTCCAAACACGGACCGCGAGACGGTCTCACTAGGTGATGTTTTGAAGTCAAAGGCTGCAACCGGTGTTCAGCACCCGCTCACCATCGGCGTTGGCAAGGATGTTGAGGGTGGCTATCTGATAGCAAACCTTGCCAAGATGCCGCACCTTTTGGTCGCCGGTGCCACCGGTGCTGGTAAATCAAGTTTTGTGAACTCAATGATCTGTTCCATTTTGATGCGAGCTACCCCTGCAGAGGTCAGGATGGTTTTGGTTGACCCTAAACGGGTTGAACTGTCTGTGTATCAGGGCGTGCCTCACTTGGTAACCCCTATTATTACCAACCCGAAAAAGGCTGCGGAAGCGCTCCAATGGGTAGTTCGTGAAATGGACTCTCGCTATGACGATCTGGCATCTTTTGGCTTTAAGCACATCGATGATTTCAACCGGGCAGTGGTTGCCGGAACCATCAGGGTTCCAGAGGGCTCCAAACGAGAATTGCAGCCCTATCCGTATTTATTGGTGGTGGTGGATGAGCTTGCCGACTTGATGATTGTTGCTCCCCGCGATGTTGAAGATTCAATCGTTCGAATCACGCAGCTTGCTCGGGCCTCAGGTATTCACCTAATTCTTGCAACCCAGCGGCCTTCGGTGGACGTAGTAACCGGGCTCATTAAAGCAAATGTCCCCTCAAGACTTGCATTCTCAGTGTCCTCGGTTACGGATTCCCGGGTGATTCTTGATCAGCCAGGTGCAGAAAAACTGGTGGGTCAGGGAGACGCTCTCTTCGCTCCGATGGGTACCAATAAGGCGCTTCGCGTGCAGGGCGCTTGGGTTTCAGAAGATGAGCTTTTGAAGGTTGTGGACCATGTCAAGGCCCAGATGGATCCTGAATACCGCAGCGATGTCACCCAGCAGGCTTCCAGCAAGGTCATTGACAGCGACATTGGTGATGACTTAGAGGTGCTCCTTGCCGCCTGTGACCTGATTGTGAATTCTCAGTTCGGGTCAACCTCGATGTTGCAACGCAAACTCAGGGTTGGTTTTGCCAAGGCTGGTCGGTTGATGGACCTGCTGGAATCCCGTGGAGTGGTTGGGCCGTCTGAGGGCTCTAAAGCAAGAGATGTATTGGTTAGACCAGACGACCTACCGGCTCTACTTGCCAAGCTAAGCGGTCAAACCACCGCTGTGGTAGATGGCGACACCGGCTACAGCGAGAGTGGCCCAGATGATGAGCCAGACGAAGATGCCTGGCAGCTCACCGGCAGGCGCGATGACTTCTAATAGCTTTCTTTATAGACAAACACCCAATCTGATCACCATTTCCAGATTGGCCATGGTGCCACTTGTGCTCTGGTTGATTTTGGACCACTGGGATTTCTGGGGTCGATTCGTGGCCTTAGTGCTGCTAGTCCTGGCAGCTTCAACCGATGGCATTGATGGTGCGATTGCTAGGAAACGAAACTTGGTTTCCGACCTTGGGAAATTGCTTGATCCAATTGCTGATAAGGCTTTGCTTTCAGGCTCATTGATTGCATTGTCAATGGTGGGTGCGGTGCCGTGGGTGGCAACGGTGATTATTTTGGCAAGAGAGCTGTTGATCACTGTTTACCGCCTAATTGTCGCCAGGAAAAAAGTGATTGCCGCAACCGGTGGTGGCAAATTCAAGACCGTGATGCAGATCATTGCGGTGTCACTGCTGTTGGCTCCATTTGAAGCTCTGGGGTCATGGTATGTCGGGCTTAGCCAGGCAGTTCTATGGTTCACAGTTGTGCTTACTATTTGGTCTGGAGTGAAGATCCTGTGGCCGAGCAAGTTATAAGACTCTGCACTGAGCAGCGATTATTCATCGCAACTGCCGAATCCTTGACCGGTGGCCTAATCACTTCCGAGCTGGTTTCAATACCCGGTGCCTCTGAAGTTGTGCTTGGTTCGGTGGTGGCCTATCAGGATTCGATTAAGCAGCACCTGTTGGGCGTCTCGCCTGCTTTGATATCAAATCAAAGCTCTGTTGATGCTGAAGTCTGTGCTCAAATGGCTGAGGGTGCAAGAGAGAGATTTGCAAAAGCCAGTGGTAAAGATCTGGCGTCGGTTATCGGGATATCAACTACTGGTGTTGCTGGGCCAGAGAATGTTGCGGGGCATGCAGCCGGGGAGGTTTTCATTGGGCTTAGTTCGGCGTCGGGAGTTGTGGTTTTTGGTGAGCGGTTTACCGGCTCCAGAAACGAAATTCGGCAGGCAGCAACTGTGCGAGCAATTGAGATTCTCAGGGAACATTTGACCCGATAGCTTTGTTGTCCATCAGGAAACATTCAGACAGTTTTACTAATTTGTCACTATCAGCCGATAGATTATTGGCCAGGAGGAAACATTGGTACTGCTTAGACAAGAAATTGGTGATGTGCTTCGCAATCACCGACTCGAACAGGGTCAGACCTTGAGACAGGTCGCAGCCAAGGCGTCAGTAGCGCTCGGTTACCTTTCCGAAGTCGAGCGCGGCCAAAAAGAGGCTTCCTCCGAAATCCTTGCTTCAGTTACTGAAGCCCTAGATGTCCCGCTGGCTCAGCTGCTTCGTGAAGTTTCTGACCGGGTTGCTAGTGCTGAAGGACTATTTGTAGACAGCACCTTCATTCCCGACACTGTCCCAGATGCTTTCGTCACCGAAGCTGATCTTTTCACCAGGCAGTAGCGCGGCTGTGTTCAATGCCACGGTGTATTAGATAGTGCAATAGCCAGCGCAAATCAAAGCAAGTCAGGGAATCCATTGAAGCTATCCCAATTCAGGCAACTAGCCGATGAAGAATTTGGACCTGCGTTTGCGGCCGTTGTGCTTCGAGATACAAGATTGACTGACCGAGCAGATAAAACCCCCATCGAGCTGATTTCTGAGGGCGAAGACCCAAAGGAT
Organism: uncultured Aquiluna sp.; assembly: GCA_965655555.1. Lineage (GTDB taxonomy): Bacteria > Actinomycetota > Actinomycetes > Actinomycetales > Microbacteriaceae > Aquiluna. The sequence goes on along the minus strand of CBFHGU010000002.1, from coordinate 25,792 downwards.
GTTTGGTTGGCCCTATGCGCACACCTCGGCGTTCCCAAGGAGCGGTGGCACGGAAGACCTAAGACAAAGCAACACGCCGAAAAGTAATCATTCGAAATTTTGTTCGAACGTTTAGTGTTGCTAACAACTGGGCAAATAAGTGACTTATCAAGAGAGTTCTTGATCAATCTCCAAAATGTCCTAGTCGGAGCGTAGCTTCGATTGAAACAAGACGAAACGCGTCAAAGAGAGGTCATAATGCCAAGTGCATCAGATAGAGAAAAAGCCCTAGACACCGCCCTTGCGCAGATTGATCGCCAGTTCGGCAAGGGTTCAGTCATGAGATTGGGCTCTGAAGAGCGCGCCCCAATTGAGGTAATTCCAACCGGTTCGATTGCACTTGACAGTGCACTTGGTACTGGTGGGTTGCCAAGGGGACGAATAGTAGAGATTTATGGACCGGAGGCTTCTGGTAAAACAACAATCGCACTGCACGCGATTGCAAGTGCTCAAGCAGCGGGAGGAACCGCAGCATTTATCGATGCTGAGCACGCGCTGGATCCCATTTATGCAGCCAAGCTCGGTGTTGACATCGACTCGCTGTTGGTAAGCCAGCCAGACACCGGCGAGCAGGCGCTAGAGATCATGGACATGCTCATCAGGTCCGGCTCCATCGACATCGTTGTTATCGACTCGGTCGCAGCTCTTGTGCCGCGTGCGGAAATCGAGGGCGAGATGGGTGATTCTCACGTAGGCCTTCAGGCCAGATTGATGTCGCAGGCGCTGAGGAAGCTCACCGGAGCGGTTAGCCAGACCGGAACCACAGCAATCTTTATCAACCAGCTGCGCGAGAAGATCGGCGTGTTCTTCGGTTCACCTGAAACCACCTCGGGTGGAAAGGCGTTGAAGTTCTACGCCTCTGTGCGTTTGGACATCCGCAGAATCGAAACTCTAAAAGACGGCCAGAATGCTGTCGGTAACCGCTCCCGGGTAAAGGTAGTCAAGAACAAGCTGGCAGCCCCTTTCAGGCAGGCTGAATTCGACATCATGTTCGGTGAGGGTATCTCTCGAGAGGGAAGCCTTATTGACTTTGGTGTTGAGCACGATGTGGTCACCAAGTCGGGTGCTTGGTACACCTTCGAGGGTGAACAACTCGGACAGGGTAAAGAAAACTCTCGCAAGTACTTGAAGGACAACCCCGAGGTCGCAAACACTGTTGAGCAGAAAATCAAGGTCAAGCTTGGCATCGGAGTACCGAGGCCGGTCGCTGACCTCCCGACGGAAGATGTTTCAGAGGGAGTAAAGCCGGTGGCCAAGGCCGCTAACGATGGCTAACGAGCCCTCTTTTGAGAAGCTGGAGAAGCGTGCACGAAATGTGCTGCTTTTCCAGCTTTCTCGTAGCATGAAGACCAAAAAGCAGCTGGCGATAATTCTCGAAAAGCGTGAAATCCCGTCGGAAATAGCTCTACCGCTATTGGACAGGTTTGAAGAAGTAAACCTGATTGACGATCAAGCGTTTGCCCATTCCTATGTGCGCTCCAGAGCCGAAAGGGGAAAGTCGGCCAGAATTATCGGTCGCGAACTGTCTCAGAAGGGTGTGCCAAAAGAGTTCATTGATGCTGCCCTGGCGGAAATAAACCCCGAGGATGAAGCCGAAATGGCCATGGAGTTGGCGCGTAACAGGTGGGACAAGCTTGGGTCTTTGGAAAAAGACGCCAAGTATCGCAGAGTTTCTGGTTTCTTGATGCGCAGGGGTTTCAGCTCTGGCCTGGTTTCCTCGGTGCTACGAGATATCAGTTCGAGAGGCTAAAATCTAGACAGTCATGTCTCTAACCTATGAAGTCCGCACCTTCGGGTGTCAAATGAACGTCCACGACTCCGAGAGAATCTCCGGGTTGCTGGAGAGCGCTGGCTATGAGCAGGCCAGCGAGACTGACCCGGATCTAATCGTCTTCAATACCTGCGCAGTCAGGGAAAACGCCGACAATAAGCTCTACGGCACCCTTGGTATGTTGCTACCGAAAAAGGAAGCAAACCCAAAGCTCCAAATTGCCGTTGGCGGTTGCCTTGCTCAGAAGGATCAAGACACAATTCTGGAAAAGGCACCCTGGGTTGATGTTGTTTTTGGAACCCACAACATGGGTGTGTTGCCGGCGCTTTTGGATAGAGCCAAGCACAATGCCGAAGCGCAAATAGAGATCCTGGAATCACTGGATGTCTTCCCTTCTACTCTTCCCTCCAAGCGTGAAAGCTCTTTCAGCGGATGGGTGTCGATCTCTGTCGGCTGCAATAACACCTGCACCTTCTGCATCGTGCCAGCACTTCGTGGCAAGGAAAAAGACCGCAGGCCAGGAGACATCTTGGCTGAAGTTAAGGCTCTGGTTGCCGACGGCGCAATTGAAGTCACGCTGCTCGGTCAAAACGTCAATACCTACGGAGTGGAGTTTGGCGATCGAGGAGCGTTTGCGAAATTGCTTCGAGCCTGTGGCGAAATAGAAGGACTCGAGCGCGTGAGGTTCACTTCCCCTCACCCGGCTGCATTTACTGATGACGTGATAGCCGCCATGGCAGAAACCCCAAACGTGATGCCGCAATTGCACATGCCGCTTCAGTCTGGGTCGGACAAAATTCTGAAAGCCATGAAGCGCAGCTATCGCGCGACAAAATTTCTTGGCATCCTCGACAGGGTCAGGGCCGTTATGCCTGAGGCTGCGATTACCACCGACATTATTGTTGGGTTTCCCGGTGAAACTGAGGAAGATTTCCAAGACACTCTCGATGTCGTAAGAAAGTCTCAGTTTGTTTCCTCCTTTACTTTCCAGTACTCAAAGCGACCGGGAACTCCTGCGGCTGAAATGGAAGACCAGCTTCCGAAGGAAGTGGTTCAAGATCGCTACGAGCGACTGCTTGCGGTTGTCAATGAGGTTTCTTGGGAGACGAACAAGCTAATCGTCGGAACCGAAGTCGAACTTCTGGTTTCAAACGAAGAGGGTCGTAAAGACGGCAAGACCAACCGATTGACCGGAAGAGCCAGAGACAACAGGCTGGTCCACTTTGAAGTTCCAGAGGGCGGAGAAATTCCAAGGCCTGGCGATGCGGTGAGGGTTGTTATAACTAGAGCAGCACCGTATTTCTTGGTCGCAGACCACAGCCCGGGGGCGCTCTACGAAGTTAGGCGTACCCGCGGGGGAGATGCTCACGACCGCAGGCAACTAGAGAGCTGCGGTGTTCCAGAGGTTGGTTCAACAAAGGTCGGCTTAGGTCTGCCGATTCGAGTGAAAAGTGCCATTTAGCACCCTGGCAATAATTGGGCCAACAGCCTCTGGCAAATCTAGATTGAGCCTCCAAGTCATCGAAGCGCTTTCCGAAGACGGCATCGAAGCAGAAGTGATCAATGCGGATGCAATGCAGCTTTATAAAGGGCTCGACATCGGAACCGCAAAACTCACCTTAGAAGAGCGTGGTGGTGTAGTTCATCATCTTTTTGATGAAATTTTTCCGAGCCAGGAAATGACTGCTGTCGAATACAGCCTGCTGGCAAAGGCCAAGACACAAGAGATTATTGAAGCTGGAAAGTTACCTGTCTTTGTTGGCGGCAGCATGTTCTATCTTTCCGCGGCGTTGGACAAGCTTGATTTCGCACCAACCGACCCGTTGGTGAGAAACAGACTTGAATCCGAGGCTGTGGAACTAGGGAACCTTGAAATGCATCGAAGGCTTGCGGAAAGAGACCCCGTTGCAGCCAAGCAGATTCACGCCCGCAATGTTCGCAAAGTTATTAGGGCCCTTGAGGTGATCGAGCTGACAGGAGAGCCATTCAGCGCATCGCTTCCGGAGCAGCAGTACCTGCGGCCGACGCTGACAATCGGAATTGAAGTTGAGCGTTCAGTGCTGAAAGGCCGAATTGAAAAAAGAGTCAAAGAGATGTGGGATGAAGGCCTGCTTGAAGAAGCAGAAGGACTGCTGGGAGCTCAGCAGTCGCTTTCTAAGACTGCGAGAGCAGCAATCGGTTACCAGCAGGCATTTGATTACATTCAAGGCGTCAGTGGCCGGCAAGAAGCTATCGACATGACCATTCAGCTGACTAATCGGTATGCCAGGCGACAAATGTCCTGGTTTAGACGCGACAAGAGAATCCAATGGCTGCCAGATGACTCCGAATTGTTAGCCAGCGCTCTTGAGCGAATTAGGCTGGCGTAATGAGCATTGAATTTACCAAGGGCCATGGCACCGGAAACGACTTCATTCTAATTCTGGATAAACCTGGTCAGCTGTCGCTTACTCAAGACGAAGTTGCAAGAATGTGTGACCGCCATTTTGGTATAGGTGCTGACGGACTGATCATCGTGAAGCCGACCTCCGCATCTCAGGAAGTTTCGCATTTGCTTGAAACAGAGCCTGGTGCCGAATGGTTTATGGACTATCGCAACTCTGATGGCAGTGAAGCCGAAATGTGTGGCAACGGGATTCGAGTGTTTGCCAGGTTCTTGCTTGAAAATGAGCTTGCCACTCTCACCGAGGGCAGCACGCTTCCGGTTGCAACCAGGGACGGGATCAAAGACATAACCGCAACCGTGAACGGTTTTGCAGTTGATCTTGGACTATTCACCCTCGGAAACGATGAAACCCTAGTCAGCGCATCAGGGCTGCAGGTTACAAGGCCTGGACTTGAGGTAAACGTCGGAAATCCCCATGTTGTGGTGGCGCTGGCGAACCTAGCTGAGCTTGAAGGGCTTGAGCTAACAAGGGCACCTCAGCTGGAGCCGGTTCAGCCGGACGGAGCAAATGTTGAGTTTGTAGTGCTGGATGAGCCGCTTGTAAGCCAGGGAGTTGCTGGATTGACGATGCGAGTTCATGAGCGCGGCTCAGGCGAAACACTTAGCTGCGGAACCGGTGTTGCAGCTTCAGCAATTGCAATAAGACACTGGGCTGGAGGTAACCAAAACTTCTGGAAGGTGAGTGTTCCAGGCGGCGACGTTGCGGTGCGGATGTTCCCTACTGAAGATGGCGAGCATGTCGCAATTAGTGGCCCAGCAGAACTTACTTACTCGGGGCAGTGGCTGGGCTAATAACCTCTAGGACGCGGTAGGTTTTTTCAGTCCCCACGCGCCGGATGCTGTGATCTGGAAATGTTTCTTCTAGCCAGCGCTGCAGTGAATCAGAACCTAAGTTTTTTTGAACGACGAGGTAAGCCTTTCCAAGTGGCTCCAATCGAGGGATGTATTTCAGCATTAGCTCGTGGAGCGCCGCTTTACCGATTCGGATCGGCGGGTTGGACCAAATCGCAGCGAAGGTCAGGTCTGCTGGCAGGTTCTCGGCCAACATGGCAGTCAAGTTCGTAGTTTTGGACTGCTTGGCATTGGCAAGAGTTTGATCGACACTGCGGTTATTGACATCTACACAAAAGACCTTTGTTTCCGGATTCAGACTGGCAATCGATACCCCTATCGGCCCCCACCCGCAACCGAGGTCTAAAACGTTTCCGTCTCTTGGGAACAGTTGCCAGTGGTTCAAAAGAACACGTGTTCCAGGATCCAGCTTTGTTGCGCTAAAGGTGCCGCTTGCCCCTGACATAGTGAAGTTACTGCCAGCGACATCAAAAGAGATTTGTGTTTCTGCTTTTTTGGTTGTTGGCTCTGAGCTGAAATAGTGCTCTTCGGGCATTTAACTAACCTAATACAGGCATAGTGTTAAACCACAATGGAATCTGAATCAACTATCGATCGCATCTTGCGGAGGGGCTCACTTGCCCCAGCATCAGAATTTGACGGCGATCAGTTTGATCTAGAAGAGCGAGCCTCACTCAGGCGGGTACCAGGGCTCTCTACTGAACTCGAGGATATCTCCGAAGTTGAGTATCGCCAGCTAAGGCTTGAAAAAGTTGTTCTCATCGGAGTGTGGGGAACAGGAACCCTGACCGGGGCCGAGAATTCGCTTCGTGAGCTCGCGGCGCTCGCTGAAACAGCCGGGGCACAAGTTCTAGATGGACTACTACAAAGAAGGGCCAAGCCTGATCCTGCCAGCTACCTGGGTAAAGGTAAGGCCGATGAGCTCAAGGACCTAGTGAAGAGCCTGGGGGCAGACACGGTTATTGCCGATGCCGAACTCGCACCTTCTCAGCGACGAACGCTCGAGGACATTGTGAAGGTAAAGGTCGTAGATAGAACTGCCATTATTTTGGACATCTTCGCTCAGCATGCGAAGAGCAAAGAGGGTAAAGCTCAAGTCGAGCTAGCGCAGCTTGAGTATCTGTTGCCCCGACTTCGCGGCTGGGGAGAGTCGATGTCTAGACAGGCCGGAGGTCAGGCTGCAGGCGGTGTTGGCATTGGGTCTCGTGGTCCCGGTGAAACCAAGATCGAGCTTGACCGAAGAAGAATCAACACCAAAATGGCCAAGCTACGCAAAGAGATTTCGCTGATGAAGAGCGCGCGCGACACGAAGAGGTCTAAGCGCGAAAAAGCTGGAGTACCGCAGGTTGCTATCGCTGGTTACACCAACGCCGGAAAGTCCTCCCTGCTCAACCGTTTTACGCGAGCTGGAGTGCTTGTCGAAAACGCGCTTTTTGCAACTTTGGACCCGACCATAAGGCGTCACGAAACGCCTGATGGTCGCTCATACACTCTGGCTGACACTGTTGGTTTCGTTAAGTCCTTGCCGCATCAACTGGTCGAAGCTTTCCGCTCCACACTCGAAGAAATTTCCGCTGCCGACCTAATTGTTCACGTGGTCGATGCCACTGACCCAGATCCAATCGGCCAGATCAGGACTGTCCACGAGGTCATAGCCGACGTTGAAGCCTCTGCTATCGAGGAACTAATTGTTTTCAACAAGGTCGATTTGGTTTCAGAAGAAGACCAGGTTCGACTTCGAGGCCTGGTTCCTGGCGCATTACTCGTTTCCGCACGAACGGGTCTCGGTATCAAGGAGGTAGAAGCAGCGATCGCCGCTTTATTGCCAAAGCCAGAAATTGTGTTTGAAGGCGTTATTCCCTATGACAGGGGAGACCTGGTGTCAAAGGTTCACCTCGTGGGGAAAGTGAAAAATATTGAGTACATCGAAGAGGGCACGAAGCTGAGCGTGCTTGTAAAAGATGACCTTGCGGCGGAACTCAAAAAAGCGGCTATACAGACCTAAGAACTGCAACTACTTTGCCGAGTATCACCGCGTGATCGCCCAGAATAGGTTCAAACGCAGAGTTTCTTGGCAGTAGCCAGGTATGGCCGTCGCGCTGCTTGAAGGTTTTGACGGTCGCTTCTTCTTCTAGAAGCGCTGCGACGATATCTCCGTTATTTGCGGTCTGCTGCTGCCTAACTACGACCCAGTCACCGTCGCATATTGCGGCATCGATCATCGATTCACCGACGACCTTGAGTAGGAACAGCTCGCCTTGGCCAACAAGTTGCCTTGGCAGCGCAAAGACGTCTTCGACATTCTGCTCGGCAGTGATCGGGCCACCGGCTGCTATTCGTCCCACCAATGGCACCATCGCGGCATCGGGGTTGAAAACTTCTGGTGCTGCGTCCATTCCCAGTAAATCAATGGTTCTTGGACGCCGCGGGTCACGGCTAATGAAGCCGAGTAGTTCAAGCTTGTTTAGCTGATGAGAAACGCTGGCGGTAGAGGAGAGGCCCACAGCCTCACCGATCTCTCGCATTGAAGGGGCGTAGTTCCTTGAGGTCATAGATTCTTGAATAACGTCAAGAATGCGCTGCTGAACGTTGGATAGATCTGAGGTGTCCACAGTCGTCCCTTCAAAAATGTCTGAGGGTAGTTATTTACTATCCCTATCGAAACTGTATTCGGATTTCTATGGAAAAACAAACACATTTTCGATAAAAGACAGGAAATTGTCGAAAAGTGCTTGCAATTTCGAAATTCTGAGTTGATAATAGAACAAGTGTTCGAAACAAAGTATCGAACAGAAGGAGCCAAGATGTTAGTTTTAGGAAAGTACCAGCTGACACACCCTCGCCGCCTTTTGCGCCTATTTGCGATCATCGCGATGAGCTTTGGTATTAGCGTGCTGGGAATCACTGGCTCCTTCGCTGGAAACACCCAGCCTGTCGCTCTAGAGCTTGTAACCATTCAAGCAGGGGACTCGCTATGGAATCTAGCCGACCAGCATGGCGCCGGTCAGGACCCTCGCGACTGGATAGCCAAGGTTGTGAAACTGAACGCACTGGTCACAGTTGAGCTTGAGCCGGGACAGCAAATAGCACTTCCATAGCCCAACTGGTTATCCTTTAAAGGTGACAAACCTTGAGAACCTTCCACTAAGACCAGATCTTGTAGGCCAGCTGCCGTACGGCGCGCCTCAAATCGATGTCCCCATCCGACTGAATGTCAACGAGAACACATTTGGAATTCCGGAACAGGTGGCGCTCCGGATTGTGGAGCGCATTGCCGAGGCTGCGCTGACGTTGAACAGGTACCCAGATCGCGAATTCATGCAGCTTCGAGGGATGCTTGCTGCTTTTCTGGGTGGTGCTCTCACTCCTGAACAAGTTTGGGCGGCCAACGGCTCTAATGAGGTGTTACAGCAGTTCTTCCAAGCTTTCGGTGGCCCCGAAACCACAGCATTGAGTTTTGATCCGACTTATTCGATGTACCCAAACATTGCGCGGAACACTTTGACGCCTTATGTCTCCGTGCCCAGGCCAGAGAATTTCGAGCTGACTCCGGATTTTGTTCGGGACGAAATAACAAAACACAATCCATCAATAGTCATTCTCTGTGGACCGAATAACCCAACGGGAACTCCTTTGTCTCTAGAGACCATCGAGGCTGCCTACGAGAGTTTTGATGGGATGCTGCTGATAGACGAGGCATATCAAGAGTTTGCAGATGGGCCTAGCGCGTTGACTCTCTTGGAGGGAAGACCAAGGCTCGTCATTAGTAGGACCATGAGCAAGGCTTTCGCATTTGCGGGCGCACGAGTGGGCTACATGGCGGCGGATCCTGCGGTTGTGGATGCAATGAGGATTGTTCGATTGCCCTATCACCTGTCTGCCCTGACCCAGGCTGCTGCAATGGCAGCGCTGGAGACAAGCGCCGAGTTGCTGAGCAACGTCGACCAGATAAAGCTCCAGCGAGATCGCATTATTCAAGGGGTTATGAAGCTTGGGCTGAAGCCCTATCCGTCTCAGGCAAATTTCGTATTAGTTGCTGGCTTTGATGATCCCGGCAAGGTTTTTCAGCAGCTTCTAGAAAAGGGGGTCATTATTCGAGACGTCGGGATTGAGGGCTGCCTGAGAATAACTGCGGGCACCGAGGCAGAAACAAACAAACTTCTTGGTGAACTAGCTTTACTGCTTGACTAAACTTGAGTGCAAATTAGGTTAGGAATCCCTCTTGAAGCGTTCAGCACAGATAACCCGCAAGACCAGTGAGTCAAGCGTCGAATTATCAATTGATCTCGACGGATCTGGGAAATCAGATATCTCCACCGGTGTTCCTTTTTACGACCACATGCTCACTGCTCTGTCAAAGCACTCGTTGATTGACCTAACTGTGAAAGCCACAGGGGATGTAGAAATTGATGCTCACCACACCGTTGAAGACATTGCGATTGTCTTTGGCCAAGCCCTTTCACAAGCACTTGGGGATAAGGCTGGGATTGCGCGTTACGGTGACGCGAGTGTGCCACTGGATGAAGCCCTAGCGACCGCGGTTGTTGACGTGTCTGGGAGGCCGTATCTTGTTCACTCAGGTGAACCGGCTGGGTTCGAGTACCACCTGATAGGTGGGCACTTCACAGGTTCGCTGGTGCGCCACGTGTTTGAAGCAATTTCACACCACGCAGGGCTGACCGTACACATCACGGTCTTAGCTGGAAGAGATCCTCACCACATATCAGAAGCCCAGTTCAAGGCATTTGCTCGCGCTTTGAGGGCTGCGATTGCCATCGACGCTCGCGTCGATGGCGTGCCGTCAACCAAGGGGAGCCTGTGACCAAAAAGGTCACCGTCCTTGATTACGGCTCCGGCAATGTTCACTCCGCTTGCAAGGCTCTCGCAGTGGCAGGTGCGGAAGTAACCCTCTCATCAGACCCAATGGCCGTGTATGAAGCTGATGGTCTCGTGGTGCCAGGTGTTGGGGCCTTTGCTTCTGTAATGAACAAGCTGACTGCAAAATCAGCAGACAGGCTGATTGACAGGAGGCTGACTGCAAGCAGACCGGTGCTGGGGATATGCGTTGGCATGCAGGTTATGTTTGAAACAGGCATGGAACACGGGACACCAACCGAAGGTCTTGGCCAGTGGCCAGGAAGTGTGAAGCTGCTTGAATCACCAAGGTTGCCAAATATCGGCTGGAGCAAGGTGGAGCCAGACAGTGGCTCAGTGCTATTTGATTCTGTGGAGGAGGAACATTTCTATTTTGTTCACTCTTACGCAGTAACGGAATGGGAGTTAGACATTCGACCTCCGTTTATTCCAGCTCACCTGACATGGGCGGAGCATGGTCAAAAATATCTTGCAGCCGTGGAGAACGGACCGCTTTCCGCAACCCAATTTCACCCGGAGAAATCTGGTGAAGCCGGGTTGAAATTACTATCGAATTGGATCAAATCCCTGTAGGAGGGCTCACTTGAAACTGGAACTACTACCCGCGGTTGATGTCGCATCTGGAAAAGCCGTGAGGCTAACCCAAGGCGCAGCTGGCAGCGAAGAGGACTTTGGTCATCCTGTAAGTGCAGCGCAAGACTTCATAGATGCCGGTGCCGAGTGGATTCACCTTGTTGACCTTGATGCAGCTTTTGGCCGCGGACATAACCGTGAGGTGATTGCTGAGGTTGTGAAAAACAGCGGCAAGGTGAAGATCGAACTGTCCGGTGGCATTAGGGACGATCAATCTTTGGAGGCGGCGCTAGAGCTTGGCGCTGCCAGAGTAAACCTAGGGACCGCGGCGCTTGAAAACCCAGACTGGACTTCAAGGGTGATAAAGAAGCACGGAGATCAGATTGCTGTTGGGCTTGATGTGAGAGGGATGACACTGGCTGCGAGAGGGTGGACCAAAGAAGGGGGGAACCTGTTGGATGTTCTTGCTCGCCTGGAACAGGATGGCTGTGCTCGTTACGTGGTTACAGATGTCACAAAAGATGGAACCCTCAAGGGTCCAAACTTGGAGCTGCTAGAACTGGTCATGAAGCACACTGATAAACCAGTTGTTGCCTCTGGTGGCATCTCCGTCTTGCAGGACATCGAAGATTTAGCGTTGCTGGTCCCAATGGGGCTAGAGGGAGCGATCCTTGGTAAGTCACTCTATGCGGGCAGGTTCACCCTTGAAGATGCTCTGAAGATTGCCTCGGGTCATTGAGCGACAATCCCTTCGTAGATTCTGCAGGTGTTCCCTGGGAAGGGCGCTCTTTTGAGCAGAACCCCTGGGCAAAAGACGACGGGAAAACGCCCGAGGTAATAGCCAAAAGCCTCGAAGCTGTTCCTTTTAGCAAGCCCGTGTTTATCGAGTCTCTTCGTGGTCAGCGGCTGCTGGTGCCACTGCTTGCCGAGGTTGGTGAAGTAGCCACCGGTCCTCACGGACAAAAAGTAGACAAAAGCGCCGATCTAGCAATCGTTGCCGTCGCAACGCCGGATAGCCGAACGGCCATCCCCGCCTTCACCAGCGTCCAGGCCATGGCTAGCTGGAATGAAACCGCCAGGCCGGTGCCTGTGTCCATAGGAAAACTCTGCCTTGCAGCCGTTGGCGAGGGCCACGACCGCGTTGTTATAAACCCTGGGACTGATTCGCGGGCGTTGCGCAGAAACGAGCTGGCAGTACTTGCACAGGGGCTAGCACTTCCAGATTTGGTCTCAGGCCCAGAGGCAGCAAAGTTGCTCGCAGAAGCGGTTGAGGCGGTAGAGGGGGTAGTTATGGCTGGAATTACCGATGGTGATCCGGAGGCCAGATTGGTGGGCGAAGAGCTAATTATCGAACTCGGACTGCGCCCAGGACTTTCGAGTCAGGAGTTAGAGGTTACCGTTTCCAAGTTTGTGGAAAATCTGAAGTTGACCGATTTCGAATCAATTGTTGATTCGTATAAATTGCGGCTTATCGCCGCTAGCTAATTGGTCCGGTGTATTTTTCGCCCGGGCCTTGGCCTGGAGCATCCTTCACAATCGAAGCCTCTCTAAAAGCAAGCTGCAAGGACCTGAGGCCATCGCGCAATGGTCTGGCATGGTGGTCACCAATTTCCACCGCTGCTGCTGTGACAAGGCCGGCCAGTGCATTGATTAGCTTTCTTGCTTCATCGAGGTCGGCAGGGTTGTCCTCGGACAGCCCACACTGAACTGCTGCAGCGCTCATTAGGTGGACAGCGGTTGTGTTGATTACTTCGACCGCCGGCACATCTGCAATGTCGCGCGCTAAATCTTCTTGCACTTTTCCTCTTCTCAATTGTGTAATGCTCTGCTAGGCTACCTGAGGCTCTGAGCTATTGCTCAGTCAGAAGTGGATTACAATCCCACCTTTCAGCCGCCTCTAAATAGGCTGCCGGGTAAGAGAGTTGTTTTATTTCTGCACGTTCGCGTGGTCAAGACCGAAGCAACTTAAGGAGCAATTATCAGCGATCCTCGCATTAATGAGCGTATTCGGGTGGCACAGGTTCGTCTTGTGGGTCCAGCCGGAGAGCAAGTTGGCGTAGTAGACGTTGATCAGGCATTGAAGTTGGCTCGTGAGGCAGACCTTGACTTAGTTGAGGTTTCTCCCGGATCGAACCCACCGGTTTGCAAGATCATGGACTACGGCAAGTTCAAGTATGAAGCTGCGCAAAAAGTGCGCGAGGCACGCAAGAACCAGGTCAACACAGTTTTGAAGACTGTTCGATTTGGTTTGAAAATTGATGAGCATGACTACGAGACAAAGGCATCTCAGGTTCGAAAGTTCCTGAAGGCTGGCGACAAAGTAAAGGTCATGGTCGTATTTCGAGGCCGAGAGCAATCAAGGCCTGAAATGGGAGTTAAGTTATTGCAGAAACTTGCCGAACAAGTTACTGAATTTGGAAGCGTTGAGTCGAATCCATCAATCGATGGCCGCAGCATGGTCATGGTTATAGGTCCGCTCAAGAACAAGGCAGAGGCACGAGCCGATGCGAAAAAAGCACAGCAGAAGCCTGCTGTGGCTGAAGAGAACTAGAAGGAGAGCTAATGCCGAAGATGAAGACCCACTCGGGCGCCAAAAAGCGTTTCCGCTTTACCGGTAGCGGCAAGCTGATGAAGCAGCAGATCAACATGCGACACAACCAGGAGCACATGTCTTCTAAGCGCAAGCGTCGCCTAAACCAGGACCAGGTAGTTTCACCTGCAGATTTCAAGAAGCTTAAGAGGCAGCTAGGCCGCTAGGGCTAGCTACAAAGGGAGTATAGAAAAATGGCAAGAATAAAAAACGCCGTCAACTCGCACAAGAAGCGCAGGGTTGCACTTGAGCGCGCAAAGGGCTACCGCGGACAGCGATCCAGGCTTTACCGTCAGGCAAAGCAGCAGCTACTGCACTCGTTGGTATACGCATACAACGACCGCCGTAAGCGCAAGGGTGATTTCCGTAGGCTCTGGATTCAGCGCATCAACGCTGGAGCTCGCCTCAACGGAATGACCTATAGCCGTTTCATCCAGGGCCTAAACCTGGCTGGTGTCGAGGTTGACCGCAGAATTCTGTCCGACATGGCAATCAATGACGCAAAGTCTTTTGCAACTCTGGTTGCAACAGCCAAAGCGGCTTTGCCAAAGGACGTGAACGCTCCTAGGGCAAGCTAATGCTCGACGATCCCAGATCCAACAGGGTCAAGGGGATTGTCCGCCTAAACCAAAAAGACGCCCGGTATGAAACCGGGCTCTTTTTGCTTGAGGGGGCACAGGGCTTGAAGGAGCTTGCTTCTTCCCCGAAGCTCATTGAAGAGGTGCTTGTCACACTCGATGGAGCTGAGAGGCAGGTCGAGCTTGTGGAAGCTCTTTCCAAGAAACGAGTGACCATAACGGAAGTCTCCGACCAGGTCATGTCCCAGATTGCTGGCACCAGAACCCCACAGGGAATCGTTTCGGTCGTCCAGCACCTTGACATCGAACTTGATGACCTGACTTCCCTCGAGCCAAAACTCGTTGCAGTGATCGACCAGGCCAGAGACCCGGGGAATTTGGGAGCAATTATCCGCGCCGCAGACGCAGCTGGAGCAGATGCAATCATTCTGAGTTCGGACTCGGTGGATCTTTACAATCCGAAGGTCACTAGATCTACCGCAGGAAGCATTTTCAACATTCCGATCGTGATTGATGCGGACCTTGATGCTGCAATTGCATGGCTCAAAACAGCGGGCCTGCAGGTGTTCTCCTCAAGCTCTGAAGGCTTACCCATCACCGAGTTCAAGAGTGAGGAATTGGCAAAACCGACTGCATGGATCTTTGGTAACGAGGCTCACGGTGTTAGGCAAGAAGTAGGTTCACTGGCCGACAAAACAGTTGCTTTACCGATCTACGGATCAGCAGAATCGCTCAACCTTGCAACAGCAGCTTCGGTTTGCCTGTATTTCACTGCGGTTGCTCAGCGCTCTAATCGCTAAACTTGGGCACGTGTCGATGAAATTATCCCCAGAAGTCGTAGCCGAAGCGCTGCAGCAGTCGCTAGCGCTCTTGGCTGGCATTAAAGATGCCGCCGGCCTGCGTGCCGAAAAGGCCAACATTATTGGGGAAGCCTCTCCCGTGAGCAAGCTAAATGCGCTTATAAAGACCGTTCCCAACGAGGAGAAGGCCGAGGCTGGCAAGTTAGTCGGTGGAGCAAGGGGTGAACTCAGCCAAGCTTTTGCCGCCAAAGAGGCAGAACTTGAAGCCATCGAGCGCTCACAGGCTCTTGCTGCTGAGGCGGTGGACCTGACCGCAGCTCCTAGGTCTGTGAAGTTGGGCGCTCGGCACCCACTGTCGCTACTAATGGACCAGGTGAGCGATGTCTTTATCGGCATGGGCTGGGAAATAGCGGATGGCCCGGAGCTTGAAAACGAGTGGTTCAACTTCGATGCACTGAATTTTCACCCGGATCATCCAGCCAGGGCGATGCAGGACACCTTTTTTGTTGAACCCGTCGAAAACCACCTGCTACTTCGCACTCACACTTCGCCGGTTCAGGTGAGGTCACTTCTGGATCGAGAGCTTCCGGTTTATGTGTTGTGCCCAGGCAGGGTGTTTAGGACCGACGAGCTAGATGCTACTCACACACCTGTCTTCCACCAGGTTGAGGGTCTCGCCGTAGACAAAGGTCTGACAATGGCTGATTTGCGAGGAACACTCGAGCATTTTGCCAGAGTGATGTTCGGCGAAGAAGCAAAAATCCGGTTGCGTCCAAGTTATTTTCCATTCACCGAACCATCGGCGGAGCTCGACGTTTGGCACCCGGACGCCAAAGGTGGTCCGAAGTGGATTGAGTGGGGTGGTTGCGGCATGGTGAATCCAAATGTCTTGCTGGCAGCTGGGATTGATCCTGAGGTCTACTCAGGGTTCGCGTTTGGTATGGGTATTGAGCGCACCTTGATGTTCAGAAATGGCGTGAAAGACATGCATGACATGGTCGAGGCCGATGTTCGCTTTTCGACTCAGTTCGGCTCGGTGATCTAGATGAGAGTTCCATTGAAATGGCTGGGCGAACTAGTTGATCTGCCTGAGGGTGCTAACGCTGATGACGTAATGGCCGAACTGGTGAAAGTTGGGCTTGAAGAAGAAGGTTCGCACGGTGGCGATATCTCCGGACCCGTTGTTGTGGGTCAAGTTCTCTCTTTCGAGGATGAAGCGCAGAGCAACGGCAAAACCATTAGGTGGTGTCAGGTCCAGGTTGCAGAGTCGGGTGATGAGTCGGTGCGCGGAATAGTTTGCGGTGCCTCGAATTTTGCAGTTGGCGACAAGGTTGTCGTAAGCCTTCCCGGTGCCGTGCTTCCAGGTGGCTTTGGAATTTCAGCGAGAAAGACCTACGGGCACATCTCAGACGGCATGATCGCCTCGAGTCGAGAACTTGGGCTAGGCGACGAGCATGATGGAATTCTCATTCTTGGCGACATTGGGCTTGATCCAAAAATCGGTAGCGATGCCATCGCGATTCTTGGCCTTGACGACTCGGCTGCCGAAGTAAATGTCACACCCGACAGGGGATATTGCCTTTCCATGCGGGGAATCGCACGCGAGTACTCTCACGCAACAGGGGCTAAATTCGTTGACCCAGCCACGAAAGTGAAGCTGCTATCTGGGTCAGGCTTTGATCTGAAAATATCTGATTCAAATCCGATCCACGGGGTGGATGGCAGCAACCAGTTTGTTCTGCTTGGAGTCTCCGGCATTGACGCGACTGCCAAGGTCCCCGATTGGATGGCAACCAGGCTAAAGCTTGCTGGAATGCGTTCAATTTCGATTGTCGTTGACATTACAAACTATGTGATGCTCGAACTCGGTCAGCCCCTTCATGCTTACGATCAAGCAAAGTTAGCCGGAGGGATAACTGTTAGGCGAGCCAATGCGGGTGAGGAAATTCAGACTCTCGACGAGAAAACCAGAAAGCTTGACCCGGAAGATCTGCTGATCTGTGACGAGCAAGGAGCCGTTGGCATCGCAGGAGTGATGGGCGGCGCTAGGACGGAAGTTGATTCTGCAACCACCGCGGTGCTGCTCGAAGCTGCGATTTTCGATCCCATCTCGATTGCGAGAAGCGCTAGACGTCACAAGCTCCCTTCTGAAGCGTCAAAGCGCTTCGAGCGGGGCGTTGATTCAGCAATTTCAGTTGCAGCAGCATCCAGGGCGGCCGAGCTATTGGTTGAACTGGCAGGCGGTTCGCTTGATGGTTTGGGCGCTGAGTACTTAGTCGAATCTCAAGCCACTGCCATCAAAATGGATCTGGCTTTCCCTGCCAGGTTGGTCGGCGTGGAATATTCGCCTGAGCAGGTTGTCAGCACCCTCGAGGAGATTGGCTGCAATGTTCAGCAAGTGGGAAACGCGATTAGCGTCTTGCCTCCCAGCTGGAGACCAGACATCACGCATAAGACCGATCTGGTTGAAGAGGTTGCCAGGCTGGTGGGTTACGACTTGATTCCAGCAAGGCTTCCAGTTGCTCCTCCTGGCAGAGGCTTGACTCCGAGGCAAAAGCTTCGAAGAAGAGTCCTTTCAACTCTCACCGGTGCCGGGTTCATCGAGGTGCTGAACTACCCGTTTGTTTCATCGGCGCAAAACGCGCTAATGGGCAGAGCTGATGCGGTGAAGCTGGCAAACCCGATTCAAAGCGAAGCCGCCTTTATGCGGACTTCTTTGATTCCTGGACTAGTTGCGGCTGCTGCAAGAAATATCTCAAGGGCAAGCACCGATATTGCACTAATTGAGGAAGGCTCTGTCTTCTGGAAAGGCAGTGGGGCACCAGTTGGAACATTGCCGGTCGGAAATCAACGACCGTCCGTGGAAGCGCTGTCATCCCTAAATGCCTCGATTCCAGACCAGCCAAGGTTTATATCGGGAGTGCTTGCAGGTAACTGGGTGTCTCAGGGGCCTGGCCAAAAGGCCGTTCCCGCGGGGTTCTCTCAAGCCATTGGAGCTGCCGAGCTGGTGTTTCAGCAGGCTGGTTTGGTTCTTGAAATCTCACAGCAGCAGATTGCTGGACTTCACCCTGGCCGCGGTGCAAAGGTTTTGGCTTCAGGTGTTGAAGCCGGCTTTGTGGGCGAATTGCACCCGGACATAGCCGAAGAGCAGAACCTGCCAAGACGGGTCGGCGTCTTCGAGCTGAATCTTGAAGTTCTCTTCGCTAACGCGCCCGCAATCCTGATGGCAAAAGATTTGGGCTTGATGCCAGCGGCATCGCAGGATCTGTCCTTAGTGGTTGATCAGGCTGTCACTGCAGCGGATGTCAAGGCGGCGATCTTAGAAGGTGCTGGAGATCTACTTGAGAGCGTGATGCTGGTAGATGACTACCGCGGCAAGGGGTTAGAGGATAATCAGAAATCGCTTACTTTTAGCCTGCTATTTAGGGCTGCGGACCGGACTCTTACTCAGGTTGAAGCAAGTCAGGCCAGGGATAGCGCTGTCGCGCTAGCCAATCAAAAACTTGGCGCAACCCTTAGGAGCTAAATGACAATTCAAGTAGCGGTAGCAGGCGCCAGCGGATACGTAGGCGGAGAGTTGCTTCGCCTAATTTCAGCCCACCCAATGCTTGACCTTGGCGCCGTTACCGGTCACAGCAATGTGGGTCAAAGCCTTGGACTGCTTCAGCCACACATCCCAGAGTTTGCAGACCGGATGATTGTCGAAACTAACCCGGAAAACCTTGCAGGCCACGAGGTTGTTTTTCTGGCGCTTCCTCACACCAAAAGCGCTGAAATAGCAGAGGCTCTGCCTGCTCACACGATGATTATTGATTGCGGGGCAGACTTTAGACTTCGGGACGCCGCCGCTTGGGAAAGCTACTACCAGACTACCCATGCCGGTACTTGGCCATACGGCATGCCTGAGCTAACCCTGGCCACAGGTGGCAAGCTCAGGCAAGAACTTAGAGAAGTTAGAAGGCTAGCTATACCGGGCTGCAACGTCACGGCTGTGAGCCTGGCGCTGGCACCTGCGTTGACCGCCGGCCTCATCGAAGCCGATGACATCGTCTCGGTGCTATCGGTTGGGACTTCCGGGGCCGGCAAGGCCAGCAACATCGATCTACTCGCTGCAGAAGTCTTGGGGTCTGCCCGTGCCTACTCTGTCGGTGGTGTGCACAGGCACACTCCAGAAATAGAACAGAATCTTGCTTTGGCCGCAGGTAAACCGGTAACGGTGTCGATGACACCCGTTTTGGTCCCAATGGCTAGAGGTATCTTGGCAGTGAACACAGCCAAGCCCTCTTCGAGATTCTCACTCGAATACTTGCGTGAGGTCTATGCCGGCGCATACGGTGAGGAGGCTTTCGTTCAGGTGCTCCCAGAAGGCTTACTACCGAAGACTGCCAGCGTGCAGGGTAGCAACAACGCGCAGATTTCCTTGAGCTTTGATGAGCACGCCAACCGAGTGGTGATTGTCAGCGCCATCGACAATCTTGTGAAAGGCACCGCTGGAGCTGCAATCCAAAGCATGAACATTGCTCTGGGGTTGACCGAACAAACCGGTGTTGATCAAAACGGAGTAGCACCTTGAGCGTGCTTGAGCCAAAGGGCTTCTTGGCGTCGGGTATTGCCTCTGGGCTCAAGCCAAATGGCAAGCCCGATATCGCGCTTGTTGTAAACAGCGGCCCGCTGGCTGCAGTGGCGGCGGTTTTTACGACCAATAGGTGTCTTGCAAACCCAATCATTTGGTCAAAACAGGTAGTTTCCGGTGGTCTGGCAAGGGCCGTTGTAATCAACTCCGGTGGTGCCAATTGCTACACCGGTGCCGAGGGTTTTCAGACGACTCACATGACCGCCGAAAAAGTTGGTGAGCTAGCAAGTGTCGCGGCTTCCGAGGTGGTTGTTTGCTCGACTGGGCTCATCGGGGAGCAGCTAGATCGCTCCAAGCTGCTGCCTGGGCTGGAGGCCGCCAACAATGCCCTATCTATGGGTACTGGCGAAGATGCAGCTAGGGCAATAATGACTACCGACACCGTGCCGAAGCTGGCATCTCGCGAGTCTGGAGCCGGCTGGAAGCTGGGTGCTATGGCAAAAGGTGCTGGCATGCTGGCACCGGGTCTGGCGACAATGCTTGTCGTTATAACCACCGATGCGGTTCTTGAGTCCGCAGAGCTTGATAGCGCGCTGCGAGAGGCAACAAGAGTTAGCTTTGACCGACTGGATTCTGATGGCTGCATGTCAACGAACGACCAAGTGACCTTGATGGCTTCTGGTGCCAGTGGTGTGGTTCCGGACAGCAATGAATTTCAGGAGCTTTTGACATCAATTTGCAAGGAGCTGGCCTTGAAGCTTCTGGATGATGCCGAAGGGGCAAGTCACAACATTCACATCAAAACTCTCGGTGCTGCGAGTGAAGCTGATGCCTTAGAGGTGTCCAGGTCGGTTGCAAGGAACAATCTTTTCAAGGCGGCAATCTATGGAAACGACCCCAACTGGGGGAGGATTCTGGCTGCGGTTGGGACAACGGGTGCTGCCTTTGACCCCTATGGCATCGATGTTTCGATCAACGGCGTGCTGATCTCCTCAAACGGTGAGCCGGCGCTTGACAGGTCGAATGTTGATCTTTCACCAAAAGACGTTTGGATTGAGATTGACCTGCACTCAGGCAGCCATGAGGCTACGGTTGTCACAAACGATCTAACCCACGAATACGTCGAAGAGAACAGCGCATACTCAAGCTAATGATTCCTGCAACCCCAGACCAAGCACTGGCCAGAATTAAGGCAGAGACTCTTATTGAGTCTCTCGACTGGCTACGCGAATTTCACGGACGAATCGTGGTGGTCAAGTTTGGCGGAAATGCCATGGTTGATGAGCAGCTGCAGCTGGCATTTGCTCAGGACATGGCATATCTCAGATTTGTGGGCATAAAGCCGGTGGTTGTTCACGGGGGAGGGCCGCAGATTACCGCCCGGCTTGCTGAGCTTGGATTAGAGAGCGAATTTCGAGCAGGCATGCGTTACACCGACAATCAAACGATAGCTGTTGTCAAAGAGGTCCTTAGAGAACAAATTTCCAAGGGGCTTGCGTCGCTAATTGAGGAATCCGGCGCTAAGACGGTCGTGCTCTCTGGTGAAGACGACTCGCTGTTTAGGGCAGTGAAAGTCAAAGGCCAGACTCCCGAGGGCGAGGTTGACTTGGGTCTTGTGGGAGAAGTGAACACAGTTAACCCGAGGGCTGTTCTTCAGGCTCTAGATCAGGGCAAGGTGCCGGTCATCTCTTCTGTGGCGCCGACTACCTCAGGGGAATTGCTCAATGTGAATGCCGACTTGGCAGCATCCGCGCTCGCTATTGCATTGGGGGCCGACAAGCTCATGGTTTTGACTGATGTTGCTGGATTATATGCTGATTGGCCAGCGCTAGATTCACTGCTGTCCGAGATTTCAGTGGAGGAGCTAAGGGAATTAATGCCGTCTTTGGAATCAGGGATGATTCCGAAGATGCAGGCTTGCCTTAGGGCTGTCGAAGGTGGAGTGCCAAAGGCGCACATCATTGACGGCAGGCAACCTCACAGCATCCTGCTAGAAATCTTCACCAAAGCTGGGGTCGGAACCCAGGTAACGAGTTAGGCAGCCATATGACTAGACATTTTTTGAAAGACGATGACATCACGGCTGCGGAGCAGACCGCGATAATCGATCGCGCGATAGCGATGAAGGCAGATCGTTTTAGCGAAAAGCCATTCGCGGGACCCCAGACTGTCGCGGTTATTTTTGACAAGACTTCAACCAGAACCAGAGTGTCATTCGCGGTTGGCATTGCAGACCTTGGAGGAGTGCCGCTAATTATTGACAGCGGTGTCTCTCAGCTTGGAAAAAAAGAATCTGTTGCTGACACCGCCATGGTATTGGAGCGTCAGGTGGCACAGATTGTCTGGCGCACATATGCGCAGGCGGGTTTGGAGGAGATGGCAGCTAACTCGTCTGTGCCGGTAATCAACGCCCTGAGTGACATGTGGCACCCGTGCCAACTGCTGGCGGACTTGGTGACCATCAAGGAGTGCTTCGGTAAAACAACTGGGCTCACATTGGCTTACGTGGGCGATGCCAACAACAATATGGCAAACAGTTACCTGGTTGCCTGTGCACTTGCAGGAATGAACGTTGCAGTCGGTGCTCCATCAGGTTTTTTGCCGAGCGATGAAGTTGTTGGCAGGGCGAGAAAGATTGCCGATGCAAATGGCCGCAGCATCTTGGTAACCACTGACCCTTCGGAGGCTGTTGTGGCGGCGGACATTGTTGTCACGGACACCTGGGTTTCGATGGGGATGGAAGAAGAGGCAGATGAGCGGAAACTGCAGTTCAAAGGCTTCACTGTCGACGAGAAATTAATGGCAAAAGCAAACGAAGGTGCAATTTTCTTGCACTGTTTGCCGGCATACAGGGGGCTTGAGGTTTCCGCTGAGGTGATTGACGGACCACGCTCGAGGGTGTGGCAAGAGGCAGAGAATCGCCTGCATGCACAAAAGGCTCTGATGGCCTGGCTGGCTGAACAAAACTAAACTTTCTAAAAGTCGAATAGGACGGGTAAAAATATGGCTCAAAGTAATGATGCTCTCTGGGGTGGCAGGTTTGCCGGCGGCCCCAGCGAGGCTTTAGCTGCGCTGTCCAAGTCGACTCACTTTGACTGGAGGCTCGCCTCCTATGACCTCAAGGGAACTTCTGCTCATTTGATTGCGCTGAATGCCGCTGGGTATCTGAATGATGACGAGCACGAAGCCCTAAACAAAGCGGTTGCAGAGCTAGCAAAGCGCGTTGAGGCTGGTTCATTTACTCCCAAGCCAACTGAAGAAGACGTCCACGCTGCCCTAGAGCGGGGCTTGATTGAAATAGCGGGCGCCCAGTTGGCTGGCAAAATTCGTGCCGGGAGATCTAGAAACGACCAAATTGCCACACTCATCAGAAGCTTTATGCTCGATGCAGCCGATGCGATAGAAGAGCAACTCTTGAACTACCTCGATGCTCTTTGCACTCAGGCTGAAGAGCACATGGGCGTTGCTATGCCCGGAAGAACTCACTTTCAGCACGCACAGCCAGTGCTACTGTCGCACCACTTGCTCGCCCACGCCTGGCCTCAGGTTAGGAATCTTCAGCGCCTAGAGGATTGGCGCAGACGCGCGAATAAGTCTGCTTACGGCGCTGGAGCACTGGCGGGTAACACTCTTGGTCTTGATCCAAAGCTTGTTGCTGAAGCGCTTGGGCTAAATGGAGTGAGCGAAAACAGCATGGACGCGACCAGTAGCAGGGACCTTGTTGCCGAGTTCACATTTATTCTGAGCATGATTTCGATTGACCTTTCAAGGATCAGCGAAGAAGTGATCGCTTGGGTCAGCTACGAATTTGGCTATGCGAAGTTGGCCGATGACTTTTCAACCGGGTCTTCCATAATGCCCCAGAAGAAAAACCCTGACATTGCAGAACTTGCAAGAGGCAAATCTGGACGCCTGATCGGAAACCTTGCGGGTCTTATGGCGACATTGAAGGGGCTTCCACTTAGCTACAACAGAGACCTTCAAGAAGATAAAGAGCCGGTCTTTGATTCCTTTGACTCTTTAATGCTGCTCTTCCCGGCATTCAATGGCATGATTTCGACTTTGACCTTTGACAGGGAACGTCTTGAGTCTCTGGCGCCTAAGGGTTTCTCACTTGCGACCGATGTTGCCGAGTGGTTAGTGAAGCAGGGCGTTGTCTTTCGCGATGCTCACGAGATAACTGGTGAGCTGGTGAAGTTCTGCGAAGACAATAACCTCGAGTTAGACCAGGTCACGGATGACGACCTGCAAAAAGTGTCCAGTCACCTAAAGCCAGGCCTTAGAAAGGTCCTGAGGGTTTCAGGGTCGATTGAAGCCAGAAATGGCGCTGGAGGAACCTCGTCATCGCAGGTTGTTGACCAGCTGGTCTCACTGCGCAAGCTAACTAAAGCAAAGAGGAGCTAATGGCCGAGAAAGAGACCCTTGAGGCTCAAAAAAATGATGCCAGCTTTGGCCACATTGTTGATGAATTGCAATGGCGCGGCTTAGTTGCCCTTTCAACCGACGAGGCAACTCTCCGCAAGGCTCTCGATGCACCAATAACTTTCTACTGCGGGTTTGATCCAACTGCACCAAGTCTCCACCTAGGCAATTTGGTGCAGCTGCTTACTATGAGAAGGCTGCAGCTTGCCGGTCACCATCCGTTGGCTCTTGTTGGAGGCGCAACCGGCCTAATTGGCGACCCGAGGCCGACTGCCGAGCGAACCCTGAACGACCGAGAAACGGTAGCCAGCTGGGTTGAGAAACTCGCTGATCAGAACCGGCGCTTCTTGGACTTTGACGGGGATAACAAAGCTCAAATGGTCAACAACCTGGACTGGACCAGCCAGTACTCGGCGATCGACTTTCTAAGAGACATTGGAAAGCACTACCGTGTCGGCAAGATGCTCTCCAAGGATGCCGTTAGTGCAAGGCTTAATTCTGATAGCGGCATCAGCTACACGGAGTTCAGCTACCAGATTATGCAAGGACTTGATTTCCTTGAGCTCTACCGCAGGCACAACTGCCTGCTGCAGACAGGCGGTAGTGACCAGTGGGGAAACCTTACTTCTGGAGCAGATCTTGTCCACCGGGTAGAGGGAGAGAGCGTGCACTTGATCGCAACCCCTTTGATTACCAATTCCGATGGCAAGAAGTTTGGCAAGAGCGAGGGTAACGCCATTTGGTTGGATGCCGAACTCACCAGCCCCTATGCGATGTATCAGTACTGGCTAAACGCGGACGATGCCGACGTGATTGACAGGCTCAAGGTGTTTACTTTTCTCACTAGAGCGGAAATTGCCGAGTTTGAAGACCAGGTTCGCGATGAGCCGTTCAAAAGGGCCGCGCAGAAGCGCCTAGCGCTAGAGGTGACGGAGCTGATTCACTCCAAAGCTGAGGCACTCGCCGCTGAGGCGGCCTCCGCTGCCCTGTTTGGATCCGGAGAGCTTGCTGAACTGGATGAAAAAACGCTTAGAAGCGCACTTAGCGAATTGCCAAACATTCAGTGCGCTCAAGGAGTTAGTGTTGTCAGCGCCTTGGTGGACACTGGCCTAGCGGAATCTAACGGGCAGGCCAGGCGTTCGATTGCCCAAGGTTCAGTAAGTGTCAATAAGAGCAAGGTCACAGACGAAAACGCCGTGATAGACCAGTATTTACCTGGAAAAATGGCCGTTTTGTCGCGTGGAAAAAAGTCTCTGGCTGGCCTGTTTTTTGATTGAGAAAAAACTTTCTGGTTTTGATTTGACATGGTTACCAAATCGTGACTAAGCTTTCCAACGTTGACCAAAGTTTGGCAGATTTCTTCTAGAAAAGCCGGCTCAAGCGTGACACTTCCAAGATCTAAAAATTGGCCCTTGTGGCTATGTGTTTTAGTGTCTAGGATTTAGGTCTTCCGACTAAGGAAACCACTGGAAACAACTGGGAAACTGGGAGTTGACAGAGGCCACGGAATCGGTAGACTTGTGAAGTTGCTCTGCGTAGGACCCGGAAGGGAAATCACAGAAGCATCCGATCTTTGAGAACTCAACAGCGTGCACTATGTAATGCCAAAAACCTCTGGCGAAACTTGTTTCGGCAGAGATCCTTTTGGATAAAGATATAAAACAGAATTGTCAGTTGACAGTTCGAAAGCCAAATCAAATTGTTCGCCTCAATTTTCCGAGGCGTTCGTAAAAGCTTTGCCGATTTATCGGCGAAATTGATTTTTACGGAGAGTTTGATCCT
The DNA here is from genome assembly GCA_965655555.1 of uncultured Aquiluna sp. Classification (GTDB taxonomy): domain Bacteria; phylum Actinomycetota; class Actinomycetes; order Actinomycetales; family Microbacteriaceae; genus Aquiluna. The sequence goes on along the minus strand of CBFHGU010000002.1, from coordinate 491 downwards.
GGCTCAGGACGAACGCTGGCGGCGTGCTTAACACATGCAAGTCGAACGATGAAGCTGGAGCTTGCTCCGGTGGATTAGTGGCGAACGGGTGAGTAACACGTGAGCAATCTGCCCTTGACTCTGGGATAACTGCGGGAAACTGTAGCTAATACCGGATACTTTCCTCGGTGGGCATCCACTGAGGAAGAAAGAATTTCGGTCAAGGATGAGCTCGCGGCCTATCAGCTAGTTGGTGAGGTAATGGCTCACCAAGGCGACGACGGGTAGCCGGCCTGAGAGGGTGACCGGCCACACTGGGACTGAGACACGGCCCAGACTCCTACGGGAGGCAGCAGTGGGGAATATTGCACAATGGACGCAAGTCTGATGCAGCAACGCCGCGTGAGGGACGAAGGCCTTCGGGTTGTAAACCTCTTTTAGCAGGGAAGAAGCGAAAGTGACGGTACCTGCAGAAAAAGCACCGGCTAACTACGTGCCAGCAGCCGCGGTAA
>CBFHGU010000001.1:0-953456 GCA_965655555.1 uncultured Aquiluna sp. | reverse complement strand
AGCTTGGTCCAGGCAGTGGTCTTGTCTAGGTTGGTGTCACCAGCAGAACGCTGAGCAGCAGCTGAGTTTCCAGCAGCAGCAAAGTCATCCTGAGTGATGGCGGCACGCACGGTTGAGTTGAAACCAATCTCTCCACCAAGGACGATCAGGGTTGCAGTTGCAACACCATCTTCATCTGTGGTGACGGTTCCATCTGTCTCCTGGATGTAGCCAGAGCCTGAGACAACAGAGAAGGTTACGGTCTCCTCCGAGGTCTTAGCATTGCCGTAGCGGTCAGTTACAAGTGCGGTCAAGGTGTCGGCGGTGCCGGTCTTGGCTGCAAATGCGCTGGTAATTGCTACGTTGTGTGCACGTACGTTTCCGTCGGTTACCTCATAGGTAGCGGTTGCTGACTTGCCACCTGCAGTAACAGTTACGGTGTGCTCGCCAACAGTGTGACCAGCAACGTCGAAGGAGTAGTAACCGTTCTCGTCAGTGAACAGGGTTAGTGAACCCACTGCCCAGAACTCCCAGCTATCCTCATCCATGAACTGAAGGCCAGAAGCAGATGCGGTTACGCGCACTCCAGCTAGTCCCAGTCCATCAGCGTTGCGCACGTAACCGTCTAGGCGGTCGTAGTCACTAATCGCGTCCATCGTGTCCATCTGAGCTTCAGTCAAGCGCTCAAGTTCGTCGTTCACGGTGATGAAGTCAACATAAGCGATGTCCGCAGAGGCTGTGTCTTCATCCTGGTCGATTAGCGCAACCGTAGCGTCGTTCACATACTCGATGCGAGTTGTGTCCTCGTCATAGTCAGCGATCCACGAACCATCGGCTGCACGAACATCCAACTCCGCACGGACGTCGAATGTTCCCTCAACTGACTCAGGGTCCAAATCGGTGACTGTAAACGAAGCGGATCCGTTAACAACTGCTACCGGTCCAGCGTAGTTTCCAGTGAAGCCACGAGCGGAGCTGGTGAAACCATCCTCGTAGAACTTAATCTGAGCCGCTCCATTTGAAGGCGCTTGTGACCACTGGTCACGCACGTCGTAGTGAATGGTCGTTGAGTCACCAACTGCAACTGTGCGAAGGCTGTTAATGGCAATGGAGCCTGAGTCTTCGGAGTTGAGTTCGTCAACCAAGAACCAGTCAGAGACATCCCAGTAAAGGTCAGCGTCGACATCGAAGTCAGCGCCCTGGGTGGTTACGGTGTCGAAGAAGACGTAAAGGTCCTCGTGTGGGTTAGATGACTCGATCTCGAGCACAACTTCACCTGCAGCGTTGGAAGTTGCTGTAACAGTGAATGATCCAGAACCGTCGTCCTCTGCATCAACAACGCTAACGCCGTTAATAGTCAGTGTGCCCTCGAGGCTGTCCTCGTAGTCACCAACGATAGAGACTGCTGCGCCAGCAACTGGTGCTGGGTTTCCGTCTTCGTCTAGGTCGTCTTCGTTAACAAGGGTGTAGGTGTAGGTAACGGTCTCAACATCTGCGCGAATGTTAGCGTCCTCGGCATCTGCCAAAACCAAGGTTGCCTCAACAACCTCACCGTCGACAGCAGTAACATCACGCTCAACGAACGCAACTGTTAGTGGACCAGAAACAATCTTGTCCACGTTGTTCGCAACGTCGCTGAAGAAACTGTCAGTCTCGTTATCACTGGAATCAATAACCGAAATGCGGTTGATGTCTTCCTGCTCAACCCAAAGAGTCTTCGCAAGGAAAAGGTGCTTCATTGCGTAGTCCTCTTCAACAACACCGAAAGCAAAGGTGCTTAGAGCAGCCTTGTAGTTTGCGGCGATGTCTTCAGGGTAGACGTAACCATCGCGGCTTGCCGCGTAGTCCCTGTCGTTCACTACTGAGAAGTTAGCCTGAACGTCGGTCAAGACAGTTGTGTAAGAGTTGTTCAGCTCCTGGCTGATGTAGGTCTCTGTGTCAACTGTGCCCTGCTCACCCTCAGTCTCGTACCAAACGTCGCCGTCGTTGTCGAGAGTCAGTACTGGAGTCAGTGCATCTGGGTTCCAGAAACGAACAGTAACCTCGTTGGAGTATGACTCGCCGTTGTCCAGCACGCTGTTGTCATTGGTGTCAATGAAAGCGTGAACTGTAACGTCGAAGTAGTCTCCAGAAGCTCCGTCTTCACTCACTTCGATTGTTACAAGCGAGTCAAATCCAGCTGGAACGATGTTTGGGATCGATCCGCTGTCGTCACCTGAAACAGCAGTGTATGAAACGGTGTAGGTCGGTCCGTCAGAACCGGCACTGTTCGAGGTTCCGGCATCTCCCTTGGATGAACATCCAGAGAAGCCGTTAAAGCCAACCGCGTTGAATTCTTCAGGGTTGGAGTAAGTTCCACCGGTTAGGGTCCAAGTCAGGGCACCCACGTGGTCGTTTCCAGCTGTGGAACCGGAGACTACTGTGTAGTCACCGTAGTAGGCAAAGCCAGTTGGAGGAGTGTCAGCTGACACGTCCGTGTAGACACCTTCACAGGTAACTGAGTTGCCGGTAACAGTGCGCAGGTAACGGACAGTGTTGTCATCGCCTGAGCTTGCTGCAGGCGCTGCAAGTGTTGTTGCATCTGCATCTTCAGTCCATACAACGTCAGTTACGTCTGTGTCAGCTTCTGCTTCGTCATCAACGGCATCCCATGTGACTCGGGAAACATCCACGGATGCGTAAGCAAAGGACGCGTCAGCTCCATCATCAACGATTGAGATGTCGTAGTGCAGGTTCTCTAGACCATCGGTCTGTGCTCCCCAGTCAAGGGACAACTCAAAGTCGTTTTCCCATGTGGTAGCGAGAACACCATTGGTTGTTTGGTCTGCAATTTCTAGGGCGAGGGTTTCCGCAGCAACTGCCGGAGCAGCTCCCACGATACCGGTCGCACCAAGAGCGGTTGCAAGACCTAACGCAAATCCCTTACGGGAGTGCATGTTAGCCATGTATTGCTCATTTCTTTCTTGGTTTACTCAACTGAGAATTCAGTTGAGCTGTAAGAGCGATTTACCACCAACCAAGCAGGAGATAAAAAACCCATACATAGACAGACTAACGGACATAATGTCCAGACATTACGGTCGTGTCGCAAGAAAAAAATAAAAACCTTTTGAGGATTAGTTTTGGAGCAGGTCGTCTACTGCTGCCTCGAGAGTCTTCAGATGCGTTTCATCTGTGCCGTAGGTGATGTTCAACTGGATTGGAGTGTCCGAGACTCTAGTTGAGGAGACAATTAGGCCGTCCAGGACTCCGTATCGCATCGTGTAGGGCTCTGAATCAAACTCTCGGGTAACCAAGTACATCGACCCAGACTGACCTTCCTCGATCTCGATGTAGTCAAACTCTTGACCCGCCTCCTTTGCCAGCTCCAGGTCGAAATAGTCGCTGCAGGAAGAGAACACACTGGCTTCATAAAGTAGTTGCACGAAGTTTTGACCATTGCCGAGCTGCTCAATGTAAACGGCGCTGTAGCCCTCTATGGAAAGTGCTTTGGGCACCATTATTAGCTGAACCGCTCCGTCAATACTTTCCTCAACAACTCCTACTTCGAGAGCCCTAAGGCAACTCAACTCGGCAACTTGAAGATATCTATCCAGCGTATCCTGGGGAGAGCCTGTCGATTCAAGTTTCTGCTCTCCTGATTCAGTTGAAGATGAGGTAGTCGGCGTTGCGCCGGATTCGCTCGTCTGAGCTGTACTTGACTCTCGGTCGTCCTCGGTTGGCGAAGAACAGCCAGCTAAAACCAATACGGCCAGAAGAATTCCACCTATGCTTTTCAGAGTGGACAACAATCCTCCCCTAAAGCTTCTGACTATCGAACGAACCTGCGTGATATGACACCTGGTACATCTTGATAGCGGTGAGGTCTTCATCCGTTTCTAGCTGGATTCTAAATATCGCGTTATTGATCGCGTCCAGCTCAAGCAAGTTCCTGTCCTTTTCAACGAGGTAGCCGATTTTGCTTTCGAAGACGAAAACTCCGTTTTCGTAGTCCGCCTGCACTGCTGCACCATGTAATGACAGAGACTTGAAAACGACTCCGTCGTAGACAATTGAAATCGAGACATTGTCAAAAACTTGAGCGGTTCCTAAATCAAAGTCAAAGGAAACTCGCCTTCCCTGATCATCTTCCATGTTTATTGTTACTGGTTCTATGGCAGAGTCACTCTTCGCGTTTGGCGTTGGCATCAGTTGAATGGATGCTAGCGAAGCCCTGCCAAGTTGAATCGGATTTGCCGCTTCAACTGGAGCTAGCAAATCACCCCCAAGGAAGGTCTCATCATACGTTTCCGGAACCTCAACTGGAGAGTTGGAGCTGTCCTGCTGCGAAGGGGCTTCTGTGGCGAGTGACGAACCTGATTCTCCCGCTGGGCCATCTTGCGCATCGTCCGCAGCCTCTACACCGGAAAGATCACCCTGGTCAATTTCTAGATCACTGTTCGTCGGGACTGGGTCGTCAGTAGCTTCGTCGGGTGTTGGCTCTACCGGCGTTACTCCTGCCTCTGTGCCGTCGTCAAGAACGGATCCTGATGGTGGGGTAACTACCTGTTCGGCTTCTAGGCTTGAGGGAGCTTGAGATCCATTGAAGGCAAAGAAGCCGGCGATAATCAAGGCAAGCACTCCTGTGGAGCTAACAATTTTGACAGAGTCTGATTTTGCCTTTCGAGCGGCAATGCTAAGAATTTCAGAAATCCTAAGTCCAGCTGTTTCAGCTTCTCCGACAAGCGCTTTCTTGAAGGCAGCTCTCGCTCGGAATACTAGCTGTCGGGTTGCGTTCTCGCTCAGTCCTAGGTCTGACGAGATTGCCTCTGTAGATTTCTCTTGATAGAGGGATGCAATCAGAACCTCTCTGTGCCGAGGTGTCAACTGAGCGAGCGCCATTGTCACAACTGCGGCATCGTCAGCCCGCTCTAGGCTCTGAGTCAGCTCTGGATCTTCGGAGTGGAACTCGTCGTCCTCTATGGGCCTGATCGCCACCCGAGAGTTTGAGCGGATCACGTCAAGCGCTAGCAGCCTCGTCTTCCATTTAAGAAAACGCAGTACGCCGAGTTCTGAATCTAGTTCGGGAAGTGAGGTCATGAGGTACAAAAAGGCGTCCTGGACTGTCTCCTCTACCTGAGTTTGATTATTCAGGTACCTCTTTGCGTGCCTCTCCAAATGTGGCTTGAATCTGAGGTAGATGCTCGAGAATTCCTGAGCGGTCCAATCCCGAAGAACTACTGGAGTGTTATCCGGGGAAAAATGATTTCTAAATTCGGGTATTCCAAATTCGTCGTCTGAGGACTCATCGAGCAGCTGCTCGAGCGGATCTTCTTTGTGATCTTCTCGCTTTGAATCGAACCCTGGATCTTCCGTCATTCTCTTCCCGTTTATAGAACAGTTCGCCCCCTCAGTGGGGGGGCACCTTCTAATACTACTTTTTTACCGCAATTCGCGAAAGTCCTTCGATTATTGCTACACAGACGAACACAATTGTGAGAGCGGCAAACGCGGTGCCAAAATCATTGACTTCGATAGCAGACATGATTGCAGCACCAATGCCACCAGCGCCGACTATGCCCATCAGAGCAGAGATCCGGAAGTTGATATCTAGGGCATAAAAAAGATGAGAAACAACGATGTTTCTCGCCTGCGGCACAATTGCTCCGAGAGTTGCCTGCAGCCTCGTTGCGCCGCTGGCTACTATGGCAAAGTAGGCGTCGTAGTTAAGCTCCTCGACTGAATCTGCGACGAATTTGGTTAGGAAACCCAGGGTGCCTATGGTCATCACTAGCGTTCCCGTCGCTGGTCCTAGGCCAAGAGCCGACACTAGGAATAATGCCAATATAAGGTCTGGGACCCCTCGCACCAGCTGCGAAAGCCCGCGCGCCAGGCTTCTCTCGTGAACTCGCCCTATCTTCTTCGCACCAAGAAAACCTAGCGGCACAGCCATGGCAGCACCAAAGACTGTTGCAACAAGTGCCATCGACAGTGACTCTAAGGTGCCTTCTATCAATTGACTTTGGTATGTTTCAAAATCGGCTGGCCACATCTTGCTTGCAAGATCTGCAACTCCAGAGGGCAGAGTGCTAATTCTTGACCACGCAATGTCCATTGTGTTCACAACCCAAACCACGAGAATGGAAGCAGCAACAGTTATTGACACGAGCTTGAGAGATGCCATTGGACTCGATGCTCTCGGTGTCATCAGATATCTTCGAATCAGGTTGGAGAAGAGTTCCATAAGTAAGACAGCAGCAACTATCACTAGTACGGCCGCCATCGCATCTTGATATTCAAAGTAAATGATGTTGTATTGGAGGTACAAGCCAATCCCACCAGCACCGACCAAACCAAGAATGGCCGAATAGCGGAAATTAATATCCAACCGATGCAATGTGGTCGCAACCAAAGCAGGGAACAACTGCGGCAGAACTGCGGCAAAAAACACCTGTTGCCGGGTGGCACCCAAAGTAGTAAGAGCCCGGATTGCGCTCTGATCCAGAGTATCAATGGCATCGGAAAAGAGTTTTGCCATCATCCCGATTGAGTTTGCGGCCAATGCCAATATTCCGGCAGTGGGGCCTGGTCCTACAATCTGAACAAACAACAAAGCGAAAACTAGTCCTGGGACTGCTCTGGAAATCAACACGATTGTCTTCGAAAAAAGCCTGAGCAGTATGTTTGCCCGAACGGAGGATGCTCCAATCACCGCCGTCGGCAATGCGGCAATAAGCGCAAGTGCAGTTCCAAGAAAGGCAATGCCCAGGGACTCCAAGCTCAGCTCTAGAATCTGATCTATTTCGCTGAAGTCAGGCGGGAAAACCCGGCCAGCAAAAACAGCCAAGTCCTGGCCCCCTGCAATGAGTGAAAAAGGGTTGTAACCCGTGATGACCACTGCCAAGGAAAGCACAGCCAGAAAGCTAAACCACCCTAAAATCCGCAGTAAAGAAGCCGTGTTAGGCATCCCCGAAGAGTTCCTTCCGGGCGTCAGCGTCGAACTGAGCTAGGGGTGTGTCAAATTTTATCTTGCCTGCCTGCAAACCGATAACACGTTCGGCAAATTCGCCCACCAAGTCGATTTGATGAATCGCCATCAAAAGCGTAATGCCGCGGCTTTTCGAGACAGTCTTGATCAGATGCAGAACTTGGGTCGCGGTCTGTGGATCTAGCGAAGAGATTGGCTCATCTGCCAAAATCACCGCAGGATCTTGCATCAGCGCCCTAGCTATCGCAACTCTCTGTTGCTGCCCGCCGCTCAATGTCGACACTGGCTGCATTTGCTTGTCCTTAAGGCCTAGCTCACTCAGAACATCAGCCGCTTTCTTCCGAATCTCCTTGGGGTAACTAAAAACTCCCAATCTCGGACCGGTTATAGAACTCAGAGCGCCTTGCATTGCATTCTCGATTGCAGAAAGGCGGGTTACTAAAGCAAGCCCTTGATGAATCGTGGCAACCTTCGATCGAAGCATTTGTGCCATCTTTCGATTTGAAAGCTCTGAATCAAGAATCTGAATTGAACCTGCAGTTGGTGACTGCATTTGGTTGACTAAATTCAAGAGTGTTGATTTTCCGGAACCACTTTTCCCCACAAGGGCCAGCAGCTCTCCCGGATTGACACTCAGAGTAATGTCACGCAAGGCATCGGATTGACCGAAAGACTTGCTGACATCCACAAATTCAATCGCGCTTTTTGTCAGTCCTTGCAAATGTCATACCCGGTTTCAGCACAAGCATCTAGGAGAAAGTCGTAGTCACTCACCGACGCAGGAACAAAGCCCCACATGTTCTGAGCTAGAAACTCACAGCTTGCTTCATCTTCACAAACGCCTCGTTCAACGAATGATGTCTTGTTTAGGAGGTTGATAAACGTCTCTGAAACCAGCTGAGGTAGGTTTCCAGGCAGATTCGCGTTTACGACCAGCGGGGCTCCAGGTACTCGGTCAGATCGCCAAAATAAATCGTATTCATCTGGAACGATATCTCCGCTTGCTGGCATGTAAACCTCAAATGAACTGTCGAGACCAAAACCGGCTATGCATTCACCATCTCTCACGCCCCCAAATGATAAGGGTGAGCTGCCGAGCATTATGGATTCTAGGTCCTGGACTTTATCAAAACGTGATTCGATGCCCAGCTCGAGCAATGCTTGGGTTGGGAGGAGGTCACCCGTCACTGATGCTGGTGCGCTAAAGCAAACCTTTTCGCCTCTCAGATCCTCTAACGAAGAGACTCCGGAGCCTTTTTTGGTTATTGCGACGGAGTAATAACCGGGTTGGGATGCGTTCAGTCTCTTTGTTACGCCAACAAGCTCAATGTTCGAAACGGTTTTCGAGGCGCCAAGAAAGCCCATGACCGACATCAAAGCGATATCGACTCGTCCTGAAATCATCGCTTCTGCGACCGCAGGGCCGGAATCAGTGGGGTAGTACTCAACCGGAATTCCCAGTGCGTCACTCAGCTCACTCAACAACGTGTCGTAGATTTCGAAGGTCTCTTGGGTCGCGTCTATTGACACCCCTGCAAATCTCAAGACTTCAGGCATTTCATTTTCGCCGGCGTCCGAAGCGGCGCATCCGCTCAACAGCAACGCAGCTGAAATTGCTGCGGCAATTAGCTTATAAATCAAGTTTAGTTCCTGCCTGACGTTCAAGGGGCGCATTTTTACTGAGATAGTTTCGTAATCTACTATGTTCTCATGGGTACGAAGAAGAAATCATCCAAGACAAGTGGCAACAAAGGCCCCAGCCGGCTCGCAAGCATCAAAAACTCCTCAATCGCGCGGCAATCGGTCTTCGGTTTTTTCTGGGGATTGGGCCACTTCGTTGATGCATTCCGGCAGCCAAGTGTCTTTGCCACGGCCAACCTGGAAAGCATCACTCATGTGGTTGTAATTGGACTGGCCGTTTGGCTAATGATGCGTCCAAGCAGCACCACAAGAATTGGCTTTTTGGCACTGGCGAACATAGTTGAGGCAGTCAGTGCGATGCCGATAATGCCAAACCACAAAATGATTTTCTTTATGGCGGACTCTGCCATCGTTGTCAGTATCGCTGTGTTTGCATTTAGTAATCGCCGAGAACTGACTGACTGGTTTACCAGAAGCGAGCCTTTTTTGAGACTTGCGCTGTTTGTGACATACGGCTCAGCCACGATTGCAAAACTTAATTCCGGGTGGTTCAACACAGAACTGAGTTGTGCTGCGATTATGCCCGCCAGGGAGTTTGCATTTCTGAATGATTTCTTGGGATTTGAAATACCGTGGACTTCGTTTTGGTTCATGCCATTCGTCATCGTTGGGTGCGAGCTCTTGATTTGGCTAACAGTCTTGTTCCCGAGACTTCGACCTTACGGCTTGGTGCTCGCGGTCCTTTTCCACCTCTCGCTTTCACTGACTCCCGTGTCCCAGGGGCTGGGATTCAGCTACTTGCTTTTCCCACTTCTAATTCTTTACCTGTCCGATGACTCCCATAAGTTCATCTATCAAAAAGGCAAGTCTTTTATTGCACTGTTGGAGCGAAAAAACCTTCTGATCATCGGGGGCTACCTAGTCATTGGTTTGGCAGTCTTCCTCGGCTACATTTCGGTACTGAGCCCGCGTGCTGAAGACCGAGAAGTTCAAGCCGTTATCAGGTATGTTCCAGCTTTGATTATCCTGTTCGCTATTGGATTGGTGATCGTGTTCTTTGCCCTCCGTGATCGCTCCAAGGAACAGGTGAAGCCAGCTATTGGAGTCCCTTCTGTGATTCACTGGATTCTTGTTATCTTGGTTGCCCTCAACTCTTTGGCGCCGTATGTTGGATTGAAGACTTACGCCACAATGACTATGTATTCCAACATTCAAATGGAAAACGGCAAGTCAAATCATCTGCTTATTCCGAGGATTCCCGTTGACACTCTGGTAGACGACGAAATTGATGTTTTGGCTTCTTCAAATTCAGAACTCGTGGCGCTTTATAACTCCGGCTACAAGCTGAATTGGCATGAGCTTCAAAGAAGGATGAGCGAGGATCCCGCGGCTTCAATTGTATTCGTCAGGAATGGTGAAACATTTGACCTGACCCACGCTTATGAACTGCCAGAGCTGGTTGAGACAAACGCCCTTCACAAACTGCTTGGGTTTAGGTTCATCACCGAGCAGCCCGTTTGCATTTGGTAGCTAGGCTCGATTGTCGAGACTGCAAGTAGGTGTTCCGCCTGGCATCTTGTGCCGGTTTTTTGCAATCCAACGGTAAGCGGCATTTGCGATGCCGTAGTAAATGGGTGTGCGCATTAAGTGGCCCAAAAGTTTGTATGCGCCTCCGACCCCGATCAACATTTGCCGGTAAGCCTCATGCCCCTCGAACCTGCTGCCATCTTGCCGAACAAATTGAAGCGCCCTTTCGCAGTCAGTCAGGGAGAGCCCGTAGTCGGCAGGCTCAATGTACTGGTAAGGAATAGTTATCGGCGCCTTCGGTATCAATCTTTTGAGGGTTCTTATCGAAGAGGAACAGAACGCGCAGTCTCCGTCATAAATGATTGCCGGAAGTTTCACGCTTGACGTTGCCATGCAGCAATTCCTGTCTCTCAGAGGTGTAATTTTATCCTATGCGAATAATCACGCCCATTGAAGCCTTTATGGAGCACTCCAGGAGCCAACCCGACGCTGTTGCGTTTCAGTCCAATGATGTGGCTTTTTCATTCCAGCTAGCGGCCATTCAGGTGGGAAAGTTTGCTAACTACCTTGAGCAAAGGGGAATCAAGTCCGGCATGACTGTGATGACAATTTTGCCGCCCCGATTGGACTGGTACTTGATTCTTGCGTTGAACGCGCTTGGGGCGACCAGTTGTTCTGGGGGTTCACAAGTACCAGAGACTTTGAAATTCGACTGGGTAGTGTGCACAAAGCTGACACCGGACTACCCCACAAGTAAGCAAATCTTGATAGACCAGATGTTCTTGGGTGCTGTCGGAAAGGCGAGCAGTCGAGAAATTACTCCAGATACTGACCCTTCTCACATCGTGCGGCTTGTGCTAACGAGCGGAACCACAGGCACATCCAAGGCTGTGCCACTCACTCTCGCGAGCCTCGATCAACGAAAGAGAATGAATGAGCAGGCAGGAGATAATGGTACGGCGATGTCACTAATGGGCATCGGATCCCTCGCGGGAGGTAACCGCGTGCTCTATGCCGCATGGAATGGCAGGCCCTTTGCAACGCCAGCAAATAGAGGGGACTGGGCTTCTTGGCTCAGCCTCGTCCAAACAGTCAGGCCTTCCCGCCTGGGAGGGTCCCCGGCGCAACTCGACGCGTTCTTTGCGACAGCTTGGAACAAGCGAGTACGACTCGATTTCTTATCTCAAGTGACCTCTGCTGGGGCTGTTTTCCCAGCCGTATTGGCAGAGCGAATTCGAAAAGTAACTCGTGCAGATTTGGTCTCAGTCTATGGCTCCACAGAAGCTGGGAGAGTTGCTTCGAAAACCGTCGTTACGGACAGTAACCCATTTGAATTAGGCAAGCTGGACGACGAGGTCCAATACCAAATAGTCGATGACAATGGTGCGGAGCTGGGTGTCAACGAAATCGGATTACTGAGGGTGAAGACGCCGGCGATGTCTTCCAGTTACCACCAAGACCAGCAAGCAGATGCAACTTTTTACAAAGACGGTTGGTTTTACCCGGGCGATGAAGCATCGGTAACAGCCGATGGGCGAATCTTGCTTGCCGGCAGAACCTCTGAATTCATCAACGCCGGAGGTGTAAAGATAAATCCGACTTATGTAGACCAAGCCATATCTCGACTGCCAAACATCCTGGACGGCGCTTCCTGCGGGGTGGAAAACTCAAGCGGTGTTACCCAACTGGTCTTCGCTTACGTGGCACCAACAGACTTTGATGCCAAACAGGCGCTCAAAACCCTCAAGGCTCGCCTGAAGGCTAAGCACCCTTACGCGGCCTATAGAGTTTCGGAGCTGCCTAGAAATGACAACGGCAAGGTCGTGCGGCACGAACTAAGTGAAATGCTCATGGCGGCAGTCCCCGACGCAACCATATAGCGCGGACTGCTGAGGCTAGACTCATAAATTATGGGTATGAAGGTGACCGTTATCGGTCTTGGATATTTAGGTGCAACGCATGCTGTGGCAATGGCTGCGATGGGACACCGGGTAATTGGTATTGAAGCCGACTCAAGAAGGCTTGCAGCTTTGCAAGCAGGACAACTCCCCTTCTATGAGCCAGGTCTTGCAGAAGAGCTGGCAAAGGTCATCTCGCAAGGAACAATCACTTTCAAGGCAAGCCACGATCAAGACTCTCTGGATGCCGATCTTCACTTCCTATGTGTTGGGACTCCCCAGGTTGCAGGCAGCAATGCTGCAGACACCTCCTATTTGTTTTCAGCTGTGGACGCCCTTGCTCCATACCTTTCTAAAACTGCTGTTGTGGCAGGCAAGTCAACGGTTCCAGTTGGTACCGGCAAGGCCCTAGCCGAGCGATTGACCAAAGCAGTTGGCTTCGATGCTCACCTGGTGTGGAACCCAGAGTTCTTACGCGAGGGAACAGCTTTGGAAGACTCCCTTCGCCCAGACCGCATCGTGATCGGTGTCGAAAACAACGACAGCCATGCCGAATCAGTGATGCGAGAGGTTTACGAACCGATTACCTCAGGCAAAACTGGCTCACCAAAAGATGGCACGCCATTTTTGGTGATGGATGTCGCGACCAGCGAACTTGTAAAGGTTGCAGCAAACAGCTTCCTTGCAACCAAGATCAGTTTTATCAATGCCATGGCTGAGATCTCAGAGGCCTCTGGAGCAGATGCGGTCAGGCTTGCCGAGGCCATCGGCATGGATGTCAGAATCGGATCGCAGTTTTTGAGAAATGGCATCGGCTTTGGAGGCGGTTGCCTGCCAAAGGACATCCGAGCATTCATGGCAAGAGCTGATGAACTAGGTGTTGGTTCGGCAGTTGATTTCTTGGCAGATGTTGATGCTGTCAACCAAAGAAGGCGTGAGCGCGTGGTTGTTCTGGCAGAACAGGAACTTGGCTCGCTAACCGGCAAGACAATCCTGATGCTTGGAGCAGCGTTCAAGCCAGACAGTGATGACCTGAGAGACAGCCCAGCCCTGGGTATTTCATTGAAGCTTGCCCAGAAAGGTGCTCACGTTGTGGTTCATGACCCAATGTCGCTGCATGGAATTAGAGAAAACTACCCGCAGCTAACTGCCGTTGACAATCTTCTAGAGGCAGCAAAGGCCGCAGAGCTAGTGATTCTTGGCACGGAGTGGAAGCAATACCGTGAGCAGGATCCAGTTGAGCTTGCCAATGCGGTGAGCGTGAAGACAGTGATTGATGGCAGAAATGCGTTGCCATACCAAAGCTGGAAAGATGCCGGCTGGAAGGTTATTGCGCTCGGTAGGAACCTGGAGAACGCTTGACTAAGCTCAATGACCTTGCGTCTGCCAGCGGCCTAGAGCGAGTTGGCAAGCGGCCGAAGCTTTCTAAATATCTGAAAGATGTTTTCAAGCGTCGAGCCTTTGCTCTCACGCTTGCGCAATACCGGTTGCTGGTGACCTCAGCGAGATCAAGACTCGGTGTTGCCTGGTTGATTGTTGTGCCGGCACTGCAGATAACCCTCTACGGCATGATATTTGGTTTGGTCTTAGGTGACACAAGACCAAATAACTTTTTGCCCTACTTGGTTGTTGGTGTTGTGCTCTTTCAGTTTTTGGCTGGTTCTTTTTCTGATGGCGCAAGGTCCATCAGCTCAAACGCAGCCTTAGCTAAATCCCTGAGCTTCCCGAGGGTCCTGCTGCCAATGAGCGCCATGGTTGCTCAGTGGTATAAATTCGCAGGCCTTATGCTGCTTGCGCTAGTTGCCTTGCCATTCTTGGGAGAAATGCCAAGGTGGAGTTGGCTGATGATGTTCCCGGTTATTGGTTTGGCATCGCTGTTTGCTCTTGGCATTGGCATGATCGCAGCAAGACTCACGGTTCATTTTTCTGACCTTTCAAGCCTGATACCTTTCATAACCCGCATTGCCTTTTATGCATCTGGTGTTTTCTTCTCAGTTGAGAGACTCACCAATGCGCTGCCATTTTTATCGTTTTTATCTTGGGCCAACCCGGTGAGTGTTTACCTGTCACTTGCAAGGGATGTCATGATCTCTGGTCACAGTGCTCCTGACTGGATGTGGTTGGTTGGTGCTGCCTGGGGGCTTGTGACATTGATTGTTGGTTTCTTTTTTTTCTGGTCTGCGGAGGAGCGCTATGGCAGAGCAGGCTAATAAGAAACCGGTGGTGATTGTCGACAACGCCAAAGTCACCTACCGGGTCTATGCATCTGGCAAGGCCGTCCACGAAACAGACCCGAACTCCAGAGTAAAAAGAAGCGGAAACCTGCGAACTGTTGAAGCAATCAAGGGGGTATCCCTGGTTGCTCACGAGGGCGACGTCATAGGTGTTATTGGAACCAACGGTTCGGGCAAGACATCGCTGATGAAGGCAATCTCTGGCCTCACACCGCTTGACGGGGGGAAGATCTTTGCAACATCCAGGCCGTCATTCTTGGGTGTCGGGGCTGCGATGTTGAAAGAACTCTCCGGAGAGAAAAACATAATTCTTGGCGGTCTTGCCATGGGCTACACCAGGGCAGAAATCAAAGATAAGCTCGATGAGATCATCGAATTTTCAGGCCTGCAAGATTTCATCGAGCTGCCAATGCGCACCTACTCCTCCGGCATGACTGAGCGATTGAAGTTTTCCATCGCCGCTAGCCGTGAGCATGACATTTTGATTATCGATGAGGCGCTAGCCGTTGGCGATTCGCAGTTCAGAAAACGCTCCGAGGCCAGGATGAAAGAGCTTGCCAAAAATGCCGGCTGCGTGTTCCTGGTCTCTCACTCACTGAAGTCAATTCTGGACACCTGTTCCAGGGCCATCTGGTTGGACCAGGGGGAACTAAAACTTGATGGCGATGCCTATGAGGTTTGCAAGGCCTATGCCGACGAAGTCGGCGCTGACCTGGATGACTAGTCATCTCGATGGCTAGAAGGTGCTCAGATACTAAACTTGGCCTTCAATGCTTCAATCAAAAAAGGCGCCTGAGGGAAAAAACGTGGCAGCAAGAAAAACTAAAACCCTAATCTCAATTGTGATGCCGGTGCTGAACGAGCAGGCTCACCTTAGAAATGCGGTTGCGGCAGTTCTTTCCCAAAAAATCCCCACCGCTCATGAATTTGAACTGCTAATAGCTCTTGGCCCCTCGACCGACCAAACCGATGAAATAGCAAAAGACCTTGTGGTTCAGTATCCAACAATCGTGCTGGTTGAAAACCCTTCTGGGTCAACCTCGGCTGGCCTAAACCTGGCCATAGCAAAATCAAAAGGCTCGATCATCGTTCGCGTTGACGCTCACTCTGATCTAACGCCTGAATACATCACCACCGCCATCGAGATCCTGAACGAAAACCCCAAGATTGGCAACGTTGGTGGCAGGATGCTGGCCGAAGGTGATGATGATTTCTCGAAGGCCGTTGCATGGGCTTATAAATCCCGCTTCGGTTTGGGTGGTGGGAAGTTCCACGTTGGCGGTGAAGCAGGTCCAGTAGACAGCGTCTACCTCGGTGTCTTCCGCAAAGAAGTGCTCTTGCAGGCAGGCGGCTTTGATAAAAACGTTGTCAGGGGTCAGGACTGGGAACTAAACCAAAGAATCAGAGCACTTGGCTACCTGGTTTATTTCGACCCCAGATTGCAAGTTGTCTATAAGCCAAGATCCTCGGTGAGCGGTCTTGCAACGCAGTTTTATAAAACCGGACTCTGGAGAGCAAAGCTCTCCAGACCAGACTTCCCAAACATCTCGCTGCGCTATCTTGCTCCGCCCGCACTGGTGTTGCTGACACTGCTGTGGGTGCCGCTCTGGGTTTACCTCTTGGCAGTTGCTGTGATAGCTATCGGCTCTGACCAAAAAGCACGCGTGAAGTGGTGGCTGATGGTTGTACTGCCTGTCATGCATTACAGCTGGGGCGCTGGTTTCATTCTTGGCCTGCTATTTCCAAGCCTTACCAAAACCGAACAGCAAATCGATGGCTAAAGACTTGCGGGTCGACCTGCAGGTGATGCGTGGTTTGGCGGTTGGTGCAGTGGTGCTGTATCACTTCTTCCCGGACCTGGTGCCAACCGGATTACTCGGTGTTGATGTTTTCTTTGTGCTCTCTGGGTATTTGATCACTGGAATTCTTTGGCGAGATCTGCATCAGGCTCATGGAGTTGCTGAGCTTAGAAAACGGCTGGTGCAGTTCTGGGCCAAGCGAGCTAGAAGGCTAATCCCGGCAGCGCTTTTGGTGTTGGTTGTGACTGCAGCCATTGGTTACTTGATCGCCCCAAGGAGCTGGTGGCTAGATGTTGATGACGGCTTGGTTTATGCGGTTGGCTATGTTGCCAACTGGTTTTTTGCGATAGAGGCTGCTGACTATCTCAGGGCGGATGCGCAAGTCTCACCATTCCAGCACTACTGGTCGCTTTCGGTGGAAGAGCAGTTTTACATAGTCCTGCCGATTGTGCTTTTGTTGCTGCTCTTGGTTGTCATCAAAAACAGACTGCGCGCCGTGATTTTGCTGCTGGCAGTTGTGTCGATTGCCTCGCTTGTTTACGCGCTTTATATGCAGTCCGTGAACCCCACCTTCGGTTTCTATTCGTCTTTAGCCAGAATTTGGGAGTTTGGCGCCGGGGGTCTTCTCGCGCTACGGCAGGTGGATGGCAGGAAGCTTGAGCGTGCCAAGTGGCTTATCTGGCCTGCGTGGCTTGGGCTAGTGGTTCTGATGCTGATCCCGCACCAAGCCGGCCAGTTGGTCTATTTCAACATCGTTGCAGTGACACTAACGATTATTGCGATTGCGCTTTCCAAAGAGCACTTCCAACAGCGGGTGTTTGCTCCGATCAGGGTCATGGGCGATTACAGCTATGGGATCTATCTGTGGCACTGGCCAATCTTGGTGCTATCGCCCTGGGTGCTTGGCTACTCGGTGTTGGCGGCAAAGCCGGGCGTGCAGCTGGGAGCTCTAGCTTTGATTTTTGCAGTTTCTTGGGCCTCCAAAAAACTTATCGAAGACCCAATCAGGTTTGGACCATTTTCACGCCTCGCCTCGAGCTGGCAGGTGCTACTAACACTTGCGGTCTCGGTGGCGGTTATTTTGATTGGGCTGCTGTTTCAGCAGCAGGTTGAGGTTGAAGCAAAAAATGATGTCGTCACTTACAGCTTCACGCCTTCTCTTGTTGAGCTAGAAAACGATAAATCCATCTCGGAGGACGCCGAGTGGATTATCCGCAAGGATGAAGAAGGCTTCAAGGTTTCCGAGTGGGGAGACCGGCAATCCTCAACCAGGATCGCGCTTATCGGTGACAGCCATGCCAGGCAATACTTTGAACCACTTCGTGAGCTGGCAGAAGAATACGGCTTTGGCCTGGACATGATTTCTAAATCAGCCTGCTCAGTGCAGGCTCCGGGTGATTATCAGCTAGGACGCTTAGGTGGTGGTTTGAACTGTGAGGGTTGGAACGACTCTCTTTTTGAACACATGAATAAGACCGACTACTCATTGGTCGTGAATTCAAACTCAACACTGGTGCATGACGGCGATGTTGATGCGGCCAGATCTTTCAAGACGGCGGTGTCGGGCTGGGTTGAAGCAGGTCACAACGTCTTGCTAACCAAGGACAATGCCAAACCCAATGTGAGGGACGCAGTTTCTGATTTCAGATTTTGCATAGAGGCCTATGGCGACCAGGCTGCCACCGAATGCTCCACTAATATCGATCAGGCCCTGTTTCCAAATGATTCCCTTTTTGATCTTGGGATCACGGTTGCTGGGGTGCGGGCACTTGATCTCACACCTGTGCTGTGCCCAGACATGGAATCTTGCCCGGTGATAATCGATGACGTGATTGTCTACCGCGACGGTTCTCACATGACGTTGACCTTTATAAAGACCCTCACGCCAATCCTTGAGCAAGAGCTCGAGGTCCTGGAGCTTCTGAACTAGGAGTTTTAGAATCAGGGGATGGTGGTTTTTAAGGTTTGGTCCGCACTGAAAGCTGTTCAAACCGCAAGGCAATAGCCTCGTCTACGCCGGGGCCGAAGGCCTTCCAGTTTTCTAAGGAATTAGATACTTTGGTTAGTTCGCGAGCGCCGACGACCCAGTTGTAATCCATCGGATAGAAGCTGTTTAGAAAACTTGAGGGAGCTATCAGCTGAAGGGTTTCAACCTTCAGCTGATCTGAAGAGTAAACGGTCTCGATTTCACCACTGTTCAGCATCCCAAGAACATCGGCTCTTATTGTTCTCGGGTTTGACAGCGGATACATGCAGTTGATTTGCCAGAGCGCTACAGATTTGCCTTCACTGATTGCAGCCTTTGCCAATTCAACAAACTGCTTGGCATTTTTTGGATCGTGGCAGTTTGCCCCTATTACTAGATCAATCTCTCGGCGACCCTGTTCTTGGGAGCGTGGGATAAGCATCGGCCTCGGTGCATAGAAGTGCCTAGTGTCAGTTGAATCGTACTTATAGCTTTTCTTGGTGCGCTGGAAGTGGTTGAAACTGTCTCGGTAGGTGAGCCTGAAATCAACAATCCACCTGAAGCCAAGATCTCCTGCTGTGAGGCCGCCATTATCTGCCCGCTGAATTGTTAGACAGCGGAATGGGTCAATCACCTCTAGGTCCTGTGAGAAGGCTCGTTCTAGCCTTCTTCGGTATTCCGAGTCACCGCCTTTTCTAACGGTGTCAAAGTAGCCAACCTTTTCTAATGCGCGGTCTTTCCAGAACATCAGGCTCGGTTCACAAAGCCCAATGCGGAGTCTTCTCACTGACTCTGATGCCTCTAGGTTGTCTGTCAGCCTCGTAGCCATTGAGATGTTGCCGATTCTGTTATTTCCTAGGAGCCTTGCAACCTGCTTCTCGATTCGTTGCGGGTGCAGCCAGTCGTCAGAATCGTGGAAGGTTATCAACTCTCCGGTTGCTTCATCTAGCGCACGGTTTCTGATTCGGTAGGTGCCGCCATTTTCCTTTTGGTGCAACACCTTTACGCGGCCATCTAACCCCTGAGCTTCAGCCAATACGCCCTGAAAGTCTTTGCCAGAAGCATCGTCAATGATCAAGAGCTCAATGTTTTGGTAACTGGAGGCAAGTACCGACTTTGCAGCAAGAATCAGATGCTCACCGGGCTTGTAGCTGGACATCACAACTGTCACCCTTGGCCCCGAGGTAACAGGCTTCAGCTCTCTGGTCACCGTCAGCGCGTCGTAGGGGCTAAGCCCGGGCGTTGAAGCAAATGCGAGCGCTGCAACATCGCCCGGGATGATTGCCTTGGATAGCTTTGCTAGCCAGCTGGTTACTTCTTTGTCGTTGAGCGCAGGTAGAGCCTGCTTCCCTCTAAACGGGTTAGTGATATCCGCATTCAGAAACTGCGGCCTAATTGTGAGGTCTTTTGAAAACCCAAAGAACTCGTTCAACGCTTCCTGAAAACCAAGGGCTGGTTTCATGGCCAGGTGCTTCGGGCTAAAGCGCAAGATTGCACTCAGCGGTGTCCTGGCCTTGGCAAGAACTTTTCTTGCAGCATCCAGCTCACCAAGGCGCAGATTCACTAGAGCCAGGTCGATTAGGTGCATATGGTTGAAGCCACTGAGGCCGTACTTTTTTTCACAGAACGAATAGACAGTCTTGGCATGAACTAGGTCTTGCTCGTCAATGTTTTGATTAGCAAAGAGCCATGCCAAATCGAACAGTGCTCGCTTACCGACTCCGAATCGCAAAAACTTCAAGATCCTTCTGTTTCTGCGCACCTTGCTTGCGTGTTGCCCTGGCACCAAGGAAGTGCCGGTAACTGTTTGTGCTTTCAGGATCTCAACCAGTTCGGTTGCGGTAACGGGCGCGACCATTTCGGCAAGCTCTTCTCTTGCCATTAGCGAATGGGTTCGAAGCGCTCCAAACAGGAATGCCCTGCGCACCCTCCGGTGATACCGGATTTGGGCAATGGGTGAGCTGTCAACAAACACACCGGCGGGAAAGGTTCCTAGCACCCAAAAAGTCTAGCGGCGAGCAAAGGCAAAATGACCCAGCCAACTGGCAGACTAGACCCGTGATGAAAAAGGCACTGCTGGTTCCAATAATTGCGCTACTGAGCGCAGTTGCTGCTTTTTTTGCATTTGGCCTGAAGGACATAAACACTCAAGCAAATGGGCTGTTTTCAACAGCCGAAATTGCCCTTGATCAAAACTGGATCAAAGGTGCGGCTCCGATTCTGGCGGCGAACTTTGATTCTGTAACCATCACAAACCTCAATAAGGACGTTGAAGAAAGCTTCGTGTTTGACATTGCCTTGAGTGAGATTTACCAAATAAACACCGATTACAACCTGCCTCCGGTTGACCTGCGCAGCTTGAACCTTGAACCGACCCTTCGACCAAACCAACAGGAACGCTCAGAGATCTTCTGCAATCTGAAAGACGAGAAATACTGCGAGCTTGCAATTTACTGGTCAGATGTTGCGCCAAAAGCTGCTTCTTTCACTGCCGTCTGGCTTGATGATCTCCTATTTGCAATTGTCGATGACGGCCTGCTGGAGGATCTAGGGGTGCCCATTGAGTAGCGCACTTGCCCAAGAGATAGTCACTCTGGTGATTTTGCTTGCCTCGGGTTACGCGGGGGCATTCCTGCTGGGTGCCAAAAACATTGCCCATGCCATTTCTTTGGGCCTGGGCCTCAGTGTGATGTGGCGGGTGGTGAGCCACTCCCTGCTGTATTTACTTGGCATTGGCGATCACTCTCAAACGGTTTGGCTAATTGGTTCGCTGGTAGTCATCGTCTTGGCAATTGCACTGAAGCTAAAATCCAAGGTGCTCTGGCTTGGCATTGGTATTTCAACTCTGGTTGGTCTTGTTTCCGGGATCGCGACCAGGGGCCTTGGGCTTCGGGGCATTGAACACTCCGATTCGCTTTGGATTATGACGCTCAGCGACCTGATGCAAAGAAATGGTGACCTTGAAATCCTCGGTGGGAGGACGGCGATCAAAAGAGGTTTCTCCTACCCATTGACGCTTGCACTGGGGCCAGAGGGGTCATCTTTGACCGGGCTCACTGTAATGATCTACCTAGCACTGGTGATTGCACTCATCTGGGCGGTCATGCGACTTGCACCGCGGCTATCGGTGAGGCAGTGGGCGATGCTCTTGGTGCTATTTGGTTTAGTGCTGGCAACCGCACCAATAGTGTTTAGGGCCATCTGGTATGTCAATGGCCACACGCTTACTGCCCTGGGAGTGGTGCTTGGAGTCACTGCGGTGGTGCTGTCGATTCGAGAGGGCAACCTTTCTAGAATCCACCTGGTCACTCTCATGGTTGGGCTGGCATTGATATCAACCACTAGACCGGAGGGCATTGCCTTTGCAGCCCTAATCGCTGCGCCACTACTGCAGCAGCGCTGGATATCAAGACTTGATATCCGCCTGATTGTTTTCAGTGCACTTGGCTCATTTGGCCTCTGGATCTATGTTTACGATGGTTACGTTGCAACACCGCTTCGCCTATACGATGAGCGTTTTCCAATCGCGATGGTGATTGCCTCCGTGCTAGTCGGCTTCAAGATTTTTGACTGGTTCAGATTCCGTCTTGTCGCCCTCGCATTTATCTCGATGGGACTGATCACGGCATTCATGGTCTTCAGTAACTTCAGTGCGCTGCAGGATGATTTCTTGGCCCAGTTCCAAAACATGTTCTTGGGCGAAGGATTCTGGGGTGGCTTTTTCATCTTCTGCCTAATCGCACTTTTGGTTATCGGGCTGAAGCAGATGTCTCCGAGTTACCGCCTACTGCTGATAATTTCCGCGCTGCTGTTCTTGGGATCTGTGATGGCCAAGTTACTTGACGGTGGGTTATTTGGCGAAGCGACCCTTGGCCGGATCGGTTGGACAGACAGCCTTAACCGCATGTGGCTGCAAAGCTTTGGTATCTTTGCCCTAACGGTAATTATTGGTTACGCCGAATCGGTAACAGAGAAAGTGAAGTCATTGGTATGAAGCTCTTCATCCAGATTCCCTGCCTAAACGAGTCGGAATTTCTCCCAGCGACACTTGCCGCCCTGCCAAAAAAAGTCGAGGGTTTCGACGAGGTTTACTGGCTAGTGATTGATGATGGCTCGTCTGACAACACCTCCGAGGTTGCCTTCCAGCACGGCGTTGACTACGTGGTTCGATTCAGCCACAACCAGGGGCTTGCCTCTGCATTTCAGGCAGGGGTTGATGCCTGTCTAAAGCTTGGTGCTGACGTGATTATCAACACCGACGCCGATAACCAGTACGACGCAAGTGCGATACCGGCCCTAGTGAAGCCAATCCTCGATGGCACCGCTGATGTGGTGGTTGGAGACCGTGACACCAGAAATGTTCAAGAGTTCAGTTGGCTGAAGCGCAGGCTGCAAAGCCTTGGAACCCGTGTGGTTCAGAACTTCTCCGGTGTTCCGGTTACAGATGCCACGAGTGGCTTTAGGGCCTTCGATCGTGATGCTGCGATGCAGATCAACCTGGTTTCAAAGTTCACCTACACAATCGAATCTTTGATTCAGGTCAATGAGGCATCGCTTGCCCTCACGAATACACCGGTGAAAAGAAATGAATCGGTCAGGCCCTCAAGGCTCTTTGGTTCCACTTGGAAATACATCCGCAGAAACGCGTGGACCATGATGCGTATCTATGTCCAGTACCGTCCGCTGAAGTTGTTTATGCCGCTTGGAATTGGCTTGATGTTTTTGTCGATCCTTTCCTTCATGCCCTTCATCATCGACAACCTAAACCCTCCTGCCACCCCACACATCCAGTCGGTAATCGTTGGCGCTGTGCTGTTTCTGTCAAGCATTCAGGTAATCCTGTTCGGTGTGATCGCTGACAGCATCTACTCGGTTAGGTCACTCACCTCCAAAACGCTGAAGCGAGTCAGAGACATCGAGCTCAAGGTTGGCGTTGAAAGTCCGGTTATAAAAAAGCGTGACTAGTCCATGGATTGTCATTCCCGCCAGAGGCGGCTCTAGAGGCGTACCCAGAAAAAACCTCCGGCCGCTAGTTGGCAAGCCGCTGATTTACTACACGATTCAGACGGCCCTAGCTGCCACAACCCCAGAGCGAGTCATCGTCATCACCGATGACGATGAGCTCGATGAGGTTTCCACTCACTTCGGCGCCCAGGTGATTCGAGAATCTGAGAGTGCATCTGGTCAGGCAACCCTGGACCAGCTAATCATTCGACACCTGGGTGACCTGTTCACACTTGGAGCAAACAAGAATGACTTGCTACTAACACTGCAACCAACCTGCCCACTGATAACACCTGAGCGCATTCTCGAGGCGGTTGAAGTTCTGCAAGCCGGTGCTGGAGCTGTCATTACAGTGAAAGACGACCGTCACCTCACCTGGGTTATCAAAGACGGCGTTCCGGTCCCCGGCTATCAAGCAAGGGTAAACAGGCAGCTACTCCCCACCCAGTTTCGGGAATCAGGAGCGATCATCGGGGCTCGCATTGAGGACGTTCAAAAGCACCAAACTAGAATCATCGAGCCTATAAGCCTTATCGAACTTGCTGAAAGTGAGTCCCTGGACATCGATACCTTCAGCGACCTGGTTGTCGCGGAGCACTGGCTCACCCGCAAGAAGATCCTCATTCACACCAATGCTTCAACAAAAATGGGCATGGGTCACCTCTACAGATCCCTTGCTTTGGCCCAAGAGCTTGCAAGACATCAAGTTTTGATAGTCACCACAAAGGCAAAAGAGCTTGGCAAAAAGTTTTTCTCCGACCAGGTTTTTGAGCATGCTGAAATCGGCAGCGCGTCAGAGCTAGCAGCGAAAGCAAGGGCATTCGAAGCAGACTTGGTCGTGCTGGATGTTCTTGACACCGAAAAGGACCTTGTTGAGGGCTTGCAGTTGGCAGGGGCAAAGGTTGTCACCTTTGAGGATCTAGGGTCTGGAGCTGAGGCTGCCGACCTAACAGTCTCTGACCTATATCCAAATCCAAAGCTTGGTCAAAACCAACTGACCGGGGTTGGCTCGGCAATACTTGCCCCAAATTTTGAAGTACTAACAAGGTTTGCGGTGATTGAAGAAAACGTCAATCACGTGCTGGTGCTATTCGGTGGCACTGACCCTTCCCACCTGGCAGAGAAGTCACTGCGGGCCCTGGAGGCACTTGAATTCAAGGGCCGGGTCACTTGCGTCCGAGGACTAGGCGCTTCTGAAATTGCTGGTTCGTTTGAGCTTGATCTAGAGACTTTGAGTGATGTTAAGAACATGCCGGCGCTAATGGCAACGGCTGATATTGCACTAAGTTCAGCGGGAAGAACCATCACCGAGCTAATGAGCATCGGAGTTCCAACGATTTGTCTCGCTCAGAATGCCAAAGAACTTACACATGAACACGCCACCAAACAGAACGGCATTTTGAACCTTGGCCTCGGTTCGGATGTGACCGCAGCAGAAATTGGACAGTCGATCGCAGCTCTGCTGGCAGATTTTGATGAGCGTAAAAAAATGCATGCGGCCAGCCTTGCTGCCACCAAAACCCGGACCAATGCAAAAGTAGTCGGCGAGATCCTAAAGAGGATCGGCTTCTAGGTATTGCTACTTAGCTAGATCATCCCAGGTGAGCGGCTGGTCTTTTTTGATCTCTTTGAGAGCCTTGCTGCCAATTACTTTGTCCCAGTCAAAAATCTCAATGCCAACGTTTGAACGAAGCGCAATTAGGTCGCCCTCTTCGATCATTTGGCCAGCCACAATGTCCACGGCCGCAATCACTCTTCTGCGGGCATTCGATATTGCAGCACCTTGGGTTTCTAGGTGTAGTTCGCCGTCGCCATAAAGTTCGCCGTATGCGGCAAGCTTGTCGACGAAGGCAGCCAGGTCTCGCTCGTCCATGGCATGATAATGATCGTTGCCAAGACCTTGCTTATTGTCTGTGAAGTGCTTCTCTATTACCCGAGTACCAAACAGCACTGCCATTTCTAGAGCCGGTAGGCCTCCATCGTCTTCTGGCCTGACGTGGTCGGAGTAACCAATGGACACGCGATCCGAGAAGCGCTCCTGCAGAACCTTGATCTGGCTCAGGTGAGCGTTTGGTCTGGGAGTGGGGTAGTTCAAAACGCAGTGCATCAGTGTCACCGATGGCGCTCCGTTTTGAAGTGCTTCTTCAACCGCTCTTTCCATTTCCAAATGCGAGCCGGCACCAACGCTGATGATCATCGGGTTGTTGGTTTTAGCAATCTTCCGAATCAGCGGAATGTTCGTCAAATCAGCAGAGGCAACCTTGGTTGCCGGCATCAACGGTGTTAGAAAATCAACCGAATCGAGATCAAACGGGGTTGATAAAAAGTCAATGCCGAGGTTTTTGGCATGAGAGGCAAGTTCGGCATATTCTTCCGGGCCAAAAACATCAAAACGTTGAAACAGCTCATGCTGACTTTTGGTGGGTTCCTGGTTGGTGTCCCAGTAGGCGGGGGCAGTGTGCTTAGCGGCAAGAGTGTCTGCCTTATAGGTCTGAAACTTGGCGGCATGGCCTCCGGCCCTCGCCACCTGGTCCATCATCTGCTTGGCCCGAGGCATTGAGCCTTCGTAGTTCATACCTATTTCGGCAATCAGATAGGGCTTCAGGTAGCCGTAGCGGTTGCCGTTTAGTTCAAAATCAAGCACGGACTAGCCCTTTCAGAGAAATGTCTTTCGCGTAGTAAGCGTAAGGGTTGTTGGAGATGGTTGAAGTTGCCAGAAGCTCCTTCAACTCACTTTCGTTTTCGATCCTCTTGGCAAGGGTCATGTCCCCCGCAGCAATTGCCCGTTGCAGATTCTCGAATCCCGAGATCGGCAACACAATAACCCTGCGAGAAAAACTAACCCCCTCATAGAGAGTCGTCGAAAAACCTCCCACCAAGTATTCGTGTCGCCCAAGGACCTCAAGAAAGTTAGGTTCCCTATGGCTCAGTTGAAGATTTGGTGGGGTTTCAAAACGCTGGTAATCGGCAAGGCTCTCATTTGGATGCAGCCGGAAAGTGAAGGCGTAATCGGGAGCCAATTTTGCCCAAGAAATGGCCCATTCCATCAACTGCCCGCCAACTGCCCCCTGGGAGGTAAACAGCACGCTGTTTGGCATAGCCTCCTGGCTTTGAACCAGATTGCGTTGATGTTTGAACTGTTTGCTGGGCCCTAACACCTTTGGCTTCATGCCCTTGGGGTAGTCACAGGCCTTTAGCCAGTATTTTCCCCAGACCAGAATCTGGTCTGGGGCTGACTGGATTCGTATCTTTGGGTAAGAGTAGGCGGGGTGATATTCAGAAATAAACCCATGCTGGATTTCACTGACCCTGACACCTGCCTGCTTCGCACCAACCACAACCGCTGGGTGAGAGTAGGCGTTGACAATGTAGAGCTGCTTGGTTCCTGAAAGCTCGAAGTACTCCTTGAAAGCCATGCATTCGGCGATGTATCTTCTGACTAGCCAGGCTGGAAATTCCTCGAATTTTCCAAGGCCGATGCCAAATTCCGCCGTGAAAACCTGGCTCATCTTTGCCCAGCGATCTCTGACATCGCGGACCTTTTCGGTAAGCATTTTTTGGTAAACATCGTTGTCGAATTTGGTTTTGCCGTAGGCCTTTATTGCTTCGATGTCCAAGCCTGCATCGGGGCTCACCACGTCCAGAATGGTTGCCGCTTCCCCAAGATGTTCCAGAATCGACTCGGTGTAAACATCAATCCCCTGTACTTTTCGAGCAAATGGCACAACTACAGTTTTTGCAGGCCTTATTCGTTCCCGAATGGATTCATGCGTTACTGCTGGGGTCTTCTCTGCAGCATTTGGGTGGGGGTTATCAAAGATCTTGAGCTCTTGGGCTATTTGGTAATACAGCCTGACCCTAAGCATTGGGTAAAGCTGAAAACCGATGGTTTTTATCTCATAAACTTCTGCTTTTTTTTCGGCAGCTAAAAACTTATTCCAAAACTCTAAGTAGTTCATTCGATGCTCGCTAACAGCGCGTTGTATTTGGCTCCGACGACATCGTGGTCGTATTGCTCTACTAGTTTTGCAAGTTCCTTTTTGCAGCTGGCAACAAGCTTTTTGTTCTCTGCACTGGAAGAAAAGGCAACCTCTAAGCCTGCCAAAATTCCTTCGGAGTCACGCTGTTCAATCAAGAGGCCGGTTTGCCTGTCCTGAATGACCTCATTGATCCCTGGGAGATTGGAGGCAATCACAAATGCCCCTGCAGCTGCTGCCTCAAGGAGTGTAACTGGGAGCCCCTCCTGGTCACCGCTCTTGGCTGTGACAGAAGGCAGGATGGCAACCGCTGAGGTTGCATAGAGTTTTCTCACCTGCTGTTTGGATTGCCTGCCAAGGAACTGAACCGGTAACCCACTGGCTTTATGTTCAAGGTCTTTTCTGATTGGCCCGTCACCTGCAATCAATAGTTTTATGCCGGGCGGTAGGCGGTTTTCTGAAACGCCTTTTTTGATTGCGGCGAGCAGGTATTCAATGCCTTTTTTTTCAACCAGACGTCCAACAACCAGGATTGTGTTCGGGGTTCTTTTTTGATTCTCAATCTTCGCCGCCGAAATATCTACACCCATAGGGAGGACGTGTATTTTGTCAGGCGTAATACCCCAAGAGATGAGCTGATCTCGCATTTGGGAGTTCACGGTGGAAACCGCAGCGGTTCTTTTTAGAACCCAGATTTTGATTGCTTTGATCAATGGGTTGTTGAGTGCATAGATGTCACCACCATGGGTGGTGACCAAGAGCTTTGCCTTTGGTGCTGCCAGGGTTGCGATGAGGCCCTGCGGGATAATCCAGTGTGCATGAATCAACTTTGGTTGTTGTTTTGTAATTGCTCGCCAGAGTCCCAGTAACAGAAATGGCACCTGCAACCAGTTCGATTTCTTTGCCTTGAGGTTATCCAGGATCGCGCCGTCGGCGAGGGTTTGCCTGAAGGGCCAATAGCTAAAGCGCTCTATCTTTACGCCCTCGATGGTTTCTGATTTAGCAGCACCTGGAACCCCGGGGCTCAATAAGGTGACTTCGAAGTCACGGTGCTGTCTGATTGCCAGGTCGAGCACGAAGCTCGGCGTTGAATCCCCGAGTTGTTTTGGGAGCGTGGAGCCCAGAACGAGCAAATCAGCCTTGGCCATCACTGCCTTTCTCCTGGGGCTTGAGGTAAGTTTAGACTCCGTGAAGGTACTCATTCTAAATAGCGACTCTCCGCATAACCGCGGAGACCGCGCAATCCTCCAGGGGATGATTGCGCTGATTCGCGATGTGGTGCCAAATGCCCAGATTACCTCGCTGTCTCAGTTCAAAAAACGAGATGAAAAATGGTTTGGAATCAACTTTCTCAAGATGAGCCCATACTCAACCTCTCCAATTGATTACCTCAAGCTTTTAGGTGCTGCGCGCAAGGCAGACGTTGTTCTTTGGGGTGGTGGGGAGCTACTAAAGGACTACACCAATAAACTCTCGCTTTATTACTGGTGGTTGAAGATCTGGGGCATCCGGCTAGTCAACAAAAGAATCATCGGTGCCTTTCAAGGCATTGGTCCGACCAAAGCGGATTCCTCCAAGAAAGTAATTGCCAAAACCGTTGGGCTTTGCCAGAGCTTTATTGTCCGCGACAAAGAGTCTGAAGAAAAGCTTTCGAGTTGGAAAACCAAGGCCCGACTGATTTCAAGCTTTGATCCTGCTGTTTACCCCGAAGTTGAGCCCAGTGTTCCAGAGAACGTGATTGGGCTTGGTCTAAGGCGCTGGTTTCACTACCAACGTGGCACCTGGATTCCAAATAAATTCAAGTTCTGGAAATCCACCTCGGTGAAAACAGCTGAGGAGATCCAATACCAAGAAGCGTTGGCCTCCTTCGCAGACTCATTGATTGAAAAACATGACTGTGACCTGAGGTTTTACCCGATGCACATGTCAACAAATGAAAATGACGCTGGCTTTGCCGATGAGGTGATTCAGCGGATGAAGCATGGAACAAGAACTTCGATTGTCGATGCCGACAATCTTTCGCCAGCAGAATATCTTGATTCCATTGGTGAGTGCAGGGCATATATTGCCTCGAGACTGCACAGCGCGATTCTGGCATCTGTGAAAGCCGTGCCGGCAGTTTGCATCTATTACGTCGATAAGGGCAGGTTGTTTTTTGAACAGCTCAGACTGTCTGAATTTTCACTTGATATCGCCAGATTGCAAGAAACCGGCATCGAAGACAGGCTTTTGGAGATTACCGGTGAGGTGCTTGCAGAAGCAGAATCGGTTTCCAAGAAACAACAACTAGCCATCGAGGCCATGCGGACAGACATGGCTAGCGCTCTCAAATCTGCTATTGAGAACACAAAATGAAGGATTGGCTGGAAAGAAACAAAAAGGCGCTAGTTACCTCAATCGGGATTGCCTTCTATGCCCTAGTCGCCCTCTTCCTTGTGCTGTATGCAAGAACAATTGACTGGGAAAGTTTTTGGAGTATTGAAATCCACTGGGGTTACTTGGCACTTGCCACGGCACTCGGCCTGATTACAAGATTCTGGTTTGCGAGAATTTGGATATTTTTTCTTTCAAACTCTGGGGCAAGCCTTGATAAGAAAACCACGCGAGAACTTTACGTGGTTTATGCAAGGAGCTGGCTTGGCAGATACATCCCCGGATCCGTAGCTTGGGTTATAGGCAAGGTGTATTTCGCTAGCAAGCTTGGGATATCTAAAATGCGGCTAGCGGTCTCGTCCTATATTGAAGCGGTCTTGCAGATTGTCACCGTGCTGCTGAGCGCAACTATTCTTCTCTTATTTGACCCTCGAAGCTATGAGCTTGCGGGTAATTGGATTTGGATAATTCTGGCTGTTGCTGTGGCGGGGTTTATCGCAGTAATACCGCCGGTTATGCGGGGATATGCAGGAAAGGCATACCAGCTGATTCGAGGAAAGACACTCGAAGCTGAATTGATTCCTAGCAACAAGGTGTTGGCCAAAGGTGTGGGCTTTTTCGTTGTTAGCTCGTTGCTCTCGGGACTTGCTCTGTTCTTTGTAGCACTCGCAGTGGTTCCTGAAATCGGTTTCGGGGAGGTGCTATTTGTTCTTGCCGCCAGCAACTTAGCATCGGCGGTGAGCATGGTGGCGGTCTTTGCACCAGCGGGAATCGGAGTTCGTGAAGCTATTCAGGTTGCTGCGCTACTGGTCCTAATGGAGCCAGAACAAGCCCTCGCGACTGCCCTTCTCATGCGGGTAATGAGCATTGCGTGGGATGGGCAGTTCTTGCTGCTTGCTTCAATCAGGAAAACTGAGAAATAAACTCCAGCATTTTTGGGTGAGTGGCCCTCATTTTTTCAATACCACTCTGGATAGCCTGACCCTCGTTTGAAATCAGCTCCTCAATCGTTCCGATGATCTTTTCAGCGGAATCTTCTCCGATCAGCACCGTGGACCCCATCGCCTGAAGCTGCCCAACGCCCCTAGAATCTTCGGCAATCAGCACGGACGCAATGCGCTCGGAAAGCGAAAAGATGTGGCTGTGAACCCTGAACCCGACGTGAAGATCGACACCAGATTGGATCTGTACAAATTTTTGAAAATTTGACTCATAAGAAACAGCCTCAAACCCTAGAAGTTTGGCCCTGAAAGAAATCTTCTTGTTCCACTTGGTGATTTCAGCGGCATTTTTTGACCTGGTGGATACTTCACCGGCATTGAAAGCAAGGTATTTCTTGGCCTTCGGAAACTTCCTAGACAGGAATTTCAAAACGGGAAGAGTGCTGTCTTGAATCACTGCCGGCATCGAAAACACCAGCGATTCGATTGGTTTGGATTCAAAATCTGTAGTGATCTTTAATTCGTTATACCAAGCCGGGCAGCCAGTCATTAGGACGTTGTTTACGCCCGATGCCCCGAGCATTTGGACTGTCAGGTTGTCTCTCGCCGAAGAGATCAGCCCGTTTGAGTGGATGCCTTTCACAAAGTGCTCTGCTTCGGGAGTAAACCTAAAATCCTCTGGAGCTTGACCAAGCTTTCCTTTCCAGCCGAGACCGTAGGCCACCACTGGAACTTCGATTCGTGACAAATCTAGATCATAGACATTGGGGAAAATCGCCTGTTGATATGCAGGTCCGCCGGTCAGCAGCACCGCTGCCGCCTTGTTCATCAAGGCATAGGAATCATCGGTAATCAACCTGCGATTTAGATCAATGACTTCGTGGTCAGTATTGGCAGTAAGTAACTGTCTGGCTCTGTTGCCAATTAGGTGGTCACCGGCGTTCTTGAATGCGCCGGTGATAGTTATTAGGCGGCCCACTTAGTTGCTCGCATAGGTTCTGGTTCGATCAACCTGTTGGCCGTCAACCAAAATTCGGAATCTATTCTTTCCATCAACTAGGTTGATGGTCCGAATGAAATAGACACCGTTGGTCAGGTTGCGATAAAGCCCATTTTCGTCAACATCTGCTGCACCCAGCCTCATCCACGCCACCTCTCGGTAGGGCTTTCCTGGCTGCTGCAACATGAATTGAATCTTCACACCCGGTTGCGGAAACTTGACGTAGAACTTCACTTGAGTATCAGAGATGCGCTTGGTCCAGGACGAGAACTCGCCTCCGGCTGGGCCGTTGACGATTGTCTCGACTCTAGAAAATGGTGCTGAGAGGTCTGAGAACTCACCAACTCCGTTGTTGTTCGCGCCTGCTATTTGAACCTTGTAAACAACACCTGCGACTAGGTCCGGAATCACAAAACTTTCGACCTCGTTTGACAACTGAACAGAGCTGAGCTCCGTGGTGCCGGAGAAGACCTTCAGCACCTGTGACAGAAGCGCTGTAGTTTGAGTGGGGAACTGCCAGCTGACCGTGGCAGTCGAGCCTGTGACACTCACGGTCGGAGCCGAGTACTTCGGTGGTGCTACTGGAGTAGGTGTTGTAGGTGCGGGATCAGGGGTGGGGTCTACAGGGTCGACAGAAACCTGGTCGTCACCGTCTTCAGGCACCACAACAGTTACTGGGGCTCCGGTTGCAGACCCACTTGAGGTAAAGCCGATGGTGTTTTGGAGAAGTAGGTTAGCGGTGCCGGCAGGAACTGAGGTTACCTTTCCAGTAACCGCAAGAGTGGTTAGCGCTGAACTGAGTGCCGACGGGCTCTGGTAGCCGCCAGACATCTGAGTGGCAACCACACCAGAAACCACACCTGCCGCCATTGAGGTGCCGCTTTGCACGGTGCTCGCACTCGCAGAGCCAATACCAGCTGACCTCAGTTGCACTCCTGGAGCAATGACGTCTACGCAACTGCCTGAATTTGAAAATGAAGGCCACGAGTCATTTGAGCCACTGGCAGCAACCGTAATAGCCCCTGCGACCCGAGCGGGTGAGGTATTGCAGGCACTTGTGCCAGTGTTTCCAGCCGCAACAACAAAGGCAAGGCCCTGACTGGTGAGGGATTCGACTGCACTATCCAGGTAAAAGTTGCTCTCTCCACCAAGGCTCATATTGACTACTGCAGCCTGACCAACCTGTGTGTTTCTAGCAATCCAATCAAGGCCCATCAGCACACCCAGCAGTGTTCCAGTTCCATCACAATCGAGCACTCTGACCGGAATTATTGTGGCCTGCTTTGCTGCCCCGTAGGTTGTGCCTGCGGCTAGACCAGCGACATGCGTTCCATGGCCATTGCAATCCAAAGTGTCGCTGGCATCTGAGCCAATAGCGCTGTAACCGGCGCCAACGCGCCCGGTGAATTCTGAGTGCGAGGCGTTTACCCCAGTGTCAACCACATAAACTCTGACACCTTGACCTTGGGAACTGGCATCGAAGGTGTAGGCACTATCCAGCGGCAGGTTTGCCTGATCGATTCGGTCCAATTGCCACGGTGCGGTGCTTTGAGTATCTGCAGTCGTGAATTCTGAGTTAGCAGTAATGCCGAGCACCTGGTTGTTTCTGGCTAGTTCGGCAAGTTCCCTGCCGTTCAATGAAAAAGCGCTCACGCTTCCAATGTCGAGGCTCTCAACTAGCTGCCCGCTGTTGGTTTTTTCAACGAGTTCTTGAGTCTGATCATCTGGAAACTGAACCAAGTAGGTCTGGGCATCACAGCCCGAGGTAAACCAAAAATTGCTAACTGCCCGCAAGCATTCTGGGCTGAGATCCGAGAGTTTCTCGATAACAGAATCTATGGGGGTATAGCTCTGTGCCACTGCAGCCTGCGGTGCAATCATCCCCAAGACAATCGCGGCAGCACCAACGACTTTGTGCGTCCAACCCATAGTTCACGAGTTTACCCCGAAGCGCTTCGCTACCTGCCTCTTGACTTGCGTCGAGGCTAAATTGTCAGCGAAAAGGCCTACTAGGTCATCACTAAGAAAAACAAGGCGCCAGGTTATTTGCAATGATTGAATTATGGTGTCCTCGAATGCGCAGTCGGTTGAACAGTATTTGATGGAACTTCCTGCGGATCGTGCGGAAGATGTCCGCGCGGTAAGGAAGCTGCTTCTTTCAAGCTTGCCTACAGGCCTCGAAGAGACGATGAACTGGGGAATGATCTCCTACGAAGTTCCGCTGGCAGTATTTCCAAAGACCTATAACAAACAGCCGCTGATGTTTGCAGCCCTCGCAGCACAAAAGCATCACTACTCGATCTACCTGAGCTCGATTTATGCAATCGATGAGGTTAGGCAAAAGTTTGAAACTGACTACAAAGCCACTGGCAAACGCTTTGACGTTGGCAAAGGGTGCATTCGTTTCAGAAGCCTCGACGACCTCCCAGTGGAGGTCGTGGCCAACGCAGTTGCGAGTGTTTCGATGGAAGAGTTCATCCAGACTTACTCAAGCTTGAGAAAAAACTAGGCAACTGCGCCTCGCCCAAAAAGTAACTCTAGGTAACAAAGGAAGGCTTTGGGCGGCCTGGTGTTGTGATTGAGTGCGAACAGGTAAATGAGCTGAACGCAACCGACGACAACCAATGAGGAGCAACTACCTATGTCTGTAACAGACGATCTTTTGGCAAATAACAAAGAGTATGCGAGGACCTTTACGGGGCCGCTTCCACTGCCTCCTGCGAAAAACATTGCGGTCTTAGCTTGCATGGATGCCAGGATCAACGTCTACGGCGTTTTGGGACTCCAGGAAGGTGAGTCACACGTCATTCGCAATGCTGGAGGCGTTGTGACAGCTGATGAAATTCGTTCTCTCGCTATCAGCCAGCGACTACTTGGAACCAAAGAGATTGTCCTTATCCACCACACCGACTGCGGCATGCTGACTTTCACCGACGATGAGTTCAAATCTGGCATTCAGGCAGAGACCGGCCACAAGCCGGAGTGGGCGGCGGAAGCTTTTAGCGATCTCACAACCGATGTTCGCCAGAGCATTGCCAGAATCAAGTCTTCTAAGTTCATCCCTCACACCGACCAGGTTCGTGGTTTCATATTTGATGTTGCTACTGGATTACTTGAGGAAGTCGGGGCATAGCCGGGCCTTATATTTCACTTGACAGGTAAATGAACAGCGTTGACTGTCGGGCCTATGGCATGCGGTAGCCCACACCACGAACCGTTTGAATAGAGTCAGTACCAATTTTTTTCCGGAGATAGCGGATGTAAACGTCCACGACATTGCTGCCAGGGTCATGGTCATAGCCCCATACTCGACTAAGGAGTTGCTCACGGGATATGACCTGGCCGTGGTGGGAAACAAAAAACTCGAGCATGGTGAACTCTCTTGCTGTCAGTTCGTGCTCCACTCCGTCAACTGTTGCACTTCTGCGAAGAAGATCTACTGTTACGCCGCCGTGAACCAACACAGACTCGGAAATCTCGCGCTTAGTCTTCCGGGCTCTGGTTTTAACTCTTGCCAACAGCTCCTCAAAAGAAAACGGTTTTGACATATAGTCATCAGCGCCACCTTCGAAACTGGCAACCGTCTGATTTACAGAGTCCCTAGCCGTTAGGACTAAAACGGGCGTGTCATTACCTTGACCTCGCATTCGTCGAAGAACTTCAAACCCATCAATGTCAGGTAGCCCTATGTCAAGAATCACTAGGTCAAACTCCTGCGTAGCCAAAAGAGACAGTGCGACCTCCCCCAGAGAAGTTTGCGTCGGAGAAAACCCGTGTGCGGAAAGGCCGCTGACTATGAATGAGGAAATTCTTTCCGAGTCCTCAACGATCAAGACATTTTTCATGATGTACGGCGAAGCTTGATAGCAACCCTTCCGCCGCCAAGTTTGCTGTCGGAAATTTCCAATGTGCCACCATGTCCCTCTGCGATTGCTCGAACAACCGCCAAGCCAAGACCCGCGCCTGCGGGCTGTGGTGCTTGGTGGTTACCCCTCACAAATCTTTCAGTCAAGTTCTCACGATTCTCCACTGGAAATCCCGCACCTGAATCGTCAACCGAGATAGTCAACACCTCCTCGTGAACCGCCAGCGAAATAAGTATCGTGTCATCGTCGACGGTGTGTTTAACAGCATTTGAAACCAGCTGAAGAACGGCTTGAGTGATTCGCTGTTCGTCTAAATTCCAGGTGGCATCGGGAGTGACGAATTCGTTGAATACCCTCTTGCCCATTACCTCCGCTTTCACAATTAGAGAGTCCGCCAAATCCTCTAAAAGGGTGGGCGATGGTTTGATGAAATCTGCCTGGCTTGATTTTGTGAGTGTCTGAAGATCTTTCACGATCCGGCTCATTCGATTTATCTCTTGACGAATTACCTGAACCGAATGCTCGCGCGCACTTGATTCAGCTTGTGTCTCCATTAGGTCAAAGTGGCCAGAGATTATTGTAATTGGAGTGCGCAATTCATGACCCGCGTCATCGACGAATTGTTGTTGTTGCTTGAATGAGGACTCCAAGCGTTCCAACATCCCATTGAACTCCATTGAGAGTTCCGCTATTTCCCCACCTTTTTCACTTACTTCAATCCTGGTGAGCAAATTCGTAGCATTTATCTTGTGAGCTGATTCTCGAATTTTAGAAATGGGCCGCAGCACACCTCCTGCCACGAGCCAACCAATCGAACCCGCGGAAACCAGTGCAAAGAAGGACGCCAACGTGAGCTGCGAAAACAGCTCTCTAAGGTCCTCAAATGCCTCTTCGTTAGAGACATATCCCACTAGCGCGCCCTGATCAGCAACCCCAACTACTGGCACAGCTAGATAGCGAAAGGACCCCTGAGGTGACTCATAGGTGCCAATCGTCGCGGTTGTTACTGAATTGACGACATCTAGAAATGACTCGTCAGTCTCAAGTCGAATCTCCAAGTCACCGTTTGCCCTAGCGGTGGGCTCGGAATTCACAATAATAAACATTGCCTCATGCTCGTCTGGCACTGTTCTAGAAATGTAAAGGTCAAGGACGTCCTCGGCGCTCTCGAATGGAGAGTTCGTCTCTGGATTCACCCCCTCCGCGGCGAGAAGAGAAAGTTCTAGGGCCTCGCGGTCGAAATGGCTATCAATTTCATTTTGCTTGGAGTTGGTCAAAAGAGCCAAAGTGCTGGACAGAATTAGTGCAAGTAAAAGTAAGACGGGGACAAGAATCCAACCGAGGATTCGTGTTCGCGACGACCTGAAAAATTTGGATATCATTTTTCTGCGATTTCATAGTCAAAGGACTCATAAATAAGATCGCCGTCGTCATCAATCAGTGGAGAGTCCTCATTCAGCTCAAAGTCGCCATCCCCGTCGTCAAGGTAGAACACTGCCTGGAGGGTTTGACTTGATTCTAGGCCGGGCGTGAGCCCAATGGATACCGGCAGGTATGTCGGGGAAATTAGCATTGTTGCTCGCACTAAGCCCTGGGAATCATAAATCACTAAAAATGTGTTGCTCCTCCCAGTCTCAACATCATCAAGCAAGACTCTTAGGCCGTCCCCGACTTGATCATCAATCTCCAACTCCGCTTCAGGGTCGTAGACAACGCGCTGGTCACCGAGGGAATCATCGGGCAGTAAATCCATGGCCTGGCCGTCATCCACAATTGCGTCCTGAGGTGTAAGCAGAACAACATTGACATCTGCAACAGGTCTCGGCTCGGCGTTTGAGCAGCCCGCGAGGGTGACAAATAGAACGCTGACGAGAGCGAGTTGGGACCAGTTGCGCAAATTCAAAGCATCTCCTCTAACTCTGCAAGTTCAACCCAAGCCGTGGTTAAAGGCAAATTAGAGTTTTCTCACCTGGCAACATATTTTGGTTCTAAGCGCTGTGCGCACACCAGACTATAGGTGTGAACATACATGTTACGGAAGAGCCGGTGATCCTTGGCTCCGGAAAAGCACTCCGCCTCCAAAGATCAAAAGATGCGGTGCAAGTGTTTGCCCTAATTACCGTTGCGGTCCCAGTCATGGCTTACCTTCGAAATGTTGGTTTGGACTTCGGCCAAGACCTCGCCGGATGGCTGGACACTGTGAACAGGCTCTCTGCACTTCTTGGCACCTCACTGCTTTTGATCCACATGTTGCTCACCTCAAGAGTCCCCTGGCTTGAATCAATCATCGGGCTTGACAGGCTAACCGCCAGTCACAAGAAGCTTGGCAAGCCAGTGTTGTATTTATTTCTGGTTCATTTTTCAACATCCGTGATGGCTTATGCCGTGACGGATGGAACTGGTTTGATACCAACATTCTTTGGCCTAATCGGCCACTACCCGGAGATTGCACTGGCTCTGGCTTCGTTAGTTCTGATGGTGGTAGTTGTCCTAAGTTCGATTAGGGCTGCTAGAAAGAAACTGAGTTATGAGGCTTGGTACCTGATTCACCTGACTTCCTACACTGCTGTTATCGCAGCGATACCCCATCAATTTGTGCTTGGCTCAGAATTTCTGGCAAGCCCGTGGCTTAGCGCCTATTTCGCTGCACTCTACTTTTTTGTTTTGTTCAACTTGATTTGGTTCCGGGCCGCTCTGCCTTTGTTGCGAAGTTTGATCATGGGCCAAAAAGTGGAGAGCGTAACCCCAGAGGCAAACCGGACAACTTCAATCGTGATTGGCGGCCGCGGCTTACAGCGGCTAAATGCACAGGCAGGGCAATTTTTCATGCTGCGCATTTTGACCAAACAGCAGTGGTGGAGGCCCCACCCTTTCTCGGTTTCGGCTTCTCCAAATGGTTCAATCCGTTTCACCGTCGGCAATCGAGGTGATGACACCGCTGAACTGCAAAACCTGAAGCCCGGCACAAGGGTTCTACTAGAGGGCCCGTACGGGATATTTAGCGAGAACCAAAGGGTGAATCGTAAAGTGACTCTCCTTGCTGCGGGAATAGGGATAGCCCCCGTTAGGGCGTTGGCAGAGTCAATGGCAGCAGAACCGGGTGATATCACTGTGATTTACAGAGTAACCGACACGTCTGATGCTGCCTTGCTCGAAGAAGTGAAGCAAATTTGCAGACTGAGGCAACACACTCTTGAACTGCCGACTGGCCCACGGGCATCCGATGTTGAGTTCCTTCCCTCGCCAAATTCTGATGAGGCAAGCATGACCGAGTCCGAACGATTGCTTGCCCTTGCTCCAGACATACAGTCATCCGATATCTATGTGTGCGGCCCGGTTTCTTGGACCGCTTCAGTGTTATCCGCTCTGAATGACCTCGATATCCGAAAGAGCAATATTCATGTTGAGGAGTTTGCCTGGTGAGAGTTGGAACAAAGATACTGAGCACTGTCGTCCTCTCGAGTGGTCTAATCGCTTCATGGTCAATGGGCTCCAGACACGTGGCGACCGAACTAGTCTTAAGCGAAGAGCCGCTGGTGGCACCAGTAGCGAATACGTCCCTTCAGCCAGAAACTGATTTGGAAACTGCAAGCAGTACGGATAGTGAAGATCCTGCCGTTGAAACTCAAGCACCAGCTGAAGCAGCCAACTCCTCCTCCGCTGCCGATCCCGAAACCGCTGAACAGGCGCCTACCCAAACCTCAAACGCACCTGAAGCGCCCGCAGCTCCATCTCCACCGCCATCCCCATCTCAATCCCAATCCGAAACTTCTGCTACTCCCTCTATTGAAGCACCACCAGAAGTTCAGATTCTCACTATCGACTCTGATCCAATTGATTATAAGTACGGCATACTGCAGCTCAGGCTAGTTACCTCGGATGGTCTTATCAGTGAAATTTCAGTCCTACAAGGAGACCTCTCCTTTGGACGCGACGCCGCCTATCAGGCTTTGGCGGACGCGACTATTCAGGTTCAAGGAACCAACTACGGCAACATTTCTGGTTCGACTTTCACAGTAAACGCCTATAAGGCTGCGGTCACGAATGCCCTTGCCAAGCGTTAGATTATAGAGTTGCCAACAGTCCCGAGAAACCTTCGGTTGCGATGACTGCACCTTTATTTGTCACGGCAAACGCAACCGCGTCGGTCGACGAAACTTGGTCATCAAACAACTCAATCGCTTGGTGCCCGCCCGAAATTATTGCTGTGGCCCAAATATCGGCTGTGACTAGATCTCTGCTGATTACAGTTGCCTGCACAAACTCTCGTTTTTCGTTCTTGTACCAAATGTGTTCTCCGCGCTCAACAGAGCCACTTGTTGCAACTGCGCGGAACTCTGAATGAGCTAACTCCAAAATGATATTGGCTCCAGCGTCTGAACTGCCGATTGGCCTCAGGTTCGCCAGACCGACTCTTGAAAGTGGTGCTGAACCAACATCTGGACCAAGGAGTACGTCTCCACCGGCATTCAACGTACAAATTCGAATGCCATTGGCTTCGAGGAAGCGAAAGGCGTTGTTTGCAGCCCAACTCTTAACTAGACCACTGGGGTCATACTTACCCTCTGGGCTCACAGCGTTGAAATACCCGCCAGTGATCTCTTTCCATGCCTCGGTCTGCGTCCTGACATCGCGTTGGACGCCGCTCGCTTTCTGCCACGGAAGAGCGCCGGACACAATCTGGGAAATCTCAGACTCGGGCTTGTAAAGACTGAACTGATTGTCTGCATCGACAAGAATTTCGAATGCGTGTTGGCAAAGGTGTTCTGCTTGACCTTCTGAAATGTCATCAGCAATTTGAAAAGTGAAGACAGTGCCCATGCACTCAAAGGTCTTTTGAAACATCTACTGAGCCTTCGAATGCGAATTAATCATCATCGTGATCATCATCGTGATCGTCGTCGTGATCATCATCGTGATCGTCGTCGTGATCATCATCGTGATCGTCGTCGTGATCATCATCGTGATCGTCGTCGTCGTATTCCTCGTACGACGAACTGCCACCTCCAGGAGTAGGACTGGAAACGTTGCCTGGGGTTTGGGTGGCAGTGTTGCTCGGCGAAGAAGCATTGGTGCCCTGCTGAGCAGGTTGGTCCCAAGACCCACCACCGGGTGTTGGGCTAGAAGTATTGGCAGGTGAGCTAAATACTGGCACCACTTCAAGGAGGCTCGCGTCACTTGAGGAAGAATTTGAATCGCCCAGAGCAGCCGAGGATGACTCTGGAAGTGGGGCCGGAGATGACTCTGGAAGTGGGGCCGGAGATGACTCTGGAAGTGGGGATTCTGTTTCCTTAGGTAAGGAGCTTGGAAGACTGGCCACGGAAGTGTTCACTTCAAACACTTGCGTGTCCACGGCGCTTGTCGATGGCTCTTGAGCCAAGTTTTGGGTTTGGTTCGAGGTCTCGGCAGACTGTTGTTCTGCCTCATCAAGGTTTGACGGCTTGGTCTGCAGGGTACCGCTGGTCGCATTTGCACCATTTGATACTGGCTGAGAATTTGCAGGTTCAGAAGCATTAGTGAATGTACTAGCCCCTGGCAGAACTACAACAGCGGCAGCGGCCATTGACCCAAGTGCAATGCCGAGAGAACTGACCTTTGAAATTAGGCCTGGTTTACGGCTGTCGAATTTATATGGTTCTTTTGTCATGGGCTTCCTTACTTTATGTATAGATACAATCACCCAGACATTAGCGGGCCGTGAATAGCTAATGAGAGTTTTCTAATCTGCCTTTCGTCCCTGCCGGTCCTGTCTGTTTTTTACCTGATGATAGTTGCATTTCTTCGGTACATCGCGCTGATGAGGTGGGCACCGAGATAGACCATCCTTTATCTATTGCTCGGCGGCCATGCGCCTTATCCTCCTGCTCACCCTTGCCAAGATCATCTGATTGCGTTGGCGATAGATAAATCACTTGCAACCGGCGCTCCAGTTGAGACCACGAGAGAGTTATGGGCCAGCTAGATTGCAAGCAGGGTCTTCACCATTGCTTTGACCTCGGAAAGCTGTCCCGGGGTTGCGCGGCCTTTTTTCTTCGCTTGTCTTGCCTGCCAGTCCAAAGATTTCACCTGGTCTGCCAAAATCGCGGTTTCTTGGCCTGCGATCTTTGTGACAACCTCAAATGGGTAGCCCTTGATTTTGGTGGTCATCGGGCAACACACCATCAATCCGGAGGCCTTGTTGTAGTTGGCGGGAGTCAGGACCAGCGCTGGCCTGTGGCCACCCTGTTCGTCGCCAGACTTTCGCTCAAGACTGAGCCAAACAATGTCTCCCACATCTGGAACGTATTGGTCGGATTTAGTCAAAGAAGTTCTTTTCCAACCCTGGAACCAAGATCGGTTTCAGCATGGCGGTTCTTATCAGTTATTCGGGTAATCAACTGGTCAAGATCAAGACCCTTGTTTAGCTGCTTTGAGCTGAGGCAGAAGTTCCCCCTTACTTACACCGGCGCCTGCTAGAAAGGCATCGGTCGAGGCAAGGCTTTTTCAGGTCTCTGAACAACGAGTCATGAGCCTTGAGAGACTAGTCGTCCGACTAGCTGGGCAATCTGGAAATAACGAGGGCTTTTCTAGATCTTTGCCACGGAATCGCGCTCTATCAAAGAAGTAGGAAGCACGTTGTCCAGGGAGACTTTTTGATCTGACATCTGCTGGACGAGGTTTTCCACTGCGATTCTGCCAAGCTCATCAACTGGTCTCGAGATAACCGTGATTGCAGGAGACATGGCGGCCGCCCAAGGGCTGTCGTCAAAACTCACCACAGACAGGGACTTGCCAATTTTCACCTCCAGCTTTCCGGCAACCCGGAGAACCGCCAACAGCATGTCGTTGTTGGAGGTGAAGATGATTGACGGGACGTCTCCGGTTAGGAGGAGCTCCTCCACGGCAGTCTCCGCGCCTTCCTGACTGTCCTTGCAAAAGACCATGCGGCTATTCAAAGAATGCTGATCGCTTCCCTCAAGGAATCCATTAGTCCTGTCCTCAACAGTTGAGATAGGAATTGGAGGCCTAGATTGGGTACTCTTCTCCACTCCTGGAACTGCCACCAGGAACGCCATGTTTCGGTGGCCAAGGTTGTAGGCATACTCCACAGCGTGCACGGCACCTGAATAGTCATCCGTAGTCACAGATGGAAAGCGAGTATTTGGGAGCTTTCTATCCAATAACACCACTGGCACAGAACCCAGCGAGGATGCAGCCAAGTGTTCATGATCACTGTCCGATGAAGGGACAAGAATCAAACCATCAACCCGTTTTTCAATAAGTGTTCTTACGGCTTGCTTCTCGTTTTCAATGCTCTCATCGGTGTGAGCGACAAGGGTTTGATAACCGTGACGCTTGGCCGCGTCAATGATCTCTTTTGTGGCTCTATCGAAAAAGGCATTGGTGAAGTCTGAAATGACCACCAGCCCAATTGTTTTTGTTTTACCGGCTCGCATTGCTCTGGCGACCTCATTGGGCCGGTAGCCGATTTTGGCTGCCGTCTCTTTTACGATTCTGGTTGTTTCTTCGTTCACCCTGCCATAGCCGGCCAGTGCCCTCGAGGCTGTGGCGCGGGAAACTCCTGCAGCCTCAGCGACGTCATTGATTGTCGGGGGACGAGAAGAAGCTGCCATGTATTACCCCTAAAAATCAATCGTGACCGAACCGTTACTAAATAAACTTTGCTATTTCAAATTTATCTTGTCATCATTGTAGCAGGATTTGCGAGAACGTTCTCGCAATTCTCACACCACAACCAAGGAGATAAATTGAGAAAGAACTACTTCAAGAAGGCAGCCGCACTAGCCGGTGCTGCAGCTCTTGCAATAACCGCAGCCGGATGTGCTGCTCAGGAAGAAGAAGCAACAACAACACCAAGCGCGGGGGAAACCACTGCTGTTGTTGAAGAGCTAACAATTGCTTTTGTAATGGGTGCAGAGTCTGACCCATTTTTCCAGGCGATGAAGCTTGGTGCTGAGGAAGAGGCTGCTGCTCAGGGCGTGACTCTAATTTGGCAGGGAGACCCATCAAACTACTCACCAGAAACTCAGATCCCAATTGTTGACGCAGTGTTGGCTCAGCAGCCAGATGGTCTAGTTCTAATTCCAACCGACCCAACCGCATTGCAGGCATCTGTTGCAAAGGCTGTTGCCGCTGGCATCGCAGTTGCAAACGTTGACACCCGCGTTGGAGACCTAAGCGACGTGCTTACCTTCATCACCGGCGACAACGAAGATGGT
Organism: uncultured Aquiluna sp.; assembly: GCA_965655555.1. Classification (GTDB taxonomy): domain Bacteria; phylum Actinomycetota; class Actinomycetes; order Actinomycetales; family Microbacteriaceae; genus Aquiluna. The sequence goes on along the minus strand of CBFHGU010000001.1, from coordinate 910,065 downwards.
GGAGCAAAGGCTGCAGAAGCTATTGCGAACGCAATTGGTTACACCGATGGCGAGACCTATGAAGTTGTTATTGGTCTAACCAGCGCAACTGCAACCACAAACGTTGCTCGCAAGGAGGGCTTCGAGTCCACCATCGCGGCAAACTACCCAGGCATCTCAATCGTTGACGTTGCTTACTCAGAGTCAAACCCTGAGAAGGCTGCTACCAACGTAAACAACTGGTTGACCAAGTACCCAGATCTAGACGGAATCTTCGCGATTGACGGCACAAACGCTTCAGGTGCTGCTGCTGCCTTGGAGTCAAAGGGTCTAGTTGGGTCAGTTGCACTAGTTGGATATGACGCTTACCCAGACAACGTTGCAAAGATCAAGGCTGGAATCTTCACAGCTCTGATTGCTCAGGATCCAGCTGCAGAGGCTCGCCTAGCAATTCAGACCCTAGTTGCATTCCTACGCGATGGAACAGCTCCTGCAAACGCAGAGGTTGTTATTCCGAACGTAACGCTTGATGCAAACACATCTGACGCCGACCTAACCAAGTACACCTACGTAGCTAACTAGGCTGTCAGGCAAGACAAAGGGATAACAAATGACCAGCAGTCAACAACCAAACCTGCGACTTGAAAGATTCAAGGCCGTAGCGGGAAATCAGAACTCGATTCTGCTCTCAGTGCTTATTGCCTTGGCAATAATCTTCACGCTTGCAGAGCCGAAGTTCTTCTCAGTGGCAACGGCAGGAAACATCCTGACCGACTGGGGGTCCATAGTGTTGTTGGCTGCTGGCCAAACCCTGGTTATCATCTCAGGTGGAATTGACCTATCCGTTGGTGGCACTCTTGCCATCAGCGGGGTCACTTCCGCCTGGATGATGTCAGAGATTTTAGGTTTTGATATCACCACCTCGGGCTCTGATGCCTACCCACCTTTGGTAATCGGTGGGCTTACCGCAGTTGCTACCGGACTAATAGTCGGTTTAGTGAATGCGTTTTTGATTACCAAACTAAGAATTGTTCCGTTCGTGGCAACCCTTTCAACAATGGGTGCGACGCTCGGCTTCGCGATCATCATCTCAAACGGAATGCCGATTGGTGGTCCAAATGACTTCAGCCTGATTAGCCCAATAAATCCAACCTGGATGCCATTTAGCTGGGCTGTTATCGGCGTAATTGTTGTTGTGACCATGGTTGGCCTTTTCCTTCACAAGTCACGATTCGGCCTCCACACCTACGCAATTGGTTCGAATTCGTTTGCCGCTAGAGCAGCCGGAATCAATGTTGAGCGCCATCTAACCAAGGTTTACGCCCTAGCCGGTGCTCTTGCTGGTCTTGCCGGCTTCTATGTTTACCTTCGCCTAGGCGCAGGTTCTCCGTCCTCGGGAGTGATGCGCGAGTTGGATGCTATTGCCGCCGTAGTGATTGGTGGAGCATCGCTAATGGGTGGTGTCGGCCGAATGATTGGCACCGTTATTGGGGCACTGATTCTCTTCACCGTCCAGTCAGGACTGATCATGGCCGGGGTCGCACCGGACTGGAAGAAGGTGGTGGTTGCAATTTTGATTGCTGCTGCCGTAGCGGCCCAAACCCTAAGACGAGAAAACCGGACGAGGTAGTAAAAAATGGCTGAAGTACTCTACGAAGTAAAGGGCGTATCAAAGCGCTATGGGTCGGTTGTAGCGCTGGAAGGCGCAAGCCTGAAGCTGCACGCCGGTGAGGTCGTGGGCCTAGTTGGCGACAATGGAGCCGGCAAGTCGACCCTGGTGAAGGTTCTTTCCGGAGCACACATGCCAGACGATGGCGAGATTTTCCTGGATGGCGAAAAAGTGTCTTGGGAAAACCCAAGACAAGCATTGGAATCTGGGATTGAAACCCTCTACCAGGACAGCGGTCTGGCCCCTCACTTGACGGTGAGCAAGAACGTGTTTTTGGGCAGAGAAATCGTTAAGTCTGGCCTTCTGGGCAAGCTTGGTTTCCTAAATTCAAAGGCAATGGAAGAAAAAGCCCATGCTGAGCTCGAAAGAGTTGGCATTGCAGTTCCAGCTTCCAACCGCTCGGTGAGCCAACTGTCTGGAGGTCAGCGTCAAGCTGTTGCAATTGGTCGAGCGGTTGCCTGGGCGAGAAAAGTAATTATTCTCGATGAGCCTACGAACCACTTAGGTGCAAGGCAGGCAGGCGAAGTTCTTGAGGTAATAAAAGAGGCGAAGAAAAAAGGGCTCGGAGTTATCTTCATTTCTCACACCCTCCCCCACGTCCTAGAAGTAACCGACAGAATCGTTGTGTTGCGATTGGGCAAAGTTGTTCGAGACGCCCCCACAAGCGAATTCACTGGAGACACTCTGGTTGGAACCATTACTGGAACCATTTCAACAATTCCAGAGCACGACGCATGACCAGTTCGCTTTACCTGATTGCAGAAATACATCCGGACCCACAGAAACTAGATGAGGCATTCGCCGCATTTGCTGATCTGATTAGTGCCACTAAAAAGGAACAGGGTTGCTTGCTCTATGACCTCGTAATTGAGGACGACAACCCAGGAATCTGGATCATGCTAGAAAAGTGGGAATCCAAGCAGGCCTGGGATCTTCATATGGCCTCTGAACACGTAAAGCACATGAACGAGATTTCGTCTAACTTCACAGTCGCAGAAACTGTCCTGAGGTTTTTTGACAGGGCAACTGCAGAGCACTTTTCAGCTCGAGTTATCTCGCCGCAATAACCTCTGGTCCGTGTCGACCATTTGACTCGGTGCGCCTAGGCTGACTAGGTGGCAAAGACAAATAAACCGAGGCCCAACAGGGTGCCCTCCAAAGAGGTTATGAAAGCCTATGAGGAGCATGACGGTGAATGGCGAAAGATTGGCCTCACGGCCCCTGCCAGAAAAGCACTTGTTGAGGCAAAGCTTTACCGAGTCTCTGACCTAAGAAACCTGAGCGTTGAAGAGCTAATGGCGCTTGATGGAATGAGCAAGTCTGCGGTTGCCAGGTTGAGAGTGATCATGGAAGCCAAGAAGATGCGGTTTAGGTAAAGAACCATCCTGCCCCGAGCTAGTCTTAACCAATGAGCATGCACGGTGGCCACGGAGGCTTTGTAGTTGACCACGATAAGAGACGCTCCGAAAATGCCTCAGCTCCCCAAATAGAAAACCTGCTTGGGCGAATAGCAGGGCTTTTTGTAAATCACCGAGTAACCCTCATTGCAACCATTGCGCTGGTGCTAATCGGTGCCGCCCTAACGGTCATTCCACCTCTTTTGATTGAGCAGACTTTCAACGAGGGCCTATTTCCTCCTGGAGGAGACCCGAACCTTCCAATTTTGGTCCAGCTAGTTAGCTTGATGATTGGCATTTTTATTGCAGCCGCTGCAATTGGTGTCTGGCAGACATATTTGACTGCCAAGGTTGGCAACGAGGTGATGGGTGATCTAAGAACAAAACTCTTCAGTCACCTGCAAGCAATGGAGCTTGCCTTTTTCACCAAGACTAAAACCGGAACAATCCAGTCGAGGCTACAAAATGATGTCGGTGGTGTTGCCAATGTCTTGAGCAACACCGTGTCCAGCATTCTTGGCAACACTGTCACCGTGATTGCAGCCCTTGTCGCGATGCTGCTTCTGAGCTGGCAGCTAACGATGATTGCGTTAGTAGTAATGCCATTTATGGTCTTGGCCCAACGCAAGGTTGGTCAGGTTAGGGCGAAGATTGCCGGGGAAACCCAAGAATCACTCAGTGAGATGACAGCCATCACGCAAGAGGCACTTGGTGTCAGCGGAATACTCTTGGCTAAGAGCTTTGGCAGGCAGCAGGTTGAGGTTGATCGCTATGCAAAAGAGAACAAGGTTCAGATTGGTTTGCAGATAAGACAGACCATGAGCGGGCAATGGTTTTTTGCCATCATTCAGGTTTTCTTCTCCGCTATCCCGGCAATCATCTACCTGGTGGCAGGGATCTTGATTTCAGGTGGCAGTGATATTTCCATTGGAACCATTGTCGCCTTCACAACCGTCCAGGCAAGACTGCTGTTTCCGCTAATGGGCCTCATGAGAGTGGTTCTTGATCTACAAACCAGCAGGGCGCTGTTTGCAAGAATCTTTGAATATATGGACCTGCTGCCCGCAATCAATGACCCTGAAAATCCAAAACCGGTCAATAAGGCAAAGCTTGGGTCATTGGAGCTTGCAAATGTCTCTTTCTCTTACCCGGACGCAGCTAAGGGTCACTCGACCCTCAAGAAAGTAAACATCAAGATTGAACCCGGGCAATATGCAGCACTTGTTGGGCCCTCTGGCTCTGGTAAGACAACCATCAGCTACTTGATTCCGAGGCTGTATGAAGTGACCAAGGGCAAGGTCTTATTTGCAGGAGTTGATGTTCGAAGCTTGAAGCAAAGCGACCTGATCGACCAAATTGGCATCGTGAATCAAGAGACTTACCTGTTCCATGCAACTGTTCGAGAAAACCTTGCTTATGCAAAACCCGGTGCAAACGATGAGGAGATCATTGCTGCTGCCAAGGCTGCAAACATTCACGAAACCGTCATGTCGTTCCCCGATGGTTACGACACCATGGTTGGTGAACGTGGCTACCGGCTAAGCGGTGGGGAAAAGCAAAGAATCGCTATTGCCAGGGTGCTGCTGAAGGACCCGCCTGTTTTGATTCTCGATGAGGCAACCAGCTCTATGGACACCAGAAGCGAACGCATTGTTCAAGAGGCTCTGGATTCACTTGCTAAAAACCGAACGACGGTTGCCATTGCTCACCGACTATCAACCGTCATCAATGCAGACGTGATTTACGTCATTGAAAACGGTGAGGTTGTAGAGCACGGCACTCACAAGGAACTTAAGGCAACAAGTGGTCTTTATTCAAAATTGATTAGCGAGCAGTTTCAGAAAACTGCTAACTGATTCTTTTAAGGCTGCAGTCTTTCTATTGCCCAATCGCCAGCATTCAGGTTTTCGTCAAGGGTTCTTGTGAAGGCAATGCGGTCATGCATTCTGTTTGACCTGCCCTTCCAGAATTCGATTCTGGTTGGCACTATTCGATAGCCACCCCAGTAATCCGGCCTTGGCACCTTTGAATCCTTGTACTTGGCGAGCGCCGATTCAAACTGTTCGTCTAGCTCTGCCCTGGAGCCAATTGGTCTTGACTGGTTGCTAGATAAGGCTGCAATCTGCGACTGATGTGGGCGGGAGGAAAAGTACTCATCGGAATCTGCATCAGGAACGTGAACAGCTCTGCCTTCAATCAGCACTTGCCGATACATCGAATACCAACCGAATACTCCGCTCACCGCTGGGTTTAGCGCGATGGCACTTCCCTTGCGGGATTCAAAGTTTGTAAAGAAAAAGAAGCCGTGCTCATCCACGCCTTTGAGCAACACAGTTCTAGAGCTCGGGGTGTTTTCTTTGGTGACCGTAGACACTACGAATGCATTTGGCTCATAGATGTTTTCGGTCTCGGCGTCTTTGAGCCAGATTTTGAACTGGGCAATCGGGTCCGCCAATAACTCGGTCTCGTCAAGGGCTTCTTGCCCATAGTCCTCGTGCCGACTAAATGAATCCATAGTCAAAAGAATAAGTGACAGACAATCGTTGTTATTCCTAGCAGAGCCGGTAACCAACCACTAACCATGGAGTTCTTCTAAATTGAAGCAATTTGATATCACGCAAGACCTCGAAGACTTGATCACCGATTACTTTGATGGTCTTCACTCAGGCGGAGGCAGGAGCAGCATCAAAGGCGGCCAAACCGCAGCTAATCAGGCCCTTGAGGCTCTAGACATTCGTGGATATGCCAAAAACCGCTCCGAGGTGTTGCCTACCCGCAGAAGAGGCGCGACAGTATTGTCGCCCTACATCCGTCACAACATCTTGCCGCTAAAGACCGTTTGGGATGAGGTGTCTGGTGCCCCTCACTATGACAAAGAGAAGTTCCGCGATGAACTGATGTGGCAAGAGTATGCAAGGCATTTATATGCCCGCGTTGGAACGAGGCTTTTCGAAAACCTCAGATTTGAACAAACCTGGGATCAAGAAAGTGACGGCTGGCCAGAAGGCATGGCCTGCGTTGATGCTGTGGTCGACGAGTTGAACACTGACGGCTGGTTAGTGAACCAGACCAGGATGTGGCTCGCGTCACACTGGAGCGTTAGAAACCAAAAGGGTTGGCTCCACGGTCAAGAAAAAATGCACCAACAACTGCTTGACGGCTCAAGGGCTGCCAACCTGCTGGGTTGGCAATGGACTGTTGGTTCCGGCACTGGAAAGCCTTACGGTTTTGCCAGATGGCAGGTTGAAAAGCGAGCGCCTTCGCTCTGTGGCTCTTGCCCACTAAAGAACAACTGCCCGATCCAAGAGTTTCCAGAAACTCATCAGCTAGACCAGTCACCCCCCGAACCATTGCTTGCAGCTGACCCCAGCCCGGAGCTAACCGCTGGACCGCTGGTGCCGATACAAAAGCAAAAGCCAGAGCAGGTGCTGCTCACAATCGAATCGCTTGGCGATAGTGATCCTGCGTTGCTTGCAAACCCTGAGCTGCCGGTTGCTTTCGTGTTCAACGAAGAGGCGCTAAGGAAACTGCAACTATCCTCCAAGCGGATTTTCTTTTACTTGGAGACGCTGCAGGATTTAGCAACTAGAAGAAACGTGAGTCCCTATATTGGCGATCCGGTTCAATTTGCCAATCAGAACAGTGTCGCTATTACCCACGCACCAGTCCCAAGCTTTGCCAAATTCCAGAATGTAGCTGAGGTTCATCCTTACCCGTGGCTGCGCTTGCCACATGCCGGTTCCGTGAAGTCATTCAGCGCTTGGCGGGGCAAACTACACCACTGAGCAGTGCTCTGAGCTGGGGAAAATGATGTGAGAACAATGGGCAAAATGGTCCCTTAAGCCACTTTTACTCGGTTATTTGGGGCCTAACGGAATTCGACTCTCACTCGAAAACTTGACATCTTAGAATCCTTGTGGTTAGTTAGTCCTATAACTAACCAAATAACCAGCGAGGCGGGACATGGAAGATCAAAATCGACCTGTGTTTTTGCAGTTGAGTGAGAGACTAGAAAATGAAATCATCTCTGGCCAACTCCAAGAAGACCAGCAGATTCCATCCATCAACGAGCTTGCCTCGTTTTATCGCATCAACCCCGCCACCGCACTCCGCGCTGTGACAATGCTGGTTGAAGAGGGTGTGCTCTATAAGAAACGCGGCATTGGCATGTTCGTGAGTGTTGGGGCGAAAAAGACATTGCTTGAAAAACACCTGACTCAGTTCAATCAGTCATTCATCCGGCCACTTTTGGTAGAGGCGAAAAAACTTGAATTGACCGAAGACAAGATCATCAAAATGCTCAGGAAGGAATCTAAATGAGCGCGCTAATTGAAACCACGGGGCTCTCCAAGAGCTTCACAAAACTAAGGGCCGTTGACCAGGTGAGCCTGGCAATTGAGGGCCCTGGGATTTATGGATTACTTGGCAGGAATGGCGCTGGTAAGTCAACCCTGATGAACCTAATGGCTGGGCATGAGATACCGACTTCTGGTCAAACAACTCTGCTTGGACAGAATCCAGTCACATCTTCAAGTGCTCTTGCAGACATGATTTTCATCAAAGAAAGCCAGGTCTACCCGGAGAACTTCAAAGTAGGTCATGCAATAAAGATGGCTGCAGCTCTCTATGAGAACTTTGATTCTGAATTTGCTGCAGAGCTAGTTGCCAAGTTCAAGCTGCCAACAAAGCGCTTGATAAGAAAACTATCCAGAGGCCAGTTCTCTGCTGTTGGGGTTGTGATTGGTCTTGCTTCAAGAGCGAGCATCACCTTCTTTGATGAGCCATACCTCGGTATGGATGCAGCCGCCCGCGCTGAGTTCTATGACGTGCTGTTGGCCGACTATGCAGAGCACCCCCGTTTGGTTGTGCTCTCCACCCACTTGATTGATGAGGTTGCCGACCTGCTGGAACACGTGTTCGTAATCGACGATGGCAAGATCATCCTGGATTCCAACACCGATGACCTAAAGGGTCAGGCAATGAGCATCGAGGGTGACACCGAAAAGGCGGAAGCCTTCGCCCTCGGCAAAGAAGTGCTGGATAGAAAGAGCATCGCATCGATGAGCCGAATTTCGCTTATGAGTGACCCTGAGCTATTCGCAGAGGCCGAGAGCCTCGGACTCAACCCTCATCCACTTTCCCTGCAGCAACTGATTATTGCCAGCACCGGCACAAAAGAATTGGAGAATGCCTAATGAGCACGATTGCCCCATCAAAACCCACGAACCGATTCATAGCAGCTTTTCGACTGAACCTTCAGAACTTGTTCCCAGGGCTAATAACCCCACTACTAATTCTTGGGGCATTGCTATTGAGCTTCGCCATGGTTGAGGTTTTTGTCAAAGACCTGCCAAGGTTCGGCGCTCCCATGGATGTCGCACCATTTTTTCTAGCCGTATACCTGTTTGTTAATTCAATCATCACGCTCGGTCAGCGCTTTTCGGTTTCGCTCAGCTATGGGCTTTCCAGAAGGGATTACTACCTCGGAACTCTTGCCTACTTCGCACTATTGGCAGTTGTCTTCTCGACCCTGCTGACTCTGTTTTTGGTTTTGATTGACGCAATAAACCAACCTTTGATTACCTGGGTGATGCTGTTCTTGCTGTTGCTGGTTACTCAGTTCTTCGGTGCTGTGGCGACGACTGCATTCCTGCGGTTCAGGGGTTGGGGTGTAGTGGGTTTCATCGCTGTGTTCGTTGTTCTGATTGGCTCAGTACCGATGGGTAGATCTCGGGGTCGAGCAGGTCGAAGTGAACAATTTATATCAGATTTCACTGAGGTGGCCGGGGCGGGAATTGCACTATCGATTGCTGCGCTGTTGGCCACGCTTGGTTATATCTTGATTAGATTTTCGCGTCCAAAGTCCTAAGCTCTTGACGTGCACAAAATCTTCTCTATGCCCTTCGAGCAGGTCTATTCGCCCTATCAAACAAAGGTTGAGCGAAAAGGCCGAACCAAGAAAGAGCTTGATGAGGTCATCTGCTGGCTAACTGGTTTTTCAGAGGAGCAACTCCAAGAGCAGGTCCAACTCGAAAGCACTTTCACTGAGTTCTTCGATTCAGCAAAGCTGAATCAGAATGCGAGCCTGATCACAGGTGCAATTTGTGGGGTGAAGGTCGAGGAGATTGAAGATCCACTGATGCAAAAGATCCGCTACATGGATAAGGTCGTGGATGAGCTATTCAAAGGCAAAGCGATGGAGAAAATACTTCGCTAGCACCACGACCGTGTCGCGTTGAATCGGCCGGGCACACACATTCGATGAAAAATCTTTCCAAAATGGGAAGAAACAGCCCTTCTTTCGCATTCTACCGATATGGAAACCAAAGCCGAAGTAGATAAAAAGAGCATAGTTCCGCCTCGACTCGTAGAGATGATGGAGGAAGTGTTCCATGTTGTTCTGGGTCTATTTCTATTTGGCATTGCCGTAGCGGCACTGATATTTTCACTAATCCGCGTATTCACGACTTCACCATTTTTCCCGACCGGCATGATCCAGTCCATAAATGACATTCTGTTTATCATCATCATTTTGGAGATCCTGAGAACAGTTATTGCCCGTTATACCGACGGAGTTTTCCAGCTACAAAACTTTTTGATCATCGGCATCATTGCTGCCGTCCGGCACATTCTTACTGTCGGCGCATACATGACTCTTGGATCTGGCAAGTCCAGGGAGGAGTTCGACCGAGCGGTAATTGAGCTAGCGATCAGCTCAGGAATTGTTGTCGCACTGGTCCTCGCAATCTTCCTAGCGAAAGCCGCGGACTCGCTCGCAATGCCAAAGACACGGAAATGACCTATGAACCTAACCCCAGAAAGGGATTTGGCTTTCGACACCCAATAGGCTTATCAGGAAATAAGCCTTAGTAGTGAGCTAAATCGCAAAGCAGTCCGACGGGTTTCTTGTAAATCCTCAGCTGAGCCATTGGACCCAGCTCATTGAAAGAGAGACACATTGACAGTAATCGGAGTCGTCGCTGAAGCAGCCGAGTCAAGGGTTGCAGCGACCCCTGAAACAGTAAAGAAGATTCTTGCTCTTGGCTACGAAGTTGTGGTCGAAAAAGGTGCAGGTGTAAAAGCATCGTTCCCAGACAGTGCTTATGTGGCATCTGGTGCAAAGGTAGTGACAGCATCGGCTGCCTGGAAGTCGGACATGGTCCTAAAGGTTGAAGCGCCAACCGCTGTAGAGATCAAGAGATTAAAAAAGGGCGGGACCCTGGTTGGCCTTCTGAGTCCAGCCTTCAAGCCCGAGCTTCTGGCGGCTCTTGCTAAGCAGGGTGTTACCGCGCTGGCTATGGACGCCGTCCCAAGAATTTCCAGAGCCCAATCGATGGACGTGTTGAGCTCAATGGCAAACATTGCAGGCTACCGAGCTGTTGTTGAAGCAGCCCACGAGTTCGGAAGATTCTTCACCGGTCAAGTAACAGCGGCTGGAAAGGTTCCGCCCGCGAAGGTTCTGGTTGCTGGTGCCGGGGTTGCTGGTCTCGCTGCAATTGGTGCCGCATCAAGCTTGGGTGCGATTGTGAGAGCAACAGATCCAAGACCTGAGGTTTCAGACCAGGTCAAGTCAATCGGTGGAGAGTATCTCCCGGTTGAAATCGAGGAGCAGATGGCCTCAAGTGACGGCTATGCAAAGGAAACCTCAAAGGCTTATGACAAGCGCGCTGCCGAAATCTACACCGAGCAGGCCAAAGATGTTGACATCATCATCACTACCGCTCTGATCCCCGGGAGGCCAGCGCCAAAGCTAATCACCGCGAAGGATGTTGCCCAGATGAGACCTGGCAGTGTGGTGGTTGACATGGCCGCCGCACAGGGTGGAAACGTCGAAGGTAGCGTTGCAGGCAAGAAGGTTGTGACCAAAAACGGTGTCACCATCCTTGGTTACACCGACCTCCCAAGCCGCTTGCCTTCTCAGTCTTCACAGCTCTACGGCACAAACCTTGTAAACCTGCTGGGCTTATTAACACCAGCCAAGAAGGGCAAACCGGTCCTTGACTTTGAAGACGTCGTGGTTCGAGCAGTAACAGTTGTGAAGGATGGCGAGATAACTTGGCCACCGCCACCGGTTCAAGTTTCGGCAGCACCTGCTGCTAGTGCTGCCGCGCCAGTTGCGGTCATTCCTGAAAAGAAGAAGATGTCCGGCAGGACAAAGGGAAGCATCATCGCTGCAGGTCTTGTCGCGCTATTTGGCCTGATTTCAGTTGCACCCCCACCGCTACCTCAACACTTTTTAGTATTGACCCTCGCGATAGTGGTTGGGTACTTCGTGATTGGTAAGGTCCACCACGCTCTTCACACACCACTGATGAGCGTTACCAATGCCATCTCGGGCATCGTTGTGGTGGCTGCAATCCTTCAGATTACTGACACCAACCTTGCCGTTCAGATCCTCGCCGCAGTCGGTGTTCTACTGGCAAGCATCAACGTTTTCGGTGGCTTCGCCGTCACCGGTCGAATGCTGAAGATGTTCACGAAGGGAGATAGCAAATGAGTGCACTAGCTGTTGCTAACGCTGCATATATTGCGGCTGCCCTTCTGTTTATCATGAGCCTTTCAGGCTTGAGTAAGCACGAGAGTGGTCGAACTGGAATCCGCTATGGTGTCGCCGGTATGGCAACGGCCATGACTGCAACAATCTGGTTGACACTGTCTGGTGAGTGGAATGCCGCAACCTCACGAGGCTTCATCCTGCTTGTCATCGCACTTGTAATTGGAGCCGTCATAGGTTTGTGGCGCGCCCGCGTTGTTGCCATGACTGGCATGCCCGAGCTAATCGCTCTTTTCCATAGCTTCGTTGGACTCACGGCAGTTTTGGTTGGCTGGAATGGAGCCTTGCATTCAGGAGATATCTCGGCTGAACTCATTGCTGTTCATCGAGCCGAAGTCTTTATTGGAGTCTTTATTGGAGCGGTAACCTTCACAGGTTCAATCGTTGCTTACCTAAAGCTCTCTGCGAAGATGTCCTCCAAGCCGCTGATCTTGCCGGGTAGGAACTTGCTAAACCTCGGTGCTTTGGTTGGATTCGTGGCGTTGACAGTCGCATACGTGATCACTCCAAACATTTACCTTCTGGTTGCGGTAACTGTTTTGGCTCTGGCGCTTGGTTGGCACCTAGTGGCCTCCATCGGCGGTGGAGACATGCCAGTGGTGGTCTCCATGCTCAACAGCTACTCAGGATGGGCGGCTGCGGCAACAGGATTCTTGCTCAGCAACGACCTACTGATTATTACAGGAGCCCTGGTTGGTTCCTCTGGTGCCTACCTGTCCTACATCATGTGTCGAGCGATGAACCGTTCCTTCATCTCCGTTATCTTCGGAGGCTACGGAATTGAGGCTCCATCCGAGACCGAAGAGGAAACCGGCGTTCACACTGAAATTGATTCTGCGGCTACCGCCGAGCTTTTGGTTGCCGCCAAGACTGTCGTAATTACGCCCGGATACGGCATGGCCGTTGCCCAGGCACAGTATCCAGTTGCAGAACTAGCTAAGCGTCTACGGGATAAGGGTGTCGATGTTCGCTTCGGTATTCACCCTGTTGCCGGACGTCTCCCTGGACACATGAACGTACTGCTAGCTGAAGCCAAAGTACCTTATGACATCGTGCTTGAGATGGACGAAATCAATGATGAGCTTTCTGAGACATCAGTGGTTCTGGTAATCGGTGCTAATGACACAGTCAATCCTGCCGCGACCGAAAACCCGGGAAGCCCAATCGCTGGAATGCCAGTTCTAAAGGTCTGGGAAGCTGAAAACGTGATTGTCTTCAAGCGCTCAATGGCCTCCGGTTACGCAGGAGTGGCCAACCCGCTCTTCTTCAGAGACAACACCCGAATGCTATTCGGTGACGCCAAGGACAAGGTTGAGGAGATTCTTAGGTCTATCTAGACTCGAGTCCCTAAAACCCTAGACTCAAGATTCCCCTCTCCTTGCCTAGTTTTTTGGCGCGCTGTCAGAGCAACTTTTTAGCTACCTTGCCCTCGGGCCGGCTTGTTTTCTTCAATCGAGATTCCAGCTCCGGTCTCACCCGCATTTGGCAGAAGATGGAAGGATCACCGAAACCTGTCGAAACAAATAGGCCCGGGTGTGCATCGTGGCTCTTGAGTCCAGATACCTCTTCAGAAGTGAGATTCTACGGCCGAACTCGAGATGTAGGGAAGGTGATAATTGCATCTCAAGGGTGGAGTTCGCTCGGGGTCTAAGCCACTACCGGAACAGCCTCTGAATTCGATGCAGCTGACGTGATATGTCTACCGATTGAGCTGTTCTGGAAAACCAATCTGACTACCATCCATTCAATTCGCTAATGAATAGCCATGGCCGAAATCTGACCGTAGCCGCAACCGGATGGAGCCTCGCCGCAGTTCAAGACAAATCTTCGACGCAAAACATGTCGTGCTTGCAACACTTCATCTCTTTTGAGCCGATCCGCTCGACGATGCTATTCATGGATTGCTACGACAATCCTCGTAATATTAGGCCTGCGGCTGCAATCAGCAGCACAGCTCCGATTAGCCTCCTCAGGAGCGCGGCATCGATCTTGCTCGATAGCACTGAGCCTGCAATCGCAGCAGGTATTGAGGTAACCAGCAGCGATGCCAAAAGCTCAGCCTCTACGAGGCCCGCCGCAGAAAATGTCAAGCCAGCGAATGCCGCGATTGGAACCGCATGGACCAGATCGGTTCCCACGAGTTTATTGGGATTATTGTCTCCGAGCTTTGTTCGAAGAAGAACCATTCCTAGGGCACCTGCACCGACTGAAGTTGTGGCAACCAAAAACCCCAAGCCGCCACTTGCAAATAAGAAGGAGTGCCGACTCTTGAGCCTCCGCCTTGGTTGCACACCCCTCATGATTGCTGCTGATGTCAAGATCAACACGAAAGCTAGCAAGATTGTTGCGTAACTTGAAACATCGGATGCCGCAAGGAGAATTAATGCAACTACCCCGCTTGCCATTCCCGGGATACTCCCCTTCCACATCTGTAGCGCAACTTTCCAATCGACTGAAGATTTTCTCGTGTGCATAACTGCCGCAGTCAGCTTTGTCGTGACGGCAAAGACCAGATCCGTGGCAATAGCGACTGTCGGCGGCAAGCCAAGCACCAAGATCAGAAACGGGGTCATGAGGGCTCCTGCACCCACGCCAGTGAGCCCAACAAGAAGACCTACAACTCCGCCCGCCAGCATAAGAGTAAGGTCAACCACACTCGAAGTATGTCACAACTGGCGCAAAACATTGAGGTGGTAAGCGATTACTGACACTAAGTCCCCAAACACTGTGCTTTAATGCCAATCATGCAAACTGAAGCAGAGGTGCTAAGAATTCTCGAGGGCGGGGAGTGGCACGATGTGAACTCTCTATTGAGAGAGATGGGGCTTCCTGAGACAAGCCGTCGGCACCTGCTCAGTGTGATAAAGGGCTTACTCGGGCCGCTGGTGACTAATTTGGAGGGCGTGAGGACCGAGACGGGCAAGGGGCTCAATAATCTGGTTGTCCCCCACCTGAAATCTTGGTTGCGAAATCGCCGTGTAAAAGTTAGGTATCTGCAGATAACAAAAAGGTCCTTGCTCACCCTTGCAGACCAAAGGGGTCAAGTGCAGATCAGACTTTTAGCGGACAAATCAGCACAGGAAATCCAAAATTCCCTCGAAGCTCTGGAGGACCAACTTGCAGTAGTTCCGCATGGGGAGGTTCACTCGTTGCTGTCAACAGCTTCCATTCCTGGCAACATACAAGTAGTTGACTTCGCCCATCCACCACCTGCAATCAGTTTCGAGCCTCAAGAAATCAACAAAACTCCACTCCCCCAACATTTATTGGACCTCGAGCGTGAAAGCATCCACATAATTAGAGAGGCGGTAGCGAGTGCCTCGCGGCCGGGAATGCTCTTTTCCCTGGGAAAAGACTCTATGGTCATGTTCCGTTTAGCCGAAAAGGCGTTTAGCCCTGGAAGGCTTCCGTTTCCCTTGGTCAACATTGACACTCGATGGAAATTTCAGGAGATGAATCGTTTTCGCGACTGGATGAGGAGTCGAGAAAACCTCAGGTTTATTCACTTCATCAATCCAGATGCAGTGGAGGAAGACATAAATCCTTTTGATCACGGTTCTGCTGTGCACACCGACGTCACAAAAACACAAGCTTTACGGAAGGTAATCGACGACTACAAATTTGATTTCCTCTTCGGCGGCGCTAGACGCGACGAGGAGATTTCAAGAGCCAAGGAGAGAGTCTTTTCAGTACGGGACTCTCAGCACAGATGGAATCCTAGATTCCAGCGGCCAGAATTCTGGAGCCACTACAACACACACCTCGTAAATGGGCAGTCAATGCGCGTGTTTCCTCTCTCAAACTGGACTGAAGTTGATATTTGGACATATATCGAAGCCGAGCGGATACCTCTAGTTCCGCTCTATTTTTCGAAAATCAGACCCGTGGTCTATCGCGACGGAGCGCTAATTATGGTGGATGACGACAGGTTTAGGCTGCTAGAGGGCGAGCTTATTGAATTCAAGCCGGTGAGATTTCGAAGCCTTGGTTGCTACCCTCTGTCTGGTGCAATTAGTAGTCACGCACATTCCGTCCCGCAGATTATTGACGAGCTTAGAAACTCCCCCGTTAGCGAGAGAAGCTCCCGACTAATAGATAAAGATCGGGGATCGAGTATGGAAGAGAAGAAGATAGACGGTTATTTCTAATGCCAAGTTCGATAATCAGAGTTACTACCGCCGGATCCGTCGATGACGGCAAGTCGACGCTACTAGCCCAGTTGCTGCTCCAGACTGGGGCTCTTTTAAGTGACCAGGTTGATGGTGTAGGTCAAGGTTCCCTCGCCGATGCCCTAGACGGCCTTCGAAGTGAGCGCGAACAAGGAATCACAATTGACGTTGCACACCGTTTCACTGATTACGACGGGGTTCGGTTTCATTTTGCTGACTCGCCGGGCCATGTTCAATACACGAGAAATATGGCCACAGCGTGTGCAGGATCCCATGTGCTTTTGTTGGTCGTTGATGCCGCACAAGGCCCAAGAGAGCAAACAATTCGACACTTAGAAATTGCTATCAAACTTGGAGTCTCAAGAATTGTTGTCGCAGTGAATAAACTCGACCTCCTGAATTACAGCCAAGAAGCATTCTCAAAGGTCGCCTCAGAAGTTGAATCAATCATCAAGACAATCAAGCAACGCCAAGCCGCCCTTGAATTGAAGTTCATACCCGTTTCTGCTTTGACTAATGAGAACATCGCAAGGCCTGGTGCGAAGATGAAATGGCATAGCGGGCCGACCTTACTGGACGCGATTAAGTCCCCGGTTAGCAGCACAGCAATCACCGATACTAAAGAAGAGCTGGCACTTCTCCAGGTCCAGCTAGTTCAGCGACTCGAGTCCTCTAGGCTTTACCTCGGAACCGTTACACAAGGTTCGATTCAGCAAGGTGAGTTACTATGGCACCGGAATACTAAATTTACAATCACCAGCCTATATGTCTCAGGTGTTCGCCAAGAATTCGCATTCGCAGGCGACCAAGTTGCAATCACTGTGGGTGGAGAATTTGACATTGCAAGGGGGGACATCCTTTCCGCTGTCCCGATAGAAGCTCACGACCTATACGACGCAGAGTTGATCTGGCTGGGGGACAAGCGTGCCAGGAAGAACACCAACTACATAATTAAGTTCGGATCTGCAACTTCGTCTGTACAACTGACCAGAATCTTTTCGGTTAATAGTTCAGGCACCAAATTAGGCGAGGTATCTGGCATTGAAACTAACGACTTAGCGCAGGCGAACATTCTGTTGGGTGAACAATTTTTCCTTCAAAAGTTCTCTGGCTCCCACCTTCTGTCCAGCTTTGTCATCATTGATCCTAAAGACGGCCAAACGCTGGCAGTTGGAACGATCAACCACTTTCTCCGCAGAAGTGAGAACCTAAAAAAGCAAGACTTCGTTGTCTCTTCGGACATGCTGCGTGAGGTCACTGGCAATAATCCAGCGGCGGTTTGGCTAACTGGCCTATCTGGATCTGGCAAATCTACACTTGCAAATAAACTAAGCCAGGAATTGTACCGCGTTAGCAAGCCTCACTTCATCCTTGACGGTGACAACCTGCGACTAGGTCTAAACCGAGACCTTGGCTTCACGGATGCTGATCGTAACGAAAACATCAGAAGGACTTCTGAGGTGGCAAGACTCATGTTAGATGCCGGTTTAATTGTCATCGTGGCGATGATTTCTCCCTCCGAATCGGACAGGGAGCTGGCGAAGGGCATAATCGGGGCAAATCGCTTCAAACTCGTTTATTTGAACACCCCTCTAGAGGTTTGCGAGCTTCGCGACTCGAAGGGCCTTTACAGAAAAGCAAGAAATGGTGAAATTCCGAATTTCACTGGAGTGACAGCTCCTTACGAACGTCCGCGTGCTGCGGTGGAGGTTGGGCCAGACATGGACATTGTGCCCAGCGAGTTTCTAGAAATGCTGGGGCTCTGATGCAGCCTGGTCGCAAGCTTTAGGGATAGTCGATCAAGAAACTGTGAGCTATCTCGGTACCATAGCTATCGTGACAAAAACATTTCTTTTTTTCCATGGCACCATGAAGTGCGGCACTACATGGCTATCTCGGAACCTCGAAGAGTCAAGTGACTTCTTTGGTGGAGGAATTAAGGAGTGGCGGTTTTGGCCGTCTTATTTCAGTCTGGCAATTCGTGAACAGCGACTCAGGGACCTTGAAGGTGTTGACACACCAGAGGCAGTCTTTCGCAGAGAAGCGTTAGCTAAACCGGATGAGTTTGTGGATCGGTTAGCTAGAAAGACACAAAGGAGCTCAAAACTCCGTGTTCTGGGAGACCTCACTCCAAGTATTGGTCTGAGTGCGGATCAGCTGCAAAAACTGTCCACACTTATGAACCAGTACGAATTGATGCCGAAAGGTCTCTTGTTGATGCGGGACCCTGTGGACCGCGTCTTCTCTGAACTGTCGATGAAAATTCGCAACAGAAGAAAAGGCTTTGAAGTTGACATGGATGCGCCTCTACATATTCGGCAAAGTCAAATTGACAGAGTTTTGCGTACAAACTGTGAGGCAATTTTTGAAAGGAGCCGTTACGAGAAGTTGATTCTTGGCTTAGTTGATCTGGAGTCAAGAGTTGACTCGAGGACAATATTTTACGAAAACATGTTTTCTCAGGATTCTCTTGACGACATAGCGAACTTCATCGGCATCGTTCCCCCAAAGATAAACAGAAAAGTGATTGCCGGAGGTCGGCGAGTGCAGCCTAATGCGGAGTCAATGCAATTCGTGGCAGAGCAAGTGAGGAGCACCTATGAGTTTTTTGAAAACTCGAATGACTACGGACCTCTCCCTGAAGCTTGGACAAAATCTCATGAGTCATGGCTGTAACCATCTCGTCTAGCGAAAGCGTTGCACCCAGCTGTCTACTTCCCAGCTGCCCGGAAAGCGGTCTAAACAAAACGAGTATGTCTCGTCAAACTCCTCATAAAATTGTTGCCCAACGTCAGTTGAAGGCAAGAACCGCTTGGGCGATGAGTTCACGACCTTTCCACCGTTGACCCGGGCAGGCGCAACTCCGAGGCTTGCAAAAATCTTGTTCACTTTAGACTGCTGGAAAAGAGACTCAAAAAAAGAGTAGTGAACGTTCCCATGCCCAAAAGCTCCGTCCAACGCTCTCACTGTAAACTCGTACTGGGTTCGAAGCCGGCTCCCGCTCAGGTGGCAGAATCTCCAAAACTCCTCATCTGCATTTACTGGCCGCCACTCGACGCCCTTCTTGCTCGATTGACGAATCATCATGTTAAATGCGGAAGTCATCCTGTCAAGTGGATCTCGCATGACAAAAATTGGCATTACAACGAAGCCACTCTCGGTCAACCGTTGCCGGATTTCAATGAAGTTCTCTTCATTCAGCAGCGCGTAACTTGGTGTTAAGTCTCCCACTACACGAACACCCTCACCCTGACTGAGTTCCAAGAAATGTGATATGTACGCATCTGGTTCACCCATCAATTCCAGCGCCAAGGTCAAGCCTTGCAACATACCTTCCTTCTTAGCTGTCGCAATCGAATTTGAACCTAACTGAAGCTCTTTGGTAAGTTCTTGTTGTCGTTCCTCAAAATTAAGTCTGCGATTACTCTTATCGCCTAGAAAATACGTGTCCCAGAATGCGTATTCTTTCCAGCCTCCGGTTTCCACCTCTGGGTGAGACTGCAAGGTCCTGTGAAGCCATGTCGTCCCTGCTTTTTGGCTCCCGACACCGAGAAAAAATGTCGGATTAGGCTCTGAATCATTCAACAGTCGATCCCAGCTCTTTGGCGTCATATTCAGTTTCCAATCTTGAAAAGATATGGCTGTAAGCCGAGTCAACTCTTCGTCGCTGGCTGCTAGTAAGACTCGCTCGCTTCCTTGATTTCTTTGCAAATCCGGCCAGAAATCTTCTGAGCTGAATGTTCTCTGATCTGCGTTGCCTGTTTTCGTATCTAGGAGTGCTGATTAGGTTCGCAAGCCGCCAAGCGTTAGTTGTACTTTGGGGCGGTGATGTTCTCTGTCTTTTTTTTTCAAACTTGAATCCATGGTGCCCGCCAAGAAAGCTGTCAGCAAAAAGTTTGCAGACATCTTCTTGGCCTTTGGGATAGAAGTAAATATTGAGGGCATCTCGCCCAAAGACTTCAGACCAAAGGCTGGCCAAAGCCAGGGGGTTGTTTCGAGCGTCCGAATTCGAACTTTTCAGTCTCTTGATGGTTTTGAAGACAAAACGCGAAAGACTGATACGTGCGCCGGCTCTTACCGCCTCTGTCCAAAGCGATGGAATCCCGTGAATTGGATCACGCACAACGCAGATAATTTGAACATTGTGAAATCGCCTCTGGCTCCATTCTCGCAGTTCGCACAATTCGGATTTCGTAAGCAAATGCTGGCTCAGTTGTTCCGAGGAGATGACTACCGTGTGACATGACTCTCCCAGAATCGCTAGTTGCCGATCTATCTCACTGATGAAGCCTGATGACGCCATGAAGAGATCTTTGTTTTTCACCGTGTCTAGATGGTTCGTCGCGGCAAAGTCAGGCGCAATTTGTTGCGGCTTTTTGCCAGAAAAATAGACAGCAAGCAGTTTGTTGCTGGGAACGCCAATTCCCTCAAGCATTCCGTAACCACGTTTTGCAAGCTCTTCAGGATTTGTGAGCAAGAAACGTTGGATCGCGGTGGTTCCGGTTTTTGGCATGCCTATGTGAAGAATTAGTCTCATGTACGGGGCCTAAAAGAATGATCCATAAACTTCGTAATCGATTGAGCACAAGTCTTGGATCTGTGCAACCATCGAAGCAATTTGAATCGAGGAACTGGAGGTTAAATTCTCGATTCCTAAGCTGCGATTCGAGGCTTGCTCGTGAGGCAAAGCCTGCTTGCGCCCAACTCGCCGCGTCAAGAACTCTTCCAATTCGACGACCTGCCGAAAGTTAAAGACATGATCAAAAAAGTCAACATCATTACCTAGGTACACCGCCTGTGGTGCCGCGTGATGGGCAATTTCAGAGCTTACGTCCATGTACCGCTGAAAATTGCGAAGAAACAATTCGAGGTCTGGAGCCTCTTGCAAGCCGTTTTCTCTAACAGCCTTTCGGCTTAGGTGGTGACCCTGCTGCTTGGTTAGAACTCGATTCCTATACATGGATAAAAATCGGTCCACCGGCTCCCTGACGATTGCCACCTTCGTATGCTGTTCAAAGTGCCGCGTATTACCGAATTCACTGGTTGGATAAAGGCTATGGATGTGGCGAGTCTTTCCCGCAACCTGAAAGGGCTCGAATTTTCTATCGTTTTCGTATTCGAAGGCCCACAGCTTCAATGATGTCGACATTACCTTCGGGCTGACATACAGAGACAGCGCGAGTGCGGGTAGATGAATGGCCACATTCAAGAGTTTAGGCGCAATGTGACCAGTCGTCCAAACCCCATTTGTCTTGACAATAAATTCTATTGTTCTGATAAATTCGGGTTTATAAACATCAGGACAAGTGAACCCAATGAGCATCTTTCAGGTCGAATGGCTACGGCTCCTAAATTCGAGAGCCAGCCCGCTTCAAGTGCGCTTTTCACCGATCGAAAGTGGGCCGCCATGTCCCAGTACTAATTTTGCTTCAAAGCCCGCACGTGCATCTAGTAGTAGCGGCACAACTAGTCACGCCGTTCAAGCCCGTCGCGTCAGCCTAGTTTTTAGGATTATGCCCGGCTACCTGCCCACACTGGGTGCACTTGATTGGCTCAAGAGTTCAGCGGACGTGGGCTCCAAAATCCTGACGGAGAGTGGAGATGTTATTGGCTACATAACGGCGGATTTAGGGGGGCAGAGCGCGGCAAGTGAGGTCGATGTTTGTCGCTCTGTGGGCGTTGACAAAACCCAAGTGAGACTTTCCAAGGAAGAAGTATGTTCGCTCGAGCCTCCCGACTACATGCCATCCGCAAACAAAGACTCATGGTTTATGCGCCCGGTGGGCATCGCATCAAATGTCAAATTTTTGTATGTGGGGATGCTTTCTAGCAACACTGACTCAACCCCTTTTCTGCTCGAAGTCCTTCTGGCAGAGCCCGGACCCTGGGGCGCGTTTACACGATCCTGCTTTGCAGCCATTGGAGACATGCCTGCGGGAAGACCCTTTGCGTATAGCGACATTGACGTTATAGCTGTCACAACAGATAGAGCCAGATGCGTGGCAGAGCTCCTAAAATCTATAAGGGCGTTTCTCCCCGCAGAAATCAGCATCACAATCATTGTTCAGACGCCGCAAAACCTTCGCTGGCGGCGAATGGCCAATAAGTACGACGCCCGCTTAATCCACGTGCCTCATGACACAGGCCTGGGGAAGTGTAGGAACATAGCTGTCCAGCAGACAAATCGGAAGCTTGTTTTTCTGATGGACGATGATTTCCAAATCGATGAGCGTTGCCGACTAGATGCCGCTTTAGATATTATCGCCGCCAATCAAGACATTTCGGTTCTCGGCGGAAATTTGCTTGACACCGAGAACTGGACGACACCAAGGTCCAAAGAGATTTCTCAGGGATTTGCGATGCACATGATTCGAAGTGATGAGCGGCTTCTCTGGCTTCGCCTAGAGGACGCTCCTCGAAAAAGGAAATTTGCCAATGCAGTTGACTACTTTGAAACCTGCGACATCGTTGACAATTTTGCTCTTATGAGGAGAGACCGTATTTTTGACAAAGGCGTTTTCTGGAATGAAAACCTCAAAATAGGGGCGGAGCACCAAGATTTTTACGTGCGACTGAAGAGACAGGCCTCCACGGTTGTGGCCAGAACGAACGCCCTGAAGGTAAGGAATGTCAGAGTGCAATCGAGGGGTTACAAGAAAATGCGCTACAGGATTGATTATTTCTTCAACTTTTTCTTTAGAGACTTGCGCCTAAAATCCTTCACCATTGTTGGTGAACGTCAAAGAGTCTTTTCTCCAGACGGCAGGTCAGGATACTTGGAACAACCCAACATGCAAGCTGTTTTCGCACCTGGTCAGGTCCATGTTGACTGAAATTCAACGCATTCTCCGAGAAAACAGCACAGACAACGGCTCAATCGGTCGAGATTTGGTCTACATCCCTGAGCTACATGTGGTCTTTTGCTTTATATCTAAAAACGCAAGTAGTTTCCTAAAGACCTATCTCATAGCGCTTGCCAAAGGCGTGACTATGCCTAGTAAAGGACGGAATCCTCACGTCCTTGCAAATTCTGGATTTGCCTCCTTGCTGCAGATGGATGCCGAGGCAGCCCAAGCTTTATTGGCGGATAACTCTGTTCCGAAGGTGGTTGTCGGCCGAGATCCAATGAAGCGCTTCGAGTCGGCCTACCTTTCTAGGGTCCTGACTCAGCAACGGGAGACCTACGATTCTCACTCCAGGGACAGTTGGGTGCGCTTAAGACAGAAGGTAAGTGGGGACAGGCACCAAAGCCATGCCGCACCAGCAGAGTTGGCGATTTCCGACGACATAACAATCAACGAAGTTGCGAAGTATGTTGATAGGACGGCATCCGGACAACTCGATCAGCATTTTGTACCCCAGACGTATTTCGCAAGCACAGAAAACATCAGCTATACACTGAGGGGGAAGGTGGAGGAACTCGATTTATTCTTGGATGATTTTTGCGAACTGGTTGGGAGGAACAGACTCGAAACACCGCCGCCTCAGCTCAATAAGTCCCCTCTTGCAAACGCCTTGGAAGACTTGAGTAGAACTCAGGAAAATCTTTTGCGCAAGAGATACCGACATGATTACGAATTTTTTGGCTACTCCAATGCCTAATGACCATCCCCTCGTAACACTGGTCGCTCATGTTGACTCTTATGAGCGACTCCTCAGAACGCTCGCTGCATTTGAAGCTTCAAATCAAACGCTTCATGCGCTCCTTTTGTTGGGCCCGCCTTCCCTATTGGAGGACTTTGAGCATACCCGCGGTGCCGGCGAATCAGTCAGGTGTGTTTCACAGGACTTAACCAATGAAGACCTCAGAAACCAAATTGTCACGCCTTTTGTTCTAACGCTAGGCGATTCGACTCCAGGCCTAATTTTCGGGATAGATAGTGCTCTTCAGCTATTTCAGGCTGATAAACGTCTGGGTGCCGTCGGTGGGCTGAGAATCGGGCCAGTTGGCAGTGTTTCTTCTGATGCTTTCAGAATGGTCCAAGAAGTCGCCCCTGGAAGGCTGAGTATGTGCCCGGTTGAGGCTTTAGAGCCACTCTGGTTCCGGTCGGGCCAATTCGCGCAGACTCCAGCTGACATGCTGGGAGGCGTCTGGCTAGCAAGAACAGAGTTGATCACGCTGGAGTCTCTTCAACGTGGGTCCACTGTCAGTCGGGCGATCAGCAACAGCCTCCTGATGCGTGAGTATGAAGCAGTTCTTTACTCCGGCCTCATCCTAAGCGCGCTTAGTGACCGAGGGGGCTATTTTCGGCCCTCTGGCACTATTGAGGAGCTAAGTAAGAGCACCTACTCAGCTTGGAAGAGCTCGGGGACTTTGGAGCTAACATTTCTACATCGGGGGTCCGTTCGCAGACTTGACAGCCGGGAATCAGTCGTTTACGCGGCTGATAACCGACGTGCCCAAGTGGATGGTGGTGGCGATCGGCTTCATTATGATGCTTCTGAGTACTACAAGTCGGAGGGCCACCGGATGCAATTAGGTCCAGGATTTGAACATTTTTTCGTCTCGATTCTTGGGCCTGATTCTCATGGGGCTTCGAAACACCAGAAAAACGGGATCTCGGAATTGTCAGAGTTTGAACGTGACCTGGTTTCCAAAGTGAGGCAGATCGGAAGAGTCATCCCTAGTTCGTGGGTGAGTACAATTCGAGCATTTGCGTCACGGTTACTAAGATTTAGGGACTAGCAAGTGCTGTCCGTCGAGAGCCGCTTTTTGGGCGAGAAATGAGACGCGTCCGTGTACAGAGTGGATAGTTTAGGCACAGGCAAGAAGAGAAACGGCATACCTCCCATAGTTGGGAGAATTCCAGCCATCGGCTTGCGCCTAGTTTGGCTCAGACTCATGCTTTCACTAGGAGTTAGGGCTGGCAAGCTCAAGTTTTCAAAAAATATCTCGCTGACAAGAATTGATTTCCTGATTATGGACAGGGCTGGGCTCGCTCGAGACAACGGGGAAAGCCTGTTCAGACGTCTAATTGAACAAGGGGAAAATTGTGTCCGGTTCGCAATTAGCAAGGACTCGAATTGTGGCCAGCGCCTAGATCGCGAAGGATTCGGACAATACCTAGTGGAGCCGCACTCCTCAGAATTCTGGCAAGTCTTGGTTAATGCACGCGTTATTGCGTTTAGCCAAAGAGATGTCGACACATATTCAACAGTCGCTCGAATGTTTTTTGGGCAGAGGCACAGCCCTAAGGTTGTTTACTTGCGTCACGGCATCCAACATACTTCGAATGACATTGTCGACCTTCAGCACCGCTACGACATACTTTGCTGCTCAGTTAGCGCGGAAATTCAGCACCTAGCCTCTGTTTATGGGTCGATCGCACGGCCTGAGCATTCGCTCAAACAACTTGGCATGGCACGATTTGACAAATATAAAAGTATTCAGACACGGAGGCAGGATCAAATTCTTATAGTCCCGACTTGGCGAAGTGGAAAAAGTTCGTTTGTTAGATCGCTGGACACTCAATTGCGCGACTACAGCACCGAATGGCTGGAGCTCGTATCCAAGCTTTTGAGCTTGGGCTCTAAGGTCGTGTTGATCCCACACCCTTTGCTCGACGAGAGGATGATTCGTCAAATTGAGTCGCGTGGGGCAGTTGTTATGGGATTTGCAGATATTGACTTTCAGAACGAGGTGCGAAAATCCCGTGTATTGGTAACTGACTTCAGTTCGACCGCTCTTGAGGCTTTATTCGCTGGCACACCAGTAATTCTATTTCGCTCACAGATGGACGAAAGTTACACCAAGTCTCACCTGGCTCACTCACTCGAGTTTGACCTGCTAGCCGAAAAGGGCGCACACATATGTAAGACAACTCAATGCGCATTTCTGGACACGGAGAGGGCTACTAAATCCGATGGCCTCACCGCGGATGAAAACAAGATGCGGGACGCAATTTTTGAAGGATACCCGTCAGATTCGTGCACTGCCATTTTGAACGCTGTCAGGAGCCTTTAGCTTGGGTTATCTCGTCGTAGTCACGGCCCATGATGAAGGTCAGTTGGTCACCAAAAAGATTCTGTCGGTGCGCCAGCAGACCGAAAGCATTTACCCCCAAAGCACAAACCTGCTGGTTGTGTTGGACTCTCCTGATAACACGACTCGGGCGGCAGTGAGAGAAACAGGCGTGGGGTACCGAGAGACAAATTACTCTGACGTTGGCCTAGTTCGCAACGCAATCATTGATGAGTTTGCGGGTCAGGTAGAGGGAATTTTCTTCATAGATGGGGATGACACGTGCTGTGACCACTGGTTTAATGAGGCGATCCTTTGTAGTCGTACTGCTTCGGGCCCGGCAATCATTTCGCCCGGCTACAGAGTTCACACTTGGAGATTGGGTGGACGGCTCATAAAACTTTCCTTCCGCCAACCGGCCCAGGACGAAAATTCTTGGTGGCTTTATAAGAGGGCAGCAACCCTAACGAACTTGTGGGGATCAGCAATGCTTTTGAAGACCCCGATACCAGACGAGCTTCGGTTTAGGGCTGAACAAGAGGGGACATTGTTTGAAGATTGGGAGCTCAACAAGGCGGCATTGAAGTTGGGCGTCCGAAGGATTACCACTCTAGGAGCTCACTATTACTTTCAGCGAAGCTCTTCTCGAAGGCGCGACCAGGCGTCAACTTCATGGTCTCAACTAAAACTCAGAGAAAGACCCTCCGTTGCACGGTTCAAACTCATATCGAGAAAGAGTCTGGCGCTAATAATTATGGCCACTCTTTACAGACCCAAGTTGGCACGTGGTGCGTGTGACTGCCGCAAGTGATGACACTCAAACCTCGGTGTCATCAACGAGTTTTGAAGGGCTTTCGCCAATTCAATGTTGAGGTGAGATTTTTTGGATTTCATTCCCAGTCTGGTGTTCGGTCGAATAGGCGTCCCCGGCACAGTTACTTGGAACGGACCTCGGCCTACAAGAATCTACGATTCAGGTTCTAAACAGTATCCAAGCAAACGGAGCGTTAATAAAGTCTAAATCTAATCTATGTCACGAACCCAGAGTGAAGGCGAGGTAAATCCTGGAAGTCGACTGGCAAGACATCCGAGTGCCTCGGTAGAGTGGTGAGCATCACTAAGTAGAGGGGTAGGACACTTGCGACAGGCTTCCAGTGGCCCGGATATTTTTCCAATCGAGCAACAAGGCGCCACGCGTCAGTTACGCAGACAGCCAAATCAAGAGCAGAATTAGATTGCGTGAGCAGGGTGCTTGCTCTGGTATTCTGACAGGATTAGCCAGGCATGAGTGGTGTATTCGGCTAAACTACTGCTCGAATTGGGGTGGCAAGAAGTGAGAGGGTTTTTCACTGAGGCAAAAGACCTCATGCGAATGGGTTGGGTGCTAGGGAAAAAGTCATACAGCCTCATCGGCGTTGGTAGCCGCCTAGGAAACTTGTGGCCGACAATTGGCCTCGCTCTCCGTATTGCGCTGATAGGCCTTGTCTTTGGTCTGGTTCTCGAAACGAGGCCGGTTGACTATGTGCCATGGCTGGCAACCGGTTGGGCAGTGTGGGGGATGATGGCCGCAAGTATTAACAACGGGACAGCTTCACTAAATGCCAACAAGTCACTAATGCTCTCCCTCCCCATGCGAAAAGAAGTGTTTTCCATCGAAGTCGTGGTTCGCGAACTCCTCCTGCTGCTTCAAAATTCTGTGTTGGTAATAGGGGTTGTCCTGCTTTTCGACCCTTCTTTGGACTGGAAGCTACTTCTTTCAGTTTTAGGGATGGCCATCACAGCAGGTTTCCTCGTGGGTTTGGGCTGGATTATGGCTCCTCTCGCAGCCCGGTATAAAGACGTAGGGCCCTTGGTCAGCTCTATAACTGGTGTCATGTTTTTTTTGTTGCCTATTATGTGGCAACCCGAAAGAGTTGAAAATGAACTTGTTCAACTGTTCTTGCAAGTTAATCCTCTGTATCACTATCTACAAATAACCAGACTGCCACTTCTTATGGAGGTTCCAACCGCAACAAACTATGCAGTAGCATTCGGGCTAGCAATGGTCGCCCTACTCATCGGCTCTCATGCAATGCGAATTCAGCGCCAGCGAATCATTTATTGGGTATGAGTTTTGGCAAAGATTGAGATCTCCACTGCATGGGTTGAGTTTAGGCGCTTGAGCCAGCCTGAGCCCGTTACGGCATTGAGCGACATCAGTTTGTCACTTAAATCTGGAGACAGGCTCGGCATAACGGGACCGAACGGCTCTGGCAAAACAACATTACTGCGACTGATATCAGGCATCTATCCGCCGACGCGTGGGGATGTCAAAGTAGTGGGCTCGGTCAGTTCACTTTTGGGAATTTCAAGCGGCATGCATGCAAAGATGTCTGGGCGTCAAAACATAGTTCATCGGAGCAAGTTACTCGGTCGAAGCAAACTTCTTACCCAGCAAACAGTAGAGGATGCGATCGTGTTTTCAGGCTTAGGCGAGCGAATCGACGACCCTTTGGAGAGCTACAGCTCGGGGATGCGCATGCGACTGATTTTCTCATTAGCCACAGCAGTTCCAGCAGACATTGTCATCATGGACGAGTGGCTGTCGGTGGGTGACTCAAAATTCAAAAAGAAAGCTAGGGCTCGCCTGAAGGAGTATGTCGGAAATTCCCAAATTCTGATTCTAGCGAGCCACGACAGAAGCCTTTTGGCTTCAGAATGCAACAAGTTCATACAACTTTCGGGCGGCCGCGGCCAGGTCGCCGAGAGACTCTAAAGCACAGAAGTAAATCGACTTTTTCTATAGCGTTTGACTTGAAACTTTGGAATTCTCTGCGTTCGGAGTCGAAAACCGAATTTTCAAAAGAAGAAACCCAAGAAGTCGTGAATTCTTCTTGGGTCTCAGTGCGCTTGGAGGGACTCGAACCCCCAACCTTCTGATCCGTAGTCAGATGCTCTATCCGTTGAGCCACAAGCGCTGGGCAACCTCCAAACTACACCATGCAGCCCGATCTGGCTATTGAAGTTTTTAATCTTGGTCTTTGTAGTACTAAACCCGGCCAGAAAGCCAGTCGGAAACCAGCTCGACCACTTTTCTGTCTAAGGGTTTTTTTGCCTGTCTTCTGTATGCGCTAAGCCCTGCCCGCTCTGGATCGTCTCTGAGGAGATGAGACAAGCCTGGAAGCTCGTGAGTATCAATCTCGCCTGCAACGCTCTTTGCCATAACAGCCAGGTCTTTCTGGTCAACTTGGACGTCATGGGCTCCGGTTATCGCCAATATTGGCACTTTGACCGCTGTCAGATCTTGGATGGGATCGTAGGCCAAGAATTCGCGCATCCATTTGGCATTTATTCTCTTCCCTTGGATTCTGCTTGAATCTTCGGTTGTGAGCTTCAGGCGATCTAGGGTCTTGCGCTGGCTCCTTAGAACATCGATTCGGAGAAACTTAATCAGAACTTTGTTGAAACCTTTGAGCGAACCAACAATCTGCTTTGCCTGCCAGAGCATAGTTTCTTCTCCGGATTTAGCTGAACCAGCTAGTAGGACTGCCCCTGCAACCTTGGCCTTGCCAGCTGCAAGCCTGGCTGCAAGCATCGCACCCTCACTATGGCCGAGGACGAATATCTTCGAGCTGTCTATCTCTTCACGGGTTGATAGGAATTCAATTGCGTTTTCAGCATCTGCGGCTAAGTCGTAAAAACCGGTTGCAAGGAAATCGCCCTGGCTTGCCCCGACGCCGCGCTTGTCATAACGGTAGGTTGCAAAACCGATCTTCGAAAGCGCCTCCACGAGAGGTGGAAAGAGATCGATTTTCAATCTGCCGGCATTGTCATCTCGGTCGGTTTGTCCAGAGCCTGCAAGAAATAGAACCATAGGATGGAGAGATCCCGGTTCTGGCAGTGTAAGTGTGCCGGAGAGAACGTAGCCTCCGGATGTGAATTCAAGCTCTTGCCGAATTGGTCGTCCTTCTCTGATGATTTCACCCCTGTCTTGAACCGTAGTTCCCTATTTTTGCTCCAATGCCGCAGTTTGCGCAAAATGAGGGGGCTAGTTTCATCAACGAACCAATCCAACGCCTCACCTCATGGCACTTATGGGAACCGGCTTGTAAAGCTACTTGAGGTCCGCAGGTTTTGACTGTAAGCGTTAACAGTTTTGGCGGTATTCTTACTTGGTCAAGTAATTTCAAGTAGTTTTTAGTGGAGGACTTAATTGTCAAAGACCAGCATCTTGGTCTACGCGGAACGCGTGGGCGGAAGCCTCGCAGAAATTGAAAAGCTTCTAAAGACAGAGCTCAGAGATTTTGATGGCATACACGTGCTTCCCTTTTTCCACCCTTATGATGGCGATGATGCAGGGTTTGATCCCATCGACCACAAAATCGTTGACCCGCGCTTGGGTACCTGGGGTGACTTCAAGAACATATCTGAGACTCATGAACTGACCGCTGATCTGATTGTGAATCACGCATCTAACCTTTCGCCTGAGTTTTTGGACTGGCAGCAAAAGGGCGAAGCCAGCGAGCACGACGGGCTATTTCTGACCTTTGACACCGTTTTTCCAGATGGAGCGTCAGAGGATGACATAACCTCCTTCTACCGACCACGACCTGGTTTCCCCTTCACGGCTTACGAGGTAAATGGGAAGAGAAGATTGGTCTGGACAACCTTCATGCCAAGCCAGGTTGATGTCGACATCAAACACGAACAGGGCATTGCCTACCTGAAGCGAATTATCGAGGCCTTGAAGTCGGGCGGGGTGAAGGTGGTACGCCTAGACGCTGTTGGTTATGCGGTCAAGACTCCTGGCACCGACTCGTTTATGACCCCTGAGACTTTTGAGTTTGTTAGAGAGATCACCGACCTAATCCACTCATACGACATGAGAGTCTTGGTTGAGGTTCACGCCCACTACAGCCAGCAGCTAGAGATTGCGCCGCTCGTTGATTTGATTTATGACTTCCAGACCGCACCACTGTTGCTTCATTCGTTCTTCACGGGAAGCGTTGACAGGCTGGACACCTGGTTCAAGCTTCGACCAGACAACTGCCTGAACGTCCTCGACACCCACGATGGTTACGGGGTAATTGACGGAGGCCCTATCGGTGGCAGGCCTGGATTGATCACCCAAGAAGAGATGAAGCACATCTTTGAAGTTGCTGAAAAAAACACCGGTGGCCATTCAGCAATCGCGAGCGTTGTCCCCCAGTGGTTCTCCCTACCCCACCAGATCAATGCCACCTTGCCAAGCATCGTCAACGACGACAACGCTTATGTGATCATGCGTGCGGTTCAGTTCTTCTTGCCCGGAGAGCCGCAGGTTTACTACGTGGGCCTATTCAATGGCATGGACGACCGAGAGCTCTTTGCCAAGACCGCTCAGGGTAGAGATGTAAACCGTCACCACTACACCCCAGAAGA
This sequence comes from uncultured Aquiluna sp., assembly GCA_965655555.1. GTDB lineage: Bacteria > Actinomycetota > Actinomycetes > Actinomycetales > Microbacteriaceae > Aquiluna. The sequence goes on along the minus strand of CBFHGU010000001.1, from coordinate 878,936 downwards.
GATTCAAGATGCTCTCAAGGGCCCTGTTACAAAGGCCATCATCGCTTTAGCCAGATTGCGAAAGCATGTTGCCTTTGCAGGGAGCTTTTCTTGGGAGGTCACGGGCCAGAGCTCAATGGTTCTTTCATGGGAGAACGACGAAGCCAAGGTCAGCCTCTCGTTTGACACCGGCTCCAATGCTTTCTTGATCTCGGTGAACAATGGGTCAGAGACAAAACTGATTTCAAACGTTTCTGAGCTCGCGGGTTTTTAGAGTTCTGAGCCAAGAGCCTCTGGTCATGCGATGCAAATGATTGCGGCTAACGACACAGCCGCTAAATGCTGGGTTGCAATGGATGGTTCCTGCTTTGACCTAACAGGCTAAAAGCCGCTGGCGGAGACGAGAGGATTTGAACCTCCGAGGGGCTATAAAACCCCTACCTCATTAGCAGTGAGGCGCACTCGACCGGACTATGCGACGTCTCCAAGTACTTAGGCAGTTTATCGCGATAAAGCTCAGAAAAGAAAGTTTTGCTCTACTGGGGTAGCCGGGACAACCCTCAAACCAGACAACCGAGAATCTTGCAGCAGCAGTTACACCTGGTTTGGAACGCTTTCTACCTATGATTTGAGTTATGACTAAAGCACTTTTTGTTGTTGATGTTCAAAACTGGGGTTTTACTGGTGACTGGCCACTGCCGAACCACGAGCTTCTTCTGGAGCGTATTTCCGAACGACTATCCCTTGCCCGAGATAATGGCGAAGTTATTGTTCACGTTCAAAATGATGGTGATGAAGGGGAGCTAGATGCACCAGGTGAATACTTCTGGCAATTGGTTCTGGAACCACTGTCCGGTGAATTGGTCATTAGAAAAACGACTCAAGACGCTTTTGAATCAAACCCTGGCCTTGCAAACGAGTTGATCAAATCTGGTGTTACGGAAATAGAGCTGTGTGGTGCTCAATCAGAACTTTGCCTTCTACAAACTGCCAAGGGTGCCAAAAGGGCAGGGTTTAGTGTCTCTGCGGAAAGGCAGCTCCATTGCACGTATGACGGTGGGTATCCGGGTGCTGAAACTGGTCCTTCAAACAGAGAGCTGTCCGATTCAGTCCAGCAGCAGATTGAAGACCTGAACTAGTTCGAGCAGCTGGTGGTCGCTGCGTTGGTGCCCTGCACCCACTCTGGCAAGGATGTTGGCTCCGCAGCCTCGGGAGCATCTATGGCGGCGGCTGTTTCCTCTGCCACCACCTCATCGGATAGGTCTGGGTCTTCAGCCAATACAGCACCCCGGCCAATGTTTGCTTCGGCTAAAACAAGTGGCTGGTCTTGAATCAGAAGTTCAAAGAGCTCAGCTGAACGCTCCGGCGAAGCTGCGACACGGCCAGCATATTCACCCTCCAAGTCATACACGGGAAGCTGAATGAAAGAAATTTTGTCTAGGTCGACGTTGTTTACCTGCCTGGCAAGGCCATAGATAACACCCAAATCCGTCAAGCTGTTCGACAATGTCATGTTCGAAAGAGCAGCAGTACCAATTCTGAACATAGTGAACGGGTTAGCAAGAGCGCCCTCGTCCTTCAGTTTTCGAATTAGAGAGGTGAGGAAGACTTGCTGATTGGAAATACGGGACAGGTCAGAGCCGTCACCAACGCCGTGACGGGTGCGCAAGAAGGCAAGGGCCTGGTCACCAATCAAGGTGTGATCGCCTGCTTCAAGGTAGAGCTTCGTGTAATCATCACTGATTGGCTCTGCAACACAAACATCGACTCCGCCGACTGCTTCACTCATTGCAATTACGCCCTTGAAATCGATCATGGCTAGATATGGAATTTGCAGGCCAGTTAGTTGTTGCACTGTAAGCAATGTGCAGGCCGGACCCGCCTTGGTCAGGGTTGAGTTAATTTGTGCAAATGAACTAGCAGGGTATACCTGACCTCCGTCAGGGTTTGGACAGGCCGGTACTTCAACCATCAGATCCCGAGGGATGCTCATTGCAACAGCGTTCTGCCGGTCTTCGGAGACATGGACCAAAATAATTACATCAGCAAGCGCTGACCCCACAGGTCCGTAGTTGACGTCGCCCTGATCTTCCCTTGTGTCAGAGCCAATAACCAGCATGCTAATGGGCCCTGCAATAGTTGCTGGGTTGGGAATTTCGAAAGCAGAGCCGTCAGTGGCGTAAACCTCAACTCCGGAGGCTGTCAACTGGCTGGTCACATAGAAATAGCCGCCGGCTCCTGCTGCAACGGTCCCCAAAACAGCTACAAGGACGATGGCGATTAGTGCTTTTAGCCAACTACGCCGCTTGGGCCCAGGGGCTTCTAGGAACTCGTACTCTGAATCAGTCAATTAGGTCTTTTCCAACTAGTCTTAACCACATGTCTGAGGATACCCGTGCACAAGAACTATCGTCCAGAATTCAAAGGGAATTCACACTTGGAGTCGCAAATGACTCCTGGCAAATCGAAACAGGCACTCAGGGCCCGAGATCCGCCCTTGAAGCCTCACCGTTGATTTATTTGACGGAGCCTGACGTCAGTCCTCGGACGAAATACCTCTGGAGCCCTAAGAACACCATCAATGGAACGATTAGGGATATGAATGCACCAGCCGCAACATCCTGCCAACCTTGACCGTACTGACCAAGCAATTTGAGAAGTTCGTACGTGAGCACGGGACTGCCCTGGCCAACGAATATAAACGCGATCAGATAATCGTTCCAAACCCACAGGAATTGGAAAATAGCAAATGACGCGATTGCCGGCATTGAGAGCGGGAGAACAAGAGACCAGAAAATCTTGTAGTAGCTTGCTCCATCAATTCGAGCCGCCTCGATTAGTGAGGTTGGGATCGTCAACATGTAGTTTCGAATGATGTAGATGGCCAGTGGCATTGCAAAAGCAGAGTGAACGATCCAAGCCGATGCATAGGTTCCAGTCAGCTGGATGTCCACTGTCTTCTGGAACCAAACCATCCCTCTAAGGACTGGGATTAGGGCTGCCTGAAGTGGAACAACCATTAGGCCGACCATCAAGGAGAAGACAACCTCTTTGCCCTTAAAATTCAAAAACGTGAATGCATACGCCGCATTCGCCGCGATCATCAGAGGCAGAATGGTGGCAGGAATTGTAACGGCAAAGGTGTTTACTAATGCATCAAGCATTCCGCTCTCAGCCACATTCCTGAAGGCCTCTGTAGTCCAAGCCGTTTCCAGCGGGTTAAATATGGCGTCCCACCAAGGAGACACTTCAGCATCAGAACGTCTTCTCAAAGACGTGATGAGAAGTCCAACCGTTGGAATAGACCAGATAAGCACCAGGAAAAGCAGGGTGAATGTTGACCCAAGATTCAGCTTCTCGGAGACTCGTTTCAGCTTGTTCATCAGCGAAGCTCCTCCTGCTTTTTGACAGTTCTAATTTGAACGTACATGAGAGGAACGATCAAGACGAACAGCACTACAACGATTGCAGACGCAGGGCCGATTTCCCGGCTTTCGAAGAAAGCAGTGAACCATTCGAGTGCAAGTACCGAGGTGTCGAAGTTACCTCCGGTCATTGCTAACACAACATCAAAGATCTTCATCACGAGAATCAGAACTGTGACAAAGACCGCCATGATAGAGCCCCATACCTGGGGGAGAATAATGTGTCTGAAAACCTGCCATGCATTTGCGGCATCAAGCTTTGCTGCTTCAAGAGTTTCCTCGGGCACAGCTTTGATAGCGGCAGAGATGATTACCATCGAATAGCCGACTTGTAGCCAGACCAAAACTGCCATCAAGAGGAACGTGTTGAGCTTGCCGTCACTGATAGTCAACCAGGGCTGAGCTTCTAGTCCAAGTCCGACCATCACTGAGTTGAGAATTCCAATTTCCGGCCGTCCCGGCGGAACGTAGGCATAGGTCAGGGACCAGATCGTTGCCGCTGCAACGAAGCTTATTGACATCGGCATAAAAATTAGTGTCTTGAAAATCTTTTCACGATTTGGGCCCACTTGATTTGTCAGCGTCGCTACCGCGGTACCAATTGCCACGGTAACTGCAGGAACAACCAAAACCCAAAGCAGGTTGTTCACCAGTACTGACAGGAAGTCGGGGTCTGTAAACAGCGCGATGTAGTTGTCAAAACCAACATAGTTTTCTACACGCTTGTCCATAAAGGACCACACAAAAGTTTGCACAATCGGCGCCAAAAGCACGAGGGCAACTAGCACCAACGCCGGGGTTAGGAAGGCGAGCCATTGAACTCGCCTAAGAATTTTTTCGGGGAGCAGCGAAAGTAGAGCATTCAGCAGCCAGTAGAGCCCGTAGCTCGCAACAATGCCAAAGGTGACGGCGATAAGACCGAAAATTATGTCGCCCACTTGAACCCCTCCGCCCTTTGCATTTGTCTGGGTAAAAACGGTGATGCTACTGGCACCGACTATACAGTCGGTGCCAGTAGCGATACTTCAGCTAGTTACTAATGAGACTAGTACTTGCCGTCGATCAGTTCAGCTGCTTGTGACCAGCTAAGTTCGCCGGTAACAAAGCTCGTACCAGCTGACCAGAACTCACCGTTTACTGCCGCTGGCATCTGGTCTGAAGCATCGAATCCGAAGACCTCTGCGTTAGCTAGACCAGCACCAAATGACCTGACTAGGTCGTTCGGGTAAAGGGATAGGTCGAAGGTTGCGTGAGGTGAAAGGTCACCGGTAGCTACCTGGTACTTCAGTACCTCAGGGCTCGCGATGAACGCTGCAACTGCTGCAACGTCCTGGTCAACGTGTCCGTCAAATACAGCGAAGATGTCTCCGCCGCCGATAACAGCAGCCTGTCCACCCGCAGGGGCTGGAACTGGGAATGCGCTGATTCGTGAGTAGTCACCAGCTGCAATCTCATCCTGAACGTCCTCAGGCATGAAAGCGGTGATGAATGAACCCTGGCGCAGCATGAAGCACTGTCCAGCAGCCTGTCCACCAGTCTCAAACAATGGTGCGGTGTTGCCGAAACCATCGGTTGCCATTGAAACTCCGCCACCGTTTACCTGGCCGTCAGCCAAAAGGCGAGCAGCAACTAGGTCGGCTGCAGCTGTAATTTCAGCGCTTGCGAAGTCAACGTCACCGCTGATCCATTGTGCGTACACGTCAGAGCCATTTACTGCTAGAACATACTGTTCCATCCAGTCAGTGAATGCCCAACCGGTAGCGTCGCCAGATTCAATTCCAGCACACCATGGGTAGCCTGAGCCGTCAGCTTGAATCTGTGCCTCTAGAGCCTGTAGCTCTGCCTCGGAGTTTGGAACCTCGTAACCAGCAGCTGCGAATGCCTCTGGGTTATAGAAAATGAGTGACTTCTGGTTTGCAGAAACAGGAAGACCCATGATGTTTCCATCAACAACAGCTAGGTCGCTCCATCCTGGAACAAGAGTTCCCAGCGGCACGCTTGTGTCGAAAACTGTGTCTAGTGGAACTAGGTACTCAGCAAGGTTCTTCAATCCACCTGGCTGTGGCCACATTCCGATGTCTGGCTCCTGGCCGGACTCGATTGCAACCTGGATGTCGGTGTCGTAAGAAGCTAGAGATTCAAAAGTGATCTCGATGCCGTTTGCCTCACCGAATTCAGTCAGTGCCTGCTGGAATGCGGCACCCTGAGCTTCGCCGTAGCCACCGTAGATGGTTACTGAGCCGTCGCCGGCTGGAAGCTCGTTGGTAGCAGGAGCAGGAGCGGCGCTCGTGGTCTCCTCTGTAGCAGTATCTTCAGCTGCACAACCTGCTAGAACTAGCAGGGATGCGGCAGACACAGCTATGAATTTTGTAGCTTTTTTCATGCTTGAATTGTCCTTTCGATACACGTTTTCGCCCACTCAGGACGAATGTGTACTTAGAAAACTACAGCGCAATTAGCTGCTTAAGGTGCTCGAGAAGAATCTTTTTATAACAATTTGTAACCGCTTACAGTTTTTGCAAAAAGCAGCTCATGGGAAAACGGTGATTATCTTGGCAAGAGTCCTAAATCAGGATCCGCAGTTACCTGAATCGGATCCGAAATTTCACCTACAAATTTGCCATCCTCAATGTTTCTAAATCCAAGCAAATTCCACATACCGTCCTGGCCTTGCACCAACCTGGAGGCGTATAGAAGCTGCTGCTCAAAAGGCCGAGCACGACCCAAGTCCACCCCAGAGAAGTCACCGTTACATGCCAAGGAGTAGGTAGCGTCTCTTTCGCCAAAAGCAACTCGTCGGGCGTCAGAAAGCTCACGATACCCGCAGCAAAACAAAAGAATCGGCACGCCATCGACAACTTCATACTGCAGAACTTCTAGCTGGCCAAAGTCACCTTGAGAAACTGCAAGCGGTTCCAGAACTCGCCAATTTTTGAGGTCCGTGGAGACCGCTTGCCCAATCGCTCCTCTTGTTTTTGGGTCACCGGTTTTGGCGCGCGCAGTGATAAGCATCTGCCAAGTACCGGAAGCATTCTTGAACACCCAAGGGTCTCTCCAAGCCTCCTGGTGCCAAACGCTTTTGTCTAAAGTCTCGTACCAATTTGGATCAGCGACGACGAGTGGTAAGTCCGTCTGCTTTTCCCATGAAATCAAATCCAAGGAGGTTGCGGCCCCAATTTTTTGGACATCGCCGTTGTCTTCCCTCGAGACCCCTGTATAAAACATCCACCACAACCCGTCGTCATCTTTGACCACCGACCCTGTCCATGTCGACAATGAATCGAAAGCTGGTGAGTCTGATGGAGAAAGGGCGTCGGGCAGAATCGTCCAGGTCATCAAGTCCTGAGAGATCGCATGGCCAACATTTGCATTGAAGTGACGCCTGTCAGGATCACCTAACCCCCTTGACGCACAGAGGTAAAACGCATGGCAGGTATCGCCGTCCCATACGTACCAACTATCCCAGATCCACCTGTCGGCCAGTCGAAGTGCCATGGCGTCCTCTCCAAATTGCGAACGATTACTTTTTTTTCAGTTCTACATCGTCAGTGTGAGATAAAACAAATCAGATGGCAAGTTCGAACTACCACTTAGGGCTATTCTCTGCTCGCTTCTCTCAACCAGAGGCTGCGGCACGAGAAACACACACGGCATTGAGTGCTTTTCATGCTTGTGGCGCTAGTTGATCTCAGCAGTCGGATATACAAGCCCAAATAGGGCTCGAGCGATTGAATCAAAATGGCGGAGGCCGTGGGATTCGAACCCACGAGACATTTCTGCCCACTGGTTTTCAAGACCAGCTCCATCGGCCGCTCGGACAGGCCTCCGTGGAAGAGTTTAGCGGTTATTGAAAAAACTCAAGTCCCTCAAGCGATTTAAGCACCTGCGCAACGCCATTTTCTGTCACCGCAGCAGTCACTGCGGTTGCGGCAAGCTTCACTTCTTCGGGGGCTTGCCCCATTGCGAAGGCGTGTCCGCCTAAGCTTTGCGCCCACTGGAACATTTCAATATCATTTCTGCCATCGCCCATGACAAGCACCTTGTTTGATGTGTGGTCATAGTGATCTCTGAGTTGATTCAAGGCATGCCCTTTGTCGATGCCCTTTGGCGCGATGTCCAGCCAAGCTGTATACCCAATCGCATAGCTGACCGATTGCAGGCCGACATCGTCCATAATTTTCAAGAATTGATCTACATCGTGATCCGGAGAAAGCACAACCACCCGGCTCACCGGGTGGTGCAGCAGCTCCTCCAGTGGAGTCTCAACATTTTGGTCACCGAGAGCGTAGTTCGGAAAAGGCTTGTGAAAGCGATATCCACCGTCAAGATCCTCCACAGCAAAGTGTGCATTTGGAATGGTGTCGATAAGCCTGGCTAAAACATCCGCTGGATCAAATGTCTTCACATCGTGAACTGCAAAGCCCTTCGGGTGTGAGCCGTCAAGCCGAATCGTTACTGCCCCGTTTGAACAAACCGCATGGCCGGTATCGATTCCGAGTTGATTGATCACCGGGTACGCATTAGACGCTGCCCTACCTGTTGCAACAAAGACGTGGTGGCCCATTTCCCTTACGCGGTTGACTTCCGCCACCGTCTCATCTGAGAGGTAGCCGTCGTCATGAACTAGCGTGCCATCGATATCGATGCCAACTAGCCACGGATCGTTTGTCATTTACTTCTTAGGCTCAATCTTTTCGATGCCACCCAAATAGCCACGCAGTGCAGTTGGGATCAAAACCGAACCATCGGCCTGCTGATGGTTTTCAAGAATTGCCACCAGCCATCTTGTTGTGGCCAAAGTTCCATTCAAAGTTGCCGCGGTCGTAGCCTTACCGTCCTGATCGCGGTAACGGGTGTTTAGCCTTCTGGCCTGGAATGTGGTGCAGTTAGATGTGGAAGTGAGTTCGCGATAATCCCCTTGCGTTGGCACCCAAGCTTCAACATCGAACTTTCTAGCAGCCGATGACCCGAGGTCTCCCGCTGCAACGTCGATCACTCGATATGGAAGCTCGCACTTCTGAAGCATCTGCTCTTGCCAGGCAAGTAGCTTCTGGTGCTCAGACTCGGCATCTTCTGGCTTGCAGTAGGAGAACATCTCAAGCTTGTTGAACTGGTGTACTCGAAGAATTCCTCGGGTGTCCTTGCCATGGCTTCCAGCTTCTCTGCGATAGCAGGTTGACCAGCCGGCGTAGCGCTTTGGTTCATTAAGGTCATCAAGAATTTCATCGCTGTGGTAGCCGGCAAGAGCAACCTCACTGGTGCCTGTCAAATACAGATCGTCAGCTGGCAGGTAGTAGACCTCTGCCGAGTGCTCTCCCAAAAACCCAGTTCCCTGCATGATTTCTGGTTTTACAAGAGTCGGTGTTATCAAAGCTGTGAAGCCAGCCTCGCTGGCCTGGTCAAGGGCTAACTGCATCATTGCAAGCTCAAGTCTTGCCCCTAGGCCCTTCAAAAAGTAGAACCTGGAGCCCGCAATTTTTGCGCCACGCTCAATGTCAATAATGTCTAGTGACTCACCAAGAGCCACGTGGTCCTTAGCCTCAAAAGAAAAAGCAGGCTTATTGCCTACCTCTTTTATTACCTGGAAGTTCTCTTCGCCACCTGCCGGAACGCCATCTAGAACAATGTTCTCGATCTTGTGAAGCACAACCATTAGCTCCTGCTCAGCTAGGTTAGCTGCGGCCTCTTGTTTTTTTACGTCGGCTGAAAGCTCTTGCGCCTGAGCGACGAGGGCTGCCTTTTCTTCCTTTGGCGCCTGAGCCACGAGCTTGCCGTGAGCGTTTTGTTTTGCTCGCAAGGTCTCAAACTGCTGCAGGGCCACCTTTTTTTGCTCGGCAAGATCTGCTACGAGATCAACAAGGCCAACATCTGCTCCGCGAGCAGCCTGGGAGGCCTTGATAAGGTCTGGATTTTCTCTAAGTAGGTTGATCTCAATCACAAAACAAAGCCTACCTGCTCGCCCTTGATTGCTTGCTAACTAGCCTTCTTGGCGCAATTTTTGCAGCCAAGACTGAGCCGATTCGTAGTCCGGGTTTGAGTTATTACCCAGATGGACAGAATCTGAATGATCAGCCCTTGGGTAAGAACCCAAGAAGACAACCTTCGGACTAAACCTATGAAGACCCATAAGGGCTTCGCCAATTGCCTCGTCGTCCAGGTGACCCTCAACGTCGATGTTGAAGCGGTATCTGCCGAAGCGGTCTCCGATCGGGCGGGATTCAATTCTTGAGAGGTTGATGCCCCTGGCAGCAAACTGCTCGAGCATTTCCAAAAGCCCGCCGGGACGATCATCAGGCAGTTCAACAACGACGCTGGTCTTGTCCTGGCCGGTCTTTTTTGAAGGAGGACCTGAAATGCCTATTTCGTAGAACCTGGTTTGGGCATCTTGGTTTTCACCAATGTTGCTAGCAAGGATCTCAAGGCCATAAATTTCAGCAGCACCCGATGCTGCGATTGCAGCATGGGCACTTGAGCCATTGGAGAGTGCTTTGGCAGCTGCTGCTGTTGAGGCTGCTGGGATATGGCTTGAGGCGTTGAGGTTTGTTTCCAACCACTTTCTCGATTGCGCGTAAGCAACCGGATGAGTAAGGACGTCTTTCACATCTGCGAGAGCCGTGCCCGGTCTTGCCATTAGGTCAAAGGTCACCGGAACAAGGTATTCGCCATAAATCTGTACACCAGGAATTGTTGCAAGCGCGTCAGAGGTCGCGCTTACGCCACCCTCCAAAGAATTCTCAATTGGCGCTACTGCCCTGTTAGCGTGTCCGGTCAAAACGGCATCTAGCGCCTCCGTGACACTGGCCACTGGCAACAATTCTGAGGTTGATGCGCCGGGCAGCATTTTGGCAGCCATCTCGGTGAAGGTTCCTTCTGGACCGAGGTATGCAATCGTGTTGGGGCTTGACATGCTTCAAGATTAGGGCAGGCAGGAAAATCCAGATAGCAATACGATGTTTTAATGCATAAACGAGGCGATGTTCAAAGATTGCGCGGAGTTCTCAGACTCGGCGCTCTGGTGTTTGCAATCAGCTCTGCAATTTTGATTACCCTACCCAGAATCTTCACCGACCTGCTAGCCCTTCCGGGTGCTGCAACCCTGGACTGGGCAATGCAGATGACTGGCGTCACAGTTTTCACTCTGGCTGGCCTGATGTTCGTGTCCGCTCAAGCCGGAACTGACAACAGCGTGCTATGGGTTGCGAGAGTGATGATGGTCGGAGCGTTTGGACTCGGCGTAATGACGCTATTGATACCAACAGGTGTGAACTGGTTTGTCATTCTCTATGCACTCATTGGGTTTGGCTTTTCCGCTGCCTATCTTGTGTTTCTGTTTCGCAAGAACCCAAGGTCAGAGAGTTGAACCACGAAAGGGCTGGTCAACAAGCACTGGCAGTCGACCTGGTTGATCTTCGAGCACTCGAGGTTAGCTACTTCGACATAAAGCCGGACCCTACAGTTGCAACTGAAAAAGTTGTCTTTGGCACTTCCGGTCATAGAGGCAGCTCTCTCAATGGTTCATTCAACGAAAACCACATCCTGGCAATCACCCAGGCGATTGTTGAATACCGAGACTCTCAAGGAATTCGTGGGCCGATTTATATTGGCCGCGACACTCATGCTCTTTCAGAGCCGGCCCAACAGAGTGTTCTAGAAGTCTTGGCCGGCAACGACATCGAGTGCTTTGTGGCGAAAGAAAACGGCTTTACTCCGACCCCTGCAGTGTCAGTTGCAATCTTGGATCACAACATGCAGGTTCCTCGGGGCTCGGATGCTCAGGCAGATGGCATCATCATTACCCCGAGCCACAACCCACCAACAGATGGAGGAATCAAATACAACCCTCCTCACGGTGGTCCATCAGACACCGATGCCACCTCGCGAATTGCAAATAGAGCAAACGAGTTGCTTGCATCTGCCCTCACTGGAGTGAAGAGATCTACCCCCGCGGCAAAAGAATTTGACTTTCAAAATAATTACATCTCGCAGCTCGATGACGTTTTGAATATGGAAACCATCAGTCACTCAGGGTTGCGCATCGGAGCGGACCCACTTGGTGGTGCCGCAGTTCACTACTGGTCACAGATTGCAAGCGACTACAAACTGGATCTCACAGTGCTCAACACAGAGGTAGATCCGCAGTTTGGCTTTATGAGCCTTGACTGGGATGGCAAGATTCGAATGGACTGCTCGTCGCCTTTTGCAATGGCTTCCCTAATTGAGAACAAGGCGAACTTTGACATCTCAACCGGAAATGATGCCGATGCCGACCGGCACGGAATTGTTACTGCAGATTCTGGACTGATGAGTCCGAACCACTTCCTTGCCGCTTCAATTCACTACCTCATCGAATCCCGCCAGGGTTGGGATAGTCATGCAGGTGTTGGTAAAACCATGGTGTCTTCTTCGATAATCGACCGAATTGTCGAATCCCTCGGCCGCAAGCTAGTTGAGGTTCCGGTTGGGTTTAAGTGGTTCGTGCCAGGGCTGGTTGATGGCAGCTTAGCTTTTGGTGGTGAGGAATCGGCAGGCGCGTCATTCCTTCGTCTAAATGGTCAACCGTTCTCAACCGACAAAGACGGCATCATCATGTGCCTATTGGCTGCAGAGATGGAAGCCGCCACCAGATACAGCGCATCGGAAAAGTACGCGATGCTCACCCAGGACTTTGGTGAACCCAGCTACCGGCGTATAGATGCGCCGGCCACGCTCGAGCAAAAGGCCATTCTTGCCAAGCTTTCCGCGGATGACATCTCCGCCAAGAAACTTGGCGGAGAGTCCATACAGAAAATTGAGACGGCTGCGGTGAATGGCGGTGCTCTGGGTGGCGTGAAGGTGTCCACCGTAAATGCCTGGTTTGCAGCCAGACCCTCTGGCACGGAAGATGTCTACAAAATCTACGGAGAATCTTTCAACGGGTCGGATCACTTAGAGGCGGTTTTGGCAGAGGCTCAATCGATCGTTGACTCGGTGATTTCCTCCAAATAAAACTCCGCTGCGGGTAATCCCCAGAACTCTTCCAGAGTATGTATTCCATTTTGAGAATAGATTTCAGTTAGCTCTATTCCAACAAAGCGAAGGTGCCAAGGTTCGTAGGTGTAACCGGTGATTGCGGTGGTGTCCTTTTCGTAGCGAACAATAAATCCGTAGCGCCAAGCGTTATCGGCAATCCACTGCCCAGCCTGAGTATCACCGAAGCACTGCATGATTGCGCATCCTTGCTCGGGAACTGAAACGTCAACTGCCAAACCGGTCTGATGCTCGGAGTGACCAGCCTTTGCTGATCGAATCAAGGCTTCGGCAAGGCCGTACTGGTTTGTCTTTGATTCGAAGAGTTCCGTCTGATATTCATAGGTTCGGTAGGCGGAGTTCACAAACAGCTTCCCGTAACCCTGTTCGAACATGTCCGCCGCCATTTCAACCAGAGCATTGGATGTTGCTGGAGTTAAGAGGAGCTCTCTGGAGTTGTCCAGCGACTCAGAACTCGGAGCAGCAACCAAAGTCGCTGGTGCATAGTCGATTGGATGAAGCTCACGCTGCTTATTCACTACGACATATTGTTGATTGGCGAAATCTATTGTCGAACGTAGGTAGAGGTAGTCGGTCAAAGCTGGAGTTGGTGGAGTGAGTTTTTGCTCCTCAAACAGTGCAACTTGCTCAGCGATAATTTCGTGCTCTGGGCCAGAGAACATCCCAGACTGCAGAATAAGCCCAATACCAATAGTGCCCAAAACCAGAGGGGGTCCAAATATAAATATTGGACTCCGTTTCAAAGGAGTAGAATTGCGCACGTCTAAACCCTAAATCTAGGAGAGCCATTGGCTACGAACACCTCTCGGGATGCCGCAAAAAAGGCAGCCCAGTCCGGGACCATGACGCCGAGGCAAATTTGGATAGTTCTGATCGGTCTCATGTCAGGAATGTTCCTGGCTGCCCTTGACCAGTCCGTTGTTGGTGCGGCGATGCGTACCGTCGCCGACGACCTAGGTGGTCTTTCTCTTCAAGCTTGGGCAACAACCGCCTACCTCATCACCTCAACCGTGAGCACGCCCATCTACGGCAAGCTCGGTGACATCTTTGGTCGCAGACCGCTCTTCATTATTGGAATCGCTATTTTCATCATCGGATCTGTCACGGCCGGCTTTGCCAACAGCATGGTTGAACTTGCAGGCTTCAGGGCATTGCAGGGTCTTGGCGCAGGTGGTCTCTTCTCACTTGCACTAACAATCGTTGCTGACATAGTTCCGCCCAAAGAGCGAGCAAAATACCAAGGCATGTTCCTGGCAGTCTTTGGAACATCTTCGGTACTGGGTCCAGTTATTGGTGGAGCGCTTGCTGGCGTGAACGAGTTTCTGTTCATCGACGGCTGGCGCTGGATCTTCCTAATGAACCTCCCCATCGGCGCTGTTTCGCTATTTATGGTCATCACCTTTTTACATGTGCCTCATACTCCTCAACCTCAGAAGATTGACTGGTGGGGCGCCACGACAATCGTGCTGGCTGTTGTGCCAATCCTTTTGGTTGCAGAACAGGGCCGAGAGTGGGGCTGGGGCAGCGGCCTATCGATAGCGATGTATGTCACAGGCTTGTTTGGAATCGTGAGTTTCATAATGGTTGAGAAGGCAATGGGCTCTGCCGCATTGATTCCGCTATCGCTTTTCAAGAATGCAACATTTGCCAGAACTCAGATCCTTGGTTTCATCATGGGCATCGGAATGTTCGGTGGCATGATCGTGCTGCCACTGATCATTCAGATTGTTTATGGAGCAAGCCCAACCCAGGCTGGCCTGCTAATGCTTCCAATGGTCGCCGGCATGATGACTGCCACCATAGTCTCTGGTCGCGTGATGTCTGCTACTGGAAAGTACAGAATCTTCTTCAACACCGGAACCGCAGTGCTTTTCTTCGGCTACCTCTACATGCTTTTGATGATGAACGCATCGACACCCATCTGGGTCATCTCCATTGGAATGGTCTTGATTGGTCTTGGGCTCGGCCAGCTTATGCAGACAACAATGGTCGCCAGCCAAAACTCTGTTCCCGGAAAAGACATTGGTGTTGCCACCAGCTCAGTTACCTTCTTCCGTCAAATGGGTGGAACCCTGGGTGTCGCTGTATTTATGTCAATCTTGTTTGGAACGGTTGGCGAAAAGATTTCAAGTGCCTTTAGAAGACCTGAAGTCACCGAAGGCTTGGCATCGGCAACTTCAGACCCAAGTGTTTTGAACGACCCAGCCAACGATGCCATCCTCGGCATCCTGCAGTCAGGTCCTGCAGCCGGCGAGCAGATCACGCTTGACTCATCGTTCATGATTGGTGCAGACGAGCGATTGACTTTGCCATTCAGAATTGGCTTTGTTGAGTCTTCTCTGACCGTGTTCTTTGTTGCCATATTCTTTGTTGGGGCTGCCTTCGTCATCAGCTGGTTCATCAAGGAAATCCCGCTAAGAGAAAAGAGCGCTTCTCAGGAAGCCGCTGAAGCTGCAGGAATGGGTCACTAGTTCTTTCTTGTTAGGGTTATAGAAGTAACCACGGGAGTTCGGTAAACCGGACTGAGAGGAAGACTAGAAATAGAGTCTTCGACCGTCAAACCTGATCTGGGTAATTCCAGCGTAGGTAGAGACCTCTAACCCGTGCCTAGCATCCTCGAAAGGCACGAAAAATGAAAAAGATAGCCTTGTTAATAGCAAGCGCTCTAGCACTATCCGGCTGCGCAGCACAAGAAAACACTACGGTTCGCCTCGCAGCACACGACTCCTTTGTGATCAGCGATGAGCTGATTGCTGAGTTCGAATCAGATTCTGGTTTTGAACTCGAGATCATCAGACTCGGCGACACCGGCTCACTAACCAACCAGCTGGTGCTAACCAAGAATGCCCCGGTTGCCGATGCGTTCTTTGGCATCGACAACACCTTTAGTTCAGTAGCGACAGACAATGATCTAATCGATGGCGAGCCTTCGGCGATCGACTACTCCGATGTGTGTTTCAACTATGACCTTGACTGGTTTTCAGACTCCGACATCGCTCCTCCAGCCAGCTGGAGAGATCTAGGTCAAGAGCAATACCGCGGCCTAACCGCCGTCACCAACCCAAGATTCTCATCCCCTGGACTCGCTTTTCTTGCCACCACCCATGCCGGCTTTGAAACCAGTGCTGAGGTCTTTGCTTACTGGCGTTCAATCCGGGATAACGAGGTGAAGATAGCCGGAAGTTGGGAAGATGCATACTTCTCTGACTTCACCAGATACGGCGGAGATAAGCCAATTGTTCTCAGCTACGCATCGTCTCCGGCCGCAGAGGTTAACGAAGACGGAAGCGCAGGATCCAAGGCAATGACATCTGAGTGCTTCAGGCAAACAGAGTATGCCGGCGTGCTGACAAACTCAGAGAACAAAGCTGGAGCACAGGCACTTGTCGACTTCCTCCTAGACGACAGCTTCCAGCTTTCAGTTCC
Source organism: uncultured Aquiluna sp. (assembly GCA_965655555.1). Taxonomy (GTDB): domain Bacteria; phylum Actinomycetota; class Actinomycetes; order Actinomycetales; family Microbacteriaceae; genus Aquiluna. The sequence continues at coordinate 863,079 of CBFHGU010000001.1, read as the reverse complement.
AGAATCTATGTATGTCTACCCGGCAAACACTGACATAGAAGTCCCTGCTGATTGGGCAAAGTTCGCAACTCCTGCCGCAAGCGTTATTGGTCTGGACCTGAACTTCTCCGAAAACCGGGACCAATGGCTGAAGGACTGGTCAGACGTCTTTGACAACTAACCTCGAGCTGTTTGTCACCACCGCACTCATTGCCTTGGCAAGTGCGGTGGTGTCGGCACTTATTGGTTACCCGATCGGAAACTGGTTGGCTTCAACGAGCCGGCGCATGCGTAGATTTGTTTCGGCAATAATCGTCGTGCCATTTTTATTGCCGCCCTTTTTGATTGGACTAGCACTCTTGCCACTGCAGGGTGATAACTTCAATTCCAGTTCTGGAATACTTTGGATTGTTGGTGCCCACGTTTTGATGAACGCTGGCTTTATGGCAAGAATCGTTTCCGCAAATCAGATACCTGCCGATCAGCTGGAGGCGGCTTCCTTAGACGGCGCTGGCAAATATCGAAAGAGAATTTCTATCGAGCTTCCTCAACAGCTTGGTGGCATGCTCTCAGCCGGACTGCTGGTCGCGCTTTACAGCGCAACTAGCTACGGGCTAGTGCTGACTCTTGGCCAAGGAAAAGTTCAGACCCTAGAAACAGCAATCGCCATTGCGGCACTGCGGGACCTGGATCTAAATACCGCTTTGGTTTTGGCAATGCTGCAGACGGCACTCACTCTCTGCTTCTTTTATTTGGCAAGGTCAATCGGAGCGGAGCCAACATCACTATTCGGCGAGGAAGAGGCTTCCCCGACTGGTTCTAAGTTGGGCGCTGTTCTTGGGACAGCACTGCTTGCTGCCATCGGTTTCGTGTTTATCGGTGTCTTTTACCGAGCAGTAACACTTGGGCCAGGGCTCGGTATGAACTTCCAGAACTTGGCGGGCAAAGGGGCAAGAGATCTGCTGAACATCTCTGTCCTTGATGCGAGTATCAATTCACTAAGAAACTTGGCCGTTGCTGCGCTGATAGCCCTACCGATTGCTTGGCTAATTGCAGGACGTAAGAAAACCAGCTTTGCCGTGTTGTTGCCTATAGGTATCTCACCGGTTGTGTTCGGTTTAGTTTTTCTAGTCCTCAGTGGCTATCTTCCCTCAGGGGTCAGCGGCAGCTGGTTGCTTGTGCCACTGGTTCAGAGCTTGTTTCTGATTCCGCTTAGTTACCAGGTGCTGCGTCCTGCAAGGCAGGCTGTGTCACTAGAGATCAAGGATGCAGCGCTGCTTGATGGTGCCATTCGTTGGCAGATGTTTTCTCAGGTGGAGGCACCTTTGGTTAGAAAGCCACTAGCAATCGCTGCTGCTTTTGTAGCGCTTGGGTCACTCGGGGAGTTTGGCGCCGCTAGTTTCTTGGCCTTTGGTTCGGAGGCAACACTGCCGCTGGTGCTGTTCAGGTTGATTTCTAGACCCGGAGCCGAAAACTTAGGAATGGCAATGGCCGCGGCGAGTTTGTTTATCTTGCTTGCCTTTGTTGTGGTGTGGTTTATCTCTCGAGATAGTCAAAAGGAACTGCAAGTTCGTTGAGCCTGAGCTGAATCACTTCGAGCGATTCAGGGTTTTGGTCAATCACGGTGAAATGCCGATCTAGTGCGAAGGCCGCATGTGCGGTGGTTCCAGAACCCGCAAAGAAATCCAGAACGCTGTCACCAGGTTTTGAACTGGCGCTAATGATTCGCTTCAAGATGCCTAGCGGTTTTTGGGTTGGGTAACCGGTCTTCTCTTTGCCGGTTGGAGAAACGATTGTGTGCCACCAAACATCCGTCGGCAGCTTTCCCTTCGCAACCTTTTCTGGGGTAACGAGTCCCGGCGCCATGTAAGGCTCCCGGTCCACGGTCTCAGAATCAAAGAAATAGTTTTCTGGGTCGTTCACATAAACCAGTATCGTGTCGTGCTTCGCAGGCCACTTGCTCTTTGACTTTCCGCCGTAGTCATATGCCCAAATGATTTCGTTCAGAAAGCACTCCCTGCCAAACAGTGCGTCCATCAAGACCTTGGCATAGTGGGACTCTCGGTAGTCCAGGTGGAGATAAATCGTGCCGGTTTTTGTCAGCAGCCTTCTTGCTTCAATCAGCCTTGGTTCTAAAAAAGACCAGTAGTCGGCAAATTCATCATCATAGGAAAGTACAGACTCGACAATCTGCTCGTACCTTTTGCCCTGGAATCCGAGGTTTCCGCTGTCGCTCGCACGAGAGCTTCTGTTTGTGCGTACCTGCTTACGGCCAGTATTAAAAGGTGGGTCTATGTAGATCAACTGGAAGGACGCGTCGGGAAGTGATTTCAACACACTCAGGTTTTCACCCTTGATAACCTGATTGGCAGCCATAGAAAGAAAGATTAACAGCATGAGCACAAAGGTCACACACGACAGTGAAAATCAGCGCTATGAAATCTACCTAGACGGCCAAAGAGTAGGACTCATGGATTACACAATTTCAGGAACAGACATGAGCCTTGTCCACACCGAGGTGAACCCTGAACACCAGGGTAAAAACTTAGCGGCCATTTTGCTGAGAGAGTCTCTTGCCGATATTCGCGCCAGCGCCACCCACAAGGTGATTCCAGTGTGCAGCTACACCGTGAAATACATGGAAAAGCACCCGGACACCCATGATCTGCTAAAAGGAACGATCGAAGAGGCTGTCGCCTCTTGCCGCTGGCCAGGAGCTAATTAGTCCCAGGTACTCGGAGCTGGCTCCTTGCCCTTTGGCAACTGAGTGTCCTTCGCCCATCTGAGAACCCACTCGGGAACAACAGGTTCCTTGCCTGGCCATCCGCCCGAGCCTTCCATGACTTCCTGCGGAGTGAGGATTCCCCAGCTTCGCTTCAAAAACCGCCCGCGCATGATTGCCTTGGCATAGATCTCGCCATTACGAACAAAGCGCTGCTCAATGTAATAGGCAACATCGTCCCAGCCGATGACCTTGGTTTCAAGGTCAAATTTTTGCCATGGCTCTAGAGACTTCCGGTAACTGATGGTGGAGTTCACAACTATCGGATACCAACCCTTTTTGTGCCACTCTCTCCAGAACCCTGTTCGAAGGCCCTGGTCGTAGCGACCGAGGTCCATGATTGTTAGAAACACACCGTTGTTCATGTGCTTATAAATGTCCAAGTCACTTGGCATAACCCGCAGGGAAACCCGCGACACCTCGTCGATTGTGAGCTTGGACCTGCGTCGCCAAGTCAGTGAAATGTAGAGAATTCGGAACCAGAGTTTCACCAGATAACTACGCGATCTTTTGGTTCGAGCCACATTTCATCGGACTCGTTAGTTCCAAATGTCTCGTGGTAAATGTCAAGGTTCTTCACAACCTGGTTGCACCTGAACTCAGGTGGTGAATGTGGGTCAGTAGCAAGTCTCTGAATGGCAATTTCGTCCCTGGACATTGCTCGCCAACACTGAGCCCATGAGAAGAAGAACCGCTCTGCTGCGGTGTAGCCATTGATAACCGGAGGCTCTTTGCCGTCTAGTGAAATGATGTAGGCCTTCCATGCAATGCCCAGCCCTCCAAGGTCACCGATGTTCTCACCGATTGTGAGCTCGCCGTTGACAGTGTGAACATCATCAAGTTGGCTCGGGCTCAAGGCCGCGTACTGATCGATGAGTGACTTGGTTCTCTGCTCGAAAGCCTTGCGGTCAGACTCTGTCCACCAGGAGATTAGCTTTCCGTCACCATCATATTTAGAACCTTGGTCGTCAAAACCGTGGCCAATTTCGTGACCGATAACCGCTCCGATGCCGCCGAAGTTCTCCGCGTCGTCGGCCTGCTCTGAGAAAAACGGTGGCTGCAGGATTGCTGCAGGGAACACGATCTCATTTAGCCCCGGGTTGTAATAGGCATTTACGGTTTGAGGGGTCATGTGCCACTCTTCACGATCGATCGGAGAACCGATCTTCTTTGCCTCGTATTCAAATGCCCACTTGGATACATTCTTGATGTTCTGCAGCAGGTCGTCGCGCTTAATGACGATGCTCGAGTAATCGAGCCACTTAGTTGGGTAACCAATTTTCGGTGTGAACTTCTGCAGCTTGGTCTGAGCTTTTTGCTTGGTCTCGTCGGTCATCCAATCAAGCTGGTCAATGCTCTGGCGGTAAGCCTCAATCAAGTGAGCAACAAGTGTGTCCATCTGGGTTTTGGAACTGGGCGGGAAGTGCTTTTCCACATAGATTTTTCCAATAGCTTCACCGAGGCTTCCTTCAACCAGGCTCACTGCACGCTTCCAGCGTGAGCGGTTCACCGGCTGACCGGTCAACTTAGTTCCATAGAAACCAAAGCGCTCGGCAACGAAGTCGTCGGAAAGGTATGGCGCATGAGCGCGGATGAACAACCAGCTCAGCCAAACCTTTAGTGTCTCGAGGTGCTCTGGAACAAGAACATCGGAGAGCCCTTCGAAGAAAGATGGCATCATCACTACATTCCATTTTAGGAATGCATCTGTGAGCTCAAGACCTGCCAAGTATTCGTCCCAGAGAATGGAAGGTGCAAGCTGTTTCAAGTCATCGAATGTCTTTAGGTTGTAGGTCTTTTCGGCGTCACGCGACTCAACCCTGCTCCAGTGCTTAGAGGCAATTAGTGTTTCGAGAGCAAGGATCTTTTCAGCGTTGTCTTTGGCTGTTGCCTCGTCGAAACCGGCAAGTTCGAACATCCTCGCTATGTGCTTGGGGTATTCGGCCTTTACGTCCGCGTATTTCTCATCGGTGTAGTAATCCTTGTCAGGAAGACCAAGGCCCCCGTTGTAAAGGTGAACCAGGTACCGCTCCGGGTCACCTGGATCATTGTCTATATAACTGCCCCAGAGACCGCCAACGCCCATTCGCTCAAGTGTTCCCATGAGCTTGAAAAGTTCTTTGAAATTCGAGACGCCTGCAATTTTCTCTAGGTCAGCTTTCAGCGGTGTAGCGCCAAGTTTCTGAATCCGCTCTTCGTCCAAGAACGAGGCGTAGAGATCGCCAATTTGTTGGCTCACTCCGGCCTTAGGGTTGGCCGACGCCTCTTCAAGTATTTCTTTCACCGCTAGCTCGGCGTCATCTGCGAGCATGTAAAAGCTGCCGTATACGGCCTTGTCCTCTGGAATCTCGGTTTTATCCAACCAGCCCCCGTTAACGTGCTGGAAGAGATCCTTGGTTGGCTGGACTGACTTGTTAAATGAGGCTGTTTCTAGCCCTGGCTTCATAGACATGTTTCTAGTGTATGACTGTCGCCTCTGACTAAACTGAATTTGAAATGGCAATAGACAAGATCATCCTTTATTACGGGTTCACGCCGGTGGCGGACCCGAAAGCTGTCATGCTCTGGCAAAAGACGCTTTGCCAGTCGCTCAATCTCAAAGGGCGCATTCTGATCTCCAAGCACGGCATTAATGGCACGCTCGGCGGAGACATGGCAGATCTAAAGAAATACACCAGAGCAACCAAGGAGTACCCAGGCTTTGGAAAGATCGACTTTAAATGGTCAGACGGCTTGGGAGACGATTTTCCAAAGCTCAGCGTCAAGGTTCGAAAGGAACTGGTCGCCTTCACCACTCCTGACGAAGTCAAGGTTGAGAAGTCTGGCGTTGTAAACGGCGGCAAGCACCTTAAGCCCCACCAGGTGAACGAGCTGGTGGAGAAACACGGCGATGATGTGGTCTTCTTCGACGGCAGAAATGCCTTTGAAGCAAAGATCGGCAAATTCAAAAACGCAATCGTGCCAGATGTGAAAACCACACACGATTTTGTTGCAGAGCTTGAATCAGGAAAGTACGACCACCTGAAGGATAAGCAAATTGTCACCTACTGCACAGGCGGCATCCGGTGTGAGATTTTGTCTGCGGTAATGCTCAACCGCGGCTTCAAAGAGGTTTATCAAATTGAAGGTGGCATCGTTCGCTACGGCGAGAAGTTCCGAGATAAAGGCCTCTGGGAGGGTGCGCTCTACGTCTTTGACAAGCGCATGACCCATAACTTCTCCAGCGACGCCAAAACAATAGGTGAGTGTGAGGCTTGCCACGAACCCACTTCTGATTTCAGAAACTGCCAGGGCCCCGGCTGCAAAGACCTTGTGCTCCTCTGCGATAGCTGTTTCGAAACACCAGAGAACCTTAAGTGCGACGAAAGCCACGTTCGAGGAAGACAGAAGCTTCAAGAGATCGGCTAACTCAAGGAAAAACCCTCGAGCATTTCTGCTCGAGGGTTAATCACGGTTTCAAAAAAGCCAATTAGCTTTCGAGGTCCGCTGAATCGCTAACCGACTCATCTTGTTTGTGGTCATGCCCCGGCCCATGACCCATACGACCCTTGCCCGGTCCTCCCTTGCCCATTTTTCCGGGCTCAAAGGCATCTGCGACTTCCTGATCGAAAGCGACCGTGAGATCACTGGATGCGGTTGCAACTGTGTTTCCATCGGCGTCGGTTGTAAGAGTGACCAAAATTGCGGCCGAGCCATCAGATGGATAAAGAGCTAGTTTGGTGACTCCCTCATCGTTGGAAGCTTTGAAGCCAAGAGTTGCGTTAATCTCGCGATTCACAATTTCTGGGATTTCAAGGTTGCCGGCGTCATCCATTGTTGGTCGAATGCTTATTACACGTGGCTCCTCGTCTGGCTTAGCGTCGGGGACCGAGGTTGCATCATCAGCAAGACGGTAAGCCTCAAAGTTTGCTCCCTCTGCTGCCTCTCGGAGTGATGAGATGTCCGTTGGGATTCCGGTGATTGAAGCTTCTACGGTTGCAAAGTTTGATGAGGCCATTTTCTTTGCGGCTCGCTCAGAGAATGCCTCAGAGCCATAGCCATAGCCATAGCCGCGACCCTGACTAGAACCGTCTTCGCGGTCATGAGCCAGAGAGGGCAATGAGATTGCTAATGCTCCCGCGGTGATTGTGGCAGTTAGGCCAATTGCGATTTTGGATTTCTTTTTCATTTTTCATTCCTTGTCTTTATTGGGACAAGCAACAAGCTAGCCAGAGAAGTTCAAAACAAGCTTGAGAATCAGGAAGCGCGAAGGCACTTGCCAGCTGGGTGCCAGAAAAGGCCGTTGTCTGGCAATTGGCTGACCGTTATAGGTAGCGCCAGCGGAAAAGTTCCACCTTAAACTTCACGGCTAGCAGCCGAACGACAACCATCAAGATTGCCGCTATCAAAACATCTAGGTATTCCGGGGTCTGCAAATAGCCCAGGAGAACCACAACCCAGCCACCTGCAAATGCGATGGCCGCATAGGGCTGATGGTCGTGAAAAGCCCTCGGCACTTCATTCACCAACACGTCACGCAACACACCACCAACCACTGCTGTCACGACACCCATCAGCACAGCAATCAGCGGGCTCATGCCCGATACAAGTGCGATGTGGGTACCTCCAGCGGCAAAAATACCGAGCCCAAAAGAATCGGGAACAAGCATGATTTTTTCGGTCAAAACAATGTGGTTTGCCTTGAAGAAAAACGGCAACGCCAACCCGACCCCAAGGAGAACCCAAACCCAGAACTCTTGCTCAACCCAGAAAAAGGGCCTGCGGTCCAACAGCACGTCTCGAAGCGTGCCACCACCAAAAGCAGCGATTGCGCCGATCATTACAACTCCGACAAGGTCGAACTGCTTTCTTGCGGCCTCGATGATGCCTGAAAGGGCAAACGCGAGCACGCCAAGCGCTTCAAAGGCGAGAAGAAAAGTCTCTAGCAATCTGGGTCTCTTCGTGAATGTTCGGTGGGTTTGCCAAGGCTGGCTGATAAGGACCTAAGTCTAACCGTCTAGCGACAAATAAAAAGGGGCTATTTGAGGCCTTCCGCACTAGACTTGCCACACCTAAGAACCGCTAAGGGAAGCAGGTAACGTGGGCTTTCTAGACAAGGCCGAGGCGCGCATTGAGAACAGTGTGGGCTCGATGTTTGCAAAGCTGTCAAAACGACAGCTGCAGCCAATCGAAATCTCCCAGGCGGTCAAGAACGCCATGGATATGGCAGCAAACCTAGGTTCTGGGGACAAGGTTTTGGTTCCTCACCGCTACCTAATCAAGCTAAACCCCAGCGATCGACAGAATGTTTCGGATCAGCTACTGCGTGCCATTGGGACCGAGGTTGCCGACTACGCAAATCAAAAAAACTTTAGAGTCACCAGCGATATAGAACTGAACCTTTCAGAAGACCCAAGCATCGCAAGAGGCAGGGTAAAAGTTGGGTCGGCAGCGGTGAGCTCCACTGTCAGGTGGAAGCCAGTCATCAGCTTCGGCAATATTCGTCACGAGCTCCGAGAAGGAACCACAACCTTTGGCAGGGACGATCAAGCCGAGGTAATGATTGATGATCGCGGTCTCAGTCGGATTCACTTTGAAATTGCCTTCAATGGTGAGATTGCTGCTATCCGGGATCTTGAGTCCACCAACGGCACTTTTGTTGATGGCAGCAGAGTGAATGAGCTCGTGTTGCGTCAAGGCAGCGTCATCACAGCCGGGAGAACAGAATTTTCGTTTGAGCTAGTGGCCTTGACAGGAGATCAGGGTGAGTGAACTAGCGCTATTTCTAGTTCGCATTGGCTTTGTGGCGGTGCTCTGGATTTTTATTTTGAGCCTCCTGTCTGTTATTCGCGCTGACCTATACGGCAGAAGGGTAATCAGCAGAATCGCAAAACAAAACGCTCCTGACCTATCCGCTGGTTCGGCCGCGAACCTCGGGATTGAAGATGTCGACGGCTTTGACCCAACTGAAATAGCCGTGCTTACCGGCAGAACAGCCGGGACAAACATTTTGCTGGAAGGCAAAAAGGAAGTGCTCATCGGAAGAGCACCGAGTTCAGACATGGTTATCAGTGATGAGTTCGCATCTTCTATGCACGCAAAGTTGGTGCACGTTGGATCAGATTGGGTGTTACAGGATTTGAACTCAACCAACGGCACTCATCTCGACGGCAAGAAACTCACTACCCCTGAAACCATCAGGCCGGGCATGACGATCAGAATTGGCACCACAACATTTGAGTTGAGGTCATAGAAACCTTGGCAATCAAAACCATCAGCTATGCGGCCAGTGATATCGGTAAGCACCGGAGCTCCAACCAGGACTCTGGCTACTCCGGTTATCAGCTGTTTTTCGTTGCTGACGGAATGGGCGGTCATGCCGGCGGAGACATCGCCTCTGCCATCACCTCCCAGCGCGTTGCGTTAACCGACAGCAAATACGACAACGTGGAAGAGGCAATCGAAAGCCTGAAATCTGGCGTACTGGATGCCAACAACATGTTGAACGGCACGGTGGTTGAGCACCCCGAGCTTCAGGGAATGGGAACCACTTTTTCCGGAATGCTGGTTCACGGTAACCAGGTTGTCACTGCCCACATCGGAGACTCCAGGATCTATCGAGTCAGATCCGGTGAAGTAGTTCAGATAACCAAAGACCACACCTTTGTCCAAAAACTAGTAGAACTGGGCCGCATCACTGAGGCAGAAGCATTGGTTCACCCTCGAAGAAGCGTTTTGATGCGAGTGTTGGGTGATGTTCAGGGAGAGCCTGAACTGGATATTGCACTTCACGAAGCTCTGCCGGGTGACCGTTGGATGCTCTGCAGCGATGGCCTATCAGGCGTTGTGCCAGAAGATGTAATGGCCAAAGTTTTGACCTCGAACATTCCAACCGAGGAGGCAGCAGAGCTGCTGGTTGGAGAAGCACTGGAATATGGTGCACCTGACAACGTCACAGTTGTTATTACCGACATTGTTCGCCCAACGGTTCAGGCTGACTTCGAGCCGGGTGCTCACTTTGTTGGATCTGCTGATCACGAAGTTGTTATTGAAGAGCGCAAGGGTGGAAAGATCCTGCGCTTACTCAACCCACGGAGCCTGCTGGAGCTACTGCAGGCGCCGGAAGACCCGGCCAAGTTTGCGCCGGAATCAGAAGCCCTGCTTGAGAAAATCCTTGCCGAGACCAAGCGCAAGCTGCGTTGGCGCGGAGTTCGAATTGTGCTGGGCTGGTTGTTGTTCGGGGGAATTATCGCCGGCATTGGTTTTGGTGCTTACCAATACACCCAGACCCGTTACTACGTTGATGTATACCAAGGGCAGGTAACCATCTACCAGGGAATTCGTGAAGAGCTTGGTCCACTGAAGTTCTCCAGCCCCTATTTGATTTCAGAAATCAATCTCGAAGACCTCTCTCAGTTCCAGCAGACTCTAATTGAGCGTTCTATTTCAGTTGAGTCACTGGACGAGGCAATAAGACTCATCGACCAACTCAAGAGCGGCATCAATGAGTAACGTGTCGCTCACCTCGGCAATTCCAATGCTGCTAAAAGCTGTTCCGAGGTCGCGAAACTTTGAAGCGGTCCTACTTTTCTGGGTAGCTGGAATTCATGCCTTTGCACTGGCCCAAATTCAGTTGGCAGTAAACCTGGAAATGTCGATTGACCTCCTGGGGTATTGGGCGCCGCCGACAATCGCCGCCTGGATTCTGCACTACGTGCTGAGAAAGTATGCGCTGAATGCGGATGGGTTACTACTCCCGCTTGCCTTCCTGCTCAACGGCTTAGGCATCGCAATGATCTATCGCCTTGATCTAGCAGAGATCACAAATGGTGGCAGCGAACTGTATGCCGAGCGACAGGTCTGGCTGAGTTGTTTTGCAATGCTGATAGCCGCAGTGATTGTGAGGCTAGTTCCAAATCCCTTGCTACTGCGCCGCTTTCCTTTTCTAGCTGGAGCTGCTGCTGTTGTGCTGCTGGTATTGCCTGCTGCTCCCGTGATTGGTCGCACGCTAAATGGTGCAACTCTTTGGATTGGAATCGGTGACCTCAGCTTTCAGCCGGGTGAAATTGCAAAAATCCTGCTGGCCATTTTCTTCGCTGGATATTTGGTTTCCCGTAAAGGTTCAATGTCTGAAATTGGCCTCAGGGTTCTCGGGATGAGAATTCCGGGTGCCAAAGACTTGGGCCCGATCCTTTTGTTCTGGGTGGCTTCTATTGGGGTGTTAGTTCTGCAGCGTGATCTTGGAACTTCGATTCTCTACTTTGGTCTTTTCCTGGTGATGATCTACACCGCAACCGGTCGCGGTTTCTATGTTGGAATCGGCATGGTGATGATGGTAACCGGAGCCCTGGTTGCATCCAGGGTCTTTGGTTATGTTGCTGCCAGGTTTGATTCATGGTTGGACCCGTTTTCGCAGGAGAACTACAACGCAGTTGGCGGCAGCTACCAATTAGTGCAGGGGCTTTTTGGGATGGCTCACGGTGACGTGATAGGTGCGGGTCTTGGTTCTGGATTCCCACAGTTGATTCCACTTGCTGAGAGTGACTTTATTTTTGCAGCGCTTGGGGAAGAGCTTGGAATGGCAGGGGTATTTGCGATTCTCGCAACATATCTGCTGATTGTTTATCGAGGCCTTCGAATTTCAAACACCCACCAGGACGAGTTTTCTAAACTCCTGTCGCTGGGACTGGCTTTTGTAATCGGGTTGCAGGTCTTTATTGTTGCCGGCGGAGTGATGGGACTTTTGCCACTCACCGGTTTGACCACCCCGTTTTTGGCTGCCGGCGGCAGCTCGCTGTTGGCAAACTGGGCAATCATTGCGCTTCTGCTGGTTCTTTCTGATTCGTCTTTGAGAAGGCCAACCTCGTGAATCGGCAAGTCAGGAGAGTTGGGCTTTTTCTAACCGTGATGTTTGTGGCGCTATTTGCAATGGCGTCTTCGATTCAGGTAATCAGAACACAGTCGCTGTATCAAGACCCGAGAAACGTGCGGGCAGCCTATGAAACATATAAGACTCAGCGTGGGTCAATTTTGGTTGGCGAACAGGAAATTGTCACCAGTGAACCAATCAACGACCAGTATCGCTTCCTGCGGGACTACGACTCCGTTTTGTATAGCTCGGTCGTTGGCTATTTCAGTATCTTTACCGGCTCCTCTGGGATAGAGCGGGCCATGAATTCGCTGCTCGCGGGTCAAAGCTCGGCTCAATTTTTCGAGCAAATAAACGCGCTTCTTGATGGCACTCCCGTGACTGGGGCTGCTATTGAACTCAGCCTCGATGCAGACATCCAAAAGGCTGCCTGGGATGCACTCGGCTCCAGAAAAGGTGCAGTAGTAGCGATGGATCCTTCAACCGGCAGGATTATTGCGATGGTGTCAAAGCCTGGCTTTGATGCGAACCTACTCGCGGGACACGAAAGTGGCTCGGTAACAACGGCCTATCGAGAATTGCTTGATGACCCTGATGCGCCATTAACAAACCGTGCAATTGCAGGGGATCTCTACCACCCGGGATCGGTGTTCAAACTTGTAGTCGCCGCAGCAGCACTGGAAAGCGGTCGCTACAGCCCAAGCACAACTTTTGAAAACCTAGATACTTACCGGCTTCCGGGTACCTCGACCTTTATCCAAAACTCGAACGATTCAACTTGCGGTGATGGCACGCTTGTCACACTTGAAAGCGCTTTGATTCGTTCTTGCAATATTCCCTTTGCGATGCTGGCGGTTGACTTAGGTCAAGACCGCATTAGGGCTCAGGCAGAGCTCATGGGCTACGGAGATGAATTAGCCATCCCGCTGACTGTCACGCCGAGTGTTTACCCTCAAGAAATGGAGCTTTCAGAGCTCGCACTTTCCGGTTTCGGGCAGTTCGATGTTCGATCCACGCCGCTGCAGATTGCTATGAGTACCGCTGCCATTGCCAACCAAGGTGTCATGATGAAACCACAACTTGTCGACCAGGTAGTCGCAAGCAATCTAAATGTCCTCAGCCAGCCGCAACCGCAAGTTCTCTCTTCTCCAATATCTAGAGAGACGGCCGCGCTGCTGACTCGCATGATGGTCGACTCAGTTGAATTTGGTGCAGCAACAAACGCCGGTATTTCACAGGTTGCAGTTGCTGGGAAAACCGGAACTGCAGAAAACGGCGCCGATGAGCCCTTCACGCTCTGGTTCACTGGCTTCGCTCCCGCGGGCTCGCCCGAAATCGTTGTCACGGTAGTCGTTGAAGATGGCGGCGGAATCGGGCAAAACGGAACTGGAAACCAGGTAGCTGCCCCCATAGCCAAGGCTGTAATACAGGCGGTGCTTGCTAAATGAAACCAGCAGTAGGGCAACTATATGGCGACCGGTATCGCCTACAACTCCGCATTGCAATAGGCGGCATGGGCGAGGTTTGGCAGGCTGAAGACGAGCTAATTTTGAGGCAAGTTGCGATCAAGATCCTCAAAGAGGAATACCTGTCCGACCCAACTTTCCTAGAGCGCTTCCGGAGCGAAGCCAAGGCTGCGGCCCTTGTAGAGCATGAAGGCATCGCCAACGTTTACGACTACGGCGAAGACACCGGTGCTGCCTATCTGGTTATGGAGCTGGTCCCTGGCGAATCAATGTCGAGGTTATTAGAGCGAGACAAGAAACTTTCCGAGGAGCAGGTGCTGGACATCATTGCCCAAACTTCTAGGGCTCTTGCTGCAGCCCATGCCAGAGGTTTAGTGCACCGAGACATCAAACCTGGAAACCTTCTGATTACTCCAAAGGGTCGGGTGAAAATAACTGATTTTGGTATTGCCAGAGTTGGGGATCAGGTGCCTCTGACCAAAACCGGTCAGGTGATGGGTACCGTGCAGTATTTGGCTCCGGAGCAAGCAACCGGAAAGACTTCGACCTCGGCAACCGATCTCTACTCGCTTGGCGTGGTTGCCTACGAAGCACTTGCTGGAAAAAGGCCGTTCCGGGGAGAGAACCAGATGGCTATCGCCATGGCTCACATCAACGAAATGCCGCCGGCGCTAAGTGACTCAATAGACCCTCGAGTGCAAAACCTTGTGCTTAGCTGCCTAGCCAAGAAACCAAACCAGCGACCTGAATCTGGAACCTCTTTGGCAATCAGGGCAGAGGCACTGCTGCGTGAAAAGCGGAAAGGTTTGCCAAAAAAGCCTGTGCAGATTGAGGATGATCCGGTTACCGAAGTACTCACCACAGACACTGCGCCACTGCCAAAGGCACCGATTGTTTGGCCCTGGCTTGCAACCCTGGGATTACTCGGGCTCACCACAATCGTGGTGATAGTTGCCATTTTGTCCGAGCCGAATACCTCAGATGTGACACCTACTGGCACCACAACCCCCACGGTTACCGAGTCCGTGAGCCCGGAACCGGAACCAACAGAAACCACGCCTGAAACCTATGTGGTCTTGGTTTCTGACGTATTGGGTCAAAACCTGAGCGAAGTGACCGCTTGGCTTACCGAGCGAGGATTTGTGGTCAACGCAATACCTGGTGACCTGATTGATGGCGCCTCGCCGGAAGTTAGAAGAGTGTATGCCGTTAGCCCAACCGGGAATCTTGCCTTTGGTAGCACTGTGAACGTCACCTACTATGTCGGCAATTATGAGGACATTCCGATTGAAATACCCGAGCCCGATACGGTGTCTCCGGTTGTCCCTAGTGAGGTGGATCCGGAGACCGGTCTTCCTTTAGAGCCAGTTGAAGCCGAGCCCGATGTTCCCTCCGAGGTCCCCGGTGACTCTGCCGATGAACCTGTGGATCCCCCCGTGGATCAAGAAGAAGATGCCACAGAGTAATAAGACTGTGACCGAGTTGTGCCATAGATAACTGAAAACAAAAACTAAACTTCAATAGGCGGAAAAGAGCGGGTTTGAGCGAGAACGAAAGACTGATTGCAGGCCGATACAGGCTGGGTCAGCTGGTTGGCCGTGGAGGCATGGCCGAAGTATTCGAAGGCTATGACACCAGGCTCGGCCGCACCGTAGCAATTAAACTTTTGAAATCAGATCTTGCCAACGATGAGAACTTCGAAGCACGCTTCCGTCAAGAAGCACAAGCTAGCGCCAGAATGGCACACCCAACCATTGTTCGCGTCTATGACGCGGGCGAAGAAGAAGCCACAGACCCAAACGGGCAGATTATCAAAACCCCATTCATCATCATGGAGTTGGTCCGCGGCAAGCTTCTGAGAGAAGTAGTTGCGGAGAAGAACCTAGACATAGACAAAGCTGTCAAATACGTCTCTGGCATTTTGACAGCTCTCGAGGTATCTCACCACGCAGGCGTAGTCCATCGAGACATCAAGCCTGCCAACGTCATGATCGGCGAAGGCGACTCCATCAAAGTGATGGACTTCGGTATCGCTAGGGCAGTCAACGACAACTCGGCAACTCAGGCGGCAACCGCAGGCATCGTTGGAACCGCCCAGTACTTCTCACCCGAGCAGGCCAGAGGCGATGCGGTTGATGCTAGAACTGACCTTTATTCAACCGGCGTAATCCTTTACGAGTTGCTTGCCGGCAGGCCTCCATTCAAGGGTGAAACCGCTGTTTCAGTTGCCTACCAGCACGTTTCAGAGAACGCAGATGCGCCTTCTGTCTTCAACTCGGCGGTAAGCCCAGAGCTTGACGCGGTAGTGCTGCGCGCAATGACCAAAGATCCAAACGAACGCTTCCAGACCGCTGAAGAGTTCCGCGAACACTTGCTTGCAGCTCATACTGGAACCGCCGTCACCAAAAAGCAGTCCGCTCCGGTTTCAGATATAAAGCCGGTGACATTCGATGCCACTGAGGTCATCGCCGAAGCAAGCAGCAACGAGCTTCCAACCTCACTGATTGATGGTTTTGAAACAGCACCCAGCACCCAGATAACTGCCGCCAACAGCAAGGTCGGTGCTGGGGTGCTCTGGGGGCTTGGTACCGGAGTTGTTGTTATTCTCGTCGGTCTGCTGTTTTGGGTTATGAACATCGGTGGCCAGAGTCCAGGGACAAGCCCGACAAGTGGCGTAACGGTTGCCAACGTCGAGGGCTCACTATATGACGACGCATTGAACACCCTAAGCTCTCAAGAGCTAGTCGTACTTCGGGTTTACGAGAAGAGTGAGACGGTTCCAGAGGGAGTAGTGATTCGCCAGGTTCCAGAAGCTGGAACCCAGGTTCTCTCCAGCACCGCTGTCACGCTCTATGTTTCAAGCGGTGCAACCGAGGTAACTGTTCCCAACCTGGTTGGGGCCAGTGAGGCAGATGCGGTTGCGCTCATTGAAGCGCAAGGCCTCACGGTTGGCTCGATAACTGTTGTTGGCTCACCAGTTGTTGCTCAAGGAATAGTCATAGCATCCGACCCAGTCACAAATTCTAGAATTCCCCTGGGCACAGTAGTGAACATCATCCTGTCGGATGGAACGGTGCAGGTTCCAGATGTTCGGAACCTTGAGGTGCTAGAGGCTAGAAGTATTCTTACGAACCCGTCGATTGGCTTCACGGTATCGGTTGAGATTTTGGATGCTGCCACCTGCACCGGAACACCTGGAACTATCGTTCTGGAGCAGTCAGTGCTGCCGGGTGAAGCTCCGCAGTTGCAGAACATCACTTTATTTGTTGAATGTGTCGGCGGAGAGGTTGAGCCATCACCGACCCCGACACCTAGCCCAACGCCAAGCCCAACAGAAACTGTTACCGGTTAGTTCTTTTCGATTCTCGGGCTCAGGTGCTTTGCTTTTTCCTTGGCGTCTTTGACTCCTAGGGTGTCTAGCCAGTTGGCGAGCATTTGATAGCCACCCTCGGTCATTACCGACTCGGGGTGAAACTGGACTCCATAGATAGGTTTACTTCTGTGCTCTAGGCCCATAATGACACCGCTTGCAGTTTGGCCGGTGACAACTAGATCGGCTGGGACTGTTTCAGGAACTACGGCCAATGAGTGATACCTGGTTGCCAAAAACCCCTGAGGTAATCCTCCGAGTATTTGGCTCTCCTGGTGGTTGACCTGGGAGGTTTTTCCATGCATAAGCTCTGGAGCACTTTCAACCCTCGCTCCCATCGCCTCGGCGATGGCCTGATGTCCAAGACAAACACCAAAAACCGGGTAGTCGGTTTCGAGTGCGAACTTCACGGTCGGAATAGACAAACCTGCGCTAGCGGGGGTGCCTGGACCGGGGGATATTAAGACTGCATCGTATTTTGCAAGCAGTGCTGGGATTTCAGACTCTTCAACGGCATCATTGCGAATAACCTCGGTCTCAGCGCCTAACTGCTGCAAATAGCCGTTAAGCGTGTAGACAAAGCTGTCGTAGTTGTCTAAAACGAGGATTTTGACCATGGTGTGAATAGCTTAATCGGAATAGCGCATCTTTAGGTTCAGGCATTAAGCTACTTTGCATGGCTGAATCACGATCAAGCAAGAACGAAGACTCCAAACCGCTAAAACCAAAGCTGGTTGACGAAGAGCAAGACAACCCGACCTGGTACAAGGTCACGATGTTTGGCTTCATGCTCTTCGGGCTGGCCTGGATTCTTGCCTTTTACATCTCTTCGGCACGCTTCCCGCTTGGCAGCGCCACCCCGATTGATCTTTCAAACTGGAACATCCTGATTGGTTTTGGAATCGCAATGATCGGTTTCGCTATGACCA
Organism: uncultured Aquiluna sp.; assembly: GCA_965655555.1. GTDB lineage: Bacteria > Actinomycetota > Actinomycetes > Actinomycetales > Microbacteriaceae > Aquiluna. Next base: position 845,705 of record CBFHGU010000001.1, on the reverse strand, counting down.
CCAAGTGGAAATAGCTACATCCAAGTAGAGATTTTCAACATGGTCAGTCCGTAGAGGACTCCCCACACCAAAAACACACCAAGGATTTGCTGCACTCGTTTGTCGCGCGCTCTTGTCTGAGAGTAGATTCCTGCAATAGTGAGACCTGTCACTAGGCCACCGAGGTGACCCTCCCAGGAGATTCCAGAAACAAACAGCCCAAGCCCAAAGTTGATAGCGATCAACGTGAATATCTGCGTGGCATTGCCGCCCGTGGTTCTAACAACAATGAAGTAAGCACCCATCAAACCGAACAGCGCTCCGGAAGCACCAACAACTGGGACCTGAGGGTCAGACAGCCACATGACCGCAACTGATCCTCCGACAATGGAAGTTAGATACATCACCAAGAAGCGAACTGGGCCTAGCAGTGGTTCCAGAATGCGCCCGAAAATCCAGATTGCGTAAGAGTTCAAAAGAATGTGAAGCGGGCCAGACCAGTCGTGCACAAAGCCTGAGGTGAGCATACGCCAGGGCTCCCATGGTGCAAACAAGGGTGCAAAGAAGAAACTATTGGTGAACAAGTAGCCCAATGGGCTAATTTGCCCAAGCCAAATAAGCACGTTAAGTGCCAACAGGCCCGAGGTTACTGGGGCCTGTTGAAATCTAGCTAGCTTGAGTTTGGCCACTTAGGCCTTTTCGATTGTGATGCTCTCGATGATTACATCGTCAACTGGCTTGTCATTCATGCCAGTTGCAACGGCACCGATCTGGTCAACGACCTTGCGGCTAACCTCGTCCACCACAGCACCGAAGATGGTGTGGCGACCCTGAAGCCAGGTGGTTGGAGCGATCGTAATAAAGAACTGTGAGCCGTTGGTGCCGGGTCCTGCGTTAGCCATTGCCAACATGTAAGGCTCAGTGAAGTTCAGTTCTGGGTGAATCTCGTCACCGAACTGGTAGCCGGGGCCGCCCATTCCGGTTCCGGTTGGGTCACCACCCTGAATCATGAAGTCCGGGATGATGCGGTGGAAAATCACGCCGTTGTACAAAGGGGTGTTTGTCTGGGTCGCATTTGTCTTTGGGTCTCGCCACTCGATTGCGCCGGTTGCCAAGCCCTCGAAGTTTTCAACTGTCTTGGGGGCATGCAGACCGTAAAGGTCTACCTTGATTGCGCCGTGGTTAGTGTGCAGGGTTGCTATTGATGTAGGTGAGGTCATGCACTTATTCTGCCATTAGTTCTAGACTGCAATCTAGCTAAATAAGCAATTAGTCGTCTTGACCGACAACATTACGGAGCGAAAATGACAGCAGCAATTACCTTCACCAACCTGGTGAAGAGCTATGGCAAACAAAATGCCGTAGATGACGTGAGCATCGAGATCCAAAAAGGTCGAATCACAGGCTTTTTGGGTCCAAACGGTGCTGGAAAATCAACAGCTCTGAGGTGCCTAGTCGGACTTGCAAAGCCAACCAGTGGCTCTGTTTCCATTCTTGGCGCAGGCTACAGAGACCTTGATGACCCCATCAGGCAGGTTGGCTGTGTGCTTGACTCTCGTGGTTTTCACGCGTCGCTAACCGGCAAGCAAAACCTAAAGGTTATGGCGGCAGCCGGCGGCATTCCCGACTCTAGAGTCGATGAGGTCCTGGAGCTTGTCGAGCTTGGCGATGCTGCAAACAAGAGAACCAAGAACTACTCCCTTGGGATGAAGCAGCGCCTGGCACTTGCCGGCGCTGTCCTTGGAGACCCGGAAGTGCTGATTCTTGATGAGCCCGCAAACGGTCTAGACCCGCTTGGAATTGCATGGCTTCGAAAGTTCCTACGCTCACTTGCAGGTTCTGGAAGGACCATCCTGGTCTCCTCTCACCAGTTGGCAGAAATGCAAAACACCGTTGACGACGTGATCATCATGCACAAAGGCAAGTTGATTACCTCCGGCGAGATGAAAGAAATAATCAAAGATGGAACCTTGGAAGAGGCATTCCTCAAGCTAACCGAGGGAGTCAAATAATGTCATTGCTGAAATCTGAACTGCGCAAGGTCATTTATGCAAGAGCCAACTGGGGATTGCTTATTGCTGCAAGTTTTCTATCGATAATCGGTGTTGTCACAACACCTTTTGTGTTGGGCTCTGCTCCAGGAGGAATGCAAATAGGTCTAGACACCGCAGTTGGTGTTGACGCTGTTTACGCGAATGCAATCTCTGGGTACATCATGGCGATCATAATCGGGGTGATGTTGATGGCGGGTGAGTACCGGCACGGCACCGCCGTCGCGACCTTCCTCACTCGCCCCAAGCGGGAGATCGTACTGTTTGCCAAGCTTGGGATATCAGCACTGGTCGGCTCAATTCTGATGTTGGTTTCGACCTGGCTCTCGATTCTTTCTGGGGTTGCGATTCTCAGCACATTCGAGGAGGCGGTTAGTCCATCTAGTGACATATTCATCAACCTGACCTTGGCTGCGATTGTTTCTGGTGCCGTGCTTGGCGTCATAGGAGTTTCGATTGGAGCGCTTCTAAAGAGCCAGATCATGGGCATAGTATTTTCGCTGATCTACCTCTTCATAATTGACCCACTGCTGTTGGTGCTGTTCACGGAAGCGGGCAAATTCTTGCCAAGCGGGCTAATCACGGCGATGCTATCGATTGACATTGAGGCACCTGAGTTGGGGCTAAATACATCCAGCTACTTCGACCCAATCCCGTCAGCACTGCTACTGCTTGGTTACGGAGCGGTGTTTGCAGTCATTGCCATGTTCACCAGCATGCGCAGGGATGTCGACTAAGACAATTCACAAGCTAAAAAGAAACCCCGGGTAGCCAAACGGCCGCCCGGGGTTTTCTTTTAGGCCTATAGGCCCTTTGGCTTTAAGTATTTCTGAGCCAAGGCTCCAAGGAAGTCGAAAACCAATGCAAGAACGGCAACCATGACAGCTCCAATCAAGATAGCCGGGCCACGGTCTAACTTGAGGCCAGAGTTAATGGTCTCTCCGAGTCCTCCACCACCAACCAGGAAGGCCAGTGCAGAAAAGCCAACGTTGATAACAACCGCAGTTCTGATGCCTGCCAAGATGACCGCAACTGCAAGCGGTAATTCGATCTTGAGCAAAATTTGCCGAGAAGTAAAGCCCATGCCTCGAGCTGCGTCGATGACCGAGCGGTCAACCTGCTCAAGCCCCACAATTGTGTTTCTCAAAACAGGCAATAGCGAGTAGGTGGCAAGCGCCAACAGCACAGTCAAGATGCCCGAGCCCATGAACGAGAAGAAAATAACAATCAAACCGTAAACAGGGAGTGCCTGGCCCAGCCCCAAAGTGTTGACCAGGAAGGACTTCAACCTTGGGAAACCCTTGCGAGTTACCAAAATCCCGATTGGCACGGCAATCATGATCACCATCATTGAGGACACAAGACCAAGGGACAGCGTTTCACCAATTTGGCGTTGGATCTTTTCTGGTGCCAGGATCTTTGCGGTCGTGTCATCCAGATCAGAGTAGAACCAGACTGCGAAGCCCAAAATTGCAAGCGCCAGTGCGAAAACCGGAGAGGTTAGCAGATCTAGCCGCTCATTTAGCGGTAGACGAGTCTTCGTGGTTTCGGTCACTGTGGTCATGGGTTTTCCTAGCTGTCACTCATGATCAGCTTGGCAAGAGATTCGATTGTGGTGCAGCCAAGGTACTTACCTCTGCGGTCTGTAACACAGGCCATTCCAACCGAGGACTGAAGCATCACCGTAAGTGCGTCCTGCAAAGTATCTTCAGGCTGCAGATCAACCGTCACTGGGCGACCAGATTTCTCAATCGGCTGGCTAGTGCGGTTCAGTGCTCTCTCGTCGATCCAACGCAGTGGCTTGCCGCTGCCATCAAGTAGCAGTGCTACCTGATCCGGTGAATCATGCAAGATCTTTAGTGCTTCTTCACGCATCACAGGAGAGGTCAATGTTGGCACCTGGTGCAAGTCGATGTCACTCACCTTCTTCAAGGTAAGTCCCTTCAAAATTGCGCCTGATCCCAGGAAGCTCTCAACAAACTCGTCAGCCGGGTGGGCAAGGATTGCCTCTGGCGTATCCAACTGGGCAATCTCGGAGCCCTCTCGCAAAATAGCGATTCGGTTTCCCATCTTGATTGCCTCGTCGATGTCGTGTGTAACGAAAACGATTGTCTTTTTTAGTTCCTGCTGGAGTCTTAGGAACTCGTTCTGCAAACGGTCTCTGGTGATCGGGTCAATAGCACCAAACGGCTCGTCCATCAAAAGCACATCTGGGTCTGCCGCTAGAGCACGGGCAACACCAATACGTTGCGCCTGGCCACCGGATAGCTCTTTCGGATAGCGGTCACGGTAGGTTTCTGGGTCCATTGAAACAATCTCAAGCAGCTCATCTACTCGCGCTGCTATCTTGTCTTTTTTCCAGCCGAGCAATAGTGGCACGGTAGCGATGTTCTCGGCAATGGTGCGGTGAGGGAAAAGACCAACCTGCTGAATTACGTAACCGATCTTCCTTCTCAATTCAGAAGGGTTCACGTCGGTTACGTCTTCGCCGCCAAGGTAAATGCGGCCCGAGGTTGGTTCGATCAAGCGGTTGATCAGCCTTAGAGTTGTCGACTTTCCACAACCGGAAGGACCAACAAGGACAAGTACCTCACCCTTTTGAACCTCAAGTGTGAGGTTGCGAACAGCAGGCTCTGCACCTGAACCGTAAGACTTACTTACGTTTTCTAAACGAATTAGTACTTCACTCATCGAATACCCTTCGAGATTGTGGCCAGCCTAAGGGCCTGGAGGATTAGGTCAATAACTAGTGCGAGAACTAGACACAGGATTGTGCCCAGCCAAATTGATTCCAAAGAATTAGGCAGCGGAAGTCTGGCAAGACCGCTCTTTATAAAATCACCTAGTCCGCCACCAGCCACAAGAGTCGCAAGGGCTGCGAGGCCAACCACCAACATCGATGACACTCTGACACCGGCAAGAATTACCGGCCACGCAAGTGGCAGCTGAACTTTTATCAAAACCTGGGCGGGCGAAAGGCCCATTCCCTTTGCGGCGTCCAAGACGCCGTTGTCAATTCCATCCAGCCCGGTGATCGTGTTACGTAAGATCGGCAACAGCGAATACAAAAACAGTGCGATGAACGAGGGGGCAAAGCCAAGACCAACCAGTGGGATAAAGATCACGAAAAGAGCAAGTGATGGAATTGTTAAAAATACTGAAGCGATCGCTAGCGATAGCTCTTTGGCAAGCACATTGCGCCGGGTGACGATGCCGGTGACGATGGCGAAAACGCCAGCCGTCACCAGCACCGAAACAACATACCCGGTGTGCTGGGCAAGACCTTCTAAGACCTGCTCTTGTCGAGCAAGCGCGAAGTTAATCAGGCTTAATAGAAAGTCCATTGGGTTTCTTAGTCGATTAGACCTTCAGAAACCAAGTACTCCTTGGCAACATCAGCAGGAGCTTCGCCCTCTGCTGACACCTTGCCGTTTAGCTCAGCCATACGAACGTTGTCCAATGGGGCAAGAATCGCAGCGATGATCGCGTCGAATGCCTCTGGGTTCTCGTTGTACTTGTCTCCACCCATGGTTCCTGAGACGTTGTAAAGGATGTTGACGCCTGGATCTTCAACAAGGGTTAGACCAAGAGCTGGGATACGACCATCAGTTGTGTAAACCTCACCGAAGTCGCAGTTGTTTGCGGCTGTCTCGGTGTAGATGATTCCAGTGTCGAGAATCAGCTGCTGGCTGTCTGGAACAGAGATTCCGGTGTGGTTCTCAGTCAAGATCAGTCCGTCTGGACGGGATGGGAATTCAGACTCCATGCAAACTACTGCATCAGAGTTGGCCTGAACGTACTCCATCATTGTGGTTAGTGTGAACGGTCCACCATTTGCCTCTGTTGCTGCTGGGCTTGAGGTGAATCCGTAGGTGTTGTTGAACGGGGAACGGCCTACCCAAACAATGTTGTTCTCGGCTAGGTCGCGCTCACGTACACCGCTGGTTAGCTCGTCAGAATCAAAGCTAGGGTCCTCTAGACCCAGGTGAACTGCCCAACCGGTTCCGTTGTACTCCATGTAGATGTCGATCTCTCCGGACTCAAGTGCTGCACGAGCAACGCTTGTTCCACCTAGGTCAACCTTGTTGTCTACGTTCGCACCGGTTGCCTCAAAAGCTGCAACTAGCATCTCGCCAAGAATCAACTGCTCGTCGAAGTCCTTTGATCCGACAGTAATGTCGATGCCCGATAGGTCGTACTCTGACAGAGTTCCGCCTGTGCTTGTTTCTGTTTCAGCGGCCGCGCATCCTGCGAGCACTAGACCTGAAATGGCACCGATTGCCAGAATTGAAAAAGTTTTCTTCAGTCTCATGTATCTCTCTCCTTGTGGGTTGACTAAAGGTTAAACGCGCCCAGGGACGATGTCGAATAGAGTTGTGCATATGTCAACAAATTGCTAAATTTGAATCATGCGCACCCACACTTCGGGCCTTGCTCGCGATCTAGAAGTCATCGAGGTGCTGTCATATGCCGAATCCTTTGCCAATGGTGGTCTTGGCGTAAACCGCGTCGCAGAACTGACAGGCCGCGACAAGGGCCAGATTTCAAGGGTTCTAAAGACTCTTGAGGTTTCTGGGCTTGTGGATCGCGACGAGAGAACTAGGCGCTACTCGCTAGGTCACCACTTCTACTCGCTCTCAATGCGCACCCGAGAAGCACACCTGGCGATGCAATCGGAATCACAATTGGCTCAATTGGTAGCTCAGGCCCAAGAAACCGCACACTTGAGCGTTCTAAGAGGCGGCAGGGTACTGACGATCAGAACCGTAGTTGCCTCTGATGCTATTAGGCGCTCGGGGTGGGATGGAGTTCTTTCAAACGCCGGTGTGACGGCTTCTGGAAGGGCAATGCTTGCCGCCCTTACCGATAGCGAAATTGAACTGTGGTGGCGCGAACATGCGCTAGATGAACCACTGCCGCTATCTGACGATGATCTTCCTGACCCAGCTGAACCGATTAATCCGAAGACTTCCAAGGCAAAGCTCCCAGCCAAAAACCTGAAGGAGTTTATGAAGATGTTGCAGGACATCAGGGACTGGGGATATGCAGTGAGCGACGAGTTTCAGGCAGGCATCGTCGACTTTGCCGCACCTGTACGAGATTCCTCAAACCTTGTAGTTGCGGCTATCTCCGTTGGCACCACAAGAGAGCGCATCGGCGACCAGACTGACCAGTTGGGCCAGATGGTGTCCGCTGCTGCAATCAGGCTTTCCCTTGAGCTCGGTGCCCCAATTATTGGTCCGGCTTAGTAAAGTTCAATACATGAGCAATGTCGCCATCATCACAGGTGCCGGGTCAGGCTTTGGCATGGGCCTCACTAAAAAACTGCTTGCCGACAAGTGGATTGTTTACGGGGCTGACATTTCCCCGAACGGGCTTGAAACCCTGAAGGCATTGGGTGCAAATCCGCTCAAGCTAGACGTCACCAGCGATAAGGACGTCAAGGCGGGTGTCGCCAAAGTCATCAAAGAGCAGGGCCGCGTGGACCTCATGGTCGCAAATGCCGGTTACGGAAGCTTCTCCTCTGTTGAAGAGACCACCAGCGAGCAGGTCAGGGCGATCTTTGACGTCAACGTGTTCGGGGTCGAAAGATGCGTAAAAGCAGTTTTGCCGCAGATGAGACAGCAGGGATCTGGCCGTATCATCGCCACCACCTCAGTCGTTGGCCACGTATCTCTAGTGGGCCTTGGTTGGTATGCGGGTACCAAACATGCGGTGAAGGCAATGGCCAACGCCCTCCGTCAAGAAGTGAAGCATCTGGGTATTAAGGTTTCGACTGTTGAGCCTGGAACCTCCAAGACTGGTTTTGGTGCCGTTGCATTTGGAAAGCTTGATGACTCGCGCAAAATTACTGACTACGACAACGTGATGCAGGGTCTAAACAAGTGGCTTGGTGGCCTTTATCGAATCTCCCCGGGCCCGGATCACATAATCAAGAAACTATATAGAGCCTCCACTGCCAAGAATCCGCGGCCGCACTACCCAGCAAGCTGGGATGTGCGCGCTTTCAAGGCAGTCTTCTACCTGCTACCAAAAAGTTGGTTTGACCGGATTGTGTTGTGGCTAGCCAAACGCTGACTGAACTTGGGCCCAAGATAGTCATTGGTGCCTTTTTGGTTTCTGGCCTATTTCACCTGATTGCGCCAAGCGTCTTTTTGCCCCTCATGCCAGATTTCTTGCCTTCTCCCACCGAGCTTGTTTACGCATCGGGAGTAGCTGAACTGATTGCTGCGGCAGGCCTTATGGCGAAACAACGGTGGGCGCCTATCTTCACTGCACTCGTCCTCATTGCAGTTTGGCCAGCAAACTGGTGGGCTGCAATTGACGCAACTGGTCAAGGAGAAACCTTGGCCGCGATATTTAGTTGGTTGCGCCTGCCGTTGCAACTCCCCCTGATTTACTGGGCCCTAAAGGCGCCGGTGAAGACAGTTGCCATCAAAGGAAGGTAAGTTTTGAGCATGAAGCTTCCAGAACCAATAATCATTGATCCAAATACCGTGCCAAGCCTGAACTGGGGCATTATCGGACCCGGCGGTATTGCGGAGATTTTCACTGCAGCCGTTCAAAAGCACACTGCTCAAAGATTCATTGGTGTTGCCTCGAGGACTCCGGGCCGAGCCGAAGAGTTTGCAAGTAAGTTCAACATTCCAAAGGCTCACGCAACCTACGAAGAGCTGGTTGCCGACGAAGAAATAGACGCCGTTTACATCTCCAGTTACATGTCTGACCACTTTGAACATGCGATGCTTGCGATCAAGGCAGGCAAGAGCATTCTTGTTGAAAAACCCATTACCTACCTTCCGGAACAAGCCGAGGCAATCTTCGTAGCTGCACGCGAAGCGGGTGTCCTTGCCATGGAGGCAATGTGGACAAGGTATTTGCCGCAGTCGACAATTCTTCGACAGCTTTTGGACTCCGGTGAGCTAGGCAAGCCGGAGCTACTAACAGCAAGTTTCTGCGCTGATAACAGAAGTGTTGAAAGGCTTTGGAAGCCAGGTGGCGGCGGAATTGTCTTTGACATGGGTATTTACCCAATCGCTATTGCCCAGGAATTTCTTGGCGACCCGAGCTCTATACAAGCAAACGGCATCGTTCGCCCTGACGGCATGGATGAGGAGAGCTATGCTCACCTGAAATACGCCTCTGGTGCTAGGGCAAGTTTGACAATGTCGGGGGTCGCAACCCTGCCGATGCTTGCAAGCTGCTCTTTCGAGAATGCAGTTATTAGCCTTGGGGAGCCGTTCTTCGTGCCATCAAGCATTTCGCTGAAGACAAAAGACTTCTATCCAGAAACCACTACCTGGGTCGATGAAACAGGCATAACCGGCCACGACGGTCTGAGCTACCAAGCAACCTGGTTTGCAAAGTATCTGTCAGAGGGAAAACTTGAATCCGATGTCCACACCCATGCCGAGACGGTGGCCAACATTAAGACAGCTTATGAGGTCACCGCTCAGATAGGCGCGAAGCCCTTCTAGTCCCTGACCCCAATAATCATTGGTGTGTGGAACGTGCCACCAAAGGCCTTTTCGGAAGCTCCGCTTCTGTCCAGGTACGGCGTGATGCCACCTAGGTGGAAAGGCCAGCCAGCGCCCATGATCATGCACAAATCGATATCCTCCGGAAGATGAACAACCTTCTCATCTAGCATCAGTTTGATTTCTCTTGCAAGACCCACGTTTACAGCCTCGAAGATCTCTTCTGTTGAGGCACCTGTGCCTGCGGAATTGCCAACGATGTCAATGGCCTTCTCGTCGTAGCCCTTGATCTTTCCCTTGGAGTCGCGATCCAAGAGCTTTCCGTATTCAGCGAGCTTATGAAGGTTTTCACTGGCATAGAACCGATCTTGGTTGAACGCATGCATGGAGTCCAGCACGTGTGCTCCCACCTTCAGTCCAACCAGCTCCAGCAAATCAAACGGGTTCATTGGCAAACCAAGCGGTGCAATGGCTTCGGAGACCTGTTCAAAGCTGGCACCCTGATCAACGGCCCGCATTGCCTCGCCCAGCAGGAATCCAAGCAGCCTATTCACGACAAACCCTGCAGAGTCTGAGGTAATTACGGCAGTTTTCTTCAAACCTCTGGCAACCTTCATCGCGGTTGCCACCGATTCGTCATTTGACTTGGCCGCCCTCACAACCTCAAGCAGTGGCATAACGGCGACCGGGTTAAAGAAGTGGAAACCGACCAGGCGTTCGGGCTTCGAAAGCGCTTTTCCTATTTCGTCAACCGAAAGCGAAGAGGTGTTAGTCGCCAGAATGCAGTCATCTCGAACAATCTTCTCGAGCGTTGCGAAGACTTCCTGTTTGATCTTCAGCTCTTCAAAGACCGCTTCGATTACCCAGTCGCAGTCGGCAAATGCTTCGTAATCGAGCGAACCAGAAAGGTTACCTACATAGCGGTTGCGATCATCTGTTGACAGCCTGCCCTTGGCAACCAATTTGTCTAGCTCTTCGGTTATGTAACCAATGCCCTTGTCGATGCGCTCTTGAGAGATGTCAGTAATTACAACTGGAACCTCGAGTCTTCGCAGGAACAGCAATGCGAACTGCGATGCCATCAGGCCTGCTCCCACTACTCCGACCTTTGTGACCGGCTTTGCCAGCTTTGAATCCGGAGCACCCTGAGGCTTCTTGGCATGCTTTTGGACAAGGTTGAAGGCATAGATTGATGCTCGGAACTGGTCTCCCGCACTCAGATCCTCAATCGCTTGGTCTTCACGCTCAAAGGCTGCTTGCTTGGTTCCGCTCTTCGCGGCTCCCAATAAATCAAGCACTCTGTACGGAGCCAGTGGCACCTTGCCGAGCTTTTCCTCAACGGTTGATCTTGCAATCGCAACAGCTGGGCCCCAAATGGTCGCTTTTTCGACGGCCCCGGGTTGGTTCTTACGCTTTATCTTTTTGCCGCCAATCACCTGGTCCGCCCAGTCAAGAGACTGCTCCAAGAACCTCGATGAATCAAAAATGGCGTCTGCAATTCCCAACTCAAATGCTTCGTCGGGCTTGAGCATCCGGTTTTGCTTGAGTGGATTTTCCAGCATCACCTTGAGAGCATTCCGAATACCAATCAGGTTTGGTAGCAGATAGGCTCCACCCCAACCGGGTATCAGCCCCAGGAAAACCTCTGGCAGGGCTATTGCTGGAGCAGCACGGTTCACTGTTCTGTAGTCAGCGTTTAGCGCAACCTCTAGCCCTCCGCCAAGTGCTAAGCCGTTTATGAAAACAAAGCTTGGAACCCCTAGATCAGATAGCTTGTCCAGCGCCCAGTGCCCCATTTCACCAATAAGACGGCCAGAGTGACGATCTTGTAAACCCTGAACTTTGGTGAGGTCAACGCCCGCTGCCAAGTAATAGGGCTTGCCTGTAACGGCGACGCCATGGATCTCTTTGTTTTTAGCCCTCTCTTTGAGCTCATCGAGCTTGCCTGCAAATTCAAGCAGAGTGTGGGGGCCAAGGGTATTTGGCCTGGTGTGATCTTGGCCGTTGTCCAATGTAAGAAGAGCAAGGGTCTTGCCCGAGCCAAGCTTTACGTCCCTGACATATGAGTGGGTGATGATCTCATCGGTGTCGGCAAGAAGAGGTTGGAAGCGCTCCATTATTTGCCTCCGTAGTTGAGGTTTTCCCAAATAACAGTGCCGCCCATGCCAAGCCCGATACACATCGCAGTGACGCCGTAGCGAACCTCAGGGTGTTCCTCGAACTGCCTAGACAACTGGTTCATTAGCCTGACCCCAGAAGATGCGAGAGGGTGACCGAAGGCAATAGCTCCGCCGTATTTATTCACTCTGCTGTCATCATCCGCAATCCCAAAGTGATCAAGGAAAGAAAGCACCTGAACTGCGAAAGCCTCGTTCAGCTCAAATAGCCCAATGTCATCGATTGTCAGACCGGCCTTTTCCAGTGCCTTCTCCGTCGATGGAATTGGGCCAATGCCCATGATCTCTGGCTCCACACCGGCAAACCCAAAGCTCACCATCTTCATGCGCGGCGAAAGTTTGTGCTTCTGAACTGCGTCACCGGAAGCAAGCAGCGCAACAGTTGCACCATCGGTCAGAGGTGATGCATTTCCTGCGGTCACTTTTCCGTGCGGCCTAAAAGGAGTCTTTAGGTCCTTCATGCCTTCGACTGTGCTTTCGGGGCGCAAAAGTTCGTCCTCGGTTACCAAGTTCCAACCTTCAGCACTTGCTGCTGAAACCGGAATTAGGTCTTTTTGGATTTTGCCGTCTTTATAGGCCTGGGCAGCCTTTTGCTGGCTGCCAACAGCGAACGCATCGGCGCGCTCTTTGGTCAAATGCGGGAATCGGTCGTGAATTTTTTCAGCCGTGCAGCCCATGTTTAGTGCATCCGGTGAAACTAGCTTCTCTGCCAAAAATCTCGGGTTGGGGTCAGCATCAAAGCCCATTGGGTGTCGACCCATGTGCTCAACGCCTCCGGCCAAAACCATGTCGTAGGCACCGATACCAATGCCGGAGCCGGTAGTTGTGACAGCGGTCATTGCCCCAGCACACATTCTGTCGATCGCAAAACCTGGAACTGATTGTGGTAGCCCGGCAAGAATTCCTGCTGTCCTACCAATGGTTAGTCCCTGATCGCCCTGCTGCGTGGTTGCGGCGATTGCGAGATCATCAATAGCTGTTAGGTCGAGATCCGGGTGACGCTCCAGAAGCCCGATCATCGCCTTGACTACTAGGTCGTCAGCTCTGGTGTTCCAGTAGACGCCTTTTTCTCCAGCCTTGCCAAAAGGTGTTCTCACACCATCGACGAAATATACGTCCTGCTGTTTCATCATTTCCTAACTAGTTCATTGCGTGATTCTTGGCGCTTTTTCTCATCGGCTGCGAGGTTAGTCCGAACAAGCCCAGGGGTTAGCAAGAAAGCATCGACCAGGCTCTCAACATGGGGCCGAAGCCTCGGCAGCAGCCGGGTGTCGATATATTCGGTAATCGCCTCGGCTCTTGAAGAAGACAGCCTGCCATTGATCAAATACCAGGAAAGGTTTTCCACGAGAAGGCTGAACCCGTAAAGGTCTCTCAACCAGGTGAGAATCTGCTTCGATTCTTCGTCCTTGATGGTCTTCAGGGCCGAGGTGAAGGCCTCCCACAAAATCAACTCACCGTGAGCCTTTGCAGCCAAGATCAAGTCGTTTTGGTGTCTGTTGAACAACTCCGCCTGCTTCGCGGGGTCTTTGGGCCCTGAGGTCTTTAGGTTATTGGCCAACTTTGCAACCATGGTGTGAACTCGGTCTGTCAGAAGCTGGTGCTGGTGTTCTTCTTCCTTGACGTAGCCAACTGATCTGGCAGTTGAACCAAAATCAACCATCTTCTGGGCAAGTCCTCGAAGCCCACCTCGGTTTAGGGTTGCTTCGCCAACTTGGCCGGCAACGTAGGTGGCAAGAGTTCCAAAGTCTGGGGACTTGAAGGCCTTGGCGTAGTCCGTCAGTAGTCTCTTTGCTACAAGTTGCAGCATTACGTTGTTGTCGCCCTCGAAAGTGACATAAACATCTAGATCTGCTCGCAAACCAGTGAGTCTGTGCTCGGCCATAAAGCCCTGCCCGCCGCAAGCCTCTCGGCACTCCTGAATGGTGTCCATTGCGTACCAGCTGCTGAGGGCCTTGGATGCAGCTGCAACCGTCTCTAGATCCTGACGAGATTCATCGGTGTCGTTTTCACCGGTGAAAACAGCATGGAACTGATCGAGTAGTTCCTGGTGGGCAAATACCTGCGCATAGGTTCTGGCAAGCCTTGGGATCAGGCGCCTCTGGTGACGACCGTAATCCATGATGGTTTTCTCTTCGCCATCCGGTCCCGGGAACTGCTTGCGCTCCAGTCCGTACCTTATGGCAATGTCCAAAGCCAACTTCTGGGCGTTAACGACCGCGCCTGTTAGTGAAACCCGCCCCTGGACAAGAGCACCGAGTTGAGTGAAGAATCTTCTTCCGGAAGATTCAATTACGGAACTGTAGGTTCCGTCCTCGCTTACATCCGCATAGCGATTCAGCAGGTTCGCCCTAGGAATGCGGACATTGTCAAAAAACAGGCGGCCGTTATCGATTCCGTTTAGTCCGCCCTTTAGGCCATCATCCTCGCTACCGACACCAGGAAGGAGCTTCCCCTTCTTGCGAATTGGCACGTAGAAAGCGTGAACGCCGTGCTTTTCACCCTCGGTGTAGAGCTGGGCGAAGACAACTGCCGCATGTCCGTGCTTCGCAGCGTTTCCCAAATAATCCTTGTAGCTGTGGCGGTCAGGAGTATTGATTACAAACTCTCCGGTTGCCGGGTCATAGGTTGCAGTCGTGCCAATAGAGGCAACATCGGATCCATGACCGGTTTCAGTCATCGCAAATGCTCCAGGCACATCCATGTTTACCGCACTGCCCAAGAAGCTCTTGTGATGGTGTTCGGTGCCGAGATAAAGAATTGCTGATGCGAACAGGCCATACTGCACGCCGTACTTGATCTGCAATGAAGGATCGGCGAACACCAGCTCTTCGAAACTCGAAAGCGAGCCACCCGGATTCATTTGGCCGCCGAATTCCTCCTGGAAGCCGTACTGTGTCGCATTGTGAGCGACCAGTGTCTTTAGGTTCTTGAGCACCTGTTCGCGGTGCTCGGGATAAGGCGTGCCTTCCTGCTTGAAGAGTTTCTGCTCTTCAATAACGGAGCGAGTGTGGCGGCGGATATCTGCCCACCTACCAAGAATGCGCTCTCCGGTTGCCTCGATGTCTAATTGAATGTCTGCGTTGAAATTCATAGTCTTCACCTCTTACTGATCAAGTAAATGCCAGAAAAGGGTGTCTGCCAAGGGATGTCTAAGAAGTTCGTGACTCGACACAACAGAGCATTGATAACCAAATTAGTTTTTAGAGGTTATCTACAAAATCTATCCACAGATTTATAGACCTAAGACAAAATTAGTTGCCCTCGAAGACCGCCGGTGTCTTTGTTGCAAACGCCTGCATTCCTCGAGCCACATCCTTCGTCACCATGAGTGACGCCAGTCTTTTGAACACTTCGGCCTTTTCGGCTTCGGTATCTGCAGCTCTGGCAGAGGCAAGTGTCGCCTGGACTGCGAGTGGGGCTTGGGCTGCAATCTTCTCAGCCAACTCCAACGCACGGTCATACTCTGCGCCTGGTTCACAGACTTCAGTTACAACATTCATCTTCAGCGCCTGTTCTGCGTTGAAACTGTCGCCGGTTAGCAAATACCGCAAAGCATCAGAATGACCAGCGGCTTTTGGAAACCTGATTGTGCCGCCACCAAATGGCATGATTCCGCGGCTGACTTCAAGTTGAGCAAACTTGCTGTCTGTAGCGGCAATCACAATCTCACTTGCCAGTGCCAATTCAACTCCGAGCGTGAAGCAAGTTCCGCGGACTGCCATTACCACCGGCTTTGAAACTTGCTTTGTTGTCATGCCCCATGGGTCAAGTCCGCCTTCTGGAACCATTTGCAGGTTGCCCGCTGCAAGCTTTGGACCTACATCGTTTAGATCTAGGCCGGCTGTGAAGTGGTCTCCGTGTGCAAACACGAGTCCAACCCTTAGATCTGGGTTTCTATCCAGTTCTCCATACGCAAGAGCAAGCTCATGGAGCATTTGCTCATCAGCGGCGTTCATTTTGTCTGGCCTGTTGAGGCCAATCAGAAATGCGTGGCCTTTGGTTTCAGTGGTTACTCTGGTCGTCGTTGACATGGCTCAAATACTAAGAGCTAGTCAACCAGTTGCGCCACCCGCTGAGGGGAAATTCGAAGCAGCACTCCTATATCTCGCATGCTCAGGCCTTTTTTTCTTAGCTTCGAGATTACATCTCTGATTTCTTTGGAGGCCTCTTCTTGAAGCCTTTGTGATTCCTTCATCTTCTGCTGAGCAGTCTCCAGATCACACATAATGCCAGGCATTGAGGTTTCAACCTTCACAACTACATCGCAGCGATCTACGCCTTGAAACTCGTGAACCAGATCCTTGATTTGTTCTTGCGCCAAATCAAGGCGCTTTGTTGAAATCAGCAAGTTGTTCAAGGCAGGTACGCGCACCTGCCAGGTGCCCTTTTCCCGCTCACACTCAGCTGTTATCTCCATTGGTCCAGATTACCAAGGCATCAGATTCAAAACCAGCTTTTTGTCTAGGGGTCTTGACCAATACTTATTTTGGCTTTTTTCTTGTTGGCCAAGTGATGATTATCGAACCAGCGATTAGCCCGAGCGTTGGAACAATGCCAACGGCCCAAGTGATGCTGATGCCAAAGATTGCAGCGAAGCCTGTGATTGCGTTGAATGTCATCGCAATCCAGGGCTTTACCTTTCTTTTTCTAGCTAAAACAGCCAACAGGATGTTAATCGCTGCTACGCCTGCTAGTAGAACAAAGATTGTTGCTACAAGTGCCGCTAGATCTTCCATGGCCTCAAGTCTATTTACTTGACCCTGACCGGTTGACGGAGAATTGTCTTTAGTTTTGCTGGTTCACTCTTGCGGGGGTCACCTAGATATATCTCGTGATGAAGGCCGTTGAAGTCCAGTGAGTTCGCAGGCATGAACTCATGGTGGAGTCTGTGTAGCAAGGGGCCCTCTTGGCTGTATGGACCAATGTGCAAAACCTGCACCACCTGGCCCTCGTCAAGTGTTTTGAGTTCAACACCACTTGTGTCAATCTGCTTCTTTTTGGCCACCGCAGCTTGAGCATTTTGAAGGTCTTTACCGTCGACGAAGTCCGGGACCATGATCATCAGCGTCCACTTCCAGTTCTCCTTATTGTCATTTACATAGTCATCCATGTCGTCTGCCCACCAAAGACCTTCCAGAGGTGGCACTACAAAATCACCTTTTGATTGCTTCAAAGCAAACTTGATGTTGTAGGCAATCGGATATAGGAGCTCAATCGCTGCCATGTATTGGGCAGAGGCTGGGGAGCCGTGCCCTTGCACCATCAGGTATTGAACAGGCTCCAATTCAACTACCTCGAAGTTGCTTTTGGCAGAAAAGTGCTTTTTGCGGGTCTTCTTTAGATCAAGCTTTTCCATTCCGCCTCCTAGATGCAGAAACACGCAACCAAATCAGCAGGACTAAGAATCCGAACACCGAGAACACCAACCCAAAACTGGCAAGACCCAGTGCCCAGAAGGCCTCTTGCAACATTCCTGTTTCGTCAAGCGTCACCGGCTGAAGATTATAAAAAACAAGTAGCAGAATTGAAGCAAGCATGGTGGCCGTTAGCGCACGAAGAGCGAAAAGCTGCAGCTTGTTCATGTCAGAAGCCTAGTCAGCGCAAGTTAGGAACTGGCATAGGCTTGGTGGATGCTTAGTTATGAAAATTGGCAAGAATTAGCCTCCGCCAGGCGCTCAACCAGAGACTTTCTCGACACTCCAGTACCACTTGATGACATTCGGAGTCTCATCGCCGACGGCATGAAGGCACCAAGCTGGTCAAACACAAGACCCTTTATGGTCGGAATTGCGCAGGGGGAAAAGCGAGACCGGATCAGTAAAAACCTAGTGACAAAGCTTCGTGCCTCAGTGGAGCTTCCAGGAATGGGTGCAACCCCCGACTACAGACATGAAATCCCTTACCCAAAGCCCCTGGTTGAGCGCAGCCAACGAGTGGGTGCGGGCATCTATGGGACCCTTGGCATTGACCGAGGTGACAAGGAAGCGCGCTTCAGGTTTATGGAGCGAAATTACGAGTTCTTTGGAGCGCCAACTGCACTGTTCTTCTTTAGTCACCGCGGCCTAGACCAGTTCGGCACTCTCGATGTTGGTCTATTTATGGAAAACATTATGTTGGGGGCCGAGGCGAAGGGCCTTGGAACCTGCTCGCAGGGCTACCTTGGAAATTACCCGGAGATCATCAAGGCTGAGTTTGAAGTCGACGAGAACTACGCATTGGTTTGCGGCATGTCCATTGGCTACCCATCAGACCACCCAATCAACGGTTGGAATGCGGAGCGGCTACCAATCGACGAGATGATTGCGAAGAGCAAAGACTCTTAAGAGATCTTTTTGGGCTCCGGGCTTCTTCACAGAGTTCTGCGGGGCTTTTATCGGCCGACCTTGTTAGAGTGAGGAGCACATACCAAACTAGGCACGAAAGCAGTTCAACTTGGAAGATCTAGTCCTATTCATAGGTGACCTGCCGCTTCACCCACTCTCAGTGCACTTTGCTGTGGTGTTATTCCCGCTGACGGCACTGGCAATGGCCGTGGCCGCTATTTGGTCAAAATTCAGGAAAAAATACCTTGGAGCAACCGTTATTGCCACCGCTCTTACTCTGCCCCTAGTTTTCATTGCCCAACAATCAGGTGAGGCGCTCGGCGATTTTTACTATGAGCCTGAGCCCCACTCGGAATTTGGCGAGATGATGATGCCCATTGCTCTTGGCACCGTTGCAATTGGCGTGCTGTTCTGGCTGAGCATAAAGTTCGACTGGATCAAGATTTTTTCTGGAGCTATTGGTTTTCTATTGGTGTCAGCAGCCATTGGAGCGACGGCGATGACTTTCGTTGTTGGGGATTCAGGCGCTGAAGCCACTTGGGGAGACAAAGTTACAGGGGCTTCGACTGAAACTGAAGTCTTGGGGACAGTCCAAGAAGGTGCCCCTGTGATCACGCAATCACAAGTTCTGGAGCACACAACGTTAGATGATTGCTGGGCGAGCGTTGATGGAATCGTCTATGACCTAAGCGATTATGGAGCCTCTCATCCTGGTGGGAAGGAAAACATAGCCGCGCTCTGTGGCACCGATGCCACCGCGACTTTCTCTGCTGAACACGGTTTCACTGGAAAACCGGCAAATGTATTGGCCGGAATGGCCATTGGTTCTCTGGAGGCTGGAGCACAGCTACCAGCAGCAGACGTCGTCTACGGGGAGAGTGATGATGAAAAGAACGAAGAAGATTACGCAGACGAAGAGTATGAGGACTATGACGAAAAAGACGAGTACGACGACTAGTTAATCGTCTTTCTTCCTAGGCTGAACTGACCAAACCCATGCACCAATGCCAGCTATCGAGAGCACGGCCGCAGCCAAAACAACCAAGTATGTGTTATCCGAGTAAAGCTCATAATTAGAAACAACTAGGAAAAATAGAACCGCATAGCCGGCAAGTATCCACTTATTGCTCATCAAAAAATACTAACCCCGCATAAGAAGGAAATTCACGGCCTTCTCTAAGTGGATGCCTATTTGATCCGTTGGATTTTCTGAAGGGCAGGTTTGTAGCAAGATCACAACAGGATGTTCAGCTCTCGAACAGTTCATTCCCCCGACAGATAAAGAATCGCCAATTGAGGCTCTGAGAGTTTAGACACGAGTTTGTTGTATTGGCCACCGGAGGCCATAAAAATGCGGTGAATGTCTGGATTTGCTGTATTGCCCGAATGGTTCGCTGTCTCAGACGCGCCAAGGGCGAGAATCTCCAGCGTCCTTGTGTTGACATCGATGAAATAGTAATTATCTGGCATGGCCATAACTCTAACCAATAACGATTCGCCCAGGGATTAAGGGCAGGAGACCATCTCTCTAACTGAACAGCAGGATGCCCAGGAATCGAGTTCAGAATATCCATTTGTGCTTTCCGTGACCAGTGAGTATCTCCCTGATCGGTGAATCACCTCCTGGCTTGCAGGCAGAGATATGCCTTCAGTCATCAATTCCTGCACGATAATGTTGCATTATTACTACATAGCATTTATGCTACATCTATGGGAAGAAAGCCGAAAGCCGAAGAGCAACAAATCATCAACCGTTTGGAGGAGTTCCGGTCCAAGTCCAAACTGACGCGTCAGGAACTGGCAGAGCGAGTTGGTGTTCACTATCAGACCATTGGCTACATCGAGCGTGGTGAATACTCGCCCTCTTTGGTTTTAGCGCTTCAGATCGCGTTTGAGCTTGAAGCAAAAGTCGAAGAGCTCTTTTGGATAGAAAGGTAACTAATGACTGCGACCAAAATGACAGATGGTAGGTGGGGATGGACAGCCACTCCAAGGGCAAAGAAGGTCCTACTTTGGGGTACAAATGCCTACATAGTCGTGACTTCTGTTTTTCTAATCTTCATCGCGGATGATATCTGGAGCGGATTTGGCGGCCTTCACGGAATTGTGATTTTTTGCTTGTCATTCATGCTGCGCAAGTCCGTCAGGTTGGTAGCCGATAGTCCCGACGAAGATTTAGACGAGAGACTGGTGCAGTTGCGCAACCGGGCCTACCTCTCTGCATACAGAGGGCTAGCGGGACTGGTAACCGTTGTCCTGCTCAGCGGATTGATCCTGGTAGTAATTCTCGACGCAAGTGGCACCTCGGATGGCATAAGTTACGGGATTGACGTGACTTATATTCAGATCCAAGGCATTTTTTGGCTTTTGTTTGGATACATGCTGTGGCTGCCGTCAATGGCCATGATTGCTAACGAGCTTGGTCGCCGTAAACCATAGATTGCAGGACATTAAACAGAACAACCCTCCCGTTGCCGGGAGGGTTGTTCTGTTTGTGGAGACTAGGGGGGTCTATTAAGCCCGTCAAACCAATGGTTTAGGAGCTATCTTTTTCGAAATCAGACTATAAATCAGACTGTTTTTTGGGGCTTATGGCTGTACCTAGGTCCTGACAATTTCCTGAGCATTCGAAGCGAAACCAGGATGCAGCTGACCACCCTATCTACCCTTGGCGTATGAAAAATAAAAGGGCGTTGTTTCTTACTGGGACCCTGGTTACGTTGGCACTAATTGTCGGTGGAAGCCAACTCTGGGTATTTAGCCAATCTCGTTTGGGTGGGTTTGTTGAACCCCTGAACGTGCCTGAGCTTGCTGAGTCCACGTTGGAAGGATCTGTTCGAACGTTTGACCTGACTTTGCAAGCTGGGACAACGGAGTTCGTGTCTGATGTGCCAATTGAAACTTGGGGCATCAATGGCGACTACTTAGCGCCCACACTGCGTGTGTCAGATGGGGAGCAGATCAAGATCAATGTGGCAAATTCGCTCCCAGAAGATACGACCCTTCACTGGCATGGGCTTCACGTTCCAGCAGAAATGGACGGTGGGCCGCATCAGCCAATCGAGATGAACGCTATGTGGTCGCCGCATTGGACTGTCTCGCAAGCTGCATCGACAAATTGGTATCACCCTCACTTGCATGGTAGGTCAGAGGCCCATGTCAAGCTCGGTGTCGTAGGAATGTTCATCGTTGATGATGCCGTTGAGTCGAAATTGAACCTTCCAAGAAACTACGGCGTCGACGACCTTCCGATCATTGTTCACGATTCGCCAATTGGCTTGTCTTCTGGCAATCCGCTTGATTTCATCGGTGAGCTCTTCGGCTCTCGACAGGGAGATAGCCTCACGTTGGTGAACGGTCAGCATGAGCCGTATGTCGAGGTTTCAACATCGCTTTTGCGTCTAAGACTTCTAAATGCCTCTATTGGTGACGTGTTCGATTTTTCATTTGACGATGGCAGGGACTTTTCGATCATTGCCTCCGAAGGTGGGCTGTTTGATAAGCCCGTAATTGAAAACAGTCTGTTGATGTCTCCTGGAGAGCGGTATGAAATCGTTGTTGCATTTGAGCCTGGAGAAACCGTCAGGCTCAACCGTTCTCTACTTGATGATGACAACGGTGCTCCAGCTGATTCCGAGTCAACGCTCGAGTTCAGGGCTGTTTCGGCTCTGCAAAACCTGGGAGCGTTGCCAGACGTGATGGTGACTTTGCCCGAAACAAGCCTCGACAACGTGGCAAGAACTAGACCTTTTGACATGTCTGGTGTTGAAATCAATGGCCTAATGATGCACATGGACCGAATTGATCAGGTCGTTCATGCTGGCACACAAGAAATATGGTCTGTTAGAAACCTAGATAGCCGTGAGCTGCACAATTTCCATGTCCACGGTGTCTCATTCAGAGTCCTTAGCGTTGATGGGGCTCCGCCAGCGGCGCATCAACGCTGGGATAAAGATACGGTGCTTATCCCTCCGGAAACCACAGTGGAGCTTCTCGTCACATTTCCGGAAGTTTCTTCAGGAGGGTGGCCCTTTATGTTCCATTGTCACTTCCTGAGACACGAGGGTCGAGGCATGATGGGGCAATACCTGGTTGTGGAGCCCGACGAAAGTTTGGATCCCGCTAACCACGTGATTTCCTCCATGGCGCATACCCACTAGAAGCGGCTCACCGATAAGGAAAAACCCCTCCCGAAGGAGGGGTTTTACTTGTGGAGACTAGGGGGCTCTATTCGCCTCATCAAATCAATGATTCAGGGCCTCAGGTTCAGAAAATCAGACTATAAATCAGACTGTATTTTGGCTCGAAAGGGGGTGTCTCTTGCCGTTCAAAAGCTTAGAAATCAGCGTGTGCCTGACAAGGAGCTTGTAGCTTAAAAGCCCAATGAAGATTGTCATGAGTGTCGTAAGCAGGATCGTGGGCGGAGAGCCAATACCCAGCTGACTGAAGGAAATCAACAAGAAAAAGACCAGCGGCAAGTGAATTAGGTAGATCCAATAACTGGCATCTGCAACAAACTTTAGTATTTTGCCCTGCCTGGTTGCGAATCTAAGAAACAGGCCTAGAACACCATAGGTTCCTGAAACTACGGCGGCGGCGTAAACCCAGCCAGTAAACCCAAGCCCCCAGTCTTGGATTACAAAGAAAACGAAAAAACTAACGACAAAGAGACAGGCCAGCCAAACGGCCCTTTGCTCAAGAAATTGCAACCAGCGGTCCCGTTGAAAGTAGGCAACAACGCCAGAGAAGAAAATGAGGAAGTACAAGAGCAATAGCCCTGGATCCGGAACGATGCGGGTGCTGGTAGCCAGAGTGCCTTCCTCGTCGAAGACACCCGGAATAACGGGAAAAACGGCTGCTAGCACGAAAAGAAACAACGAAGGTGAAATTGATCTGCTCAGCAGTCGCTCCAGCATCCCGGCGAGAGCCCAGATGACCAGCACAAACAACGTCAGAAAATAAAGAAACCAAAGGTGTCCAAAATCAATTGGCAACATGTCGAACGTGTTTCTCCCGGTGAGCCAAGCACCCTGGCTGGTCCAGCTATTGGCAAAAATAAGCGGAATCCAGAAGATAGCTAGCGGCAACGTGATTCGAGCCAGTCTGTTCTGGAGAAACTTAATTGCTCCTCGAGATTGCAAGAGATAGGCAGCGAAGAAGCCGGCGATGACAAAAAATGCTGGCATTCTGAATGTATGCAGGAACTGGTGAAGAAAAACTACAGAGAGAAATTCACTCAAAGCCTTTGGCTGTTGGTAGAGATAGACGAACACCGCTGAATGAAATAGAACTCCTAGCAAAAGCAGGGTCGCTCTCGCGTTGTCGAAGGCGGCTATCCGATCCATTCGGCAACCGTAGCTCACCTAAGTTAAAAAAGAAAGCCCTCTATTTCTAGAGGGTTTTCCCTTATGGGTGGAGACTAGGGGGGTCGAACCCCTGACCCCCTGCTTGCAAAGCAGGTGCTCTACCAACTGAGCTAAGTCCCCGAAGCGAGCCTTCCCTTGTGGAAAGTGCTCACCGTGGGCCTAGGAGGACTTGAACCTCCGACCTCTTCATTATCAGTGAAGCGCTCTAACCACCTGAGCTATAGGCCCGTAAAGCAAGATGATGCTACTAGAAAAAACCCCTAGCCACAAACCCTAAATAACTAGTTGTTTGTGAAAGTGAGGGCCAGTCCGCCAACCAGCTTGGAAATCAGGTTGAAGATTACGGCCCACACCGCCCAGAGGGCAGTTGTTAGCACGACATTTAGCAGTGCAAGGGTTCCGGCTGTAGTCATTACATTGGCCAAAGAAAAATCGTCCTCGAGATTGACAGCGCTGCCGTCCCCGAGGATTGAGCCAAGCAAGCTTCCAACCGAAGAGAAGATGCCCGAATTGGATAGAACTGACCATATTAGCCAGGCGCCAACAACTAAAGCGATGGAGGTGGCGATCGAAATCAGAAACCCGACCTTGACTGCTGACCAAACATCGACGCTTCTAAGCTTGAGCCGGATTTGCTTCTTCGGCTCCTTCGGTTGCTTACTCCGGTTGAACAGCGCTGTCATCTGCCGCTCCTTCGGTCTGGGTCTCTTCGACCTGGTTATCTTCTGTCAGGTCTTCGTTCGTTTCTAGATTTCGCTCTGAGTTCCTCGCGATTGAAAGCACCGAGTCGCTCTGGTCAAATCTAGCAAATACGACGCCCATGGTGTCGCGCCCCTTCGCAGGAACCTCAGTTGCTGAAGAACGAATTACCTTTCCGGAGGAGAGAACGGCCAAAACCTCATCGGTTTCGTCGACCATTAGTGCACCGACAAGGTCTCCGCGCTTGTCATCCAGCTTGGCAACCTTGATGCCGATACCACCGCGCTTTTGAACGCGGTACTGATCAGCGGCAGTCCGCTTGGCATAACCACCCTCGGTAACAACAAACACGTAGCCAGACTCACCAATAACAGAGGCGGAAAGCAGTTCGTCATCCTTTCGGAAGGCCATGCCAATCACACCGGAGGTGTCTCTACCCATAGGGCGCATAGAGTCGTTCGCAGCCGAGAACCTAATTGACATTCCCTTGCGACTCACAAGCAGAACATCGTTCTCCTCACTAACAAGCATCGCGTTCACCAGCTCATCGCCGTCGCGCAGCTTGATAGCGATAATTCCACCGGTTCTTGAGGTGTCATAAAGCTCAAGAGCGGTCTTTTTGACAAGTCCGTTCTTGGTTGCCATGACCAGATATGGTTCCTGAGCGTAATCTTTCAGATCAAGCACTTTAACCACTCGCTCTTCCGGCTGCAAAGCCAGCAGGTTAGCAACATGCTGACCCTTTGAGTCGCGACCAGATTCTTGAACCTCATAAACCTTGGACCTATAAACTCGCCCGGCGCTTGTGAAGAACATCAGCCAGTGGTGAGTAGTGGAAACGATGAAGTTCTGAACCACATCATCTGCCCTCAGGTTTGCACCCTTCACTCCACGACCACCACGATGCTGCACGCGGTAGTTATCACTTCGGGTGCGCTTGATGTAGCCACCCTGAGTAAGTGTCACCACCATTTCCTCTTCAGGAATTAGGTCTTCCATGCTTACATCACCGTCAAACCCGAGCATGATCTCTGACCTGCGGTCATCGCCATACTTGTCCACGATTTCTGCAAGCTCGCTAGAGACAATGTCGCGCTGAGCTTTCGGGTCTCCAATAATTCTCAGGAACTCCGTAATTTGCTTTTCTAGTTCTGCGGCTTCATCAATTATTTTCTGGCGCTCAAGAGCTGCAAGCTGACGTAGCTGCATGTTCAAGATGGCGCGAGCCTGCAACTCGTCGATTTCTAGAAGCTTTATTAGACCATCTCTGGCGTCCTCAACCGTGGCACTCTTCCTGATTAGCGCTATTACTTCATCAAGTGAGTCCAGCGCTTTGAGGTAACCACGCAGAATATGAGCGCGCTCTTCTGCCTTGCGCAGTCTGAACTGGGTCCTTCTGACAATGATGTCGATCTGGTGAGTGACCCAGTTGGTAATAAAGCCGTCGATCGGAAGCGTCCTTGGGACTCCGTCAACCAGGGCCAACATGTTGGCACCGAAGTTATCTTGCAACTGCGTGTACTTATAAAGGTTGTTTAGTACGACCCTGGCAACTGCGTCCTTCTTCAGGACAATTACCAGGCGCTGGCCTGTTCTACCGGAAGTTTCATCCCGAATGTCTGCAATGCCGGTTAGCTTGCCCTCTTTGGTCAGTTCAGCAATCTTTAGGGCCAGGTTGTCGGGGTTTACCTGATAAGGAAGCTCTGTAACAACGAGGCAGGTGCGGTTTTGAACTTCCTCAACGTTTACTACAGCACGCATTGTTATAGAACCGCGGCCTGTGCGATAGGCATCTTCAATGCCGCGGCGACCAAGAATTTGAGCACCGGTTGGGAAATCTGGTCCCTTGACCAATTTGATGAGTTCTTCGACTAGCTCTTCGCCCACAACATCCGGGTTCTGCAGCACAAACTGGGCGGCCTGGGAGACCTCTCTCAGGTTGTGGGGTGGAATGTTTGTTGCCATTCCAACCGCGATACCGATCGATCCGTTGACCAAAAGGTTTGGGAACCTAGAGGGCAGGATTGTTGGCTCCTGGGTTCTACCGTCGTAGTTGTCCTGAAAATCAACGGTTTCTTCGTCAATATCCCTGACCATTTCCATCGCCAACGGTGCCATCTTGCACTCGGTGTAACGGGGCGCAGCAGCTGGGTCATTACCCGGTGAGCCAAAGTTTCCCTGGCCCCATACAAGTGGATAGCGCAGGTTCCAGTCTTGAACAAGCCTTACTAAAGTGTCATAAATGGCAGTGTCACCGTGTGGGTGGAACTGGCCCATGACATCGCCAACCACACGCGAGCACTTTGAGAACTGTTTGTCCGGGCGATATCCGCCGTCATACATCGCGTAGAGAACACGGCGGTGGACTGGCTTTAGACCATCGCGCACATCAGGCAAAGCTCGTCCGACGATAACGCTCATCGCATAGTCGAGGTAGCTTCGTTGCATCTCGACTTTTAAGTCGATCCGCTCTACTTTGTCGATTTGGTTTTCTGACATGTTTTTTTGCCCTCCTAGATGTCCAAGAATCGGACGTCTTTGGCGTTTTTCTGAATAAAGTTTCTGCGACTCTCCACGTCTTCACCCATGAGAGTTGAAAAAACCTCATCTGCAAGAGCGGCGTCATCGAGTGTCACCTGCAACAGCGTTCTGGTCTCCGGGTTCATGGTTGTTTCCCAAAGCTCGTCATAGTCCATCTCGCCCAAACCCTTATAGCGCTGGATGGAGTTTTCCTTTGGAATCTTGCGGCCGGCCGCTTGCCCCTCCGCCAGGCGGCGGTCACGCTCTTCATCGGAAAAGACGTACTCATGGGGCGCATTTGACCACTTGATCTTGAATAGTGGTGGTTGCGCCATGTAGACGTAACCATGCTCAATAAGTGGTCTCATGTAACGGAACAGCAAAGTGAGCAGCAGGGTGCGAATGTGCTGGCCATCAACGTCGGCGTCTGCCATCAGGATGCACTTGTGGTACCTGATCTTTTCAACATCGAACTCTTCACCAATCCCAGTACCAAAAGCTGTGATCAGAGCCTGAACCTCGGTGTTGGCCAGGGCTCGATCGAGTCTCGCCTTTTCAACATTGAGGATCTTTCCGCGAAGCGGCAAGATCGCCTGAGTTTCTGGGTTTCGTCCTCGAACCGCAGAACCACCGGCCGAGTCACCCTCAACAATGTAAATTTCTGAAACAACAGGGTCTCTTGACGAGCAGTCCCTTAGCTTTCCTGGCATACCACCGGATTCAAGCAAGCCTTTTCTTCTGGTTGCTTCGCGGGCCTTTCTCGCTGCCATTCTTGCGCTGGCCGCTTGAATTGCCTTCCGAACAACTTCCTTTGCTTGAATCGGGTTTCTCTCCAGCCAGTCGCCAAGTTGATCGTTTACGACCTTCTGCACAAACGCCTTGGCCTCGGTGTTTCCGAGCTTGGTCTTGGTCTGTCCCTCGAACTGTGGCTCGGTGAGTTTTACCGATATCACGGCAGTTAGCCCCTCACGAACGTCGTCTCCTGTGAGGTTGTCGTCTTTTTCTTTCAACAAATTCTTGTCTCGGGCGTATTTATTGAGCAAGGAAGTCAATGCTGTTCGGAAACCCTCTTCGTGAGTTCCACCTTCGTGAGTGTTAATCGTGTTGGCATAGGTGTGAACGCCCTCGTTGTAGCCGGTAGTCCACTGCATCGCGATTTCGACCGAAATAGTCTTTTCCTTGGTTTCGGTTTCGATGGAAATAATGTCATCGTGGACTGTCTCCACCTTTTTTGCAGAGTTCAGATACTCCACGTAGTCAGCCAAACCGCGCTCATAGTGGTAACTGTCTTTCCGACCATCTCGCTCATCGAGCAGGTTGATTTTGAGCCCCTTATTCAAAAAGCACATCTGCTGGAAGCGCTGGCGCAGGGTCTCGTAATCAAACTCAACTGTTTCAAATATTTCAGCACTCGGTGTGAAGCGCATGGTTGTTCCGGTGCGATCTGTTTTTTCGCCCTTTTCAAGCGGGGCGTCGGGGACACCAATGGTGTAGTTCTGTCGCCATACAAAGCCTTCACGGTGAACTTCGACGGAAAGAGTTGTTGAAAGTGCGTTTACAACAGATGCTCCAACACCGTGAAGTCCGCCTGATACCGCGTATCCGCCGCCGCCGAACTTACCCCCGGCGTGAAGAACAGTCAGAACAACCTCAACGGCTGGCTTTTTTTCTACGGGGTGCATGTCAACGGGAATGCCTCGACCGTTGTCACTGACTCGGATGTCGCCGTCTGCAGTGATGACCACATCGATGTTGTCACAGTGACCCGCAAGGGCCTCGTCAACCGAGTTATCTACTATTTCATAGACCAGGTGGTGAAGTCCGCGGGGCCCTGTCGAACCGATATACATGCCCGGTCTCTTACGAACTGCTTCGAGTCCTTCAAGGACTTGAATGTCTCCGGCGTCATAGTTGTTTTTAGGTTCTGACATATTCAATTACTTCCCGTTCGGGTTAGCTCCACAAAAATGCGTTCTAGGACCGACTTAGATTCGGGTGTACTAACGCCCCTATTCTACCTCAGAAGCCAGACAAACTTAGGGATATGGTGTTTAGCCGTAAGTGTCGCGTGGGCCGCGTCCTGGAACCGAACGGGGGCCTTTTTTCCAACTTGGGGCATCGGGTCCCAAGAATGTGATTTGATCAACGGTTAGTTTCGGGTGTACTAGGGCAAGTTTTTCCAAAACTTGTTTTTCTAGGAGACGCATCTGCGTGGCCCAGGCGGTTGATCTACAACGAACAATCAGCTGTGTCCCCCTAAGTTCCTCAGGGAAAGACGCCGCGGCGCTGTCTTTTCCAACCACGAGCTCCCAGTCTGAGAAGAGCGATGCTTTTTCCATCTGGCCAGTCCAGTTGAATTCACCCAGGAGATGATCGAGGGTGTCTGCAGCAGTAACGACATCTCGGCCTGGTTCGAATGGTTTGTTACCGCGAGCACTGTTTTTCTCTCGCAGTTTCTGGTCTTTAGACTTCATGCCGTGCGACTTCGACAAAAACTCTCGGAAGAATGTATCTGCTACCTCGAATGAGAAATTAGTCAATGATCTCGCCGCCTTCCACGTTGAAACGGCCAGCCCAATTAAGCGCTGGTGCCATTGTTTCATCGGCGGCAGTGATGAGTACCTGTTGGTAATCGGTGACAAAGTCCAAAAGCCGCTCTCTTCTGCCTTTATCAAGCACGGCAAATACATCATCAAGAAGCAGAATCGGATCCCCTGTGTCGCTGGCTTTTCTCGAAACTTCACCCAGGGCAAGTTTGAGCCCAAGAGCTAGAGACCAAGCTTCTCCCTGTGATGCGTGAGTCTTTGCCAAAAGACCGGCCTTTTCAATCAGTAGTTCGTCTCTGTGAGGTCCAACGAGAGTAATGCCCCGGTCTAGCTCCTTGGCTCGAAGAGATTCCAATCCGTCGTAGAAGGCGGCTGCGTAAGCGGCGGGATCTGTCGCTATTTCAGAAAACTTCTCGTTCTCGTCTGAACCCAGAGAGGAAACAACTTTCAAGCGAACTGATTCATCGGAATTGCTCAGTTGTTTATAGAAATCTTGGATCAGTGGCTCCAGTGACAGCACCAACTGAAGTCTCTCCATCGCTATGGATGTCCCAAGGTTTACAAGTTGATCGTTCCAGATGTCGAGTGTGGATAAGTCCGGCGACTTCAAGCCTCTTGCCGATTTTAGGAGGGCGTTTCTCTGTTTCAGGACCCTGTCGTAATCGGATTTCACCCCGGCCATGCGGGGCTTTAGTTGAATCAAAGAAGAGTCCAAGAATCTCCTTCGATCAGATGGGTCTCTCCTAATAAGATCAAGGTCTTCGGGTGCAAAGTTAACTGTCTTCACAATGCCCAATAATTCAATTGGCCGTTTTCTGGCTGATCCGTTTAGAAAATACCGATTGCTGGACTCTTTGTTTAGCTCGACCCCTACCAAAAGGTCTCTGGATTCATGCTCAACCTTCACAGAAAGTTGCGCGCTTGATTGTTCGCTGTTTATTAGGGCTTGATAACCGGAAACCCTGTGTGACTCCAAAGTAGAGAGGTAACTGATTGCCTCTACTAGGTTTGTTTTGCCGTGGCCATTTTCTCCAAAAATAAGAACTTGGCCTTCCGGAAAATCTATGTTGACCTGGGAGTAGTTCCTGAAATTGGCTAGTTGGATTTCCCTAACCCGCAATGTTTAGCCCTTCTTTTTTTAAGAAACCAAAAGGTTTGGCTGCAGGAGATACTTGAAGTCCTTGTCGCCATTCTCTGGATCAACGGGGCTAATCAACACAGGACCCGGCTTGTTTGGGTTGTTTGGGTTTACGGTGAAGCCGATCTTTACTGCCTCAGCCTCTAAGACAACTAGTGCGTCAGACAAGAATTGTGGTCGCAAAGAAACGGTAGTCTCGTCGCCTTTCAGGCTGCAAGCAACTTGTTCGGATGCATCTGCGACATCGGAGCCAACCGATTCGAGAGATAACTCACCCTCTGAGAATTTATACCGCAACGGTTTTTCTCTATCCACTACTAAGGCAACCCTCCTCGTGGCATCCAACAGGTCGTGGTTATTTATGACCGCGAAACTTGCTGTGTCCTCAGGGAAGAGTTGTAAGACGGCGGGGTATTTTCCTTTAATGGTTGCCGTGGCAACTGATTTGTTTCCGCTGGAAAAGCCAATCATGTCTTTTTCGTCTTCGCCAAAGCCGATTTCTAGCTCACCATCATGACTAAAAGTCTTTGATATTTCGCTCAAAACCCTGGCTGGAATTAGGATCTCGCGCTCCAGCGCTTTTCCTGTCCAAGGTAGTGATTTGACAGCCACTCTAAATCTGTCCGTTGCCACCATGGTTAGTTGCTTGGAATCGGCTGTGACCATTACGGCAGTGAGGACAGGTGTTACTTCTTCTCTTGAGGCGGCGGTAGCAACCTTAGAAACTCCGTTTGTGAACTCCGATGCAGATACTTTGCCTGTTGCGCTCGGAACCATAGGTGTATCTGGGTAGTCAGTTGTTGACATAGATGAAAGCGAGAACTTACTAGAGCCGGATTTCACCTGGAGTCTGGATTCTTCAAGGTCCAATGAAACCGAGTCTCCAGGTAGCTTGCTGATGATTTCTGAAAAAAGCTTTGCTTGAACTAAGACTTTTCCTGGGTTTTCTACGGCGGCTGCAATTTTTACTCTTGCAGCAACTTCATAATCAAAAATAGAGAGATTCACTTCATCGGATGTCGCCTCAATCATTACACCGGAGAGTTGAGGCAACTGAGGTCTTGGAGAAAGAAGACGAACTAAAAAAGAAACTGCATCACTTAGAACTTCGCGATCGGCCTGAAATTTCATAACAGCTTTCTAGTCGGTGTGGCTTTTATCTTGTCATAACTTGGGCAACAAGAAGCACAGCCCAATTATCGTCCCAAATAATAATTACTTAATAGATTTAATAATCATTAATAACCTGCTGTGGAAATGTGTATAACTCATTTCTTCCTCGTTGTTATTTACTAACTACAACCGTGTAAGTTGTGCACAGCCTTGTGCATAACTCTGTGGATAACACATTGGGATGTGGATAATTTTGGAATTAGTCAGGCATTGGAGTTTGTTGTTGGAGCAGAAATACAAGGTTTTGTTGGTTTTTGTAGAAAGTTATCCACAGTTTTAATTGAAAACTATTTGTGGTTGTCTTTGATTTTTTGAATGATTTCAGACACCTGGTTGTAGATGTAGCGTCTTTCTCGCATCTGAGCGCTGATTTTTTTGGTGGCATACATAACTGTTGTGTGGTCTCTGTTACCGAAATGAGTTCCGATTTTTGGTAGCGATAAATCAGTGAGCTCTCTGCAGATGTGCATCGCGATCTGCCGTGCCAATGCGATTGCTGCTTGCCGGCCGGATCCTGTTATTTCTTCCTGGGTAATTTTGTAATAGCTGGAGGTAGCGGCGATTATTTCCATAGGAGTTATTCGGGTGTCTTCAGACACAGAAAAGGAATCCTTCAAAACGGTTTGGATCAGGTCCATGTCTATAGGTTGCCTGTTTAGGTTTGCGAATGCAGTAACCCGGATAAGTGTGCCCTCTAGTTCTCGGATGTTTGAGGAAATTCGAGATGCCATGTATTCAATCACTTGCTCTGGAATCTCAATGCGCTCAGCGGCTGCTTTTTTTCGCAATATGGCAACTCGGGTTTCGAATTCCGGGGCCTGGATGTCTGTAATTAGCCCCCACTCGAAGCGAGAGAGCATGCGTTCTTCAAAACCTTCGAGTTGTTTGGGTCGAAGGTCGGAAGTAATAACAACCTGTTTGTTGTGGTCATGCAGGTTATTAAAGGTGTGGAAAAAAGCCTCTTGGGTTTGATCTTTACCCTGCAGGAACTGGATGTCATCAACCAGGAGAATATCTACATCTCGGTACTGGGTTTGAAATTCTGCCGGCCTGTTGTTCTGAATCGCGTTAATGAAGTCATTGGTGAACTCCTCGCTTGATACGTAGCGAACTTTGGTTCTGGGTTTCAGGTGCATGGCGTAGTGGCCAATAGCGTGTAAAAGGTGCGTTTTACCCAGCCCACTGGATCCGTATATAAACAGCGGGTTGTAAGCCTCCGCAGGAGCTTCTGAAACAGCAAAAGCCGCAGCGTGGGCGAACCTATTTGAGCCGCCTGTCACGAAGTTCTCGAAGCTATATTTTGGATTCAGTCGAGACTCACCCGTTAGGGCAACTGGCCCTGTCGCTGGATCTTTGTCCAAAACCGGTGGTTCTGGCTCTACCGCTATTTCAATTCTCGTCGGAGTTTGCAAATCTTCGTTTGTGATAACCAAAAACTTTGTTGGGCCGCCGAACTCGGCTAGTTCCTCCAGCGCATCTAATAGCAGCTCCTTGAGTCGTTGCTGCAACATGGACCTGGTTGTTTCATTCGGAACTTCTATGTAAAGGGTTTCGTCCAGTACACCTTTGGGAACAGCTAGGTCTAAATGACCTCTTAGGTGGGGAGTTACTCTTTCATCGGCACTCATTTTGGTTACGAGGTTGCTCCACATTGATGTAAGAGCGACGTCGGCCATCCTGAATTCCTTTCCGTAAACTCAATAGTTATCCACAGATTTTTACACAGATTATGATGCCTGTGGAAAAACATTGAACCCCTGTGGAAAACTTACTGAAACTTCCCCGGTTCCTTGATTTGAACATTCAAGTGGAAAGCATCCCAAGATATCAAATTCACTCGGCGTGTCGCGCCAAGGTTTTTATGAAATTTGTGAGAGGCGCATAGTTTCGAGAATTATGTGACTCCCATACCTTGACTATCTGGCAGATTCGGCGTATCTTATTGAAGTTGTTTTGGGATGGAATTCCCAACAGACCCAGGGAGTTTCTAAAGTGAGCAAGCGCACCTTTCAGCCAAACAATCGTCGCCGTGCAAAGACCCACGGCTTTCGTCTTCGCATGCGTACCCGTGCTGGACGCGCAATTCTAGCTGCACGTCGACGCAAGGGCCGCACAGAACTAAGCGCCTAGAGGGCAATTGTTAGCCAGGCAAAACCGACTTACATCTGGCGCTGACATTCGCCATGTTATTAGGTCTGGCAAACGATCAAGCAACAAATTCACCACGATCCACTATTTGCTAGCTGACACACCTAGCTTTGCGATAGTCACATCCAGGGCTGTTGGTAACGCCGTCGTAAGAAACCAACTCCGCAGAAGAACTAAAGCCCTCCTTCGAAATCGTTTAGATTTACTAACTCCTGTGACAGCGGTAATTCGCTATAGAGCAGGGGCCGGTGATTTGTCGTTTGACCAGTTGTCAGAGACTCTCGATGAGTTAATGAAGAGGGTCACTCATTGAAACCTCTTTATTTTTTGCTGTTACTGCCAAGAAATCTATTGATTGCGCCGGTGCTTTTTTGGAGGAAGGCAATCTCACCTCTTTATGGGGACGTCTGTCGCTATTACCCCTCTTGCTCTTCCTACGGCCTTCAGTCGCTGCAGAATTTGGGTGTCCTCAAGGCGGTGCCGCTAACAACTTGGCGAGTGTTGAGGTGTAACCCCTGGTCAGCAGGCGGGGTGGACGAGGTTCGGGATGCGCCAAGTTGGATTGCAATAAGCCAGCTAGGATTTGTAACACCCGCTAAATCAGAAATTAAGAGGTAACCGTGGATCTGTTATGGCCCATTAAGTGGCTCATTGAACTAATTTTGGTGAGTTTTCACACGATTGTCAGTGCAGTCGGCTTCTCGTTCAACTCGGGTGCTTCTTGGGTGTTGGCAATCGTCGGGTTGGTTTTGGTGGTTCGTGCCGCACTGATTCCAGTTTTTGTGAGGCAAATCAAGAGCCAGCGAAACATGATGCTCGTTCAGCCTGAACTTCAAAAACTTCAAAAAAAGTACAAGGGTAAAACCGATCGTGAGTCCAGAGAGCGGTTCGCCAAAGAGCAAATGGAGCTCTACAAGAGAACCGGCTCAAATCCGTTAAGTTCCTGCTTACCTCTTCTATTGCAGATGCCCATCTTTATGGGTCTTTTCTTTGTCTTGAACACCGCACAGCGCAATGAAGCCGGTGTCGGTCTTCTAAACGCGGAGCTAGCGGAGTCTTTCTCTCAGGCTCAGATTTTGGGTGCTCGACTTTCAGACACCTTCTTCGGTTCCGACGAGCTCAACGTGAAGATCATCGCTGGAGTGATGATCGTTTTGATGTCTTCCTCCCAGTTCATTACCCAAAAGCAGATCATGGCCAAGAACCAGAACCCTGCCACCCAGAACAGCCAGTTCATGCAGACGCAGAAGATCATGCTTTACGCACTTCCTGCAGTGTTCCTTTTCTCTGGTCTAACTTTCCCGCTCGGTGTAATGACCTACTGGTTGGTGTCAAACTTCTGGACCATGGGTCAGCAATTCATAGTTATTCGAAACATGCCAACCCCGGGATCACCTGCTCACCAGGCAAGACAAGACCGCCTCGAGCGAAAGGGCAAGCTGCCCAAACAAGAGACCACCCCAGCTATCGAAGAGGCTGCGCCAGAACCAGAAATAAAACAGCGCAGCCAGCCCGTAAGCAAAAAGCGAAACAAGAAAAAGAAGAACTAAATGAGTGAAGAGAAAGAACTAGAGCAGCAGGGCGAAGTAGCAGCCGATTTCATAGAGGAATTCCTGGATGTTGCAGACCTCGACGGTGACTTGGACATCGAGTTCAAGAAAGAGCGCGTCTACATCAGCGTTCAGAGTGAGGGTGAATCAAACCTTGGCAAGATTTCAGATCCCGATACCGTTGAGGCTATTCAGGAACTGGCCCGCTTGGCAGTGCAAGCCAAGACTGGAGAGATGAGTCGCTTGATTCTTGACATAGCCGGTTCAAGGCAGGCGAAGACCGACAAGTTGCAAAAGCTTGTTGAGCGCACAATTGAAAAGCTTGAAGAGACAGACAGTGAGCAGCATTTGAAGCCAATGACTTCATATGACCGCAAGCAGGTCCACGACATGGTTTCTGAGGCCGGGTACCTATCCGAGTCTGAGGGACAAGGGCGAGATCGCCACATTGTCGTTCGCAAGCCCTAAATGTTTCACGTGAAACGGTAGTGGTTTGAACGATCAATCAACTGTCGAATCTGAGCCTGAATACGCAACCAAGTTATTCGGGGATCGAATCGACTTGGCTCGTGAGTACGTTGCCCTCTTGGCTCGAGATTCAGATACCTATGGGCTACTTGGCCCGAGAGAGCTCCCACAGATTTGGAGCAGGCATGTGCTAAGTAGCGCACTGCCAGCAGAGCTGCTGGAGCCTGGCCAAAAAATAGCAGACATTGGCAGTGGAGCAGGTCTACCCGGAATACCAATGGCGATTGCAGCACCTGATTGCCAATTAACGTTAGTGGAGCCCATGGAGAGACGATCAAACTGGCTCACTTCAGCAGTTGCCGAGTTGGGTCTGACGAACGTTGAGGTTGTGCGTTCAAGGGCAGAGGACCTGCAGCGAACCGATTTCGACGTGGCTACGGCCAGAGCGGTTGCCGCACTTGACAAACTTGTAAGGCTGCTCTCCCCACTAATTCGGGGTGGAGAAGGAAAAACCATCCTCGCCCTCAAGGGAAGCAAGGCGCCGCAGGAGATCGAAGACGCTTCCAGCAGGCTTGATCTTCTCGGGTTTGACTCTCCTGAGATACTTACACTGGGTCTGGGGAAAGCACCTGAGACCGCAACAGTGGTTCGAATTAGGCTAAAGGCTTGAGTGGATTTATGAACGAGATGCCAGCGGAGGAAACGGCGGTAACAAAACCGACCGTCACGCCCGGCTTGGGCTACCCAAATCATCGGACAGAGCAATCGCCCGAACCAATTGGTTGGCACGGCACAGGCGAGCCTGAAATCGATCATGTTTCACGTGAAACATCCGATGGAGGGTCGAATGAGTAATCCGTCCGGTATCCAAGCACCCATCATGCGGGAAATGACACTAAACGCTGAGCGAGCCAAGAAAGTGGAAGCCGCGGTTCTAGTTGCCCCCGCTCAGACTCGAATTATCACCATTTCCAACCAAAAAGGCGGGGTGGGCAAGACGACAACTGCGGTAAACATCGCAGCCGGCTTGGCCTCAAAGGGTATGAGAGTGCTTGTGATTGACCTTGACCCACAGGGAAACGCCTCGACTGCTTTGGGAGTAGAGCACCACAACGGAATTCCTGGCAGCTACGAAGTCTTGGTTGATGGCGACGATGTTGCTGATTTAGTGAAGCAAAGCCCCGAACACCCCAACCTTTTCTGCTTACCCGCCAGCATCAACCTGGCTGGTGCAGAGATCGACATGGTCACCGTTGAGCAGCGCGAGCAGGTTTTGGCCAAGGCTCTAGCTAAGTATGTTGGCGATTCGGAGCCAAGAATCGATTATGTTTTTATCGACTCGCCTCCAAGCCTTGGACTGCTGACTGTAAATGCACTGGTTGCTGCCACAGAGGTGCTGGTTCCGATTCAGTGTGAGTACTACGCCCTTGAAGGGGTTACTCAGCTGGTTTCTAACATCGAGAGAGTCAAGAAGGCGCTGAACCCTGCGCTGCAAGTCAGCTCGATCTTGCTAACGATGTTTGACAACAGAACCAACCTCAGCACTGATGTCGCTAGTGAGGTTCGAAAGTTCTTCCCGAAAGAAACTCTGGGGGCAACCATTCCGCGCTCTGTGAGGCTCTCTGAGGCCCCCAGCTATGGTCAGACTGCAATTACCTTTGATCCAAAGAATTCTGGCTCCCTTGCCTATCAGGAGGCAGCCATTGAACTAGCTCAACGAGGGGAACACTAAATGAGTGAAAAAAAGAGACCTGAACGTCGCGGTGGGCTCGGTAGAGGTATCGGTTCCCTAATCCCAGAGGGTGACAGGGGTGCTGTGGATGTCTTTTTTGGATCCGAGTCCGCATCTCAGGTGCAGGTGGACCTAGTTCCAGGTGCAACTCTTGCCCTGCTCGACCCAAAAACAATCGTTCCCAACCCTCAGCAGCCTAGAAGCGCCTTTGAGGCCGAGGCGTTTGCCGAGCTGGTGCACTCCATCAGCGAATTTGGAGTCCTACAGCCGATTGTTGTGCGCCCCAATGGCAGCGGTTTTGAACTCATTATGGGAGAGCGAAGACTCAGGGCCTCTATAGAAGCAGGATTGCAATCAATTCCAGCTGTAGTTCGTGACACAGCAGACGAAAACATGCTTCGAGACGCCCTACTTGAAAATATTCACCGTGCAAACCTAAACCCCTTGGAAGAGGCATCTGCCTACAAGCAAATGCTTGAGGACTTTGGCACCACACAAGATCAATTAGCCGACAAACTGGGCCGCTCAAGGCCTCAAATCACTAATACCTTGAGGTTGTTGAAGCTGCCAGTTGATGTGCAAGACAAGGTTGCCTCAGGTGTCCTAAGTGCAGGTCACGCAAGAGCTCTTTTGGGAGCATCAGACGAGACTGTAATGCGAGAACTGGCTTCAAGAGTAATACGCGAGGGAATCTCAGTACGTGGTCTGGAAGAACTGGTTTCAGGTGCGAAGGCCAAACCCGGTAAGGCAAAGATTAAGCCAGGCGGTAAGCAGGACATGCTGAAAGAGCTGTCAGAGGACCTGGCAGATCACCTGAACACGGTTGTGAAAATAAGCATCGGCAGGAAAAAAGGTCAGGTCGTAATCGAATTTGGCAATCTTGCAGACCTGCGACGAATTATCGGAGACATCAAGGGCGAAAACTAGGCGCTAGCTTGTTTTGCCAATGCCAAGTAGGTTTCGGAGAGCTCAAGTCCCTCTGCTAAAACAGCCTGAGGCAATAACGAGGTCTCAGTCATTCCAGGAGTCACGTTTGCCTCTAGGAACCAAGGCTTTCCTGAGTCATCAACTATGAAGTCGACGCGGCTGAGCTGAGATAACCCCAGGGCCTTGTGGACCAAGAGGGCATCTTTGGCGGCCTCTTCTAGGACAGACAGATCTAGCCGAGCTGGTACGTAATAGTTTGTTTCGCCAGGTGTGTAGCGCTCGTCGTAGCCAAACCTGCCAGACTCAGGCACGATTTCAACGGCAGGGAGGGCAACGGGCCCATTGCCAAGGTCAAGCACGCTTATCGAGAGTTCGGTCCCAGCGACAAATTTCTCA
This sequence comes from uncultured Aquiluna sp., assembly GCA_965655555.1. Taxonomy (GTDB): domain Bacteria; phylum Actinomycetota; class Actinomycetes; order Actinomycetales; family Microbacteriaceae; genus Aquiluna. The sequence goes on along the minus strand of CBFHGU010000001.1, from coordinate 807,031 downwards.
ATCATGACTTGGTCGCAGTAGGCAAAGGCATCAATCATTGCCTTGGCAAATCTCGCGGGTTCTTCAATTTTGGAGAAACCTTGTGCTGAGCCACTTTTTGCGGGCTTCACAATGACAGGAAATCCTAGCTCGGTGCCAACCATCGCCAATACCGACTCGGCGTTCAGCTCGCGAAAGCTGGACTTCGGCAAGGTAATCGACTGCGGGGCGCTTATGCCCTCTTTAGCAACTAAAACCTTTGCAATTGGCTTATTCCAAGCCAGCCTTGCCCCTGCGGAGTCAGAGCCAACAAATGCTATTCCGGCAAGCCGCAGTAGATCTTGCAAAGTTCCATCTTCGCCAACCGCGCCGTGAAGGGTTGACCAAACCACGTCTGGCCTGGTTGCCATTAAGTGGCCTATCAGTTCGCCATCAGGCTCCTTGATTTCAGCTATTGCCCCGGCATCGGTTAGAGCATCTGCGACTCTGCGACCGGACTTCAGCGACACATCGCGCTCGTGAGAAATACCTCCGGCAAGAACTAGAACCCTAAGCTGACCCACTAGTCAGTCTTTCCGAAGGTCTCAATGAGGTCAATCTGCTGATTGAGCACCCTGGAAAGTCGTTCAATCCCAACCCCAACGTTTTCGGCGGTTGGGTGAGAGAAGCAAATTCTGATGTTTTCGGCGCCCCTGCCATCACCAAAGAAGGCTGTTCCAGGGGTGTAGGCAACGAGCTCGTTTACAGCCAGCGGCAGCATCTCCTTGCTGTTCAGCCCTTCAGGCAGGGTTAGCCAGAGGAAAAAGCCACCGTCTGGTCTGGTGGTGTGGACCTTTGGAAGGTATTTTTCGACAGCCGAAAGCGCTGAGTCGCGCTTGGTTTGATAGAGGTCTCGAAACGTTGTTACTTGATTTTGCCAGTCAGCAATTGAGAGGTACTCACTCACTAGCATTTGAGCAAAGCTGGCAGGCGACAATATTGCTGATTCGTTAGCTAAAACCAGCTTTTCCCTTATTGCAGGCGGTGCCAGCACGTAACCAACTCGAAGCCCCGGGGACAGGATTTTGGAGAAGCTACCGAGATAAACGACATTTTCTTCGTCTAGAGACCTCATGGCCTTCGGTGGCTCTTTCCCAAAGTAGAGCTGTCCGTAGGGGTTGTCCTCGATGATGAGAATCCCACGTTCTTTGCAGACCTCTAAGATCTGCACTCTTCTCTCTGCAGTAAGGGTCACTCCACTCGGGTTGGCAAAGTTTGGCACCAGGTAAAGGAGCTTGATTTTTTTTCCGTCAGCAGCAAGTCGATCAGCCGCCTCAGCGAGGGCCGCAGGTGAGATGCCCTGCTCATCTGTAAAAACATGCTCGATGTGTGCTTCCTTGTGGCGGAAGATGCCGACAGCCCCCACATAACTCGGCGCTTCAACCAACACAACGTCACCCTGGTCCAAAAATAAGTCAGCAAGTAGTTCCAGTGCGTGTTGGGAACCGGTGGTAACCGTGATGTCCTCTACTGAGCCGTGGACTCCTTCGAGTGCCATGATCTCTTGAATTTGCTCGCGTAGGCGGAGGTCCCCCTGGCCGCCGCCATACTGAAGGGCGTAGTTTCCACGGTTTGCCATCATCGATGCAAAGGCGTTCTCGATTAGCTGGTGATCAAGGGCTGCAACATCCGGCATACCGCCAGCAAGCGATACAACCTCTGGTCTGGAGACAACGGAAAAAAGGGCCCTTACCTCTGAAACTGCAAGGTTCTCCGCTCGCGCGGCGTAGGAATGCTTCCAAGTGTCGAAATTGGTCACACCGCCAGAGCGAGTTTTAGTCATTAGGGCTCCCGAGTCTAAGAATTAGCAGTTTACTTGACTTAAAGCCCCGCTGAAAAGGGGTCTATGCCGGCAGGAATTCTTTGATCTCTTCCAGGATCGCAGCCTTGGGCCTTGCGCCGACCAGCTGCTTCACTAGCTTTCCGCCCTGGAATACGCCCAAGAGCGGGATTGAAGTCACGTTGTAATCCTGGGCCAGTTCACCCTCTAGATCCACGTTTACCTTTACAATTTTGACGGTGTCAGAGTGCTCACTGGCGATCTCATCGAGAACTGGAGCCACCATGCGGCATGGTCCGCACCATTCTGCCCAGAAATCTACGATTACTAGCCTGTCCTCCTCGAGGACGTCGCCGTTGAAAGCCGCTTTTGTTGTCTCTACTGCGCTCATTTTCCTAACCTTTCCTATTTAGAGCTGAGATAGTGCTCTGCATCAAGGGCGGCCACGCAGCCTGAACCCGCTGCGGTGATGGCCTGGCGGTAGGTGGGGTCAATTACATCTCCAGCGGCGAATACGCCCGGCAGTGTTGTCTTTGAGGATCTTCCGTCAACCTTGATGAAGCGCTCTGCAGAAATTTCTACTTGCTTCTCAACCAGATCAACCCTCGGGTCATTTCCAATTGCAATAAATAGACCGTCCAGCTTTAGTTCGGTCTTTTCACCGGTCACGGTGTCTTCCAGCTCAACCGCCTCTAGTTTTGGCGACCCCTTTAGTTTGGTAATTGCCGAATTCCAGATGAACTCGATCTTTTCGTTATCGAAGGAGCGCTGCTGCATGATCTTCGAAGCTTTCAATGAATCACGACGGTGAATCACGTAAACCTTGGATGCAAACTTGGTTAGGAAGTTAGCCTCTTCCATGGCTGAGTCGCCACCACCAACGACCGCAATAGTTTTTTCGCGGAAGAAGAACCCGTCGCAGGTTGCGCACCAGGAAACCCCATGCCCACTCAATTCTTTTTCGCGTGGGAGGCCGAGCTCGCGGTAGGCAGCCCCTGTGGAAATAATCACGCTCTTGGCTTCAATTGTGTCGCCACCACCGGTCTTCAGAATCTTTACATCTCCGGTGAGATCAACTTCAACTACGTCGTCAAACATGATTTCGGTGCCGAATCTCTCCGCCTGCGCCTGGAAGCTGGCCATCAGATCTGGCCCCATTAGACCCTCAGGGAAACCGGGGTAGTTCTCAACCTCGGTGGTCTTCATCAACTCGCCACCTGGCTCAACGCTGGAGGCAATCATCAGCGGATTAAGTTGTGCCCTGGCGGCGTATATGGCTGCCGTGTAGCCCGCTGGACCTGAACCGATGATTACTACCTCACGCATTTTGCTCTTTTCTTTGTGTTGCGATTTGAAACATAGACGGTTGTCTATTTATTCCTCTGACGTGACTACTTGGCTATTTGGACTTCCTGCCAAATCTAGCGCTGAATTGCTTCGATACCTCTCTCAACTCCGGAGACTTGAATAACCAAAGTAATCCCAGGTACGTGACGAGCATCACAAGCCCAACAGCTACACCGCTGATGACCGCGGTGATAACTCGGTCCAGAACAAAAGAGCCCTCAGAAACCCCACCCAGCCACTGCAAAACCAATATTCCAATCAGTGTTGCCGGAATCACAGCAAGAACGAATCCCCCCAGCGATTTTCCAACACCGTAGCCCTCGAGGCCGCCAATGCGGGATTTCAGCGCAAGGTAGGCAATCAGACCCTGAACCGACACTGAGAAAGCCGTTAGCAGTGCAATTGAAACCACCAGCCACTGCTTGTCCATCGTCGCACCAAGAATCAAGGAGCCGGTGATGTGAATCGAAATCTGAATTGTTGTGAAGAAAAAGGGTGTCCGAGTGTCCTCCAGTGCAAAAAAAGCTCGCTGCATCATGTACACAAAGCTGAATGGCACCAATCCGATCATGAACGCGGCAACTACGTTGCCAAGCGCAACGGTTGCCGGGTACTCACCGGCAAACACCCTTGCAACCGGGTAGCTGAGGACGATCAGAACTGAGGTCGAAAGAACACTCACCAGCGCAATGACCTTGAGGCCGGTCGTGAGATCACCCTTGAACTTGCCCATTTCTTTATTGGCCGCGTGCTGAGACATCCTGGTGAAGTAGGCGGTGGCAACCGAGACCGTAACTACTGAGTGAGGAAGCATAAAGATAAGCCAGGCGATTGCTAAAGCAGCAATCGAAGCGACTGCTAGCCCAGACCCTCTGCCGCTTGCAGCAGTCGATGCGACAGCAGTTTGAACCAGACCACCGATTTGGGTGACCAGCACCATTGCAAGCGACCAACTGGCTGCTTTCATGGCAGGGCCCAGGCCAAAGCCACGCCAGCGGAAATTCAGGCGAAGCTTCAATCCGATTCTTCTCCAGCTAGCAAGCAGGATTGCCGCTTGGGCAGCAACACCGAGGGTAGCCGTTCCGGCAAGCAGTGCTATTTGATCTGCACCCCAGGTTTCAATACCGCGAGATCCGGTGGGGTCAGCACCAAATATGACGATGAAAGCGGCTAAACCTCCTAGAGAAACAACATTGTTCAACACCGGCGCCCACATGTAGGGGCCAAAAGCACTTCTAGAGTTCAACACCTCGCCAAAAACCGAATAGAGGCCATAGAAAAAGAGTTGAGGTAGGCACCAGTATGCAAAGGCAGTAGCCAGAGCGAGTTGTTCGGGCGTCCAGCCAGAGGTATAGAGGCTAACCAGAAATGGGGCTGCGATTGTAAAAACAAGCCCAACAACAAAAAACACCGTAATTGCAAGGGTCACAAACCGATCGATGTAGCCCTTGCCGCCGTCTTTGGCGGCTCTGGCCCTGACCAGCTGTGGAACTAAAACCGCGTTTAGGACTCCGCCGACAATGATTGCGTAAACGTTATTGGGAAGCTGATTGGCGACACCAAATGCGTCGGCAGCATCAGTGGTCACACCGATTGCAGATGCAAGTAGAACCGCGCGTGCAAAGCCTAAAAGCCTGGAAACAATGGTTCCGCTGGCCATGATCAGTGAGCTGCGAGTCACCGAGGGGTTTAAATCACTCAATTGGCTTCTTCCTGAGTCTTGAGGTGGTTCTAAAGACACCAACCACAATCAGAGCAAACATTGCAACGCCAAAGGTAACCAACAAAAACAGCTCGATGTCGTAGTTGATGTTTACTTCCACCACCACGGCATCGCCGACCTGCACGCCATCCACGCTGAGAGACACCGTGATTTCAACCGGTCCATTCGCAATCGCCTTTATCGGAAGCTCTGCAACTGCACTGGACTGGGCTGGAATCACAATTACCGCAGTTTCCAAAACCTCCAGGCGAAAGCTGTCGCTTACTGCGGTGACGGTGACCTCAACGTCTTCTTCGCTCGGATTCGAAACTGTCACCGGAATTCTTGCGTCTCTAGCCACCACGTTGATGTTGCTGCCTGGGACAATGCTCGGCTCCACAGCCATTGCAGTTGAGGGAAGCAGCAATAGGGCAGCCAGAACTGCGAGAAACCGCTTCAAGTCATCAGCCCCCTGGCTTTTGTGGCAATTAGTTTTTCGTTCGCGTGCCCTAGAACATTATCCAGTTCATCGATGTCAAACCAACGAACCTCAAGCACTTCTCCGGTCGGGTCGTTGTCCGCTGATAACTCGCCCTCAATCTGTTGAAGCAGGTAGTGGTGAACTGTTTTTTTGATTCGCTTCCTACCTACGGTAAAGCTGTAGTTGATTTCACCAAGTTTCGAAACAACTTCCGACTCGATGCCAGTCTCCTCGGCAACCTCGCGAATGGCGGTCTGTTCAAAGGTTTCGGCACCTTCGACATGCCCTTTGGGGATCACCCAGTTTTTTCCACCGCCCCGATTGCGGTGACTAATGAGCGCCACTTGAGAAGGGTTTGTTGAACTAATGACCAGCCCGCCCGCAGAAACCTCCACCACGGTTCTCAAGTTCTGGGCATTCATAGCCCAACTCTACTTGGGGACTGTGGCAAGCTATTGCCCATGCAAGATGTCGCTTCGGCCCTCAAGAACCTGGATGAAAACACGGATAACCCGCTGTTCATCACTCTGGGCGAAGCCTTTGAGAAAGCCGGGGAGGAGCTATCGCTGGTCGGGGGACCGGTTCGGGATGCCATCCTTGGAAAGCGCGCATCCGACCTGGATTTCACGACCAGTGCTGACCCAGACAAGATTCTGAAAATAGTAAAACCCCTCGCATCTGCCACCTGGGACGTCGGTAGAGCTTTCGGAACCATCGCCGCTCAGATCGGCGATGACAAAATTGAAATCACCAGCTACCGGGCCGACAGTTACGACAAAGACTCCAGGAAACCAACCGTTGAATTCGGCGACAACTTAGAGGATGACCTAAAGCGCAGAGATTTCACCGTCAACGCCATGGCACTGAGGCTGCCGTCAAAGGTTTTCGTTGACCCACATCAAGGATTGCGCGATCTGTTGCTGGCAACCCTTCGAACCCCCTCCACACCCGAGGTTTCATTTTCAGATGACCCACTGCGCATGATGCGGGCGGCAAGATTCGCTGCACAGCTCGACTTTGAACTTGACCCAGATGCGTTCACTGCAATGACTCAGATGGCAGATCGCATCGAGATCATTTCTAGCGAAAGAGTCAGAGACGAATTCAGCAAGCTAATGCTTGCTAAGGACCCGAAGCCCGGGCTCCAGATGCTTGTCGACAGCGGGATTGCACAGCTGGTGCTCCCTGAGCTACCCGCACTGCGCCTAGAGATCGATGAGCACCACCACCACAAGGATGTCTATCAGCACAGCCTGACGGTAGTTGACCAGGCGATTGCGCTGGAAAAGGACTACGGGCTGGAAGACGACCAGGTTTTGCGTCTCGCTGCGCTCCTGCATGACATCGGAAAACCGGCAACCAGAAGATTAGAGACCGGTGGAGCGGTTACCTTCCATCACCATGACATGGTTGGGGCAAAGCTTGCAAAGAAGAGGCTCATTGCGCTTCGCTTTGACAACGACACCGTAAAGGCTGTCGCGAGGTTGATCGAACTTCATCTCAGATTCTTTGGCTATTCAGATCAGCAGTGGAGCGATAGCGCCGTCAGGCGCTACGTCAGAGATGCTGAAGACCAGCTGACCAGGCTGCATATTCTTACTCGCGCTGACGTCACAACCAGAAACCAGCGCAAGGCCGATCGTCTTGCTCATGCCTATGACGATCTTGAAAAGAGAATCGCAGAACTGCAGGAGCAAGAGCAGCTTGATGCCATCAGGCCAGACCTTGATGGCCAGCAGATCATGGAGCTTTTGGGCATCAAGCCAGGCAGAGAAGTCGGTGAGGCCTATAACTACCTCTTGGAGGTGCGCCTCGACGAGGGTGCTCTGGGCTTAGATGAAGCGAAAAAACGCTTGCTGGACTGGTGGTCTAACCGCTAAGCTTTTAAGGTTGCCTAGGCAATGCAGTAAATGCAAATACCCTCCTGTCACGGAAAGACCGTGACCGTTTTAGACCGAAGGAGGTGGGTTATAGATGCATAGCTATGAACTGATGGTCATTATGGACCCCTCAGTAGATGAGCGCACAGTAGCCCCCACACTCGACAAGTTCCTAACGGTAATCACCACAGCTGGTGGCACCGTGGACAAGATCGACATCTGGGGACGCCGTCGCATGACATACCAAATCCAGAAGCACTCGGACGGACTATACGCAGTCATCAACATGACCTGTGGTTCAGAGGCCGTTGTGGAGCTTGAGCGTCAGCTAAGGCTGAACGAAAGCATTCTGCGCACCAAGGTGCTCAGACTGGAAGACGCAGTTTTCAGCATCAACCCAATTGAATTCGTTCCTGAGGAGAAGCCTCCTCGCGCAGGACGCGGTGGCCCACGTGGCAAGCGTCCGTCAGGACCAAGGGACTCCTAATGGCTGGCGAAGTTACCGTAACCATCGTTGGCAACCTAGCTGACGATCCGGAACTCCGCTACACCCAGGGTGGAATTGCCGTGGCTTCAGTCCGCGTCGGCTCAACACCAAGGACCTTCAACCGATCATCCAATGAGTGGGTCGATGGCGAAACCGTATGGGTTCGCTGCACCGCCTGGCGCGAGGTTGCAGAAAACGTAGCTCAGTCACTAACCAAGGGATCACGCGTTGTGGTTACCGGTCGACTGAAGCCACCATCTGCTTACCAAAGCGCACAGGGTGAAGCTCGTGCATCGCTTGAGCTTGAAATCGACGAAATTGGACCATCATTGCGCTATGCAACAGCAAGCGTTACCAGACGTGCCCGTGACGGTGCTGCTCAGGTCGAGTCACCTTGGGGTGGCGACCAGGCTCAGAATAAGCCGAGTGGCAACAAAGCAGAGGCCTGGGCGAACCCGGCCGAAGCTCCAACCGACGAAGCACCGTTTTAGAAAGACCTAGGAGAAAAAGAAAATGGCAGGAAAGTCAGCTGACCGCCGCAAGCAGATGAACTCTAAGTTCGCCAAGCTTCCGCCGGCAAAGACCATCAAGATCGAAGTTATCGACTACAAAGACGTCGCTACTCTTCGCAAATTCGTAACCGACCGCGGCAAGATCCGTGCTCGTCGTATCACCGGTGCAACGGTGCAGGACCAGCGCAAGATTGCTACGGCTATCAAGAACGCACGCGAGATGGCAATCATGCCTTACTCCGGCTCTGGACGCTAAGGGAGATTCACATGTCGAAACTAATTTTGACCAATGAGGTCCAAGGGCTTGGTTCTGCTGGTGACGTCGTTGAGGTAAAGGACGGTTACGCACGTAACTTCCTAGTGCCAAATGGCCTTGCTGTGAACTGGAGCCGTGGTGGCGAGAAGCAGATCACTCAGATCCGCTCAGCTCGCGACGCCCGCGCTATTGCCTCTGAGGAAGAAGCTCTAGCCATCAAGTCAAAGCTCGAGGATGTTGTCATAAAGATCAGCGCCAAGGCTGGCGCAAATGGTCGCCTCTTCGGAGCTGTAAAGACTTCCGACCTGGCTGATGCCATTAAGGCTCTCGGCTTCGGTGAGGTAGACAAGCGCAAGATCCAGTTCGGTTCTTCAATCAGAACCACCGGTGACTATGAGGCAAGCGTTCGTTTGAACTCTGACCTTGTTGCGCAGGTAAAGATTCAGGTTGTAGCTGCCAAATAAGTAGCTCAACCGAGGAACAACCCGCACTTTTTAGTGCGGGTTGTTCTGTGTTTGGGGGAAGTTGTCCACAACCCTTAGGTTTACCTTTAGGGTTTGTTAATAAACTTTTATCCACAGGAACAACCGTGTAATTTACTGGCCTCTGGGGCAAAAGAAAAAAGTTGTCCACAAGTTATCCACAGAGTTACACAGAGTTTGTCGGCGTGTTTACACAGGGTTATCCACAGACAGGCGGAGACTGATTTGTGAGCAAAGTGTCTCTGCCCCAAGCTATACATGGCTTATCTAGTTTTGGAGGAATTTATGTCGATGTTGGCACCAGTCCAAGCATCTGATCCACGGGTCGCTCCACACAACCTCGAGGCCGAACAGTCCACCCTGGGTGGAATGCTGTTGAGCCAAGAGGCAGTAGCCGAGGTCGTGGAAGAAGTCACAGGGCTTGATTTCTACGCCGGTAAACACGAGCTAATTTTCAATTCAATCGTCACCCTGTTTGGGCGGGGCGAGCCAACCGATGTTATTGCGGTCACAGATGAGCTAAATAAAAACGGCAATCTTCTCAAAGCCGGTGGTTCCGACTACTTGCACTCTCTTGCAAGCTACGTTCCAACCGCAGCCAACGCTGGCTACTACGCAAAAATTGTTGGAGACAAGGCAATCCTGAGGCGTCTCATCGACGCCGGCACCAGGATTGCTCAATCTGGCTATGACAGCCACGGCGAAGTTGAGGACCTTGTCAACCAGGCTCAAGCCGAGGTTTACCAGGTTGCTAGCCAGTCATCGAAGGAAGACTACGTCGGCCTGAGCGAATCCCTTGAGGCCGCAATCCATGAAATCGAGCTTGCACAGAACCGCGGCGGCGAGATGACTGGAATCTCAACCGGTTTCACGGATTTGGATACCTATACACATGGACTTCACCCGGGCCAGCTGGTTATCGTTGCGGCTCGTCCTGCCGTTGGTAAGTCGACTTTTGCTCTGGACATTGCAAGAAATGCGGCAGTAAAGCAGAACAAGGCCACGATCTTTTTCTCACTCGAAATGGGTCGAGCAGAAATCGCCATGCGAATGCTGAGCGCCGAAAGCTCGATTTACCTGCAGAGCATGCGCAAGGGAACAATCTCCGAAGGAGATTGGACCAAGCTCGCTGCAGTAAGAGGAAAGATCAACGATGCACCGCTTTACATCGACGACAGTCCAAACATGTCACTGGTTGAAATCCGGGCTAAGTGCAGGCGCCTAGCTCAGCAGGTAGATCTAAAGATGGTTGTAATTGACTACATCCAGCTAATGTCCAGTGGAAAAAAGGTGGAATCCCGCCAGCAAGAGGTTTCTGAATTCTCAAGAGCACTGAAGCTGCTGGCAAAAGAACTGGGAATCCCCGTTGTCGCGCTTTCTCAGCTGAACCGTCAGGCGGAACAAGCCAAGGACAAAAAGCCTGAGCTTTCCCACCTTCGCGAATCTGGATCTTTGGAGCAGGACGCTGACGTTGTTGTACTGCTGCACCGCGAAGGAATTTACGAGCGCGACCACCCTCGTGCGGGGGAAGCCGACCTAATTCTTGCAAAGCAAAGAAACGGACCTACCGGCACTGTGGTTGTTGCTTTCCACGGTCAGTACTCACGCTTTGTGAATATGCCAAGCTAGGACACGTGCAAATAGTCTTTGGCCTTCGGGCACTAATCGCCTTTTCTCTCGGGGTTTTTGTAACCTTCAGTCAGGCACACACTTACTTCGTTGGAACTGCAGTTTTAGCTGGTTTTGGCATTAGTTTCGGGCTAATAGCCATTGCGCTTGCAGTGCTAAAAAAGACCAACAGCTCGCAGGTTCCGCTAGCGTCCGCAGCTTTATTGATTGGGGCCTTGAGTGCTGCGACTTTTCTGAATCAGGATCTTCAGGCGGCTTTGTTTTTGCCCTTGGTCGCGCTCTTTGGGCTTTCATCCGCCGCTCTCGAGGGATATCTCACCAAGAACCTCGGCCCAAAAACCGGAAATGGCAGAGATTTTGCGTTGAGCGCTGTTTTTGGTGCTGCGCTTGGGGTGCTGTTCTTGCTCGCTCCTATTGATGAGGTTAGTGCTGTCGGGTTTCTGGGTGCGTATTTTGCCATTAGCGGAGTTTTCTGGGGCATCGCCTCCTTCACTCCTCAAGCGAAGTAGGCTTTACGAGTGAAGCGTTTTGCGAATTTGAAGAGTTACATGGTCATGTCGACCGTCGCCGCATTTTTTGTGGGGTTAATTGTTCTTTACGGAACAAGGTTTATTGAGCAGGCCATCATCTGGGCGCTTGTGACATTCATTGTTTCATTGGTGATTGTGGCAACGCTTGATCTGAGCTTTAAGCCTGACGAGACTGACCCAAATAAACCACGACTTCGCTAACTACAGGTGCTTGGTGAGGCTTTCGGCCAGGCCAACATAGGTGTGAGGCTTCAGCAGCAACAACCGGTCTTTGGTTGCTTGAGATACCTCGAGTCCGTTCACAAACGCCAACAGCTCATCTTCCCCAACTCGCTTGCCGCGAGTGAGTTCCTTTAGAAGTGCGTAAGGGTCAGAAATCTTTGACTCTCCCCTTGCAACATCGGCTCTGATTGCTGTTTGGATTGCTTCGCCCAAAACCTCCCAGTTTTCTAAGAGGTCAGCCATCAAGACGCCCTCGCTGATTGCAATCTCATCCAAGCCGCGACTCACGTTGTCGATTGCCAAGAGGCTGTGACCGAAGCCGACTCCGATGTTGCGCTGAGCACTGGAGTCGGTCAGGTCTCGTTGGAGTCTTGAGGTGACAAGGGTTTCAGCAAGCGAATCCAAGATTGCTGAGGAGATCTCTAGGTTTGCTTCGGCATTCTCGAAGCGAATTGGGTTGATTTTGTGCGGCATGGTTGAGGATCCAGTAGCACCCGCAACCGGCACCTGCTTGAAATAGCCAAGTGAAATGTAGGTCCAAATGTCTGTCGCCAGATTGTGAAGAATCCGGTTGAAGTGAGAAATCGTGGCATATAGCTCTGCCTGCCAGTCGTGGGACTCAATTTGAGTAGTCAACGGATTCCACGTGAAACCAAGGTGCTCAACAAAGTTTTTGGACTCGGCCGCCCAATCGACATCCGGGGCTGCAGCCAAGTGAGCGGCATATGTTCCGGTTGCACCAGAAAACTTGCCCAGAATTTCTTGAGACTTTGCTTTTTCGATTTGCCGAGAGAGCCTGTGAGCGAAAACTGCAAGCTCTTTGCCCATTGTTGTTGGGGTGGCAGGTTGTCCGTGAGTTCTTGAGAGCATTGGGACGCCGGCTAGTTCGTTTGCAAGCTTGGTGATTTTCGCTACCGCATCTTCAGCCCTTGGTAGCCAGACCTTTTCCAGTGAATCGCTGACGGTAATGGCGTAGCTGAGGTTGTTTATGTCTTCCGAGGTGCAGGCAAAGTGCACAAGTTCAGCCAGGTCATCTCTTCTCATCTTGCTGAGCTTGTTTCTAACGAAGTACTCGACCGCTTTTACGTCGTGTCTGGTTGTGGATTCTATTTCTGCCAGCGCAGAAACTGAGTCATCTGAAAACTCAGATACCAGAGAGCGCAGTTTTTGCTTCTCAGCGTCGGTGAGCTTTTTACCCGTGTTCAGGAGATCTTGCTCCACAAGCCAGATAAGCCACTCCACCTCAACCTGTACGCGGGCCCTATTGAGCCCAGCCTCGCTTAGGTGCTCCCCAAGTTCTTGCACCTGGGACTGGTAGCGGCCGTCAAGTGGGCTGAGGGGTTGCTTAGAAAGAGTCACAGCACCATTTTGCCGTATTTGGGCCCTGACCACACGGGCAGTGTTCAAGTGTCAGTTATTGGCTACTTGATTCTTAGGACTCGAAGGGCGCCTCTGGTGAAGAAACTCGCAACACTCATCACCACGGCCGCCAAGATTGCCCAGCCGAGTGACTCGATTGCCAATCCCTCAGATGTGAAGCCATCGATGCTGAATATGTCTGCACCCAGGAACCCACTTAGCCAAGCAACCAAAAGCAGCAGAGCCCCGTTTATCACAAAGGAAATCAGGCCAAAAGTGATTATGTAAAGCGGAAAGGCGATGATTTTTATGATCGGAGCGATGATTGCGTTCACGATTCCAAAAACAGCACCTACTACCAAAAAAGACCCTGCTACATTCCAAAAACCTGTGCCGCCGTAGGGGGTTAGTTGAACCTGTGGAACCAGTGATGTGGCTACCCAGAGGCCAACAGCATTCACAATCGTGCTTATTAGAAATCTCAACATCGAACAATTCTTTCAGTATCGGGCTAAATTAGGGGGCGTGACCCCAGCAAATCAGCCACCAATGTTGCAACTGCTTGCAGCCGATGGAACCTACGGCGTTCCGAAAGGCTACGAGAAGTACGGCAAGATCATTGAGGGGCTTGACGAGGAAACCCTAAAAACCTTCTATCGAGATATGGCGCGAATTCGTCGGTTCGACATTGAAGCAACCGCCCTGCAGCGCCAGGGACAGCTCGGGCTCTGGGTTCCTGCCATCGGCCAAGAAGGTGCGCAAATTGGCTCCGGCTACGGGGTTGGAAACAAAGACCATATTTTCCCGAGTTATCGCGAACACGGCGTTGCACTGACCCACGGTGTTGAGCTGATGTCGATTCTCAAAATGATGCGCGGAGTGAACCACGGCGGCTGGGATCCAAACGAAACTCGCTTCCACCACTATGCGATTGTTCTGGCAACTCAGGTCCTTCACGCCGTTGGCTATGCCATGGGCGTGAAGCTGGATGGCAAAGTTGGAACTGGAAACAAAGAAGAAGACCTCGCAGTAATTTCCTACCTGGGCGATGGGGCAACGGCAGAGGGCGATGTTTCAGAGTCACTGCTATTCGCAGCAGTGAACAAATCCCCAATCGTTTTCTTTATTCAAAATAACCAGTGGGCCATTTCTTCCCACATAGACACCCAAACCAGAGCACCCCTCTACACAAGGGGTGAAGGCTTTGGTGTTCCCGGTATGCGTATCGACGGTAACGACGTGCTGGCTTGCTATGCGGCAACTCAACACCACATGGACAACGCTCGCGCTGGCGAAGGCCCGTTCTTGCTTGAAGCCCTGACTTATCGAATAGGTGCCCACACCACCAGTGACGACCCCAGCAAGTATCGCGGCGATGAAGAAGTTGAAAACTGGAAAGCAAAGGACCCGATAAAGCGGTTTGAGATTTTCCTAAGAAGACAGGGAATCAATGATGACTTCTTCGAGGAAGTAAAGGTCGCAGGAGACGAGCTTGCTAAGGACATCAGGGAACAGACCTTTGCGCTTGAAAACCCACCTTTAGAAAACATCTTCAACCACGTTTACTCTGACGAGCACCCCGAGATAGATAAGCAACGCGCTTGGCTAAAGGCTTATGAAGCTCAGATGGGCGATCATGAGTAATTACAAAGAGATGGCAATCGCCAAAGCCCTAAACGCAGGCCTCCAAAAAGCCATGGCTTCGGACGAAAAAGTGCTGATGTTCGGCGAGGATGTTGCAGAACTCGGCGGAGTGTTCCGCGTCACCGAGGGCCTGCACGCGGAATTCGGACAGCAAAGAATCTTCAACACCCCAATCGCGGAATCCGCGATTGTTGGAACCGCGATTGGTCTTGCAATGCGCGGCTATCGCCCGGTGGTTGAAATCCAGTTTGATGGCTTCGTGTTTCCTGCTTTCAACCAAATCACCAGCCAGTTGGCAAAGCTGACCTACCGCTCTGAGGGCTCGTTGCAGATGCCTGTTGTAATCAGGATTCCTTACGGTGGCGGAATTGGCGCTGTTGAGCACCACTCGGAAAGCCCGGAAGCATATTTTGCTCACACCGCAGGCCTCAGAATTGTTTCACCATCGAATCCAAACGACGCGTATTGGATGATGCAGCAGGCAATCGAATCCCCGGATCCAGTCATCATGCTGGAACCGAAGCGACGCTACTGGCAAAAGGGTCCCGTAAACCTAGACACCCCGCCACTTCCGCTACACAATGCAAGGTTGATGCGCGAAGGCAACCAGGTGACACTTTTGGCGTATGGTCCGATGGTGACTGCAGCCCTTCAGGCTGCAGAGATCGGTGCTGAGGAAGGTAAGAGCATTGAGGTAATCGACCTTAGGTCGATTTCCCCGATTGACTACCCAACGATCATGGCTTCGGTCAAAAAGACTGCCAGGGCTGTGATTGTGCATGAGGCCCCCACCAACGTTTCTGTTTCGAGTGAGATTGCGGCCAGAATCTCTCAAGAGGCCTTTTATCACCTGGAAGCTCCGGTAATTAGGGTTGGTGGTTTTGACACCCCCTACCCTCCTGCCAAACTAGAAGAGGTTTATCTTCCGGATGCAGACCGTATTCTGGAGGCAATTGACCGGTCCTTGGACTACTAGGGAGTGATGGAATGACAATTGCGAAGTTCCCACTGCCTGATGTTGGCGAAGGTCTAACCGAGGCAGAAATCGTAACTTGGCACGTTGCACCGGGCGACCAAGTGAGTGTGAATCAAACAATCTGTGAGATTGAAACCGCAAAGTCTGTTGTGGAACTGCCCTGCCCTTTTGAGGGCGAAGTAACAGAGTTACTTGCGGCAGTTGGCGATACCGTTGAAGTTGGCACCCCAATAATCTCCGTGAAGATGGCTGGCGATTCACCAATTCCTGTTCTCACAGAGCCAGATGCTCCAGCAGCGGCGGCCGAAGAGGCCGACACCGGAGCTGAATACAAGATTCCCACCCTTGTTGGCTATGGAGAAGCAAGTGAAGCCAAGAGCCGTAGGTCCAGGGCGGTGAAGCCAGCGGCAACATCAACAGCGGTTCCGGTCGCCATGGTTAGCGCCGCCTCTGGCGCAGAAGCGATCATCGCCAAGCCGCCGATAAGAAAGATGGCCAAAGAGCTTGGCGTGAACTTGGCGCTTATTACAGGCTCCGGAACTCATGGCGAAATCACCCGTGAAGACGTGATTGCTAACGCCAGCCAGGCCAGCGTTTTCAAAAATCTCACCACCCCAGATGCTCCCAGTGAGAGAGAAGAGCGCATCCCGGTCAAGGGCGTCAGAAAAGCCATCGCGACAGCGATGGTCAAGAGCGCCTTCACTGCCCCACACGTGAGCATCTTCGTTGACGTTGATGCCACCAGAACTATGGAGTATGTCAAGCGCCTGAAGGCCTCGGTTGATTTTGCTGGCGTGAAAGTCACTCCACTATTGATTATGGCCAAGGCCATCATCTGGGCGGCCAGAAGAAACCACATGGTGAACTCGACCTGGTCTGACACCGAGATCATTGTTCATAACTTCGTAAACCTTGGTATCGCCGCGGCAACCCCGAGGGGCTTGATCGTTCCAAACATCAAAGACGCCGACGCGATGAACATGATCGAACTTGCAGTTGCAATTGAGCAACTAGCCGCAACCGCCAGAGAGGGCAAGACTCCTCCAGAGGACATGAAGGACGGCACCATCACGATCACCAACATTGGTGTTTTTGGTGTTGACACCGGAACCCCTATTTTGAACCCGGGTGAGGTTGGAATTGTTGCCCTGGGTTCAATCCGCAAAAAGCCCTGGGTCGTCGACGACGAAATAGTCGTTCGCCAGATCACAACCATAGGTGCGACCTTTGATCACCGGGTGGTAGATGGCGATGTCGCATCGAGGTTTGTGCAGGACGTGGCAAGCGTTATTGAGGAACCGGCACTGCTGCTTGACTAATTGCAATTGACAATCATTGTCAATAAGGAATAGCATTTAGAGCATGAATCCTTTATTCAAGAAAATTCTTTGGGCTGTACTGGCAGCTCTTGCCGCTCTCGCCCTTGTAATCACCGCAATCACGGTGTTCTCAAGCGATGACGAAGACACCGATGCCACGCCAAATCCCTCGCCGAGTATCACTCGCGATGGGATGACGGGTGTCATCCAGGTCGTAACAACTACGAATGTCTGGGCAAGCGTCATCGAAATCGTTGGTGGCGACTGGGTCGAGGTCACCGCAATTATTGACAATGCAACTCAAGACCCACATTCCTATGAGGCCAGTGCCAGGGACCAGTTGGCAGTGCAGGACGCGGAGCTTGTGATCGCCAACGGCGGTGGCTATGACGAATTCATGGAGCAGCTCGTGGCCGCAGCCGAAGGCGACCGAATTTTTCTTGAACTTGTGGAGGGTGAGCACTCACATTCCGAGGAAGACGCCAACCACGATGAGACCGACGCAGAGTCGGCAACGGACGACGACCATGACCACGATCACGGCAACGAGCACATTTGGTATGACTTACACGCAGTCTCCGAAGCCGCAGAGATGATTGCCGAGGCAATTAACGAACTGCGCCCAGAAGCTTTTGACGACGTGAATTTGAGCTACGACTTTTTCGAATCCGAATTGGAAAACCTAGAGCTTCGAGTAGAGGCACTCAGAGACAGGGCTCTTGGTCTTGGTGTTATCGCTACCGAGGGCGTTGGAAACCTGCTGCTAGAAGAAGCCGGCTTTGAGAATCTGACACCGGATGCTCTTGCCGACGCCGTTGAAGAAGAGCGGGACGTTCCACTGACGGCCTTAGAAGAAGCCCGCTCACTTCTTGCTAACAGGTTGGCGGTGCTGCTTGCTGTGAACATCCAGCTGGAGGATTCAGCATCGGCTGAGTTGGTTAAGACTGCCGAGGAGGCGGGGATTCCAATTGTCTTCCTAAGCGAGCTGATTCCAAATGAAGATCTGGATTTCCTTGACTGGATGGCAAGCGTCATCGACGAACTCCAAGAGGCCATCTACTAAATGACACCAGTCCTGAGCCTTGAAAAAGCCTCCCTAGCCTTCGATGACAAAGTCGTCTGGCAAGACCTGAATTTCCAGGTTGAGCCGGGTGAATTCATCGCGCTAATTGGGGCCAATGGCTCTGGTAAATCAATGCTCTTGAAGTCAATCTTGGGACAGCAACAACTGACCTCGGGATCGGTATCTTTTTTGGGCAAGAAGGCGACTTTTGGAAGCACTGAAATTGGTTACATCCCTCAACACCGGGCCCTAGATGCTCACCTGCCGCTCAGGGTTTTTGATGCTGTCCGGTTGGGTCTAGATGGTCATCGACTTGGGATTCCAATTTCAAGCGCCAAAACCAAAGCCGCCGTAACGGAGGCCCTGGCAAAAGTTGATGCGACTGAGATGGCAAACACTCCACTGGGTGAACTCTCTGGGGGAGAAATGCAGCGGGTTCGAGTTGCCCAGGCTCTAATTGGTAAACCAAAGCTGATATTGGCCGATGAACCGTTGAGCGCTCTGGATCTTCACCACCAGCAAGTTGTTAGCGGTTTGATAGCTGATCAAGCCAAGAAACAAGGCGCAGCTGTGATTTTTGTAACTCACGATCTGAATCCAATTTCGGATTTCGTTGATCGAGTGATTTATTTGGCACGCGGTAAGTATGAAATTGGAACTACAGACCAGGTAATGCAATCAGACGTGCTGTCAAAGCTCTATGGCACTGAGATAGATGTCGTTAGGAACCAGGGCCGAATTGTTGTTCTTGGGGCCCACGACCATAACCACCACGAAGATGAGCAGTGGGTCTAATGGAATTCTCAGACGTATTCAACTTTTCGGACTATGACCGACTTATTCCACTGGTTTCAAACTCGCTTTGGGCCGGAGCACTTATCGCTCTGATTGGCGGTCTTGTCGGGGTATTTGTGATGAATCGCGAACTCTCCTTCGCGGTTCATGGCATTTCTGAACTCTCTTTTGCCGGGGCCGCAATCTTCTTGCTTATCGGCTTTGATGTTGTGCTGGGTTCAGTGGTTGGATCAATAACTGCGGCGCTCATCATTGCGCTCTTGGGTGATAGGTCCAAAGATCGAAATTCCATCGTCGCGGTCTTGATGCCATTTGGGCTCGGGCTTGGGATTCTCGCTTTGGCTCTATATCCAGGCAGGGCGGCCAATAAGTTCGGCCTTCTAACCGGGCAGATTGTTGCTGTTGATGACCCAAAGCTTGCCTCTTTGGCAGTAATCAGCGCCATTGTGCTTGTAGTGCTATTCCTGATCTGGCGCCCGCTGCTGTTTGCAACTTTAGATGTTGAGGTTGCTTCAGCAAGAGGAGTCAACACCAAGGCCCTTGGGATTATCTTCGTGCTGCTACTGGGCCTTGCTGTTGCAGGGGCAGTTCAGGTTGTTGGTGCACTTTTGGTTCTCGCGCTTCTTGTAACACCGGCGGCTGCAGCTCTTCGGTTGAGTAAGAGCCAGCTCTGGGTTCCTGTTTTAAGTGTGTTCTTCGCGCTTATATCCATGCTTGGCGGGATTCTGTTGGCCCTTGGTGGCGGACTTCCCATCAGCCCGTATGTCACAACTATTTCGTTCCTGATTTATTTGCTAGCTCGTGGCTTTGCCTGGGTCAAGGACTTCTCGGCGGTGAAGGCATGACTAAGCGCAGGACAACCTGGCAGAAAACTGCAGTCTTTGATGCACTCAGCGCGGACGCGGTCTTTGTTTCAGCCCAAGAGCTTCACCAGAAGCTATTGCTTTCCGGTCAAAAACTTGGCCTCACAACCGTTTACAGAGCGCTGACAGACCTGGTTGATTCCGGTGATGCGGATGCTTTGGCTGGCGAAGATGGTGAGATGCGCTATCGCATCTGTGGCGATGCGCACCACCACCATCTAATTTGCCGCGATTGTGGCACGGCAGTGGAGTTCGAATTGGAGGGTTTTGAGTCCGAAATTGGCGCCCTTGCTAGCAAATTCGGGTTCAAGGATGTCGCTCACAGCATCGAGCTTTTTGGCATTTGTGAGAAATGTGGCATGTCGGCTTGATTATTTGTGATCAAGACTTGCTTTTGGAGGGCTTTGCCTCCTAAACTTGCATGGTTGTTGAGCTACCGCTTTACACAAACCCAAATCATAAGCTTCGGGTAAACGCGCCCCTAGGAGGAGAAATGGCAGCCTACTGCCAGGTGACGCAGACGGGACCGCAGTTCGGTCACAAAGTTTCGCACGCTCAGAACAAGACCAAGCGTCGTTTTGACCCGAACATTCAGAAGAAGACTTACTTCGTTCCTTCAATGGGACGCAAGGTTACTTTGACTCTTTCTGCAAGAGGCATCAAGGTTATTGATGCACGCGGCATTGACTCGGTAATCACAGAGCTAGTTGCACGCGGCGAGAAGATCTAGGAAGCAAACAGATGGCCAAGGATAAGGACGTACGTCCAATCATCAAGCTGAAGTCCACCGCGGGCACCGGCTTCACATACGTAACGAAGAAGAACCGTCGTAACAACCCAGACAGAATCTCTCTGAAGAAGTACGACCCAGTAGTGCGTCAGCACGTCGAATTCCGCGAGGAGCGCTAAACACATGGCAAAAAAGAGCAAGATCGCTCGTAACGAGCAGCGCAAGGTAATTGTTGAGCGCTACGCAGAGAAGCGCCTAGAACTCAAGAAGGCTTTGGTTGACCCAACCTCAACCGACGAGCAGAAGGAAGCAGCACGCCTAGGCCTGCAGAAGCTTCCTCGCAATGCAAGCCCAGTGCGCGTTCGCAGCCGTGACCTAATCGATGGTCGCCCACGTGGAGTGCTAACCAAGTTTGGTGTAAGCCGTGTTCGCTTCCGCGACATGGCACACAAGGGTGAGCTTCCAGGTATCACCAAGTCAAGCTGGTAAAAAAACTTTTCTAAACTAACTCCCGCTCTCTAGAAGGCCCAGTTGCCTCTTGAGGGCGGGATTAGTGTTTCTCCGGCAACCCTTTAGTTCACTGACCTGTCTGCGGTTTGACGCTTGGAACTTTTCGGCGTTGCCCTTAATTAAGTGCACTGTGATTCGCCTGGGTGTCAAACCACCATCAAAGTTTGCCTTTTTGGGGGTTGAATCCTGCTACATCCCCTAAAAATAGGGGAAAACTAAGCGCGCAACACGCCGAAGCGAGAGCGTTGACAAGCGATACGGGGCTATAAGTTGTTGGTGACAGAAATGTCCACGAGTTGTCCAGGAGGACCATCATGAACAAAAGCGAACTAGTAGCCGCAATTGCTGCCAGCACCGGAGAGTCACAGGCAGCCGTAGGCCGCGTAATCGATTCAATGTTTGAGCACATCGGCGCATCAATCAAAAAGGGTAACAAGGTCACCATTCCTGGTTACCTAAGCGTTGACAAGGGCCACCGCGCAGCACGCGCAGGCCGCAACCCACAGACCGGCGCAACCATTCAGATTGCAGCAGCAAACACCGTAAAGGTTTCAGCTGGCTCCAAGCTAAAGGCAGCGGTCAAGTAATCTAATTACTTCCCAAAAGAGCGGCGTCTTTGATTAGACGCCGCTTTTTTCTTTGCCTGGAATAGGCTTGAGGTTATGAACAGCAAATCGCGCTCCTACTTACTTGTCTTCCTGCAGTTTCTGCTTATAGCGCTGCTCTTGCTTTCGCCAAGACAGGAAGCCCCATACGGTGGCGCCAGCGAGGTAGTCGGAATTTTTGGGATCGGGCTTATCGCTGTTGGATCCGCAATCTTGCTGATTAGTTTTCTTGGACTTGGTAATGCCCTTACAGCACTGCCAACTCCAAAAGACAACGGAACCCTGATAACAACAGGTATTTACTCCAGAGTCAGACACCCCATTTACTTCGCCATTTTGTTGATGAGCTTTGGCGTGATGCTGGACGCGGGGTACTGGCCACAGGTGATCATTGTGATGCTGCTTTATGTTTTGTTCTCCAACAAGGCTGAGTATGAAGAGAGCATGTTGATTGCTAAGTACCCGCAATACAAAAAGTATGCCGAGAGGACTCCGCGGTTTTTCCCGAGGCTCGGTAGGTGAATCAAACCAAATCAACCTTTGTTCTCCCAGCGGTAGCAGCAGCTCTCACCGCAGGTTTAGTTAGCGTTGTTTTAGGACTTCTTATTGGCGGTGGCGCAAGCCCGCTGCAATTCGCGGACCCGGGACCAGTGGTCCGCTGGGGTGCCCCATTTGCGAAACTAGTGATGAACTTCGCAATGGCAACCGCTGTTGGCTCGCTGGTGCTTTCAGCCTTCGCTGGAAACGAATCAGAACGAGCAAAACTGTCTCCTGTAGCGAGTGGAGCAGCCGCACTCTGGGCAGCGGCAGCTGCTGTAAACCTGGTGCTGACATACCTGAGCGTCTCAGGATCTGGAATTTCCTACGGAGAGGCTTTCTCCGAGAGCCTTTGGTTATTCGCAACTGAAATCGAACTTGGTGTGCTGTTGTCATGGAACCTTGGGTTTGCTGTGCTCTTGAGCCTTACAACACTTGCATTTGGTGGCAGGAGAATGACTGCGGTGAATGCGGCCATTGCTCTGGCTGGGCTTTATCCTTTGGCTGAATCAGGCCACGCTTCTTCCGACGCAGGCCACGCATTGGCCGTGAACTCGCTGCTATTGCACCTGGTCGGAATCAGCGTTTGGGTGGGTGGACTGATAGCCCTCTACGCAGTTTTCAGGACGGGGAGTGATCGAACCTCTGTTTTGGTGTCCCGCTACAGCACGCTGGCTTTTGTTGCCTTTTTGATGGTTGCCGTTTCTGGCGTTACATCTGGAATCATCAGGCTCTATGAGCCGGTGGATTTATTCGGTGAGTATGGAGTTTTGTTGCTCTTGAAAGCCAGCCTTTTGGTTGTGCTGGGGCTGTTTGGCATCAGGTATCGACTTGGAATTGTGAAAAATCTTCAGGAAAAAGCCGTTAGCTTCTGGCGGCTTGCGATCTTCGAGATAGCCGTCATGGGGCTGGCCATTGGCATGGGCACAGCCCTTGCCAAGACTCAGACGCCACTCGATGCGGCTGAGTTTGTACCACTGACCCCCGCCCAGATTTTGACCGGTGACTTGTTGCCTCCGGAGATGACCGAAATGTCATGGGTGACGGTCTGGGATTTGGATGTCTTATGGATAAGCGTTTGCGTTGGTGCAGTGTGGTTGTATCTCTACGGAGTCCGGGTGCTGCATAAGCGTGGAGACAAGTGGCCAGTGGTCAGGACCATCTCCTTTGTTTCGGGAATGCTGGTGCTGTTTTATGTCACCAACGGCGCTTTGAATGCGTATCAGGAGTATCTATTCAGCGTTCACATGATCGGGCACATGGTGCTCTCAATGATGGTCCCGGTGTTGTTGGTGCCGGGGGCACCTGTGACGCTGCTGTCGAGGGCCCAAGCGCCTCGGAAAGATGGTTCCTGGGGAATGCGTGAATGGGCACTCTGGGCTGTTCACACGCCATTTGCATGGTTTGTGTCAAACCCAATTTTTGCAGGCCTGAACTTCGCGCTTTCCTTGGTGATGTTTTACTACACACCGCTGTTTAGATGGGCAACCGAGGAACACCTCGGCCACCAGTGGATGCTTGTTCATTTCTTGATTACCGGTTATTTATTCGTGCAGTCTTTGATGGGTGTTGATCCACAACCCCACAAACCCGGCTACCCACTAAAGCTCATGCTGCTGATTGGAACCATGGCATTCCATGCCTTCTTTGGTTTGGGTTTGATGAACGAGAAGAGCCTGCTGCTGGCAGACTGGTTTGGGTCTATGGGTCGGACTTGGGGCGATGACCCGCTAACCGATCAGGCCGTTGGCGGCGCTTTTGCTTGGGGTGTTGGTGAACTTCCGACTATCGTCATAGCCCTGATCGTTGTCACTCAGTGGTCCAGGTCTGATGTTAGAGAGCGTAAGCGTTTGGATAGAGCGTCTGACCGAAGCGGAAACAAAGATTTAGAGGACTACAACCAAATGCTGGAAAGCCTGAGTCAGACCAAGGATGCAAAACGTTGATTATTGAGCTGAGCCAGGAACAAGAATCGCTTTTTGACTACATCGAGCAGTCAGAAAGCAATGTTTTTGTTACCGGCAGAGCAGGTACCGGTAAGTCAACATTGCTTTCGCATTTGACTGCCAACACCAAGAAGTCGTTTGCAGTTTGTGCTCCAACTGGAGTTGCAGCGCTCAACGTTGGCGGTGTGACAATCCACTCACTTTTCACTTTCCCGCTTGGCCTACTAGGTGAAGTTGAAATAGCAAGGCACCTATCCAAGCGCACCAGGGAAATCCTGAGGGCTTTGGACATGCTGGTCATCGACGAGGTGTCGATGGTCTCGGCAGACCTGATGGACGCTATCGACAGGGCCTTGAGAATTGCAAGGGGCAAGAAGAACATTCCTTTTGGGGGTGCTCAGGTGGTCATGTTCGGTGACCCCTATCAGCTGGCTCCTGTTCCGCCTAGAGATCCTCAGGAAAAGAACTACATAGCGGAGAACTACCAGTCGCTCTGGTTCTTTGATGCCCATGTTTGGCGTCAGACGGACCTTGAGCGATTCGAGCTATCTGAGATCTTCAGGCAGTCAGACGACGACTTCAAAGAGATTTTGAATGCCATTAGAGATGGCTCGGTCACCCAGGCCATGCTTGATTCACTGAATCAAGCAGGAAATCGCTACCCGCCTCACTCGGATGTGATTCGCCTTGCCACCATCAACCAGACCGTGAACTCGGTGAACCACCAGCGCATGGGGCTCATCGAAGATGACCCGAAGATTTTCAAGGCCGTCTACTCATCAACAGCGGAGAAGGCCTTCGGAAGGGCGCTACCTGCAGAAACAGAGTTAGCACTGAAGGTTGGTGCCCAGGTGATGTTTATTAAGAACGACGACGCATCCTCTTCAAAAAACGGTGGGACCGTTAGGCGTTGGGTCAATGGAACCATTGGGCGAGTTGTAGCGCTGCCTAAATCTGGCCTTGTGGTGGTTGATGTCGATGGTGAAGAGCTTGAGGTTGGACCTGCCACGTGGGAAAAAGTTCGTTACGAAGTCGAAGAGGATTTCGACGAATCAACCGGTAAGACCAAAGAGGTTCTGGTTCCCGTCACCCTGGCCGAGTTTAAGCAGATCCCGCTTCGGTTGGCTTGGGCTGTGACGATACATAAATCTCAGGGCCAAACCTATGACGAGGTGCAGATAGACATGGGAACAGGCGCTTTTTCTCCCGGCCAAACTTATGTCGCACTCAGCAGGGTAAGAACCCTTGCCGGTCTTTATCTAACGCGGGCAATACTCGTAAGAGACGTGATGGTCGATAAGGACGTGGTTCGTTTTATGTCCGGGGCGGAGCCTTTAGCCACCAGTTCAGAGCCTCAGCCACCCTTCTAGCCCAGTACATTTCGTGGTGGCCGGTGTTTGGGTAGGTTGCCGCAACCAGGGTCTCAGGCTCTGAGTAACCCTTGGCCTTCATCTTTTCAACGGCGCTCGCATGAAAAGGTGCATAGTTTTCGTCAAGCTCAATGGTTCCTGTGTCGGTCCATAGCCTGTGCTCACCATCTGTTGGTAGTAGGTCAGTTAGTTCTTGAACCATGAAGTCCCCACCAAATGGCCAGTGGGTTGAGAAACCGATTGCAGTTCCAAAGGTTTCTGGTCGCTTGCTCATTGCATAGATAGACATCAGTCCGCCCATAGAAGAACCCATGACTGCGGTGCGGTTCTTATCCTGGGTGATCTTGTACCTATCTGCCACGAACGGGATGATTGCATCTGCCATGAGCGACACATAGGCATCTCCCATTGATTCACCCGGGGCATCTTTATAGTCCTCCGGCATGTAGTCCCAGATTTCCTGGTGGCGATCAAGGATTTCTTGCGGAGCCAGTTCGCGCAAGCGAGTCAGATCGCTGTAACCCCAGAGGGCAATCACAACTGGCTTCTCGCCGCGAACCTCTTCGCGAAGCGCAGTTAGAACCTCCCAGGTTTTACCGGTGAAGGAATCTTTTTCATCAAAAATGTTTCGGCCGTCATGCATTACCAAAATGGGCGTTGTCGGCTTTACGTCTTTGGGCGCCCAAACATCAACAATGTGGTCATCAAAAGTAAATCGCTCCAGCGAGCCGCCTGCAAGGCGCTTGTTTAGTAGTGCTCTTTCCCTGAAGGCCATGAAAAGTGGAAAGGTGAAAGCCATGGCAGTGATGCCAGAGAGTAAGAAGTAAAGCCAAACCCTTTTCATCCCAAGCCTCTTGGCCTCAACCAGCATGAAGGTGATTACAGCGGCACCAACAATCAGCAGGTCTAGCGACAGCACCCAGTCAACGGCTGACCCAAACCAAGCATTCAGGTAGTCTGCTTCTTGGAAAACAGCGGTGGCATTTAGCCACCATGCTGTTATTAGCCCCAAAGCTGCGATTACGAAATAGATCCTTGCGCGAATGCTGTGTTTTTTAGCCATCTAGGAATCATTGCATAATCAATTGGGGTTCTTGCAGGGGAAGAAAAAAAGGAACAGATGCATTCATTGGCAAAGCTCATCGTGAAGCGAGCAAAGGTTGTGCTCTTCGGCTTTATTGGCCTAGTTGCAATCAGCAGCATATGGGGATTTCAGGTCTTTGGCGAGCTAAAGGGTGGTGGCTATGACAACCCAAGTGCAGATTCGGCAACTGTTTCAGAGCTGCTTGGCGCAGAGTTCCAAGTTGATCCAGCCGAAGTTATAGTCCTGGTTGATCTTCCGGGGGATGCCAACGAACTAAATGAACTTGGGGTTCCTGGCTATTTTGAACTTGTGACCTCTTTGAGTGAAGAACTTGCAGCCGTTGATGGCGTCAACTCAGTCTTGAACTACTACACCCTTGGATCACCACCAACTCTTGTGTCGGCTGACGGGAAGCTCGTCTACATCCTTGTGGACGTGGATAACCAGCGAAGTCAGCAGGCAGTAGCGGCAGAGATCGTTGATGAGTTCAGCGGCAATTACCAGGGCGCCGAGGTTCATGTCGCAGGCTATGGAGCAGTAACCAAGGCCATCAATGAAACCATCGAAAGCGATCTAATCCGTGCAGAGATAATCGCGATACCGATTGTTTTGCTGCTTTTGCTCTATGTATTTGGCTCTTTGGTCTCCGCGGGGCTTCCGCTATTCGTTGGCGGACTAGCGATTGTTGGGTCATTCTTCGTTATATGGGGAGTGAGCCAGTTCACAGACGTTTCGATCTTTGCGCTGAACTTGATCACCGGTTTGGGACTTGGCCTTGGAATTGATTACAGCCTGCTGGTGGTAAACAGGTTCCGTGAGGAGCGGGGTGCTGGATTAAGCGTTGAAGCAGCGACAATCAAAACCGTGGAGACCGCCGGCAAAACGGTAGTTTTTTCAGGCCTCACGGTCGCCTTGGTAATGCTCTCGATGTGGTTTTTCCCACAGTATTTCTTGCAGTCGTTCGCGTTAGCCGGGTTCACTGTTGTTACCTTGGCCGTTATCGGAGCTGCGATTGCAGTTCCAGCGCAGCTTTATTTGCTCGGCGACCGAGTGAACTCGCTTCGGGTTTTCAAGAAAAAGCTCGTTCCCTCCGACACTGGCATTTGGGAGAAAATAGCCCGCTTCACGATGCGACGACCGCTTCCAATTCTGTTCGTAACCCTGCTCGGGCTCTCGGGCTTGTTCTCGCTGTCAACGGATGCCGTTTTCGGGCAGGTTGATGACCGAGTATTGCCAAAAGACAGTCCGGCGTTGGTTGCAAGCAACCTGCTGCGAGAAAGGTTTGAGGGCAGGGAGTCGTCGCCAATCGAGATTCTGGTTCAGGGCAGCGATCAGGCAATTAACAATTACATCCAAGAACTAGAGAATGTGCCAGACATCACAAGGGTCGGATTGTTGCCAACTGAGGCAACAACAGACTGGGTTCGAATCAACGCAATCACTGACATTGAGCCACGTAGTCCAGAGGGTTATGACCAGACAGTTGCCATTCGGGCAATTGACAACAATCTGGACGAGGTTTTGGTTGGTGGTGCTGGTGCTTATTACACGGATTCTCAGCAGGGCATCGAACAGGCGCTGCCGTTGGCAGCGCTCTGGATCTTTATATCGACTTACTTGCTGCTATTCCTGTTCACCGGCAGCGTCCTGCTGCCGCTAAAGGCGATAGCGCTCAATGTCCTATCGCTCGGTGCGGTGGTTGGTGTGTTGAGCTATATCTTCCAGAACGGTCACCTGCAGTGGTTACTTGGTGAATATTCGGTCACCGGCACCATAGACACGTCCTCGCTGGTGATGGTTGGTGTTGTGGCATTCGGATTGTCAATGGACTACGAGCTGTTCCTGCTTTCTCGAATAAAGGAGCAGCATGATGCTGGCATGAATACCGTGAACTCAGTGGCGGTTGGTTTGCAACGATCGGGCAGAATCATCACCGCAGCAGCCTTTATTCTGGCCGTGACATTCGGCTCCTTTGCTTCCTCGGATGTGTCGATCATGAAGATGCTCGGATTCGGCATTGCCTTCGCAATCTTGCTAGACGCAACCATTGTCAGGGCGCTGTTGGTGCCAGCGCTGATGCGACTATTCGGTTCTGCAAACTGGTGGGCGCCGAAGTGGCTGAAGGCAGTTCACAAAAAAATCGGCTTGAGTCACTAACCTTGAACCCATGCTGCTTTCAGACGGGGACATCAAAAAACAACTAGATTCTGGTCGCATTGGCCTTGAGCCACTGGACATGGAGCTGCTGCAGCCAAGCAGCATCGATGTCAGGCTTGATCGGTTTTTCAGGCTTTTTGACAACCACAAGTATCCATACATTGACCCCCGTGAACAACAGGACGATCTAACTAGGCCTTTTGAGGTCAAGGCAGACGAGCCATTCATCCTTCACCCTGGAGAGTTTGTATTGGGATCTACTTATGAATACGTAAAACTCCCAGATGACATCGCAGCAAGGCTGGAAGGCAAGAGCTCACTGGGGCGCCTGGGCCTCCTGACACATTCAACCGCAGGCTTTGTTGACCCTGGCTTTCAGGGACACGTAACCCTGGAGCTTTCTAATGTTGCAACCCTGCCAATCAAGCTCTGGCCTGGAATGAAGATCGGTCAGCTCTGCTTCTTCCAGCTTTCAAGCGCCAGTGAAAACCCATATGGCTCAGAAAAGTATGGATCTAGATACCAGGGGCAGCGCGGCCCTACTGCTTCCAGGTCTCACCTGAATTTCAAGATTGCGGATGTTGGGAATCAGCCGCTCTAAGCGGCACCCTCAACGGCCGCGATTTCTCGTTTCACGGTGACTAACAGCAGCATTCCAACAACCAGAATCAGCATCAATCCGAGAATTCCATAGATCGGCGAGAACAAGCCGACGAAGATCGCCCATGCTGCCGGGGCCAGGAAGCTAACGGCCCTGCCGGTTGTTGCGAACAAGCCGAAGGCCTCCCCTTGCTTGTCATCCGCCGACAGCCTGGACATCATGGTTCTAGAAGCCGCCTGAGCGGGGCCAACAAAGGTGCACAGGAACAGACCAAATCCGAAGAAGGCCACCGTGCCAGCGCTCTCGAAGAAAAAGACTCCCAAGCCACCCACAATTACTCCGGCTAGGGAGATGAAGATTATCTTGCGGGAACCTATGCGGTCCTCAAAGAAGGACCCTACAAAGGCTCCAATTCCGGCGACAAGGTTTGCGGCTATTCCAAAGAGGATGATTTCAGTCAGGTCCAAACCAAAAGCAATGCCACCCAGCACAGCACCATAGGCAAACACACCGTTTAGCCCATCCCGATAGATAGCCGATGCGATCAGGAACTTCAATAGGTTTGGGTTTTCCTTCCGCATCGTTATCAATGAGCGAATCAGTTTTTTGTAGGCAGCGAGGATGCCTTCGTTATCGGTTCCCGCTATTGGCTTTGCCTCCGGCACCTTGAGCATCAGTGGAATCGAAAAGATTACGACCCAGAACATGCTGATGACCATCACCACTCGAACCGAAAGTGCATCCGTGTCTGGAATCCCAAGCAACTCTGCGCCACCAAACTGAATGATCCAAAGTGCAACAACAAGCAAAATAATGCCGCCTATGTAACCGAGGCCCCAGCCAAACTGGCTGATTTTGCCGCGTTCATGGGGCCTTGCGACCTCATTCAACATTGAGTTGTAATTCACGGTTGCAAATTCAAAGAAAATTCCGCCGGCTGCAAGAAGCACCAGGCCGAAGATGAAGAAGTCACTAGAAGGCGCAACGAAGAACATCAAACCGATAGTTCCGGCAAACAAATAGGTGTTTACCATCAGCCAGAACTTCTTGCGGCCTGAAGTATCTGCTCGTCGGCCAACGATCGGCGCTATCAGCGCGATGATTACTCCCGCGATTACGCCGGAGATGCCGAGCCAGAAAGCGGTGTATTGACCGGCCTCCTCGATTGTGTAGCCGGCGGGGGCAAAGAACTCACTGGTGATGTATCGCCCGAAGATGAAAGAGGTGACAACTGTGGGGAAAGCTTGAGAGGCCCAATCCCAGAGTGCCCAAGAAAATGTTCCCTTTGGTCTTGTTGCTGCAACGTCGTTGTCGGTCATAAAAAGAATCTAGTGACTTTACCTAAACAAATGGGAACTGAATGGTGACCAATTTGGAAAAAAGACAAAGTTGAGTCATTCACACTCAACTTTCAGGAAACTAGCTTGACAACCGAATTGCCATGCTCCAAACTTGAGCCCATGTGACTCAACTTGCGTCACAAGCATAGAGATTTTCAAGTAGAAACAAGAAGGAGCAACAAATGGGTAGAGCAGTAGGTATTGACCTCGGAACCACCAACAGCGCGGTAACAGTGCTTGAAGGTGGCGAGCCAAAGGTAATTTCAAACGCAGAGGGATTCCGCACAACCCCATCGGTTGTCGCATTCACCAAGGACGACAACGTTCTTGTTGGTGAAACTGCAAAGCGTCAGGCAGTCACAAACGTTGACCGCACCATTTCTTCGGTCAAGCGTCACATGGGAACAGACTGGAAGTTCAAGCTAGATGACAAGAGCTACACCCCGCAGGAGATTTCAGCTCGAATCCTGATGAAGTTAAAGCGCGATGCAGAAACCTACCTGGGTGAGTCTGTAACCGACGCAGTGATCACTGTCCCTGCTTACTTCAACGATGCAGAGCGTCAGGCAACAAAGGAAGCCGGCGAGATCGCCGGTCTCAATGTTCTTCGTATTATCAACGAGCCAACCGCAGCAGCACTTGCTTACGGACTCGACAAGGGTAAAGAAGACGAACTGATCTTGGTATTCGACCTTGGTGGTGGAACATTCGATGTTTCACTCCTTGAGGTTGGCAAGGACGATGAGTTCTCAACCATCCAGGTTCGTTCAACCTCCGGTGACAACAAACTTGGTGGCGATGACTGGGACGACAGGATAGTAAAGCACCTGGTTGAAAAGTTCAAAGAGACCACTGGAGTGGACGTTTCAAAGGACAAGATCGCACTCCAGCGCCTAAAGGAAGCTGCAGAGCAGGCCAAGAAAGAACTAAGCCAGTCAACCTCGACTCAGTTGCAGTTGCCATACCTGTCTTTGACAGATGCGGGACCTGCAAACTTAGATGAGACCCTGACCCGAGCCCAGTTTGAGTCGATGACCTCAGACCTACTAGAGCGCACGCGCAAGCCTTTCGAGGATGTTGTGAAGGAAGCTGGAGTGAAGGTTGCTGACATTGCTCACGTCGTAATGGTTGGTGGTTCTACCCGCAT
The DNA here is from genome assembly GCA_965655555.1 of uncultured Aquiluna sp. GTDB lineage: Bacteria > Actinomycetota > Actinomycetes > Actinomycetales > Microbacteriaceae > Aquiluna. The sequence goes on along the minus strand of CBFHGU010000001.1, from coordinate 775,659 downwards.
GCCAGCAGTGACCGAACTAGTGACCAAGCTGCTTGGCGGCAAGGAGCCTAATAAGGGCGTAAACCCGGACGAGGTTGTTTCGGTAGGTGCAGCACTGCAAGCAGGTGTAATCAAGGGAGAGCGCAAGGACGTACTTCTAATTGATGTCACTCCACTAGCACTTGGTATTGAAACCAAGGGTGGAATGATGACCAAGCTGATTGATCGCAACACTGCGATTCCAACCAAGCGAAGTGAAACCTTCACCACCGCTGATGACAACCAGCCAAGCGTTTCTATCCAGGTGTTCCAGGGAGAGCGTGAGTTCACAAGGGACAACAAGTCCCTTGGAAACTTCGAGCTAACCGGCATTGCCCCAGCACCACGTGGCATTCCTCAGGTTGAGGTTACCTTTGACATCGACGCCAACGGAATCGTTCACGTGTCAGCCAAGGACAAGGGAACCGGCAAGGAGCAGTCAATGACCATCACCGGTGGATCCTCACTATCTGAGGAAGACATCGAGCGCATGGTCAAGGATGCCGAAGAGCACGCAGCAGAAGACAAGCTGCGTCGCGAAGAGGCAGAGACTCGCAACCAGGCAGAGCAGATGGCCTACTCAACCGAGAAGCTAATCAAGGACAACGAGGACAAGCTGCCAGAGGATGTCAAAACAGAGGTTCAGGCCGATGTGGACGAACTAAAGGCAGCTCTTGCAGGCGAAGACGCAGCTGCAATCAAGGAAGCATCAGAGAAGCTAGCAACCTCAAGCCAGAAACTAGGCGAGGCAATCTATGCCAACCAGCCTGCTGAAGGTGAAGAGGAAGCCAGCACTGAAGCCGAAGAGGACGTAGTTGACGCCGAGGTTGTTGAAGACGAAGAGTCAACCGAAGACGGCGACAAGGACAAGAAGTAATGTCTGAAGACCAAACTAACTCCGAGTCAAACCCGGAAGAGGTCACTGAAACAGATCAGGCGGAGGAAACTTCGCCTGATCTGGAATCAGCTGACCAGCCGGTTGTGGACGAAGAAAAAGACTCTGTAGACCGAGAGCTGGAGATCTTCCAAGACCTTCAGCGCCTACAGGCAGACTTCGTCAACTACCGCAATCGGGTTGAACGAGATCGCGGTGCCGAGAGGCAGGCTGCGATTTCAGAGGCCATTAGGGCTTTCTTGCCAGCGCTGGATGACCTAACGCGTGCTGAGGCTCACGGCGACATCGAAGAGGGGACACCAATGGCTGCCGTTGCACAAAAGCTGAAAGCAGCCGGCGAGAAGTTTGGACTGACTGTGTTCGGAGCAAAGGGTGATGCTTTTGACCCTGAGGTTCACGACGCACTGGTTCAAAACCCAAACCCCGAGGTGAAAACCGCTGAGGTCGCAGACGTTATCGAGCCCGGTTACAAGATTCAAGATCGACTGCTGAGGCCTGCAAAGGTTGCAGTTTTCCTACCCGCCGAATAAGAGGTGAACACACATGGCATCACAGGATTGGATTGAAAAGGACTTTTATAAGATCCTTGGCGTCACTAAGGGTGTCAGCGATGCCGACCTCAAGAAGGCTTATCGCAAGCTAGCCAAAGACAACCACCCCGATCTTCACCCTGGGGATCAGGCAGCAGAGTCAAGGTTCAAGGACATCTCCGAGGCCTATGACGTGCTCTCTGACAAAGAACAGCGCCAGGAATATGACGCAGTTCGTGCCATGGGTGGCGGAGCAAGGTTCCAAGCAGGTGGCCGCGGAGGCGGTGGCGGCTTTGAAGACGTGTTCTCCAATCTGTTTGGCGGCGGTGGCGGAGGGTTCCCCGGAGGTTTCCAGGGAGGCGGTGGATTTGGTGGGTTTGGGCCGCAACGCGGCTCTGATCTAACCACCACCTCAAGCGTCGATTTCATCGACTCAATTCACGGCACCAACGTAAAACTCAACGTTTCTGGAAACTCGGTGACCCTAAAGGTCCCGGCTGGCATTCAGGATGGCCAAAAACTCAAGCTAAAGGGTAAAGGCCAGCCCTCACCCAATGGCGGACCCGCTGGAGACCTGGTCGTATCCATCAAGGTGAGGCCACACCCTGTCTTCACCCGCGATGGCGACAATGTTCGAGTCGTTGTGCCAGTGACATTCTCAGAGGCAGTACTTGGGGCAACAATTCAAGTTCCAGTGCTTGGTGGAGAGCCAGTGAAACTCAAGGTCGCCCCTGGGACCCCTAACGGCAGGACTCTGCGGGTAAAGGGTAAGGGCGTGCAGCACGATGCAAGGCAGGGTGACCTGCTGGCAACCGTGGAAATTGTGGTGCCAAACCGCATAAACAAAAAAGCTGAGGAAGCGCTCAAAGCATTCGACAAAGAAATCCCAGAAGAGGACCCAAGAGCGACACTAATTAGCCGCGCAGGACTTTTGTAAGGAGTAGGCCGTGGACATAAGTGAAGACACACCATTATTTGTCATCTCAGTGGCCGCGGAACTGTGCGGCATGCACCCTCAAACCCTGAGGCAGTATGACCGACTTGGGCTTGTCAGCCCAACTAGAACCATGGGAAAGTCCCGTCGTTACACGATGCAGGACGTTATCAAACTGCGCGAAGTTTCAAAGCTGAGCGCAGAAGGAGTATCCCTCGAGGGCATCAAGAGAGTGCTCGAGTTAGTAAACGAAAACGCTGAGCTTTCGGCAAGGGTGAGAGACCTAGAACGAGAGCTTGCAAATCAGGTCATGAGCCAGCCAGGAAACCGAGTGTTTGCCGCCGGCGACCAAGGAGTTATAAGGCTGAACCCAGGTCAGCGCCCAGAGCGATCCGGTTCAGTTGTGCTGTGGAGGAGACGTTAGATGAATCAAGGACAACAAGAAGAACAAAAAAGTGCATTAGAGCAGTTCGGCATCGACCTAACTGCCGTAGCGAGAGCTGGAAAGCTAGACCCCGTTATCGGTAGAGATGCTGAAATCCGCAGGGTTAGCCAGGTGCTTTCTAGAAGAACTAAAAACAACCCGGTGCTGATTGGTGAACCGGGTGTTGGAAAGACTGCTGTTGTTGAAGGCCTGGCCCAAAGAATAATTGCCGGCGACGTGCCAGAAAGCCTCAAGAACAAAACGCTAATCAGCCTTGATCTTTCGGCAATGGTTGCAGGCAGCAAGTTCCGTGGTGAATTTGAAGAGCGCCTAAAGGCAGTTCTAAAGGAGATTCAAGATTCTGAAGGTGGAGTAATCACCTTTGTCGATGAACTCCACACCCTTGTTGGCGCAGGAGCTGCCGATGGCGCCATGGATGCTTCCAACATGCTCAAGCCAATGCTTGCAAGAGGCGAGCTGCGATTAATTGGTGCAACAACACTGGATGAATACCGCGAGCGAATCGAAAAAGACTCTGCTCTGGAGCGGCGCTTTCAGCAGGTATTTGTTGGTGAACCAAGTGTTGAAGACACCGTTGCCATCTTGCGTGGGCTCAAGGAACGATATGAAGCTCACCACAAAGTGACCATCGCAGATAGCGCTTTGGTTGCTGCAGCTTCGCTTTCCAATCGCTACATCACCGGCCGCCAATTGCCAGATAAGGCAATTGACCTTGTTGATGAGGCCGCTTCCAGGCTCCGCATGGAAATCGATTCGGCTCCGGTTGAAATAGATGAACTTAGAAGGTCTGTTGATCGCCTAAAGCTTGAAGAGCTAGCTCTTAAGAAAGAAAAAGACGATGCTTCTAAGCAGCGCCTGGAAAAGCTTCAGGAGGACCTTTCTGAAAAGCAAGAAAAGCTAAACGAGCTAAATGCCAGGTGGGAAAAAGAACGCAGTGAGCTAAACAAAATCGGTGATCTAAAAACCAAACTTGATTCCTTGCGAATCCAGGCCGACCGTGCTCAGCGCGAGGGAAACCTGGAAGCTGCTTCAAAACTTCTCTATGGCGAAATCCCAACCCTTGAAAAAGAGCTCAACGCTGCCGAAAGAGCAGAAACTGAAACCCAAGCCTCCGACCGAATGGTCGGTGACCAGGTTTCTGAAGACGAGATTGCCTCAGTTGTGTCCGCATGGACTGGAATTCCAACTGGAAGGCTGCTGGCTGGAGAATCCAAAAAGCTTCTTCAATTGGAAGCTGAGCTTGGAAAACGGTTGATCGGACAATCAAGGGCTGTGAAGTCCGTTAGCGATGCTGTTCGCAGAACTAAGGCCGGAATCTCTGATCCTGATCGCCCAACCGGGTCATTTTTGTTCCTGGGCCCAACTGGTGTTGGAAAAACCGAGCTCGCCAAGTCACTTGCGCACTTCTTGTTTGATGATGAAAAATCAATGGTTCGAATCGACATGAGCGAATACGGCGAAAAGCACAGCGTAAGTCGACTAATTGGTGCCCCTCCGGGCTACGTCGGTTACGGCGAAGGCGGTCAGCTGACCGAAGCGGTCAGACGCAGGCCGTATTCGGTGGTGCTCTTCGATGAAATTGAAAAGGCTCACCCGGAGGTCTTTGACGTTCTGCTGCAGGCCCTGGATGACGGTCGTCTCACTGATGGTCAAGGCAGAACCGTTGACTTTAGAAACGTGATCATGATCATGACTTCAAACCTTGGCTCCCAGTTCTTGATTGATCAAGAGCTAACTCAAGAACAGAAGTCTGAAGCGGTTATGGAAACAGTCCGCAAGTCATTCAAGCCAGAGTTCCTGAACCGGCTCGATGACATAGTCCTGTTTGATGCACTCAGCGTTCAAGAGCTTGGCTTCATCGTTGATCTAAACATTGAGAAGTTGACTAGTCGCTTGGAAGACAAGCGACTCAGTCTTGGTGTGACACCTGCTGCAAGGCTTTGGTTGGCTAACAACGGCTATGACCCGGTTTATGGAGCAAGGCCGCTGAGGCGTCTGATGCAAAGAGAAATCGATGACCGTCTGGCAAACCTCCTACTCGCGGGAGACGTTGCCGAAGGCTCAAACGTGGTTGTCGATGTCTCGGAAGATAAGTCGGAGCTCCAGGTCAGAGCGGGCTAACATCTTTTAGATGAAAGCCGAAGACGTCAAGCAACGCTTTAATGACTTCGCGCTACCCAGAAGAGTTTCTGATCTCGAGTGGTTTTTTAAAACTGAGCCGGGTGGCTACGGCGAGGGTGACAGGTTCATTGGAACAACGGTCCCGAACTCTCGCAAGGTAGCAGCTGAATTTGCAGCGTTGCCCGTGAGTGAAATAGAAAAACTCAGCAAAAGCGAATTTCACGAACACCGGTTCTGCGCGCTGATTATCCTCACCACCAGGTTTGAAAAAAGCAAAGACGAGAAGGTTTCGAAAGAGCTCTTCGAGCTCTTTATGAAACTTCTAGACGCAGGGGCTGTAAACAACTGGGACCTCGTTGATGCAACGGCTCCGAGGCTGGGCAATTGGCTTGTCGGTCGGCCAGATGCGATGGAAACGCTTTTGGCGCTTGCCGAACACGAAGATCTTTGGCATCGCAGAACCGCTGTGCTGTTCACATTTGCATTTACTCGAGAGTTTGAACTTGAGCCAATTTTTGTGCTCGCCGAAAAACTAATGACTGATCAACACGACCTTATGCATAAGGCAATCGGCTGGATGCTTCGCGAAGCAGGCAAGCGCGACATCCTGCAGCTAAATGAGTTCCTAGAAGATCATGCGGCAACCATGCCAAGAACAATGCTTCGCTACTCGATAGAAAAGATGACAAAAGCGGAACGAGCAGATTGGCTCAGTCGGAGATCTCGATTACAACAGGAACGTGATCGCTAGGAAGCTCACCCTTTCGCTCATCGCGCTCAATTGAGGCAGCCGTTACCCGATTCGTAAGGGGTTCTGAGGTCAGCATGAAATCTATGCGCATGCCGTTGTTCTTAGGAAAGCAAAGGTCCTTGTAATCCCAGTATGTATATGCATTTGGAACAAGCTCCCTGACTTTATCCGCAAGACCTATTTGTTCGAAGGCCTCGAAGGCGTCTCGCTCTGGTTCTGAAACATGCGTTTCAAACATGCTGAGGTCATAAACATCTTCGTCCAATGGGGCAACGTTGAAATCGCCAACAAGGGCAATTTGAGCACCAGGATCCATCTCAAGCTGTTCGGCCGTTGTGGCGGCTAGGCGATCCAGGAATTCGAGCTTGTAGTGCATGTGCGGATCATCCAGGCCTCTACCGTGTGGGACATACAGCGACCAAACGCGCACACCGTCGAATGTCGCCCCGAGCGCCCGAGCTTCTTGAATGTCTTTGAATTCTGGTTGCTGGTCAAACGAAGTTTCAACGTCTGTGGCTTCGAGGTTGTCCTTGTATGCAAAGGCAACACCGTTCCATTGGTTTAGGCCGTGAGAAATGATTTTGTAGCCAATTGCTTCAAATGCTTCCACCGGAAACTGTTCGGGTTTGCATTTGATTTCTTGCATCGCCAGCACATCCACTTGCGTTCTTAGAAGGAACTCAGTGACCCGCTGAGCTCTGGCGCGAACGGAGTTTACGTTCCAGGTTGCGATTTGCATCTCTAAACTCTAACTATGAGCCTGACTTCAATTCACAAGCCACGACTAATTGAACTTATAAATGAGCTGGCCGTTGTTCACGGCAAAGTCACCCTTTCCTCTGGCCTTGAGGCTGACTACTACGTTGATCTTCGCAGGGCCACTCTTCATCATGAAGCTGCTCCCCTAATCGGAAAGGTCATGCTTGAGCTCCTGGAGCAGGCTGGCTTCAGGGACGTAGCAGCTGTTGGTGGGTTGACTATGGGCGCAGATCCAGTTGCCACTGCCCTGCTTCACCAGGCGGCAGGTTCAGGAAAACCACTTGACGCATTTGTTGTTAGGAAGCAGGCCAAGGCACACGGCATGGCGAGGCAAGTTGAGGGCCCAAGTGTTGAAGGTAAAAAAGTAATTGTTTTGGAGGACACCTCAACTACCGGTGGTTCACCATTGACTGCCGCTGAAGCGCTAGTTAGCGCTGGTGCAACAGTCGTTGCAGTGGCGACAGTTGTCGACCGCGACACCGGAGCGCGCCAAGCAATCGAAGCTGCGGGGTATCCTTATCTAACGGCGATCACACTAGGTGATCTCGGTCTCTAGAAGAGGTGAAAGTGCAGCGGAGAGTTGCGCCTTTTGTCCTAACCCAGATTTCTTCACTTTTCAGTGTGACGGCTGGGTCCATGGTGTTTATCGCCATTCCATGGATTGCGCTTGAAATTAGTGGTTCTGCGACAGCAGCAGGTTTAGTTGTTGCTCTGACAGCAATACCCGGGCTGATTGTCATCCCACTTGTTGGCTCTGTGATCGATAAATACGGCCGCAAGAGAGTTGCTGTCTGGGCTGAGTTGATAACCGGGACGCTCACGTTGTTGTTACCACTTGTGGCGGGACTGTGGGGTCTAAGCCTGGTTGGCTTGATCATCCTTGCGACCTTGAAGAACGTTGTCGCACCTGCCGGGCCAACCGCCAGAAAATCACTTGTTCCAGACGTTGCCGCCCCTGCAAACATGACCCTTGATAGAGCTAACTCGATACACGAAGCGGTTTTTGCAACCGGCTTCGCTGTCGGGCCGGCGCTCGCGACATTCTGTATTGCGCTACTGGGTTCAGCAGAAACCTTTATTGTTGTGGCTCTTTTCGCCCTGGCTAGCGGAGCAGTTGCCTCGCTCGTAAAGGCAGTGGAGCAACACGAGCCAAACGATGAGACCGAAAGAGAGCCGTTCCATCGCTATGCGATGCAGGGCTTCAAGGTTTTGTTTGCGACACCTTCTGTGCTTGTGATGATGTCGGCCATTGTGATTTTGGCTGTTGTTTATTTGCCAACCGAGATGGTTGTTTTGCCGAGCTACTACAACTCACTTGGTGACCCCGAGGGCCTTGGTCTCTTGATCTCAACAATGGCAGCAGCATCCATTGTTGGAGCTTTATTTTTCGAGCAGATTCACCGCTACCTGTCGTACTCGACAATTCTTCGAATCGGAATCATAGGTGTCCCGGCGGCAATGATTCCAATGAGTCAGTTGCCAGCACAGTGGGCAATGATTGTCGGGGCCTTGGTTTTGGGCCTGGCCTGGGGTCCGCTGCTACCGCTTTTGAATACAGTCATTCAGCGCAAAATCCCTGCTAATAAACGAGGCCGGGTTTTTGCGCTTGAAATGGCAATTTGGAATGCTGGCCCGTTGATTTCAATGGTTGCAGTTGGAGCTGCGGTTGATGGTTTTGGCGTGAAGCCGACTTACACCGCTCTTGCGATGGCGGTTATGACAGCAGGGTTGATTGTTTCATTCAATAAGCACATCAAATCTTTGAACGACAACGAGATTCCAGCTTCTCCACAGGAAGAGCCAGACCTCCAGCGCTGATTCTTTGTCTGCATGAGAATGCAGGCATGGTATTTACTAAAGGTGTGGAATCAGATAATCTGATTTTTATGAAAACGATGACTGCAACTGAGGTTGCCAGAAATTTCAGCATTGTCCTAGACGAAGTTGAAGCGGGCGAAGAGGTTGAAATTACAAGAGGCAAGAGAGTAATTGCTGTTATCTCCCCAAAGGCGGATACTCCCAATGCTCCTCAGATATTGGCCTTTGTCGACCAGTGGCTCGAAGAAAATGGCCCAATGGATGATGAGACTTACGCTTTGTATCAGGAGGTTTTGGCAGCAAGGCATCAGCAAGAGAACAAGGTAGTAGACCCATGGGGCGAGTAGTTCTCGATAGCTCTGTTTGGATTGCAGTTGAACGAGGCACCTTGAGGCTGAGTGAGGTTGTGCGGCAAGATGATCAGATTTTTTTGCCCGCAGCCGTTTTAGCCGAGCTGCTTGTTTCCCAGCACAACTCGAAATCAAGTGTCGATAAAAGGGCAAAATCCAGGGAGTTTGTCGCAAAAGTGCTCAATTTGACGGAGTTCGTGCCCGCCGAAAAGAAGGTTGCAGAACTAGTTGGAAAACTATTTGCTCAGGCTCTGGCCGCAGGGAGAACCTCAAATGGCAACGACCTATGGATAGCTGCCACCGCAATTCACGTCAACGCGGAGTTGTCCAGTCTTGATGAAAAGGCCAAATTTCACGAAATCCCGGAATTGGCAATTAGGGCCTAGGTCAAGTCTGCGACCGAGTCCAATATCTCGGTCGGCCTGAACGGGTACTTGGCTATTTCGGCATCGTCGGATATTCCGGTTCGAACCAGAATTGTGTGAAGGCCGGCTTCAATCCCTGCGACAACGTCGGTGTCCATCCGGTCACCGATCATTGCGGTGGTTTCGGAGTGAGCACCAATTTTCCTCATGGCTGAGCGGAACATCATTGGGTTTGGTTTTCCGACAATGTAAGGGTCCTTGCCCGTTGCCTTCGTAATCAAGGCTGCCACCGAACCGGTAGCAAGTAATACTCCATCATTGCTTGGGCCGGTGGCATCAGGATTGGTGGCAATGAACTTTGCCCCTGCGTTTATGAACCTGGCAGCCTTGGTCAGGCTGTCAAAGCTGAGATTCCTAGTTTCACCAAGGACCACGTATTCGGGGTTTGATTCTGTGAAAACGTAGCCGATGTCATGCATGGCAGAAATAAGCCCGTTCTCACCAATCACAAAAGCTGTGCTTTTGGGTGACTGGTGGTCCAAAAAGTCCGCTGTTGCCAGTGCTGATGTATAGATGAGGTCCTCAGGAACATTTAGGCCGCCCTGCTGGAGTTTGATTGCCAAATCATGTGGGGTGTAGATCGAGTTGTTTGTGAGGACCAGGTACTTAGTCGCCTCACTGGTCCACTTGGAGATTAGCTCTGGAGCACCTGGGATAGCTCTACCCTCGTGCCAAAGCACGCCATCCATGTCGGTAAGCCAGCTAGTAATTTCAGAACGGTCTCTCATATCTCTAACCCTAGCTCTAGGCTTTAGCGCGTGAGTGAAGAAAATTCCACTGGAACCCATGAGCAACCAACCTGGGGCGTTGGGCCATGGCCCGGGCAACTACCTGATTCTTCACACCCTGATTATGAAAAATTTGATCTAGAGCTTCTGCAAAACGGTGACACCAGAAATGTCGTTGACCAGTACCGCTACTGGTCAATGGCTGCGATTGTTGCCGACCTAGATACCCAGCGTCACCCGTATCACGTTGCAATCGAGAACTGGCAGCACGATTTGAACATCGGATCAATTGTCAGAACCGCAAACGCCTTTCTGGCAAAAGAGGTTCACATCGTTGGCAATAAGCGCTGGAACCGCAGGGGTGCAATGGTCACCGACCGATACCAACACGTTCGCCACCTTGAATCGATTGACCTCTTTGTTGAATGGGCAAAGACTGCTGCCGAAGACGGCGGCACGTTGCCGATTATCGCAATCGACAATGTTCCAGGCTGCAAGCAGCTAGAAACAGTAGACCTGCCTAAAGAGTGTGTGTTTCTATTCGGCCAGGAGGGACCAGGCCTTAGCCAGGCGGCCCTGGACGCAGCCGACATGGTGCTGGAAATCACCCAGTTTGGTTCGACCAGGTCGATTAATGCCTCTGCTGCCGCTGCAATAACAATGCACACTTGGGTCGCACAGCACGTTTTTGGGTAGACTTGGGTTTCGGGCCAGAGCCCACAAGATCCCGAAAGTTTTAGGAGAGGGACAACCATGCCTGCAGTAGTACTTGTTGGAGCCCAGTGGGGCGACGAAGGAAAAGGTAAAGCGACTGATCTTCTAGGTGACCGCGTTGATTACGTGGTTCGCTACCAGGGCGGTAACAACGCCGGTCACACCGTAGTAATCGGTGACAAGAAATTTGCTCTCCACCTGCTTCCATCTGGAATCCTGACCCCTGCCTGCACTCCAGTCATTGGTAATGGTGTTGTTGTCGACCTTGAGGTTCTCTTCAAAGAAATCGATGGCCTAATCGAAAAGGGTGTCGACACCTCTAAGCTTCTGATTTCTGCCAATGCACACATCATCACCCCCTACCACGTCACTGTCGACAAGGTCTCGGAGCGCTTTTTGGGAAAGCGCGCTATTGGCACCACTGGCCGCGGCATCGGGCCAACCTATGGCGACAAGATGGGTCGCTTGGGAATCAGAATTCAGGATCTTTTTGACCCGAGCATTCTCCTGCAAAAGGTTGAGGCAGCCCTTGCTCAGAAGAACGATCTGCTTGTAAAAATCTACAACCGCGCTGCCGTGAATGCAGAAGAAGTTGTTGAGCATCTGCTGTCATTCGCCGAGAGGCTCAAGCCCATGGTCGCTGACACCTCATTGATCTTGAACCAGGCAATCGATGAGGGCAAAACTGTTTTGCTTGAGGGTGGCCAGGGAACGCTACTCGATGTTGACCACGGAACCTATCCATTTGTTACTTCCTCAAACCCAACTTCGGGTGGCGCGACAACCGGAAGCGGCATTGGCCCTACAAAGATCAGCGGCGTTATTGGCATCCTGAAGGCCTACACAACCAGAGTTGGAGCAGGCCCTTTCCCAACCGAGTTGTTTGATGACATGGGTGAATACCTCAGAACCACAGGCGGCGAGGTCGGAGTTACAACCGGTCGCGACAGGCGCTGTGGCTGGTTTGATGCGCCAATCGCCCGCTATGCAACAAGAGTCAACGGCCTGACTGACATTTTCTTGACCAAGCTCGATGTTCTATCTGGTCTCCAAGAGATTCCAGTGTGTGTGGCTTATGACGTTGATGGACAAAGGGTTGAAGAGGTTCCTGTTTCACAGACCGACTTCCACCATGCCAAGCCAATTTATGAAATGTTCCCAGGTTGGGAAGAAGACATCTCAAAGATCACGAGCTTTGATGCCCTGCCTCAAAATGCCAAGGATTACATCCTTGCCCTTGAGAAAATGAGCGGTGCAAGAATCAGCGCAATCGGTGTTGGACCGGATCGCAATGCGACCCTGGTTCGTCACGACATGCTTGGGTAGCTAGTAATCGGCATGCTGACCTTCTGGGTATTGCGCCAGAGGCCTAACTAAATCAAGCGTGATCGAACTGCGATCGCCATATTTATCAAAGTGGAACCTCGCGGCACATCGGGCTTTTCCACCTAAAGTGGCCAATTCGATTGCAAACTGTTCTGCTTGTTGCCTAGGGATGTAGCCAACAGTTGTCTTTCCGGCTTCGACCCTGACGGCGTTTGGATCGTGAATGTTATCGGGCTCGTTTTCAACAATTACCCAAATAACATCTTCGCCTGGGTGATTTTGTTCCAGCCAAGTGCCAAAGCTGTAGAGGTCATCGGCGTAGGCCTGTTCGCCAACAATTTCTTGCGAGAAGGTTTCGTCGCCTTTGAGGCTCGGTAGGGAAAGCAAATGATCTTCGTATTCGGACTGTTCTTTTCGTTGCTCCTTGGTGAAATTTAATTGGCCTTTTCTCTCTTTCTTCTTCTGAGAGCGCCACCAAAAGAAAATAAAGAAAGCAACAAAAACTAGAATTTCCGCAATTTTCCCCTTTTCAAGACAAACCTAAGCGAACTGGCAGACAATATTCCCTATGAGTGAACCGACACCCGAAGAGCTGGAGAAGATTCCGTATCCGGATGAAGCCTTCAACACCTGGGGTTCGGCTGCGGTCGGGGTCGATCCGCTGGTCGCCAGCTTTACTTCAAGGCCATACCAAGCTGTTCGGCCTCATGTTCCCTTCTATCGGTTTGTTGCCTACCCAGACATCCTCGATCTCCGCAAACACGGCTACGAAATGGAGCGCTTCGCTCCGCTGTTTAATCGGCTAGAAGATGTTCGCTATCGCGAAGCTCTGCAGCTCAGTGACCTGTTGCACTTCCCAGATCCAATGACGCCTTGGAACCCACGCAGGGCCCGGGAAATCGAACTCGAGGTTCGATCCCAATTGCACGAACACGGCTTTGGGGATATGCCAACTTTATTGAGGCGCTTTCTGGGAAAAGCTTTTCCTGGCGACACAATCAGTTACCTGAGCGTTGACCTAATCACCATCTTCTTCTGGGCAGCAATGGCCGAGCTCGCAGATGACTTGGCTTGGCGCTCTGAAGCCTTGAAGTGGAAAGCCGCTTACCTGCGCTTCCCCTTGAGCCTGCTGAGCTAATCTGGGAACACCACAAACAGTCAAAGGGCATAAGAGTTCATGAAGCAAAAACTGGACAGTTTCCTAGGGAAAATGGAGCCAGCATTGCTTGCCCTGGGGTTTGGGTTTTTGGGTATTTACGCTTTTCAAGTATTGGCAGAACCCGAGCAAGCGCTTTATGAAGCAACCAGTATGGCTCAGGTCGCGATTTACCTAGTCTTTTTAGCAGATCTGGTACTTCGGGTAATCTCGGCCGGGCGCGAGCTGACCACTTTGCAGGGCGTTCTATCATTTTTGAAAACAAACTGGCTTGCAATTGCTGCCGCAATGTTGCCGGCCTTCAGGGCCTTCAGGGTATTTGGGGCACTTCTCGTGTTGAGAGGGTTTGCTCCGTTCTTCAAGACACGGGCATCGCGAGTCGGTCTAGTTGTTGGGGTAAGTCTTCCGTTGACTCTCTTCACAGCATCAATTGCCATTCTTGAAGCCGAGCGTGGCGTTGCAGGCTCCAACATCAACAGCTTTGGCGATGCCATCTGGTGGTCCGTGGCCTCTGTTACGACGGTCGGTTACGGCGATAGGTACCCAGTTACGCCAGACGGTCGATTGGTTGCCAGTCTGCTAATGGTTGTTGGCATCGGGCTTTTCTCTGCACTGACCGCGCTACTCGCCGCCTGGGTTCTAGAGGGGCGTAAGCTGGAAGAAGATAAGGAAAGTGCAGAAAATGAGTAATTGGACACTGAAGCTTCCAGGGCAAGAACACAAGCTGAACACCGAAGAACTAAGAATGTGGGCGAAGGCTGGCAAGCTAAACGGTGACTCGATAGTTGTTGACACCAATGGAGAGCACTGGAATGCAAAGCAGATCCCAGGTGTGTTTTCCTCCAGAGACTGGCTCATTGCATTGATTCTTTCGATTGTGGTTGGGACTCTTGGCGTTGACCGCTTCTACCTCGGCAAAATTGGAACCGGCATCCTGAAGTTAATCACCTTCGGTGGCTTGGGCATCTGGACCATCGTCGACATCATTCTGATTGCCATCAAGAAACTTGATGACAAAGAGGGTAACCGCCTGGCATAAGCCCGGCTAGCAAGCCGGCATGGTTATTTTCTTCACCGCAGGTAGGTCAGGCTTTGCCCAGTCGAGTGCTGATAACTCAGTTTGCTTGAGCCAAGCAAGTTCAGAGTGATCTGTTGAAGAACTTGGTTTGTGATCCACAAGCTCTGCGGCAAAGCAAACCAAGTCAATTTCGTTGCCACCCACCTTCGTGGTTGACCTGTCAAAAACGCTAAGCGGCCTTATTTCCACACCAAGCTCTTCCAAAATCTCGCGCTTGATTGCGTCCTCAAGGCTTTCGCCTAGGTTTGGCTTACCGCCCGGAAACTCCCATTTACCGGCGGCATCTTTCCAGCTGCCCCTCTTGGCACAAAGAATCAGGCCAGCATCATCTTCGATGATTGCTGCGACCACAGTGATTGCCATGAGGCAAGGCTAGTGGGATGAACTACCGGGGAAGGTTTGCCTCGATGGCCTGAATAACCTCATCGGCATCAGGCTTTGTTGTCGGGCGAAAGCGCAGAATCTCGCCTGATGGAGTGATTAGGAACTTCTCGAAGTTCCACATAACCGGACCGGCTAGGCCCCTGGAGTCTTTGGTTTTCACTAGCTCTTTGTAGAGCGGGTGACGCTTGCGGCCGTTGACCTCTGCTTTTTCAAGCATCGGGAAGGTGACACCCCATGTCATTGAGCAGTATTCGGAGATCTGATCAGATTCCTTTAGTTCTTGTTTGAACGAGCCAGATGGGACGCCAAGGACCGTGAAGCCACGGTCTTGATATTTCTTCTGAAGCGCTTCTAACGCTTCATACTGGGGGGATAGCCCACAGCGGGATGCGACGTTGACAACCATAAGCAGCTTGCCTTGAAAATCTTCAAGGTGTTTGGTTGAGCCATCGAGCATTGTTAGTTCGTGATTGATAAGCATGTGAATATCCAACAGGACAAATGCCAAACTAATTTCACCAAAGCGACAGTTAGAGCAACATGTGCCCGAGGCGCAGACTAATCGTTAGCGGCACCAATCACCTTGGCAGCTGAGAGCCTGAGGCCCAGCACCACAAAACCAAGGGCGATGAACCCAAAGGCGATTATCAAAATGAAGGTAATCATTCCAATTACGCCACCTTCGCTGCCGGGGTTTATGAACCAGTAAGGCCACCAGCCATCCGCAAGGCCACGAATCAACGAAAAGCTCAACCAAACCAGCGGGTAGACAACAACCCAGAGAGCCTTGCGCCACTTAGGCTTAGGGCCTTTGACGGAAACCAAATAGTCGATTGCAATGGCTATCGGTGCATAGGTGTGGATCACAAGGTTCGGTATCTGTGGCCAGTCGTAGCCGACATCTCTTGGGTCAACTGCTGAGTCACCCAAGAGAGCGTGATAGACAACACCGACAATGATCATCGACACTGCAGCGACTAACCGGATGATGTTCATCCGCTCAGACTCACTCTTACCCTGCAGCAGAGTGAGGCCACTCATCAGCACCACGAAGCCCGCGAAAATGGCGGTCGAAATGGAGAAGAAGGCGAAGTACTCAGTTGGCCTAAATAGGTCCACCCTTAGTCGGTCTGCTACCTGCCAGATGACGCTTCCAAGAAGCGCCAAGCCGATCAGGGTTCTTACGGTTCCAAAAACACCTTTATAAAGCATGACTAAAAACCTACTCTCTATCGGTTCAGAAACTTCAGAACTGCTGCCACGAATTCCGCTGGCGTCTCTTCGTTTGGAAGGTGACCTGCGTCATCGATGATCACAAGCTCAGATCCCTGAAGGTCATTATTGAGCTTTATCGAGTCGGCGGTTTCGACCACTCGGTCATCGTCCCCGGTAATAATCAATGTCGGCGCTCGCAGTTCCCCAAGCCTTTCAACCAGGTCAAGCGAACGTGGCGCCTTGTTGAACTCCCAAAACGCTCTTTCCCAGCCTGCAATTTTCAGCGGAGCGGTGTAGCCGTCTTCAACCTCTTGGGTAATAAGACTCGGGTCTGTGTAGCTGGTTTCTAGGAGCTCCAGGCCGCTGGATGCAATTGAAGAAACCAACAGTGGCCCTAGGTGGTCCAACTGCGGGATGCTAAACACCCAGTTCAACCAGCTTGGAGAGCCGCCAGTGCCATAAACAGCAGGGGCTTCCAAGATCAGATGGTCAACTTTTTCTGGGTAGTCAAGTGCGTAGCCAAGAGCGATTGCTCCTCCTGCACTGTGACCCAGGATTACAACCTCTTTATTCTCTCCAAAGGCCTCCACAAGACCATCAACCACTTTCAGCTGGCCAGGTGATGAGTAGGGGTTCACATCTCCGATGTTGGTTGGTCTTTCGGTGAAGCCAAAGGCAGCGCGGTCATACGCCACCACAAAGCTGTCTGCGGCCAGATCTTCAATTGTTTTGCTCCAGGTCAGTGAGCTTGCACCAAAACCGTGAAGCAGGACAATCAAGCGTTCGCTTGATTCATCCCCTGCTGTGACTATGTGAACATCGTGGTCGACTAGGTTTACGAACTCACTTCGACCCTGCCAGCTGATTTCTGCTGCTTCTTTATAGTCCAAGGTTCCAGAGGTGTTGACCGGAACGGCAAATGGTCCTAGCAATAAAACTGCGGCTAGCGATCCTAGGATCACCTTGGTTCTAGTCTTCATGTCTCTACCAAACCAATGTCAGGGCCTGTTTCCTTCCTTGACTTCACAGGATTGGGCACTAAGTTTGCTGGGTTACCATCTAGGTAATCAAAAGGAGAACCAATGTCTACCACCGCATCACTGAGCGCCGCCAAAGCCGGAGCAAGTTTCCAGAAGACCGAGATGCCGCTTCGCGAGCTGACGGATAATGCAGTTGCGATTGACATTAGGTACTCCGGCATTTGTCACTCTGATATTCACCAGGTTCGTGACGAGTGGTCTGAAGGTATCTTCCCAATGGTTCCCGGGCATGAAATTGTTGGCATAGTGACCGAGGTTGGGTCGGCGGTTACCAAGCACAAGGTCGGCGACCGAGTTGGCGTTGGTGTATTCGTGGACTCCTGTGGCAAGTGCAGCTCGTGTGAGCGAGGTTTTGAGAACTACTGCCGAACCGGCAACGTCCAGACCTATAACGGTCGTCACTACGACGGTGAGCCAAGCTACGGCGGCTATGCCAAGCAGATTGTTGTACGTGAGGACTTCGTCCTGAAGGTTCCAGAGAGTATTGATTTTGCAGCGGCAGCACCGCTTCTTTGTGCCGGTGTAACCGTGTGGTCACCGCTAAAGCACTGGAAAGTGGGACCCGGTCAAAAAGTTGCAATCATGGGTCTTGGAGGCCTTGGTCACATGGCGGTGAAGTTTGCGGTTGCGATGGGTGCCGAGACTTACGTTCTTGGGCACAGCCCAGCAAAGGCAGCCGATGCCAAGGCAATGGGTGCAACCGAATACCTGATTACCGATGATGTCACTGAAAGCCACAAAGACTTTTTTGACATGATCCTGAACACCACCAGCGCAGACCTAGATCTGGATGCAATCCTTGGCATGCTGAAAGTTGAGGGAACCCTTGTTTATGTCGGCATCTCTGGAAATGACCAGCAGTTCCACCCATTCAGCTTGATCACTGGATTGAAATCAATCGCAGGTGCCAACACGGGAAGCATGGCCGGGACCCAAGAAATGCTAGATTTCTGCGGCGAACACAACATCGTGTCAGACATGGAACTGGTTGATGCTACTGACACCAAGGCGATCGATGCCGCCTATGACCGAGTGGTCAAAAGCGATGTCCGCTACCGCTTTGTTATCGATGCGAGCACGATCTAGACAGGATAGCTATGAAGCAACACAAACTTGGAAACCGCGAGGTTTCAGCAATTGGAATCGGCTGCATGAACGTTTCCTGGATCTGGTCTGACGGT
Organism: uncultured Aquiluna sp.; assembly: GCA_965655555.1. GTDB lineage: Bacteria > Actinomycetota > Actinomycetes > Actinomycetales > Microbacteriaceae > Aquiluna. The sequence goes on along the minus strand of CBFHGU010000001.1, from coordinate 757,791 downwards.
GCAGCCTTGGATCCTGAACGCAGGACCAACTCAGCCATTCCAGCCATTCACGCGGGGCTCGATGCCGGTATCACGCTTTTGGACACCGCAGACATCTACGCCCCAACCTGGGACGACATTGGTCACAACGAAGTCTTCGCTGCAGAAGCACTTCGAACGTGGTCTGGAACAGAGGAACAGAAAAAGAAAGTTGTGATTGCCACCAAGGGAGGCATTACTAGAAGCGAAGGCGAAGTCTGGGGTCGCAATGCCTCGCTGGACTATCTGCTGACCGCAGCGGAAGCATCAGCGTTCAGGCTAGGGGTTGAGCAGATTGACCTCTGGCAGCATCACCGCCTGGATCCTTCAATCAACTTTGAAACCCAGTTTGAAAACGTGATGGTCTTGAAAGACCGCGGTCTGACAAAACAGGTCGGTGTCTCAAACTATGACGCCAAGCAGTTACTGAAAGCAATCGAAATTGGCGGCACACCAGAGCAGGGTGGTCTGGTGTCGGTTCAGAATGAGTTCAGCCCCCGCTACCGTCACGACCTCGACGTTCTTGAAATCTGTGAGGAATTCGGCATTGCCTTTTTGCCTTGGTCACCGCTTGGTGGCGTTCGAACCAAATCAGAAATCAGTTCCTCATCTGTGTTTGAACAGATGGGACAGAAGTATTCAGTTTCAGCCTTCGCCATGGCTCTTGCTTGGGAGATGAAGACCTCACCTTCGGTTTTGCCAATTCCAGGGGCTACTAGGTCAGAGTCAATCTTGGACTGCATAACGGCGACTGAGGTCGAGCTTTCAGATAGCGACTTTGAAGCTATCAACGCCAACCTCCCGGCTGAGGCGGCCCTATCGGAAGAGCTGACCCCAAAGCCCGCTTGGCGCTAGTTAGCTGAACTAATTCTGGGAACTAACTGAGAAACAGTGCTGACCTCCCGATAACGGGACTAAGTCCCATTATTCTTGAACTAGCACCAAAAGTGCTTAGAAAGAGAGGGACAAATGAGAAAGCTATTTCCAACAGCCGTAGCCATTGCGACCGCGATAGGCCTTGCTGGTTGTGCTCCTGCAGAGAATTTTGAAGCCGCCGCTCCTGCACCACAGGTCTCGGCCGAAGCCCAATTAGAAACTTCAGAAACTGAAACTGAATCCAGTGATGCTTCGAGTGTTGTGGAAGAGGAAGAGTCAGAAGACACAGCAACCGCAACCGAGTCATCGAACATGACAGACGAGGAGATTGTTCTTGCCGCCCTGATGGGACCTGACGGCGAATATGCAGCAGCCGCGAGTTACCTGGCGGTCCTGGATGCATACGGCTCAGTTGAGCCCTATGCCACGATTTACGAGGCAGAGCTTCGTCACGCGGATGCTCTGGTTAGGCAGCTTGAGCGCCTTGGTGTTGAGGTTCCAGATAACCCATATTTAGGTGAAATCACCGCACCTGCTGATCTAGAGACAGCAGCATTGGCATGGGCTGAAGGTGAGGTTCTGAACATTGAGCTTTACGATTACCTGTTGACACTGACGGATGATGCTCAGCTCACAAAGGTTCTAAACAACCTTCGGAGTGCATCTCTCGACAGCCACCTACCAGCATTTGAAGCTGCAGCAGCAGCCGGTGGAACGCTGGAGAGTTTTAGTTCTGGAAGGTAACAAAACTAAAGACCGCCCTGACAATGAATCAGGGTGGTTTTTATTTTGGAAGTAGATCGGCCATCTGCTTGTAGATCAGCTTTGCGGCAAACACCGGGTTTAGCCTGGATAGCCTGTCCATGAGGGTTGCATCTGAGCCGACGGTGATTCTTGGTTTGTTGCTCTCGATGGCATCAACCATCTTTTTGGCGGCAACATCTGCAGAGGTGGTTTTGCGGTCGGAATTCTCGGCTGCATCTGCTGGCACCTCCATGCCGGAGTTCTGAGCAATGTTTGTGGCAATCGCTCCAGGGAAAACTACTGACACACCCACTCTGGTTGAAGCAAGCTCAGACCTAAGTCCCTCAGACAGGAGCTTGATAGCGGCTTTAGACGCGCCATAAATGCTTTGACCGGGAACTGGTGCATAGGCACCCATTGAAGAGACGTTCAAGATGTGACCTTCTGGACGTTTGAGTAATCCAGGAAGAAAAGCCTTTATGAGCCCAACCGGGCCATCAAAATTTACTGCCATGACGTGCTTGATCTGATCCGCTGTCAGATCGTTCACCAACACGAAAGGCTGAATGATGCCAGCGTTATTGATTAGCCCGTCTGAATCCCCGAGAGCTTTTTTGACTGCTGAGGGAAGTGCTGCAACGCCCTTTTCGTCGGTGACGTCAAGCTCGAAAGTTTGGATTGTGCCACCGAGTGCTACGGCAAGGTTCTTGGTTTCCTCCAGGGTGTCTTTTCTGAAGTCCACTGCAGCGACTTTTGCCTTGCGTCTTATAAGTTCCAGGGTTAGTTCTCGACCCATCCCCGAGCCGGCGCCAGTAACAACTATTACTTTTCCTTGAACCTTCATAGCAAGTGCTCAGCTTTCCAGGAGCCATTTGCAAACCCCAGTTTTTTTAGACTACTCCTGAATCAACTCCCAGCAAACAAGTCACTGTCTTCGGTTAGGCTGAATTCATACAAGGAGAACAAATGACTTTTGTTTGGCTGGCTGTAATTGGTGCTTTGGTCGTAGTTGAACTTCTCACCTACGGGCTTTACTTTGCCGCGCTGGCTTCAGCGGCGCTTGTCCCACTGTTGCTCTCGTTGCTGGGCCTAGACCTTTGGGTCCAGGCGCTTGGCTTCTTAGTAGCGGCTGTGGTTGCGTTGGCTTTTGTCAGGCCGCTGATAACTAAGTGGCAGGGCGATAAACCAGAAACAATGACTAACGCCAATGCCCTAGTTGGAAAGCCAGCTTTGGTAACCGAAGAGGTTACTCAGGTAAACGGTTATGTGAAGATCCAGGGTGAAACCTGGAGCGCAAGGACTAGTAGCGGCACAAAGGCTGTTGGTAGTGAAGTAGTCATCGAAAAAATCGCTGGCGCGACCCTGATTGTGAGTTGAGATAAATGTTCGATTTTCTAAACGACTTTGATGCTGGCAGCTTGCTTACTGCCGCAGTGCTAATCGTTGTCGCACTGCTGCTAATTCGCTCCATCAGAATCATCCCGCAGGCAACAGCCGGTGTAGTTGAGCGACTTGGTCGCTTCCACAAAGTCCTGAATGCCGGTGTGAACCTGGTGTTCCCATTCATAGATGTCATCCGAAGAACTGTCGACCTTCGCGAGCAGGTTGTTGATTTCCAGCCGCAGTCCGTAATTACCGAGGACAACCTGGTTGTGTCTATCGACACTGTTATTTACTACCAGGTCACCGACCCGATGGCGGCAACCTATGAAATCAACAACTTCGTTGTTGGTATTGAGCAGTTGACTGTCACAACCTTGCGTAATGCGGTGGGAAGCCTAGATCTAGAAGAAGCGCTAACTTCTCGTGAGGCGATCAACAAAGCCCTTAGAACTGTGTTGGATGAGGCAACAGGCAAGTGGGGCGTGAGAGTAAACCGCGTAGAGATTCGTGACATTGTCCCACCGGAGTCGGTTCGTGAATCAATGGAAAAGCAGATGAAGGCAGAGCGTGACAAGCGCGCCTCGATCTTGATTGCTGAAGGAACCAAGCAGTCAGACATCTTGACCGCAGAGGGAAACAAGCAGGCAGAGATCCTTCGCGCTGAGGGTGAAGCCAAGGCCATGGTCTTGAAGGCACAGGCCGACGCCGAATCACAGGCCCTGATTGCCGATGGTGAATCACAAGCAATTCAAAAAGTCTTCGATGCGCTTTCTGAAGCTGCTGTTACAGACCAGGCGCTTGCTTATAAATACATTGACCAGCTCAAGGATCTCTCCAAGGGGGATGCCAACAAGGTTTGGTTTATCCCAACTGAGCTGTCCGCGGCCGCAGCCTCTCTTGCAAGAGCTTTCGGCCCAAAGAAGTAATTACTTCAAGTTCTTCTCAAAGAACTCGACCAGGATTGCGGCATAGCGATCTGTCTCAGTGAGCATGCCTTCGGTGTGGTCTGCGTTTTCAAAAGTCTCAAGTTCGATGTCTGCACCCACTGAAACCGCATAGTCATAAAAATCGACTGAGCTTTGATAGTCAAGGCGCTGGTCATTATCTCCGTGCAAAATAACCATGGGCCTAGAACCGGCTGCCACAATGCTGTCTTTCACGCTGGTTTCCGATAGGTCAACACCGTGAAAGAGCTTTGCTGAGAATTCAGCTATTTGCCACAGGAATCCGGGAAAGCCTTGGAATTCCACCTCCTTGGTGGCAGCGGCATTGAAGTCAAAAATTGTGCCCTCCATTGCAAAGGCCGCAACGTTGTCAGATTTTGCTGGCAACAGCGAAGTCATGATCGCACCACCGGAAACCCCAAACATTCCTATGGCATCCTTATCCGCATCCTTATTGGCAATCAGCCACTCTGCAACTGCTGCGAAGTCAGAAGATTCTTCCTGGCCGGCAGAATGCCTGCCGTCGGTGCAGGTAGATAGACCTGCGTCTCTTTGATCAACTATCAAAACGTTGAAGCCAGCTTTGGCAAGCATGTTTGCAGGTAACAATGTGTTGAAGTCTTGCTTTGAGGTTCCAATGCCATGTGTCACCATCACGGTCTTGTTATTCGTGCCCTCAAGCCACCAGCTAGCCAGTTCAACATCATCTGTCACTGGGATTCTTATTTCTTCAAATGTTGTGTTTGGCAGCCACCAGTCACTCAGGTCGTAGCCGACCCACTTTTCCCAACCGGGACCATCGAAGGGTCCTTCGCCAGAACCTGCGGTGTAGAACTGGTTTGGCGAGTTGTTCACATCATCTGCGTTCACTGCACAGGCAACGGTTGTTCCAGAGGTGTAGACATAGTTGCCGACTGCAAGTGCTCCGCCAGCTGCAATAACCAAGAGTGCGGAGGCTGAAACAGCGAGAATCTTCTTTGGGCTCATTTCAAGAGGCTATCAGCCCAAACCTCAACGAGGCCATGGTTCCTTTGGCAGGTTAGTTGGTCGACAAGAAATCTGGAAAACACAACTTTTTTGCGACCCAAGCCCGCAATAATTTGACTAGAGAAAACAATGTCTTTGTTTTCAATTCAGATCTAGAACGAGGGCGTCAAAATGGCAATGGCAACAGTTAATCCTGCGACCGGAGAAACCGTATTCGAGGCCGAACTGCATTCTGCAGACGAGGTTGAAAGCCGTCTTGCCAAAGCCCAGTTGGCTCACGAGTCACTTCGTCGGATGAGCTTTGCAGACCGGGCTGCTTTGATAGTTGCGGCAGCAGAGATCATGGAAACTGAGGTGGAGGACACAGCCGCCATGATGACTCTTGAGATGGGTAAGCCCATTGCGCAGGCAAGAGCAGAGGTATTGAAGTGCGCGAAAAACCTGCGCTTCTACGCAGCTAAGTCAGAAGAGTTTCTAGCCCCGCAACCACTTGATGACCCATCTCAGGTTGGGGCTTCAAAGGCTATGGGTATCTGGCAACCGCTTGGAGTAGTTCTTGCAGTCATGCCATGGAACTTTCCGCTATGGCAGGTGATTAGGTTTGCTGCTCCTGCGCTGATGGCAGGAAACTCGGGAGTGTTGAAGCACGCTTCGAACGTTCCGCAGACCGCACTGTACTTGGACAAGCTATTTGGCCGTGCTGGTTTTCCAGAAGGTGCTTTCACCACTCTTATGATCTCCGCATCTTCAGTTGCGGCAGTAATCGATGACTCAAGAGTGAGGGCTGTGACCCTAACCGGCTCGGAGCCAGCTGGGCGCGCTGTTGCGATGCGAGCCGGTAGTCAAGTGAAGCCCTCTGTTTTGGAACTTGGTGGATCAGATGCCTTTATCGTCACCTCGAACGCAGACATTGAACAGGCGGCAACAGTTGCTGTCACGGCAAGAGTTAACAACAACGGCCAATCCTGCGTTGCAGGAAAGCGTTTCTTGGTTTTCGCGGATGTCTATGACCAGTTCGTTGATTCATTTGTCGCAAAAATGAGTGCCCTAAAAATGGGCGATCCAATGGATGAAACAGTTCAGCTTGGACCCCTTGCAACTGCTTCTGGCAAGAAAGATATCGTCGAATTGGTTGAGGATGCCAAGTCCAAAGGCGCACGGGTGCTCTGCGGTGGCGAAACACCGGAGGGCCCAGGCTTCTTCTATCCAGCAACTGTCATTGACCAGATCACCGATGACATGCGCATAGTGATGGAAGAAACCTTTGGCCCGGTGGCCAGCGTCTATAGGGTGCAGGACAGAGACGAAGCTGTAAGGGTTGCCAACCAGACCACCTTCGGACTTTCCTCGGCAGTTTGGACAAACGACGAGTCCGAACAGGAGTTCTTCGTCGCGGAGCTTCAGGCAGGGGCCGTATTTATCAACGGAATGACCATCTCTTATCCGGAGCTGGCTTTTGGTGGCATCAAGGACTCTGGCTTTGGCAGAGAGCTTTCAGATGCCGGCATCAAGGAGTTCTGCAACCTGAAGACGGTTTGGAAAGCCTAGGCAAGACCCCTAATAGACTAAAAACCATGAAGTCAATTAGCTGTCTTGAACTGGGTGGATGCTGCGAAGAAACCTTCAGAGGTGAAACCTTTGATGAAGTTGCATCACAAACCCAACTTCACGCCCAGGAGATGATTGCAATCAACGACCAGCCTCACATCCAAGCAATGGCAGACATGATGGCAATCATTGAGCGCGGTGAAGTAGATCAGTGGATCAACACCAAGATGGAGATGTTCGCTCTTCTGCCGGACGAGGACTAACAACGTCGCCAAAACTGTCGTCTAGCGCCAGTAAGTTTTTTTACTAACAAAGCTTTGGGGGCGATTTTTAGTGAAACCGAAAACGATAGCCATCATTACGACAATTGCGTTCTTTGGCATTGTCACAACCTTTGGCTCTAACTCCTCTGAGACCAGCCCGACATCTCTCTCCCCAAGACAAACAACTCAAACTGAGGCCCCTGCATCAACGCAAACAACAGAGGCAACCCCAGAGCAGGCCGAGACATCGACAGCAGCAACCGAAACTGCTGCCCCCGCTGATGGTCCAACCAGTGAACCAAGCGCTTCAGCTCAGCCAACATCAACCCAAACCACCGAGCCAACATCTGCTCCAACACCAGACCCAACGGCGAGCAACGAAAGCGATTTGGTTGCCGATGAACCGCCTCCAACAACCGAGACAGATCGCTTTAGTGTCCTGCTTGCCGGGTTAGACATTGAGCCTGAAGTAACAAGTGGTTATGACAGAGATCTTTTCAAGCATTGGGTCGATGCAGACAGAGATGGCTGCAACGCAAGAGAAGAAGTTTTGATTATTGAATCCCTGGACCCGGTGGAGCTAAGCAGCACCTGTCGAGCACTGAGCGGTAGGTGGCTATCCAGGTTTGACGGCGTAGTCATTACCGATTCATCAAAGCTAGACATTGACCACATGGTTCCGCTCAAAGAAGCTTGGGACAGTGGTGCAAATGCCTGGAGCGCCGAAAGGCGCGAGGCATTTGCCAATGACCTAGATCTTCCTGAAGCTCTAATTGCGGTTAGTGCAAGTTCTAATAGGTCTAAATCAGCAAGAGACCCAGCCGAATGGCTGCCAACAGCATCCGGGTATGTCTGCCAATACGTCAAAGACTGGATGAGCGTAAAGACTAAGTGGCAACTGAGTGTTGATCAAAGAGAGTTTGAAGCTCTTCGATCAGTGAGTTTGGGGTGTGTGAATGACTAGTGCGAGTAACCTGGTGTGATGGGGACTTTTAGATCAGGCCGGGTGTATCGCTATCCTTCCAACCGTGATTCCAAAACCCAGTTTGTGGATGGGCTCCCAAACTTCTTCGAAACAACCCGACTTGATGATCGACCTTTTGTCCTAATGGAAAAGGGCATTTCGCAGATTGCTCCGACAAAAGGGGCGCTTCTCGGTTCGGCATTCCCGGCAATAATTATTTCGAGTTCGCCTCATTCGAGGGGCTCAGAGTGGAATCCTTGGCATGACATCTTTGAGCCAGACCTCGGGTACATTCGGTACTTTGGTGATGCTAAAAAGCCTGGCAACCCAGCCCTAGCGCCAGGGAACAAAGTCCTACTTGAAGAAATGACTCGCCACACTTCTGGTGACTCCGATGTGAGAGCGCTCGCTAGCCCCTTGATTTTTTTTGAGAGAGTTGCCGTCGAGGGCCGTTCTTACGGAAACGTAAAGTTTCAGGGTTTCGGTGTTATTGAAAGGGCTGAGCTGGTAACCCAGTACAACCCTGGAATTGGGTATTTCACAAATTTTGTGTTCACCTTCGCCGTACTTAGCCTCAGTGACGAGGACGAAGAATTGGATTGGAGCTGGATCAATTCACGACGTGGCGTTGGCACGTCAGATAGAGGGCTTCTAGAGAACGCTCCGGTAGCTTGGCAAAAGTGGGTCAGAGGAGGAAACAATCGGCTTGAGTCACTTCGACGACGGGCTGCTTTAGCCAAGGTGGAGACAGTTGATGGCCAGCGACCCAAGCCGGGTTCCCGGGAGGCAAAGTGCCTTCAAGAGGTATATGACTTCTACTCAGCCGTCGGCAAGCACCGCTTTGAGTTACTTGCCAGCCGGGTGGTCATGAGTCACGTAAATTCATACAGCGGCAGTTATCAAGAGGGTTGGGTGACGCGAGGAAGCGGCGATGGCGGGGTCGATTTTGTGGGCAAAGTTCGGCTCGGATCAGGATTTGCAGCTGTCGACGTCGTAGTTTTGGGCCAGGCAAAGTGTGAGGCGCTAGACAAGCCAACGAGCGGAAATGCGCTGGCCAGGACAGTTGCGAGGCTGAAGAGGGGCTGGATAGGTGCTTACGTAACAACCAGTTACTTCTCGAAACAGTCCCAGTTAGAAGTTATCGAAGATGCTTACCCGCTGATCAAAATCGGAGGCGCAACGTTGGCCACAGAGACTCTGAAACTTACGGAGGCTGGGGGTTTCTCAAGCGTGTTGGGGTACTTGGAATCCTTGGAGCTTGAGTATCCAAACATGATTCAAAATCGCCGCCCAGACGAAATTCTTGAAAACTAACCCACGAAGTTCCTGAGGTGTTCACGAAGCCGCTCATCAAAGACGTAAACGAACGTGCCCTTGATGCCCCTGGTCATTAGAACTCGATAGATATTCATCACGTACTGCAAGATGTCTTCGTCGGAATACTCAATACCCAATTGCTTGTTGTTCTCTCGACCCTTGACATCAAAGTAGTTACTGCGATCGAAAATGATTTGTTGGGTCGAAGTGTCCCACTTAAGGTCTGGTCCAATGATCACACCGGCGTAGTTGAGGTCATACCCCTGGACTGTGTGAATGCTGCCGACTTCTTGGTTTGAGGTTTTTGAATTAATCCAGTCTGTCGCAGTTCTGTTCCAGAACAGTTGCTTGCCTTCAATCTCGATATCGTACGCATTCGGGTCATCTTTGCTCCTCCATGGCCAGGCGAAACCAGAAAGCACACGACTGAGCCCATGGGAGCGGTCCATGTGTGCAATTGCTGTCTGCATTGAAGCAAAGTCATCAAAGAACCTCAGGTCATACTTGCCAAAATCACCGGCTGGTTTTGGCTCATTGGAAAGCAGTTCCTGGACGAATTCGATGTAGTCAGAGCCACCCTCCACACGCATTTGGGATGAGAGATTGAAAAGCGCGTCCCGGGTATTTGCGGTTGAGATCAAATCGTTGATTTGCGTTAGGGGTAGATCAGCAGGCCTAATGCTTTGAGCTGAGTCCACCAAAAGAATTCTGGCCCGGCTTTGCCTTCTTACCCAGTCGAGCTGAGTCTTTTTCGGGTCATCTTCGCCGAATAAAGCATTGTTGATGTCCCTGAAATCCTTGTTTTGCATCCCTGACGATTGGTTTGCTCGCTGTCCAAGGCGGTGAGCCTCATCGACGATTAGTAGGTCGTACTTTTCCGATGACTTTCCAACATCAAATGCATTGAGAACCATACTCTTGCTGAGTCCTGGTGTCTGTCCAAAGACCACCTGAACAGTCTTGCGCAACGATTGCTGCGGGATCACAATGCCAATCTTGAGTTTATTGATCAGTTTCCTGTTCTCAGGTGTGAAGAACTCACTAAAAATTGAGTCAGAGTTTTGCTCTTCCATAGGGATAGAGCGACCGATATCCACTAGTAGCTTTATTAGGTAGATGGCGACGATTGTTTTACCTGTCCCGGGGTCTCCTTTGATGACAATCTCATCGTCTGTGGAGCCCTTTAGTTGCCCGAAGAACCTTTCCATGATGCCTGTAAGTGCGACAGCTTGATCTGTGTTCAAAGCCTTGAAAGGTGAGTACTTGAAAAGGTTGCTGTTTATGATCTCTGGGACAGGCTTGGTTAGGTAGCCGTCCTCAACAAGCTTTTCAAAAAGCTGATTGAAGTCTTTTCGATATTCTTCGCGGTTGAAATAGTCGGCATCAGTGATTCCGGTGTTCCCATTCAATACTTTGAACTTCTCATCCGCTGCGAAATAGCGAATCAACTGGGACTCGAGGTCTAAGCAAACGGATTTGTTGAAGGTCTTGTTGAGGATTATCTGAACTCGTTCAAGGTGGCCTCGTTCGGCAGAAGCAAGGTGCTGGTGCATCCTGGATCCTGCATTGACTGTCTCACCGACATAGATTTCATTGGCACCGCTCAAGGTGTAGACAACTGGCCAATTTAAATGAAGAGAATCAGCCTTTTGCCACATCTCCAGAGCCGCCTTGTCAAAAGGCAACTTTTCGATTTTATAGTCGGTCATATTTGTCGCTCTTGCCGAAAGACTTGTCGACTGGGTATTTTCCCTTAGTCTCCTCGAGCTTTTCGAGGACGATCGAATCCGGATCTAAATCAAGCTTGTCTGCCAGGAGTAGGCAGTACGTAAGAACATCGGCCAGTTCGCGCTTGACCTCAGCTAGGTCAGGCTCGTTACCCCATTGGAAGCACTCTAGAAGTTCTGCCGCTTCGATTGATACGCTCTTTGCCAAATTTTCTGGGGTGTGGAATTGATTCCAGTTTCGTGCATCGACCATCGATCGAATTTGTGTGATCAAAGCCTTCGGGTCCGATGTCATTCTTTCAGTCAATCCTCTGATTCGATGGCAACTGGCCTTCATCCGATTCAGGCAGTAAGTCGGTGACACTCGTCGAAAGCTTAGGTGCCGCGCCAACCCAAGATTTGAGAGGTTGAAGCGCTTCAGAGTAGGTGTACTGGACTTGTTCTAGCACTGAATCAATGAATGCACCCTGACCTCTTGCCCTCTTGGTTCCCGATTTCCTGACAACGTCGATTCTAAAAATCGCAATTTCTCGAGAGTTATCAAGAGCCAATTCAACTTCACCAGATTTCACCATGTGCAGACTGATTGCATCTTCCATGGTCCTGCTCCTCTTGTAGCCAATGGATAGCATTGCATCTTTAGGGGTTGTTTTGTATTGACGAAGCAGCCAATTCAGACGCGCTTTATTCTTGCCCTCGAGCGGAGCGTTGACGTCAAATCGGCAGTGCGTCAGACCAGCCCCAATGTCAGCGACAACCTCCAGCTCTGCTGCAGCCCCTGGAATCTTGATTCTTCCTTTGATGACTTTTTCTGAGATCAGATTCGCCCCCTCTGATAGCAGGAATTTTCTGCCTTCAGCTTTGGCGGTTCTCGGCGTCACTTCGGTGGCGTCCACACCAGACTTGGCTGAAAGAGTAAACGCGCAATACCGAATTAAATTTTGAAATTTTGAAATTACGTCTAACACTGAGTCATCGGGCTTCTTGATGGAGCCAGTTCGCACACTGTCACGGACCGAGGTCCAGTTCGGCCCCATGTCGTTGAACTCCGAGGCACCCGAAGCATCAGATTGTAAGAAGCGAATTAGTTCTTTGAGTATCCAAGCCCTGTCAGGGTCCTCAAGCCGGGTGTGCTCGCTCAAAATAATGGCTTCGGTGATGACCTTGAGCCAGGACAGATGAACCAGCTTGGTAGAACGAAGTCGGCGATTGTCGATGCCCTGGGTTGGGTGGCTAGAAGAAGCATCGATCACCTGATTACTTATAGTTAGCAATACTGGAATGTTCTCTTGTTTGGCAATGTCAAGGTACTGATTTAGCTGCGAGAGATCGAGTTCAGATTTGCCAGTCTTGAACTCAACCAGTGCCCGCCAAACTCTTTTACCTCTTGTGATTTGGATTAAGCCATCTGGCCGAACTTTCTTGCCATCGATTTTGAACTCGGGCTCTATAAAAGTCTCAACCACCCCGCTAAACGCGCCATGTTCTTTCAGGAGTTCAGATGTCAGTTCAGGAACTCCCTGCATCACTGCCAGAAGAGCACTGGCTGCCCGGCGCTCTTGATCTAGCGCTCCTTTGATCCCGGTAACGGGAATCAAACGAGCTGGTTGAAATTTCGATGTGTCCAAGTCGCCCAAAACGCCCCCACTTCTTTCTATAAAACACTAGCTGAGTCTTCTGACATAGAAAGCCCTCAATGACGTGATCCTGAAGTGTTTGCGACTCTACTAGCAGCTAATCTTTCCCTTGTGAACAAACTCCTCGCAACCAAGGCTAGAAACTCGCTTTGGCTGCAGTTTTTTGTGATGGGGTTTGTCTCTATGGCATGGGTTCCTAGAATCCCTGAAATCAAGACTGCAAATGGCCTTTCAGACACCGAGTTTGGTCTTGTCTTGATTGCCAGTTCTATCGGTGCTGTTATGGGTGCTCAGCTATCTGGCAGGGCTATCCACCGGTTTGGTTCAAGACCTGTGTTCTATGTTTCTCAAGTGGTTGTTCCATCCGGTGTTGTTCTAATGGGACTTAGCGCCACACCCCTGTTGTTGGTAACCGGGTTGTTTGTGATGGGTGTTGGGTATGCAGCGCTGGATGTTGCAGGGAATGCCCAGGCTGTTGCCATTGAGAACCACCTAAACAAGCGCTACATCACCTCTTTTCATGGAATGTGGTCCATTGGAACACTTGCCACCACTTTGGTGGGGGCGGGTTTAGCTTTCTTCATTTCTCCGAGAGACAACTTGCTATGGATCGCGGGCGTTGGCCTGATTGTCTTTTTGATTTCCTCCAGGTATTTGCTGGCCCCAGATCTTGATAACCACTCCGGCGAGGAGGACACCAAGAGCTCAATGCCGTGGTTTGGCAAACTGGCTTGGCCAGTTTGGATTCTTGGCATTGGGGCCACTGGAACCTTTATCGCCGAGGGTGCTGCAGCTGACTGGGCTGCCTTGTTACTGCGCGATGAAATGGGGGTTGAGATCGGTTACTACGCTTCTGCCTTTGCAACTTTTGCTTTGGCAATGATTCTTTCTAGGTTCTTGGGTGACCGATGGCTTGAGAGGTTTGGCCCCTATCAGGTTGTTAGGTTCTTGGGTGTTGTTGGGGGAAGCCTTTGGGGCTCTTTGATGCTTATTGGTATTTGGGTGTCTGGTGATTTGCCACTGTTGGGGATTGTGCTTGTGAACACTGGGTTCTTCTTTGCAGGCATTGCGGTTGGGCCTATATTTCCCGCGTTTATTCTTGGTGCTGCCAACCTCAAGGGCATTGCCCCTTCGGTTGGCATTGCAAGAATTGGTGTGATTTCTATCGGTGCTTACTTTGTTGGCCCAACCATTGTTGGTGTCTTATCTGATCAGATCACGTTGACCTATGCGATGTTGTATCCGGTGCTCTTTTTAATTCTCGCCGGTTACCTAGCAAGAGCACTAAAGGGCACTAAAACCAACTAGTAGTCAGCGAGCGACAATAGCTATTTCCTGGGGGATTACTTCTGCAGTCTCGGGGAGGCCTGCATCGCTCTTTTGTGGAAGCTTTACCCAAATAACTCAGGCAATGTCTCGACCCACCCAGACCTAATGTCATCTAGCTTTAGGTCGGCAATGTCTTTGATCTCTACTAGGCCCGATGTTGCATCTGTGACACCGATGCGGAGGCAGGGAACACCCCTTGCTTCACACAGTGCCTGGAACTTAACATCGTCTTCTCTGCCAACGGTGACAATCACTCTTGATTGAGATTCCGAGAACATGGCGGCTGTTTCATCAATGCCATCTCGCTCCATCATGTCTCCAAGCCAGATTCTTGCTCCGATGTTGAACCTGAGCGCTGCCTCCAGCACTGCAATACCCAGACCACCTTCAGATACATCATGGGCAGATTCGATAAGCCCCTGAATGCTTGCCCCATGAAGGAGTTCTGCAAGCTGCTTTTCTTTATTGAGATCTAGCCTTGGTGGCTGGCCACCAAGGTGGTCATGCAGGTCTTTGGCCCATGCTGAACCATCAAGTTCGTCAAAGGTTTCGCCGAGCAGGTAGATGTTGTTGCCATCGTCTTGCCAGCCAGAAGGGATTCTCCTGGCAACATCATCGATGACACCCAAGACGCCAACCACTGGGGTTGGGTAGATGGCTACATCACCCGACTGGTTATAGAAGCTCACGTTTCCACCAGTTACTGGAATGCCCAGTTCTAGGCAGGCATCTGCAAGACCTGCAGTTGCTTCCTTGAATTGCCACATTACCTCTGGGTTTTCAGGGCTTCCAAAGTTCAGACAGTTGGTCACAGCCCTTGGCACCGCGCCGGTCACCGCAACGTTTCTATAGGCTTCGGCGAGTGCCAGCCTTGCTCCCTCGTAGGGGTTTAGGTAGGCGTATTTGCCGTTGGCATCTGTTGCCAGTGCAACACCCAGGCCTGATTCCTCAGAAACACGAACCATGCCAGAGTCATCTGGCATGGAAAGAGCAGTGTTGCCACCCACGTATTTGTCATACTGCGCGGTGATCCATGACTTGTCTGCCTGGTTCGGTGTTGCAATTAGTTCCATTAGTTGAGCAGCTAGGTCTGCAGCGCTCTTGGCTCTGGGCAGAGATGAGCTGTTGCTGTTGTTTAGCTGCTCTTGGTAAGACGGGTAGGCAACTGGGCGTTCGTATACGGGGCCATCGTGGGCGACTGTTCTCGGGGGAACGTTGACAATCTCCTCGTTGCCCCAGTTGATGTAGAGGCGGTCCTCGTTGATTACATCACCGAGCACTGAGTACTCGACTTCCCACTTGTTCACGATTTCTTCAAAAGCTTTGAGCTTCTTCTTTGGCACAACTGCACACATGCGCTCTTGAGACTCCGACATCAAAATCTCTTCTGGCGTTAGCGATTCGTCTCTAAGCAAGACATTCTTTAGCTGCACTCTCATGCCCTTGCCACCGTTTGAGGCAAGTTCTGATGTTGCACATGAGATACCAGCACCACCGAGGTCCTGGATTCCTGCAACAACACCTGAGTGGAATAGCTCTAGGCAGCACTCAATCAAGACCTTTTCAGCAAACGGGTCACCCACCTGCACCGCTGGACGCTTGGTTGGGCCTGTTGATTCAAATGTTTCAGAGGCAAGCACTGAAACGCCACCGATTCCATCGGCGCCGGTTCTTGCTCCGAAGAGAATCACCAGGTCACCGGGGTTTGAAGCTTTTGCAAGCTGGAGGTCCTCGTGCTTCATTGAGCCAATAGAGAGAGCGTTAACAAGAGGGTTGCCCTGGTAGACGCTGTCGAAGACTGTTTCGCCACCGATGTTCGGTAGGCCTAGGCAGTTGCCATAGAAGCTGATGCCATCCACTACTCCGTGAACAACTCTTGCGGTGTCTTGGTTGCCAGGTGCACCAAAGCGCAGCTGGTCCATCACTGCGATCGGTCTTGCACCCATGGACAAAATGTCTCTAACGATTCCGCCAACACCGGTTGCAGCACCCTGGAAGGGTTCTATGTAGCTGGGGTGGTTGTGGCTCTCGACCTTGAAGGTAACAGCTAGCCCCTCACCGATGTCCACCACTCCTGCGTTTTCACCCATGCCAACCATGAGGTGGGTTTTCATTTCGTCGGTTACCTTCTCACCGAATTGGCGAAGGTAGATCTTGGAGGACTTGTAGCTGCAGTGCTCGGACCACATCACCGAGTACATTGCAAGCTCTGAGCTTGTTGGCCTGCGGCCAAGAATGTTCTTGATCTCTTCGTACTCGTCTTGCTTTAGGCCAAGTTCTTGCCAGGGCTGTTCTTTTTCTGGCTCGCTAGTTGCATGCTGGGTGGTGTCGACACCTGAAGGCTCAGCTTTTTTTGATTTAAACATCTAGGCGTTCACCACCTGTTGCAAAACGCTTGCAAAAAATCTCAGCCCGTCAACACCAGATCGCATGGCAACAGGGGTATCGGGGCCAAAGCCGGGCTCAACTGCGTGCTCCGGGTGAGGCATTAGGCCTACGACATTGCCACGCTCATTTGTGAGCCCTGCAATGTCGTTCATCGATCCATTGGGGTTTGTCTCTAGGTAGCGGAAGGCAATTCTGTTTTCCGCCTCCAGCATTTTTAGGGTTTCTGGTTCTGCGATGTAGCCACCCTCGCCATTTTTTAGCGGAATCAAAATCTCTTCGTTTTCTTCAAACAGGTTTGTCCAGGCGGTGGTGTTGTTTTCAACCCTAAGTTTCTGGTCTCTGCAGACAAAGTGCTGGTTCTCGTTCCTGATTAGGCCACCTGGTAGCAAGTGTGATTCCACAAGAACCTGGAAACCATTGCAGATTCCAAGAACCGGTAGACCCTGGCCTGCCAGTTTGATTACTTCCTTTGTTGCAGGCGCTTGAGCGGCAATTGCACCGCAACGTAGGTAGTCGCCATATGAAAAGCCACCTGGAAGTACTACCGCGTCTACTTTCTTGAGGTCTTGGTCGGCGTGCCAGAGCGGAACCGGTGTTCCGCCAGCGAGCCTGATGGCTCGCTGGGCATCGCGGTCATCAAGAGTTCCGGGGAAGGTGATTACGCCGATCTTCATCCTGGCTTAGTCCTCTTTGGTAATTGCTACGACATCTTCGATGACGTCGTTCGATAGAAAGTCTGCTGCTTGGGCCTTTGCCTCGTCTAGGTCCGCTTCTGTGATCTCGCGGTCAAAATGCAGTTCAATTCTTTTGCCAATTCGAACGGCGGAGATCTCTTTATTGCCGGCACGGTGGAGGGCGTTTGCAACCGCCTTACCTTGAGGGTCTAGAAGATCCTGCTTTGGCATGATCTCAACGATGATTTTTGGCACTTTTCCCCTTCGGTTTGCTGGCCTTGCCAGTTTCGGGATGGAATTGAATTTTTATTGGCTGGCTTCGGTGGCAGTGGTAGCAGTTTATCGGTTTTGAGCCTGCCCCAACTGCACCCACATGCCTGCGAGGGAAAAAGGTTTAGCGCCTGCTAGTTAGAACTTGTTTCCAATACCACTTCGGGCTTTGAAAGCAGGCGAACCAATAAACCGAAGATGATTGCAATTGCAGCGCTTGCCGCAAATGCAATCAAGGTTTCTGATGTTGGAGCAACGATGCTCTGTCCGGCGAGGGCTTGAACATAGAGAACAATCACGGTTAGCGCATAGAAAACGGCTGCTCCATGAAGCAGTGCTTTTTGGGTGCGGGTGTTTGTAATTGCCATTGCAATTAGCACTGCAACCACCGGCAATACCTGAAGTGCATGAAGGCCAAAGAAGTGTGAAATTCGAAGATCACCGGCAACGGTGGACCAGCCAAGAAACGGCAAGCCTTCGCCGCCATCCGTGGCGCCAACGGTGTGAGCCCCTGCGATGCCCTGGTAGTCATCGAGCTGGTCTGATGTTGGCGGGGTCATTGTGAAGGCAATACCCATGCCAAAAAGTGATGTCGCTACTCCCCACCTAATACCAGCCCTGATCAAGGAACTTGTTTGGCTTGTTCGCCAGATGAGTGCACCGATGCCAAAGGTAGCCATCCAAACCATCGAGATGGCTGTCGCCATCACCGACCAGGTGAATATCAGGAAACCACTGGAGACGTTGAAGTGGCTGGTGTAGCCGGCTGCAGCCAAGCCAATGATGACAACCAGCTCAATGGCCAACAGGATGGCAATCGCGTCACCTAATCTTCGAGCCGCTTTTCTCGCCTTTTCTGCTAGCGAGTAAAACCAGGAAAAGGTTGCTCCATAGATGACCGATGAAATCAAGAACTTCAGTGGTTTTTCCCAGATCGACACCCCAAGAAGTTCGCGGGAGTCCAAAAAGTAGAGAACCAGAGCGACAACTGCTCCGATAGCGGATGCAATGCTGAGGATGTTTAGGTTTCGGTGGGCGAGGTTGATTTTGTTAGAGCCGGTGATTGTTGCCATACGTTTCAGCTTAGCCAACTCGTTGGGAACCCCAGAAGATCCTGCTTTGGCATGATCTCAACGAGGATTTTTGGCACTTTCCCCTTCGGTTTGCTGGCCTTGCCAGTTTCGGGATGGAATTGATCATTTTGGCTGGCGTCGGTGGCTGTGTTAGCAGTTCGTCGGCTATCCACATTGCCAAGTGTCAGCCACTTCCTCATCCAAGAAATAAAGCCAGAGATATTCAGGTGTCGGCAAACTAAAGTCCATCTTGGATGCAAAATCTGGTCTATTAGACCAGATTAGGTTACTCTGGGAGGGTGATTAGATCAGTGAGCGTGTTTGAAGCGAAGTCGCAGCTATCAAAAATGATTGAGGCTGTTGAATCCGGTGAGCAAGTCGTTATCACCAAGCACGGCAAGCCGGTGGCGCGGCTGGTTCCGGAGATTCAAAGGACTCTCAAGTTTGGCCTTCTAGAGGGGGAAGCCTTCGATGACCTAGCGCTAGACGAAATTGACTTCGATGACAACGCTCAAGCACAAAGTGGCTTTGAGGATTGGCGTGAAAGCCTGAAGAACCTGGAAATCTAAATGCTGGTCGACACCAATGTCCTGATCTGGCTGCACAGAAAGCCCGGACTACTGGGCAAGAAAACAACAGCGGCGCTGCAAAGAGCAGCGGCCGTGTATTTTTCTCCGTTGAGTCTTTTCGAGATTGCACAAAAAGATGGAATCGATGGAACAGGAACAAAGCTCATTGCAAAGGCTTCGATTGAGGCGGGGCTGGTTGAACTTCCGGTGAGTGCTTTGCAGGTCCTGGAGTCCTCGCGCTTTGGAACGTTACGCAACACTGATCCTTTTGACCTGATGCTGATCTCTCAGGCTGTGTCAGCCGGGTTTGATTTCTACACCTCCGACCAAAGACTTCTGTCTCTGGGCTTCGATTGGATCAAGGACGCGTCCCTTTAGAACCAGGGAAGTTATCCACATGGCTCGAAAAGTGCCACTTATCCACAGATTTCAGATTTGACGTTTGACACCAGATTGATACCATTAGGTTTATGGCTATGACACTACGACTGGATCAAAAAACGGACCAACGGCTCACTGAAGTCGCAGACGCGCTCGGTATTTCCAAAGCCCAAGCTGTTGCTAAGGCAGTCGAAGATTTTTTGGCAACTCAGTCCAGCGAAGCTGTGGCAAGCAAAGTTTTTGACAAGGTCCTAAAGCGGGATGCTGCATTGCTTGAGCGTCTCTCAGACGCATGACTAGGTTTATTGACCTCGGTGTATTCAAGTCCCAGTTAGAACGAGTGGGGTTCATGGTCAAAGATCTTGGTCTTCTTGACTCCGCTTTGGCCAGGCCTAGGACAACGCTTTTTGGCACTGATGCCTACGAGAGCCTTGAGTTGAAGGCTGCTGCAATGGTTGAGTCCATAATCCTGAACCATCCGATGATGGATGGCAATAAGCGTTCATCTTGGTTTGCTCTAAACCTGTTTTTGGAAATGAACGAACGTGAAATCATCGCCAGTGAGGATCAGGCGTTTGAATATGTTCTTGGTGTCGCAACCAAAAAACTTGACCTTCAGGCTTCCGCTGATTGGATTGCTAGCCACACACGAAGCATGGATTGAAAACACTTTAGGTGCTCAGCCGTTAATAAAACTTTCAATTGGCGGGCAGGTGCAGGTGAGGTTTCTGTGGAACTGACCGCTCTTGAACTACCCGGCTGAACTTGCTCGGACAACCAGTGTCGGCTGAAAAACCACCTGCTTGTGCTTGTGGCCGTCCGGGTTATTGATCTCTTCCTCCAGAAGTTCTATTGCAGTTGAGCCGATTAGGGCGGCTGGCTGCTTGATGGAGGACAAAGGCACGACCGCCGACTGAGCAAAGTCAATGTCGTCGTATCCGATAATCGCTATCTCACCTGGAATTGACACATCACTTGAAATCGCAAAAGCTTGCAGCAGCCCAACGGCAAGCAGGTCGTTTGCCGCGAAGATTCCGTCCGGTCTTTCTTCTCTTGGTAAGGCAAGGATTTGCTCGCCCACCTTGCGTCCTGAGAGAACGTCTTGACCTCCTGCGACATAAGTTGTGAGTTGAATCGGACCTTGAGATGCTGCGACAACCTCTCGAGCACCGGAAAGTCGGTCCGCCACTTGAGGTATCTCGAGTGATCCACCGAGGAAGGCTAGGTTGCGCCTTCCCAGATCGACAAGATGCTGCATGGCTAGCTTGCCGCCAGCGCGGTCATCTACCGATACCGAACAGCAGGTGTCTGGGGAGGCTTTTTGATCGACAACAATTACTTGAGTTCCCAGCTCTCTAATCTGAGACACGCTTGGGCTTGCATCCTCGACTGGCGACAACAAGATTCCGGAGAGTCTTTGCTCTAGAAACATCTGCAAGTAGCCAAGTTCGCGAGATTTATCGTGACCACTATTACCCGTTAGCACTTGGTAATCAGAAGCTGAGGCACTGTCTTCTACACCTTTAGCTAGTTGTGCAAAGAACGGGTTTGAGGAGTCGAGCACAATCAGGCCTATGGCCCTCGAGTTTCCGGTTTTGAGCTGTCTTGCAGCATCATTTCTGACGAAGCCAAGTTTAGTTATCGCTCCTCTTACGGACTCTATTGTCGAGGTCTTAACGAGGTGCGGATGGTTTAGAACGTTCGAGACTGTTCCCAGGGAAACTCCCGCCAACTTGGCGACATCCCCAATGCTGGGTTGATTACTACTCTTGCGCGACATTCAAACAAACCTCTCGGTTCCTGAGTATATGACCTAAAACTAGATCAATAGATTGAACCGTTTAAACAAATACAACATTTTGGTAAAGACTGGATAAATCTGGAGACCCGGCATCTAGTAGCTATAGGCTATTGAAACGATTCAATAGATTACAGGGTGGTCATTATGACGGAGTTGTCACAAGCAGCATTAGAAGTTTTGTCGAGGCTAAAGATCGAAGTGCCGTCATGGGCATACGGTAATTCTGGAACAAGATTTAAGGTTTTCAGCCAGCCTGGCGTGCCGAGAGACGCATTCGAAAAGATTGAGGATGCGGCTCAGGTAAACAAATACACCGGCTTGGCCAACAAGGTTGCACTTCACATTCCCTGGGACAAAGTCGATGACTTCTCTGCACTAAAGGACCATGCTGCATCTCTTGGTGTTGAGCTTGGAACAATAAACTCCAACACGTTCCAGGACCCGGATTATATGCTTGGAAGCCTCACGCATTCAGACAAGTCGGTTCGCCAGAAGGCAATTGACCACCACCTGGACTGCATAGAGGTTATGCATCAAACCGGTTCACGCGACTTGAAAATTTGGTTGGCTGATGGTTCAAACTACCCGGGCCAAGATGACATGAGAAGACGCCAGGACCAACTGGCTGAATCGCTCTCCAAGATCTATGCGGGCCTTGGCGATAATCAAAGAATGGTGCTGGAGTATAAGTTCTTCGAGCCTTCGTTCTATCACACCGATGTCCCAGACTGGGGAACCAGTTACGTCCAAACCATGGCACTTGGTGAAAAAGCGGTTGTCTGTCTAGACACCGGTCACCACGCCCCAGGGACAAACATCGAATTCATTGTTATGCAGCTGCTTCGCCTAGGAAAACTAGGTTCATTTGATTTCAATTCTCGCTTCTATGCCGATGATGACCTGATTGTCGGCGCTGCGGACCCATTTCAGTTATTCCGGATTATGTATGAAGTGATCCGCGGAGGGGCCCTGGACAAGGATTCTGACGTGGCGTTCATGCTTGATCAAGGTCACAACATCGAGGCAAAGATCCCTGGCCAGATTCGCTCTGTTCTTTCCGTGCAGGAGATGACTGCAAGAGCACTATTGGTTGACAAGGATGCCCTCTTGGCAGCACAGCAGGCCGGAGATGTTCTCGGAGCTCACGATGTATTCAACGATGCTTACCAGACCGATGTTCGGCCAGTAGTTGCCGCATGGAGGAAGAGCCAGGGGCTGTCTGAAGACCCAATGGGCGACTATCTAGCAAGTGGTTACGCCGATCAAATCGCCAAGAACAGGGTTGGTGGCAACCAAGCTGGCTGGGGGGCATGATCAGCGTGAGTAGCGATAAAGAACTTCTAGCAAGATCTAACCGTCTTGGTTCAGATCCAAGAAACACAAACTTTGCCGGTGGCAACACCTCAGCCAAGGGCGTTCTTACAGACCCTGTCACTTCTGAACCAGTAAACGTCATCTGGGTGAAAGGCTCCGGAGGAGACCTGGGAACCCTCAAGCAAGAGGGACTGGCAGTGATGGCCCTCGACCGCGTGCAGGCTCTTGTGGATGTATACCCAGGCATCGAAGAAGAAGACAGCATGGTCCAAGCATTCGACTACTGCCGTTTTGGCACAGGTGGCGCTACACCCTCGATTGACGCAGCAATGCACGGGCTAGTGGAGCAAAATCACGTGGATCACTTGCACCCAGATAGTGGAATCGCAATCGCAACCTCGGTTGATGGCGAAGAGCTAACTCGCAAGATTTTTGGCGACAAAGTCCTTTGGGTGCCATGGAGACGACCTGGTTTTCAGCTCGGCTTAGACATAGCGAAGCTCCAAAAACAGAACCCACAGGCCATCGGCTGCATTCTTGGTGGCCACGGAATTACGGCATGGGGCCAGACTAGTGAAGCCTGCGAAGCCAATTCAATGACCATCATTAGGGAGGCCGAGGCCTTCCTTTCAAAAGAGGGCAGCAAAGAGCCTTTTGGTCCAAAGGACCCCAAGTTCTCTGCTTTGGAAACTTCAAGTCGCCGCATTCGTGCCGCACTTTTGGCACCGGTGCTTCGCGGGTTAGCGTCAATCAGCAACCCCATGATTGGCCACTTTGATGATTCTGAGACCGTCCTTAGCTTCCTTGAAGCAAGCAAGCTGTTTGCACTTGCAGAGCTCGGGACCTCCTGCCCAGATCACTTCCTCAGGACCAAAATCAAGCCAATGGTTTTGGACACTGCTCCAGATGCTCCTTTAGAAGAAGTAGTCGCCAGGGCAAAGGAGCTGCATGCCAATTACACGGCTGACTACCAGAAGTACTACGACACTTACGCAACCCCTGAATCCCCAGCAATTCGAGGTTCAGATCCAGCAATCATCTTGGTGCCAGGCGTTGGAATGTTCTCTTACGGGAGGAACAAGCAGACCGCTCGAGTGGCTGGAGAATTTTACGTAAACGCAATCAATGTGATGAGGGGCGCGGAATCGGTCTCTCAATATTCACCGATCTCAGACTCGGAAAAATTCGCCATCGAGTATTGGTCGCTTGAGGAAGCAAAGCTTCAAAGGCAACCGGCTCCGAAGCCTCTGGTTGGTCGAATTGCATTCGTGACCGGTGGTGCCAGCGGCATTGGTAAAGCAATCGTTGAGCGCTTGGCAGCTGAAGGCGCCTGTGTTGCAATTGCAGATCTCAATATGGAAGCAGCGACCGATCTCGCGAACAGTCTCGGGGGATCAGATGTTGCGATCGCCCTACAGGTGAATGTGACCAGTGAAACTGACATCGAAAATGCTCTTGCCGAAACTGCCCTGGCCTTTGGCGGCGCAGATCTGATTGTAAATAACGCAGGTCTCTCGCTCTCAAAGCCGCTTTTGGAAACAACAGAAGCAGATTGGGATCTTCAGCATGACGTAATGGCCAAGGGTTCGTTCCTGGTGTCGCGTGAGGCTGCAAGAACACTTATCGCTCAGGAAATGGGAGGAGATGTCATCTACATCTCTTCTAAGAACTCTGTCTTTGCAGGGCCGAACAACATTGCCTACTCTGCAGCCAAGGCAGACCAAGCTCATCAGGTCAGGCTCCTAGCAGCTGAGCTCGGAGGCCACGGCATCAGGGTTAATGGCATCAATCCTGACGGCGTGGTCAGGGGGTCAGGAATTTTCGCTGGAGGCTGGGGCGCCTCAAGAGCCAAGGTCTACGGTGTTGAAGAAGAGAACCTCGGAGAGTTTTATGCACAGCGCACAATCCTGAAGCGCGAGGTGCTGCCAGAAAATGTTGCCAATGCTGTATTTGTTCTAACAGCCGGCGATTTGTCTCACACAACTGGTCTGCACATTCCTGTCGATGCCGGGGTTGCTCCCGCATTCATGCGTTAGTTCAATGACTTTGCTCTTTGGTGCTATTGATATTGGAGCCAGCTCTGGCAGAGTAATCGCAGGGCTGTTCCCAGGAGGCAAGCTAGAGCTCGTGGAGCTGCACAGGTTCCAGAATCAACCCCATGAGAAAAATGGCAGGTTGATTTGGGATTTCGACCATCTGATCAGCGAGGTAAGGGTGGGGCTTGTAAAACTGGGCACATTCGCCGAAGAAAAAGGCCTCGAGATCACCTCCGTTGGAGTTGATACTTGGGCGGTGGATTACGGACTAGTCAAGGATGGCGAGCTGACAGGCCAACCGCACTCTTACCGAGACCCTTTAAACAAGCTTGGCACCGAGAGGGTTGCGGGTCTTGAGTCCTTCACCCGCCTATACGAGATATCAGGTATTCAGTACTTACCTTTCAACACCGTCTACCAGCTTTCTAAGCAGCTCGTTTTAGATTCTGACCAAATCACGGACGCTTCCGACATCCTTATGATTCCTGACTTGATCGGGTTTGAGTTGACCGGGGTTAAGCGGACTGAGCTTACAAATGCATCTTCTACCGGCTTACTCGATGCCAAAACCAGAACCTGGAGCATGGAGCTTGCCGAGACTCTTGGGTTGAAAGAGGTAATCTCCAAATTTGCACCGCTATCGGCTCCCGGCAGCACAGTTGGAAAACTGCTGCCAGGGTTGCATCCAAAACTTGATTCAACAGAACTGATTCTTGTGGCGTCACACGACACCGCTTCTGCGGTGGTGGGAATTCCAGCTACCGATGGCGACTTCGCATTCATTTCCTCCGGAACTTGGTCGCTGCTCGGAACTGAGATTTCAGATCCAATCCTTACTCCTATGGCCAGCCAAGCAAACTTCACTAACGAGCTAGGTGCGGACAACCGGGTTAGGTTCCTGAAAAACCTTGGAGGCCTCTGGTTACTCAGTGAATCTCTGAGGCATTTCCGCGAGACGGGTCAGACCCATGACCTGGCTGAACTGCTTGAAGAGGCAGCCAGCTATTCACCCAAAGAGCTTTTTCATGTCGAAGACGATGCTTTTTTGGAGCCGGGCGACATGCCATCCAGAATTGCAAAGCAGATGATCAACGCTGGCCAAACCCCACCATCCAGCCCCGGCGAGTTGGTCGCAGTGATCCTGCATTCGTTGGCCCAAAGCTACGCTCAAAATTTGGAGCTTCTCACTGAAATAACCGGAAAGGTATTCAGCAGGCTTCACGTAATAGGAGGCGGTTCTCAAAACGAACTCCTCAGCCAACTGACAGCGGACTACTCCGGCCTTGAAGTTGTCGCGGGGCCAATGGAGGCAACCGCAATTGGAAACTTACTCATTCAGTACCGCTCCGCTAAAGACCCGGACATGGGCCTGGAGGCTTTGCGTCAAGTGATTCTTGACTCTGACGTGCACCTAAAAACATATCGACCGAAGGAAAAATGAAATGGGAAAGCTAAAGATTCGCCGAAGGTTTCCAAATCCCAAGGATCTGGTTCAGCTTCTAAAGTTCAAGAAAATCACGCTCAACGGTAGGCAGCGACGCCTAGCCGGTGCTTACACGATTTACGATCTTCGAACCATCGCCAAGAGGCGCACCCCACAGGCGCCTTTTGATTACACCGATGGTTCGGCCGATGCTGAGATATCGATTACTCGTGCAAGGCAGGCCTTTGAGGACATTGAATTTCAACCAAAGATTCTAAGAGATGTCAGTTCAATAGACACTGGCTGGGACGTCCTTGGCAAAAGAGTTGAGTTGCCATTCGGTATCGCACCCACCGGGTTCACGAGAATGATGCACACCGAGGGCGAATTTGCCGGAGCCACTGCGGCAGAGGCCGCTGGGATTCCGTTTGCCCTTTCAACAATGGGAACCAGGTCAATTGAGGAAGTCAAGAACGTAGCACCGGACGGAAGTAACTGGTTCCAGCTTTACATGTGGAAAGACCGTGAGCGTTCGATGGCTTTGGTTGAAAGGGCGAAAGCGCAGGGCTTTGATGCACTGATGCTGACCGTGGACGTGCCAGTAGCTGGAGACAGGCTGCGGGACAAGTACAACGGCATGACAATCCCACCTGCCCTCACAGTCAAGACAGTACTGAATGCGCTACCGCGTCCTGAATGGTGGATCAACTTCCTTACCACTGACGCCCTGAAGTTTGCCTCGCTTGATTCTTGGAACGGTACTGTTGCTGAGCTACTCGATTCGATGTTCGATCCAACCGTTGATTTTGATGACCTCAAGTGGATCAAGGACCAGTGGGGTGGCAAGGTAATTGTCAAGGGAATTCAAAATGTTGAAGACGCAAAAAAAGTTGCTGCGCTTGGAGCTGATGCGATCGTGCTTTCAAATCACGGTGGTCGACAGCTAGACCGTGCTCCGGTTCCATTTCAACTTCTGCCTGCAGTCAAGAAACAGCTGAAGGACGACTGTGAAATACACGTCGACACTGGAATCATGCACGGTTCGGACATTGTCGCATCAATTGCACACGGAGCAAGGTTCACCCTTATCGGCAGGGCCTACCTATACGGCTTGATGGCAGGAGGCCGAGAGGGAGTGGATAAATCGATCGAAATCCTGGGCGGCCAAGTAGCAAGAACAATGAAACTTTTGGGAGTCAAGTCACTTGAAGAACTCGAGCCATCGCACGTGAAGATTCTAGAAAGACTTAAATCTCAAAATTAGAAAATTGTAACGATTCAACTACAACTGAGTCTGGCTTATTTACAGAAATAATCTTGGTGGTAGTTTCTAATTATTGAAACGATTCAAACTGGAGAGACAATGCTACAGAGTGGTAGGAATGAAGCAGGCGCTACGCCAATGCTGACCATTTCAAATGTTTCGAAGTCATTTGGTGGAGTTCGAGCACTGGTTGATGCATCTCTTGATCTCTATGCGGGTGAAGTCCATGCTCTTCTGGGCGAAAACGGCGCTGGCAAGTCAACTTTGCTTAAGACCCTCGCCGGAGTTCACACGGCAGACTCTGGAGTGATCAAACTAAACGGTCAAGAATTTAAGCAGGGTTCAACAAAAGCTTCCATTGAGCAGGGTGTTGCGGTTATCTACCAAGAGCCCAGCCTGTTTCCGGATCTGACTCTGGCAGAGAACGTATTTATTGGCCGCCAGCCGATCAAGTCTGGTCTTGTTGACTGGCACACGATGGAAGTCGAGTCCAAGAAGCTCTTTGAGGGGCTCGGCATCAACCTCAACCCGACTGCTAAAGCGCGTGGGCTTTCAATAGCAGACCAGCAAATTGTAGAGATCGCTAAGGCTCTCTCAACTGAAGCTCAGGTAATCGTCATGGACGAGCCTACGGCCGCCCTTTCCGCCAAGGAGGTCGACAGGCTTTTCGAGGTTGCAAATAGGCTTCGGGAAACCGGGCATGCCGTCGTCTTTGTGTCACATCGTCTGGATGAAGTTTTTGCTCTTTGCCAGCGTATGACTGTTATGCGAGACGGTTCAACGGTTGGAACACAGTTGATTGCAGACACCTCTGAGGCCCAGGTTATTCAGCTTATGGTCGGTCGAGAGGTCGCAGAGCTGTTTCCAAAACTAGACGTGCAGCCAGGGGAAATCGTATTGAAGGTTGAAAACCTGAGTTCAGATGGCAACTTTCAGGGCGTTAGCTTTGAAGTTCGTGCTGGGGAAATCCTGGGAATTGCAGGCTTGGTTGGATCTGGGCGATCCGAGGTTGTCCGGGCAGTTTTTGGGGTCGATAGTTACGACCAGGGTTCGGTTACCTTGCTTGGCCAACGGGTTCCAAAAGCTAGCCCTAGCAAGTCAATGTCCAGGGGAATGGCATTGGTTCCAGAGGATAGAAGGCAGCAGGGACTATTCATGCCCACCTCTATTGCAAGGAACTCAGCGGTTACTCTTCTGAAAAAGCTCTCCAGGGGCATCTTTCTAAGCGGCAAAAACGAGTCGAAAGTTGCAGACAAGTGGGGCAAGGTTTTGCAATTGAAGTCTGCTTCTCTCTTGGACCCAGTGGAACGTCTTTCAGGCGGAAACCAACAAAAGGTTGTGCTAGCTAAGTGGCTTGCTACCGAGCCAAAGCTGTTGATTGTTGACGAACCTACTCGTGGTATTGACGTCGGCACCAAAGCCGAAGTGCACCGTCTGCTCTCTGAAAAGGCGAAGGAGGGGATGGCAGTTGTGATGGTTTCATCCGAACTACCAGAAGTCCTAGGAATGTCTGATCGTGTGCTTGTGATGCGTGAGGGTCGTTTAGTCGGCAGTTTTGAAAGATCTGAAGCCACCCCTGAGAAGGTTATCGGCGCGGCCACAGGAGCAATGAATAAAGCATGAGATCACTCAAAAACCTAGTTAGAGCCCGAGAACTACCAGTTTTCGCGGCCTTCCTAATCGTTATGGGCGGCACGAGCCTCGCGGTTCCTCACTTTTTCAGCGGAAAAGTTGCTATTGACCTCTTCCTTGGGGTCGCAGTGATTGCAATTCTGGCAGTCGGACAGACTTTTGTTATTGTCATGCGCCACATTGACCTTTCAGTGGGATCAACGGTGGGTTTCTCGGCCTTCTTGATTGGAGACGCATACTCCAAGGGCATGGGCTTGGGAACAGGAATGTTCCTGGCAATAGGCCTGGGCTTGCTTGTTGGAGCAATGAACGGCTTTCTGGTTGCCTACCTAAAGCTCCCCTCTCTGGTCGTAACGTTGGCAAGCCTCTACATCGTTCGCGGAATTTTCAATGAGTTTGCAACCGGGCAAACAATTATCGAAAGCGAAGTGCCTCCGGCTATCAACTGGCTAGGGCTAAACCGACTTTTCGGCATCCCTTATCTTTTCTTGATTGGGTTTGCGCTGGTCATAATCGCAGGCTTTGTCATGAAGCGTTCGCGCGCAGGAAGAGACCTTTACGCCATTGGCTCTAACCCTCAGGCAGCAGAGCTCGCAGGTATCCCGGTTGCCAGAAGGGTGTTTTTCGCCTTTGTTGCCACAGGCGGTATAACCGGTCTTGCTGGAGCGGTACTACTGGGTAGGTTCAACAGCGCGAACCCAAATTCAGGGCTGGGTCTTGAGCTTTTGGTTGTAGCGGCCTGTGTTGTTGGAGGTGTCACCATTGCCGGAGGCGCCGGCACCGTCTACGGAGCATTTATTGGAGCAATCCTGCTGCAAGGAATCACACTTTCAATTGGCGCCCTGGGTATCCCACAATTCTGGCAGCAGGCGGTCAATGGATCGCTAATCATCGGCGCAATTGCACTGGACAGATACTTATCAACCCGAGTGAAAACGACAACGATTATGGGGTCTAAAAATGAGTAGGTTTCACATAACCTGGGACAAGGGCGTCGGCCTGTTCCTGGTATTTACAATTTTGCTGGGAACATTCTCGTCTGAGTACTTTGCCACCACTAGCAACCTCACCTTCATCATCCGTGATGTTGCTGAGATCGCAATCATTGCCCTGGCAATGGCCTACTTGATTATTGCCGGAGAGATCGATCTTTCTGTGGCCTCAATGTTGAGCCTTAGCAGCGCGACAATTGGGTTCCTGTATAGAGCTGAGGTGCCTTTCGAGGTAGCCATGGTTGGCGGTGTTCTTGTTGGACTCCTAGCCGGGCTTTTCAACGGCTTCCTAGTTACAGTTCTCGGCTTACCTTCACTGGCGGTCACAATTGCAACGCTTGCTCTCTACCGAGGCATGTGTTGGATTCTGCTGGGCAACAAGCCCGTGAACCAATTGCCAAGCGAGTGGGTCAACTTGGGCTACAGCCAGATACCCGGAACGTTCTTACCGTGGACAATAATCCCGGTCGTCGTATTAGCCGGCTTGGCGTGGTTTGTCCTTCACGGCACTAGGTTCGGACGCTGGGTTTTTGCAATTGGTGTCAACTCACAGGCCGCAGAATTCAGTGGTATTCCTGTTCGCAGGGTAAAGCTCGCCTTGTTCGGCTTCACAGGTATCATGTCTGGCATTGCCGGTGTGATTTACACCCTGCGATTCGCAAGCTCGTCACCGGACGGTGCTGTTGGCTATGAGCTCGGCGTTATCGCCGCCGTGTTATTCGGCGGTGTCTCCATCGCCGGTGGCATCGGTACCATCTGGGGAGTCATCTCGGCAGTTCTTTCCCTTGGAGTAATTAGATCTGCTCTTCAACTCATCGACTTCTCTGCCAACGCGCTTCTAGTTGTCAGCGGAAGCCTCCTATTGATTTCAGTTATAGCCCCGCAAGTAACTGACTACGTGCGAAACCTGCGTTCAACGGTGAGCACAACCAAACAAATACAGAAAAATGAAAGGGTAAACCATGAATAAGCAGTTCAAAAGGTCCATCACTGCCGTTGCTGGTGCTTTTCTTGCCTTTACCTTGGTTGGCTGCGCAAGCACCACTGAGGCAGAGGTAACTGAGAGCGCCGCAGCAGGTACAACAGAGACCACCGAAGCACTAAAGATCGCGATCATGCCGAAGGCCATCAACATTGGTTACTTCGCTGCATGGGACGAGGGTGCTCAGAAGGCTTGTGAAGAGCTTGGTGCAGAGTGTGACTACATTGGTCCAAACGAGGCAACTGGTCCAGCACAGGTTCAGTTCATCAACCAGGTAATTCAGAAGGGCTATGACATCCTTGTGATCTCAGCCGCTGACCAGAACGCAATTGTTCCTTCACTTGAAGAGGCACGTGCAGCTGGAATCACCATTGTTACTTCTGACGCAGACGTTGCAGCAGAAGCTGCTGGGTCACGCCTAGTTTCAATTCTTCCTTCAGCAGCAGACCGTATCGGTACTGCAGAGGTTGACTGGATCGCTGAATCTGTTGGAGAAACAGGCACCATTGCGATTCTGTCTGCAGCTGCTACCGCAGCAAACCAGAACGTATGGATTGATGCAATGGGTCCATACCTGGAGGAGACCTATCCAAACATGTCATGGGCTGGCGGATCACTAGATTCAGCAGTCTTCTATGGCGACGATGACCCAACCAAGTCAACAGAGCAGTTCAACGCAATCCTGAACCAGTACCCAGACATTGCTGGAATCATTGCTCCAACAACCGTTGGTGTTCTTGCAGCAGCAGCTGAGAAGAAGGCTAAGGGCGCAGCCGTGAAGGTTACCGGTCTTGGACTTCCTTCAGAAATGGCTCCATACATCGAAGATGGAACTGTTGAGAAGGTCGGACTGTGGAACCCAATCGACTTGGGTTACGTGGCTGTTTACGCCGGTGTTCTAGGGTTCAACGGAGACTTTGATGGCTCTGTAGGCTCAACATTCGAAGCTGGCGACACCACCTACACAGTGACTGACGGCGGAATTGCCTTCCTGGGCGACCCGTTCACCTTCACTCTAGACAACATCGCCACCTTCAAGGAGATCTACTAATAGTCTCTCCACGTAAATAGACGATGACAAACCCGAGTGGTGGCTCAGGCCATCACTCGGGTTTTCTCTAAGGTGAGGAAACATGCAAAGAATTGGATTTAGATTGCAGCTCAAAATGGAGCTGATGGACGAGTACGTCGAGCATCACAAGGACGTATGGCCAGAAATGCGCAAGGCGTTGAGTGATACCGGCTGGACAAATTACTCCATATTTCTAGACAGGAACGACGGCACGCTATTCGGCTATCTAGAAACTGAAGACTTTGATTCAGCTCGGGAGCAAATGTTAGTCAGAGAGATAAACGCTAAATGGCAAGCCGCTATGGCTGGCTTTTTTGAAGACCTCGAAGGTGGCGCACCCGATGAGGGGCTTGCAGAGCTGGAGCAAATCTTCTTCCTTGCCTAAATCAGGCGGAAAAAATTTCTAGCCGTTGATAAAGCTCTCAATTGGCGGGCAGGTGCAGGTGAGGTTTCTGTCCCCGAACGCCCCATCAAGTCTTCTAACCGGTGGCCAGAACTTTGATTTTGCTTGACCTGCAACCGGGAACACAGCAGTCTCTCTTGAGTAAGGGTGCTCCCAATCGCTTGTTAGCAAGCTTGCGGTGTGAGGAGCGTTGACAAGTGGGTTGTCATCCTTTGGCCAAATACCATCCTGCACCTTTGCCGCCTCTTGCCTGATCGCAAGCATCGCATCAATAAACCTGTCCAGTTCTTCTAGCGGCTCTGACTCGGTTGGCTCAATCATCAAGGTTCCTGAAACCGGGAAGCTCATTGTTGGAGCGTGGAAGCCGTAATCAACCAGCCTCTTGGCAACATCGTCATTCGAGATGCCAGCGGCAGCCTGAAGTGGTCGAATGTCGATGATTGCCTCGTGAGCAACCAAGCCATTTTTTCCGGTGTAAAGAAGCGGGAAGGCGTCTGCCAATCTCTTGGCAACGTAGTTGGCACTTAGAACTGCAACAGCAGTTGCATCCATTAGACCTTCGTTGCCCATCATCTGAACATAGGCCCAGGAGATCGGCAAGATGCTTGGTGAACCAAACGGCGCTCCAGAGACTGGACCGTAGTTTGGAAGCTCTATTTGCGCCATGGTGTGGCCGGGGAGGAACTCAGCAAGGTGAGGCCTTGCCACAACTGGACCAACACCCGGTCCGCCACCGCCGTGAGGGATGCAGAAGGTTTTGTGAAGGTTCAGGTGTGACACATCGCCACCAAACTCACCAAACTTTGCATATCCAACAACTGCGTTGGTGTTAGCACCATCGATGTAAACCTGACCACCGGCTGCGTGAACGAGGTCGCAGATTTCAACAACCGCTTCCTCATAAACACCGTGTGTGGACGGGTAGGTAATCATCAGCGCACCGAGTGTGTCCCCGGTGTCTGCAATCTTTTGCTTGAGGTCAAGAACATCAACGTTGCCGTCTGAGTCGCAACCGACAACCACGACTTCAAAACCAGCTAGCACGGCGCTCGCGCCGTTGGTGCCGTGGGCAGAAGATGGAATCAGGCAGATGTTTCTCTGGAAGTCTCCGCGCGAGCGGTGATAGCCGCGAATGGCCATCATGCCCGCAAGCTCACCCTGGCTACCAGCGTTTGGCTGAAGCGAAACAGCCGCATAGCCGGTGATGTCGCTCAGCCAGCTGCTGAGTTCGCCAATGAGTTCCATATACCCTTGGGTGTCTTCGGCTGGAGCAAACGGGTGAAGGTTTGCGATCTCTGGCCAGGTGACAGCTTCCATCTCGGTAACCGAGTTCAGCTTCATTGTGCAGGATCCAAGAGGAATCATGCCTCGGTCAAGTGCGTAGTCGTAGTCTGCAAGTTTCTTTAGGTAGCGAAGCATTGCGGTTTCAGAGTGGTAGCTATTGAACACTGGGTGCTCTAGATAGGCACTTGTTCTGTGGTTCTTGAGCCTGTCGGTAGCATCCTCTGGCTTTGGAGCTCTCGCACCAAAAGCGCCAGCAAGTTCAGCCAAGTGGTTCCAGGTTGTGCTTTCATCAACCGAGATGCCCAGGGTGTTCTCGTCAACTTTGAGCATTGTGAGGTCTTTTGCTCTGGCAGCTTGGTAGAACTTTTCTGCCTCGGTGCTAGTGATTCTGATGGTGTCGAAGAAGTTGTCATTTTGGAGCTTGAGGCCAACTTCTTCCAAAACCTTTGCCAAAGCTGATGCCTTGTGGTGGATTTCGGTAGCGATCGCCTTCAGGTCTGTTGGACCGTGATAAACCGCATACATGCCAGCCATCACAGCAAGCAATACCTGCGCGGTGCAAATATTGCTTGTTGCCTTCTCACGCCTGATGTGCTGCTCTCTGGTCTGCAGGGTTAGTCGGTAGGCAGGTGCGCCATCGGCGTCAACCGAGACTCCAACAAGTCTTCCTGGCATTGTGCGCTCGAGCTTCTCGCGCACAGCCAAATAGCCGGCGTGTGGACCACCGAAGCCCATAGGCACACCGAAGCGCTGCGTGGTGCCGCAAACTACGTCAGCGCCTGCTTCTCCCGGTGGGCGAAGCAGGGTGAGTGCCATGAGGTCTGCGGTTGCAAGCGCTAGGCCACCAAATTCGTGAACCTTGGCGAAGATGCCATCGAAGTCGATGATTCTTCCAGAAGCTCCCGGGTACTGAACCACAGCACCGAAGCACTCCTGGTCTAGTTGTTCTGGCTTTGCAGGGTCAAAGTAGGCAACGACGATTCCGAGCGGCTCTGCTCGGTGCTCGATTAGTGATTTGGTTTGCGGGTATAGGTCATTGTCAACAAAGAAAACATTTGAGTCGCTGTCTGCGCTGCGCTTGGCAACAAGCATTGCTTCAACAACCGCGGTTGATTCATCCAGCATCGAGGCATTGGCGGTTTTCATGCCGGTCAATTCGGTGACCATGGTCTGGAAATTGATGATTGCTTCTAGCCTGCCCTGGCTAATTTCTGGCTGGTAAGGGGTGTAGGCGGTGTACCAGCTTGGGTTTTCCAGCACGTTTCGCTTGATAACACCCGGGGTCCTCGTGCCGTAATAGCCCTGGCCGATAAAGGTCTGTGTAATGCGATTTTTAGAGGCAATACCGTGCAGGCGGTCAAGAGCCTCATCTTCGCTAATTGCCTCTGGCAGAGTGCTGCCGCCACGGTAGTGGATAGCCTCTGGTAGGGCCTTCTCCATGAGCTCGGCTAGGTCTTTGATCCCTAGGTAGTCCAGCATGTGCTGTTGCTGGCTGGCGTTTGGTCCTATGTGGCGGTTACGAAAGTTATGGTGATCTAGTAGCAATTACTCTCCAACTAGTGCGTCGTATTCGGTGGATGACATTAGGTCTGGCATTGAGGTATAACGAATTTTAATCAGCCATCCATCCCCAAATGGGTCTTCATTTACCGTGTCGGGAGCTTGGTCGAGTGCACTGTTGACCTCGATGATTTCGCCGTCCATCGGAGCGTAGAGCTCACCAACTGACTTGGTTGATTCGATCTCGCCGCAAATCTTCATGTGAGCTGCGCTTGAGCCAACCTTTGGCAGGTCAACGTAGACAATTTCACCCAGGGCATCGGCTGCATACTTGGTGATCCCGACTGTTGCCACATCGCCTTCGATGAGGATCCACTCGTGCTCTTTGGTGTATTTCAGGTTCTCTGGGTTTGCCATTAGTTTTTCCTTCTATTTCGGACGCTTATAAAACGGTAACTCAACTACCTTGTAAATAATCCTGGTTCCCCGAACATCTGCTTCGACGCTTGCACCTACTTCAAGGCCAAGGCTTGAATCCAATAGCGCCAGCGCTATTGGTTCTTGTAGCGTTGGAGAAAGCACTCCCGAGGTTATGGCTCCAACTGCAGTGTCTTCGCCCGGCAGAAAGACTTCGTAATCGGCTCTTGCTGCACGCCTACCTTCACCCTTCAGTCCAAAGAGTTTTTGCTTTGGCTGCTTGGCGTTTTCTAACGCTTTTTTGCCAACAAAATGTTGCTTATCGAAGCGGATTACTTTGCCTAGGTTTGCACTGAATGGCGTCAAGTCTCTGTTTAGCTCGTGACCATATAGAGGCATGCCAGCCTCTAAGCGAAGGGTGTCTCTGCAGGCAAGCCCGCAGGGGGTAACACCTTCTTGGGAAACAAGCAGTTGCCAAATCTGACTGGGTTCGCCGCTAATGAAAATCTCAAAGCCGTCTTCGCCGGTGTAGCCGGTTCGGGCCAAATAGACATCCTGGCCACCGAGGGTTGCAGCGGCAATCGAGTAGTACTTCAAAACTGTTAGGTCAACATCGACCAACGGCCCGAGGATTTCCTTGGTCATTGGACCCTGAAGTGCGATGAGCGACCACTTGCCAGACTCGTCTGCCACGGTAGTGCTTGGAAAATTTGTGAGGTGAGTCTGAAGAGCTTCGACTACCTGGTGGTGGTTACCGGCGTTGGCAACAATCATGAATTCATCATCGTCAAGGCGGTAGACAATCAGGTCATCGATGATCCCGCCGTCTTCGGCGCAGATCATCGAGTACTTAGCGCGGCCATTTTCGATTTCTGAAAGCTTGGAGATCAGAACGTAGTCAAGAAAATCTTCAGCGTGCCCCGTGACTCTGATTTCAGCCATGTGGCTGATATCAAAAAGACCACAGCCGTTTCTAACGCTGTGGTGTTCTTCTATGTCAGACCCATATCGAACCGGCATGTTCCAGCCACCAAACTCAGTGAAACTGGCCCCCAGTTTTTCATGCTCCGCTTTGAGTTGAGTATTTAGCACAAGCCCAGACTACCTAGTTTTTATGGGCGAAAATCACTCTTGACCAAGGTTGCCGGTGAGCTTGCCGTGAAGGCGCTCGCTGGCCTGGTTCATGCCCTTTATGTAGACGTTTTTGTTCATCGATTCATACTTGGTGGTGATCGAATCCAGAGCCGCAATTGTCGATGCATCCCAGATGTGAGAGTTGGTGACATCAATCACGATTTCCGCAGGGTCATCTGAGTACTCAAACAACGTAGTCAGGTCATTGCTCGATGCAAAAAAGAGCTCACCCTCAACCGTGTAATAGGCAACCGAAACCTCATCGTCACCACCGACTGTTCGGGTGACAGATGCAAAGTGGGCAACGCGTCTAGCAAAAGCGATCATTGCAACAATCACACCGACAATCACACCGATTGCAAGGTTGTGTGTCCAGACAACAACGGAAACTGTTGCAACCATCACCGTGGTCTCGCTCTTTGGCATTCTGGCCAAGGTGCTTAGTTTGATGCTGTGCCAGTCAAAGGTTCCAAAAGAAACCATGAGCATCACGGCAACAAGTGCGGCCATTGGAATCTGGGCGACAATGTCGCCCAGGCTGACGACCAAAATCAGTAGAAACACTCCAGCCAAGAAAGTAGAGATCCTGGTCCTGGCTCCAGATGCCTTAACGTTGATCATGGTCTGGCCGATCATGGCGCAACCACCCATGCCGCCCAAGAATCCAGAAAGAATGTTGCCAACGCCCTGAGCCAAAGACTCGCGGGTCTTCTGGCTGTGGGTGTCGGTTATTTCATCAACGAGCTTGGCGGTCATTAGCGACTCGAGGAGCCCAACCAGCGCCATCGCCAGGGCGTATGGCGCGATGATGTTGAAGGTTTCCATCGTTAGTGGAACATTTGGAATCAGGAGTTCTGGGAGTGACTCGGGAAGTTCACCCTCGTCACCAACTCTTGGGACAGAGATCGCCATGATTACTACCATCGCGCTCACGAGCACGATTGCAACAAGTGGTGCCGGGATGACCTTGGTGAATCTTGGCATCACGATCATCACAATCAGCCCAAGTCCAACCAGCCAGTAAACCGCAAATGGCACGCCAATCAAGTGAGGCAACTGAGCCATGAAAATCAGAATTGCCAGTGCGTTCACAAATCCGAGCATCACGCTGCGGGGGATGAATCGCATCAACTTTGCAGCACCAAGCGCGCCCAGAATCAGCTGGAATGCACCGGCAAGAATAACCGTGGCAAGAAAGTAGTCGAGGCCGTAGTCCCTGGCAACAGGCGCAATTACAAGCGCTACAGCACCGGTTGCAGCCGAGATCATGGCAGGTCTACCACCAAGGATCGCTGTGGTGATTGCCATCACGAAGCTTGAAAAGAGTCCAACACGTGGGTCAACACCGGCCAAGATACTGAATGAGATTGCCTCAGGGATAAGCGCCAGAGCGACAACTAGGCCTGCAAGCGACTCCCGAAGCAGTAGCTTCGGGCTTCTGATTGCCTCCATAACGGTTGGACGCGGGCGATATCTCGGGTCGGTGCCAGAAATGAGCACGTTTAGTTTTTGTTTCAAAAAATTCAAAAGTTTGGCTTCTTTTCGTTGCCGGACAAATTTACTTGCGGCACTGCAATTGGGCCGCTACTTATTTTTTTTAGTCTAACTTAGATGGCAGTTAGGCGCTGATAAAGCTCTTCGTACTTCTCTGAAGTTTCGGCAACAACCTCATCTGGAAGCCTCGGCGGGGTTGATTTCTTGTCCCAGTTATCTGCCAACCAGTTTCTGACCCCTTGTTTGTCAAAGCTCTGGTCACGAACTCCTTGTTCCCAGAGTTCCTGATCCCAATACCTCGAACTATCAGGGGTTAGCACTTCATCGCCAAGGGTCAGGATGTTGGTTTTTGGATCATTGCCAAATTCAAACTTTGTGTCGGCCAAAATCAGTCCAGCCTTGTTGGCAAGCTGGCTTGCGGTGATAAAAATCTCAAGGCTGAAATCCCGAAGCCTCTCTGCGACGTCTCGCCCAACCAGTTCGATGACCTTGGAGAAGTTGATGTTTTCGTCCTTTTCACCAAGCTCAGCTTTGAAGGCTGGTGTGAATATCGGGTATGGCAGGCGGTCACCGAACTGCAAACCTGCTGGTAGTTCCTGACCGCAGATGGCTCCGGTTTCTAAGTATTCACTCCATCCTGAACCTGAGATGTAGCCCCTGACTACGCACTCAACCGGAAACATGTCCAAGTCCTTAGCCATAACCGCTCTGTTTGCAACAACCTCTGGAATTGCTAGTTCCTCGCTCAGGTGGTTTGGAAAGTCTAATTTTTGAAACCAGAAATTGGTCATCTTTGTGAGGTTCTCACCCTTGCCGGGGATCTCAGGCTCGTGGACTGTGTCAAAAGCACTTATACGATCGCTTGCAACCACCAGAACCAGGTGATCGAAGTCTTTGTCTTCGCTTTTATAAAGATCTCTGACTTTGCCAGAGTAGATGTGGCTAAATCCTGGAATCTCCATCTAACTCACTACCTTCAGTGCGATGTCATTGCGGTAGTGGGAACCTTCTAAATGGATTCTGGAAATCCCCTCGTAGGCAAGTGCCCTTGCCTCTAGGAAGTTTTGACCAACGGCAACCACCGACAACACTCTGCCGACATCGCCTGCCTTGCAAACATGGACCTGGTCCATTGATTCGGCACTTGCTATGCCAGTGAGAGTTCTGATTGGTGCAACTGAATCCGGGTAGCCCTCGGATGCTAAAACCACTGCAATCGCTGCTTCTTCGGTGAATTCGGCAGGGGGTGCAACATCCAGCTTTCCTGAGGCAGCAGCAAACAAAAGTTCTGCGAGGTTTGAAGTGAGCCGTGGAAGAACTACTTGAGTCTCTGGATCACCGAATCTGGCGTTGAATTCGATGACCTGTACGCCGCGCTCGGTGATGATGAGCCCGCAGTACAGCAGGCCAACGAATTCTTTGTCGCGCTTTTTGAGCTCATCGATTGTTGGTTGAGCAATCCGGGTTGTTACCTCTTCCACGAAGCCATCTGGAAGCCACGGTAGTGGTGAGTAGGAGCCCATGCCACCGGTGTTTGGACCGAGGTCCTTATCAAAGGCACGTTTGTAATCTTGTGCTGGAGTCAGTGGCATAACGGTTGTGCCATCGGACAAGAAGAACAGGCTCACCTCTTCGCCTGCCAAAAACTCTTCTACCAAAACACCCTGCTCGAGGAACTTACTTGCGTGGTCTAGAGCTTCTTGCTTGTCTGAAGTAACAATCACGCCCTTGCCAGCAGCAAGGCCATCGGCCTTGATTACATAAGGTGCACCGAACTGGTCCATGGCGTCATGAACTTCGGCCATTGAGTCGCATCTTCTTGACATTCCAGTTGGAATGTCTGCTGCTGCCATAACGTCCTTGGCAAATTGCTTGCTGCCCTCAAGGGCGGCAGCTTCTTGGCTTGGGCCAAAGACTTTTAGTCCTTGAGACCTGAGGGCGTCTGCGACGCCTGCAACCAATGGTGCTTCGGGGCCGATGATTGCCAGGTCCACGGCTTCTTCTAAAGCGATTCTGGTTACTTCAAGTTTGTTGGTGATGTCTTCGAGGTTTCTTACCTCTACCTCTTTAGCGATGTATTCATTGCCGGGGGCACAGACTATTTCGTCTGGGTCGGTACCGGTTCTAATTAGCGATTTAATAATCGCGTGCTCTCGGGCACCTGAACCTATTACGAGTACTCTCACAGGCCCAACCTTAGCGTTTTTGCAGATTTCGTAAATACTGGACTCATTCGGCGGTGGGTGATAATTAGAGTCTTATGGCTGGCAAGAAGATTTCATCAGATGCAGGTAACGCTGCGCTTGCCGATCTACCTGCACAGCTGCCAACAGCCGTGAGGTATTTGCTGCAAAAGATAGAGGCAGATTTTCGCGGAGGGACAGTGGAGCTTCGGGTCCCACCCTTTGGGGCCGTGCAGTGCATTGAGGGTATGAACCACAGACGAGGCACGCCACCAAACGTTGTTGAAATGACCCCGGAAGTTTTTCTTGCTCTTTGCAAGGGTGAAATCTCGCCTCAAGAGGCCATGACAAAGCCTGGCTGCAGTTTCTCCGGAGAAAAAGCGACCCTTGCCTTTGGAGTTTTTCCGCTGCTCGGGCTATGAGAGCGGTTATATTGGGGCTGTGGCCGACAAAAAATCTGAGAAACCAGAGCAAGTAGAAATTCGCCGCGCACCAAAGGTGCTGGCCTTCACTCTTACTGGAGCTGCCATAGGTGTTGTTGTTGCTTTCGTGCTGAACCTGTTTATTACCGATGAGGCCAGATCCAACGAGAACGTTCTTGGCCTATTGCTGGTAGCCCTTGGCAGCCTTGGGCTTGGGTTGGGCGTGGCAACAGCAATTGCGGTTGATCTGATTTCATCCAGAAAGCCAAAGCAGGCCACTGCAAGTAGGACCAATACCTAATGCGCGGTGACGGCAGGCTCAACCACGACATTCTCCCCGGCGAGAAGGGCCCGCAAGACCAGTGCGGCGTTTTCGGGGTTTGGGCTCCGGGCGAAGAAGTTGCAAAGCTGAGTTATTTTGGCCTTTATGCACTGCAACACCGCGGTCAAGAATCTGCTGGGATTGCAACATCCACCGGTGAAAAAATCATGGTCTACAAGGACATGGGTCTGGTTTCGCAAGTTTTTAACGAAGCTGCCCTCGAGTCATTGGTCGGGCACATCGGCCTTGGACACACCAGGTATTCGACAACTGGATCTTCCCACTGGAAAAACGCACAACCAACACTTGGCAAGACCGCCTATGGCACGGTTGCCCTCGGGCACAACGGCAACTTGACTAACACCGCTGAGCTTTTGGATCTTTTACAAGAGCGCTACCCAAATTACGAGTCAGAGCTTCGCGGCGGAAACACGACAGACACCGCTGTCTTGACAGCGCTGCTGACCGGAAATCCGGACAGCTCTTTGGAGCAAACAGCAATCGAGTTGCTTCCCAAGGTAAAGGGTGCCTACTGCCTGGTGTTTATGGATGAGACGACTTTGTATGCGGCGAGAGACCCTCAGGGTGTTAGGCCGCTTGTGCTTGGAAGGTTGGAGCGCGGTTGGGTTGTCGCATCAGAGTCTGCTGCGCTGGATATCGTTGGCGCATCTTTTGTTCGTGAGGTTGAACCTGGCGAGCTGATCGCAATTGATGAAAATGGGCTTAGGTCTTCAAGGTTTGCCGAAGAAAAGCGCGCGGGCTGTGTTTTTGAATATGTATATCTTGCCCGCCCAGACACCGCAATAAGTGGCCGCGTTGTCTACGAATCACGCGTTGAGATGGGTAGAACACTTGCAGTTGAGCACCCGGTCGAAGCTGACCTTGTAATCCCAACCCCGGAGTCTGGCACTCCCGCAGCCATCGGATACAGCGAGAAATCCGGCATTCCATTTGGTCACGGGCTTGTGAAAAATGCCTACGTCGGAAGAACCTTCATTCAACCGTCCCAAACCATCAGGCAGCTTGGCATCAGGCTGAAGTTGAACCCATTGCGCGAAGTTATCGATGGCAAACGCCTGATAGTGGTTGACGACTCGATAGTCAGGGGCAACACCCAGCGCGCACTGGTGAAAATGTTGAAAGAGGCAGGCGCGAGCGAAGTACACGTCAGAATATCAAGCCCGCCAATAGCCTGGCCGTGCTTCTACGGAATTGACTTTGCATCTAGGGCTGAGCTAATTGCATCGGGTCTCGGTGTTGAGGAAGTGAGGCAGTCAATCGGTGCCGATTCGCTTGGTTACCTGAGTAAAGATGGCATGGTTGCAGCAACTAACCAGCCCGAGAAGAAACTCTGCACAGCTTGTTTCACAGGAAGCTACCCAATCGAACTGCCAACGGCAGACCGATTGGGCAAGAACCTACTTGAAAGGCCCGTTGCAACAATCGAAGCCGAGGGGCACTTTCACTAATGACAACCAATCCATACGCAGCCTCGGGTGTTGACACTGAAGCAGGCGACAGAGCAGTAGAGCTGATGAAGGCTGCAGTTTCTGCCACCCATAACAATCTTGTGCTGGGAGGCTTCGGAGGCTTTGCCGGCATGATCGATGCCAGCATGCTGAAAAGCTACGACCACCCGATTCTGGCAACCTCCACAGATGGTGTCGGAACAAAGGTCGCTATCGCGCAGGCCATGGATAAGCACGACACCATCGGCCAAGACCTGGTTGGCATGGTTGTGGACGACATTATTGTTACCGGCGCTCGCAGTTTGTTCATGACCGATTACATCGCAACCGGCAAGCTTGAGCCACAGCGGATTGCCGACATCGTGCGCGGCATCGCCAAAGCCTGCAAGCAGGTTGACGTTGCGCTGGTAGGCGGTGAAACCGCCGAACACCCCGGGTTACTGAAGCCAGAAGAATATGACGTCGCCGGAGCTGCGGTTGGTGTTGTTGAAAAGGCAAAGATCTTGTCAGCTGAAAAAGTACAGGTTGGGGATGTGGTGATCGGTCTTGCTTCTTCTGGCCTTCACTCCAATGGCTACTCTCTGGTGAGAAAGATCGTGGCCGATAACAACTGGCAATACTCTGACCAGATTGCAGAATTTGGCAGAAGCCTCGGCGAGGAGCTTTTGGAGCCAACCGCCC
The DNA here is from genome assembly GCA_965655555.1 of uncultured Aquiluna sp. Taxonomy (GTDB): domain Bacteria; phylum Actinomycetota; class Actinomycetes; order Actinomycetales; family Microbacteriaceae; genus Aquiluna. Next base: position 714,874 of record CBFHGU010000001.1, on the reverse strand, counting down.
TCTACACCGGAGTGCTGAACAAGGTTTTGGCCGATGTTAGATTCCAAGACAAGTTTTCAACCATGAGCCACATCACCGGCGGTGGCATTGCAGCGAATCTCTCAAGGGTGTTGCCAACAGGCGTCTCGTTAAATGTCGAGCGTTCCAGTTGGCAACCGCAACCGGTCTTTCAGGTTTTGGCGGAGTCTGCTGGGATTGCACTGAATGATCTTGAATCAACCTGGAATCTAGGCCTGGGTTTTGCAGTGGTGGTTAGGGCTGAAAGCGCAAGCCAAATCATGCAAGCCATCAACGACCACGGCATTCATGCTTGGCAGCTCGGCGTTATTGAGCAGAAGCCAGCAGAGCTGGATGGCTACCTCGTGGAGGCCAAGGGCGTTCACGGCGGAGCCGTGAGGCTGGTTGGCGACTATGCCAAATAAGCAGACCGCTCTTGTCGGCATCGTTGGGCTATTGGCAGCTTCGGCTGCGTTTGTGATTGGAACTATCACCGGAGCCAGTAACGCCTCGGTTTCGCAGGTGCTGGACACGCCAAACGAACTTTGCTTTATTGACACCTCCCCAGATCAGTTCTCAGAAAAGCACGCTGAAACCAAGTTGATTGGCTGCCAGATTGTTGGCATGACCAAGGACGCAGCGATTGGCTATGCGGAAGGCAGGGGCTTGACGGTGAGAATCGCGTCAGAAGATGGTGAGAGCTTTGCGCTCACCGAGGATTACACCGATTCAAGGTTGAACCTAGAAATCTTGATCGGGCTGGTCGTTGGAGTTTCTGCCTGGTAGCAAGTTGGTTGCTACTGGTCATAAACCGATCTTCGATGGCCAACCTTCAAAACCAAGACCGTTAATAACTGATCTTCAACCAGGTAGATAATTCTGTAATCACCGACTCTCACCCTTAGTCCATTTTGCCCAACAAGCTTTTTTGCTTTTGGTGGCTTTGGGTTTTGTTCCAAGAGTCTTAGCGCAAGCCAGATTCGTTTTCTTGTCGGCGCGTCCAGCTGAGCTATTTGCTTACTGGCCTTTTTGGTCAGAAGCACCTGATAGCTATTTGAGGCCAAGCTCTTTTTCTACTTCTCTGAGGTCAAGCAAATCCTTAGTTGCCACGGGGTCAGCCTGGTACTCCAGCAGCGTGACCTTGTCTTCAAGGTCCTCTATCTGAGTGAGTAGCTCGTCATATTTCATGGCGTGAAGCATAACCGCGACCTTTTTACCGTGACGGTGGATTTCCACAGCCTCTGTTTCACAGAGCGCAATTAGCTCTTGGAAGTTGGTGCGTGCTTGGGAAGCTGAATAGTGAGCCATTTCAAAATTATACAAAATACATGACTGTTTTGTATAAATCAGGCTTCGGTTTCTTCTTCATCCTCGTCAGGGTAGAGGTCAGCCCACTTGTCGACGTATTGGTCGTTTTCTTCTGGTTTTCCCAGCTCTGCCTCGAGCGCAGAGTAATCGGTTGCTGGGCTGTAATACTTCAGCTCTCTAGCGACCTTGGTGTTCTTAGCTTTTTGACGGCCACGCCCCATGGCGAGCCCCCTTTTTCTCTAACTAATCCGGGCGATGGTGCTGCCCAAGAAGCCTATGGATAACTACAAAGCTGAGTCTAACATCGCTAACCGAGCCAAAGAGCGAGAGTGAGGATAAGTAGTGGGAAAACTATGTTGATTGCAACCGTCAATAGCATCTGAGCGAGGCGGCCACGGTGGTAGAAGTCAAAGCCAGCTTTGGCAATCCCAGAAAAAGTGGAAAGACCACCTGCTAACCCGACCGTTGCAATGATCAGGTAGTCCTGAATCAGGTTTCCTGCATGGGCATAGCCAACAATCCCGGCCGCTAGACCGTTGGTTAGAAACAATCCAAACGGCAGCACGCCGCCCCAGCGGATCATGAAAACTCGAATGACAGAACCAATTCCGCCAAACACCCCAATTAGAAGGGTCAAGAGAATCGGGTTGCTCATTTTCCTTGAGCCTTTTGCTGCACTCGCCTGCCCAAATGCCAACCGGCTGCATAGGAAGCGATGCCGGCAAACAGCATCGCAAAAATTTCCCAGGACAACCCGTTGATGTCAATAAACAGCGTTACCGCGCTCATGGTTGTAAAGCCACCTGCAAAGCCGTATGCCCAAAGCCATTTGCACCAAAGTGTTTGAAAATAAGGAAGTCTTGCCGTTAGGCCAAGGAAGTGTGCCCCCAGTAGGTTCACAATCGTCAGAGCAATTAGCTCGCCTGTTGGGAAAGAAATATTTAGAGTGACAAGTTCCGAAATCAAATATCGGAGCATTGTTCCAAGGGCGCCCCCGACAAAGACGTACCCTGCCATTTTTAGATTGGTCGACACATTTAAAGCCTAGTCTGAAACAAAAAGTTGACTATTAGAATTTGGCAAATGGACCAGAACAGCTTTATCTCGGGCAGTTATTATCAAAATAACTACTCCCAAGAGCAGAACAGTCAGTTCACCGCGCAGTTCAACGCAATTACCGAGAAGATGGCTGCACACCTAGATGCCGGGCTTTTATCTGACTCAGTAGAAATGCAGCAGGCCGTCCAGGAGCACTTTGATTTCTGTTCAAAGTTCTGGCAACCGAATAAAGAAGCCTATAAATCTCTAGCAATGAACTATGTGCTACCAACTGGCTATCGCGACACCTACGAGGGTGTTCGCGAGGGTCTCGGGAAATACATCTACGACGCTGTCATCGAGTTCGCAGACAAAAACCTCTAGCTAGCCTTTACCTCGTTTTTTCTTCCAAGCCTGAAGGTTGACAGGAAGCCCAATAGCAAGAAACCACCGGCAGCCCAGGCTGCAAGGTGAACGCCCTCAGTGAAGGCCTCACCGGACTCGTAGGCAACAGCATCAACAACTTCTTGAGAGACCTGCTGCGGCAGCAAAATGTCATCCAGCACTGGGATTGCACCACCTGCAGAATCAACCACCAGTTCAACAACCTGCGCTTGCTGCGAGGCGCTCAACCCGGTTGAATCCAACCTGGTTTCTAGGTTGCCCTGCACGCCGGTGAACAACATTGAGCCGAGAACTGCAATACCAAGAGCTGATCCAACCTGACGAACGGTCGACTGTGATCCAGAGGCCTGACCATTTTGCTCCATCGGAACATCGATCATGATTACGCCGGTTAGCTGCGCGGTGGCAAGGCCGATACCAATTCCATAGACAAGCAAGAACGGCGCAACTAACACCCAGCCACTCTCGGTGCTTGCAAACAGTGCAATGCCGACTACCGCAACCAACTCAAGCAAAACACCAATCTGAACTGCTCTGGCAGCAGGTAGCTTGCCACTCAGTGCGCCACCAACTCCCGATGCCAAGAAAGCTCCGGCTGCTAGCCAGAGCAGGACAAGCCCTGAGCTAATCGGTGAGAGCCCGAGAACGTTTTGCAACCAAAGTGGCAGCGCGAACAGAATTCCAAATTCACCCATCGAAATAATGCCGGCGGCAATCGAACCATTTCTGAATGAGGTGATTGAGAAAAGATTAAGGTCAAGAATGACATTCTTGCCAGCTTTCTCTCTTTTGAGTTCCCAGCGCACGAATGCCACTGCTGAGACTAGGAAAATTGCGAGCGCAACCGGGATGACCGAAATGGTATCTGTCGGCCAGACGAAATCACCGAGACTGAATTGCTTATCGGTCTGGTTCCACCAGCCATAAATACGGCCTTCGATCAGACCAAAGACAAGCGTGGAAAACATAACAACCGAAATGGCAGCGCCAATCCAGTCGATAGCACCTGCTCGTTGCGGAGACTTAGATTCTGGGACCAGGAGCAGTAGCCCTGCCAAGATGATGATGCCTAACGGCAAGTTGATCATGAAGGCCCAGCGCCAGGTGAAGTCGGTGGCTAGCCAGCCACCGAGTACCGGTCCGACTGCAACCATTCCACCGATGGTTGATCCCCAGATGGCAAAGGCAATGCCTCGTTCTTTGCCTTGAAAGTTTGCATTCACCAGCGACAGCGTGGTTGGGAGCACCATTGCTCCACCAATACCCTGAACAACACGAGCCAAAATCAGCTCGGTTGCCGAGTCTGTGAGTCCTGCCCAGACCGAAGCAATGATGAAAATCACGATGCCGAGGTTTAGGACGCGCTTTCGACCAAAGCGGTCTGCAAGTGACCCAAAGACCAGAAGCAGCGATGCAAAGACAAGAACATAGCTCTCCTGCACCCACTGCACCTCGGTAGACGATAGGTCTAGCTCATCGATTATGGCTGGGAAAATCGTGTTCACGATGGTTCCATCGATGATGACAATGGAAATAGCCATTGAGATAAAGACCAGACCGATCCAGCGCTTTTTTGCTGACATTTATTAGTTCTTTCTTGTTTGTTACCCCAGGGCCAGCAGTGCGCATGCACCAATGGCCAACACGATCCCGAAGCTTTGCGAAAGAGCAATGCGTTCCTTGAGGAAGATCCTTGCCAAGAGTATCGTGCCAACAGGATAAAGAGCGGTCAATACTGCTGCTACTGCGAGAGCCCCATTGCGAGTCGCCACCAGAAAACCGACGTTTCCCAGCACATCTCCAAAGCCTGCAAGCAGCACTAGCCCAAATAGCTTTAAGTTGCTCAGCCGCTCAATAAATTGCTTTTGTCCTGAACCCCTCAGCCATAAAACCGTAAGCCCGGCTAACAACAGCACCAGCCCCACTGCCCTCATTATTACCAGTGACGCGAGTCCCGAGTCTGAGGAGGTGGCGTCAAGAAACAAGAAGATGCCGGAGAAACCAAGACCTGCTCCGACCGAGTAAATAATTGCCGGAACTGATGGAAGTTGAACTTTTTCACTTGGCACAAAACCCACCAGCACAACGGCAATCAAAATCAGTACCACTGCGATGACGGCAAAGCTTGAAAGTTCCTGCCCGGCGACAACATCAAAAATCACCGGAACAATCGCGGAAATCACAGCCGTCAGGGGGCTCACTATTGAAATTGGCCCAAGCGCCAGAGCTGCGTAGAGACAGCTAATTGCGACCGCAGAACTGATGCCAGCATAAACACTCAGAACAATTGTCTCTGTCTGATAATCGGCCCCAACAAAAAGGCTGAGAACCATTGCGATAAGCAGGCCAAAGCTGAACGAGTAGGCGGTTACGGCAATCGCTCGGATTTTTCTGGCGGCTAGAGCACCAACAAAGTCTGCATAGCCATAAGAAAAGGCGGACAACAAACCAAAAATGATGGTCATTGCCCGCCTCTTTCAAATGTGGCTCCGACCGGCGTCGATCCGGTGACCTAACGATTTTCAGTCGTTCGCTCTACCAACTGAGCTACAGAGCCGACAGGGGTTTTCACCCCTACCATTCGCATTTAAGCGAAGCGACCCTGACGAGACTTGAACTCGCGACCTCCGCCGTGACAGGGCGGCGCGCTAACCAACTGCGCTACAGGGCCAAGTGGTACTACCCACATCGTCTCGTGACCCCAACGGGATTCGAACCCGTGCTGCCGCCGTGAAAGGGCGGTGTCCTAGGCCTCTAAACGATGGGGCCTGATGTTGACGATATCAATTGCACCGAGGCCTAACAATACTGGGCAAATAGCTTATTGCGCAACACTTAGCAAACCTTCAGGAATAACTTGAGGCTTTCATTTAGCATTATGGACTGGAGGCATTTTGAAACTAGGTCGTAAGAAGCTGATTGCAGTTCTAGCCGGAGCAGGTATTTTGCTCTCCGGAGTACTGCTGTCGCCGGCCTATGCAGTCCCCGATTACCCAACTGCCGCCGAGGTTGCGAAGGCCAAGGCAAACGTTCAGACCAAAAAAGATATGGTTGAGCGCATTGAGGGGATTTTAGAAACTCTGCAAGAAGAAGCAGACGCCCTAGAGGTGATTGCGTTACAGAAAAACGAAGCCTATAACCAGGCCACTGAGCAAGTTGAGCTGATGGCCGCAAAGGTTGAAGGCCTCGAAGCCCAGGTCGCACTTTCCGAATCTCAGGCTGAAGATGCCCAGGTTCAACTCGCGCAGATCGTCGGAAAGATGTATCGAGATCAGGCCAGCGGCAATACTTCACTCGAACTTTTCTTTAATCCGGAAAATGCCGAAGACCTTCTATATCAATTGACGATGCAGGACATGATGGCTCAGCGCACTGGAGCTATTTACGATGCTGCGCTAGAAAAGCAGACTCAGGCCCAGGCTCTGGCTGAAGAGCTTGAAAGCGCAAAGGTCGAATTGCAGGGCATCGAGGCCGATGCAAAGAAGCTTTTTGATGAGGCCAAGGCTGCAGCAGATGCTGTTATCGCAAAAGTTGCAGAATCTGAGCGTGAGCGGGCAAACATGATGAGCCAACTTGCAACGCTGAGGGACACTGCCGCCGATCTTGAGCGTCAGAGAATCGAAGGATTGGAAGCAGAGCGCAGGCAGAACCTCGTAAAGTCCGCCCCTACTGCTCCCGAGCTTTACACAGTCGGTGACCCAAACTGGGCCGAAGTTGAGACCGCCATCGCTTTTGCATCTGAGCAACTGGGTGAGCGGTACGTGCTTGGTGGCTCAGGGCCAAACGTTTGGGACTGCTCGGGAATAACCATGAAGTCTTACGCAGCAGCCGGTGTTTACATCGGTTGGCACTCTGCCACCGCGCAGTACAACGTGATGGCTAGCAAGAAAAAGCTAGTGCCATTTCAGGATATCCAACGCGGAGATTTGATCTGGTGGAGCAAGGAGCGTGCGTTCTCCGGCGATAAGTATCACGTCGCTATTTATATGGGCGACGGTATGATGCTTGAAGCTCCAAACCCTGCAAGAACTGTGCGTATAGTTCCCGTTCGCTACGGTGAAATTTGGCCGTATGCCGGAAGGCCTAGCGCCTAGCGGCCGCCGCCGCCGCCACCACCGCCGCCACCACCGGCACCACCGCCACCACCGGCACCGCCCGAGGTGCTGGAGCCAAATGATGCAGTGGTTCCGGATGAGAGTGATTTCATCGTTCCTGCGAAGTGGGAGCTATTGATACTGGTAATCCAGAACGGTTGGTCATCCCCGTACTGCTCGCTGAGCTCTTTCGTCCATGCCTTACCAAGCCCCATGAGGATTGCCCATGGGAGCAGCCTTTCGTGGAGTTTTAGATAGTCATCTTCCCCAACTCGAAGAGCGCCCGATGGAGACTGCAGATAGGCAAGTCGGTCACGCTCGGCCAGCTTCATATATTTCTTCAAGCCCTTCAGGTGGTCTCTTGCCTGTGCGCCGAGGGCATTGAGCGGAGTTCTAAACATAAGCAAGGCTCCCACTGGGCCAAGGACTGCGAAGCTAACTAGGGCCGTGACCACCATCCAATTTCCATATCTATTCGAGAGCGATATGATTGTTATGGTTAGCCCTGAAGCGCTCAGCACCAGAGAAGATATCACAAATAGCAGCCTTGGAGCTAGCGCTACCTTGACTGTGAAGGTCTCCTGAAAGCTGACTTTGAGTTGCTTGCCATAGGTGACCAATCGCGCAGACAAGCTCTTGTTGCTTTTGGGTAGTTGAAGCTCGACGCCAATTTCGGGCAGCTGCCCGAACAGCGCCTTCAGCGCGACCACGTCATCATCTGAGAGCTGTATGTCTGATCTTGTAACACTCCAATATGATTTACGGATTTCTTTGAGATGTATCTTTCCGGCAACCGCAAGTTCCAGCAGCTTGGCCACCGGCAAGGCCCCGCCAGGCCCAAGCAGATGCGCTGCCATCTCAAGTGTTATCCCCTCAGGAGGAAGGTATTCAGCCACAATCGACTTTCGTCCCTTTGCGCCAGCCAAGACTCTCAAGTTGTATCGCAGAGCAAATGCAGCGCTTGCCAGCAACCCAGCAAATAATGGAATCAACAACCAATTGAGCGGGTAGTCAGCCGGGTCTCTGGTCAAGATCAAAAAAGTCCCCGGTTCAAAGGCGAGCGACACAGTCACGGTCTGATAAGCGCTCAGGTTTTGTTGCTCAACAAGCACAAGCACCGAGTCACCGGCGTCCGTGAATGTTAGCTTGCAGCGATTTGTCTCACCCTCAGAACCGAAATAGCAAGCGGACTCTTCGCGCACTAAGCCGGCACTTGCCCGGTCATCGACCTGGATTTGGGCTCGGACTGTTTCAAAGTCTTGACTCCATCCAGAGCCGTTGATATCCCAGTAGAACTCCTGAAAACCGGTGCTATCGGTGAAATCCCCGATCACATTTTTCTGCCGATAACTCAACACAAAGGTCTGAGCCCCATACAAAAACTCCCCTTTTGGAACCACGGAGTCCACCGCTAAGTAGCCCGACTCTGAAAAAGTCTCTAACGGCCTGTCGTTTCCGGCCCCGTCGGTAAGCGAAAGAATTTCCGTCTCCAAGGGCATTCGGTTATACCAAGAGGGCAAGTACCGAATCAAACCTCTGTTCTGGTCATACTCGGGAAAGACAGCCACCAAAGTTTCTTTTACTGCAAGAGTTGCAACGCCATCCTTGTCGGAGGAAATTTCAAATTCGGCGTCGAATGAGTCGAAGTAAAAATCGTCAACGGATGCTTGAGCTCCGAGCGGGAGCAGCCAGATTGCCAAAAATGCGGCTAATGTGCGGCTGAAGAATTTAATGCTTGAAGTTGGCATAGGCTGCTTCGATGACCTTCTCGGTTGCAGCCTTGTCTTCCCAGCCTTGAATCTTGACCCATTTGCCTGGCTCTAGATCCTTATAGCGGGAGAAGAAGTGCTCGATCTCATCGAGTGTTTGTTTTGGAACGTCCTTGAGGTCTTGGATGTGATCCCAGCGAGGGTCCTTGGCCGGAACGCAGATAACTTTTTCGTCCACGCCGCCATCGTCCTCCATGACAAGCATGCCAACCGCACGAACCTTTACGCCAACACCAGGAAACAGCGGGTACTCAAGAAGTACCAGTGCGTCTAGCGGGTCGCCGTCGCCACCAAGAGTGTTTTCAAAAAAGCCGTAGTCGGTTGGATAAACAAAAGGTGTGAACAGCACGCGGTCTAAATAGACGCGTCCTGACTCGTGGTCAACCTCATATTTGTTTCTGGAACCGCGTGGAATCTCAATAACTACGTCGTATGACAAGGCTTCTCCTCAATAGGCTTAGAGAAAAGATTAGCGAATAGAGAGCCATGGTTTTGAGAAATCGACTTACTCCGGCGGTTGCCGATGTTCGTCGAGCTGTTCGAGAGACCCTAACTCCACTTGATCTCGAACCTGAAACGCGCATCTTGATTGCCTGCTCGGGCGGTCCTGACTCATTGGCACTGGCAGCTGCAGCAATCTTTGAGGCTCCGAAACTTGGGCTGACAGTCGCGGCTTGCATTGTTGATCACGGGTTGCAGGAAGGCTCAGCCAACATCGCGCGAGACACATTGGAAAAACTTGAAGCACTTGGCCTGGACCCGGTTGTAATCGAGACTGTAAGCGTCGCTACTGATTCCAGCGGCCCAGAGGCGGCCGCTAGAACTGCCAGGTATGAAGCTCTTGAGCGAGCACGGAAACTTGTTGGCGCGGAAGTCATTCTGCTCGGTCACAACCTCGAGGATCAGGCTGAGACGGTTTTGTTGGGCATGGCTAGAGGTTCTGGGTTGAAATCGATTTCTGGAATGCAGGTTTTTGATTCAGAGCGCAGCCTGCTGCGGCCACTGCTTTCCATAAAGCGAGAAACTTTGCGCCAGAGCTGCATCGACCAGGAGATCTCGTTTTGGGATGATCCTCACAACCAAGATTCACGCTTCACGAGGGTGAGAGTGAGAAATTTGCTCGACACCTTAGAAACAGAGGTTGGCCCAGGTTTCGCAGAGGCCCTGTCTAGGACCGCTGAGATTGCGGCGGAGTCTGAGGAGGTAATCGCATCGGCAGTTGCAGACCTGATGGGCACGGCACTTAGCAAGCAAGAAAACGGCCAGTTGCTGGTTTCAATCGGAGATATTGAAAATCAGCCGGCGGGAATCAGACGAAAATTGTTATTCGAAGTCGCAGTTTTGGCTGGCGGCAAGAGCGTAAGCAGAATTCAGGTGCTGGGAATTGATGGACTTATTACGAATTGGCACGGACAAAACAAGCTGGTTCTTTCTGGCATTACAGTAGAGCGGGTAAACCAACAGCTTGTTTTTACAGGCCAGTAAACCAACTACAGCGGGAGCTATTGAGTGCTAGCAAATCACCCTGACATCACAGAAGTCCTTGTAACCAAAGAGCAGATTTCTCTCCGTGTTAGTGAAATGGCGGCTGAGTTGGACAAGTTCTACGCGGATAAGGATCCACTTCTGGTCGGTGTTCTGAAAGGCGCGGTGCCATTCATGGCAGATCTTTCAAGAGCTATGCAGCTGTCGACCTCCCAGGACTGGATGGCTGTTTCTTCCTACGGCTCGGGAACAACTTCTTCTGGAGTTGTAAGAATCCTCAAAGACTTGGACACCGATTTGACTGACCGCCACGTTTTGATCGTCGAGGACATCATTGACTCCGGTCTTACTCTTTCCTGGCTCACCACAAACCTTGTAAACCGCGGTGCGAAATCTGTTGAAGTTGTCACGCTGTTGCGCAAGCCAGATGCTGCCAAAGTGGAAATAGATGTCCGCTGGGTGGGCTTTGATATACCAAGCGACTTTGTAGTTGGTTACGGACTCGACTACGACGAGCGCTATCGATCATTGGACGGAGTTGGCATCTTGTCACCTTCGGTTTACTCGTAGAGCCTGGATAGCAATATATGGAAAACAAGACCAAAGAGACCCAAGAGCCAAAACAGGCCAAAGAGGTAGAAGAGGCAAACAAAGACACCTCTAAACAAAAAGGCACACCCAAGGTGAAGCAGCCGATGACCTTCAAGCGCTTCTTACGCGGCCCGTGGTTGTGGATAGCACTAGCCCTATCTGTGGTTCTAATCGGAACAAGCTTGATTGGGTCCCAGCAGTATGCACAGGTTGACACCAAGGTTGGTCTAGAAATGATTCAATCCGGTGACGCCGAAACCGTGACAATTCTCGATGGCAACCAGCGCGTTGATGTGACTCTTCGAAACCCAGATCCAGAATTTGGCAAGGATATCCAGTTCTACTTTGTTTCTGGACGAGCCGACACCGTTGCCGAAATTGTTGCTGAGTCTCAAATTTCCGGTGGCTGGACAGACGAAGTTCCATCCACCCCTTGGATACTTGCAATCCTGGGTTCCCTGCTGCCATTCATTATCATTCTTGGTTTGTTCTGGTTCCTGATGTCTTCGATGTCAGGCGGGGGCCGCGGGGTAATGCAGTTTGGCAAGTCAAAAGCCAAGATGGTCACCAAGGAAACTTCGAGCACCACTTTTGATGATGTTGCCGGAATTGAAGAAGCACTTGAAGAGCTAACGGAGCTAAAGGACTTCCTTAGAAACCCAAAGAAGTTTCAAGACATGGGCGCAAAGATTCCAAAGGGCGTTCTGCTCTATGGGCCTCCGGGAACAGGTAAAACCCTGATCGCAAAGGCTGTTGCCGGCGAAGCCGGCGTGCCATTCTTCTCAATTTCTGGTTCTGACTTTGTGGAGATGTTTGTCGGTGTTGGTGCCTCAAGGGTTAGAGACCTATTTGAGCAGGCAAAGCAAGCTTCTCCTGCGATTATTTTCGTTGACGAGATTGATGCCGTTGGTCGGCACCGTGGAACTGGAATCGGCGGTGGCAACGACGAGCGCGAACAAACGCTGAACCAGCTGTTGGTTGAGATGGATGGTTTTGACACCAACACCAACGTTATTTTGATTGCGGCAACCAACCGCCCAGATGTTCTAGACCCGGCTCTGTTGAGGCCGGGCCGTTTTGATCGTCAGGTTGGGGTTGGCGCACCAGACCTGAAGGGCCGCGAGCAGATCTTGAAGGTCCACTCAAAGTCCAAGCCAATTGCCGAAGGCGTTGACTTGAGCCTTGTTGCAAGAAGAACCCCTGGCTTTACCGGAGCGGACCTTGCCAACGTCTTGAATGAGGCAGCACTTTTGGCGGCAAGGTTGAACCGACCTGAAATCACCGATGACATCATCGATGAGGCAATCGATCGAGTAATCGGTGGGCCACAGAAGAAGTCTTCAATTATGAAAGACCAGGAACGTCTTGTGACCGCTTACCACGAAGCTGGACACGCACTGGTTGCAGGAGCCTGCAACTACTCTGACCCGGTGACCAAGATCACAATTTTGCCAAGGGGACGTGCCCTTGGCTACACCATGGTGATGCCAATGGAAGATCGATATTCGATTAGCCGAAATCAGCTGCTTGACCAGATTGCTTATGCAATGGGCGGTCGCATGGCAGAAGAAATTGTTTTCAAGGACCCGACAACAGGTGCCTCAAATGACTTTGAAAAAGCAACCAGCATTGCAAGAACCATGGTCACCAAATATGGAATGAGCCAAAAAATTGGTGCAATTTCTCTTGGCAGTGGAAGCTCCGAGCCGTTCTTGGGGCGTGAGCTTGCAACTCACTCAAACTACTCAAACGAAATGGCTCAGCAGGTAGACGCTGAGGTCAGCACGATCCTTGATAAAGCCCTTGACGAGGCCTATAAAGCCTTGACTTTGAACCGAGTGGTCTTGGACAAACTTGCGAAAGCATTGCTGGAAAAAGAGACCCTAAATCAAGATGAGATTGCAAAGATTTTCAAGACCGTGAAGAAGATTCCTGCCAGAACAACCTGGCGATCGTCAGCCAAGCGAACTGGAACCAATAAGGGTCCAATAGCTGTACCAAAGCGTAAAACTGTTCAGCTAGAAGCGCTTCCTGAAAAGGTCGAACCAGCTCAGGAAAATGCAGACCGACAGGATTAAAAAAGCAGTAGTAGAGCTGCTGGAGGCCATTGGCGAAGACCCGAATCGCCAGGCGCTAAGAAATACGCCGGCTAAGGTTGCCGAAGCCTATTCGTCCTTCTTTGCAGGTGTCGGGGTTGACCCGAAATCTGCAATTGGTGACACCTTTCCAGCTGTGAACGCAGAGGCAGTAATCCTGAAGGACATCGAGCTGGTGTCAATTTGCGAACACCACTTACTTCCCTTCACTGGCTTTGCTCATATCGCCTACCTGCCAGATCAAAAGCTTGCTGGGCTCGGCAGGCTTGCCAGCGTTGTTGAGATCCTTGCCGCCAGACCGCAGCTGCAAGAAAACCTCACTTCTCAGGTTGCGGATGAGCTAGAAGAAGCCCTAGATGCAAAGGGTGTTCTTGTTGTGATTGAAGCTAGACACCAGTGTGTTGCTGCTCGGGGTGCTAGGCAGCCAGAGGTAAATACCGTCACCATGGCATCCAGGGGTCTTTATAAGGAGCCAATCAATCGCGCTGAAGTACTTGGGCTAATCAACAGACAATCATGACCGACTGGCAAAAACCTAATTTGATGGGTGTTCTGAACATCACCCCAGATTCATTCAGCGATGGTGGGCAGTTCACTAGCCTCCAGTCAGCACTGGCACAGGCCGAGATGCTGAGTGCTCAAGGTGCAGAGATCATCGACGTTGGCGGGGAGTCGACACGTCCGGGGGCCGAAAGAGTCTCACTTGAAACTGAGCAGGAAAGAGTGCTGCCGGTGATTGAGGCGCTCAGTCAACAATCTGATCTTGATATTTCTATCGACACTATGAACAGCCAAACAGCGAGAAAAGCAGTTGAAGCTGGCGCCAAAATTGTGAACGATATTTCTGGGGGACTTGCGGATTCTGAAATGTTCAGCGCAATACAAGACTTGGAGTGCAAATACGTACTTGGCCACTGGCGAGGGCACTCGGACCAGATGGATTCCCGTGCGGTTTATTCGGATGTTGCCAGAGAGGTCGTGGCTGAACTTGCCGAGCAGGTCTCAATGGCGGTTGCCAGTGGAATAAGTCGCGATCGAATCATCGTGGACCCAGGCCTTGGCTTTGCAAAAGACATTCACCAGAACTGGGATCTAGTAAACAGGCTAGATGAGCTTCAAAAACTTGGCCTGCCGGTTTTGGTTGGAGCATCGAGGAAGCGGTTCATCGCTCATGCGCTTTCCCCAAATGACCCAGCTTCGGTCTCAATGCCCAGGCGCGATCTGGCCACGGCTGTCTTGACAGCCCTCCTGCTTCAGCGAAAACTATGGGGTGTGAGGGTTCACGACGTTCAGGCCACAAGCGATGCAATTGCTATCGTGCAGGCCCTAAAGCAGCAGGAGAGGGCTCAATGATTTACAAGATACGAATCGACGGGCTCGAGTCCTTTGCTTATCACGGGGTATTGGAACACGAAAAGAACTACGGCCAAACCTTTTATTTCGACATCCATCTGGATGTTGACGCTGGACTAGAAGATTCGATAGATGCAACAGTTTCTTATGCAGCTATTGCTGATCTTGCAACCGAGCTTTCAACAAGGTTGAGGTTTGACTTGATTGAGTCTTTGGCGAGTGCTATTTCCAGAGCTGTGCTCAAGTACGACCCCCGAATTGTCCGCACGACCGTCACTGTTCACAAACCTTCCGCTCCAATCGGCAAGAACTTCAAAGACGTTTCAGTCACGGTTTCTGGTTCAAGAGATGAAAACTAAAGTCGTCATCGCTCTGGGTGCAAACCTGGGCGACAAGGAAAAGACTCTAAAGAAAGCCCAAAAGCAGATCTCTAAACTACGCGGAGTTGAGCTAATTAGCAGTTCCAAGCAGTACCGCTCCCAAGCTGTAACCGAGACTGGAATTGATCCCGAGCAGCCCGACTATGTAAATTCAGTTGTCATCGTCGAGACAAAACTCAGCCCCAAGAAGCTACTCTCGAGGCTGAATGAGATCGAAAACAAGTTTGGTCGAATCCGGCTTGCAAGGTGGGCGCCGAGAACGCTTGACCTTGACATCATCACCTATGGCACGAGCCTGATTGAATCCAAGAAGCTCATCGTGCCTCATCCTCGGGCCTTTGAGCGTGCTTTTGTTTTAGTGCCTTGGCTTGAGGTGGAACCGGATGCCGTTTTACCCGGCCGAGGCAAAGTCAGCGAAATTGCGAAGGACATGTTTGACCTGGTTGAGGTGAGTGCATGACCTCCTCTGCCGGTAAACAACTTGCTGTCTTTTTTGCGGTAGGCCTGATCATTGGATTGTCTGCCAGTCAGCTAGCCGCGGGATTTGGCTTTGCTTTTCCAGAGTCGCCACTCACGCTGATTATCACTCTGGTGGTTTTGGGCTTCACGAATTACTTTGCAAGCTTTCCCATCTTTCACTACCGCAGGCAATTAGAGCGCTATCAAGACGGTCCGAGACCGGCTCGGCCAAATCCGTTCTATGCCGTGAGGGTGCTGATCTTGGCAAGAGCAAGCGCCCTGACCGGAGCTTTATTCGCGGGGTGGCACCTCGGGCTAGTTTTGTGGTTGGTACTTTTCAGTGTTTCACCGGCTGGACTCTTAGCAAGCAGTGGCTTTGGGTTTGCAGGCGCCGCAGTATTGGTTGCAGGCGGGCTGCTCTCACAATGGAACTGCAAGAGCCCTCCGGACTCTCCAACCGATTCAGAAGGGAGCGAGAGCTAAATGAAAATAGGTGTTATCGGAGACGCTCCAGCCGGACCCGTTTTGGCAAAAGCCTGGGCCCTTGCTGGACATGAATTAGTTGGGGTTTTCGTTGAGAGCCCTGAGGCCATCGAACGGATTGAAGCCGTGCTGCCAGATATTCCGATAGCAAACATGGCGGCGGTTGTTGAAGACGCAGACCTGGTGGTTTTGGCCATTCCTAGCAATGACATCGAGATCACCTGCGCAGGGCTTGCTGATCTGGGGCTTTTTGGTCCCAAGAAAATTGTTGTTCACCTGTCACCCCTCAAGGGATACGAAGCGTTAGCTGACGCCGCAAGATTCGGAGCGATCCCAATTGCGCTGCATCCAGTAATGCACTTCACTGGCACCACCATGGATCTAACGGTTTTGAAAAACACTTCTGTTGCAGTTAGCGCTCCAGAGCCACTCACTCCAATTGCGCAGGCACTTGCCATTGAACTGGGAGCCGAGCCGGTGATGGTGCTCGAGCACCAGCGGGCTGCATATGCCGAGGCCTTCGGAGTCGCAAGCAGCTTTTCCTCGCTAGTGGTCCAGCAGGCAATGGGCATTTTGGAAGAGGCGGAAATTGAAAACCCCGCCAGACTTATAGCACCGGTAGTTAGAAGTGCAGTTGAGCAGGCGCTTTATCAACCGGTTGCAAAAATCGATCCGGAGGATGCGCTCTAATGCAACTTGCACACACCATTGCAGAACTGAAGCAGGCACTTGCTCAGGCTGATGCAGACGGCAAAAGAGTTGGCTTTGTTCCGACTATGGGAGCCCTTCACGCAGGGCATTTGTCTCTGGTCAAAAAAGCTCAAGAGCAGGAGTTATTCGTGGTGGTTTCGGTTTTTGTCAACCCGAGGCAATTCGGTGAGGGCGATGACCTCACTAACTATCCGCGGACATTGGGTGTTGACGCCAGAATCTTGACCGATGCCGGGGTGGATGTGCTGTTTGCTCCGAGCAGTAACGAGGTATACCCAGCGTCGGGTGTCGAAGAAATTTCCGCTGGAGAATTAGGCAACAAGTTTGAGGGCGCCTCAAGGCCTGGGCACTTCGATGGAATGTTGACAGTGGTGAATCGGCTATTCAATCTGGTGCAGCCGGACGTGGCGTTCTTTGGATCCAAGGATGCCCAACAACTAGTGCTCGTCTCTCAGATGGTTAGGCGACAGGTCGCAAACGGGGACCGAGAGCCAATCAAAATTATCGCGTGCGATACCGTCCGTGATGATTCCGGTCTCGCACTTTCAAGTCGCAATCAAAGAATTGAAAAAGATCTCTTACCTGCAGCCAAAACCATTAGCAAAGCTCTCTTTGCTGGTTCAAAGGAGAAGACCAAGCAGGAGTGCATTCAAGCTGCGAAGAATGAACTTGACCCGAAGATTAGACTTGATTACATAGAACTTGTAAACCCAGACACTTTCGAGGTTGTCGAAAGCTGCGAAGGCGCCATGATGGTGATCGCAGCTTGGGCTGGCGAGGTTCGACTGATTGATAATTTATTGCTAGGTGGTAGTGCGTGAGCGAAGAATATGGAGACGTAGACGTCCCGGAGCAGATTGCGGTTCGCATGGAAAAGCGCGAGCAGTTGCTCAAGCAATCCGCTGCTTACCCGGTGACTCTGCCGATTACTCACACCATCGAGGCCACCAAAGCCCACTACCCAAACCTTGAGGCAGACATAGCCACCGGTGATGTTGTAGGCCTTGCAGGCCGAATCGTGTTTCTCCGAAACACTGGAAAGTTGTGCTTTGCAACTCTGCAGTCTGGAACGGGCGAGCGCATCCAGGCGATGATCAGCTTGGATAAGGCGGGGCAGGACCAGCTTGACAGCTGGAAAGAGCTGGTTGACCTTGGCGACCACGTCTTTGTTGAAGGCGAGGTAATCACATCGAAGCGTGGTGAGCTAAGCGTTCTGGCCACCAAATGGTTGATGGCCGCAAAGACACTTCGACCACTGCCAAATATGCACAACGAACTGGGTGAAGAGTTCCGGGTTCGACACCGCTACATCGACTTGATTGTTAGAGACCGTGCTCGTGAGGTGGTGAAGATTCGCTCTGAGGTGATGCAGTCAATTAGGTCAACCTTTGCAAACCGTGCCTTCATGGAAGTTGAAACTCCGATGTTGCAGGTTATGCACGGTGGGGCTTCGGCGAGGCCATTCAAGACCCACTCGAATGCTTTTGACACGGACCTGTTCTTGAGAATTGCACCGGAGCTGTTTTTGAAGCGGGCTGTAGTTGGTGGACTGGAAAGAGTCTTTGAGATCAACCGAAACTTCAGAAACGAAGGTGCTGACCGCACCCACTCTCCGGAATTTGCAATGCTTGAGGCCTACGAGGCCTATGGCGATTACAACACCATGATGGATCTCACCCAGGAGCTAATCCAGAATGCAGCTTCCGATGTTTTTGGATCTCACACTGTTGAGTGGGATGACGGCACCGTAAACGACCTGAGTGGTTCATGGCCGAGGATTTCGATGTATGAATCATTATCAGAAGCCTCTGGAGTAACTATTACCCCGGAGACGAGCATTGATCAGCTCAAGCAGCTGGCTGACAAAGAGGGCATCGAGATCGACCATCCGCTTCACGGCAAGTATGTCGAGGAGCTTTGGGAACACTTTGTAAAGCCGGGGCTTACTGGCCCAACATTTGTGATTGACTTCCCGGTCGACACCTCACCACTAACAAGAGATCACCGCGATAAGCCAGGCGTGGTTGAAAAGTGGGACCTCTATATCAATGGCTTCGAGCAGGCCACCGGCTACTCCGAGTTGGTTGACCCGGTTGTGCAGCGCGAGCGCTTTGTGGCTCAGGCTGCCTTGGGAGCCACTGGAGACCCAGAGGCCATGAAGCTGGATGAAGAGTTTCTAAAGGCACTTGAGTTTGGAATGCCACCTTCGGGTGGAATGGGGTTGGGAATCGATCGGTTGCTCATGGCGTTGACTGGTCTTGGAATTAGGGAAACAATTTTGTTCCCATTAGTGAAGTAGGCGAATTTAGATGACCTTTTGGGAAGGCTTACTGGACGTATTGATTTCGTTGATCCCACCGGCCCTGATGGGTGTCATTTTCTGGCTCATGCTGCGGTCAATTCTCCGCGCTGACAGGGGTGAGCGCGAGATTTATCAAAAGATTGAAGCCGAAGAGCGCGAAAAGCGCGCTAACGCCTTGGGCGAACAGCCCTAGTTTTGTGGGGAGGTTAGTTCTACCATCTTCATAACGCATTGTGAAAGGTAGCTAACTTGTTCGAGAAATTTACCGACAAGGCTCGCAGGGTTGTTGTGCTGGCTCAGGAAGAAGCAAAACTTCTAAACCACAACTACATCGGGACCGAGCACATCCTGCTCGGTTTGATCCACGAGGGCGAAGGTGTTGCAGCCAAGGCCCTTGAGGCACTGGGTATCAACCTGGAGCAGGTTCGCGAGCAGGTTCAGGACATCATCGGTCAGGGCCAGCAGGCTCCGTCCGGTCACATTCCCTTCACCCCGCGTGCGAAGAAAGTTTTGGAGCTAAGCCTCCGCGAAGCATTGCAACTGGGTCACAGCTACATCGGCACCGAGCACTTGCTACTAGGTCTAATCCGCGAGGGCGAGGGCGTTGCCGCCCAGGTTCTAACCAAGTTGGGCGCTGACACAAATAAGGTCCGCCAGCAAGTTATTCAATTGCTCTCTGGTTTCCAGGGCAAAGAATCAGTCTCAGTCGGCGGGGAAAACCAGCCACAGGCCAAGGGCTCACAAATTCTTGACCAGTACGGTCGAAACCTTACTCAGGCAGCTGCCGAGGGAAAGCTTGACCCAGTTGTCGGCAGGGAGCGCGAAACTGAGCGCGTGATGCAGATCCTTTCCAGAAGGACCAAGAACAATCCGATTTTGATCGGTGAGCCAGGGGTTGGTAAGACAGCTGTTGTTGAAGGTTTGGCTCTTGCAATTGTTGCCGGTAACGTTCCCGAGACTCTTCGTGGCAAGCAGCTCTACACGCTAGACATGGGTAGTTTGATTGCCGGCTCTAGGTATCGCGGAGACTTTGAAGAAAGGCTCAAGAAGGTAACCAAAGAAATTCGCACACGCGGCGACATCATCACCTTTATCGATGAGATCCACACACTCGTGGGTGCCGGGGCTGCTGAGGGTGCAATAGATGCCGCCTCAATCTTGAAGCCAATGCTTGCAAGGGGTGAGCTACAGACCATTGGTGCCACAACACTTGACGAATATCGCAAGCACTTTGAAAAGGATGCTGCGCTAGTTCGCAGGTTCCAGACCATTCAGGTGGCAGAGCCAAACCCGGCTTTGGCCATCAACATTTTGAAGGGGCTTCGCGACCGATACGAGGCTCACCACAAGGTTTCCATCACAGACGGTGCGATTGTCGCTGCTGTCTCTATGTCTGACCGATACGTAAGCGACCGCTTCTTGCCAGATAAGGCCATTGACCTTATCGACGAGGCTGGAGCGAGGCTCCGTCTGAGTTTCCTATCTGCACCTCCGGAGCTTCGCGAGATGGAAGAAAACATCGCGGTTGTTCGCAAGGCAAAGGAGCAAGCAATTGCTGATCAGGACTTTGAGGCCGCAGCTTCAAAGCGCGATGAGGAGAAGAAGCTCACCGCTGAAAAGGTTCGCATGGAAAAGGAATTCCGCGACGGCACCATCGATAAGCCGGGCATTGTGGACGAAGGGCTAATCGCCGAAGTTCTTGCTCAGGCAACCGGCATTCCCGTGTTCAAGCTCGGCGAAGAAGAAGGCTCAAAGCTTATTTACATGGAGCAAGAGCTTCACAACCGCGTGGTTGGCCAAGAGCAGGCAATTGCTGCTCTATCCAAGACCATCAGACGTCAACGAGCTGGCCTGAAGGACCCAAAGCGCCCATCAGGTTCATTTATCTTCGCCGGTCCAACCGGTGTTGGAAAGACAGAGCTTGCCAAAGCGCTGGCTGAATTCCTGTTTGATGATGAAGATTCATTGATCGCACTGGACATGAGCGAATACGGAGAGAAGCACACCGTATCTCGTCTGTTTGGTGCCCCTCCGGGATTCGTGGGCTATGACGAGGGCGGTCAGCTGACCGAGAAGATTAGGCGCAAGCCATTCTCAGTTGTGCTGTTCGATGAGATTGAAAAAGCGCACCCAGATATCTTCAACTCGCTGTTGCAAATTCTCGAGGAAGGTCGCCTAACAGATGGCCAGGGGCGAGTGGTCGACTTCAAGAACACGATCATCATCATGACCACAAACCTTGGTACTCGTGAGATTACCCGCGGAGCACTTGGCTTTACGCTCGAGGGTGACAGCAAGAATGACTACGACCAGATGAAGGCACGTGTGAATGAGGAGCTGAAGAAGAACTTCAAGCCTGAATTCCTAAACCGTGTCGACGACGTCATCGTCTTCCCACAGCTAGATCGCGACGAACTTCTTCAGATTGTTGACCTCTTCGTCAAGCGGCTGCAGGTTCGCCTTGACGAGCGAGACCTCAGTCTGACCTTGACGACCTCAGCGAAGGATCGACTAATCGAGCTTGGTTATGACCCATCGATGGGCGCCAGACCATTGCGCAGAGCGGTTCAGCGAGAAATCGAAGACGCGATCTCAGAGCGGATTTTGACCGGCTACATTGGAAACTCTCAGGACATTCTGGTTGATTTCCTAGATGGTGAATTCAGCTTTGTTGCCAACAGCAGGGAAGATCAAGCGGCGACCAAGTCTTGACCGAAATCCAGAAGTATGAGGTAGCGAAGTCCTATAAGGGCTTTGAGATCCGGGACTACGCTCCGTTCATCACTGTCTCCACTCTGGAATCGGGCAACATGTCTTCGGCAGGCAATCAGGCCTTCAGAAAGCTTGCCGGATATATATTCGGCGGCAATTCTGAATCCAAGTCGATTGCCATGACTGCACCTGTAACAGAAAAGCCAGTGGCAGAGGGTTTCGAGGTCTCCTTCGTGATGCCCGCGGACATGAAGCTGCCGGATATGCCGAGGCCTCAGCGCGAAAACCTCAAGATTACCGAGCACGAGGCGTGCAGGATGGCTGCTATCCGCTTCAGCGGAACAATCGGAATGGGTGCATTTGAGACCAACGCGAAGAAGCTCAAGGGGCTACTGGATGCCGAGGGCATCGAGTATGACCCAGTGCCGATCTTCGCCCGCTACAACGCACCAACAACTCCCTTTTTTCTTCGTCGCAACGAGGTGTTGCTTTTACTGAAGGACTAATTGCTCCATAATTGGGCAATGCTTCAAATCAGATCTGCAAAAACTTCAGACGTCCCTGTAATCTCAAAGATGGCCAAGCCACTGGTTGAATCTCGTGTGCTGCTGGGGAAAGAGCTTGTTGAGGCTTACGGCGCAATCCAAGAATTCATAGTCGCCGAACAGGACAATAGCGTTGTCGGCTTTGGTGCATTGCATGTGATGTGGGAAGACCTAGCTGAGGTCAGAACTTTGGTTGTCGATGAGAATTCCAAGAGGCAAGGTATCGGTAAGGCTCTTCTTGAAGAGCTGGAACAGCGCGCCAGAGACCTGGGCATCAAAAGGGTTTTCTGCTTGACCTTTGAAAAAGAGTTTTTTGCAGCCAACGGTTACCAGGTTATTTCTGATGTGCCAGTCGACCCAGAAACCTATGCTGAGCTTGTTCGCTCTCACGATGACGGTGTGGCTGAATTTTTGGACTTGGCCAGAGTTAAGCAGAACACGCTCGGTAATTCACGAATGCTGAAGAAGCTGTAGTTAGATTTAGTTCATGGCCCAACTAGACCCAGTAATCATCAAGCGCAGAAGAATAGGCGCGTTGGTGGTCTTGGCGTTGCTGATTACCTTGATTTGGGGAATTCCTCAACTGTTTGCCAACCAAGGTCAGGTCGTTGAAAACCCGTTGCCCGTGGAGTCAGAAGAGGCCATACCCGCCGAAATCACCGACTGCGCTCCCGGTGTTGTTTCTTTGCAGGCAATGATTGGCAAGCTAGATCCTGATGCCCAGGCGCCTGAAACCCTAAACAGTTTTGCCAGTGATACCACTCCATACCTTTGGTATGAGGTGACCAACACCGGCTTGGTTGATTGCCGATTCAACGTTGGAACCAGAGTGACCTTCTTCACCATCACTTCGGGAGAGCAGACGTTTTATTCATCAAGGGACTGCAACCGAGCTGAAGCTACTGACATGACTGTCTTGCTGCAGTCAAATACTCCTCTTACATCAGAGCCAGCGGCCTGGGACAAGGTTTACTCCTCATCCGAAGGGTGTAGCGCAGCGCAGGGCCTTCCTGCAGTGCCAACGAATGGTGCGACTTATCGACTCAAGGCCGAGGTCAACGGAGTTATTTCCGAGGACATCCGCTTTATTCTGAACTAGTTCAAAGCAGCGGCTAAGGCCTTTTTCAGCTGGCCGGTATTTGAATCAATAATCACTTTGTGACCTAGCCTTGCGGCTTCATTCGTTCTTTGATTCAAGTTTGCTACACCGCGAATCTCACCCGAGAGTGAGATCTCACCGAAGGCCGCGATGGTCGTTGAAACTGGCTTGTCTGAAACAGCTGAAGCAATGGCAATGGCTATAGCAAGATCAGCAGCCGGCTCAATAATCTTCATGCCGCCAACGGTGGAAACGTACACGTCTTTGTTACTGAGCGAAATCCCTGCTCGGCGCTCTAATACTGCAAGCAACATTGCAACTCTTGAGCTATCGACTCCGTTTGTAACTCGCCTTGGCTGAGGCGTTCCGGAGTTCACAACTAGAGCTTGAATCTCGGCTCTCAGAGCTCTCCTGCCCTCTACCGCAACTGTGATGCAGGTGCCTGAAACCGGTGTATTCGAATTTGAGACAAACAGCGCACTCGGGTCTTTGACTTCGACGATGCCTTCGCCGGTCATTTCAAAACAGCCAACCTCATCGGTTGGCCCGAAGCGGTTTTTCAGTGTTCGGACAAATCTCAGGGCCGTCTGTCGGTCACCCTCGAAGTGACAAACAACGTCCACCAGGTGCTCAAGGGTTCTAGGTCCTGCGATCGAGCCGTCTTTTGTGACGTGGCC
This sequence comes from uncultured Aquiluna sp., assembly GCA_965655555.1. GTDB lineage: Bacteria > Actinomycetota > Actinomycetes > Actinomycetales > Microbacteriaceae > Aquiluna. The sequence goes on along the minus strand of CBFHGU010000001.1, from coordinate 691,370 downwards.
AACTAGGACAATCGGCGTGGAATGCTCTTTAGCAAGGCGAATTAGGTTGGAGGCGACTTCTCTCACCTGTGAGGGCATGCCAGCAGCGCCGTCGACATCCTTTGAGCTGATTGTTTGAACTGAGTCAACCACCATCAAATCTGGCTTCACCTGATCGAATTGACCCAGAACATGTCCCAAGTCGGTTTCTGACGCGAGGTAAAGGTTGTCGCTTAGCGCATCGGTTCGCTGTGCTCGAAGCCTGACTTGGCTCGCTGACTCCTCAGCCGAAACATAAAGAACCGTTTTGCCGTTCTTGGCAAGCCTTGAGGCAACCTCTAGCAGCAACGTGCTTTTGCCCACCCCTGGCTCACCGGAAAGCAGGATTGCAGCCCCAGCTACCAATCCACCACCTAGCACTCGATCGAATTCGCCAACTGTCGTAGGCGAGTAGCCATCGGTAACAACTTCAATCTCTGTGATTGGCTTGGCTTCATGCCCCGCAGAGATCCTGGAGGCTTTCGCAATTGTCTGTGGACCTTGCTCGGCAATAGTGCCCCAGGCTTGGCATTGACTGCACTGGCCAGCCCACTTCGGGGCTGCCCAACCGCAGTCGGTGCAACGGAAATCTGATTTTGTCTTGGCCACTAGAACAAACTACCCCCAGTCACCCCCAGCTAGATAATCTATTCACAGAAACTTCCCTCAACAGTGAGAGTAGAAAATGGTCCGCAAGCACTCGCAAGAGCTTTGGCTCGTGCTCCTTGTTTCGCTTGGTGCAAGCAGTATCTACTCGGTGCTCAGTCTGATTCGGAAACTCACCAGCACCGAAGGCCTTAAGGGTTCTGTTACGACCATTAATCAGCCACTTGCGGCAAACCCGTACCTTGATCTGGTCAGTCAATTAGTTTCGATCTCACTAGCCTTGGTGCCAGTTCTGCTTGCGCTCTATTTGCTCCGCCTCGATGGCATCAAGATCGGACTGCTACCCAAAAAGAAAGACTGGTTTCTTGGTGTCGGACTTCCTCTGGCGGTCGGCATTCCGGGCATTGGGTTGTATTGGTTGGCACTGCAACTTGGCCTAACTTCCAGAATTATCCCTAGCAGTCTTGAGGATTACTGGTGGACACCGATTATTTTGGTGTTGGCTGCTTTGCGATCTGGACTGCAAGAAGAAGTTATTGCAGTCGCTTTTTTGTCAAAGAAGCTGCAACTCATAAGACCCCAGGTCACCATCTGGACAGTGGTGGTGATTTCAGCCTTGTTTAGGGCAAGTTATCACCTCTATCAAGGGTTCTCGGCTTTCGTGGGGAACTTTGTGATGGGTCTGGTATTTGGATATTTGTTTATGCGCACCGGCAGGGTTGCGCCCCTTGTTATCGCGCACACTTTGATGAACACCGCTGTTTTCATTGGCTTTCCACTGGTAAGCGCATACCTCTAGGGACTCATAGGATTTGAGGATGGAAAAACTAAGGGTTTGCTTTTTAGGCACAGGTTCAATGGGTTCGGCGGTTCTGGAAGGGCTAATTGCTAGTGGCCATCCGCTTGAACTAATTTCCGCCACCACTAAATCCATCGCCTCTGCCGAAAAGCTGCGCGCTCGGGGGCTGAGTGCGATGGCAATCGAAGAAGCGGCAGATGCCAACGCTTTACTTGCCGGCGATGCAGACTTGATAGTGCTGGGAGTAAAGCCATATCAAATCAAAGATGTGCTGGCTGAAATCAAAGACGAGATTGCACCAAATGCAGTTGTAATTTCTATGGCTGCCGGAATCAAACTTGAAACTATGGCCGAGGTTGTGCCAGGGAACAAAAACCTAATTAGAACGATGCCAAACACTCCGGCGCTGGTGGGCATGGGTGTCACCGGGGTTGCTCCTCACGCAACCGCTTCTGCCGAGGCGATCGAAGCGACGGTCGAATTATTTGATTCGGTGGGAGCGGCACTTGAAATAACAGAGGAGCAGATCGATGCCCTAAGCGCTATCTCTGGATCCGGCCCAGCCTGGGTTTTTTACATCATGGAGCAGTGGGAAAAGATTGCGCTTGAGCATGGCTTTAGCAAAGAACAGGCGGCGGTCATGGTCAGAGGAACTCTTGCCGGGTCGATAGACCTCCTGGCACAATCTGACAAAGAGCTATCAGAGCTTCGTTCAAATGTCACAAGCCCCGGTGGCACGACAGAACGCATCATTGACACCCTTGATAAGGCTGACCTGAACGGGATTTTCGAGGCCTCTTTACAAGCTGCGCTTATTCGAGCACGAGAAATTGGCGCTAGCTAGTCCTAAACTGTTTGCATGGCAGATATTTTTGAGGCAGTTGCAGATCCAACCAGGCGTCAGCTCCTAGAGAGTTTGCTGGCATCAAACCTTGCCGGCGGCAAGGGTGAGATGACAGTGACCGAACTTGTTGAAACCACCAAGCTTGGCCAACCGACAGTTTCCAAGCACCTGAAAACCCTTCGCGAAGTCGGCCTGGTGGCCGTTCGCGAGGAAGGGCAGAAGCGCTTTTACTCAGTCACCCCTGAGCCTCTCGAGGAAATTGAAGACTGGATGATCAACTTTCTGTCTCTTGATTTTGAGGACGATGACTACGACGAGTATCGCTCTGACGACCTTGCTCACAACCTTGCAGGTGTTGGCGAACAGCTTGGCCACTGGCTCACCGAACGTAGCTCTTGGCTAACTGATCAGCTGAAGTCCAGGGCCTCTGAAATCGACGTTGACTTCGACGCGAAAGAAATGGGCAAGCGACTTGGTCGCAAGCTTGCAGATGCAAAGTCAGAGGCAGAGAAGTCTGTGAAGGACTTTGAGCGCGTTGCCAAACAAAAGGTTGAAGAAGTGATTGACGATGTCAAAACAGAGACTCAGCATCTGGCTGACGAGGTAAGAAAGCGCACAGGTAAGAAATAGTGTCAAACGCAACTGGCGATGAACTAAGGGCGCTTGCTCGCAAGCAGCTTAAGAAAAAGCAGGACTTCAAAAGCTTCATGGGTATCTACTTGGGCGTGGCGATACTGCTCACAGCCATCTGGTTTCTAACCACCCCGGGGGCTTACTACTGGCCTATCTGGGCAATCTTTGGAATGGGGATCGCAGCATTTTTCATAGGCATAGATGCGTACGGTCCGTTCAAGAAAAGAGTGATCAGCGAAGCAGATGTTGATGCCGAGGTTGAGCGAATGGGTCGCAAACGCTAGAATGTTCAAGTTGCCCAGTCGGGCAGTCCAAAGCTTTATGAGGTTTTAATGGGTTCGATTATCAAGAAGCGCCGCAAGCGCATGTCTAAGAAGAAGCACCGTAAGCACCTTCGCAAGACACGCCACCAGCGTCGCAACAAGAAGTAGTAACTAACCCACCTTCGGGTGGGTTTTTTATTTAACGGGATTTTTAGTGCTTGGCTTTCAGGTCGCGTTTTTTGAATCTAACGATGTCCCAGTTCGCCGCCTCTGCATAGCGGGTAAGGGCCTTGTCCGGGTTTACAGCAACCGCATGCTTCACAAGTGTCATCAGGGGCAGGTCGTTCACGGAGTCTGAGTAGGCCCACGACTTGTTGAGATTTATTCCACGCTCTCCTGCAAGCTTCTTGGCTGCTTTGCGCTTAGCTTTACCGTGAAGAGGGTCTCCGACTAGCTCCCCAGTCAGCACACCATCTTTTCTGCCGACGATTGTTCCAAGTGCTCCGGTGGCACCGAGGTCATCGGCGATCAGTTGGGCTAGTTCCACTGGCGCTGCAGTCAGCAGCCAAACCTCGTGACCTTGCGCGAGGTGGTCTTTGAGCGCCTTAACCGTCTGTGGCCACAGCCTTGGCTTGATCTCAGATTCGTAAACTTTTTTCAGCAGCGGTTCAAGGTTTTTCACCTCGTAGCCCTTGGTGACACTGAGAGCGCGATCCTTAATCGCTTGGAGGGTGTTTGTCTTTTCACCGCGACGGACAAACATCATCTGTTCAAAAGCGAAGCGCCAGATGACTCTTCTCTTGATGCTGCCGCCACGAAAGGCAACCTTGCCGAAGAGAATTGGAGTTGAACCTCGAACCAAAGTGTTGTCAACATCAAAAAATGCTGCAACCTTCTTTGCGTCGGGTTTCTTCTTCTCGGCCATCGCCACAGTCTATTGGGCGCAGGTTGTCTTCTAGGATTTAGGTTATGAACACTGGCATCGAACTTGAGCTGATTACCCGCCAGGGTTGTCATTTATGTGACGAAGCTTCGGATGTCCTGGCTGGCGTAATCGCAAGGTTCACTGCGGAGCATCCGAGCGAGCCCTACACGATCCAAACAACTGATATTGATCAAGACAGTCGACTATTGGCGAAGTATTCTGACGAGGTTCCAGTTCTTCTTCTGAATGGCAAACAGATTGCATTTCTGAGGCTGGACGGTGACCGAGTTTACGACCGTATTGAGAGTCATCTTTGATTCTGACAGCGAAGGAAAGTTGAATTGCAGTTGGAGCAACTTGGGTTATTTGGTGTCTTTATCTTCGGAGCAATTCCCTGGTTTGAGGCAATTGCCGTAGTTCCAGCCGCAATACTCTTTGGCTTACCGCCAGTACCAACGGTGATTTTTGCGGTTGCTGGAAACACATCAACTATTTTCCTATTTGCCTTTGGTGCCAGCAAGATTCGTGCCTGGATGCGTAATAGAAGAGAGGCAAAGGGAAAGAAGGGGGAAGCGGCCCGGTTTCAGAAGGCGCAGAAATCCTTTGACAAATGGGGAATCTACGGGCTTGCTGCGCTGGGACCTCTGATTATCGGGACCCAGTTTGCAGCGTTAGTTGCGGTTGCAGCAGGCGTGAAGCCCGCAAAAACATCGCTCATAATCTCAGTGGCAACACTTCTTTGGGCTACTGCGATTGCAATTGCCTTTGTTGTTGCTGGCGTGGATGGCGTTCCAGGCTTTAACTCGGAGGGCTAGGCGGCCTACGGCTCCAAGCGGTTAGGTCCGCGGAACAAGAAGCTGGCTTCTCTGATGTTTGACAGGTTTAGGAGCAACATAAGCACTCGAGTTAAGCCCATTCCAAAACCACCGTGCGGTGGAACTCCATAGCGGAAGAAGTCTAGGTAGGAGTTCAAGCCTTCAGGCTCAAGACCCTTTTCCTTGATCTGCTCTGTGAGAATGTCAACACGGTGCTCACGTTGAGCGCCGGTGGTAATTTCGGTTCCCTTCCAGATCAAGTCATAGCTCTTCGTGAGCTCAGGGTTGTCCTCGTGACGCATGTGATAGAACGGGCGAATGTTCTTCGGGTAGTCGGTTAGGAACACAAATTCGTGGTCGAAAGCCTCGGCAACGTGGGCGGAGATCTGACGCTCGCCTTCAGGGTCTAGGTCCCCGTCTTGCCTCGGCACTTTGTAGCCTCTTGCCTCAACGATTTCGTGTGCCTCAGCAAGTGGGATTCTCGGGAATGGAGTTGTTGGGACCTTTATCTCGAAGCCGTAAAGGGCCTCGATTTCAGCACCGTGAACATCCTTGACTGCCTGAATGGCATTCACAAGAAGTTGCTCTTGGAAGTCCATTACGTCTTCGTGTGAGTCGACCCAACTCATTTCCATGTCTACCGATACGAACTCGGTTGCGTGCCTAGAGGTGAATGATGGGTCAGCTCTGAAGACCGGTCCAATTTCGAATACTTTGCCAAGTCCTGCAGCCATAGCCATCTGCTTATAGAACTGTGGGCTTTGGGCTAGGTAAGCATGGGTCTCAAAGTATTCAAGTTTGAATAGTTCTGCGTGAGACTCGGAAGGTGAACCCATTAGCTTCGGGGAGTGAATCTCGGTGAAGTTGTTCGCCAGCCAATATTCGCGCCAGGTCTTTTCGATCGTGGTTTGAATTTTCAGCATGAGTGAAAGCTCAGGCCTGCGGTAATCCAAGAAGCGCCAGTCGAGTCGCTTGTCGATGGATGTGTCATCGGCGATTGGGCTGTCTGGCAGTGACTGTGAGACGACCTCTAGGCCCTCGAGGAGAATTTCAATGCCACCTAGCTTGACGCGCTCGTCGTGCTTGAGCTGACCCTTGATGATCACAAAGGACCCATGGCTCAGCGCACTCACTTGATCGGCAAGTGCATCCTCTTCGGCAGGACGAGGGTAGGTGACCTGCACGCTGCCTGATTCATCTCGGATGATGATGAACTGAATGCGCTTTTGATCTCTCAGAGTTTCAACCCAGCCACCGATGGTTACTGGCCCATCTTCGGAAGCGGAAAGAGAGCTGATTAGTTTGCGGTCTAGCATTTTTTGAGAATCCTCTGAGTATCTGGCGCATGGGCACTTTTGCCCAAGTTTAGCGAAGGTAAACTTGTTTCATGCCCGCCTCTCGTCTTCACCTTGTGCGCCACGGAGAAGTGTTTAATCCTCGGGGCGTGCTTTACGAGCGAATTGAAGGTTTTGAGCTTTCGGAACGGGGGCATGAAATGGCTTCCGCTGCCGCCACAGAGCTCTTCGATCAGGGCAGAAAAATCAAACGCCTCGTCGCCTCTCCATTGATTCGAACTCAGCAATCGGCAAAGCCAATTGCTGAGAAGTTTGGCCTGGAAGCCCATCTGGATGAGAGAGTTATCGAGCCCTGGAACAAGTTCAAGGGCATCAAGCTTGCTCCAAAAGCATTTTTGAAAAACCCTGGGCTTTTGATAAACCTCAGAAATCCGAATCTGCCCAGCTGGGGCGAGCCATACGAGCAGGTCGCGGGCCGGATGAATCAGGCCGCACTCGAGGCATGGGATTCAGTTGACGGCGGGGACGTTGTAATTGTTTCTCATCAGTTGCCGATTTGGATGCTCTACCGCTCTACTTCTGGCCTGAAGCTTCCACACAACCCAAGCAGCAGAAGGTGCTCACTGTCTTCCATCACCAGCTTCGAGGTTGTCGATGGCAAGCTGACTGAAGTTCATTACAGCGAACCTGGCCTAAAGCACAGCGCAGATGCCGTTGACGGCGGTGCCGTTTGAAGGTGAAGAGGTTCTTGAAAATTGCAGTTGTCACTTTGATGGCTACTGCACTACTTGCAGGGTGCGCGAATGATCCGTTAGCCGACCAGTTCCGCGCCGGTGACAACAAGAACTACATCGCGGGCGATGGCACAGTTACTGAATTCGCTCTCGGGTCCAGGCCAAGTTATGAGCCATTTGCAGGCGTTACTGAATCCGGTCAGGTTTTGGATAGCGCAGCCTTTGCTGGAAACGTTGTGGTCCTGAACTGGTGGTATGCGGCTTGCGCGCCATGTCGCGCGGAAGCTTCAGACCTGGCGATGCTGAGTGAAGAGTTTTCCGACACAGCTCAGTTTGTTGGCGTGAACGTAAGGGACACTGCAGAGACTGCGCTCAGTTTTGACAGGGCATTCGGAATTGAATTTCCATCAATCATGGATGCTCAATCGGGGACTGTTTCGTTAGCTTTCACGGGCGTGGTTTCACCTCAGGCCGTTCCAACCACAGTCGTTATTGATCGAAATGGAAAAGTGGCTTCCAGAATTCTGGGAAGAATCGAAGCTTCGATTCTTCGCACATTGATTCAGACCGTGGTGGATGAATGAACGCCGGAGAAATAGCCCTCAACGGCTCGATGCTGATTGCCATACCTGTTGCACTGCTCGCTGGAATTGTTACGTTCATCTCGCCATGCGTGCTGCCTTTGGTGCCTGGGTATCTCGGCTATGTTTCGGGCTCTGCTAACTCCAAGACAAAGGTAATGACGGGAGCTTTGCTTTTCGTGCTTGGGTTTACGGCAGTGTTTGTTTCGCTGGGAGTCTTAGCGGGAACTGCTGGGTTGTTGTTCATTGCTAGAAACCCCTGGATACAGGTGGTGCTGGGTGCACTGGTTGTTGTTTTCGGTTTTGCCATGATTGGCCAATTGGGCTTCTTGCAACGAAATCTGAAGTTGAAAATTTCGCCAAAGCTTGGCTTGGCAGGGGCTCCATTTTTGGGCATTGTGTTTGCTCTTGGCTGGACACCTTGTATTGGACCGACGCTGTCTGCAGTGCTAGTGCTGGCTTCCGATACCGCTGACCCGCTACGCGGCGGTATTTTGGCGACCGTCTATTCGCTTGGAATCGGCATTCCATTCATTTTGATTGCGGCCGGTTTTGACTGGGCTAAATCATCGGTGAGTTTTGTTAAAAAGCACATCAGGAAATTCAACCTTGTGGGCGGCGGCATGCTAATCGTCGTTGGAATTTTGTTGATGACCGGTCTCTGGATGAGATTTACTAACTGGCTTCAGGTGGTGACAAGTGGCTTCCAGCTTCCTCTCTAAGTTGTCATTCTGGCCCAGATGGTTCTGGCGTCAGTTGACCTCGATGCGAAACGCACTATTGCTTTTGCTGTTGCTCGCGATAGCGGCAGTTCCTGGAAGCGTTTATCCGCAGCGAAGCGCTGATCCAAATGGCGTGGCAGTTTTTTACGACAACGATCCGGAGCTGGCAGCAGTACTGGATGCATTTCAGCTATTCGATGTCTACACATCTGTTTGGTTCTCCGCGATTTATATCCTGCTGTTCGTTTCTCTAGCTGGCTGCGTTCTTCCCAGAACAAAGATTCACTTTGCCGCGCTTCGCGCGAAGCCGGTGCAGACGCCGACAAGCCTGAAGCGCATGCCGGAGTATTTGACTGGAACTGGCGACTCAACTGTTCTTGAGAAGTCACTCAGGGTTTTGAAAAAACGCGGCTTCAGGGTTGAAAAACAGGGCGACTCAATCAGTGCCGAGAAGGGATACTCCAAAGAAACCGGCAACCTGCTATTTCACTATTCGCTGGTTGGAGTTTTGATTGCAGTCGGTGCTGGCGGGGGTTTGAGCTTTTCTGGCCAGAGGGTTCTGGTTGAGGGCGACACCTTCGTCAATAACCTTGCAAGTTACGACTCTTTCTCGCCAGGAGCCCTGTTTGACGAAAGCCAGCTGGAGCCATTTAGTTTGACGCTGGATGAATTTGATGTTGTTTATGACCTTGCGAACAGGGCAAACATCGGACAACCAATCGACTTCATTGCTGCGGTAACCGCTGACCTTGGAGGAGAAACAGTCACTGAGGAAATCCGGGTGAACCAGCCGCTGGCTGCCTCCGGGGCAAATGTGTATCTAACTGGAAATGGCTTTGCCCCTGTGGTTACTGTTTTTGACGGCAACGGCAACGTAACTTACGCCGGACCAGTGGTGTTTTTGCCGCAGGACAACAACATGACTTCGCTGGGAGTAATAAAGGCCCCAGATGCTCTGCCAGAACAGCTTGGAATCATTGCCTTTTTCTACCCAACTGCTGAAAAGCTGACCACCGGCGCTTACACATCGATATATCCAGATCCGATCTCTCCTTTGCTGACAATGAATGTCTACACCGGTGACCTGGGTCTTGATTCAGGAATACCTAGGAATGTTTATGCTCTTGACACCACAAACATGGAGCTAATTGCAGGGCGAGATGCTGAGGTCCCCGCTATCGAGCTCGAGGTTGGTCAGTCATCAGAACTGCCAGGGAACATGGGCTCCGTGAGGTTTGACGGGTTGTTGAGGTTTGCTTCATTGGATGTCGCCCACAACCCGGGTGGCATTTGGGTACTGGCATTCTCGCTGCTCGCTCTTGGTTCAATGTCAGTTTCTCTGATGGTTCCAAGAAGAAGAGTGTGGGTGCGCGCAATCGATGGTGGCAAAATTGAATACGCGGCTTTGTCAAGACGGGATGATCCAGACCTACCAAACGTGTTGCAAGACATCGTTACTGAAATCGAAAAAGAGAGCTAATCAATGACCCAAGTTGTTCTGAACGAACCGCTATCGCAGTTTTCCCTACTGTTTGTTTCTTCGGCCATGGCGTTTTTGGCACTTGCTCTTGTGCTGTTCTCGTTTCAGTTGGTAAAGCTCGCCACCGCCACCGATGAGATTGCAGTTAGCCAACCAGATAAGTTGAGCCCCACCGAAAAAGCAGGCTTCGTGATGCTTTGGATCGCAACCATTGTGTTGGGTGCCGGTGTTGTGATGAGGGGCATTGCTGCCGGCAGGGTGCCGTGGGCCAACATGTATGAGTTTGCAACCAGCGGAGCGTTCTTGATTCTGCTGGTTTACCTGACTGCCCTGAAAATCAAAGACCTTAGATTTATTGCGACTTTCATCTCCGCTTTTGCTTTGATAACAGTTTTTGCATCGGTGTCGCTGTTCTATGTTGAGGTGCAGACCGTTATGCCGGCGCTCCAGAGTTACTGGCTTGTTGTCCACGTTGTCGTTGCAATTCTTGCCACCGGGTTCTTTTCAGTTGCAGCCGGACTTCACATTTTCTACCTACTCAAAGCTTCCGGAAAAGCTAAAGCTCTGTTTGATAGGTTCCCGACGCTTCTTCAAATGGAGAGGGTGGCATACCGGTTTAACGTAGTTGGCTTTGTGCTTTGGAGCTTCACTCTGATCGCAGGAGCAATTTGGGCAGAACGTGCCTGGCACCGCTACTGGGGCTGGGACACCAAAGAAGTTTGGACCTTCATTATTTGGGTGCTCTACGCCGGTTACCTTCACGCCATGGCGACCAAGGGCTGGACTGGCAAACGTGCGGCATGGCTAGGGCTGGTTGCATTCCTGTCGGTGATCTTCAACTTCACCATCGTGAACCTTTTCTTCAAGGGCCTTCACGTCTACTCAGGTCTATAAAAGCTCTAGGCAGCGATCTAATCTTCGGTGCCAAAAGTCGGTTCTTTCTGGGTCAACCGCTAGTTCGGCAACTGCTGCTTTATCTAATTCGACTTCCTGAACTTCTAAAAAGCCGTTAACCGGAATTAGGGGATTCTTGGCAATGTCTGATTCCAGGAGTGAAACTGTTCCTAGCCCGCATGCGTAGGTCAAGGCAGGTAGCTGGCTGGCTAGAAACAGTCCTTGAGAAATACCCAGACTTGTTTCAAGCGCGGAGCTGACAACCGGCTCCATGTTCATTTGGCTCGCAATTTCAAGTGAGCGAGAGATGCCCCCAAGTGGTTGAACTTTCAGAACTGCAATGTCTGCAGCACCAGATTCTGAAACCAAAATCGGATCGCTAGCTTTTCTAATCGACTCATCAGCCGCGATTTTCACGCCTAAGCCGCTTGAAACCATGACTTTCTTGAGTTCTAAAAGTTCTTCGACAGTTGAAACAGGCTGTTCAAAATACTCGATGGGGATTCCATCCAATTTTTGTAATAGAGCAATCGCCTGCTCCATCGAGTAGCCACCGTTGGCATCAAGGCGGATCCTTGCCTCTGGGTAGAGGTTTTTGACAGCGGTAATTCTTGCCAGGTCGTCCTCTAGGTTTTGTCCTGTTTCGGAAACCTTTATCTTTACAGTCTTGAAGCTGCCGAAGTTTTCTAGCACTCCGGCTATCTTCGCTTCGCTGACGGCAGGCAGCGTGGCATTGATTTCGATTGTGTCTCTGAGTGGCTTGTTGATGGGGCTGTTTGCAAATTCCAATGCTGCCTTGAGCCAAACGCTGGCTTCTTGATCTTCGTATTCTAAGAAAGGTGAGAATTCGGCGTATCGGGCTGAGCCCTTGAAGAGCAGCGCCTCGCGGAATGTCACCCCGCGGAATTTTGAGCGCAGCGGAACTCTTATTACTTGCACATCAGTTATTTGTCCGCTTCTCACAGGATTAGTCTAGGTCTATGACAAAACCAGTTTCAGAGCTATTCGATGCGGCTATCTGGAGTCCAGTAGCGGACTTTGAGGACCTCACCGATGTCACCTACCACCGTCACGTTGATCTTGGTGTCGTGAGGGTTGCGTTTAATCGCCCCGAGGTGAGAAATGCTTTTCGGCCACAGACGGTGGACGAACTTCATAGAGCACTGGACCACGCAAGGTGCCAGGCAGATGTCGGAGCTGTTTTACTCACCGGCAATGGCCCAAGCGACAAAGATGGGGGCCGCGCCTTCTGTTCAGGAGGCGACCAGTCGGTGCGAGGCAAGGCTGGTTACGAATACAGCGAGGGGAGTGCTGGAAGACTTCACATCCTCGAGGTCCAGCGCCTGATTAGGTTTATGCCGAAGGTTGTTATAGCTCTTGTCAATGGCTGGGCAGCCGGCGGCGGACACTCGTTGAATGTTGTGACAGACCTTTCAATAGCTTCAAAGGAGCACGCGCAGTTCAAGCAGACAGATGCCGATGTGGGAAGCTTTGACGCCGGCTACGGATCAGCCTATTTGGCGAAGCAAACCGGTCAGAAGTTTGCCCGTGAGATCTTCTTTCTTGGCGCAACCTACGATGCAGAGCGGGCGATGGAAATGGGTGTTGTGAACAAGGTTGTTCCTCACCGTGAGCTTGAAAAAGCGGGAGTTGAGTGGGCCAAAGAGATTCTTGGCAAATCACCGACTGCCATCAGGATGCTGAAATACGCGATGAATGCAGTGGATGATGGAATTGCAGGCCAGCAGCTGTTCGCCGGTGAGGCAACAAGGCTTGCCTATGGAACAGCAGAGGCAAACGAGGGCAAGGAAGCTTTCTTGGAGAAGCGTAAACCTGATTGGTCAGCGTTCCCCTGGCACTACTGATGAAACCAACCGAAACCCAAAAGGCAAGCGATCCGTTTGCTGTTCTAAAAATGATGACAGCCGTTTTTGACGGCGCAGTCGCAGGTTTTGTATCGCCAGAAGAGATCACAGGCAACAAAGTTGAGTTTGAGAAAGTTCCAGAGGCTGTTTCCAAAGATGTCGGGCTGATAGTTGAATCTTCCGGCTCAACCGGCTTACCAAAGAGGATTGAGCTGCCATTGGCTTCTCTAAAAGCGAGCGCCGAAGCTTCTGCTTCCAGGCTAGGCGGTCACGGTCAGTGGCTGTTGGCATTACCGCTGACATACGTTGCTGGGGCAAATGTTCTATTTCGCTCGGTAGCGGCAGACACTCAACCCGTGATGATGAACACCAGGGTGCCGTTTAGTGCCGAGGGGTTTATCAACAGTGCTTCGTTGATGCAGGGAAAGAGGCGTTACACCTCGCTGGTTCCCACCCAATTGGACCGGCTTGCCGCGAGAATCTCGGAGCCGGCAGTCTTGCAAGCACTGCTGTCCTTCGATGGAATCCTGGTTGGCGGCCAAAGCCCAAACCTGGATGTCATGAATCTTCTAAAGGGCTTGAGTGTGAAGGTGATTGAAAGCTATGGCATGGCAGAAACTTGCGGTGGCTGCGTTTATGACGGCTATCCACTCGATGGGGTGAAAGTTGACCTCATAGATGGCCTAGTCGCTATCTCCGGAGCCACACTGGCAAAGGGTGTTGGTGAGCAGTATCTAAGCAATGATTTGGGTGAAATCAAGGCCGGGCAACTAAACATTCTCGGCAGGGCCGACAGGGTGATTATCTCCGGCGGCAAAAAGGTTTCTCTGGATGACTTGGAGCGACGGGCTGCTGCATTGCCACAGATAGAAGCGGCGATTGCGGTTCCGATGGAGAGCGAATGGGGCCAATCACCAGGTTTACTTCTGGTCTTGAAGAGCTCGTCCGGTAGCGAAGAGTTTGTTCTAGATGTTGATTTTGCTATCAAGCCTGCGAAAGTAAAAATTGTGGAGTCGTTACCGGTGCTTTCAAGCGGTAAGCCTGACTATGTGGCAGCTGCAGCAATGATCAAGGATTAGGGTTACCTGAATGTCTAGTTTGAAACTTTGGGTTGAGGGAGCAAGGCTCCGCACGCTTCCCCTGGCAATTGCCCCAGTGTTGCTTGGAAGCGCAACAGCTGATTCTCTAGATTCGTTCGACTTGGCTCTGTCGGCGCTCGCGCTCTTTGTTGCTCTGGCTCTTCAGGTCGGCGTGAACTACGCAAATGATTATTCAGACGGAATCCGCGGCACTGATGAGAATCGAGTGGGCCCGCTGAGGCTCACCGGTTCTGGTTCGAAAAAGCCGCAGGCAGTGAAATTTGCTGCCTTCCTAAGCTTTGGTTTGGCTGGTCTAGCTGGCCTATTGATTGTCGTTATTACCGCCCAGTGGCTGCTGCTGGCTATTGGCTTTGTAGCAATTCTCGCGGCCTGGTTCTACACCGGGGGCAAGAACCCCTACGGTTATGCGGGTCTTGGCGAAATAGCTGTATTTGTGTTTTTTGGTCTGGTTGCAACCATTGGAACAAACTTCATTCAGACCGGCTTTATTGACCCATTGGCAGTTCTGGTCGGTGGTGCTTACGGTTTCTATGCTTCAGCCGTTTTGATGGTGAACAACATCAGGGACATCAAAACTGACAAGGAGTCGGGCAAGATCACTATCGCCGTGAGGCTAGGTGACAGGGGCTCAAGAAGACTGTTTGTCTTCATGCTTTGGATGCCGGTGGTAGTGAACCTTATGCTCGTGCTGTTTTATCCAGCAACGGTTATCGGCTTCCTGAACCTGTTGCTGGTGCTACCTGCAACCCTCATTGCCCTTGATGGCAAGGGTCCTAAAGAATTGATTACCGCCTTGAAACTGACCAGCTTCGCTGGTCTAGGCTTTGGGGTTTTGATCGGGGCTGGAATCGTCCTGGTCAACTTCAGTCTTTGAATCTAGTATCTGATTTTCCAGGTCGCTCTCGGCATCGTCGTAGCTGCCGGCTGAATTTCTAGCCAATTTATTGGCAACAGTCTCACTCATCGCTCTACGCTGACGGTCCAAAAACACAAGAGAAATAGCAAATGAGACAACCGCGGCAATAATTGCGGCAAAAAATGGGTTGAATTCAAATTGCAACAGCACAATAAAAACCAGGAAGAACATTCCTAGCCGCAACAGGGTGTAGCTAATCCAAGGGTTTTTCACGTGTTCAGTTTAGACACAGGAGAGTCAACTAGGGTGGAGTCATGACGAGAGTAGCCATTGCAACGTTCGCATTCTTGATAATTTGGACGATCTTTACTGCCGTTTTTGCAGCAAGTGCGGACAAGACTGAAGTTCGGCTAATGCCCAAGTGGCTATGGGTGCTGCTATGTATTTTCCTGCCCTTCTTCGGCGGCCTGCTGTATTTGATGGTTGGAAGACCACTTCGTGCGAACCCTGGTCCATCCGGTGGCAAGGGCCGGGTCATCGCCCCGGATGACGATCCAAACTTCCTGCGCGACATCTCAAAGATGATGCGCAAGAAAGAGGAAGACGACAAAGACAACAAAGACGGATAAGTGACCACACCTTCCCAACAGTTCGCAGCATCCGCAATTGCAGAACTGGTCGCAGCCGGCGTCAAGAACTTCTATCTCGCTCCTGGAGCTAGGTCGCAAGCACTTGCCATAGCAGCAGGCCAGCTGGCAGGGGCTGGAAAACTCTCCCTCACCGTCAGGCTGGATGAGCGCTCCTTGGGCTTCACGGCCCTCGGAAGGGCCATGAGTACCGGTGAGCCAAGCGTGGTCATCACCACCTCCGGAACCGCGGTGGCAAACCTTCACCCAGCAGTTCTAGAGGCTCACCACAGCGGTGTCCCGCTGATTCTTTTGACGGCAGATAGACCTTCGGACCTCAGGGGCATTGGTGCTAATCAAACAACCGAGCAAATCGGCATCTTTGGAAGCGCGCTCCGTGGCACTCACGATGTCCCGGCGCCAAGACCCAGCAACATTCCCTCAGCAAAAGACCTGGTCGCCAAAGCAATCTCTCAGAGCCTTGGTGGCTCCAAAGGCCCTGGGCCCGTTCAGCTGAACTTGCAATTTATTGAGCCACTGAGCTCTGCAGAGCCAAGCGCGGTCACCATGCTTGCTGGCATTGAAAAGAAGACGCTTGAATTTCCAGCGATCTCCGAAGATCAACTTGAAATCGAAGTTGATGAGCACACGGTTGTCATCGCTGGTGCAGGCGCAGGTCCAGCGGCAGTCCGTTTCGCAGAAAAAGCAAGCCTTCCGCTATTTGCCGAGCCTTCTTCCGGAGCGCGCTATGGGTCGAGCGCAATCATCAACTACGTGTCTGGGCTCAATACCGACCTTGCGAATCAAATCAGAAGAGTGGTGGTTTTCGGGAAGCCAACGCTGTCCCGAGGAGTCATTGCCCTAATCAAGAACAGCAGTGTCTACGTTGCCAAATCGGCCCACTACGGAAACTTCGACATCGGTCAAAATGTCATTGCGTCGAGTTGGGACTTGATCCCAAGCGGCAAAGCGGAGAAACACTGGCTGGATAGCTGGAAAGCATTCGAACCACTCCCGGAACCAAGGGCGGACTTAGCCAGAGCAGTTTGGAATGCACCTGGGTCCACGCCGCTTCTGATTGGCGCCTCAAACATAATTAGAGTCGCAGATAGCTCTGTCGAGCCAAAACCCAAGACGGTGTTTTCCAGTCGAGGCCTGTCTGGAATTGACGGCAGCATCGCCACGGCCATCGGAATTGCTCAGGCGGGATCGGGTGTCAGGGCACTTATCGGTGATCTAACACTGCTTCACGATGCCGGATCAATGAACATCTCTGGACTGCCCAACCTTAACGTGCAGCTAATCGTCGGCAATGATTCAGGTGGCGAGATCTTCCGAAAGCTTGAGGTTGCTAGAAACATTCCTCCAGAGATGCTAAGTCAGTTGTTCCTAACCCCGCAAAAGGTTGACATTGAAAGGCTCTGCCAGGCCTATGGCTGGCAGTATTTTGTGGCTAAAACTCTAGATGAGCTGAACGAAGCGATGAAACAGGATGGCTATGTGGTCATCGACTACAAGCTTTGATCAAAGGCGTAACGAACAGCTTTGAACTTGAGCTCAGTTTCCGCCAGCTCCGCCGCGGGGTCAGACTCCGCAACAATCCCGCAACCGGCTATCGCTCTAATCTGATTTTCCTCTATTACGCCACCGCGAAGTGCGATGGCAAGTTCGCCACCACCGTCTGAGCTCAACCAGCCCACTGGCCCGGCGTAACCGGCTCGGTCAAACGGCTCCAACTCCAAAATCGCATCTTTTGCAAGCCCCCTTGGAGTCCCAGCAACTGCAGCTGTTGGATGTAGCTTGGCGATTATGTCGAGCAGGCTTGCAGACTCATTGAGTTTTCCACGAACATCTGTGGCCAAATGCCAGAGGTCTGGAAGGGCGAGTGAAAAAGGTTGGTCATCTTTCTCAACCCACTCGCAAAATGGTTCCAATTGATTCACC
The DNA here is from genome assembly GCA_965655555.1 of uncultured Aquiluna sp. Classification (GTDB taxonomy): domain Bacteria; phylum Actinomycetota; class Actinomycetes; order Actinomycetales; family Microbacteriaceae; genus Aquiluna. The sequence continues at coordinate 674,370 of CBFHGU010000001.1, read as the reverse complement.
ATGGAACTCACCGCATAGTCATGCTCGTGGCGGTTTTTTTGCGAGTGCATCAAACCGTCAGAAATGGCCCGGTCAACATCGGGGTCGGTTCCTCGGCCAGCAGTGCCTGCAAGCACCCGGGCAGACACCTCACCCATGGTTGACCTCAAAAGCAGTTCAGGCGAGGCACCGAAAACATCACCAATCATGTATGTCCAGCACTGCGGGTATTTTTCATGCAGCCTGGCAAGCGGTTTGGAGAGATTGGGACGAGTATCAATCGGCATCATCAAGTCCCTGCCGATGACAACTTTTTCTAAGTCGCTGGTTGATATTTTCTGCAGAGCGTTTTCAACGCTCTCAACAAACTTGGTTTTGCTCTGGTCTCCATCGGTGAATTGGCCGGTCGGAAGAGTCGTCTTCTCAACAACTGCGGTTTCAGGAGTCACGGTGACTTCGAAGCCGATTCCATCGCGGTAAACACGAGTTATTTGCGGGACATAAACCACTGACTGTGCACTGCTGCTGGCAGAAAACGTGATCGACGTTAGGCCAATGAGGCCCGTGCCAGAAAGGCCGGTGTCATCGTTGATTTCTGCAGAGGCAATCAGATCCCTCCAGGCGCTAGCAAGTTGAGCGATTCGGTCTGGGCCGGTGGCTGAAAGCTCAACGGCCTTGCCTGAGGCAATAATTTGTTGGCCGGAACGGAGAAAAACGGAGGCATTATCGAGGTTTAGTTCAACGGGAACGTCAATGCGCCTGATTGTTGCTGTTAACGGCATTTGTCCCTTTGCTCACAATTCGCTGAGATTATTTGAACCGTGGGTGTGAGGAAATCATTTCCTCGTTTACTCTTGGACACAAGTCTAAGCGAGGTGATTTGAGTGTTCATACAGGCAGCAGCAGTTTCAATGCTTGTCATGCCGGTCGGCCTGCTTGGCGCACTCACCGCCGATGGCGAACTGGAGCTCGAGAGCGACTCGCATGTTGAACAGGTCATCCCGCCGGCAATGGTGAATGACCAGGTGGACCCTTTTGGTTCAAAACCCGTTGACTTCAGCCAAGTCGAGTTCACCACCCTGACTCCCGCCGACAAGTATGTCTCTGCAACAACGCCGCTCGTTGTTGGTTTGATGCTTGGAACGGTGTCTTTGATTGTCTACACTCTTGCAAGTCAAGGTAAGCCAAATACAGACGATTAGACTGCTTAGGTGACAAAAGCCGACCTAAGCAAAAGCCCCGAACAAGTTTCAAAGATGTTCGACGAGGTTGCCCACGCCTATGACAAGACCAACGACATGCTCTCCTTCGGGCAGGCTAAGCGTTGGCGCAAGGCACTGCTCAACAAAGTGAGCCCGGTTTCTGGGGAGCGAATCCTCGATATCGCAGCCGGAACCGGAACTAGTTCAATGGCTCTAAAAAAAGATGGCGTGGAGGTTGTGGCGGCTGATTTTTCCAAGGGAATGCTGGCCGAGGGCAAGATCCGCTATCCAGAACTCGAGTTTGTCTTTGCAGATGCGATGAAGTTGCCATTCAAAAATGGCGAGTTCGATGTCGTGACCATGTCATTTGGCCTAAGAAATGTTCAGGATAGACACGTTGCGCTAAAAGAATTTTTGAGGGTTTTAAAGCCAGGTGGTCGCCTAGTGATCTGTGAGTTCTCTCACGTCCCCGGGGTGCTGGGTGTTTTCTATCGGTTATATCTGAAGTTGGTTTTGCCAGTGCTCTCGAGGCTTGCAAGCAAGAACCCGGCCGCCTACAGCTACCTTTCGGAATCAATTGCCGCGTGGCCAAAGCAGGCTGAGCTTGCTAAAGACATCACAAATGCAGGCTTTTCTAAAACTCAATGGAAGAACTTGACTCTTGGTGTTGTTGCACTTCATTCAGCCATAAGGGAGAAATGAAAATAGCACTGCCAACCCAACTTCGCTTAGTCTCAGACAAAGCGCTCCTGGCAGCCCTTGAAGCAGATCTAACCAAGGTTGAAGTAAGGATTGTCGAGGCCACCTCGCACGCTGAGAAGGTAGTCGATTCAATTTCCTCCCACCTGGCAAAAGCCGGAGGAAAGAGAATGCGCCCTGTTCTGACTCTGCTCACCTCTCACCTTGGAACTCCTGGAACGAGCGACGTGCTGGACGCTGCCGTGGTGATGGAAGTAACTCACCTGGCAACCCTGTATCACGACGATGTCATGGACCAGGCCTCTACGAGAAGAGGAGTGGACACCGCTCACATTGTTTGGGGAAATAATCTTGCGATTCTCACCGGTGACCTGCTGTTTGCAAGAGCATCGAATCTGGTTTCTGGTCTCGGCCAAGAAGCGCTTAGCCTGCAGGCCAAGGTCTTTGAGCAACTGGTTCTTGGTCAGCTTCACGAAACGCTCGGGCCCGGTGAAGATGAGAATCCAATCGATCACTACATCCAAGTGCTGCTCGACAAGACCGGCTCTTTGATTGCCCTTTCGGCCCAGTTGGGGGCAATGCTCTCAGGCGCTGATGCTTCTTACCAAAAACCTCTGGAAGAGTTTGGTCACTGCGTCGGGATTGCATTCCAGTTGATTGACGACATCATTGACATCGAATCAACCAAGTCACAGAGCGGTAAAGTTTCAGGCACCGACTTACTCGCAGGCGTGCCGACATTGCCAGTTCTGTTGCTTGTAAATCACAAAGACGAAGCGTCTGTTGCGCTGTTGGCGGAGATCTCTAGTGGCTTGACCGAAAAGACTCTTCCCGGTGTCTTAGACAGACTCAGGGCACACCCGGTGATGGACGAAGCTAGGCTGGAGACTAAGAAATGGGCAGAAAAGGCGATTGCTGCAATTGCGCCACTGCCAGCGGGTAAAGTTCGAACGGCATTGGAAGCTTTCGCTTCCGCGGTTGTAGACCGCAAGGGCTAGAAAAAGGGTAGTTAGAAAAAATGTCAAAGTTACGTTTGGCCATTATTGGCGCGGGTCCAGCGGGTATTTACGCAGCCGACCTGATCTTGAAAGCAGAGCGGGACTTCGAGGTCTCCATTGACCTGTTTGATTTACTGCCAGCTCCTTACGGACTTGTTCGTTACGGTGTCGCTCCTGACCACCCGAGAATCAAAGGCATCATCCGAGCCCTCTATGAAGTTCTGGACCGTGGCGACATTAGGTTCTTTGGAAACGTGAAATACGGCCAAGACCTTGACCTTGAGGACCTAAAGAGCCACTACAACGCGGTCATTTTTGCAACCGGTGCTATCAAGGACGCCCCGCTAAATATCCCGGGCATCGAGTTGGATGGCTCCTATGGAGCAGCGGACTTTGTCAACTGGTATGACTCTCACCCAGACTTCCCACTGACTTGGCCATTGAATGCCAAAGAGATTGCGGTTATCGGGAACGGTAACGTCGCCCTGGACGTCGCCAGGATGCTTATCAAAAGGCCAGAGGATCTTCTTGCCACAGACATTCCGGATCACGTTTATGAAGGCCTCAAGGCCTCGCCTGTGACAGATGTGCACGTGTTTGGCAGGCGCGGGCCAGCACAGGTCAAGTTTTCGCCACTTGAGTTGCGCGAAGCCATCCACATTGACGGTGTTCAGTCGATTGTCATCGAAGACGAGTTCCAATACGACGAAGGCTCAGAGGCTGCGATTGCCAGCAGTAATCAGATCAAGGTGATGGTCAAGACCCTCGAGCAACTCAAGGACAACCCGCAGGAGCCCCAGGAGAGACGACTGCACCTTCACTTTTTCTCAAGCCCACAAGAGATTCTCGGAGAAGACGGCAAGGTTGCTGGCATTCGAATTGAAAAAACCAAACTTGATGGCGCCGGCGGCGTCGTTGGAACCGGCGAAACAACCGATTTCCCAATTCAGGCAATTTATCGAGCCGTTGGTTACTTTGGCTCTGCTGTTGACAAGATCCCGTTTGATACCAAGTACGGAGTTATTTCAAATCAAGAGGGCAGGGTCACTGGAGAAAACGGCGAAGTGCTTCCAGGTGTTTACTGCACCGGCTGGATCAAGCGTGGGCCGGTTGGCCTCATTGGCCACACCAAAGCAGATGCGATCGAAACCATTGGTCATGTCATCGAAGACCGTGCTACATGGTGGCAACCGGAGCGAGGCGGGGAGGACCAGATTCTGGAAACCCTGCAGTCCAGGAACGTTGAATACGTTGACTGGGCGAAGTGGCTAAAAATAGATTCTCAAGAAAAAGCTATGGGTGAAGCTCACGGACGCGAGAGAATAAAGCTCTTTGATCGAGAAGAAATTTTAAAAATTACCAAGGAATAACAAGTGACCCGTCTGCCAGGTGCCAGGCTGCGAAAAGCGCAGATAGCAACTTTGGCAACCTTTGTGGCCATGGGCCATGCGGCACTTGCCTCGGTTGCCTGGGTCCCAGAATACATAGCTCGCCTCGATGTCTCCTTTGCAGCGTGGGGAACAATCATTGGCTTCGGTGTGATTGGTTCAATCACGCCGCTTTTATTCGCCTCGAGGCTGATCATGCGATTTGGCTCAAGAACAATCATTCGGTTTGCCAACTACGGCGGAATGATCTTCTTGGTAACGCTGGCAACTTCCACAGATCCACTGGTTTGGTTCTTTCTGAATGCCAGCTTTGGGTTTTTCATGTCGCTTATGGGTGTCGCGGTTAACTCCCACGCAGTGATGCTTCAGAAGCAAATCAGCATCAACATCATGGGTCGAATGCACGCTGGCTGGAGTGTTGGCGCAGTCGGTGCTGCAATCACCGGAGGGCTCTCAACGGTCTTTTTGAGCCTAGAAGTGTTTGTGGTCATTGTCGCAATCGCGACTCTGATTGTTTTTGAATTCAATCTTCGTTGGCTGCTGTCACCGACTGAGGATGGGCACCTGGAGGAAAAAGCAAGCTCAGTAAAGCGTAAGTTTTACCAGATGCCAGCTGAGCTGTGGCTCTTGGGTGTTGGGCTCTTTTGCGGCATCTATCCAGAGGTTGCTGTGATCGACTGGGCAACAGTATTCGCCAAGGATGTGCTCAACGCAGACGTTGCGCTCAGGTCGGTACCTTTCGCCGCCTTCATGGTGGGCATGATTACCGGAAGGCTGTCCATGACCAAGTTGGCAAAGCGGTTCCACCCACACACGCTTGCCTCTAGAGGCGCTTTCTTGGCAGCCGGCTCTCTGGCGGTTGCCGCGTTGCTTTCAGTTCCCGTGGCGGGTGTTAGCACCCAGCTTGGTCTGCTGGTGACCGCAATCTTCTGGAGCCTAGCCGGTCTTGGCCTAGCTCCGGTTGCACCTACTTTTCAATCCGCAGCCGGTCACATCCCAGGAGTGTCAACTGCGTGGGCCATCAGCAGGATGAGCCTGTTTAATGCCGTGGTGTCGATTGGTGCCAAGACCATGATGGGTGCGCTATCGGAAGGTGTTGGGCTCTCTCTGGCGTTCTTCTTCCCAATCTCGTTGGCCGTTGGGGCGGGGCTAATTGCCTCCGGCTTCGCGAAACGAGCAAGGCGCAGCGAGCTGGATGCAGCAGCTCCTGCTACGGGTCCTATTTCCATCATCATCACTGAAGAGGGCGATAGGTAGAGTGAGAGGGTGACTCTATTCAAAATCACCAATGAGGCAAAGCGCTACGACTGGGGCTCTAAAGAGCTGATCCCGGCGCTGATGCGAACAGATTCAAATGGCCAGCCACAGGCGGAAATTTGGCTCGGCACGCACCCTTCGGACCCATCTGACGTTCTCGATCCCGTTGGGGGCACTCTTTTGGACAGAACCGGCGAGCTGCCGTTCTTGGTGAAATTTCTAGCCGCAGCAAAACCCCTATCCATCCAGGCGCACCCTTCCAAATCGCGGGCAGAATCTCAATTTGCCTCCGGCCATCCTGGATATCAGGACGCTAACCATAAGCCTGAATTGATCGTTGCGGTTTCTGACTTCGATGCGCTCTGTGGCTATAGACCGGAGAGTGAGATCGCCAATGACCTGAGAGCACTCGCGACTGCTAGTTCAGTCTTCGACTCGTGGTTGGCAGAGTTTGAGGCGGCTGGACTGCGCGGAGCAACGGCCTGGGCTTTTCAGGCAGATGATTCAGCGGTTAGTGCCCTGGTTTCAAAGCGCGGTGTTCTAGGCCCAGAGCGAGCCAAGCTAATTGAGACCATGGTTGAGCACTTTGGGTTTGACGTTGGAATTTTGGTCTCGGTCTTGATGAACTTCGTCAACCTAAAACCCGGCCAGGCATTGTTTTTGCCTGCGGGAAATATCCACAGCTACATCGCCGGCCTCGGAGTTGAGGTCATGGCTGCGAGCGACAATGTTCTACGAGGTGGGCTCACAAAAAAGCCAATCGACATTGCAGAATTGATGGAAGTCCTTGACTTCAATTCACTTAGTGACCCTGTGGTTCAAACCAGAGCGCTCAGCCAAGGGTTAGTTGAATATCCGGTCACGTGCGATGATTTCACTTTTTATCAGGTGAGCCCTAGTTCTCAGCAGATGCTGGTGGACATAGAGCTGCACGGTAGTGCGATTATTGCCTGTGTCGCCGGGGAGCTGACCATTTCTAACTCCCTAGAGGAGCTGGTGCAATTGGCCCCTGGAGAAGCTGCATTCATGAGGGCAGCTAAGTATTTTTCGGTTACTGGCTCTGGAACTGGCTATCTAGCAATGGGCTAGCGGTAGTTTACAAACTGCAGGTCAAGATCGAGATCTGCGCCCTTGAGAAGCGCAATTATTTGCTGCAGGTCATCACGGCTCTTTGAGCTGACACGTAACTCGTCACCTTGGATTTGAGCCTTGGCGTTCTTGGGGCCCTCATCACGAATCATCTTGGTTATCTTTTTGGCATTCTCTTGGTCGATGCCGGCTTTTAGCGTGCTCTCAATCCGGTATTCCTTGCCGGACTGAAAAGGCTCTCCCGAGTCAAGAGACTTCATCGAGATTCCGCGCTTGATCAGTTTTGTATGCAGAACATCCAAAACTGCCTTTGCTCGCTCCTCTGAGTTTGCCTTGATCAAAATCATTTCACCGCTCCAGGCAATGCTGGCATCGGTGTTTTTGAAGTCATAACGCTGCTCGACTTCCTTTGCCGCTTGGTTAAGGGCGTTATCGGCTTCCTGGTGGTCTACTTTGCTTACAACGTCGAATGAGGAGGTATCTGCCATTTGTCTACTCTAACTTTCGGTCCGGCGGGCTGTGGAAGATCTGACAACTAAATCAATTGGCCAAATCGTAAGTTGCTCATAGTTTTTCAGATCTTTCTTGTCACCAGACTCAAGAATGTCAATCAGCGTGTCCGCGCCTTTGGCGCCTTGCGTTTTTACTTGCTGGTCCACACTTGAAAGACCATAAAACAGTGACAGCGGATGGCCATCGATGCCCACGACACTGATGTCCTGCGGCACCCGAAGGCCTAGGTCCCTGGCGGCCTCAATCGCCCCGAAAGCCATCTCATCAGAGGCGCAGAAGATCGCGGTGGGTGCATTTTGGGGGTTGCCAAGCATCTGCTTTGCCGCGTGATAACCACCGTCGATTGTGAATTCTGCCTCGGCCATCCACTGAGGGTGAAAGTCAAGGTTCGCGTCCAAGAGCGCTTCGTGGTAGCCGGTCTTGCGAAGGTAGGGCTGATGAAAATCCATTTCGGTGGCCGGAGTCCCAGAAATCATTCCGATTTTCGTGTGCCCAAGAGAAATCAGGTGGGCAGTGGCCAATCGCCCTGCCCCTTCATCATCTATTGCAATAGAACGGGCACCAGGGATTGGGCCACCTATTCCAATAATGGGCTTTTCAAGGTCCGCCAAGTGTTTGAGCTCACTTTCAGAAAGCTTGAGCGCAATGGTCAACACGCCATCCACTCGTTTTCTAAGCACAAGTTCATCGAATATTCTCTGCCTGTTGTTGTTGCCACCGGAGAGGCTGTAGAGGGTGACGTCATAACCGCGATTAACAAGAGCGCTGACGGCGCCTTCAAGAATTGAAGAGAAAAACCAGCGATCAATAAACGGCATAACAACGCCAATGTTTTTGGCTTTGCCTGTTGCCAATGTGTATGCAGAGGAAGAGGCAACATAGCCCAGTTCTTGCGCAGATTTGAGTACTCGTTCCCGTGCTCTGGCAGACACATTTGCCTTGCCGTTGAGCGCGCGAGACACCGTCGCAGTTGACACTCCAGCGTGCTGCGCGACCTCAATAATGCCTACCATTGAAAATACTGTAAAGGCTTACAGCCAATAACCGCTACTTGAGAATCAAATATCGACTATTCTTTCAAGCTGCGTCTAACGCAATGGCAAGTTACCCAAGCGGCCAAAGGGATCTGACTGTAAATCAGCCGTCTTCGACTTCGGGGGTTCGAATCCCTCACTTGCCACCAAGACCCCGCTCTGCGGGGTTCTCTGGTTTAACGGGTATCTTCCTTCTTGGACTCGAAGGGAGTGTTCGAACTAGACCGCCAGCCAGCAGCTTGCATTGGCCGGAAGCCTTGAGTCTTCAAGGGGCTGCGAACTCAGAAGCAATTCTCCAGTTGGGAGCTTTGCCGCGGAGTTTCCAAAGTTGTGGATCACAAGAGTGCCGCCGTTTTGGTAGCCGAGTAAATCAGTTGCGCTTATCCACTCGAAGGAACCTTCTCCAAGTCCTAGCTTTTTGCGAAGCTCCAGAGCTTGCGTGTACATCCATAACGTCGAGCCTTCTTGACCTTGCTGGTCTCGGCTTAGGTTTGCAAATGATTCAGGTTGGGGCAGCCAAGCTTCCTTGGCAGTAGAAAATCCATTTGTTGAGCCGCCCTTAATCCAAGGCAGCGGCACGCGGGCTCCATCCCTTCCGACTCGTTCCCCGTTGGTTCTGAAAAACGTGGGGTCCTGCCGGTAATTGGGTTCGATTGTGGTGTGCTCTGGGAGCCCAAGCTCTTCACCCTGGTAGATGTAACTTGCCCCTGGAAGGCCAAGCATAAAAAGAGTTGCTGCTCTGGCTTTTATAAGGCCAAGTTTGTTGTCAGGCTGGGGGTTGTCTGGCCCGATGCCGTCAGAGGCAGTCGCTCTTCCGTAGTCACCACCAAACCGGGAGGCATGTCTTATGGTGTCGTGATTGTTTAGGACCCATGTGCTCGGTGCTCCGACTTCATCAAAGGCGTGGAATGACTCGTTGATGGCTGCCACCAGAGAGTCTTTTTCCCAGGGTGAATCTAGAAAGCGGAAGTTAAATGTTTGGTGGAATTCATCTGGCCTAACCCACTTGGCCATTTTGGTTAGCGGAAGTACATATGCTTCGCCACACATCGCGCGCTCACCGTCATAACTTTCGAGGATCTTCCGCCAGGACCTAAAGATCTCATGAACCGAATCTTGGAACCACATCGGCGGATCGGGCTCGCCTTCAATGAAGCCAGCTCCAGCGGTTTCAACGTACGGATGGTCAGGGAGGCCGGCTTCCTTCCCCATTGCATGGGGTTGGTCAACTCTGAATCCATCAACTCCTCTGTCTAACCAGAAGCGCAGGACCTCCTCAAAGGCTTCGCGCACCCTTAGGTTTTCCCAATTCAGGTCTGGCTGTGAAGAGTCGAAAAGGTGCAAGTACCACTGGCCGTCCTCTGCCCTGGTCCACGCAGGTCCTCCAAACAGACTTAGCCAGTTGTTTGGGGGAAGCTCACCACTTTCACCTTGTCCGTCCTTGAAGTGATAAAACGATCTGGCAGGTGAGCCTGGCTCGGCTTGAAGCGCTTCTTGAAACCACGGGTGCTGGTCTGAGGTGTGGTTTGGGACCAGGTCAATCATCACTCGGAGGCCAAGCTCATGGGCTCGTTCAAGCATCGAGTCAAAGTCTTCGAGCGTGCCAAAAAGAGGGTCGACGTCCATGTTGTTAGAAACGTCGTAGCCGGCATCTTTTTGAGGAGATGGGTAAAAAGGACTCAGCCAAATCGCATCAACGCCAAGTGCGTGAAGTGCATCAAGGTTTTTCGTTATTCCAGCAAGGTCTCCCATGCCGTCTGCGTTGGAGTCCGCAAAAGAGCGCGGGTAGACCTGGTAGATAACTCCAGATCTCCACCACTCAGATCCTGAAACAGCCTCGTGAAGAGGCATCTAGATTTTTATCCAAACCACCTGGTCGGCCTCTAGCGCATCACCTTCGGTCAGCCCCGCTTGTGTCGTTGCCAAAATCTCGCCGGCTGGAATCTCAAATCCTGCACCTTCGAAGTTGCCAACGACCAACACCTCACCGTTTTGGTAGCACAGGCCAGTTTCTGCAATCAGTTCGTTTTTCCAGGTTAGCGATCCGTGGCCAAGTTCAAACTTCTTACGGTTTGCAAGCAGGGTTTTGTAGAGCTCGAGGGTGCTGCCGGGATTGCCCGATTGTTTATCCCTTGCATAGCTTGCAAAGTTCTCGGGCTGTGGTAGCCATGACTTACCCTCGGTGCTGAATCCATAACTTGCCTCATTGGCTTCCCAAGGAATTGGCACGCGGCAACCATCTCGTCCCACGCGCTCGCCGTTGGTTCGGAAATACGTCGGATCTTCCCGGTACTTGCCATCCAATGTTGTGTGCTCGGGTAGCCCCAGCTCTTCACCTTGGTAAATGTATGCACCCCCGGGGAGCCCAAGCATGAATGCGGTTGCTGCTTGCCCACGCCTCAAGCCACGAGCCTCATCAGGTTGCGGGTCATTCGGTCCGATGCCATCACCCTGCTTTGGCGCAGTGTTATAGGAAAGCCTGGTGGCATGGCGAATCACGTCGTGGTTTGATAGCACCCAGGTAGCAGGCGCTCCAACGGCTTCGAATTCTTTGATTGATTCATCGACAACTTTGGCAAGCCCATCCTTGTTCCAAGGAGTCTCAAGGTATGCAAAGTTGAATGTCTGGTGGTACTCGTCGCTGCGAACCCACTTGGCCATCCTGGAAAGTGGCATCACCCAAGCCTCGGCACACATTGCCCTGTCCTGATACTCATCAAGAACTTTGCGCCATTCGCGGTTGATCTCATGCACGCCCTCTAGGCCCCAAAATGGGTGTGGCCTTGCACGATCTTTTGGCTGACCGCCCATAGTTGTGTCATTGTTTTCGATGTCTGGCAAGCCGTCTGCCTTGATGAGTCCGTGAGCAACGTCAATCCTGAAACCTGCGACACCGCGGTCAAGCCAGAAGCGAAGAACGCTCTCGAATTCGGCCCTAACCTCGGGGTTTGTCCAGTCGAAATCCGGCTGGGAAGAGTCAAAAATGTGCAGATACCACTGACCTAGTTCACCGTTTGGTTCGGTAATCCTCGTCCAAGCTGCGCCTCCAAAAACAGATTCCCAGTTATTAGGTGGCACTTCGCCGTTTTCACCCTTGCCGTCTCTAAACATGTACCTAGCACGCTCTTTTGAGCCCGGTGCTGCGGCGAGGGCTTCAACAAACCAGGGGTGCTCTTCAGAGGAGTGGTTTGGAACTAGATCCATGATTATGCGGATGCCCTTTGCCGCTGCCTTGGCCACAAGGTTGTCGAAATCCTCCAGCGTGCCAAAAAGCGGATCGATGTCTCGGTAGTCCGAGACGTCGTAGCCGGCATCCTTTTGAGGTGACTTAGTCAGCGGTGAGGACCATATGGCGTCAATGCCGAGTTCAGCCAAGCTGTCAAGCCTTGAGATGATTCCAGGAATGTCACCCATGCCATCACCGTTTCCGTCAGCGAAGGAGCGTGGGTAAATCTGGTAGATGACAGCTGAGCGCCACCACTCGTGGCCAGCCTTATTTTCTGAGAAAGAGGTTTGCATGGCAAAAGCCTAAAGGTGAGAGTCACTCCCAGACCACAGCTTTCAAAAATTAGTTTCATGACGGCAGAAAAGTAAATTACCCCGTAGGGCATTGGCTGTAAGCCTTTACAGTCGTTTGGAGCATTTGCCCTCTGGCTTCTCTGTTATCCACTTGTTATGTATGCAAGCGTTTACAAGTTTGACCAACTTATTCTTTAGTAGTGAGCTTAGAAAGCTTGCCTTTGCAGGTATACCTAATTTCCATGATCTGGTACTGAAAGGTGCTAAATGATAATCAAGAAATCAAGAATGCTAACCCTCGGCGCGATCGCCGCGGCTTCAGCACTCGTGCTATCCGGTTGTGCAGCTGAGGAAGCTGAAGTAACCGCAGAAGAAACAACATCTGCAGCTCCAGTGGTTCAAGAAGTGATCACTGTCTGGTCAGATGAGGTTGAAGCTCCAGGCCTTGAGGCTGCAGCGTTGCAGTTTGAGGCTGACACAGGAATTGTGGTTGAGCTTGTAGTAAAAGAAGAGGTTCGTAACGAGTTTGTTGCTGCCCCCGCAGCAGAATCACCAGATGTCGTTCTGGGTGCTCACGACTGGCAGGGTGAACTGGTAAGCAACGGTCTAATTGCTCCTTTGGAGCTCGGAGATCGTGCGGCAGGGTTCATCACTGGATCAATCAACGCCTTCAACTATGACGGGCAGCAGTACGGACTTCCTTACACTCAGGAGAACATTGCTCTTGTTTGCACCAGTGAGGCAATGCCAACTGCACCTGCTACGTTCCAGGATGCTGTTGACGCAGGTCTAGCAATTTCTTTGAACGATGGAACCGGTGACCCGTACCACATGTACGCGTTGCAGACTTCCTTCGGTGCAACAGTCTTCGAGATTGATGAAACCGGTTCTTACACCTCAACGTTGGGCATGGAAAATGCTGCTGGAACCGAGTTCGCTAACTGGTTGGCAAACAATGCAGACCTATTCGATCTTTCCAACAACACCGACATCGTCAAGGAGCAAATGCTCTCTGGAGACAAGGGTTGCTGGATGACCGGCCCATGGAATGGTGTCTGGTTTACAGAGAACTTCGGTGAGGATGGCTGGAATGCATTCGCTATCCCATCAGCCGGTGGTCAGACCGCCGCACAGTTCTCTGGCGTTCGTGGAGTGATGCTAAGTGCCAACTCTGACAACCCAGTTGCCGCTACCAAATTCATCGTTGAATACCTTGGAAGCGAAACTGCACAAACCGCTCTATTCCAGTCCTCTGGAAGAATCCCAGCAAACCTTGCTGCTCTTGAGGCTGCGGGCGATTCAAAGATCCCATCTCAGTTCGGTGCCGCTGGCGTAAACTCAATGCCTATGCCTGCGATTCCGGCCATGAACTCGGTTTGGTCATTCTGGGGCTCAACCCAGGTGTCGATCATTCGTGGTGATGGTGACGCAGCCGACCTATGGCAGAAGATGTGTGATGACATCAATGCCGCAATAGTTGGCTAGTTAGTTCAAAAAAGTCGATAACCACCGGTGTTTTCTAGTCACACCGGTGGTTATCGACTACCTAAAAAAAGGGCGACAGATTCGTGTCAGAAACTTTAGACAGATCAAAGCGTAAAAAGCCGAAAAGTGTTGTGAACGACGGTGGAACCCCGTCCCTTCACGGCACCATCATTAAGATAGCCATCCTGTCGGTGCTAGCCGCAGCGATGATGTTCGCAGTCATGGTCTTAATTGGCAGCGGAGAGTATTTGGTTGCGGGTCTTGCAACCGTTGTGACAATCGCAGTTATTTTCATTTATTTGCGAAGAGGCATGCTGCCCGCGAAATACATGATTCCAGGTCTAGTTTTCTTGGCCATTTTCCAGGTTTACGTGGCTGTTTATTCGGGCTACATCGCTTTCACTAATTACGGTGGCGGGCACATTGGCACCAAAGAAGACGCCATCGAGATCATGTCCCTAACCGGACAGGAGAGAGTGCCAGAATCTCCGGAACTGCAAGTCAAAGTAATGTCCAACGGCGAAAACCTTGGGTTGCTTTTGAAGTTCCCCGATGAAGAACGCTGGGGTTTCGGGTCTAAAGACCAAGCCCTTACCTTCGCTGGTGTTGAAGGGACCTTTGCGGATCCGCTGTATCGAGACTTTGAAATTCTCAGCTTCGCGCAGGTTCTCGGCGTTCAAGATGAACTTGGGGAGCTAAAGGTAGACACCGGCGAGTACTACCCGTCTTCTTACGTGATTACCAAGGACGCATCCTATGCATATTTCTACCAACCAACTTTGGCTTATGACCCGGCTACGGACAGCGTTCAGCGGGTCACGGACGGTGCTGTCTTTGTCGACAACAATGACGGCAATTTTGCATCGGCGGCGGGTGAAAAGCTGCAGCCTGGCTGGCGCACCGAAGTTGGATTTGCAAACTTTGAGAAAGCTTTCACGGATGAACGCATTCGCACCGCTTTTGTTGGCATAACAATCTGGACCTTTGCGTTCGCAATCATCACTGTCCTGGTGACATTTGCGATGGGTCTTGGGTTGGCACTTTTGTTCAATGACCGAAACTTTAGAGGGCGCAAAATCTATCGGGTGGCGATGATTTTGCCCTATGCGTTCCCTGGATTTTTGTCCGCCATGATTTGGCGATCGCTATTCAACGAGAAGTATGGGTTTATAAATCAGGTGATTTTGGACGGTGCTCAAATTGGCTGGTTATCCGATGAGTGGCTGGCCAAATTTGCAGTCTTGTTCGTGAACTTCTGGCTTGGGTTCCCGTACATGTTTTTGATCACACTCGGAGCATTGCAATCGATACCCGATGAGCTAATGGAATCTGCTCGCATTGATGGTGCGAATGCCTGGCAACAGCTGAGGTTGATCAAGCTGCCTTTGCTGTTGGTTTCTGTTGCACCGCTTTTGATCACAAGCTTTGCCTTCAATTTCAACAACTTCACGCTCATCTTCTTGCTTACTGGTGGTGGGCCGAAGAACATCGAGGCGGGCCTGAATGCTGGTCACACCGACATCCTGATAACGCTTGTTTATAAATTGGCCTTCAACGCTGGCGAAGGTTCAGATTTTGGTCTGGCAAGCGCATTCTCAATTCTGATTTTCTTGGTTGTGGGTTCGATTTCTTACCTTGGCTTCAGAAGAAGTAGGACTCTGGAGGACATGAACTGATGTCGGAAACTAGAACAGATGCAAGAAAGCACAAGCAGGTGATGGCAGACCTTGGAATCAACAAGAAGACCTCGTTGGCCACTTCGCTTCGCCGTCAGGGCTGGAAGCACGTAATCGCGATCGCGGTTTCGCTTTATGCAATTTTCCCCATTGTCTACATTCTGTCCGGCGCACTAAACGAAGGCGGAACGCTCACCGGCTCAAACCGACTATTTGGAAACATCGGTTTTGGAAACTTCTTTGACCTTTTCGATAACCCACAAAAACCGTTTGCGAACTGGTTTGTAAACACCCTCTTTGTGTCAGGTGCCGCGGCACTGGGATCTGTTTTTCTATCGGCGCTCGCAGCTTACTCATTCTCGAGAATGAGGTTCAGAGGCCGCCGAGCGGGCTTGTTGACTTTGATTCTGGTTCAGATGTTCCCTCAGCTGCTTGCTCTAGTGGCAATCTACGCATTGCTGTCGGAAATAGGGCAGGTTTTCCCGGTGCTCGGCATTGGGTCACACTTAGCCCTAATCATGGTTTACCTGGGTGGAGCACTGGGCGCGAACACCTATCTGATGTACGGGTTTTTCAACACCATTCCAAAAGAGTTGGATGAGGCAGCCAAAATTGATGGGGCCACGCACACTCAGATTTTCTACGGGATGATTCTGCGGCTTGCGGCACCTATCTTGGCGGTCATCGGATTACTTTCCTTCATCGGCACTTCCAGTGATTTCTTGCTGGCGAACATCATCCTGGTGAAGCCTGAAGATAAGACTCTTGCAGTCGGGCTCTACAGCTACGTTTCTGACCAGTTCAACCAGGAGTGGACAGTATTCGCCGCCGGAGCAATAATCGCTGCGATACCGATCGTTGGGTTATTTTTGTATTTGCAGCGCTACATCGTGTCGGGCCTTATTGGCGGAGCGGTGAAGGGCTAGTAGTTTAATAACCATGCCCGAGCTTGAATTGCTGCCTCACCACGATGGTTCTGCGCTGTATGTGGCCAACCAGAAACCAAAGCTTTCCGAAAAAGTAAAAATTCGAATTCGAATTCATAGCTCGCTTGGCAAAATCCGGCAGGTCCTGATTCGCCAGTCTGACTCTGGCGAAGGCTTTTTGACACCACCGATGAAGCCGCTGATTCACCGGCACGGTTGGGACTGGTATGAGGGTTCGATAACCATGTGGAATCCGGAAATCAACTACCGGTTCTTCATTGAAACTTTCAAAGAGAGTTTTTGGCTCAACGGAGTCGGCTTCCACGAACTCGATCAACCGGACCGTGATGATTTCAAAATAAACACCTACAACGCAGTTCCAAAGTGGGCAACGGGAGCTGTCCTCTACCAGGTGTTTCCTGATCGCTTCGCCCGTTCTTCAGCGGCTGATAAGCGAGAGCTCCCAGAGTGGGCTGAGCCAAAAGCTTGGGATGCCAATGTGAAGGGAACCGGTGCCGGAGTTGCAGAACAGTTCTTCGGTGGTGACCTCAAGGGAATTGAAGAACACCTAGATCACCTCAAGAAAATCGGTGCCACGATTTTGTATTTGACGCCCTTTTTCCCAGCAGGGTCAAACCACCGCTATGACGCATCTAGTTTTGACGAGGTTGACCCACTTTTGGGTGGCAATTCAGCCCTGTCCAGCCTCACCAAAAAGGCCCACTCGATGGGATTCAAGGTAATGGGGGATCTGACCGCGAATCATTCTGGCAACACCCACGAGTGGTTCCTAGCCGCTTACAAAAAACCGAGCGCAAAAGAATCTGATTTCTATTACTTCACCGAAAAGAACACCAAGTATGACTCTTGGTGGGGCGTCGAGTCGCTACCGAAGTTCAACTGGAAATCACTCGAGCTTCGAAAGCGGTTCATTGATGGCAAGTCATCGGTGGTTGCCAAGTGGCTCAAGGCTCCCTACGCGCTTGACGGCTGGCGCATCGATGTTGCGAACATGACTGGTAAAATCAGGGGCGAGGATACAAGCCGTGAGGTTGCAAACGCCATCCGCTCCACCATGACTGATATAAACCCCGAGACATTCTTGATTGGCGAGTTCACATCGGATGCGGCTAACCATGTTCAGGGAGACAACTATCAGTCGACGATGACCTATGCCAACTTCACTCGCCCCACGTGGCGTTGGCTTTGGAATCCAAAGGATGATCGAGAAGAGGGCCAGGTCGGGGTAGGGCGAAAAGGAATTAGTGCTGACCAGCTAAGGCAGATTCATAATTCATTTGCTGGAATATTCCCTTGGCACTTGCGCCAGCACAATTTGAATGCGCTCGACACCCATGACACCGGTCGCTTCAAGTCCTTTACGATTCCCGGTTCGCAGCGGGTTGCCGCCGGCATGCAGTTCACTTTCCCTGGCATCCCGATGATATTTGCAGGCGATGAGTTCGGCCTCGATGGCTCAAACGGGGAAAGCTCTAGAACTCCGATTCCGTGGAACGGTGAGCGTGAGAGTGATACCTCAATGCTTGAAACCTACGCCAAGCTTTCGCAGATTCGAAAGCGGCACCGCGCCCTTGCTGAAGGCTCAATGCGCTGGCTATACACCTCAAAAGAGGCTATGGCTTACGTGAGGGAATCCAAGACCGAATCGATCCTCGTTATTGCTTCCAGAGGTCGCGATCGCAAGCTTGAGTTTTCTCGCGATGCTCTCGGTGGCGCAGAAGGAGCAGAGAATCTTTTTGGCAATGGCAACCTGCGTGTTGTGGGCGGAAAGATTCGCTACGACGCTGCCGAGCTTGATTTACAGATTTGGCGGTTGCCGAGCGCTGTTCGCTAGTGCTAATCTTCTTCGGTTGCCTTATGGCTTCGCCCCGATAGCTCAGTGGTAGAGCACTTCCATGGTAAGGAAGGGGTCGACAGTTCAATCCTGTCTCGGGGCTCGCTTCAATAGTTTCAAACGCGGCGGGGTAGCTCAGGTGGTTAGAGCGCACGGCTCATAATCGTGAGGTCGCGGGTTCGAGTCCCGCCCCCGCTACCAAGGCATTACCCTTAGAGGCATGGTAAATCCAAACATTGAAGGCAAGCGGTATCCCCGTTCCGCCCCCTATCTGGTCGGGCGAGAGAAGTTACGCGAATTTGCAAGAGCAACTTTCGCAACCGAAGAATCCATTGACCTTGAGGCGGCAAAAAAAGCTGGCCATAAAGACCTGGTAGCTCCAGTCACCTTCCCAATTGTTTTGCAGGAATTCGGTCTGAAGTTGGTTATTGAAGACCCAGAGGCCGAGCTAGATTTTTCAAGGGTGGTCCACGGTGAGCAAAAGTTTGTCTATGCCAGGCCGATCGTTGCAGGGGACTTGCTTTCAAGTGAGCTTTCAGTGGCGAGCGTGAAGTCACTGGGAGGCAACCACATGGTCGTTTTTGACACTGAGATTTTTGACGAAGAACAAAAACTTGTATGCACTGCAATCTCAACATTGGTCGTCAGGGGAGCAGATGCCTGAAATTAGCCAGCTAACAGTCGGCGATATTGTCGCCACTAAGAACTACAGCATTACTAGGGATTCTCTCGTTAGGTATGCGGGGGCCTCCGGAGATTTCAATCCAATCCATTACCGCGACGATGTCGCGGCGTCAGTTGGCCTTCCGGGAGTGCTTGCTCACGGCATGCTAACCATGGGCATTTCCATAGAACCGGTGGTCTCGTGGTTGGGCGATGCTGGCAAGGTTGTGGAATACGGTGTTCGCTTCACAAAGCCGGTTGTGGTCCCCGCCGAGGGCTCCGCTGAATTGATAGTCACCGCAACGGTTGCGGTCATTGACCAGGAATCTTCAAAAGTCAGAATCGACTTGCAGACCAACTTTGAAGATACGACTGTCTTGGGCAAAGCTCAGGTCTGGGTTCAGCTTTGACCGACAACACCAGCGAGCTATCTGAGCACACGACCATGAAAGTGGGCGGCAAGCCGAAGCAGCTGGTTTCCTGCTCCAATACCCAGCAGCTCTATGACAAGACACTCGAATTCTGGGAATCAGAAGAGCCATTCCAAGTATTAGCCGGTGGCTCAAACATCGTTTTTGCTGACGACGTAAGCGACCTAAACGTACTGCTGGTTGCTAATCGCGGGATTGAAATTGTGTCTGAAAACGAGGATCACATCCTCGTGCAGGTCCAGGCCGGACACCCTTGGGATGAATTCGTGGAGTGGGCCGTCAACAACGACTATGCCGGCATCGAAGCGATGAGTGGAATCCCCGGTAGTACCGGTGCGACACCGGTTCAAAACGTTGGTGGCTATGGGCAAGAAGTTTCGGATGTCATCACTCAAGTGGAGTTCCTAGATCAAGAAACCGGCGAGGTTGAAATAAAGCCAGCGAGCTTTTTCCAATTCGCCTACCGAGATAGCGCGTTGAAGCATGGCCTGAACGGTGTCATCGGTTGGGTTGAATTCAAGCTTCAAAAACTAGGCGGGCTGAGTGTCCCAATGGCATCTGGGCAAATCACTCAGCACGTTGGTGCTGAGTACGGCTCACAGCTGCCGCTTCGTCAGGTTCGCGACACTGTTCTAGAACTTCGAACCTCTAAGGGCATGGTCGTGAAATTGGACGACCCTGACAGCGTTAGCTGCGGGAGTTTCTTCACAAACCCACTTGTGGGCATCGCGAAATTGTCAGAGTTTCCAGAGGATATGCAGCACTGGAAGATGCCTGATGGCACTCATGTAAAGCTATCGGCTGGCTGGCTGATAGAAAATGCTGGATTTCCAAAGGGCTACTCGATTCCTGGTTCGAAAGCCGCAATCTCGAATAAGCATGCTTTGGCAATCACAAACCGTGGCGGTGCAACGAGCCGAGAGATTCTGGAATTGGCGAGGCTTATTCAAGAGCGGGTTGCTGCTAGGTGGGGAATCAACTTGATTCCAGAGCCAAACCTGATTGGTTTTTAGCCAAACAGTTTCTGCAAGCGCTGAATACCCTCAAGAAGTTGGTCATCTCCAAGCGCATAGCTGAGCCGCAGGTACCCACTTGGTCCAAAGGCTTCTCCTGGAACCATGGCAACCTCTGCCTCGTCGAGTATCAGGTCGGCAAGCTCTAGGGAGGTGTTTACCGCTTTCCCCGCCCAGGTCTTACCCAGCAAACCACTGACATCGGGGTAGACGTAGAAGGCGCCCTGCGGGTTCGGTGTCATGATGCCATCGATTTTGTTCAGCTCGGCAACGGCCAGCTGTCGCCTTCTATCAAAGGCTTTCAGCATCTGTTTCACAGGTTCTTGGTCTCCGGTGAGGGCAGCGATAGCTGCCCGCTGCGATATGTTTGAAACATTCGAGGTCAGGTGAGACTGGAGGTTCCCGATTGCTTTGGCGGCATCATCGGGGGCAATCATCCATCCCAGGCGCCAACCGGTCATGGCGTAGCTCTTGGCAACTCCGTTGACCATGATCGTTCTGTCTTGAAGCTCTGGCACTAACTCGGTGATCGAGTAGGCCCGGATGCCCTCGTAGACAAGGTTTTGGTAGATCTCGTCGGTGATGACCCAAAGATTCTGCTTTGAAGCGACCCAGTTTCCAATCGCGGTTAGTTCTTCTTTTGAGTAGACAGCACCCGTTGGGTTTGATGGGGAGCAAATCAAAAGCGCCTTAGTTTTTGGGGTGTAGGCGGCCTCAAGTTGTTCGACAGTGACCTTGTAGCCCTGGTCCGCACCTGCAAAAACATCTATCTGCTTGCCGCCGGCAAGCTTGATTGCTTCCGGGTACGTGGTCCAGTAGGGAGCCGGAACCAATACTTCGTCGCCGTCGTCGATCAGTACCTGGAAGGCTTGGTAAACAGCTTGCTTGCCACCGTTAGTGACGATGACCTGGTTTGGCTTGACTTCAGTTCCGCTGTCCTGAAGCGTCTTTTGAACAATCGCTTCTTTCATGTCCGGAAGACCTGCAGCTGGGGTGTAGCGGTGGTTTTTGGGGTCTCGAACTGCTATTTCAGCTGCCTCAACAATGTGCTGAGGAGTGGGAAAGTCTGGCTCACCGGCAGCGTAGGAGATGACCGGCCGACCTTGGGCGATGAGCGCCTTGGCCTTGCTGTCAACTTTTAAGGTTGCCGATTCAGCGATTGCAGATATGCGCTTAGAGATTCTTGACTCAGTCATACTTTAAGAATAGTTGGCGTTTGCTTGATGGACAGCGAAAATACCCGTTGCACTGGGGGAATTAACCCCCTACACTTACTTCAGTTGACATCTGCCGAAAACTAATCTGTCAAAACTCACTTAATTAGATTCAATCTAGAAGTGTGTCTTGCTCAGGTGGCGCTTGAAACCAAGCCTTGCGCCTGTTACCGGTTGATGGCGATGTCACATAGGGCGGTGGCTCAATTGGTAGAGCAGCGGTCTCCAAAACCGCAGGTTGCAGGTTCGAGTCCTGTCCGCCCTGCGTAAGAAAGAAGGTCAAGTTGGCAGAAGAGAACGAAAAGGCTTCAGAAGACTTAGTCGAAAAAGCGAAAGCTGATTCCGCTAAGACAAAGAACCCTTTCCAGCGCGTCACGCTATTCGTGCGCCAAGTACTTGCTGAACTGGGCAAGGTAACCACCCCAACCCGTAAAGAGCTGATCAACTACACCGGAGTCGTTCTTGGCTTTGTTGCGGTAGTGATGCTCATCATCTCCGGACTTGACTGGGTGTTCCTAAACGTCGTGACCTTTGTGTTCGCAGGATAAGAGGTAAAAATTGTCAGACTTAAATTTCAGTGACGTCACCGAGGGCGAGCCGGTAGAAATCGGTGAGCCAGCTGCAGACGAGAACGTAGACCTGGACGCAACCGATCTAGCTGAGGCAGCCGATGAGGCGGCTCACGAGATGGACGGCTTCCAAGTTGAAGAGCCGGCTGCCGAAGAAGTAGCTCCGGTTGCCGAGGTTGAAGAAGAAGACCCGTACCGTAAGTTCCGCGAGGAGCTTCGTCAGCAGCCTGGCAAGTGGTACGTGGTTCACTCCTACGCCGGATACGAACGCCGCGTCAAGCAAAACATTCAAACTCGCATGGCAGCACTTGCCGGCGGCGATGACATTTTGCAGATCGAGGTTCCAATGGAAGAGTCCATTGAAATCAAGAATGGTCAACGCAAGCTTGTCTCAAAGGTCCGTATTCCAGGGTATGTGCTAGTTCGCATGGAGATGAACGAAGACAGCTGGACACTGATTCGTCACACTCCAGCCGTAACCGGCTTTGTTGGAAACTCTCAGCACCCAACTCCACTTCGTCCAGCCGAGGCATTCGACATGCTAAAGCCGCTATTCACTCCAGAGGAGACCGAAGAGGTGCAGAGCGCCAAGGCAGCGGTCGCAGCAGCTGGCGGCAAGGTGAAGGCAAAGTCAATCCCTGTCAACATCGACTTTAAGATCGGCGAAAGCATTCTGATCAAGGACGGCTCATTTGCCGGACTCCCCGGAACAATCTCCGAAATCAAGCCAGAAAGCGGCAAGGTTACGGTTTTGGTATCACTATTCGAACGCGAGACTCCAGTGGAACTGGCCTTTGACCAGGTCGGTCCGCTGAACTAAGGAAAGAAAACAAAAAATGGCACCCAAAAAGAAGATCACCGGTCTGATTAAACTTCAGATTCAGGCAGGCGCTGCTAACCCAGCCCCACCAATCGGACCTGCACTAGGTCAGCACGGTGTGAACATCATGGAGTTCTGTACTGCATACAACAACGCAACGCAAGATCAGCGCGGCAATGTTGTTCCAGTAGAGATCACCGTTTACGAAGACCGTAGCTTCACCTTCATCCTGAAGACACCACCAGCAGCTGAGCTAATCAAAAAGGCAGCTGGAGTGGCTAAGGGATCTGGGACACCTCACACCGACAAGGTCGGGAAGCTAACCAAAGAGCAGGTTCACTCCATTGCTGAAGTAAAGATGGCAGACCTGAACGCTAACGATATCGACGCAGCAGCGAAGATTATCGCCGGCACCGCACGCTCAATGGGAATTACCACTGAGCTCTAAGCACCAAATAAACCAATAGTCGTGGGAGGGGCCAAGCACCCCATCAACCACTACTGTGACCGAAAGGAATAGCAGCATGGCAAAACGCTCAAAGGCCTACACAGAGGCAAAAGCAAAGATCAAAGAGGGCAAGTTTTACTCCACAGCGGAGGCAGCAGCCCTAGCAATCGACATCGCAGGCAAGAAGACCAACTCAACTATTGAGGTTGCTCTGAAGCTTGGTGTTGACCCAAGAAAAGCCGACCAGATGATCCGTGGCACCGTCTCGCTGCCAAACGGAACTGGAAAGACTGCAAAGGTCATCGTGTTTGCAAACGGTGCGGCAGCTGACGCTGCCCGCGAAGCTGGTGCGGATGAGGTTGGGTCAGACGAGCTAATCGCAAAGGTTGAGGCCGGCTGGACCGACTTCGATGCTGCGGTTGCAACCCCTGACCTGATGGGCAAAGTTGGTAAGTTGGGTAAGGTTCTAGGTCCTCGCAACCTAATGCCAAACCCAAAGACTGGCACTGTCACCATGGACACTGCTAAGGCTGTGACCGACATCAAGGGTGGACGTATCGAGTTCCGCATTGACAAGCAGTCAAACCTTCACTTCATCATTGGTAAGGCAAACTTCTCTAGCGAAAAGCTAACCGAAAACCTGAACGTTGCAATGGAAGAGGTCGTCAGACTAAAGCCTTCAACTTCAAAGGGTAAGTATCTGATCAAGGGCTCGGTTGCTACTACTTTTGGTCCTGGAATTCCAATGGACCTATCGACCTACTAAAGGCTTCTTAGCCACTTGCAAAGCGCCAGTGTGCTCACACAATCATCTTGGTTGTAGTCGAGCACCTGGCGTTTTAGCATTTCTGCTTGGTCAGGGTCTGACTCCAGTAGCTCCAAGTATTTGTCGTAGTACTCCATTGATCCCATGGCTTCTTTGACATCTGCTGTTCTTTCAAACTCGTAGTAATTCTCAAGCTTTTTGATGGAGTAGCTCTCCTGGGAGATTACGAGTGAAGCTTTCACGACGTTATACAGGTCAACGAAGACCCCGCTTCCGATTAGTTCGTGAACCTCATGCTCGAAGCTCGAGAATCTTTTGGCTAGGCGCTTCAGGGCTGCCAGCTCGTAGTTGGCATAGTGGTAGACCTTCATGTTGGGATGTGTTTTCAATCTTCCGATTAAGAACCGAATGAAGGTTTCGAATGATTCTTGCTCTGCCTTTCGATCATCGGCCCAGGTCCAATAAAACTTGGGGCCGCCATCTACAGTCAAATAACCGAATAGGTATTCGAGGCCACCGGTTGACCTGGCAAAAGTGAAGCCTTCTAGGTCGAAAAAAAGGTCACCTTCGTCGGGCTTCGGCAAAGAATCGAGTTGAGTTCGGTCCTTGATTTCGAATACATGCTCACCTGTGTCATAGGTGTGCTGTTGCAGCCTGGCTTGACGGGCCAGAACCGATACCTTTTCTTCACTCAAGATATCGGTCTCACCTTGGTATTCCGCGAGCTGTCGAACAGTGTTGATTCCCTGGGTCCGCAACGACTCAACTTGGGTTTTAGAAATTCCCGCGACTAGCTGCAAGCTCTTTAGAGACCCTCGCTGGTCCGCGCAAAGTTTTGGATACTCGCACATGTTGCAGTAGCTGGTTGCTTCACAAATAAGTTCACCGAGGTCGGCAATCGACTCGGGTGGATTTATAAGAACTAGGTTCACCTGTTCCAAATAGTCCCCACGCTTCGTCTTCATGATGGCACCGAGAACGTCAGCATCGAATTCGCAAATGCTGCGATCACCAAGAATAAGGCCATGAGTTCCTGAGGCACACATGCCTATCTCTTGCAAAACATCCAAGTAGAGCCCAACTTGCACCTGGTAATCAGGCTTCGCAGTTTTAGAAAGCTTCACATCCCAGGCGGTGTATCCGGAGATTTCGCCACCTATTCGAACGGCCCTGAGTTGGTCGTTCTCAAAGTCAAACCTGTAGTCGGAGCGGAGAAGAAAGTCAGGCCTGCCGGAAAACACCATGGTGCCACTGCCTCCACGGAGGCTCCCCTGGTAAATAACTGGCACTCCTGCTGCCATAAGGGCGACAGTGTCGGCGTGTTGATAGCTGTCAGGTTTTTGAACCAGGTCACCCATTGCACCGAGGAGATCCTGCTCAAGTTCGGTTTCGTACCTATTTCCGTAGCGGATTGGAAGATTATCTGGTCGCTCGTAGAAGATCTCCAGCAATTCGGAGAGGCCCTCAACTTGGAGCTCTCGCGCAGTTGAGAGGGTTGTGCAATGAAGACACTGAGAGCGCACTAAGTCTCTTGAGTCAAAGCTCCATTGGTTATTTCTAAATCTCATTGGCTATAGCGTGGCACAGTCCACCGACAAAACTCGGTGATGCGGGTCTCACTGCAGGGCTTGAAGCCGGGCGACAGTTTCTGACCTTGTGGGTGGTTGACAACCGCTTCGCTCGCAAACAATAGCTGCAGCGACACCGGCATACTTGGCGGCATCGGCAAGCTGTTCTATGTTCAATGCTTTAATTTTGCTTGCCGAGTCAGCGCCGAGAGAGTCGAATTCATCGAGCTTCGACAAGAAATTAGCCATAAACGTATCGCCTGCGCCAACAGTATCAACGAGCTCAATTTTTTGAGCTGGCACGTTTACAAATTCACCGTCCTTGTATATGTCCACTCCATCGCCGCCTCTAGTTACCAAAAGAAGCTTGCCTCCTTGCGCCCAGGAGTTGGCGATTGCGGAAATGTCAGATCCTGCTTCTAGATCAAAAAGCCATTCAATGTCAGCATCGGAAGCTTTTATGATGTGGCTGAGGGCATTGAGGTTTTGAACCCTCGCGAGCTCGACTTTGCGGTCAAAACCAAGCGATGGCCTGATGTTGAGATCATGAGACATCGTTACTTCCCCGAAAGTGGAAAGGTCTTCTAACCAGCTGGCGATGACGTTGCTGCCAGGTTCGATTGCCGCTGTCAGGCAGCCAAATTGAACGGCCCTGGCACCCATTTGTCTTAACTGATTCAAGTCTGGCAATTCGTCTTTGGTCCAGGCCCAGTCAGCCGTTCCTTGAATGTAGAAGGAGTAGCTTGCAACACCACTTGTGTCAATCGTCGCGATTGCAAGTGTGGTTTGCTCTTTAGCGGTGATGCTATGGGTCAGATCAACACCGTTTGATTCAAGGTGGTGCCGAATCATCTGCCCGAATGAATCAGTAGAGATTCTGCCCAAAAACTTTTGGGGCACCCCAGCTTTTGCCAGCGCCAACGCCACGTTCGCGTTTGCACCGCCTACCACTGGTTGGTAACTAATGTCTTTACCTTCGTTACCAATGAGATCGATGAGGGCTTCGCCAATGACAATAATCATCTTGTAAGTCTAGGCTTTAGGCATGGATCAATTAGTAAGAACCAAGCGCGCCATCAAGGCTCCACTGATCGGGCTCGTGGCAATCTGGGCAGTCTTTATGCTTGCTGACTATGTACAGAGCCTGGCGCAGCGGACTGTGTATCTGGATAACGGTGAAATTTGGAATCCAGAGCCACGTTTTCAGCTAGAGGTTTACCTGTTTCTCTTGGGCATCGTCGCGTTTGCTTTATCTGCCTTGGCGGGGCAGCGACTGGCGCTCAAGATTAGAGCGACGCAGGATTCTCCGTTGGCAACCAGCGCTCACCGACTGAATAACTTGGCCGTGGTCCTGGCTCTAGTAGCCGGGGCTGTTTTTGCCATTGGCAGTTTCCTGGGGGCCTGGGACAGCTATAGCCAGCAAGACGATCCAATAGGCCTCAGGCTATTGAACGTCTACCTCCCGATTGTTTTGACCACGGCATTGGTTGTCTTCGTCATACTCTCGGCGTTCGTATTTAGAACAGACGCTCCAGATTTGAAAGATGTTGATGTGGACGAGGACCGCCAAAAGCTGCAGCGGGCGATTGGCCTGGCTTATGCCACCCCAATCATTGGTACAGCAATAGCCATCATCTTCGGCCTAACTGTTTATGACATAACAAACACCACGCTTGATGTCTGGATTTGGGTAATCATTCAGTCCGTAATCGCTGTCTCAATAATCATCGGTACGAGATTCGCCGCCAGGGCACGAACCAGCAAGCCTTTGCCGCCAAAGCCCAGAAGGACTGGGTTGGCTGCCGTGAACCTGAACTTGGTTTTAGCCATTGTGTTTGGTGTGGTTGTAACCACCATGGCGTTTACCATGGGCTTTTCTGCGATTAACAGCCTCGAAGTTTGGCCTGAATGGACCAGAAACATGACAGCCATGGAGCAGCAAGTAACAATACTTGCCCCAACTTTTGGGTGGTTTATGGAGGACATGCTGCCCGCGCTTGTGCTTCTAGGTCTTGCAAGCTTTGGCATTTACCGAACCACGCTCACGCGCAATAGCTAAAGGAAGAATCCTCTAATGCGAAAATCCGTAGCCGGATTACTTTTTGATAATGACGGCGTTCTAGTTGATTCCATGCCCGGAGCTCTTGAGGCCTGGGTTGAATGGGGCCAAAAGTACTTTTCAAACTTTGAACTAAAGCCTGAATTCATGGGACGCCGCGCAAGTGACATTGTTCGGGAGCTTGTGGCACCAGAGCTTTTTCAAGAGGCCTACGACTACATAAATCAGCTTGAGTTAGATAAATCAATCTACACACAAGCATTCCCTGGAACCATGGAACTACTTGACCAGCTCCCAGTGGGAGCATGGAACATCGTCACTGGAGCCGGTCCCGATTTAGCGCTGGCAAGGCTGATGGCTGCTGGCATTCCAATCCCGGCAACACTGGTGACTGCCTACGATGCAAAAAAAGGCAAGCCAGACCCTGAGCCGTATTTGCTGGGTGCTGAAAGAATCGGTATTCCAATCTCAGACTGCGCAGTGTTTGAAGACGCTCCTGCCGGATTGCTGGCCGGTCAACGCGGTGGTGCCGCGTTGCTTATTGGAATTGGCGAACAAACTTTGGATTCCGTTGCTGATGTGGTGGTTTCATCGTTGGCGGGATTGAAATACAGTGACGGAGTGTTAGAGATTCCAGACGAAACGAGATTGAGGTAATCATGGCAGCACAAATCGAAATGTATAGCGCGGACTGGTGCAGCGATTGCCGTCGCTCAAAGTCGCTTCTTGACACTCTCGGCGTTGAGTATGAGCTTTTTGATGTAGAGGAAAGCAAAGAGAATGCCGACAAGTCACAGGCTATTTCTGGCAGAACAAACATCCCGGTAATCAAGTTTGCCGATGGTGCTCACTTGGTTGAGCCGACGGATGCCGTTTTGCACGCAGAGTTAAAGCTCCGCGGACTTATCGACTAGGTCTATCTTTTTTTCACTCCTAGCCTTAGGCTAGAGGCATTGTGAGCTCGGGATCTCCGGTTTCACCAGATAAGGACTTCCCCGACGATGCCAAATAATAATTATTCGCCTGCCCCGACCAAATCGAATGGTCGCAAGGGCTACGCCTCTAAAAAGGGCGATTACAAATCAAACGATGGCCCACGCAAACCGCGTCACGGTCAGCATTCACAGCGACCTGATCGCGTTCAGCGTGAAAACTCACGAGACAAAGACTTCTCTAATGCTCGTGCCAAAACCGGAAAGACATTTCAGGGCGACAAAAAGCTAGAAAAGCTAGAAGCCACCGAAGTTGGCCAGACTTATGCGACATTCCAAGAAATGAATCTTCCAGAGCGTCTGGTGCAAGAACTTTCAAAAATGGGCGCGGCAAGCCCGTTCCCAATTCAGTCTTCAACGATCCCTGCTGCTATGGAAGGTCGTCACGTTCTAGGGCGTGGAAAGACTGGCTCTGGAAAGACCATTGCTTTCGGTGTTCCTCTTGTTGCTTTCCTGGCAAAAGCTGGAAATCAGCCAAGGACCCCGTTGCAACCAAAAGCTTTGGTGTTGGCTCCCACCCGTGAGCTTGCAGACCAGATTGACCGCACTCTGTCGCAGCTTGCAAAATCAGTTGGCTTTTTCACCACGACTATTTACGGTGGTGTCCCCCAGCACCGTCAGGTTCAGGCTCTAAAGCGCGGCGTTGATATTGCGATTGCAACTCCTGGCCGCCTAGAGGACCTAATGGCTCAGGGCATGGTTGACCTGGCCGGCTGTGAGCGAGTGGTTGTCGACGAGGCTGACCACATGTGTGAACTTGGCTTTGTTGAGCCGGTAAACCGTATTTTGGAAGCTGCAGGCGACAGCCAGAAGCTTCTCTTTTCTGCAACTTTGGACCAAGAGGTAGCGCAGCTTGTCAAAAAGTTCATGCCTTCTCCGTTTGTTTATGAAGTTCCAGGCGAGGTAAACGAGTCATCAGACATCGATCACCGCGTTCTGGTTATGGACCCGAAAGACCGCTCAGCAATCTTCCACCGCCTTGTTCAAGGTGCCGGGAAATCAATCGTGTTTGTCAGGACTAAGGCAACCGCTGAGGCGCTGTCTTCAAGCCTGAACGATGCTGGTGTCCCAACCGCAAGATTGCACGGTGACCTAAACCAGACCCAGCGCACAAGAAACCTAGAGCGCTTCATCAAAGGCTCTGCAAGGGTAATGGTGGCAACCGATGTTGCAGCCAGAGGTATTCACGTTGATGACGTGAAGCTGGTTATTCAGCTGGACCTCCCTGAGGAATACAAGACCTACCTGCACCGCGCTGGAAGAACTGGCCGTGCCGGACGCAGTGGAACTGTAATCTCACTTGTTCCATCTGGACGCACCAGAAAAGTTGAAGGATTGCTTCAGCGAGCTGACCGCGAAGCCACCTATAACCAGGTCACTCCAGGGCACGAGCTGATTGAAGAACTCGCTGGGCCGATTGCGCCTCCACCGATTATGGACTCGCTTGATTTTGGTGACTCAC
This sequence comes from uncultured Aquiluna sp., assembly GCA_965655555.1. Lineage (GTDB taxonomy): Bacteria > Actinomycetota > Actinomycetes > Actinomycetales > Microbacteriaceae > Aquiluna. The sequence continues at coordinate 644,745 of CBFHGU010000001.1, read as the reverse complement.
GTTTCCAGACCACGAATAAGAGCAACGTCAAAAAAGACTTGCGTGCACGTCACGCGCCCAATAAACTACACGGAGCCAAAGACCGCCGGTATCGGTCGCGCTAAACCCTGAAACTTGTTTCGGATAAATCGCGACTGACGAAGGTTCACTAAAAGTGAAAACCTGCGCAGGTGTATGAAGAGATTCTCTTTTTAGAGTTTTGCTCCGTGCGCCCTAGCGCCGGAGCATTTTTTTTTGATTCTTTTACCGGCACCAAACAAACAAGGAGTGCCATGGCAGACAAGAAGGAAAAGGTAGCTGAGCTAACCGAAAGGTTTACTAGCTCAAACACCGTCGTTCTGACTGAATACCGCGGACTCAGTGTGACGGCGCTCAAAGAGCTTCGTCGCTCAATGGCTAATGACGCTACATATGTGGTTGCAAAGAACACCCTTTTGAGCATCGCTGCTAAAAACGCCGGCGTTACTGCTTTCGATGACGAGTTTGTAGGACCATCCGCACTCGCCTTCGTTCACGGTGACCCAGTCACAACAGCAAAGGCCCTGAAGGACTTCGCAAAGGCAAACCCTCTACTTATCATCAAGTCAGCCGTCATGGACGGAATCACACTTGATGCTGCAGAGATCAATAAGCTCGCAGAACTTGAGAGCCGTGACGTGCTATTGGCTAAGGCCGCTAGCGCAATCAAGGCGACCATGTTCACAGCTGCCCGCACCTTCAACGCACTTCCTGCTGGGACAGTTCGCGTTGTCGACGCACTGCGTCAAAAGCAAGAGTCCAACTAATTACCGAATAACAAACTAGGAGAACAAAATGGCAAAGATGACTGCCGACCAGCTAATTGAAGCATTCAAGGAGCTAACACTAATTGAGCTTTCAGACTTCGTTAAGAAGTTCGAAGAAGTATTTGAAGTATCAGCTGCAGCACCAGTTGCAGTTGCTGCAGCAGGCGGCGCTGCTCCTGCAGAGGCAGCAGAAGAGAAGGACGAGTTCGATGTCGTTCTTGAGGCTGCTGGAGACCAGAAGATCCAGGTCATCAAGGAGGTTCGTGCAATCACAAACCTAGGCCTGGGCGAAGCTAAGGCACTTGTTGACGCTGCTCCTTCAACCCTATTGGAGGGTGCAAATAAGGAAGCCGCTGAAGACGCCAAGGCAAAGATCGAAGCCGCTGGTGGCAAGGTGACCCTGAAGTAATTTTCTTTACTTTTAGAAAGGCCCTCGCAGATTCTCTGCGGGGGTTTTTCTATAGCCTGAGAAGTACCAAGCTGGCAGCCATGACTGCCATTCCGCCCATTAGCCCATAGACGGTCAGGTGACCACGAGCCGAGTTCTTGGCGGTTGGCAGAAGGGTGTCAATGGCCAAGAAGATCATGACACCAGCGACCATTGAGAAGATAAACCCAAGCGAAAAGTCAGTCAGGAATGGCGCAAGAATCAGGTATCCGATAACAGCGCCGGCAGGTTCTGCCAGCCCAGACAGAAAGCTCAGCCTGAAGGCCATGCCCTTTGATTTAGTGGCGTAGTAAACCGGAACCGAGACAGCGATTCCCTCAGGGATGTTATGCATCGCGACGGCGACAGCCAACGCAATGCCTATTTGTGGGTCATCCAGCACGAGCAAGAATGTTGCCAGGCCTTCTGGGAAGTTGTGGATGGCAATGGCCAACGCCACGAATACTCCCATGCGAAGCAGTTTCTGGTTTTGTGCCTGTTCGACAAAATCTAGCTGCGTCTGGTCGCTACCGATTAGCTCCACCTGTGTGTTTTCATGAGGGTTGGCACCTGATGGCACCAGAGCGTCGATAACGGCCATTACAACCATGCCGAGAATCAGTGCTCCAGCTGCAACTGCTGCCGCTTCCAACTCGCTCAGTGTGCCGGCCATGTAGGCGGTCGATTTGGGAAGAATTTCTACAAAGCTCAGGTAGATCATTACCCCGGCGGAAAAACCCATCGATATGGCGAAGAAAGCTTTGTTGGTTGTTTTTGTGAAGAAAGCCAAGGCAGAGCCAATGCCTGTGGAAAGACCAGCACCGAGTGTGACCGCGAAGGCCAAAAGTAGAGTGCTGTCCATGGTTTGCTTTCTGATTATTTGGGGGAGAAAAAAGCCGGGTGACATTTGTCTGTCACCCGGCTTTTTAAATGAATCCTATTTAGTGCTTGGTGCCGCAGCCACAAGAGCCTCCGCAATTGCAATCCATATTCGCCTCCTTAGAAGTCCCAGTCGTCGTCAGTTGTCGACTCGTGCTTACCAATTACATAAGAGGAACCAGAACCTGAGAAGAAGTCGTGGTTCTCGTCAGCGTTTGGAGACAGTGCAGCCAGGATTGCTGGGTTCACGTCGCACTCATCCTTGGGGAAAAGTGGGTCGTAACCTAGGTTCATCAGCGCCTTGTTTCCGTTGTAACGCAAGAACTTCTTCACGTCTTCTGTTAGGCCCATGCCGTCGTAGAGGTCAGCAGTGTATTTGATCTCGTTGTCATAAAGCTCGAGTAGAAGATCGTAGGTGTAACCCTTCATCTCTTCCTGGCGAGCAGTGGTCTCTTCGGCAAGAGCTAGTTGGTACTTGTAGCCAATGTAGTAACCGTGGATGGCCTCGTCACGAATGATCAGGCGAATCAAGTCAGCGGTGTTGGTTAGCTTCGCTCTTGAAGACCAGTACATCGGTAGGTAGAAGCCTGAGTAGAACAGGAAGCTCTCAAGCAATGTCGAGGCAACCTTGCGCTTTAGAGGGTCGTCACCGTTGTAGTAGCTGAGTACGATTTCAGCTTTTCTCTGTAGGTGAGGGTTGTCCTCGCTCCAGCGGAAAGCCTCGTCAATGTCAGCAGTCGAGCAAAGAGTGGAGAACACCGAAGAGTAGCTCTTGGCGTGCACGGACTCCATGAAGGCAATGTTGGTGATGACAGCTTCCTCGTGAGGTGTGCGGGCATCTGGCAACAATGCAGCGGCACCGATAGTGCCCTGAATTGTGTCCAGCATTGTCAAGCCGGTGAAGACATGCATGGTCAGAGTCTTCTCGTGAGGCTTAAGAGTTTCCCAAGACTGGATGTCGTTTGAGATGGGCACCTTTTCTGGCAGCCAGAAGTTTGATGTCAGTCTGTTCCAGACATCCATGTCAATTGGATCTTCGATCTTGTTCCAGTTGACTGGACGTGTTACTAGCTTGGTCTTTTCCATAGTTTTCTTCCTTGATCCCTAGAGCATGCAGCTAACGCAGCTGTCAACCTCTGTGCCTTGCAGGGCCTGTTGACGAATGCGGATGTAGTAAATGGTCTTGATGCCTTTGCGCCAAGCGTTGATTTGCGCGCGGTTGACATCTCTGGTTGTGGCGGTGTCTTTGAAGAACAAGGTCAGTGACAAGCCCTGGTCAACGTGCTGGGTCGCAGCCGCGTAGGTGTCAATGATCTTGTCTGGTCCGATGTCATAAGCATCGTCGTAGTAGTCCCAGGTGTCTTCCGATAAGAATGGGGCCGGGTAGTACACACGTCCGAGCTTTCCTTCCTTGCGAATCTCAATGCGAGATGCAATTGGGTGAATCGAGCTGGTCGAGTTGTTGATGTAGGAAATCGAACCGGTTGGTGGCACAGCCTGGAGGTTCTGGTTGTAGATACCGTGCTTCATGACCGACTTCTTTAGCTCTTTCCAGTCATCCTGAGTAGGAATCTTGGCGCCAGACTTGGCAAAGAGTTCCTTAACCTTCTCGGTTGCTGGCTCCCATGCCTGGGTCACGTACTTCTCGAAGTACTCGCCGGACGCATAGGTTGAGTTTTCGAAGTTGTCAAAGGCACTGCCGCGCTCGATCGCAATCTTGTTCGAGGCTTTGATTGCGTTGTAAACAACGGTGTAGAAGTAAATGTTTGTGAAATCAAGCGCTTCTTCGCTGCCGTAGTGAATGTGCTCACGAGCTAGGTAGCCGTGGAGGTTCATCTGGCCAAGACCAATTGCGTGTGACTTGTGGTTACCGTCGGAGATCGAACGAACGCTCACGATGTCTGACTGGTCGCTGACAGCTGTTAGGGCCCGAATGGAGGTCTCAATTGTCTTTGCAAAATCTTCTCCGTCCATTGCCATCGCAATGTTCAGTGAGCCTAAGTTACAAGAGATGTCCTTACCAATCTGGTCATAGGAGAGGTCTGCGTTGTAGGTGGTTGGGGTGTTCACCTGCAGAATCTCAGAGCAGAGGTTTGACATGTTGATACGGCCCTCAATTGGGTTCGCCTTGTTTACGGTGTCCTCATACATGACGTATGGGTAGCCAGACTCGAACTGAAGTTCTGCAATGCGCTCAAATAGAGTTCTTGCCTTGATCTTCTGCTTGCGGATGCGCCCGTCGTCAACCATTTCCTGGTACTTCTCGGTTACTGAGATGTCACCGAATGGCACTCCGTAGAACTTCTCAACGTCATAGGGGGAGAACAGGTACATGTCTTCGTTGTCTTTTGCCAGGTGCATTGTGATGTCTGGAATAACAACGCCAATAGACAGCGTCTTGATTCTGGTCTTCTCATCAGCGTTCTCACGCTTAGTGTCTAGGAACCGAAGAATGTCTGGGTGGTGAGCGTTTAGGTAAACAGCTCCTGCACCCTGACGAGCACCCAGCTGGTTTGCATAGGAGAAGCTGTCTTCTAGAAGCTTCATTACCGGGATGATTCCTGATGACTGGCCCTCAATCTTCTTGATTGGAGCGCCGTATTCACGAACGTTAGAGAGGTTTAGAGCAACACCACCACCGCGCTTTGAAAGCTGCAAGGCTGAGTTGATTGCACGGGAGATTGACTCCATGTTGTCTTCGATGCGCAGTAGGAAGCAGGAGACGAACTCACCGCGCTGCTTCTTGCCACAGTTTAGGAAGGTTGGGGTGGCAGGCTGGAAGCGGCCAGAGATGATCTCTTCGACCATCGAGACGGCAATGTCCTCTTTGCCCTCGGCCAATGCCAGTGCAACCATTACAACGCGGTCTTCGAAGCGCTCTAGGTAGCGCTCACCATCGAAGGTTTTTAGTGCATAGCCGGTGTAGAACTTATAGGCACCCATGAAAGCTGAGAAGCGGAACTTCTTTGAGTAAGCAAGCTTCTCAAGTTCTTCGATGAACTCAAAGCTGTACTGGTCAAGAATTTCTTTTTCGTAGTACTCGTTCTCAACCAGGTAGTCCAAGCGCTCTTTGAGAGAGTGGAAGAACACTGTGTTCTGGTTGACGTGATCTAAAAAGTATTTGCGAACGGCAAGCTTGTCTTTTTCAAGCTGCATCTTTCCTTCGGTGTCCCAAAGGTTGATCATGGCGTTCAGCTCATGAAAGCTCATGGTGGATTCAACACCGGTCTTGCCTGTTTCAACTCCGTTGTCGTCTAGTTCTACTATCTGGTTAGCCACAGCTGTTCCAGCCTTTCTCTCACTTGTTCGATGTCGTCCGGTGTCCCCAGCAGTTCTGCCTTGTATAAAAGCGGAACTCCGAGCTTGGCGGCTACCAGGTCTCCGGCTAATCCATAGGAAGAGCCAAAGTTGGTGTTTCCAGTCGCAATCACAGCACGCACATGCTTGCGGTTTGCAGGATTATTCAAAAACTTGATTACCTGCTTTGGAACAGTGGACTTATCATCCCCAGACCCGTAGGTGGGGACAACCAGAACACTTTCGCTCTCATGGATGAAGCCTGCGGCGTCATCTGACTTGAGAGGGATTCGGATGCTTTCGTATCCGAGCTTTTCGACAAACCGCTTTGTATTCTCCGATACCGAAGAAAAGTAAACGACGTCGAACATCTTCAGAGCCTCTAGGCGCTGAGAGACTGAATGCGATCCATGCGGAAACCACTCCAGTGGTCTTCGCCGGATACAACTACTGGAGCTGCGGTGTAGCCAAGGGTCTTAACCATGTCTAGAGCCACTGGATCCTGACTCATATCAACCTCGTCATACTCGATCTGGTTGCGCTGCAGCATGCGCTTGGTGCTGTCGCACTGAACGCAGGCTGGAAGTGTGTAAACGGTAACCGACATTGGTTGCCTCCCTATTAGTTCCCCGAAGCCTTATTTGGCCTTGATTTTGACAAAAAATTGGTGAATTTCTCGCGATTTCTAGATTTCCTATAATAGCACTTAACCACTACATCTAGTAATGAAACGTAAAAAAAACCACTTATTTAGTTATTTCTTGAACATTAACCCACAACTTGAACTTTAGGCCGTCTGATTTGTCCGCGTGTCGGATGTTGTTTCAGATATTGCCAGAATTCTCCAATTTCGCGGAGGTAGAATTGAGGTAAATGACATGCAAAAAGTATGCATTTAGCTACCGACATTGAAGGTAAAAATGCGAAAAATAGCCGTATTGCTCACGAGTCTTCTAGTTTTAGCTGGCTGCGCCAGCCCAGAGACCATTGTGGCCAACGACCTTTGGGTTAAGTCTTCAGAAATGTCGGTGCAGGGTGGCATGACTGCTGTTTATGGAACCCTCACCAACGACTCCTCCGAGGACATTGTGCTTGTGGGCGGAGCAACCGATTTAGCAGGTCTAGTCGAAGTGCATGAAATGGCAATGATCAACGGTGAAATGAAAATGCAGGAAATCGATGGCGGATTGTTGATTCCAGCCGGACAAAGCATTGAACTCGAGCCAGGCGGCAATCACCTGATGTTGATGCAGCTCACAAGAGATTTGCTAGCCGGGGATGAAATCAACGTGACATTCAGTTTTGATGGAGCAGGAGATCTCGTCGTTGAAGGTGTGATGGCCAAGCCTGCAGAGGGTGGCGACGAGAAGTATCACTCAGGTGAAATGGAGATGGACAACTAGTTGGTTAGTCGCAGGGGCTTTTTAGGCGGAACCGCAGCCGCAGCTGCAACCGGCGTCATCGGTGTAACCGGTGGCGCGGCAGCAGCCAGTGCTATCGCCGCTCAAAATCTAGAAACCTTTGCAGCCAAACGTGAGTTGGCTTTTTTCGGAGCACACCAGATGGGCATCGAGGCAGACCTGCAAGCCGTGACCAATTTCATTGCACTGGACATCAAGCCCCGCACTGACAAAGCGTCAATGCTTCGGTTCATGAGCCTAATCACAGACGACATTCACAGACTCTCCCGCGGAGAGCCCGTACTGGCGGACCCCGCGCCAGAGTTGGCAATAGGGGCGGCGAGGTTCTCTGCCTATGTGGGGTTCGGACCAAGCCTGTTTAAAAAACTCGGACTCCAGAACCAAATGCCCTCAGGTTTCGGCCCGCTGCCAGCATTCAAGGTTGACAAGCTGCAAAGTGAATTTAGCGGTGGGGATGTCTTGATTCATGTGGCAGCTGATGATCCTGTAGTTCTTGCACACGGTACTCGAGGAATCGTTCGAGACTCGATGCCGTTTGCAACGGTTCGATTTGTTCAGTCAGGTTTCGCCCACACGCCTGGGATGGTTCCAGCAGGGCTAACTCACCGGAACCTCATGGGTCAGGTCGATGGGACTGCAAACCCAGTACTTGGAACTGAAGATTTCGATCAGGTGGTCTGGGTCGACGACGGCCCGAGCTGGATACGAGGTGGAACGCTGCTTGCCTTTAGAAGAATTGCCATGCAGCTAGATACCTGGGATCAGCTAGGCACCCCAAGTAAAGAAGAAGTTATCGGACGAAAGCTGTCCAACGGTGCTCCTTTGACGGGCGAGAAAGAGTCGGACATTCCAGACTTGTCCGCAAGGCATCCGAATGGTTTGAGCGTGATTCCTGATTTTGCACACATCAGAAGAGCAGCTCCGACAGCTGTCGGAGAAAGAATTTTCCGCAGGCCTTTTTCCTACGATGCTGGTATTTCAAGTGCCGGTTCGGTGGATGTTGGCTTGTTGTGGACTGCTTATCAGCGGAACTTGGACACTCAGTTCATTCCGATTCAGAAACGTCTAGACGAGCTTGATCTGTTGAATCAGTGGACTGTGCCGATTGGTTCTGCAGAATTCGCAATTGCCGGTGGGGTCCAAGAAGGCGAAGTCATCGCCGAAGCACTATTCTCTTAGGGTGCCAAACACTAAACCAAGCCGAATTCGCGGCAGGGTTATAGATTCTGGAGACCAGCTTTCCAAGCGAATGCTCCTGGGTTATGTTGTCATTTTGGCCCTCTCAATGAGTTTGGTTCCGTTTTCAATCGACCCATTCCTTCCGGCCTTCCCCGATATCTCAACATTCTTTGGCGTCACCAATGGAACGGTGCAGGCTTCAATGACGGGCGTGACCGTTGGTCTGGCACTTGGCATGCTGGTAATTGGCCCACTGTCGGACGCTTTTGGAAGAAGGCCGCTGATTCTGATCGCCACGGCCGGATTCAGTCTGAGTGCAATCTTGGCCTTCTTCGTAACAAGCTTCGAGATGTTCTTGTTGCTGAGGTTCGCCATGGGGTTCTTTGCCGCAGGCGCTGATGTTGTGAGTCGCGCTATCGCGCGTGACCTTTACCGTGGTCAAAAAATGCAGTCAATGTTGGCCAAAGTGTTTCTGATTCAATCGCTTTCGCCAATCGTTGGGCCGATCATCGGTGCTCAAATCACACAGGCCGGCAACTGGCAGGCCATCTTCTTGATTTTCGGTTTGGGCGGGCTTGCTTTGGTGCTGGCCTCTTCGGGGTTATTGGTTGAGACCCTCCCGATTGCCAAGAGAAGATCGAGCACCCCTCTTGGTCTAGCCAGGGGTTACCTTGCAGTCTTGAAAGACCGCATTTACATTGGGCTGCTAATTTTTGGAGCTCTTCAGATTTCCGCGCTCTTTACATATCTCAACAACGTGCCGTTTTTGTTTCAAGACACTTTTGGATTGAGCCCGGGAGACTTTGGATTCTGGATTGCCGCTAACTCATTAGCTTCCTACATAGGTGTTCAGGTTGGCGCGTATGCAGCCAAGCACATCAAGGGTCAGTGGCTGCTGGCAATCTATTCCACAACAGGGATATTCATTGGCGCGGGGCTAATTGTGACAGCAGGTTCGGGCTTGGTAGTAGCTGAAGCATTCTTCATGTTGCAGCTGTTTATCTTCGGCGCTGGGATCACCACAATTCCAACCATCGCTCTATACAGCCACGGTTCTGAGGCTGGAACCGCAGCTTCGCTGCTGGGTGTTGTGAACTTTGCAACGGCAAGCTTGGTCTCAATTGCCTACGGCTTTTTGAATAATGACACCACCAGAGATATCGGCATCTTGATTGGAAGTTTGTTTGCCTTTTCGCTGGCGAGCCTGATGTTCATCACAAGGCCCTGGACAGTGCCTGATTTGCGTAAGGGAAGCTAGCCGCTAGTTTTTTTGAAGCTCAGCTTTCGCCCCTGAGTGAAAAACGCTCCAATAAGTACCAGTATTGCCCCCACGGGTTCATACCAGTGCAAACCCTCACTGAGCAGTAGCACGCCCCAAACGGTCGCAACCACAGGGTTCGTGTATGTGACCGTTGCGGCAACTGCGCTGCCCGCTGAAGCCACTACCTGGTGGAAGAGCCAGTAGGAAATTCCACTGCCCAAAACTCCGAGCAAGACGAGTGCTCCAGCGCTCTGAATTGTTGGTGGGGCTATGAACAGCGGTCCGGTCAGGACATATACGGGTAGCAAAATGATTGCGCTGGTCAACACCTGAACGCTTGCTGTTGCGGTGGCTGGCAGTTGCATGGGCGTAATGAATTTTCGAATATATGGTGTCCCGATGCCATAGGAAATCGATGCAAGCAACAGTGCCACGATTGCTATCGGCTCACTCGAGCCGAAGCCCTGCCAGATTCCCAGGGTGATGCCAACGCCAACGAGTCCGACTAGCAGCCCAATGATTGCCGTCGGGTTTTGTTTTTGAGCTCTGAACATCGTGAAAGTGGCAAGGAGGGTGAACATCGGAGTGGTGGCATTCAAGATCGCAGCCAAAATGCTCGTCGTGTATTGCTGGGCGAAGGCATACATCGTGAAGGGAAAAGCGGACATAAAAAAGCCCGCCACCAAAAGGTGCAGCCACTGCTTGATTTCCCCGGGCAACCTAAAGCCAAGTGAGTAGGTGATGATGATCATGGCAAGCGCACCAAGCGCGGTGCGCCAGAAGGCAACCCCGACCGCAGTTGTCCATTCGAGTGATAGCTCAATAAAGAAAAAGCTTGAGCCCCAAATAAGGGCCAGCGGTATGAACTTATAGACCCAGTTAGTCCGCAATTATTAGTCCGTTGAGACTTCTGTTTTATCGCCCGACCATAGGGTGTGGAAACTACCCTCGGCATCAACTCGCTTATAGGTGTGAGCACCGAAGAAGTCACGCTGGCCCTGAACAAGAGCCGCCGGCAAGCGTTCTGCTCGAAGTCCATCGAAGTAAGAAAGCGATGAAGCGAAGGCTGGAACCGGAATGCCTGCAAGCGATGCACTAGCCACAACCCTGCGCCAGCTAGCAGCAGCGTCTTCGATTGCGTTCACGAAGTACTCATCGAAAAGCAAAGACAACAGATTCTCATCTTTGCCGTAGGCATCTGAGATACGGTTCAGGAACTGAGCTCTGATGATGCAACCTCCGCGCCAGATCTTTGCAACCGCGCCCAAGTTGATGTCCCAGTCATTTTCTAGTGCACCAGCACGAATGGCATCAAACCCTTGTGCGTAGGCAACAATCTTCGAAGCGTAAAGTGCTTTTCTGACATCCTCAACGAAAGCTGCAGTGTCACTGATTTCCCAGGCAGACTGGCCGGCAGCAAACTCAGGGGCTGCAGCCCGCTGTGCTGACTGCGAGGATAGCGACCGGGCAAAAACGGCTTCGGCAATCCCAGAAACCGGAGTTCCGAGATCCAGTGCACTCTGAACCGTCCACACTCCGGTGCCCTTGGAACCTGCGGCATCGAGAATCACATCGACCAGCGGCTTTCCAGTTTTCGCGTCCACTTGAGCCAACACCTCTGCGGTGATTTCGATCAGGTAGCTTTCAAGCTCCCCGCCATTCCAGGTTTCAAGAACCTGGGAAATCTCTTTTGGCGACATGTTTCCGGCTTGACGCAAGATGTCATAAGCCTCTGCAATCAGCTGCATGTCGGCGTACTCAATGCCGTTGTGAATCATCTTCACAAAGTGTCCGGCGCCGTCGGATCCAATGTGGGTAACGCAAGCCTCGCCTTCGGCGACCGCAGCGATTGATTCCAGGATTGGACCTAGGTGTCCATAGGCCTCTTTGGTGCCGCCCGGCATGATCGAAGGACCATATAGGGCGCCTTCTTCACCACCTGAAATGCCAGCCCCGACAAAGTGGATGCCAGTAGGAGAGATTTCCTTTTCACGGCGCACGGTGTCTGTGTAGAGTGCATTTCCACCATCGACGATGATGTCGCCTTTTTCAAAGCGCTCCGCGAGCTGAGAAATAACAGCATCCGTTGCCTTGCCTGCCTGCACCATGATGATGGCAATTCTTGGCGTTGCCAGGGATGCCACAAACTCATCGATTGTTTCGCTGGCAATGAAGTTTGCCTCAGGGTGGGAGGCGACTAGGTCATGTGTTTTTTCCGAAGAGCGGTTATAAACGGCAACACTGTTGCCTTCGCGCGATGCAAGATTCCTTGCAAGATTCGAGCCCATTACCGCTAGCCCGACAACACCGATGTTTGCATTTGCACTCATGAAAGATTTATCCCAATCGTCTAAAAAAGTCTCACGCACTTCACTGGGCGGAATTTGCTCTTAGGTTAGCCCAGTTGAGCAGCTATTTCTTGAGGGCCTCGGCAATTGCTTCCACGAAGTCAATGACATCTTGCTCAGTGGTGTCAAAAGCACACATCCAACGAACCTCTTCTTTTGCTAGCTCCCAGTCATAAAAGTGAAATAACTTCCTAACCTGATTCGCTGCGCTGACAGGGAGGCTGGCGAATACAGCATTGGCATCGGTCGGATTAGTGAATTGGAGATTGGTGATTTCACCCGCGTCAATTTTCTGTTCAAGAGTTGAGCGCAACAGCGCAGCCATTCTGTTGGAATGGCTGGCAGTTTTGAATCCGAGGTCATTTTCAAATAGGGCCAAGAGCTGTGCTGAGGCGAAGCGCATTTTGGACATTAGCTGCATTGACATTTTTCGAAGATAAATAAGCCCATCAACCGCGTCTGGATTTATCACTACAACAGCCTCTGCAGCAATAACTCCGTTTTTTGTTCCGCCAAAGCTCACCACGTCAACGCCGGTGTCTGAGATCATCTCTTTGAAGGTCACGCCCAAGGAAGCGGCCGCATTCCAGATGCGTGCTCCGTCCAAGTGAAGGAGCAAGTTGTTTTCGTGGCAGTAGTCGGCGATCGCCTTGATCTCTGCCGGTGTGTAGACGGTGCCGACCTCGGTGGTCTGTGTGATGGAGACCACCATGGGCTGAGCTCTGTGCTCAAAGCCAATGTCGTAAACCTGAGTGGCGATAGATTCAGGATTGAGCTTGCCGTGGACATGCTGCACGTTGAAAAGCTTCAGGCCGCTGACGCGCTCGGGAGCACCGCCCTCGTCAGTTTCGATGTGGGCAAGGTTCGAGCAGATTACTGCTCCCCAGCGCGGCATCATTGCCGTTAAGGCAACCACGTTCGCCCCGGTGCCATTGAAGACTACGAAGGTTTCTGTTTTTGGACCGAACTGCTCTTGCATCTTCTTTTGCAGGGCAATGGTGTAATCGTCGTAGCCGTAGGCGCTCTGGTGGCCACCATTGGCCGCAACGATGGCTTCCATCACCTCAGGATGCGCCCCTGAGTAGTTGTCGCTAGCAAAGCTGCGGTGTTGCTTGTCGTGAATAGCCATGGTGTCTCCCGTAAATGTCCTGGTTGAACACTAATCGAGCAACAACCTAAACGATTTCGCTTGGGTGTTCAGCGCTAACCTAGGGTTATGGCTCAAAGTATCTATGTCGCATCAGTTGAGGGCAGGACTGCCAAATCTGTAGTTGCATTGGGCGCGCTCGAGGCCATGAAGACAAAGCACAAAAAAGTCGGGGTCTTTCGAGCAGTTGTCCCATCCAGAGACACTAAAGACCGCGTGCTCGAGTTGCTGTTGGCTAACCTTTCAACAAAATTGGATTACGAATCCTGCATCGGCGTTGGCTACCAGGAGCTTCACGAATCTCCGGATAGAGCCCTAGAGATAATCTCAAAGCGCTACCACTTGCTTGCAAGTAAATGTGACGCAGTGGTCATTATCGGCTCCGACTACACAGACGTTGCCGCCCCTGCCGAACTTTCTTTCAACGCCAAGGTAGCCGCTGACATCGGAGCGCCACTGTTGATGGTGGTGAATGGGCGTGAACTGGACGGCTCTGAAGAGCACTTAGGTCAGGCAGCAGCCCGGACACCGAAACAGATAGCTCAAATAGCCGAGGTTTCAATTCGAGAGATTGCCGATTACCACGCAACTCTGCTGGGCGTTGCAGTGAACCGCGCGGACGAGAAGCAACTCGAGAAGATCAAAACTGAGGTCAAAACAGTAACCAAAACCGACAGCGTTTTCGTTATTCCAGAAGACCCATACTTGATGGCCCCCAGGTTCAGTGAAATCCAAAGCCGCATCGGAGGAAAGCTCGTTCTGGGTTCTAAAGATCGAGTTGATGCGGCTGCCCTGGATGTTGTAGTTGCTGCGATGTCGGTTCCCAATGTCTTGACCAGGCTCAAAGAGGGGGCAGTGGTTGTTGCCCCCAGCGACAGGACGGACGTTCTACTCGCGCTACTAATGGCCGACACTGCAGAAACTTTCCCAACCTTGGCAGGCATTGTTCTAAACGGCGGCTTTGAGTTACCAGAAGCGGTTGCAAAGCTGACCAAGGGCTTCAAGCCAACCGTTCCAGTGATCTCGGTTCCCACCGGAAGTTTTGACAGCACGATGGCCATAATTCAAACCAGGGGCAGTGTTTCAACTGGAGACAAAGAAAAGACGGCGCGGGCGCTCAAGCTGGTGGTCAAGCACATGCCTAAGGCGGCGCTGGCAAAGCTTGTAGCACGCTGCGAAGTAAGCGTTGTGACCCCAATGATGTTTGAACAGCAATTGGCACTTCGTGCTTCTTCAGAGCTGAAAACCATCGTTCTGCCCGAGGGCAAGGACGATCGAATCTTGCGGGCCGCAGCAGAAGTGCTGGACCGAAACATTGCAAGCCTCATAATCCTTGGAAAAAAGGCAGACATAAAAGCAAGAGCAGGCCAGATGAAGATAGATCTTTCAGAGGCGCAGGTCATCGACATCTCATCCTCGGCTCACAAAAAAGAATTTGCTGAGACGTACCAAAAGCTTCGTCAGCACAAGGGTGTGACCTACAAGGAAGCCTTTGAAACTATCAAAGACGTTTCCTACTTCGGCACGATGCTTGTGCATGCTGGAATTGCGGATGGCATGGTCTCGGGAGCTGCCCACACCACTGCCCACACGATCAAGCCTTCGTTTGAAATCATTAAAACCAAGCCGAACACATTGTCCGTCTCTAGCGTGTTTCTAATGGCCCTGGAAGATCGAGTAGTCGTTTATGGCGACTGCGCTGTCATTCCGGAGCCAACAATCGAACAGCTTGCTGACATTGCGGTCTCATCTGCAGCAACAGCCAGCCAGTTCGGTATTTCACCACAGGTTGCCATGCTGTCTTATTCGACAGGCGAGTCAGGTTACGGTGCAGAGGTTGATCGAGTCAGAACTGCAACCAAGCTAGCGAAAAAGCTATCTCCTAAGCTCCCGATAGAGGGTCCGATTCAATTTGACGCAGCTGTCGATGCCGCCGTCGCTCTTGCAAAGCTTCCAGGTTCCACAGTTGCCGGCAAGGCAACCGTCTTTGTCTTTCCTGACTTGAACACTGGCAACAACACCTATAAGGCCGTTCAGCGAACTTCCGGTGCTTTGGCGATCGGGCCAGTCTTGCAGGGTCTCAAAAAGCCAGTCAATGATCTTTCGCGTGGTGCAACGGTCAAGGACATCGTCAACACAATCGCGATCACTGCAATTCAGGCGCAGGGCAAATGAGGCCTGTACTGGTTGTGAACTCCGGCTCGAGCTCTCTGAAGTATCAGCTGGTGGGTGTTGATAACGACGCAGCGTTGTTTCATGGAGCCATCGAGCGCGTAACTGACCACACGGCTGCTTTTGAACAGATGCTATCTGAATTGGCTGCCTCGAATGTTGACCCCGTGGCCGTGGGACACAGGGTAGTTCACGGTGGCGCAAAGTTCTCGAAGCCAACCCTTGTCACAGATGCGGTCATAGCCGAGATTGAGAAATTGATTCCGTTGGCCCCATTGCACAATCCCGGAAACCTTGAAGGAATCAAAGCTGCCATCAAAGCATTTCCTGGACTGCCACAGGTTGCCATCTTTGACACTGCTTTTCACCAGAGCATGCCTGAGAGTTCATGGAGATATGCCATCGACCACGCGCTTGCAGACAAGCACGGGATCAGAAAATACGGCTTCCATGGCACCTCTTATGAGTTTGTAGCAAAGAAAACCGCCAAGTTCTTGGGAACAAAGCCAACCGAGCTGAATGCGGTGATCATGCACCTTGGGAACGGGGCATCCATTTGTGCTGTCAAGAACGGCGAATCCTTCGATACTTCTATGGGAATGACTCCGTTGCCCGGGTTGGTTATGGGCACAAGATCGGGGGATATTGACGCTGGACTTGCTCTCTATTTAGAGCGCGTTGCTGAGATGGATGTGAGTCAGGTGGACCACTTGCTCAATGCAGAATCGGGCATGCTCGGGCTCACCGGGTTAGTTGACATGAGAGACATCGCAGAAAAGGCAGGCGCCGGTGACGCCAGATCAGCAGTCGCACTTGAAATCTATGCCGAACGAATCAGGCAATATCTCGGCGGCTACATTGCAAGGCTCGGAAATGTAGATGCCATTGTCTTCACCGCGGGCGTGGGAGAGAATTCCAGTGTGGTTCGCCAAATGGTTTGTGCGAACCTGAACGTTCTTGGAATTGAAATCGATGAAGTTAAGAACCAGGATCTAGAACAGATCGCTAGGGAAATTTCCGCCGATACTTCTAGGGTGAAGGTGTTGGTAGTGCCGACAAACGAAGAATTAGAAATTGCAAAGCAAACAGCAGCGTTGCTGAACTAGAAAGTACAGGTAGACAAGTGCCGAAAATCACTCCAGCACCATGGGTCATCGATGCAGCCGTCGCCGGCTACTACTTCAAGGCCCCCAAAGCCAAAGCCCAAATTCTGCTTCAGCACGGCTACGGTGAATATGCGCTTCGCTATGTCGATCAGTACTCGCAGCTGATCCCAAAGCTTCTGGATCACGGATTCGATGTTTATGCAATTGATCTCCAGGGTCATGGCAACACCTCAGGTGAGCGTGGACTGATAGACGTTGTCAAAGCTGTAGACGATCACCTGGTGGCAAGAAGTGCAATGCCAAAAAAGCTTCCGACATTTTTGATGGGCCACTCCCTTGGAGGCATTGTCACTGCCGGCAGCGTTGTTCGAGATGGTGGAAACATTGAAGCAGTTGTTCTTTCAAGTTCTGCAATGCAGACGCCTTCTAAGGGCTGGGAGCGAGGCCTAAGTAAGGTTATGGCAGCCCTTGCCCCAAGTGGCCCAATGCCACTACCAAGGCCAGGCATCGAGGCACTCACCAGAGACGAAGAGTTACTAAAGGTGATCGATGCCGATCCAGAGATGTTTACCGGTAAGGCAAAGAACCTTGTTGCAAGAACTACCCTCGTACTCTCGGATGAAGTTTGGTCAAAGGCCAAGGACTGGTTAGTGCCAACACTGTTCATCCACGGAGATAAAGACACCTCGACAAACCATGAAAACTCAATCACCCTTCACGGCAAAATTTCATCCAAAGACAAAACTCTGAAGATCTACAAGGGCGGCTACCACGAGCTTTTGAATGACACCATCGCAGAAAAAGTTGAGCAAGACCTATTTGATTGGCTTGGCAAGCACGCGAAATAGCTTGTAATTATTAGTAATAATTTGACTTTGGTTGGAACCTTCTAGATAATTTTGAGCAATGAGTACTCGATCAGCATTGAACGCGCAGCCAAGCTGCGCCATGTTCTGCTGCTCGATGGCAATGTGCATGAGCACGTGCCTTGGCTAACTAGCACCTCAGTTAGCTCCCAGGCACCAGCACCCCGACAAACGCACGTGATTCGTGCACTAATCGAACGCAAACTTGCCAATAAAGGACTCTTACCAAAATGACAATTTCAACTCTTTCAACCACAAAGACGACCACCGTTGCAAAAGGCTTCGCTCTCTACGTCGGGATATCCGAAGAAGAAGCTCAAGCTGCCGGCACTTCTCTCGCTGAAATAGCAGCGGCGCTAAAGCAGACTATTTCCAACCTGGTTCCAGAAAAGTCTCACGCCACTTACGCCGCAATTGCGCTTGCCCCTGAGGCAGCAGCAGGCAGTAACCTCGAAATCACTCGCCTTGCCCTCAAGGAACCCCGAGCCGTCAACGGTTCACTCCCACCACAACCACTCGAGAAGACTGCGGCCAAGGGGCTTGTTGTGGATCTAACCCGCAGGCGCCTGTTTGTCGATGGCAAGAACGCTTCTTTGACCTGCAAAGAGTTTGAGCTGTTTGCGTTTCTGATTGAGAACACAGGCCAGACCATAAGCCGTGAGCAGATTGCTGAGATCTCAGAGCGCTGCGGCGAAGCCACGCCTAATGCAAGAACGATTGACGTTCACGTCCGCAGGCTCAGGGTCAAAATCTCCGGCTATGAAGATGTGATCAGAACAGTCAGGGGTCTTGGGTATCGCTTTGACGAGCACCCAGACGTTCTCGTCGAGAAGCTCTAGGTGGTTTTTGCCAACGGCCTGCGGTAGAAAAACTTCAGGCCGATGGCAAGCCAAAAAGTCTCCGAGAATCACTTCAAGTCAGCGCTTGATTGCCACCAGTGCGGAACCCGCAACAACCAGCAGGACACCGACGTAGGCAAGCGGTCCAAAGTTTGCTTCGGCAATAGGGGCCACTAAATCGAAAATCAGCGCGGTCACAACCTGACCGAGCAAGAGAGACAGCCCGAGCGCCAGGACTCCAATCTGCCTGACCACCAAAATCTGGATGAAGATAAAGATTCCACCAACCAGGCCACCAAGGTACAAAATCGGGTTTGTCGGCCAGCCATTGGAAAGATCTGGAATTCCCTGCAGCGTGAACATTACAGCTGCAATCAGTGCAGTTCCAGTAACAAAGTTAATAAAGGTTGAAATCAGAACCGAGTCGGTGACAGTGGCTAGCTTGCCACTGAAGCCTTGCTGAAAACCAGACCCAAAGCCGGCGATAAACGGCAAAACAATAAGGCCGCTAACTTCCGCAACACCCAGCCCGGACGAAAGCACCAGACCGACGATTGCAATACCGGCGCCCAGCAATCTTGCAAGAGAGAGTTTCCGTTTGGTGAGCCCAAGTAGGCCAAGTGAGTCAACCATCAAAGCTGCTGCTGCCTGACCAGAGACGATCGCAAGAGTGAATAACGTCACTCCTATTTCAGGTGCAACAACACCTTGCATCATGACGAAGAACGCTCCGAAGAAGCCTCCGAAAGTAAGCCAAACAGGAACGGTTTTCCCAAGTCCCTTTGTGGCAACGAGAAGTTTTACTCGCTCACTTTTGCTGATAAAGAACGGAACAGCAACTAGCACGGTTCCAATGCCGAAAGACAGCAGTGCGGCAAAGAGTCCATCGTCAAGCGCAATTGCAAGCTCGCCGTTTACCTGGGACTGGACCGCGATTAGCGCTCCAGCAAAAATACTGAGGGTAATTGCGAGCGGTGTCGGAATTCTTAGTTTCAATGTACGCACCTGATTTTTAGTTGCGGGTTACAGATTTAGACATCTGGGCACCAGTGAAAGTTCTGGCACCGATGCAGTCTAGTTGGGTCGACTAATCTTGAAACCATCATGAGAAAACAAAATGAAACATATTCACCGAAGAATCTGTTCGGCTATTTTGCTCTTGGCGAGGCAATCACCTGGGGGCTTTTGATCACCGGGCTTTTGCTGCGAGCACTGTTTGAAACCCCGCCAATGTTGATCACTGTGGTCGGTGCAACTCACGGGTTTATGTTTCTGAGTTATGCAACGACAGCTGCACTGGTCGGTGTTAACAACCGCTGGGGAATGATGCAAACCTCAATAGGAGTGATATTGGCAATCGTGCCATTTGCAACAATTCCTTTCGAGAAATTCCTGCACCGCAGGAAAATGCTCGATGGTCTATGGCGGCTGGAACAGACTAAAGACCCACGTGACAAGACAAAGATCGACCAGCTTTTCAGGTGGTTCATCAATAGGCCAAAGACTTTCGTGCTGCTTCTAGTGCTTTTTGTAATAGTGCTTTTTGCGGTATTGCTGTCGCTTGGTTCCCCTACTGAGTGGGGCAATTAGACAGCCTCGTTACCTCAAGAAATTTAGATACCGATGGCATAAGCTAGGTGGATTCACATTCCTTGGATACTCTTCCAAGGATCAAAAAGGAGTGATACCCGTGCCCGCGACATTGACGTCAAAGCATGAATCCGCCGGATGGCGAAATATCCCAGAAACATCAAAACCAGTTGATCAAAAGCGAGTTGCAGAGCTCCTTGCCCAGGAATGGGCAAGGTTCGAAGCGACCACAAAAGCTTCCGGTCAACACAATGTGAAAGCAAGCAAGGTGCTCCCGCTCGGAGTAACCTCAAGCTTTCAACATTGGGACCCGTACCCGATTTCGATAGTCTCGGCAAAGGGTGCGTACCTTACCGACGTTGATGGTCGAAAGCTCTTGGACATGTCCATGGGCTTTGGCGCCATGCTCGTTGGTCACCTAAATCCCAAGGTAATCCGCAAAGTCAAGAAGGCTATGCGTTCCACTGGAACTCTATTTGTGACACCTTCACCGACTGCCACAGACGTGGCGGAGAAATTTAAGAAGCGGTTCAGCCTGGACATGCTTCGCTTCACCAACTCCGGAACCGAGTCGACGATGTATGCGATTAGGACTGCTAGAGCGGTAAAGAAGAAAAATGGTGTGATCAAGATCGAGGGTGGTTACCACGGTGGCTATGACCCACTTCAGGTTTCCGTGAAGCCGGATCTGAAAGACATCGGCTCTGCCGAAGCCCCAACGGCTCAAATTCCACCCGATGTTGAGGTTGGAGATGTCTGGGCCGTTCCTTATAACAACTTGGAGCGCCTCGAAGAGGTCATGAAGGATCATGGAAACAAGATCGGCTGTTTCATGATCGAGCCGGTTATCGAGAATCTCTCGATCATCCTGCCTGACGAAGGTTACCTGCAGGGTGTTCGAGCACTTTGTGATGAGTACGACATCGCCTTGATTTTCGACGAGGTAAAGACAGGTCTCACCGCAGGAGTTGCCGGTGCAGCTGCCAGAATCGGCGTTGAGCCTGATCTAATCACGCTCGCCAAGAGTATTGGTGGCGGGTTCCCGGTTGCAGCATTTGGCGGCAAGCAGGAATACATGGACGCTGTCGTAGACAACCGCATGGCGCACTTTGGTACCTACAACGGAAACCCATTAGTGATGGCGGCTGTCAGCGCTGTTGATGAAATCTGCACTCCAGAGGCTTTGGCTAAGGCCGAGGGAATCAACAACGCAACACTTGCCAAGCTGGACGAAATCATTGCCGAGTATGAACTTCCTGCCCACACAATCGGGCTTGGAGTCAAGGGTGCAATGATTTGGTCCACAACGCCCGTCCGAAACTACCGCGATTACAAAGCAACTGACTTCGAAACCGCTGAGCTTTGTTGGCTCTGGGGAGTTAACCGCGGCATTCTGACTCCTCCGGGGCTGGATGAGCAGTGGTTGGTCTCCTTCGCGCACACTCAGAAGGACATGGACAAGATGGTTGAAAGCACAAGGGAGCTTGCAAAAGCACTTCGTTCCTAGAGTCAAAAAATAGTCGCAGAATAACAACACGAATTGCAGTGACCTATAGTTATAGGTGAAATATATTTCCAGGAATAACTTTTCACTGATAGGGGCTTTCATTGAGTGAGCGTTGGACCTTCTTGACTCATCACGCACATGTGCTGCTGGCTCTGAACGAAAACCCAGATTGCCGAATTGAAGATTTGGCTGAAAAGCTCGGCCTGACTTCAAGGTCAACGGTCAATGTCTTGAATGACCTGACCGATGGCGGTTACCTAAGTAAAGAAAAGTTTGGGCGTCGCAATCACTACGCGATAAACCGTGATGCTGAGCTAAGGCACGAAACAAGTGCGCACAGAACAACCGGGGAACTTATTGACTACCTAGGCGGAGTGGCGGTGAGTCGCTGATGGATATCTTGAGCGTTGCAGTTCAAAACCTCACCTCTGCACCGGTGCTTGCATTTGGGGTTGGCTTACTGGCAACCGCTATTAGAAGCGATCTTCGGCTTCCTGAACCGATTTATCAGGCCATCTCGATCTACTTGCTTTTGGGTATCGGTATCAAGGGAGGTGTAGCGCTCTCAGAGGTCAGCATTCAGGAAGTCGGGATGCCGATCCTTGGAACGCTACTGCTTGGAATAGCAATTCCCTCCCTTGCCTTTTTTCTGCTCAAGGGCATACGGAAACTGTCTCAGGTCGACCGAGGAGCACTTGCCGCTCACTATGGTTCGACCTCGTTGGTCACATTCACTGCGGCAATTATTTTCTACGAGTCGGTTTCAGTATCAGTCGAGGGATACCTCACCACCCTGCTGGCCATACTTGAAATCCCTGGAATCATCGTTGGTCTGCTGCTTGCAACCAGAGGCATGAAACGCAATGTTCCGTGGAGCGAAAGCTTGCGCGAAATCCTTGCCGGCAGGTCGATTTTTTTACTTGCCGGTGGCCTGGCGATTGGATTCCTAACTGGGAACACCGGCTTTGCCAGAATTGATGAGTTCTTTGTCGCGCTGTTCCCTGGAATCCTGACGCTGTTCTTGCTAGAGCTCGGCATCGTTGCGGGCAGAAGGCTTTCGGATCTAAAGACATCGGGCTTTGGGCTCGTGATCTTTGGAATCGCATTTCCGTTGATATCTGGTTCGTTGGGTGTACTAACCGGTCAACTCACGGGACTTGGCATTGGCGGAAGCGCAACACTTGGGGTACTAAGCGCTTCTGCCTCTTATATTGCAGCTCCTGCGGCAGTGAGGCTCGCACTACCTGAGGCAAGCCCTGGAATTTATCTGACCGCTAGCCTAGGAATCACCTTCCCATTCAATCTCACCTTGGGAATACCGATAATGCTGCAAATCAGCACCTATTTAGAAAGTGTTGGACTCTGATGCTCAAGGCCAGGAAACTCGTTGTGATAGTTGTTGAAGCAGGCCTTGTCACAAGGCTTGCTAGAGACGTGATGGCAAAGGGAGCCAAGGGTTACACCGTCACTGGCGCTAGCGGGCTCGGTCCAAGAAACCAAAGAGCAGGAGACCTTGAAGGTGGCAACGCCAAGCTAGAAACCGTCGTCCCAGAAGCGGTTGCAACCGAAGTTTTGGAAATGCTAAAGACTAGCTATTTTCCACACTACGCATGCTCGGCATGGGTTTCCGATGTTGAGGTTCTCCGGGACGATAGGTACTAGTTAGCTCATCTAACATTGGATGAATGAGCACGCTTAGTTTCAATTACCCCGAAGATCTACCAGTCGTTGAAAAACGACTGGAGATCCTTGAAGCTCTGCGTGCTAACCAGGTAATTGTGCTGGCTGGAGCCACCGGCTCTGGAAAAACAACACAGCTTCCAAAGATGTGCCTTGAAATAGGCAGGGAGTCGATTGCTCACACGCAGCCGAGGCGCATAGCCGCGAGGTCTGTTGCAGAGCGTATTGCCGAAGAGTTGAACGTAGACCTTGGCTCCCTGGTTGGTTACCAGGTTAGATTCACAGACCAGGCAAGCAAGCAAACAAAAATCAAAGTTATGACAGACGGCATTTTGCTAAATGCCCTGCAACGAGATGTTGAGCTTCGCCGCTACGACACAATCATCATTGACGAGGCCCACGAACGCTCTCTAAATATCGACTTCCTGCTGGGGTACTTAAAGCAGCTATTACCTAAGCGCCCTGACCTAAAGGTGATAATCACTTCCGCCACAATTGACCCCGGTTCGTTTTCGAAGCACTTCAACGATGCTCCGATTATTGAGGTCAGCGGCAGGACCTACCCGATCGAAGTTCTGTATCGTGAGGTCGCCAGTGATGACTCTAAGAATTCGGACGTTGACGAAGACCTGCTTGCAAATGATTACCTAGACGGAGTCGTGCAAGCTCTTGTTGAACTTGCAGACAAGCCACAGGGTGACACTCTGGTTTTTCTATCTGGAGAATCCGAGATCCGAGATGCACAAGATGTAATAGCCGGCAAGATTGCAAGTGGACTTTTGCCAAACACCACTGAGGTGCTTCCGCTTTATGGACGATTGAGTTCTGCAGAACAGCACAGGGTCTTCGAGGTTTCCAAAAAGGCCGGTGTCAAAAGACGGGTTATCCTGGCCACCAACGTCGCCGAGACAAGCCTGACAATTCCAAATATCAAATACGTGATTGATTCCGGGACCGCCAGAATCTCCCGGTATAGCCCGAAAGCAAAAGTCCAACGTTTGCCAATCGAAGCCATATCTCAGGCAAGTGCAAACCAGCGAGCAGGTCGTGCGGGTCGAACAAGCGCTGGAACTGTTATCCGGCTCTACTCAAAAGAAGATTTTGATTCAAGGCCCGAGTTCACGGACCCTGAAATTCTCAGAACGAACCTCGCTGCGGTAATTTTGCAAGCTGCAGCCAGCGGACTTGGGGACATTCGAAAGTTCCCATTTTTGCAGCCACCTGACTCGAGGGGAGTCAAGGATGGCCTAGGGCTACTCAAGGAACTCGGTGGCATCACCGAACAAGAGTCAGGGGCGATTGAGCTGACTGAAATTGGTAAGCAGCTCTCGCAGCTACCTATCGAACCTCGCTTTGCCAGAATGCTGATTGCTTCAAAGAAACCTGGGCTTGTTCGTGAGGTGATGGCAATTGTTGCAGGGCTAACGATTCAAGACCCAAGAGAGCGGCCACTTGAAAAGCGTGAGGCGGCTGACCGCTTGCATGCAAGGTTCAATGACGAGACAAGCGACTTTTTGACGCTTCTAAACCTCTGGAACCACATCGAAGACCAACAGGCAAAGCTCTCATCTTCGGCCTTTAGAAGGCTCTGCAAGGCTGAGTTTCTCAACTACATGCGCATCAGGGAGTGGCAGGATCTAGTTCGGCAGTTGAAGTCAGTCACGAAACCACTTGGTCTTACTCAGGGCGGAAGAAAAAAGGATCCGGACGGAATCCACCGAGCGATTCTTGCTGGGCTACTGAGTCAGATTGGAATCCAACAGGTATCTGAGAAACCGGTAATCAAAAACGGAAAACCAGTTAGGCAGCCCAAGGTTTACCTCGGTGCAAACAACAAGAAGTACTTCGTGTTTCCAGGCTCTGCCCTTGCGAAGAAGCAACCCGAAGCCATGATGAGTGCCGAGCTTGTTGAAACCAGCAGGCTTTTTGCAAGGGTGAATGCGGCCATTGACCCGGCTTGGGCGGAGGAACTTGCAGGCGATCTTTGCAAGAGAAGCGTCTCAGAGCCCCACTGGGAGAAGAAACTCGGCGCCGTCATCGGTTTTGAGCGAGTGAACCTCTTTGGGGTGCCGATAGTGCAGGGGCGAAAAGTCCAATACTCGAAAATAGACGCACTGTTTTGCAGAGAACTGTTTATCAGGCATGCTCTGGTTTATGGCGAGTGGGATTCAAATCAGGTCTTTGATAAACAGAACCAAGAGCTTCTTAAGGAAATGGAAGCCGATGCCGACAGGGCTCGCTCTCCGCAGCTAGCAGCAAACGAAGACGATGTTTTCAGGTTTTACAACAACAGAATTCCGCTTGATGTTTTTTCCACTAGGACCTTTGAAGGCTGGTGGAAAAATGTTCGCGCAGAATCTCCAGATTTCCTGAGGATGACCAAGGCCGAGTTGCTTGGTGCTGATACTTCAGAGGCAAATCTGAATGACCACCCGGGTTCGATGGTTATCGATGGACAGGAATTCAACCTCAGCTACATTTTTGACCCTGGCGATCAGCACGATGGCGTGGTTGTGGAAATTCCAGTAACGCTTCTGGCAAGTGTGAGGCCGGAGGGGTTTGAATGGTTAGTGCCGGCTATGCGGCTCGAGTTGATTACAGAACTAATTCGCGGGCTTCCAAAATCAATCAGAAAGCATGTGGTTCCGGCCAAAGACTGGGCGGCCAAAGCACTAGCTGCGCTTCCAGAGGAGCCAACAGGCGACATCACCGCTGTGCTGGCTCAGGAGCTGCAACGGCTCAGTGGCGTCCGGGTAAGTGCGGTGGATTTCGATAAGACTGCTTTGCCGACATCTCTTCAAGTCAGTTACAAAATTCTTGAAACAGATGCAACAGAGATTGCAATTGGTGCAGACCTCTTAGAGCTCCAGCGAGACTTGGCCGATCATGTGACTCAGGCGGTGTCAGAAGTCATTGAGTTTGGCGGAGAATCGATTGAAAGAAATGGATTAGAAACCTGGGACTTCGAGGACATTCCTCTGCAGCTTGAATCCAGCCAGGGCAAGAATAGGGTCAATGCTTTTCCCTCCTTGATTTGGGACTCAACAAGCAAGCAGGTGAATCTAAGGCTGCTTTCTTCTGAGGCTCAGCAACTATTTGAGCACCCAAGGGCAGTTGCGGAGCTTGTCGTGAAGAGCATTCCAACCCCGGTTAAATACATCGAGTCTCACCTGACCCAGCCTGAGAAATTGGCGATTGCAAGTCTCGGCTATCAAGGAATCGGTGGGTTTGTGACCGACGTAATTAGAGCTGCAGCGAACAAGCAGCTTTCTGAATCACACGGTGGCAAACTTCTGACCACCGGCAAGGAGTTCGAAAAACTTAGAAACCTCGTCGAGGCAATATCGATTGAGCTTGCCTTTGATGTTTCCAAGTTATTGCTCAGGATTTCGAAAGCAGCAAGCGAGGCAAATAGGGCAATTTCAAACGCGAAAGCGATCGACTTCCTGACTGTTTTGGCCAGCGAAAAACTTCACATCCAGGGGCTTGTCGCCGGGAATTTGGTTTCGACAGCCAGCCTTGAAAGGCTTGCAAGGCTTGAGGTGTACCTGAAGGCAGTGGCGCAGCGAGTTCAGAAACTTCAAGAAAACCCCGAGAGAGACCGCATCAGCGCGGTCGAGCTGATGAAAGCCGAGGAGCTGTTTGAAGCAGCCGGAGGAAAGATTCCATTGCCAGAAAAAGCCCCAGAGAAACTAGTTGCCGCCAGGTGGCTGCTGGAAGAATTCCGAGTCAGCCTCTTCGCACAAAGC
Source organism: uncultured Aquiluna sp. (assembly GCA_965655555.1). GTDB lineage: Bacteria > Actinomycetota > Actinomycetes > Actinomycetales > Microbacteriaceae > Aquiluna. Next base: position 618,492 of record CBFHGU010000001.1, on the reverse strand, counting down.
CTTGGGACCGCCGAGGCCGTCTCACTAAAGCGAATCCAAAAACAGCTGAGCTAGTTTTGCGGGAATCCTAGGTTTAGGCCGCCGTGGCTTGGGTCAAGCCACCTCGAGGTTATGACCTTGGTTCTCGTGAAGAACCTAAATCCCTCTTCTCCGTGAGCACGGCTATCGCCAAATAGCGAGTTCTTCCAGCCACCGAATGAGAAGTAGGCAACAGGCACCGGGATTGGCACGTTGATTCCGATCATTCCGGCTTCTACTTCATTTTGGAATCTTCGGGCTGCTCCGCCGTCGTTGGTAAATACGGCCGTACCGTTTCCGAACTGACCGGAGTTAATTAGCTCGAGGCCCTCTTCGTAGCTCGCTACTCGAACAACTGATAGCACCGGCCCAAAAATCTCTTCTGTATAGGCACGAGATGTTGTGGGCACCTGATCGATTAATGTCGGTCCAAGCCAGTAGCCGTCTTTGTCTCCGTCAACCTCAACGTTGCGACCATCAACAACTACTTTGGCGCCGTCATTTGCCGCGATGTCGATGTAGCCGGCAACTTTGTCACGGTGCTCTTTGGTCACCAATGGCCCCATGTCGCAGGACCGCCTGCCGTCTCCAACCTTGATCTTGGCCATCTGATTGGAAATTCTCTGGATCATCTCATCTGCAATTGGCTCAACTGCAACTACAACTGAGATGGCCATGCATCTTTCACCCGCAGAGCCAAAGCCTGCGTTCACGGCGGAGTCCGCAACTAGATCGAGGTCAGCATCTGGCAAGACCAGCATGTGGTTTTTTGCACCACCCAGTGCCTGAACACGCTTACCGTTCTTGGCGCAGTTCTCATAGATATATTTCGCAATTGGAGTAGAGCCCACAAAGCTGATGGATTGAACTACCTCGGATTCAATCAGACCATCAACTGCTTCTTTGTCTCCCTGGAGAACATTGAAGACACCGTCTGGAAGGCCTGCTTCGCTCAACAGACTTGCAATCCACAGTGCCGCGCTCGGGTCTTTCTCGCTCGGCTTGAGGATTACCGCGTTACCGGCAGCCAGTGCGACTGGGAAAAACCACATCGGAACCATGGCCGGGAAATTGAACGGGCTGATTATGCCAACAACACCGAGGGGTTGTTTTGTGGAGTAGACATCAACATTCGTGGATGCATTTTCGGAGTATTCACCTTTTAGAAGGTGAGGCATTCCGCAGGCAAATTCAACCACTTCTTGGCCTCTAGTGATTTCACCTAGGGCATCGGATAGGACTTTGCCGTGTTCTGCAGTGATGATTTCGGCAAGTTCATGCTTGCGATCATTTAGCAGCTCGCGGAATCTAAAGATGACCTGTTGTCTTTTGGCTAACGATGAGTCTCTCCAGGCAGGAAAGGCGGCCGATGCAGCTTGAACTGCAGCTTCGATGTCTTCCTTATTGGCAAGCACAACCTGGCCGGTTTGTCTGCCCAGCGCAGGGTCAAAAACAGGGGCAAATCTTTCACTGGAGGATTCGAACTCTTGTCCGTTTATGAAGTGTGGAATTGTTTTCATGGATTTCCTTGGGTTCTTAGCTGACAGCTTTATTGATAAGGCGAATGATCTCAGGTTTGTTTTCAGGAGTGATTGCTTCGAGTGCAAACGAGGTTGGCCACATCTTTCCCTCATCGAGGTTTGCATTCTCACTGAAGCCAAGTGTTGCAAATCGCACCTTGAACTTGTCAGCACCTTGAAAGAAGATCACAGTCTTGCCGTCTTTTGCGTAAGCGGGCATTCCATACCAAGTTTTCGGATCGAGTCCAGGAGCATGTTCTTTCACAAGATTATGGATTGTCATGGCCATTGTTTTGTCGGAGTCGGGCATCTCGGCAATTTTTTGGAGCAGGTCTTTCTCAGCCTCTTCTTTGTTGTTTTGAAGCTTTAGTTCTTTGGCACGCTCTCTCATGGCCTTGCGCTCTTCAACGCTGAAACCATCATTTTTCGTCTTTGAATCGGCCATGTTTATCTCCAAATGGTTTTGTATTTATAAGACTAGCGTTCAAGTAAGGATGAAAATCGGGCCGTTGCTGGTTGAAACATCCATAGACGAGCACAGCGGCTTCCTAGCCGTTGTCCTTAGTCTTTACCAACATCCCTTTTGGCGCTTCAAGCGCCCTCTAACGCATTGGACAACATGGCCGAGCTGCTTTACCGCCTAGGAAAATTTTCTGCCCAAAAAGCCGTGGCTGTTATCGCAGTTTGGTTTGTGATTCTTGCTGCCGCCGGAGCTACGGCACTGCTGGCTGGCGGGAAGCTTGCCTCAACGGTGAGCTTGGACGGCATCCCCTCACAGGAGCTGGTTTATTCGCTTCAGGAGACTTTCCCGGAGGCTGGGCGAGGGGCTGGCCAAGTTGTTTTCCACAAGCCAGATAACGTTCCATTTACAGATTCTGAAAAAGCTGAGATTGCGAGCTTGCTGGCAGAGGTTGCAACAATTACAGGTGTTGACGAGGCAATAGACCCTTTCGTTGCACAAGCTGCCCTAGAAGACCAGAAAGCACAGCTGGCAGCTGGCAAAACTGAGCTTGATGCTGGTCAATTAGAAATCGAGGCGGGTCAAGAACAAATCGACTTGAGCGTCGCAGAAATTGCGACTAACCGAGCAGCACTTGAAGACCAGAAGCTTCAACTCGAAGCAGGAATTGAGCAGTTGGTTGCCGCAGGCGCTCCGGGTGTTGAACAGCTGCAGGCAAATCTTGAACAACTAAATCAAGGACTTGCTCAGCTTGATGCCGGCCAAGAGCAGTTGATAGAAGCGCAAGCGCAACTCGACGAGGGAAAAGCTGAGGCTGCACTGGCTTCTAGGTCTCTGGTCGCAGGGCAAGCACTTTTGGATGAGGCCGCGGGTTTTGGAACGGTTTCGAGTGATGGGTTGACCGCACTTTCCACTATCTACTTCGTCGGTCAAATTTCTGCGATTGAAGAGACCCTGGCAAATGAAGTCGTTCAGACTGTTCGGGACCTAACCCCTGAAAGTGTGCAGGTTGAGTTCTCAAACACACTTGTTTTCTCGCTAGATGGCATTTTTGGGATTGGTGAGGTAATCGGCCTCATTGTTGCAGCATTCGTTTTGATCATTATGTTGCGCACATTTATTGGAGCCGGTCTGCCGGTAGTTGCAGCCATCACTGGCGTTGGCATCTCAGCAGCTATCACTTTTGGCCTGTCAGCTGTTATTGACATGACGGTCACCACGCCGCTTCTTGGCGTGATGCTTGGGCTTGCCGTTGGAATTGACTACTCACTGTTTATTTTGAACCGTCACCGCAAGCAACTCAAAGCTGGACTTGAGATTCGTGAGTCAATTGGGCTGGCAAATGGAACAAGCGGCAACGCTGTTGTATTTGCGGGTGTGACGGTAGTAATCGCACTACTGGCACTGAACCTCACCGGCATTAGCTTCCTTGGGCTTATGGGTAGTGCTGGAGCCTTGGCAATCGTGGTTGCGGTAATGATTGCATTGACCTTTGTTCCTGCCGTGTTGAGCTTGGCGAAGCTCAGGGTCCTCAGCAAAAAGGAACGTGACGCAAGAGAAGTTGAGATTTCGTCTCACAAGAATTCCGAGACACAGGTCATCAAGGATCCCGTTGATGCTTATAAGCCAGTGCTTGCAAACAGGCATCCAATTTTGGTCTCAGTTGCAATCATCAGCCTATTGTCGATTCTTGCAATTCCGGCCGCAAGCCTCAGGTTGGCATTACCGGACGGTGGTACCGAACCTTCTGACTCCACCGCAAATAAGTCATACAACTTGATTTCAGACGGCTTTGGCGCTGGAGCTAACGGAAACCTGGTGGCCATTGCAGAGCTACCTGAAATTCTTGACGAGGTTGAACTGCTAGAGATGCAAGCGGAGCTTGCAAGCAAGCTTGGCTCTTTGGAAAACGTGACCAGCGTTTTGCCAGCTGGAGTTTCAGATGACAGCTCACAGTTGATGTTTGTTGTGATACCTGTGGAAGGACCAACCGGTGTGACCACCGATCAATTGGTCTTTGATGTCAGAGATTTGAGCGATGTGCTGATGAGTGACCTTCAGGTGTCCATGGAGGTCACTGGAATCGCTGCAATTAACATCGACATGTCTCAAAAGCTTGCCGATGTGCTGCCGATTTACCTTGGAACTGTGATCCTGCTTTCAATCTTGTTGTTGATTCTGGTGTTCCGTTCGATCTTGGTTCCATTGATTGCAACGGCAGGGTTCCTGCTCACTATTTTGGCCACCATCGGTGCTGTGGTTGCTGTCTACCAGTGGGGTTGGTTGTCAGAGCTCTTTGGTGTTTACCAGCCGGGCCCTATCTTGAGCTTCCTGCCGATTATTCTGATTGGAATTGTCTTTGGTCTTGCCATGGACTACCAGCTGTTTTTAGTCTCTGGCATGAGGGAAGCCTTTGTTCACGGTAAGTCACCGAACGATTCGATCAACTACGGTGTTCACCTTGGCAGGGCGGTAGTTATTGCTGCGGCCATCATCATGATCTCGGTCTTTGGCGGTTTTGCCTTCTCGCACATCACCTTGATGAAGCCGATGGGCTTCGGGCTTGCCATGGGTGTGCTTATTGATGCTTTCTTGGTCAGGCTGTTGCTGATGCCAGCCGTAATGACACTTCTTGGAAAGTCTGCATGGTGGCTGCCGAAGTGGCTTGACAAACTTTTGCCAGATGTCGACGTGGAGGGTGCAAAGCTCGAAAGCGAGCACATTCGCTCATAGACTGCTATTACCTAAGAACTAAGGAGTTCTCGTAATGGCAAAAACTAAGCCAGTGAAAACACCGGACCAGCAAATTGCTGGCCTACGTAAATACAACATCGGTGCCGGTTTCCTGCACCTGATTCAGGCGATTGGTTTCTCATTCGTCTTGACAATGCTGGACAACCAGATTCTTTTCCCAGTCAAAATTGAGTATCCAACCGGCCCTCCGGGCGTTCCTGCTCCGGCGGACGTGGTGACGTTGTTTGAAATCAACATCGGAGCCGGCATTGTCGCCTTCCTTGGGCTTTCTGCGCTTTTCCACTTCATCATCTCTTCGCCGATGTTCTTTGAGCGCTACAAGGGTGGCCTGAAGCTGAACCACAACTACTTCCGCTGGGTTGAGTATTCCTTGAGCTCATCAGTCATGATCTTCTGCATTGCTCTCCTAAACGGAATTACAGACATTGCTGCATTGAGCGCAATCTTCGCGGTAAATGCTTCGATGATTATGTTCGGTGCTCTTCAGGAGAAGTACGAGACACCAGGTAACGGCAAGGGATTGCCATTCATTTTCGGTTCAATGACCGGAATTGTTCCTTGGCTAATCCTGATTCTTTACATCTGGCAGCCAGGGGCAACAAACGCCTCTGACATTCCAGGATTCGTCTATGGAATCGTTGTGGCGTTGTTTATCTTCTTCAACACATTCGGCTTCAACCAGGCCTTCCAGTACAAGAAGATTGGTCCTTGGAAGGACTACCTATTTGGTGAGAAGACTTACATCACACTGAGCCTTGTGGCAAAGAGCCTCTTGGCATGGCAGATATTCTCCGGAGCAATCATTCCGGCGCTTACCAGCCAGTAACAAAAGTCAAAGAAAACAGCCACTGAGTAATCGGTGGCTGTTTTCTTTTTGCCCTATCTTTAGGCCCCTAGCGCAAATTTAAGACGTAAGAAATTACCGTCGCCAATTCGTTTAGGCTTAGACCCAAGACCTGAGAGAAAAAACCTATTTCAGGGCATCAAAAGGAGAGCAATCATGGAGCAAGCAGGCAGCTGCCCGGTAGTTCACGGAGCACAGACAAAAGTTGGTTCGGCCGACATGGACTGGTGGCCAAATGCCCTAAAGCTTGAGATTCTCACCCAAAACGATTCAAAGGCGAATCCGATGGGGCAAGACTTTGATTACCGCGAAGAGGTCAAGAGCCTAGACGTTGACGCCCTGAAGAAGGACCTGCACGAGTTTATGGTCACAAGCCAAAGTTGGTGGCCTGCAGACTGGGGTCACTACGGCGGGTTGATGATCAGAATGGCTTGGCACTCTGCCGGCACCTACAGAACAGCTGATGGACGAGGCGGTGGAGGCACGGGCTCTCAGCGTTTTGCTCCGTTGAACTCTTGGCCGGACAACGTAAACCTCGATAAAGCCAGAAGGCTGCTTTGGCCAATCAAGAAGAAATACGGAAACAAGATTTCTTGGGCTGACCTAATGATTCTGGCTGGAAACATTGCGTATGAGTCAATGGGGCTCAAGACCTTCGGCTTTGGGTTTGGTAGACCAGATATTTGGGAGCCAGAAAAGGACATCTACTGGGGCAGTGAAAAAGAGTGGCTTGCTCCTTCTGACTCAAGGTATGAAGACCTAACAAACCCAGCCAGTATGGAAAATCCACTTGCTGCAGTTCAGATGGGTTTGATCTATGTAAACCCTGAGGGAGTGAACGGAGTGCCAGACCCTCTGAAGACTGCCGGTCAGGTGCGGGAAACTTTTGCTCGCATGGCGATGAACGACGAAGAGACCGTTGCGCTAACTGCCGGTGGTCACACCGTTGGCAAGATGCACGGTAATGGCGATGCCAACAATCTAGAAGCAGCACCTGAAGGTGCTGGCATTCACGAAGCGGGGCTTGGGTGGATGAACCACAAGACCAGAAGCGTTGGAAACGACACTGTTTCTTCTGGGCTTGAGGGCGCTTGGACTACTAACCCCACCACCTGGGACAACGGCTATTTCCACCTCTTGTTCAAATACGACTGGGAGCTTGTAAAGAGCCCTGCCGGAGCACACCAGTGGGAACCTGTGAACATTGAGGAAGCCGATAGGCCAGTAGATGTTGAGAACCCCGAGGTTCGACACAACCCAGTTATGACAGATGCAGATATGGCAATGATCAAAGACCCTGCGTACTTGGAGATCTCAAAGAAGTTCTATGCGGACCCCGATTACTTCTCTGATGTCTTTGCAAGGGCTTGGTTCAAGCTCACCCACCGAGACATGGGGCCAGTTGTTCGTTACCTTGGGCCAGATGTTCCCGAGGAGCAACTAATTTGGCAGGACCCAGTTCCTGCAGGTAACAGCTCTTACGACATTGAGGCAGTCAAGAGGGCTATCCAAGCCTCAGGCCTGAGCGATGCAGACATGATTTCAACGGCGTGGGATTCAGCCAGAACTTTCCGCGGTTCTGATATGCGTGGCGGTGCAAACGGCGCTCGCATTCGACTTGAACCACAGCGCAGCTGGGAGGGCAATGAGCCTGAGCGCCTGAACCGCGTACTGACAGTATTGGAGCCAATCGCTGAAGCCAACGGCGCGAGTGTTGCCGATGTGATTGTTCTAGCTGGAAACGTGGGCATTGAAAATGCTGCAAAGGCTGCTGGGCAAGAAGTAACCGTTCCTTTCAGCCCGGGCAGGGGAGATGCCTCACAGGAGTGGACAGATGTCGAGTCCTTCGGGCCGCTTGAGCCGATTCACGATGGCTTCAGGAACTACCTGAAGAAGGACTACACCGTTCCAGCAGAAGAGCTAATGCTTGACAGGGCTCAATTGATGGGTCTCACGGGTCACGAAATGACAGCTTTGGTTGGTGGCATGAGGGTGCTTGGCACCAACGCTGGTGGCTCAGAGCACGGTGTCTTCACTGCTCAAGTGGGAGCCCTAACCAACGACTTCTTCGTGAACCTAACGGACATGACCTATGTCTGGGAACCAGCTGGATTCAACGCCTACAACCTTCGCAACCGGGAAACCGGCAAGGTTGGTTTCACTGCAACCAGGGCGGACTTAGTCTTTGGGTCAAACTCAATACTTCGCTCTTACGCCGAGGTTTATGCCCAGGATGACAACAAGGGCAAGTTCGTTGCCGACTTTGTTGCCGCATGGACCAAGGTCATGAACGCCGATCGATTCGATATTGCTTCATAAGGAATCTGCCTGATGCCCTTGTTCGTGAGGTTTGATGAAGGACGCTAAGCGGATACTTTTTATCGCCTTTGATCATCTCAACGGTGATTACGGTGTGATGAGAAATGCCGACCCCAAAACTGATTTGGTGCTCTTGGTCGAAAGCTCAAGGATGGCTTCTACCACTCGATTTCACAAAGAGCGTCTCTTTTATTTGCTGTCAGCAGCGAGGCATTTTGCTGAAGAGCAACAGGCAAAGGGGTTCAGTGTTGAATACCTCAAGGCCATAGACACTCCCTCCGGGATCAGAGAAGCCAAAGAGAAACATGGCAATTTACCTGTGGTCAGTGCCGAGCCTTCTTCTTTTAAGCAGTATCGGCAGCTGAGTGAACTGGGTGTTGAGTTCGTTCCAAATGACTTCTTCCTGACCTCTCGCGAGCTTTTTGTTCAATGGGCCGGTTCTCAAAAGACATTCGTGATGGAGAATTTCTATCGGCTGCAGAGAAAACGCCTCGGGCTTTTGATGGAGGGCGACAAGCCTGTAGGTGGCCAGTGGAATTTTGATCATGACAATCGCCTACCACCGCCAAAAAATTACACTTGGCCAGACCGACTTGAGCATGAGCGTGACGGGATTGACCTAGAGGTCGCCAAAGAGTTGGATCATCAGCCAGCCAACACTTGGGCTACCACCAGGGCAGGTGCCCTCAAGCAGCTTGATCACTTCTTGGATAACCATCTTGTTGGATTTGGCCCTTACGAGGACGCTGTGACAGATGATGACTGGTCACTGCATCATTCACTTTTGAGCCCGTATTTGAATAATGGTTTACTGCACGCCAGCGAGGTGGTTGCTGCGGTGGTTGACAGATTCGACAAGGGCCTGGCGCCGATGCAATCCGTGGAAGGCTTTATTCGGCAACTAATTGGCTGGCGTGAATACATAAACGGCATGTACTGGTTCTTGGGTGAGGATTACAGGGGGCTGAACGGACTACAAGCAGAACGAAAGCTGCTGCCGCTTTTCACCGACTCCTCCAAAACGAAGATGGCCTGCGTGAAAAGCGCGGTTCAGGATGTTGAAAAAAGAGCTTGGACTCATCACATCCCGAGGCTGATGATTTTGAGCAACTTGGCGCTCATTACTGGTACTAACCCCCAGCAGTTCCTGGAGTGGATGCGGACCCAGTTTATTGATGCGGCCGAGTGGGTGATGGTGCCGAACATTATCGGCATGGGTGTCCATGCCGATAGTGGCAGGTTGATGACTAAGCCCTACGCAGCAGGCGGTGCATACATAAGTCGTATGACCACTCACTGCAAGGGCTGCTTTTATGATCCAAAAAAACGCGTTGGAGAAAATGCATGTCCTTTCACCACTCTTTACTGGGATTTCCTAGATCGCCATAAAGAGGAATTTAGAAAAAACCACCGCATGAGTCAGCAGGTGAATGGACTAAACCGGCTCTCGGACTTGCCTGAGCTAAGACTTCGGGCTAAAGAGGTGCTCGCTGGTTTTGACTCGGATTCGATCTAAGTCTTGACGCCAAAAAAGCTCAGGTGACTCTCATGGACTCGATTTAGAATATGGCGATGAAGAGATCGGAGAAAAGGCTAGCTCTCGTCGGACTCGCTTCATTGTTGATCGTTGCTGTGGCCACGGCAGCCTACGTATTTCAACCTTGGAAGTTGTTCACAAACAACATAGTTGACGAAGCACTGCCTCAATCGCAACAAGTTTCCTCAGCGGAAATAAGTGAGGTTCAGGACGAAGTGCCGGAAGAGGATTCGTCTCTTATGGTCGATGAGCGATCAGAGCCCGCGGAGCCAGCAATTGAATTCCCGATCACTCTTGCTGCCGGTGAATTCATTTCGCATGAGCATGCAACAACTGGCGAAGTTTTGATTATCGAACAGGAAGACGGGTCTCGGATTCTGAGAATAGAGGGACTTGACACCAGCAATGGTCCTGACCTACATGTGTGGCTGACCGATGCTCCAGTTTTGGAAGGCGTTCCTGGTTGGAGAGTGTTTGATGACGGATTGTTCATTGACCTTGGAGAACTAAAGGGAAATCAGGGGAATCAGAATTACCTGATTCCAGCTGACGTAGATATTGATGACTATTCATCGGTGTCCATTTGGTGCGTTAGGTTTGCGGTTTCCTTTGGGGCTGCTGACTTGATTTGATGAAATGAAGGGGTGTTCTAATGGCTAAAGAAACAGAAAAAGAATCGGTTTGGGATTACCCACGGCCGCCAAGGTTGGAAGAAGTTTCGAAGCACATTACCGTTAGCCATGCCGGCAAAGAGCTTGTCTCAACAAACCGTGCATCAAGAGTTTTGGAAACCTCACACCCTCCCACCTACTATCTACCCATTGCTGATTTTGCCGATGGCGTGCTGGCTCCGGTTGCCGGAGAAACATACTGCGAGTTCAAGGGTGTTGCTAGCTATTTCGATGTGGTTGTTGGAAATCTTGTGGCTCCAAGAGCTGCTTGGACTTATAAAAACCCAACCAAGGGCTTTGCAGAGCTTCTTGGAAAAGTAGCCATCTACGCTTCTGCAGTCGATGAGTGCAGGGTTGGAGATGAGGTTGTTCAGTCGCAGGAGGGGGACTTCTACGGAGGTTGGATTACCTCAAATATCACAGGACCATTCAAGGGCGCTCCCGGAACAATGGGTTGGTGACATGGCTGTCCTTCCGATGTTTCCGCTAGGTTCGGTCCTCTTTCCGCACCTGCCTCTTTCGCTACGCATCTTTGAGGAGCGCTACCTTAAACTTCTGGGCGACCTCATGACAACTGACAATCCTGAATTCGGAGTTGTTCTGATTGAACGCGGTGTCGAGGTTGGGGGAGAAGAGAAAAGGTTCTACATCGGCACCATCGCAGCCGTCGGCGACATTGGAACAACAGAAGAGTTCTATGGCCTACAAGCGGTTGGCTCGAAGCGCTTTCGCGTAAACGCCTGGCTGCCAGACGACCCCTACCCAATTGCTGACATTGACATGCTGCCCGAACTAGTTTGGGATGACAGTCTGGAGGTGCTCCGGTCGAAAACGGAACAAACCGTTAGAAAGCTGCTGGCATTTGCCAGCGAGTTTGGGGATCTTCAATACGGTGCTGATGTTGAACTCAGTGATGACAAGGTTGAAAGCTGCTGGCAGCTTGCGGGCATACTGCCGGTTGGTTCACTTGATCAGCTTGATTTACTTGGCTCAGCAACCGCAGAAGAGTTACTGACTCGAACGCTTGAAATTGCAGAGGTTGCGTTTGACACTTTGACTGCCATGATGGCCGACATTGAAGGCGAAGAGCTTTAGTTCGAACTTAGCTTGAGTAAAAACTGCCCAGCACCGGGTGTGATTTCAATTTGAAAGCTAACACTCGGCGCGAGCCTTCCGAGGCGACCAAGAAGCCAATCCTTAGCTTGATTGGCATCATCCTGATTCGCACATCGACCAACTGCTTCTCGGCCTCCTTTTTTAGCGAGACGCTCGACTGTTTCAATGATCGGAGCAGCATCAAAAATCAGTAAGTCTTCGGGCCATTTAATGACCGGGGCGATCTTGCCTTTCATGGTGTTGCAAGATCGGTGGGCGAGACGCTCGGGAGCTGCAACACCTTTCTTTGCCTTCGAGGCAAAGTAGCCGTCGGCACTGGGGCCAAAGTCAGAGTTCACTGACGCATCGGGGTCAACTGCTTTATCGCAGAGCCAGCAGGTCCAGTTGTCGTGGCTGCCAATTTGGTTTAGGTCACTCATCATTACCTATTCTCGTAAGGTTTTGCCTTCGAAGCACACTTTGCCGCACTTGTGGCAACAGTGCTAGTCAAGAGGACCCGTTAGAGCCACTTGAATTAGCTGCCCCAGTAGCTTTTTTCGATTTGCTAAATTACTGCCGGCTAACGACTGCAGGTCGATAATTTGGGAAGTGAATACAAAACCTGTCATGACCGAACTAACTGCTATCGCCCGTTGCATTGGGTTGTCGACATCAAGACCTGTTAACAATGGAACCAAGATTTGTTCTACGTAGAAGCTTTTGAACATCTCGGCCGCCGCTGGCTCGCTAACTGACGCGCGAATGACTCCAGTTAAAGTTCGCTGAGGGTTTTTTGACCCCACTTCTGAAAAGAAGACATCAGCCATCCTCGCTCCCCATTGCGCTCGAGGAAGCAACTTCAGGCCTGCCAAGACAACCTTTGGATTGAATGGAATTTTTAGTGTGGAAACAAACAACGATTCTTTGTTTCCGAAATAGTGCATCACTAATTTAGGGTCAACTTCAGCGGCGTCCGCGACTAATCTAATGGTGGTTTTTTCGTATCCCACTTTTGCGAACGATTTCGCCGCAACTTTCGCAATTATTGCTTTTTTGGGCTCTGATTGTTTGCCTTCTGCAGACGGCCTACCTCTGGGACTCATATTTTAAATTCTACAGCGGTTGAAATATTGGGAGTGAAGTGACTAGTATAAAAGTATTCAACGGTCGTAGAAATAAGGAACCAAATGAAACCTGCCATTTCGCTGAAGGAACTGAAAGTCACAAGAGGCAAGAAGCTTGTGCTAGATGGAATCTCTATTGAGATTCCAGCTGGAAGCATTACTGGCTTGCTTGGACCAAGTGGTTCTGGGAAGACAACATTGCTCCGAGCTATTGTGGGAGTGCAGAAAAATGTTGAGGGCCAGATTGAGGCACTTGGGCAAGAGGGTGGCTCAGCTTCGTTACGCCATTCAATTGCCTATGCAACGCAAGATAGCAGCGTATTCAAAGACCTGAATGTAAAGGACAACCTGGCCTATGCCGCGCGGATCCTAGGTGCTGATCAAGACAAGGCCCCTGAGGCAATAGAGCGTGTAGGTCTAACGGCTTTTGCCAAGCAAAAAGTCAGTTCTCTTTCCGGAGGTCAAAGAAGCAGAGTGTCACTTGCAATTGCTCTGGTTGGAGACCCTGAGATTTTGGTTTTGGACGAGCCAACTGTTGGCTTGGACCCAGTTTTGCGCGTTGAGCTTTGGGAGCTTTTTCGTTCGATCGCTGATGAGGGAAAAACAATTTTGGTTTCCAGCCACGTTATGGATGAAGCTTCGCGCTGTGATCAGCTTGTTCTAATGCGTGCTGGAAAAGTGCTGGCTTTCGACACCCTGGAAAACCTCCTAGACCAAGCCGATGCAGTATCAGCGGAGGAAGCCTTCATCCACTTTGTCGAAAGGGACACGAAATGAAGTCATTAGCGAGAACTTTTGCCACCGCCAATCGAGTCCTTTCCCAAATTAGAAATGACCGAAGAACAGTCGCCTTGATTCTTCTGGTTCCATCTGCCCTGATTGGACTATTGAGCTGGACTTTCAATGATGCCGAAGTCTTCAATCGAATCGGACCGGCGATGCTGGGGCTCTTTCCCTTTACAATCATGTTCGTGATTACGTCTATCACGACTCTGGTTGAGCGACGATCTGGGACACTAGAGCGCTACCTAACCATGCCATTGAAAAAAGTCGAATTCATTTTTGGATACGCAATCGCTTTCGGTGTTTTGGCGCTTCTTCAGTCCATAGTCACACTTGCTTTCTGCATATGGGTCCTGGACTTGCAAATTGTTGGAGAGATTTGGATCTTGGCATTGCTGGCTGTAGTAAACGCATTGCTAGGAATGGCATTGGGTCTGATGGCATCTGCTTTTGCTGCTACCGAGTTCCAAGTAATGCAGCTGATGCCAGCCTTTATCTTCCCGCAAATACTCATCGGAGGTATTTTTGTGCCCATCGAAAACATGCCAGAAGCCCTTCAAGAAATCAGTTCCTTCTTGCCTATGACTCATGCAGTCTCTGCGCTGAACGAATTGGCGTTTGTTCCCGATTCCACCAGCACAGTCTTCGGGGAAATTGGCATAATCTCGCTCTTTATTGTTGGAGCGTTGGCTCTCGGAGCGCTCACTCTGAAAAGGAAAACCCCTTAGGAGTAACACAGCCATTACATCCGCAGGTGGAACTTCTTCGCCAAAGCCTTAAGCCTTGACTGATTGTCGGTAATCACTTACACCTTTGGTGATAACGCCACAATCGCTATTTCGCTACCAGAAAACTCGCACAGGTTTTCCCGGCTGCTGGGTTATTCTTGAGGTCTAGTTCGATTTTCAGAGGTGAGCATGAAGAGGCTGGAGAAGTTTTTATCCAGGTTTCCACACCCGGTGCGGTGGGTTCTGGTCATGGTCATTGGTTTTGTTCTTCTGGCTGTCGGACTAGTCATGATGGTCACTCCTGGACCAGGGCTCCTGTTTATCTTTTTTGGCCTTTCTATTCTCGCCCTTGAAATTAAGTGGGCACGCGAGTTGAACCAGCAGGGGCTGCAGGGATTAGAGCGCATAGTGGCGAAGCTAAAAGAAATTTTCAAGCGTAAAAAGAAGTAAGTTGCCGACTGGCTGCTACTTGCTCAATCTCGGGGCGGCTACCTTCTGAACGCTCCTTATTCCCAACAAGGATTACTCTCCCGTTGTAGTTTCGTGCCCTGGAGATTTTGAAGCCCTCCGATGTAATTAGTTCTGGCTTCAGCAGCTTTGCGTAGTTGCAGGCATTTACTGCGCGTTTTTCTACTGCTCGATACATCGATTCAGTTTGGTTCGCAAAGCCGGTTCCAGTGCAGATGAGGCTGGCGATGTTCGGATTGCCATTCACGAACGCTCTGATTTCTCTCTTTTGTCTTTCATCCAAGGCAGTTGCTCTTCCAACATGATCTGAAATTGTGCGTTGACTGAATTTGGGCTTACTAGCCTGACGCTCCTCATAAGTAACATTTACTGCTGGGTCTAGCGCCTTCAATCTATGAAAGTCACTGCGATCTAGGGCCAACGCTGGCTGAGCACTGCTCAAGAGCGCGAAAGTCAGTGCTATTGGCAATAATTTGTTGAGCGAGCCTCGTGGGAAAGTCATGAAGATAGAAACCATGTCCGAATGAAGCCTATTTCCGCAATTTATGTCGCCTCTAACTAGAACAGCCTGAAAGTTCGATGATCAACATGCACGGCTACTCTCTGAAGCCGGAAAGCGGTTTCTAATTACGCGTGAGCTTTTTGGTCGAGTCAAAGGAACTTGCGGCAATATCCAGGTGGTGGCCGGGTTTTGGCATAAGCCGTGCTTTAATTGCGCCAGGGGAACTCAAAGGCGAAGTTTTCTTATTTCAGTCAAAAAAATCCGAAAGGCCAAAATGGCAAAGCTATCCCTTACTCGCAGAGTTACCCTCCTCGCCGCTGCAACAGCGGCATCCATAGCCCTTGTGGGCTGTGCTCCAGCAGCCGAAGATCAAGACTTTGGCGCTCTAGACATCCAGTTCAGTTGGATCAAGAACGCCGAGTTCGCAGGTGAGTACTTCGCCGACTCCAACGGTTACTACGCCGAAGAAGGCTTCACATCCACCAACTTCATTGCGGGCCCAACGGCCACTGCAGCGGTAGTGCTCTCAGGTGGCGCTCTAGTTGGGTTATCAGATGCAGTGGCAGTTACGCCAGTAATTCTTGAGGAAGAAGCCCCACTGAAGGTCATTGGTGCGACATACCAAAAGAGCCCCTTCACAATTCTTTCCTTGGCAGATGGCGCCAACATTGAGACCGCGCAAGACCTAATTGGAAAGCGCATTGGCGTTCAGGCCGGAGGTAACGAGACTCTGTTTGACGCGCTGCTTGCCGCAAACGGTATTGATGCTTCTTTGGTTACCAAGGTTCCGGTTGAATACGATCCATCACCACTGGTGAATGGAGAGGTCGATGGTTTCTTGGCTTACATAACCAACGAGTCCATCACGGTTGCAAACCTTGGCTTTGAAACCACAAACCTTCTTTTTGCCGACAACGGCCTGCCGTTTGTTGCTGAGGCATTCATCGTTACCCAGGACTCCATTGACAACAACCGTGAAGCTTTGAAGGGTTTCTTGCGTGCAACGATCCGCGGTTGGAAAGACGCACTTGCGGATCCTGAAGAGGGCGCACGCTTGGCAGTAGATGTTTACGGCAAAGAACTTGGACTAGACCTTGCCAAGGAGATTCAGCAGTCAAACTCTCAAAACGACCTTCTGGTTTTGACTCCTGAAACCCAAGCAAACGGTCTACTAACGATTTCAGCTGAGCTCCAGGCTCAGAACATCGAGACGTTGGCCACCGCCGGCTACACCATCACCGCTGAGCAGCTGTTTGACATGAGCCTGCTAGCCGAGGTGTTCGAGGAAAATCCAGAGCTTCTGGACTAGCCTTCATAAATGGAATCAAGTAAAGCCGCTGCTCAGGACGATGTTCTGGGCAGCGGCATCACTATCTCTGAACTGACCAAAGAATTTACCCTGGGTAAAGAGACGGTCACCGCTTTAGACAAGGCCACTCTGCACTCCAATCGCGGTAGCTTTCTTAGCCTGCTGGGTCCGTCCGGTTGCGGTAAGTCCACGATTCTCAGAATTCTCGCGGGACTGGAGAGTCCGACTTCGGGTCGGGTCACCGTGGACGGCATGGAGCCTCTTGAACTTCGACGAGACCATCGTCTCGGCATTGCGTTCCAAGATTCAGCGCTTATGCCATGGCGGAGTGTCTATCAGAACATAAAGCTGCCGTTTGAGTTGGCACGTCTGCAGGCTGACGATTCCATGATTCAGGACTTGATCAACTTGGTTGGGCTGAAGGGGTTTGAAAATGCCAAACCCGCACAGCTCTCTGGAGGCATGAAACAGCGCGTATCAATTGCCAGAGCACTTGTTGTGCAGCCAAGCGTTCTACTTCTCGATGAGCCATTTGGTGCTTTGGATGATATGACTCGGCAGCGCCTGAACCTGGAATTACTTAGAATCTGGACCGAAAAACCTGCCACAACTCTCATGGTTACCCATGGCATTTCTGAAGCTATCTTTTTGAGTGACCAGGTTGCGGTAATGACCAAGAGACCTGGTCGAATCAAGGAGGTGCTGGAGGTGAACCTTCCTAGGCCTCGGACAAAAGAGATGATGCGGACCCCTGAGTTTCACGCTCTGCATGACCATGCCTCCGATCTGCTTTTCGGTTCCGCAGAATCTGGCGGCGATGAGTAGCCAAAGCTCCAAGCTTCGAGGCAGGCTCACGGGCCTTGCGGGCGTGGGCCTGACCATTGCTATCTGGTGGATTTTGGCGGCAACAGTTTTTGCTTCTGTCGGAGCTAGGCCTGACGGGTCTGGAGGTGCTATTCCCACGCCTTTGCAGGTTGTTGAGCAACTCATAGAGGACGGGTTCGGGTTTTACTTTCGAAATGGCAGCGTGACAGTGCTTGAAGCGGGGCTTGGGTTTCTCTGGGGCAATCTAATTGCACTGGTACTCGCGGCGATTGCACTGACGTTGCCAAAGTTGGACTCTTTAGCCTCTCAAATGGCAATCATTAGTTACCTGGTCCCGATTGTTGCAATCGGGCCGATAGTGAGGCTAGTGGTTGGCTCACCCTCTCCTGGCGAGCCAGCAGGAGCCGCAGTAGTTTTGGCGTCGCTCAGTGTGCTGTTCACGACATACATCGGCGCGGTGACAGGTGTTAGGTCCACGGACCGAAAAATTCTCGACGTTGTTACCGCCTACGGAGGAAACAGCATCGACAAGCTTTTCAAAGTGCAATTGCTCTCGGCCTTGCCATCTGTTTTTGCTGCCTTCAAAATTGCAGCACCAGCCGCATTTCTCGGAGCAATTCTGGGTGAATATGTCGGAGGAACGGATGTCGGGTTTGGCCCCGCGATGGTCAATGCTCAGCAGTCGCTCGAGGTTGCTCGAGTTTGGGGTGTCGCGCTGATTTCGGGCCTTCTGGCCGGGTTGGGCTACTGGTTCTTCGGCGTCCTCGGCCGAGTGTTTACCCCTTGGGCGGAGGTGAGTGTCAAGTGAATTTCAAAATAGAAGACGCTGAAGAGCGGTCGCTCATCGCTCTTCGCACCAAAGTAAAGCGTGATGCAGCTAAGCAAACCGCGAAAGTGGTCTGGACTGCCGCTCTGAACACTTTCGTTGCACTTGCGGTTGTGCTTGCCCTGTGGACTTTTGCGCTCTGGGCATTCCAAGTCACTCCATACATTGGCAAGGGACCATTCGACGTTTTTGAATATCTGTTTTTGGTTGATAACGCAGCAGAGCATCGAGCTCTGGTGTCGGATGCTCTAGGGCAAACGCTTTACGATGCAGGCATCGGATTCAGTTTTGGATTGCTTTTTGCGCTTACGATAGCGATCCTGTTTACTCTGTCTCGCTCCATAGAGCAGGCGCTGATGCCCATTGCCATGCTGCTTCGAAGTGTTCCGCTGATCGCGATGGCACCAATTTTGATTCTAATATTTGGCCGTGGGCAAACGACTGTGGCGGTAATGGGAGCAATCGTGGTGTTGTTTCCAGCACTGGTGAACATCGTTTTTGGACTTAGAAGCGCCTCGCAGTCAATGCTGGACGTTGCAAGCGTGTACGGAGCGAACCGAATTGCGGCACTTCGCTATGTGGCTTTTCCTTCCTCTTTGCCCTCGTTTTTTGCAGCTGTGAAAATATCGGTGCCTGGTGCGATCACCGGCGCACTCTTAGTCGAGTGGCTGGCGACTGGTCAAGGCATCGGCTACGCGATTATTTCTGCAATTGGCAGGGCTAAAACAAGCGAGGTTTGGGCCTATGTGGTTGTAATTACCCTTGTCTCTATTTTGCTTTATAACCTGGTTGGCCTGATCGAGAGCTACGTTCTCAAGCGCTTCTCTCCGCAAGAGTGGAAGTCGCGCTAGTCCCCAGTCAAGACAGCGGAGGAGTGCCTCTAGCCTTAATCCTGAGCTTGCTGCTCGGCCATCGGTAATGAGCTAGACATATCTGTCTCTGGGGGTTTGATCAATAATCGCTAGAACTATCGCGGTGATTGGCAATAAAAGAAGTAGAAGAGTGGGAATGTAATAGTTTCCAAAAACATCTAGTCCGAGGGAAAGAAGTATTGGTCCCAGTGCGGTTGAGACTAAGCCAATAGAGTGGGCCCAACCTCGTATTTCACCGATGTGAGCACGGCCAAAATATTGGACCAGTGCAACTGTATCCACACCTTTCATTGCCCCCTGGCTCGAGCCCACCAAGAACCCAAAGACCAAACCTAGAAAGCCCGGCTGCACGATAAGCAGCATCATCATGGATAGCGCCATGAGTGTCATTGCAATCATTACACCAAACTTCGGATGGTACTTATCGGTCAAACCTCCCACAAAAACAGCCAGCAGCAGGCTTCCAACAGTCTGCGGGATAAACGTTGTGGCAGCTTCTAGGGGAGTGAAGCCTTGCATGCCAAGAATAGAAAGCAGGTGAAAACCAAAAGCCGTTGAGACCAAGCCAACAGTGATCATGGCCGTCGCAATCATCCAAAAACCCAGTGTTTTTCTAGCTTCAGAAACACTCATTCCGGTGATGGTTTTTATTGTGCCGGAGTCTGTGAACTCGTCTTTGGCAACTTCGCGTTTTTTTCCTGGGAGAAACAGTGCGATAGGTATCACAATTGCCAGAACCAGCACCGCCTCAATTTGAAATGCAGTGCGAAAATCTGTGAGTGCAATAAGCCTTTCAAATCCAACTGGTGCCAATGAAACTCCTGCTGCACCAATCGCGCCACTCACTCCCAGCGCCAACCCTGGACGATGCAAAACAGTCTTAGCAATTAGGGTCGTAGCCGCAAGCGTCAGAGCACCCTGGCCAAAAAAGCGCAACCCTATGTAGATGGCGGTCAGATTGAAAATATCCGATACAAAGCTAGCCAAATAGACAACTAGCGATAACCCAATTCCGACGCCGATGATCGCGGTTTTTGATCCTAAGCGGTCAATTAGTCGACCAAAATACGGCATGGTCAAAGCTCCGGTGAGAGTGCCTATTAGGTAACTGAATGAGAGTGCCGTTCGGGAAACACCGAGCTCTTGAATCAGCGGGTCGGTAAACGGTGACAGGCCCGCGGTTTGACCAGGCGCTGTCATTGCCAACAGGACTCCGCCAGCGAAGACTAGGGCTATCCAGCCAAATGAGATTTTGGTAAAAGACACCGCTGAATCCTACTTCCTCTCGAGAGTCGGCCATCCGTGGAGAATGCGGGCAACTTAATACGCCGCCTTCTTGCCAATAATTGCTGGAGTATTTCGAATGGTCTTTAGGTGCGAGTGCTCTACCGCCTCTTTTCGTATGGCAATTTTTTCTGGGATATCCTGTCCTTGTGAAATTAAGCGATGAAGCCTGCGATTGCAATGCCCTGGCGGTGTATGGGAGCCTCCAGCCTGGAGCGCCAAACGAACACGTTTTGTCGGAATTAGCTGGGACATGGACTCAAGGCTTCGTTAGAGGAAATCTAGAGCATTCCGGCTGGGGTTCAGAAGTGGGCTACCCAGGAATTCGGCTTTCAGATGCTGGCGATCAAGTGACTGTTCAACTGTTTAGATCCGGCAGCTTGTCTAAGTCTTGGCATGAGCTGGATGCGTTTGAAGGCCATGAGTACCTGAGGCAACACTGCACTGTTGAAACTGCTGAGGGCCCTGTCACGGCTTGTATTTACACTTTGGCCGAGTAGTTCCTTGAGTAAATCTGGCGGAGAATAGGGGATTCGAACCCCTGAGGGCTTGCACCCAACACGCTTTCCAAGCGTGCGCCATAGGCCACTAGGCGAATTCTCCAGAAGGTAGCAGTCTAACTGCATTTTTCATGCTCTGGAAAATGGTCTGTGCTGGGTTTAGACTTGTGCACGACTCCTCGTGTGGCGTCACCTCGGCTAAATCCCCCAGGATCGAAAGATAGCAAGGGTAACTGAGCTCTGACGGGTGCACGGGGGGTCACTTTTTTTGCCCGTTTTGTTGTTCCTGTGGGAAATGACGAATGACTTGTCCATGGCCTCGGCTAGGCTTGCAAGGTGACCACAGCCCTCTACCGCCGCTATCGACCAGAGAGCTTTGCCGAACTAATTGGGCAGAGCCAGGTCACTGATCCGCTGCGGTCAGCACTCAAGGCAGACCGGGTCAACCACGCTTATCTATTCTCAGGCCCAAGAGGTTGCGGTAAGACAACAAGCGCCAGAATTTTGGCGAGATGCCTGAACTGCAAAGAGGGTCCAACGGACACCCCTTGTGACAAGTGTGATAGCTGTATTGAGCTGGCAAGAGGCGGTTCGGGTTCACTGGATGTAGTTGAAATCGATGCTGCCAGCCACAACGGTGTTGACGATGCCAGAGACCTTAGAGAGCGGGCAATTTTTGCTCCAGCAAGAGACCGCTACAAGATTTTCATCCTTGATGAAGCCCACATGGTTACCCCGCAGGGATTCAACGCTCTTCTAAAGATTGTTGAAGAGCCGCCAGAGCACGTGAAGTTCATCTTTGCAACCACCGAGCCAGAAAAGGTCATCGGAACCATTCGCTCCAGGACTCATCACTATCCATTTAGGTTGGTGCCTCCAGGAGAGCTTCTGGAGTATCTGACTTTGGTTTTGGAAAGCGAGGGCTACAGCGCCGAAGCAGGTGTCATGCCATTGGTAGTTCGAGCATCAGGTGGAAGCGTTAGAGACGCACTTTCACTTCTTGACCAACTGATTGCAGGCAGCGAGTCAAAAGAAGTTAGTTACCAAAGAGCAGTCAATCTTTTGGGCTTTACACACGACTCCTTGATGAGCGAAGTGGTAGAGGCTTTCGCAGAACTCGATGCCGCAAAAGCATTCAGTGCCGTGGACAAGGTCATTCAGTCGGGCCAGGACGCCAGACGATTCCTAGAAGATCTCATGGAACGACTTCGTGACCTGATGTTGGTCAGCTCGCTTGGTAAAGATGCGAAATCTATCCTGCGCGGAATTGGGCCGGAGCAGTTTGAAGCTCTTGAAATTCAGGCAAATCGTTTTGGCCTTTCTGATTTGACTACTGCTGCCGAGGCAACCTCAAAGGCGATGTCAGAGTCAGCAGCAGCCTCAAACCCAAGGCTTCAACTTGAGCTTCTTTGCGCAAGAGTGCTTGCACCGGTGAGTCAGAGAGCTATTGCCAAAGCGCACCAAGAGCCAGCTGCAGCTCCAAAGCAAACTCCGCCGAAAGCCTCACTTCCTGAACCATCAATTCCAGCCTCAGAGCCAAGTAAGCAATCGGAGCCGGCCACTGAAGTAATCCAAAAGGTTGAAATAAAGCCAACCGAGCCCGCCAAGCAGGAGGCAAAGGCGGAGCAGGCCCAAGCGGAACCAAAAGTGCCGCCCCAAGACATCACAACTGCAACTTTCAAGGCAGCCTGGCCGCTTATTCTCGAAAAACTTTCCAAGCAGTCGCGCTCTGCTTGGGCCGTAGCATTCACGACCAAGGTCATTGACTACGCCGATGAAGTGCTAACACTTTTGTTCCAGAGTCAAAACGATGTCACAGCATTCAAAGCTTCGCAGGGTGCATCCGAAGTGCTTCGCCAAGTGATCAGAGAGCAGCTAGGCATCACGGTCAAGTACCGCGCAAAGGTAGCCGAACAGCCCGAGAAGCCTCAGACCAAAAACCTGGTTGAGCCAACTGCTCCGGAAGAGTTCACAACGCCCGAAGAAATTGAAGCTCAGAATGAACCGGTCGCCGTCATTGCCCCTGAGCCACCCAAGGAGCAAAAGACCGAGCCAAAGGTCGAAAGTAAACCCGAACCACAGTCTGACTCAATAAAAGAAGCGAAGTCTGAAGAGCAGGCCGGTGAATTTGTTCTTCGTGAAATTTTGGGAGCCAAGCCAATCAAAGGCGAGAACAACTGATGTATGACGGAGTAATCCAAGAACTAATGGATCAACTGGGCAAGCTTCCAGGCATTGGCCCAAAGTCAGCTCAGCGAATTGCTTTCCATTTGATTGAAACTGACAGTGAAGTGGCCTTAGACCTTGCAGATATTTTGCGAGAAGCAAAAGAGAAAGTTCGCTTCTGCGAAATTTGCGGAAACGTCTCAGAAGCTGAAAAATGTTCAATCTGCACGGACCCTAAGCGCGAAGCGACATCTATCTGCGTGGTTGAAGATTCAAAGGACATCAATGCTATTGAGAGAACCAGGGAGTTCCGCGGCAGCTATCACGTTCTCGGAGGTGCCATCTCACCAATCATTGGCATTGGCCCAGACCAGCTTCGAATCAAGGACCTCCTGAAGCGACTTTCAAACCCAGAAATCACAGAGGTAATCATCGCCACCAATCCAAATCTGGAGGGTGAGGCAACCGCCACCTATCTAATTCGTCTCTTGGGTTCGATGGAAATTGCCGTTTCTAAGCTTGCGTCTGGTCTTCCAGTAGGTGGAGATTTGGAATATGCGGATGACATGACTTTGGGCAGGGCCTTCGAGGGGCGCAAGAGAGTCAACTAGAATTGTCCAAATGCCAATGAGGGCATGAATCCCCAAAATCAGGAGTCAGTTTGTCAATCATTGTGCAGAAATATGGAGGGTCTTCCGTCTCTGACGCAGAGAAGATCAAACATATCGCTGCGCGCGTCTTGCAAACTCAAGCCGAGGGTAACCAGGTCTGTGTCGTGGTTTCAGCAATGGGTGACACTACCGATGACCTGATCGATTTAGCCAACTCCGTTTCATCTTCTCCTACAGGTGGCAGGGAGATGGATGTTCTGCTTACTGCCGGTGAGCGTATTTCGATGTCTTTGCTCGCCATGGCAATCAAAGAGCAGGGCGGCAAGGCAAAGTCTTTTACTGGCTTCCAAGCAGGCATCTCTACCGATTCGGCGCACGGACAAGCCAGAATCTGGAAGCTGGAGCCAACCAGAATCAAGGAATCCCTGGACAACAACGAAGTAGCAATCGTTGCAGGCTTCCAAGGATTCAGCTTTGAAAATGGCGACACCACGACTCTTGGTAGGGGTGGCTCCGACACCACTGCCGTGGCACTTGCAGCTGCACTAGACGCGTCGATGTGTGAAATTTACTCCGATGTCGATGGTGTCTACACTGCGGATCCAAGAATTGTGCCCAGGGCCCACAAGCTGGCTCAAATTGACATTGATTCGATGCTAGAGCTTTCTTCATCTGGCGCGAAGATTTTGTATATCCGTGCAGTTGAATTCGCAAGGAGGCACCAGGTGCCACTGCGCGTGAGGTCTTCATTCAGCACAGATCCAGGAACACTTATTTACACAGCTAAGTCAGGAGATGACATGGAAGAGCCAATCGTTTCGGGTGTTGCAACCGATGACACTCAATCAAAGGTGACTGTTATTGGCTTGCCTGACCGACCGGGCAAGGCTGCTGAGGTCTTCCAGATCGTGTCTGAGGCAGGTGCCAACATCGACATGATCGTTCAGAATGTTTCGACAACCGAGTCCAAGCTAAGTGACATTTCAATGACACTGCCACACTCAGATCGCCACAAGGTAGTTCAGGCACTGAAGGACAATCAGGCTGAGGTTGGCTTCGCATCTGTGACCTATGACGATGAGATCGGAAAACTCTCCATTGTTGGAGCTGGTATGAAGACTTCCTCTGGGGTGTCTGCAATCCTGTTCGGTGCGCTTGCCAAGGCGGGCATCAACATCGAAATGATTTCAACTTCTGAAATCCGAATCTCTGTTGTAACCCGCGCTGATCAACTAAAGGAAGCCACCAGAATAATTCACTCAGCATTCGAACTGGATGCTGCAGATACCGCAATCATCTATGCAGGAACCGGTAGGTAATAATGTCGAAGCCAAATCTCGCACTCGTTGGGGCAACCGGTGCCGTTGGTACCGTGATGATCGACATCATCAATTCCAGAGAAAACATCTGGGGTGAGATCAGACTTATTGCTTCTGCTAGAAGTGCTGGCAAGAAGATTCAGGTCCACGGGCAAGATGTAACCGTGGTGGTTCTCTCCGAAGAGGCTTTCGACGGTATTGACATTGCAATGTTTGATGTCCCGGATGAAGTGTCCGAAGTCTGGGCGCCGATAGCGGCTGCCAAGGGAGTGGTTGCAGTTGATAACTCAGCCGCTTTCAGGATGAACCCGGAAGTTCCTCTTGTCGTTCCAGAGGTAAACCCTCACATGGCTAATTCAAGACCATTGGGAATCATTGCAAATCCAAACTGCACTACGCTCACGATGATGGCAGCCCTTGGTGCACTGCATCACAATTGGGAGCTAACTGAGCTGGTTGTCGCTAGCTACCAGGCAGTTTCTGGTGCCGGAACTCCCGGAATCGAAAGACTCGCAACTGAGATCAAGGCCTTGGCCACAAACCCTGAGGCTGGGCTTACAACAGACAGTGTTTCCAATACGCTTGAGGCTCAAGGCGTTACCCAATCCGATTCTCCGTGGTCGAATCCAATCGCACTGAATGTCATCCCTGCAGCCGGTGGTTTCAGGCCGGGTGGACATACTTCAGAGGAGCTCAAGGTTCGAAACGAATCCAGAAAGATTCTTGGAATTCCAGGACTGAAGGTTGCTGCAACCTGTGTTCGCGTGCCGGTCCAAGTTAGCCACAGCCTTGCTGTCCATGCCACTTTCAAAAACGAACTGTCCGCAGACGAGGTTCGTGAGCTGCTAGAAAAGCAACCAACCGTTGTGGTTATGGACGATCCTGAAAAAGGCATTTTCCCAACCCCTGAACATGTTGCGGGCCAGGACCCAACTTTTGTTGGTCGAATCAGGCAGTCGGAAGACTTCCCAAACACCATTGATCTTTTTGTTGTCGGAGATAACCTCAGAAAAGGCGCTGCCCTGAACACCTACGAGATTGCGGAGATTGTAGCTGCAGAGTTGGGATAGCGCTCTACTTCAAGGTAATTAGCGTCGCACTTGGTGGGCAGAAAAGCCTGACCGGCGCATAAATCGAGCAGCCAAGGCCGTTAGAAACGTGCAACATCGATTGCTTTTCTTCAGATCCCCATGCCGAGAGGCCGCTTGCATATTTCCTGGGAAGGTCGCAGTTTGTAACAAGGGCCTTTTGGCCAGGGAGGCAGATTTGGCCACCGTGTGTGTGGCCGGCAAACATTAGGTCGGCACCGCGCTCAACAAAAGCATCTATCACTCGAAGGTAGGGAGCGTGTGCGACTCCAATTTTTAGAGACACACCTTCGACACTTCTAGTTTGAGAATCTAGGGATTCAATTTTGTCCAGGTTCTCGTGAGGGTCATCCAGGCCTATAAAGCCAAATGAGCTGCCATTGATTTCAAGCTTTCCTGCCTGGTTGTTGAGGTTCAGCCAGCCGGCTCCTTCAAGTTCTCTGGTGAATCGGCCGGTGTCCAGATTCGGTGCTGATGAAACCTGAGACGGGCCTTGAAAATACTTAAGTGGGTTTCTGGCCTTCGGTGCTCTGTAGTCATTGCTGCCATTTACAAAGACACCTGGAAACTCCATTAGCGGCTCGAGGGCCCTCAAGGCGGGGTTTATCGCATGTTCATGGCCCAGGTTGTCGCCGGTGTTAATAACGAGGTCCGGTTTAGTTTCTGCGAGCGCAGCTAGGAATTCTGTCTTTGCTTTCTGACCGGGAGCAAAGTGCAGGTCGGAAACATGGAGGATTTTCAGCCCTTTGGCTGCTTTGCTTGCAACTTCGAGCTTGTGAAGCTTAAAAGGTCCGGAGTTCCCTGCTAGCCACATGCGTTTGGCTGCACAATCACTGCGCTTGCAACAAGCACTTCCTCACCTGCCGCGGGGATTGTGGAGTGCGTCGACTCTGCAGGAAGTTCGGGATCACAGAGGTTTAACATCCAGTACTGGCTCGGCTGAGGAGATGTAGGGAAGAGCCCGAAAAGCTCCAATTGTGTGAACGCATCCTCTAGTGACAAACCGGCAACATCTGGCATCACTAGTTGGCCGCCGGAGGAAATGAAGACTTGAATAATTGAACCGCGGGGTACAGACTCACCTGCCGCAGGAATTGTGTAGGCAACGGTTCCAACCAGTTGGCTCGATGGAACGGGCTCCTCAACTACCTGAACATTCAGGTCACCTGTGATCAGCTGCACCTCTGCGCTTTCAAGTTCAAACCCTGAAACGTTTGGCACTCCGAGCATTGTTGCTTCTGTGTATCGCGGGCTTGCTACCGGGAACTGAGTTTCTTCGTAGTGCTGGTTCACTTCCAGCATGACATCGCGCCAGACTGCATGTCTGATGGTTGAAACCGCTCTGCCATTTACAGACTTGCCACTCTGCGACGTAAGACCCACAACGTTGCCCACCCAGGTGGCGGTCGCAACTTCCGAGGAGAATCCCGCCATCCAGGTGTGAATACGATCATCAGTCGTTCCAGTCTTGCCGGCCAGCGGAGTACCGTCATTCGTGTTTGCGGCCGCTCCGGTGCCCCCAGAAACAACGCCCTTCATGGCTTGGATCATGGCAGCTGAAACTTCAGGTGTCACTGACTGGTTACAGAGGCTCTCGGGAACAGGGATTTCCTCATTGGTCTTGCGGAGCACCACCCGGTCGATGGCAATCGGTGAGCAATAGACGCCGCCGTTAGAAATGCCTGCATAAGCCGCAGCCATAGTCAGTGGTGCAATTTCATTGGTTCCAAGAATTGAGGCCGGCACATAGAGAAGCTCATCGCCATCTGCACGGTGAACACCAAATGCTTTTGCAGTGTCACGGATGGCACAGAGGTCCAACTTTGATGCCATCGAAGCAAAGGCAGTGTTCTGAGAAGTTACTACTGCCTGCTGAACACTTATGTCGTCTATGGTGTCATCTCCCGAGTTGTTGACTTCCCAGAGTCCAACAACACCTCCGCAAGTGGCGCGGAAGTCTTTAGAGACATCCCAAATCTTTACTTCGTCAGGTTCCCCGTCGAGATCTACGTCTTCTCCCGTGAATATGCGTCCATCAACGTGGTCACCCAGTGTGTAGCCATTCTTGAGCCATTCAGCCAAAGTAAAGACCTTATAGGTCGAGCCCGGCTGGAAGCCCGATGATCCACCATATGGCTTATCGGAGTTGAAATTGACACTGGTGCGACCAGGCTCGGGAGCATCGCTCTGGTCAAAGAATCGGTTCTGAGCCATGGCAACGATTCGACCGGTTCCAACCTCAACTGAAACCGAAGCGGTGCCAAAGCCCCACTCGTTGTCTGGTGGAAGGTTGGTCATGACAGAATCCCAGGCTGCCTGCTGGATGTCTAGGTCAATTGTTGTGTAGATCTCAAGCCCACCGCGACGAAGCAGCATCTCTCGGTCTTCTGATTCGACTCCAAACTCAGGTGAATTTCTGATGGTCCAAACGGTGTAATCGCAGAAGAAAGCAGTGACCTGATTCTCCTCGCAGCCTTGCTGGGTTTTGGTGATGCTGGTTTGAATCGGGGAAGCCTTATAGGAATCCGCTTGGACCTGAGTGATGTAGCCCTCATCGGCCATGTTTTGAATCACGTAGTTTCTACGATTCATACCACGTTCAAGATTGTCTGAATCATCTGGCTTGTAGTCGTTTGGAGATTTCAGCATCCCTGCAAGGTATGCGGCCTGAGGAACATTTAGGTCCTTGGCAGACTTGCCGAAGTAGTACTGAGACGCCGTTTCAACACCATTGATCTGGTTTCCCAAGAAAACTAGATTCAGGTATCCGGCAAGGATTTCCTTTTTAGAAACCTGTTTTTCCAAAGCAATAGCAAGTCTGATCTCACGGAGTTTTCGCTCGACGCTAACTTCGGTGGCTGCCTGAACCGCCGCGGTGTCACCTGATAGGTTTGCGGCCTCAACCATTGATTGCCTGACGTACTGCATCGTCACTGTTGAGGCACCCGGACCTTCACCAAAGGTGGCAAGGTTTGTCAGGGTTGCACGGATTAGCGAGATTATGTCCACTCCACCGTGCTCATAGAACCTGGGGTCTTCGGTGGCAATTACCGCGTTGATTAGATTTTCAGAGATTTCTTCAAAAGGAACCTCAACACGGTTCTCGTGGAAGAAAGTAGCAATTTGTTCAGGTTCTCCATCCCGCAGCGCATAAACGGTCGAAGATTGCGACGCATTCACCGGCTTTATATACGCTGGAATGCCTTCAAACATGCCAATTGATGTTGTGGCAGCAACTCCGGCAACCGCAACCGCTGGAGCAAGAAGTGAAACCGACAAAATACCGGCTACCGTGCTCAGCAAGCCGAATTTCAAAAGGTTTGCGAGCGTTGAAGACTTAGAACTGCCAGACATAGGCTCTAGGATACTCGCAATAGGCTGAAATGGAGCTGTGAAATGACCAAGTGGGAGTATGTAACTACGCCGCTATTGCTGCACAAGGAAACCCAGATTCTGAACACCTGGGGCAACCAGGGCTGGGAACTGGTTCAGGTAACCACCGGCCCACAGGGGGGTCTTATCGCTTTTTTCAAGAAGCCGGTGACTGAATGAGCAAGATTGAGCAGAAGCTAGCTGAACTGGGCCACACGCTACCCGATGTGGCAACGCCTGCTGGGTCTTACTTGCCAGCCATGGTTTCCGGGAACCTAGTTTTCACGGCCGGTCAGATTCCCCTGATTGACGGCAAGCTGATGGCAACCGGCAAGCTCGGTCAAGAAATTGAGGCAGCCCAGGGTGCGAAGATTGCAGAGCGCTGCGCGTTGAACGCGCTGGCCGCTGTCAAGTCGGTAATTGGCGATCTCGACCGCATAAAGCAGATTGTGAAAGTAGTTGGTTTTGTTTCTTCCGTGCCTGAGTTTTCAGCTCAGCCAGCGGTAATCAACGGAGCGTCAGAATTTTTACAGCAGGTATTTGGTGATGCTGGCAAGCATGCCAGAAGTGCCGTTGGAGTATCAGTTTTGCCGCTTGATTCACCTGTTGAAGTTGAGCTAATTGTGGAGTTTGAGTAGCCCTAATAAGGTCTAGTCGCTTGCCCCAGAGTCGATCTTGGCTCCGATGGTGTCCATTACCGAAGTATCCGCCAGGGTTGTCACGTCACCAATGGGCCTGTCCTCGGCAACATCTTTCAGCAAACGACGCATAATTTTGCCAGATCTGGTTTTTGGTAGCTCACTAACTACAAAAATTGTTCGGGGCTTGGCGATCGGGCCAATCTCTTTGGCCACGTGGTCTCGAAGGATTTTTGAAGTGTCTGCTTCGCTTCCCAATTCGTCGAGCTTTTCCTTCATCAGGATCACGAAAGCAACAACCGCTTGCCCGGTTGTTTCATCGGCCGCACCAACAACTGCCGCCTCGGCGACGTAAGGGTGGGCAACCAATGCTGATTCGATTTCGGCTGTGCTGAGACGGTGGCCCGAGATGTTCATAACATCGTCAACTCGGCCCAGTAACCACAGGTCGCCGTCCTCATCAAACTTTGCACCATCTCCTGCGAAATACATCCCCTCAAAGCGTGACCAGTAGGTTTCTTTGAACCGTTCTGGGTCGCCCCAAATGCCTCTCAGCATGGAAGGCCAAGGCTCGGTAATAGCCAGGTAGCCGCCGTGTCCTTTTCCAACAGGCTCACCCTGTTCGTCAAGAATCGCAATCTCAATTCCAGGCACAGGCACTTGAGCGCTACCGGGCTTGGTGTGTGTGATGCCCGGAAGAGGCGAGACCATAATCGCGCCAGTTTCGGTCTGCCACCAGGTGTCAACAATCGGTGTTTTGCCGGAGCCAATTGTGTTTCGGTACCACATCCAAGCTTCTGGGTTGATGGGTTCTCCCACAGATCCGAGGACACGAATGGAGCTCAGGTCGTAGTGCGAAACAACTGAGTCGCCAAGCTTCATAAAGCTTCTGATTGCAGTTGGAGCTGTGTAGAAAATGCTGACGTGGTACTTCTGGATGATATCCCACCAGCGACCCCAGTCCGGAGTATCAGGTGTGCCTTCGTAAATAACCTGGGTTGCACCGTTTGCCAGCGGTCCGTAGGCAACGTAGGAGTGACCGGTGATCCATCCAATGTCTGCGGTACACCAATAGACATCCTGACCTTCATGCAGGTCAAAAACATTCTTGTGGGTGAAGGCCGCCTGGGTAAGGTAACCACCGGTGGTGTGCAAAATGCCCTTTGGTTTTCCAGTGGTTCCAGATGTGTAGAGAATGAATAATGGGTGCTCCGCATTGAAGCCAGTGGCAACATGCTCGGTTTCAACCGTATTCATTTGCTCTTCCCACCAAACATCTCTGCTGGAATCCCAGGCAACATCCTGCCCAGTGCGCTTCACAACCAAAACGTGCTCGACACTCGGGCAGTTGTCACCCTCAAGTGCTGCATCAACAGCAGGCTTTAGAGCGCTTGCCTTGCCTTTTCGATAACCACCATCTGCGGTGATCACCACCTTTGCCCCGGCGTCTTGAATTCTTGAAGAAAGAGAGTCGGCGCTAAAGCCTCCGAATACCACGGAGTGGACGGCGCCAATTCTGGCGACCGCCTGCATCGCGATAATCGCCTCAGGAATCATTGGCATGTAAATAGCGACCCTGTCACCTGGCTCCACGCCCATTTTCAGAAGAACGTTTGCTGCCTTTTTCACTGCGTTTAATAAATCAAGGTATGTATAAACCTTTGTGTCGCCCGGTTCACCTTCGAAAAACAAAGCGACTCGTTTTCCCCAGCCGGCTTCAACGTGCCTGTCCAGGCAGTTATAGCTGATGTTTAGTTCACCATCTGAAAACCACTTAGCAAAGGGGGCGTTGCTGAAATCGAGAACCTCAGAGAATGGTTTGTGCCAATGGAGATCATTGGCCTTTTCTGCCCAGAATGCCAATCTGTCGGCCTTGGCAGATTGATAGATTTCAGGTTGCGCGATTGCTTTAGCTGCAAACTCTTGGCTAGGTGCAAAGCTCCGGCTTTCGTGCATAAGGTTGTCGATTTCGTGTTGCTCAGACATCGTTGTCCTCCAGCTGAATTATTTCTAGATACTCAGTTTGTCTTCAACCAATGTCGACTCACCGTTTCCAAGTAGCACGTTAGTGCCCTTGAGTATTTGGGATTCTTCATCCGTAAAAAGCCGTGACCTGATTATGAATCGCATTCCCTCGGGTGTCTCAAGAGAAAACCCTCCGCCTCGTCCCGGAACACTGTCGATTGTGATGTGGGTGTGTTTCCAATATTCAAACTGCTCTAACGAGATCCAAATGCTAATCGGCGACTCGAGTCCTGTGACTTCTAGCTCTCCGAGGAGCACATCCTGGCCTCCCACTCGGAATTCTCCTGCCGGATAACACATAGGTGCGGATCCATCGCAGCAGCCACCACTCTGATGAAACATCAGGGGTCCGTGTATTGAAGTTAGTTTTCGTAAAAGTTCATCTGTAGCTTCGGTGGTTGCCACACGTGCTGGCAGTCCTTGATAGGGGTTAGTCATTCTTGCCTCCCAAATGTTTGAACTGCAGGTCTTGCCAATAACTTAGCAAGACCTGCAGTCAACAGTTGTGTTTAGAAGAACCCCAACTTGGATTCTGAGTAGCTAACCAAGAGGTTCTTGGTCTGCTGGTAGTGATCGAGCATCATCTTGTGGTTCTCGCGACCGATACCTGAAGACTTATAGCCACCGAATGCTGCGTGAGCTGGGTATGCGTGGTAGCAGTTTGTCCAGACACGTCCAGCCTTAATTTCGCGACCTGCTCGGTAAGCGGTGTTCATCTTCCTTGTCCACACGCCAGAGCCGAGGCCATAGAGAGTGTCGTTGGAGATTTCCATTGCCTCGTCAAAGCCATCGAATTTCGCGACCGAGAGAACCGGTCCAAAGATTTCTTCTTGGAAAATTCTCATGTTGTTTGTGCCCTCAAAAATTGTTGGCTCAACATAGAAACCTCCAGAGAGGTCCCCTCCGAGGTCGGCACGGTTTCCACCCATGAGCAGCTTGGCGCCTTCTTGTTTTCCAATCTCGATGTAGCTCAAGATCTTTTCGAGCTGGTCGTTAGATGCCTGGGCGCCAATCATGGTGTCGGTGTCAAGAGGGTTTCCCTGCTTAATCTGCTTGGTTCGAACCATCGCATCGGCTAGGAACTTGTCATAGATCGGTGCATCGATAAGTGCACGAGATGGGCAGGTACAAACCTCACCCTGGTTGAGGGCAAACATGTTGAATCCCTCGATGCACTTGTCGTAGAAAGCGTCGTCCTCATCGGCGATGTCCCTGAAGAACACGTTTGGTGACTTTCCACCAAGCTCCAGGGTCACCGGGATGATGTTTTCCGATGCATACTGCATGATCAGGCGTCCAGTGGTGGTCTCTCCGGTGAAGGCGACCTTGGCAACGCGACGTGATGAGGCCAGTGGTTTTCCTGCTTCAACACCAAAGCCGTTGACAATGTTCAGGACTCCGGCTGGAATCAGATCTGAAATCAAATCCATGAGGAAAAGAATCGAAACCGGGGTCTGCTCGGCAGGCTTTAGAACTACACAGTTACCTGCGGCTAGGGCCGGAGCAAGTTTCCAGGTGGCCATGAGGATCGGGAAGTTCCAAGGAATGATTTGTCCAACCACACCAAGGGGCTCGTGGAAGTGGTATGCCACGGTGTCGTCATCAAGTTCTCCAAGGCTTCCCTCTTGAGCGCGAATTGCACCTGCGAAGTAGCGGAAGTGGTCGATTGCCAGCGGGATGTCTGCCGCCATGGTTTCGCGAACAGGCTTCCCGTTCTCCCAGGTCTCAGCAACTGCAATTGACTCTAGATTTTCCTCCATGCGATCTGCGATCCGATTGAGCATCAAGGCTCGCTCCGCAACTGAGGTTTTCCCCCAGGCCGGTGCGGCAGCATGTGCGGCATCAAGGGCCAGTTCAATATCAGCCGCATTCCCTCTAGCAACTTCGCAAAAAACTTGGCCGGTGACCGGGGTTACGTTTTCAAAATACTGGCCAGATGATGGTGCAACATATTTGCCGCCGATGTAGTGATCGTAGCGAGACTTGTATTCCGCTACTGCACCTGCTTGTCCAGG
This sequence comes from uncultured Aquiluna sp., assembly GCA_965655555.1. GTDB lineage: Bacteria > Actinomycetota > Actinomycetes > Actinomycetales > Microbacteriaceae > Aquiluna. The sequence goes on along the minus strand of CBFHGU010000001.1, from coordinate 584,819 downwards.
TTGGGCATAAACAGTCATTACAACTTCCTTTCGATGTCTACCGCCGTTGGTCGACATGTTTTGGACAATACGCCTGATTTATTCCCGTGAACTACTGTCCACAGTCCTAACTAGCCACAAGCACCTAATTGGGTTAGGTTTCCACCTAGCCAAAAGGATAGGTGAGGTATTAGTATCCGAGTATGGACAAAGACGTTCGATCCAATGTGTCGCTAGGTCGCCGTTCACCGCTTGCTACAACAAGAATGGTGATCGCTGAGCGCAACGTAATAACACGAGTTGGCCTTCGGTCAATTCTTGAAAGAAATTCGGGTTTTGCCGTTGTTGCAGAGGCAACAACATACGAGTCCACCATTGACGCGGTTGATGAACACGGCCCAGATCTTTTGGTCATTGATTTAGACCTTGGCGATGACACCACGCGTGGGCTTAAGCTGTGTGAAGAAGTGACTGATAGATATCCCGAAACTAAAATCCTTGTCCTAGCAAATAAGCTGAGTGAAATTGTCGTCGTTGAGGCCTTGCGCCGGGGCGTTTCTGGCTATCTATGCAAGGACGACATCCGGGCAGACGAACTAGCCAAAGCCGTCAAGGCCGTGCAAGCTGGAGAGACTGCACTCGGTAAAGGGGTGGGCTCAATGATCGCCCGGGGCTTAGGTTCCACTCGGGAAAATCAGGAGCACCTAACCGATCGCGAACTTGAGGTCATTCGTGGCGTTGCCAAAGGGCAAAGCAACAAGCAGATAGCAGCAAGCCTTTACGTGAGCGAAAGCACCGTCAAATTTCATCTAAGGAATGCTTCTAGAAAGTTAAAGGCCCATCGGCGTGCGGAAATAGTTCATCTGGCTTCTGCAGCGGGGCTTTTATAAGCTTTTCTGTAAATTCCCCGTTATGGGGGACAAACTTCTAATTTCTTTTGTAGAATTATGAAACTGACTAGATCAGTTGCGGTGTCTCACGTCCCCCATGTGGGCATCGCCGGCGGCAGGTTTCCCCCAAACCTGCCGCCATCCTAGTTTTCCCCAGATGCCATTTTCTTTCTAACAAACCCCTTTGCCCTGCAGAAGTATTTGGCAGATGAGGACAACCGCCGCAGACATCTGGCAAATCATTGAAACCCCAGGAATAACAGATCTTGTTGTTGATGGTTTTGATTATGCGAGGGCAGATTTTGGTGAAGGATTTCAAGACTTACCTGCGCTTTATTCCGACGACGAAGAAATGTCGCGGGAAATCATCTCCCTGGCCCTTGAAGCTGGTTCTCGAATAGACATCGCAAAGCCGGTCGCAGACTTTGTTTATCGCGGCGCGAGGTTCCACGCCGTCTTGCCTTTTGGGCTAAGTGCTAAGCCACTGCTCAGTATCCGTGTGCACCCGGAGGATCCTCACACACTCGACAGCCTTCAGCTATCCGGGATGGCCACACCAGTCCAGATTGAGTGGCTCGGCCAGCAGATTCTTACAGGCAAAAATATAGTCTTTAGTGGCCCAACAGGTGTAGGGAAAACGACCTTGCTACGCGCTGCTCTCAAGGGTTCGCAGGAGCGAATCATTTGCATCGAACAGACCCCAGAGTTACTTCTTGATGCTCCAGCAATCGCGCTAACGGAGCGGGAAGCAAATCAAGAAGGGGTTGGCCAGATCGAGCTTGATGAACTAATAGTGCACGCGCTGCGAATGAGACCGGACCGTATTGTCGTCGGTGAGGTCAGGTCAAAAGAGTTCAGGGTGCTGCTTCAGGCAATCAATAATGGCCACCGAGGCACACTCACAACGCTGCATGCCAACAATCTCGAGAGCGTTGCAGATCGGTTTCTGGTCCTAGGGTTACTCGGTGGTTTCAGCACTGAGCTGACATCACGGCTAGTTGCTCAATCAATTGACTATGTTGTTCAGCTAAACCGATTGGACAATCATCGACAGGTTTCTGGCATTGGAAGACCAGCGCTTGTAGGCGGCAGCTTAGTCATCGAAAAGTTGTTGCTCTGATGCGGCCGGCCATGCTGGCAGGGCTTCTTTCGGCTGGAGTACCTTTTCCAAAAGCCGTTGAGTTGGCCGACCCGACATCCTTGCCTGACAAATTCAAGAGCTTCATAGCTCTGGCGTTTGAGCTTGGTGCACCGCTGGTTCCGACTCTTGGGCAACTGGAAACCCAATTGCGGCATGAGGAGAGAACTGCTCAAGAAATAGCACAAGCCCAGGCAGTTCCGCAGGCAACCAGAACGTTGCTGATCTGGTTGCCAGTCGTCAGCTTCGTACTGGCTGAAATCATGGGGCTTGGAACCTTTAGGGGTATTTTTCATCCGCTTGGAGCAGTGGCTGCGTTGCTTGCAGCAGGGCTGCTATTTCTCGGCTACAAGCTATCGGGCAAAATGCTTGCAAACTTTATAGCTGAGCGGGGGGACCCAACACTGTCGTTGATGGTGCTGCGCATTTCGCTCTCGGCAGGTGAACCGCTAACAAAAATCAAGTCACGACTCGATGGCTATCCAGATGGCGGGGCGTTGGCGCTAATTGAGATATCAATGAGTACCGGTGCAAGGCTTACTCACTTGATTGAGTCAGAACTTGAGCAACTCAATCAAAAACTGCTCTCCGAGCGCATCGAGGACGCCCGCAAGCTCTCGGTCCGATTGCTTATTCCTTTGTCTCTTACGACACTGCCCGCTTTTTTGCTACTTACACTGCCGCCGATAATCATCGGCCTAACCCAATAAAGAAAGGAAACAAAATGCAACTAATCAAATCCGAGGACGGCGCAATTACTGCCGAATACGCAATCGCAACGCTCGCCGGCGTCGCTTTCGCCGGCCTGATGCTCCTGGTTCTGAAGTCAGAAGGAGTCAGGTCACTGCTATTCAATTTGATTGCCAGTGCTATTGGTATTGGATAGCGACCGGGGAGCGGTAACGGCAGAGTTCATGCTGCTGTTACCGGCCCTGATCATCTTGTTCACTTTCGCTCTTGGTTCGGTCACTTTTGCCACCGAGCGCATCGCGATCGAATCCAAGGTGTTCGAGGCAGCAAGAGCAATTTCTTTGGGCCAGGAGCCGGTAATCGACCAAAACTATCGACTCACGCAATCTGTTGAGGGGAGGAAAATTTGCGTAACACTGTCTCGCCAAATGCTGCTCCCAATAAACAGCACGCTCTGCATGCTGCCAGTTGGAAAGTAGATCAGGGCTCTGCCGCAGCCATGGCGCCAATTTTTATTGGAGCGGTTACTTTTCTGCTTTTGGCCGTGACACTCACCACGGATTTGGCTCACTCCAAAGTCAGATTGCAGCTTGTTGCAGATGCTGCATCCTTGACCGCCGCTGACACAATTAGGGGCCTGGTTTCTGGGATTCCTTGTGAAAATGCGGAGCTGATTGCAGTTTCTAATGGTGCTTTCATAAAAAAGTGTCGTATTGTCGGAACCGATGCGAGCGTCACACTGACCAGGCAATCGGGTTTCGCTAACCTTTATGCAGACTCGGTAGCCGGCTCGCCAACGTAGATAACTAGGAGCATTTTTGGCTAAGAAACTCGTGATTGTTGAGTCGCCCGCAAAGGCTAAAACAATTTCCAAATACCTAGGTAATGATTTCGAAGTTCTTGCATCCGTTGGTCACATCAGGGATTTGGCCGAGCCGCGTGATGTTCCTGCGGAGAAGAAAAAGGGGCCGCTTGGCAAGTTCTCGATTGATGTCGACAACGATTTTCAGCCCATGTACGTAGTGTCTCCAGGCAAGTCAAAAACAGTCAGCGACTTGAAAAAAGCCATGAAGGACTGCGAGGAACTCTTTCTCGCAACAGATGAAGACCGCGAAGGCGAAGCGATCGCTTGGCACCTGCTTGAGGTTCTGAAACCAAAGGTTCCAGTTCACCGAATGGTTTTTAACGAGATAACCAAAGATGCAATTGCAGAGGCAGCTAAGAACACTCGAGCCCTTGATGACAACCTGGTTGAGGCTCAAGAGACCAGGCGCGTGGTTGACCGCCTGGTTGGCTATGAGATTTCTCCGGTTTTGTGGCGCAAAATAAATAGGGGCCTTTCCGCAGGAAGGGTGCAGTCTCCTGCGATGAGAATGATTGTCCAACGCGAACGAGAGCGCATGGCCTTTTCATCTGCTGACTACTCTTCGATAACAGCCACTCTCGAGAAGGATTCAATTGAGTTTGACGCCAAGCTCACTATTTTTGACGGCCAGAAACTTGCCGGCGGAAAGAGCTTTGATGCCGACGGCAAGCTGGTTCAAGAAGTGCTTGTGTTGGAAAGTGCGGAAGCAAAAGAGCTTGCCGAGAAACTCTCCAAGGAAACCCTCTCGGTTACCGGAGTTGAAGCTAAACCTTCGACACGGAAGCCATACGCACCCTTTACGACCTCCACTTTGCAGCAGGAAGCCTCTAAGAAGTTGGGCATGAGCGCCAAGCAAACCATGGACACGGCTCAAATGCTTTACCAAGAGGGTCACATCACCTACATGAGAACCGACTCTCCAAATCTCTCCTCGCAGGCAATCTCCGCAGCGATCACCGCAGCCAAAGAGCTCTTTGGGCCGGACTCTATTGCAGCAGCACCAAGGACCTATGGAGCTAAGTCCAAGAACGCCCAAGAGGCTCACGAGGCAATTCGCCCTTCAGGTGAGAGCTTTGCGCACCCCGACGAGCTGAAGAAAGTCCTGCAGGGAAGGTCACACCTTCTATATGAGCTGATTTGGAGAAGGACAGTTGCATCTCAAATGGCAGATGCCAAGCTTTCAACCACAACGGTCAAGTTCCAAACCAATGTGGATGCCAAGGTAGCTGAATTCTCAGCCTCTGGAACCACAGTGCTTTTCCCGGGCTTCATGGCTGTTTACCAAGAAGCTCAAGAAGAAGGCAAGGAAACACAAAGCGCAAAAATGCCACTTCTAGAAGTTGGTAATTCGCTGAAGGTTTCGGAGATAGAAGCCAAAGACCACAGCACCTCTCCACCTGCTAGATATACCGAAGCTTCGTTGGTGAAGGCGCTCGAGGAGCAGGGGATCGGTCGCCCGTCAACCTACGCTGCAATCATTTCCACAATTATTGCCAAGGGCTACGTGGTCAAAAAGGGCAGTGCGCTGGTTCCGGAATGGATCGCCTTCACTGTCACCAGGTTCCTGGAAGAGAACTTTGGTGACCTAGTTGACTATGCGTTCACAGCAAAGATGGAATCTGACCTCGACCGGATTGCACTTGGTGAATTAGACCGTTCAACTTGGCTAAAGACCTTTTACTTCGGTGACAAAGGACTGCAGTCAACGGTTGAAAGCCTCGGCGAAAGTGACCCTAGGTTAATAAACACCTTTGAAATTTCAGAAGGCATCAACCTGCGCACCGGTAAGTACGGTCCATATCTTGAAGTGATGGAAAATGACGAACGCAGAATCGTAAACATTCCAATCGATCTAAGTCCTGATGAGCTAACTCACGATAAAGCGGTGGAGCTTGTAAACGCACCACCTGCCAGTGACCGAGTGCTAGGACAGCAGCCCGAGACGGGCCTCGACATCATCGTGAAGGATGGTCGCTACGGTCCATACATAACGTTGGTCGATGAGGGTAACCCAAAGCCCAAAACAGCTTCGCTATTCAAGACGATGGCGGTTGACACAGTCAGCTATGAAGACGCGCTCAAGCTCTTGTCATTGCCAAGGGTTATTGGGGTAGACCCAGAGACCGAAGTAGAAATCACGGCCCAAAACGGAAAATTTGGTCCATACCTGAAGCGCGGCACCGACTCTCGCTCATTGGAAAGCGAAGAGCAGATTTTTGAACTTGATCTTGCGGGTGCTCTCGAAATCTACAAGCAGCCTAAATACGGTGGACGTCGCACGGCGGCTACACCACTGAAGGAATTCGGTGAGGATCCAGCCTCGAAGTTGAACGTTGTTGCCAAGACTGGTCAGTTCGGCACCTATGTTTCCGATGGTGTTGTGAACGCGACAGTGCCGAAAGATGAGCCGCTGGACGAAATCAGCAATGATCGAGCCTACGAGCTACTTGCAATTCGCCGTGAGAAACTGGGAGTGGAGCCAGGAGAGGCCCCAAAGACCCAGAAAAAGACCACCAGAAAAAAGCGGTAGACATGTTTATAACCTTTGAAGGAATCGACGGAGTTGGTAAATCCACTCAGTTGGACCTTCTAGAGGTCTGGCTAAAAGAGCACGGCCATGAGGTCCTCAGGACCATGGAACCGGGTGGAACCGAGCTCGGTCAAGAAATCAGACATCTACTGCTTCACAGAAAAGGCGACGTGGCGCCGAGGTCAGAAGCTCTTCTTTACGCGGCCGACCGCGCTCACCACGTAGCAACAAAAATACGCCCAGCTCTTGACGCTGGAATAGTCGTGCTTTCTGACCGCTACTTCGACTCATCCGTTGCCTACCAGGGGGCAGCCAGAGAACTTTCCGTTAGTGAAGTCCAGGAGATATCGCTGTGGGCAGTTGGTGGCTTGGAGCCGGACCTCACTTTTTTGCTGGACCTACCAGCTGAAGAAGCATTGGCTCGACGAGATGACACTGGAACAGCTCCGGATCGTCTCGAGAGCGAAAAGGTTGATTTCTTTGCTCGAGCAAGGACGCAATATCTGGAGCTTGCGACACAGCCACGTTTCGAGGTTATTGACGCATCTAAGAACGTTGATGAGATTCATAAAGCGGTGATTGCCAGAGTTCAAGCCTCGGGGCTGAACTGATGTCGGCCAAGGTCTTCGATGAACTGCTTGGGCAGCCAGAAGCCATAGAGCAATTGCAGAGAGCTGTTTCAGCGAAGGCAGATGGAATTCACCACGCATGGCTATTTAGTGGCCCAGCTGGTTCTGGCAGGTCACTGCTCGCCAAGTCCTTTGCTGCAGCGCTGCAGTGTGATCAGAACGGCTGTGGTGTCTGCCAGCAGTGCTCTCTGGTTATGGCCGGCGCTCATCCGGATGTACTGACGCTCGCAACCGAGCGAGTGGTTATCAGCATCGACGAGGTGCGGGACCTGGTCCAAAAGTCTCAAATGAACAGCACAGTGGGCGACTACCGAATTGTCATCATTGAGGACAGTGACCGCATGGCAGAGCGCACATCTAACGTTTTGCTTAAGGCTCTCGAGGAACCTCAAGAAAAAACGATTTGGATACTCTGTGCTCCAAGTGTTTCTGATCTGCTTCCCACGATTCGCTCGAGAACCAGAAATCTGTTGCTACGACTTCCCAGCATCGAAGAGGTTGCGGATCTTTTGGTTCAGCGCGACAAGGTGGATAAAGAGCTTGCACTGAAAAGTGCTAGGCAGGCTCAGAATCATGTCGGCATGGCAAGGAGGCTAGCTGTTTCTCAAGACGCTAGGTCTAGACGAACAGAAACCCTGCGAGAAATTGCTGGAATAACAAACCTCAGCAAGGCAATGCTTGCCGCAGAAAAACTACTGGGTGTCGCCAAAAGAGATGCCGAGGCTCTCGCTCAGGAGCGCGACAAGAGCGAAAAAGAGCATCTCATGCTTGCCTACGGGCTCGGATTAGACGAACGAATTCCCCCAAATTTGAGGTCAGCATTCAAGGACCTAGAAGACAACCAGAAACGTCGTAACACCAGAGCACTCAGAGATGGAATTGATCGCATTTTCACCGATGCCGAGAGCTTTTACCGAGACGTCTTATCTTTGCAGCTGGAAGCAAATAGCGAACTGATCAATGCCGAAATGGCCGATGAGCTTCAGCTTCGTCAGCTTGGCACCTCCGCGGCAAGCAGCATTGCAGTTTTGGATGCCATTGCTGAATCTAGAAAGCGCCTGGCATCTAACGCCAGAGACCTACTGGTTCTGGAATCGCTTTGCACTCGGATGATTTTGAGACAAGATGCTGCGGCTTAGAGCGCTTTTAGTTGTTGGTGCCATTGTTCTAACTGGCTGCACGCAAATTGTTGAACCAAATCCTGTTGAGGAAGTTGCAAGCGGGGCGGTCTCGCTGTTTGATCAGGGGCTTGAGTGGGACAGCTGCGACGACGGTTTTGAATGCGCAGCTTTCGCCGCTCCCATAAATTGGGAGGATCCAGAGGGTGATCTGTTGACGATTTCTCTCATGCGACCTAGTGGCTCTTCTGAAATGACACCGATGCTTGCAAATCCAGGCGGTCCGGGATCTTCAGCTATTGAGTGGATGCTTGGTTCCTATCCTGATTTGGGGAGTCAGCACCTTAGGGACAACTTTCAGGTCATTGCTTTTGACCCAAGGGGAGTTGGCAGAAGTAGTCCTGTGACTTGCAGGAATTTAGGGCTGAAGGATCAGTTGCTTTATGGGGCATCGCCCTATCGGTTCGGGACCGCTGAGGACATCGCCTATGCTGCCGACCTCTCGGCTCGATTCGGAGAAAGTTGCCAGGGAGATATCAGCACTGGTTATTACAACACTCAACAAACCGCAAAAGACATGGAATTACTTCGCGTCTTGACCGGTGGAGGGCTTCTTAACTTCCTGGGCTTCAGCTACGGAACAGAATTGGGGGCCACTTATGCGGTGCTCTTTCCGGGTGAAGTAGGCCTGTTTGTCTTGGACGGTGTGGTTGACCCAACCATCGACCCAGATCTGGCTCTACTGGGGCAGATAAAAGGCTTCGACAAAGCGCTTGAGGCCTACCTGACCGATTGCTTTTCGCGAGAGTCCTGCCCACTGCCCAGGGACATGAATGAAGCAAAAGACACTATCGCGGGGATTCTCGCTGGTCTTGAAAATGGAACACTTCCCACCGACTACGAAAGAGACCTCTCCTTGTCGGCTGCGATAGCAGGGATGATAGTCACGCTCTATTCAGAAGCCAACTGGGAGTTTCTTTCCGTTGGAATTGAAGAAGCGCTTGAGGGTGACGGCACGATGTTGTTGCTGCTTGCTGATTTTTACAATGACCGAGATTCAGAAGAGGGTTATCTGACTAACTTGGTGGAGGCAAACTATGCCATCGCTTGCGCGGATGAGAAAACTTACCCGCTTTCTGAAAAAGACCTGTCCACAGAAATAACCGCGGCAAGCAAGGTTTTTGGAAAGTACTTTTCATACGGTGATAGTTCTTGCGAAGGCTGGCCGCCCGGCATAGGAAACTCGGTGTTGAATTATGAAATTACACCAGAAACTGGGCCGCTAATTATTGGCACCACAGGAGATCCTGCAACCCCTTATGAGCAGGCAGTGACTCTGAGCTCGCTTATCGGTGGTTCTCATTTGCTGACCTTCAAGGGCGAGGGCCATACCGTTTATGGGTCAAATGGTTGCGTCGACGATCTAGTGGACAGCTATCTTTCCGGTGAGAATCTATCGGACCTAGACCTCAACTGCTAGAGATAGAGACCAGCCAGAATCAGAGCAAAAATTCCAATGAAGATTGCAGGAGTAACAAATTTCACTATCTCAAGCCAAGGCCTGAAGCTAATCAACCTTGAGCGCAGTGCTGATTCACCTGGAATCTTCTTTAGATCATCCAGCACCCCCTGAGCCTGAGCTGCGGCTGAGTATTCAGCCAGCGCCCCGAGGATTCCAGAGGCCAGCAGGATAAGTGCAAATGCATGGACGATTGCCATGTCATAGCTCGCAATCGTTGGAGTGGCAAAGGCCGCAAAAGCCAGCAGGGCTGTTGGAGCAAGCTGGGCCAAAATAATGTGCAATCGGTTTTTTTCAAACTCGCGGATTAGTTCGGCTTCTGTCATGGTTATGTCCTTTGGTCGTCAAAAACAAGGTTAGGCAACACATTGTCAAATAATGCACTCCAGGAGAGCCTGTCGCGCAGATTTCGCAAACTTCTCTCGGGTGCAAAGGATGGAATTCCACCCTGGCTGGAGGTTGTCGCCAAGGGTGATGAGCCTGGTTTCTACCTACCAACCGACGCACCGTGGGTTGTGCACGGTGACTTTTCGACGCTTGTAGGTGGCGTCAGGGCGCTGTTGATGCAAGCTCTGCACCCGGGGTCTTTAACCGGAGTCTCACAGCACTCAAGGTATGAAGAAGATCCTCTTGGCAGGCTATCTGGAACTATCAGGTGGTTGACGGTCACAACCTTTGGTTCGGTTGAGGCCATTCGTGGTGAGGCTGGACGCGTAAACCGTATGCACAAGAGCGTGAAGGGCGAGTACGAAACCTCAGCTGGCGAGACCAAGGGATACCGCGCTGCGGATAAAGACCTGTTGCTTTGGGTGCACGTTGCATTCATGGATTCCTTTTTACGGGCACATCAGAATTACTCCAGAAAGCCAATCCCTGGTGGTGCAGATGCTTATGTGGCTCAGTGGTCAAAATCAGTTGAGCCTCTTGGTTTGAAGTCAGCCCCAATGAGCGAGCAAGAGCTTCTTGCAACCCTAGAAGATTTCAAGGCTGAACTAACCGTTACTGACCAGACAAAAGCGGTGATCAAGTGGATTAGAAAAGCTCCCCTGCCGCTTCTTGCAAAGCCTGTCTACGCATTGCTGTTCCAGTCAGCTCTTGCCTCGATGCCAAAGGAGTATCAGGCAATGACAGGCATGAAGCCCATGCCTCTCTGGCTACTCAGGCCAGTAACGACAAACCTGCTTGCTTTCATGAGGTTCGCAATTGGTCCTGATTCCCCAATTGAAGATGCAGCGATTGCAAGATTGAAGCGTGCGGGAGCAATCGCCTGAGAATTGCCTTCTAGACCTTCCCCAGTTTTTGGAACTTGCGGATGCTCAGTGGAATGAAAATTACAATCAATGCAACTATTCCAATAATCACTAGCGCAACGGGATTCTGATCGGCAAAGCTATCGCCGGTTGGAATTCCTGCGGGGATGTTGCCAAAGAGCTCTCGGCAGGCTTGAATCAGCGAGGTCACTGGATTCCACTCCGCAAACACCTGGAGGGGACCTGGCAGTGTTTCCGCCGGTACGAAGGCGTTTGATAGGAATGTCAACGGGAACAGCACCAAAAAGCTCACGTTGTTGATGATCTCTGGAGACCTAACTGACATTCCAATTAGAACCATTACCCAGCTGAATGCGTAACTAAAGCCAAGTAGAAGTGCAACCGCGAGCACTGCCTCAGGAAATGAGCTGCTTACTCGCCATCCAACTACCCAGCCGGTGATAAGCATCACGGTCATCGAGGCGGCGTTGATTACCAGGTCACCTGTGGTTCTTCCAATCAACAGAGCTGCAGGGCTCATTGGGAGCGTTCTGAAGCGGTCAATAATGCCGTCCTTCAGATCCTGCGCCATTGCGGTTCCTGAGTAGGTAGAGCCAAAGACAACGGTCTGAGCAAAGATGCCAGCCATCAAAAACTGGGTGTAATCGCCACCTTCTACTTGAATTGCACCGGCAAACACGTAGTTGAAAAGCAGCACAAACATAATTGGCTGAATTAGTGAAAATACGAAAATTTCGGGGTCGCGGCGCAGTTTCACGATGTTTCTCTTGGTGGCAACAATCGAGTCATTCACCAGCTGTGCAAACTTGCCCTTTATCTCTACTTGGTATGAAAGCGTCATGGTTATGCGTCCTGCTCTGCTTTGTGGCCGGTGAGGCTTAGGAAGACATCGTCCAGCGTCGGCCTTCTCATGCCAGCGTCATTCAAATCGACATTCGCATCGCCAAAAAGTTTCAATGCTTTCTGCAAAGACTTGGCGGCATCATCAACTGCTACGGACAGTGTTCTGCCGTCGTTAGCCTCAGTTATCGAGTCGCTGGATAGTTCAGCCAGTAGTGTTTTGGCCTTGGGGACATCCGCTAATTGGACCAGCGAAACTTCTATGTATTGGCCGCCAATTTCTCTCTTTAGTTCATCGCTGGTTCCTTCAGCGATTACCTTGCCGTGGTCAATGACTGAAATTGAATCGGTTAGTTGGTCTGCTTCTTCCAGGTACTGAGTGGTCAGCAACACTGTTGTTCCGGCAGTAACCAGGTCCTTGATGACCTTCCAAAGGTCCAGTCTGCTCTTTGGGTCTAGTCCCGTGGTCGGTTCATCCAAAAACAAAACCGGAGGGTTCACAATCAATGCTCCAGCTAAGTCAATTCGACGCCGCATGCCGCCACTGAATCCCTTCACTGGCCTGTTTGCAGCTTCTACCAGGTCGAAAAGCTCGATTAGCTCGTTCGCCCTGGTCTTGGCAGTCTTTGAGCTTAGGTGGTAGAGGCGACCGATCATCTCAAGGTTTTCAAAACCAGTTAGCTTTTGATCGACAGCCGCATACTGCCCAGAGACGCCAATCATGCGCTTGATTTGATCGGGATCTTTGTTTACATCCACCCCATTTATAAAAGCTTCTCCAGAGGTGGCTTTCGTAAGGGTTGTCAGAACCTTTACCGCTGTTGTCTTACCGGCACCATTGGGGCCAAGCAGGCCCTGGACTGTGCCCTGCGGGACACTGAGGTTCAATCCATCAAGAGCCTTAACTTCTCTCGACCTAGTTTTGTAGACCTTGCGAAGGTCTCTTGCTTCAATGAAGTTCATCTGGTCCTAGCCATTTAGTGGTTATAGAGAGGTCAAACCAGAGCACCAACGAGTTATTCCGTTTGACTTGGCCTGGACTAAATCTTCGGTGACTATAAGTTTCTATTGCGGTAAACTTTTCTACTTCGCCACCTTAGCTCAGTCGGTAGAGCAGCTCCCTCGTAAAGAGCAGGTCAGCGGTTCGATTCCGCTAGGTGGCTCTGAATTTCCAGCGAATAAGCTAACGGTTCAGGTTTGTAACTCTTACATAGTCCAAGGTTTCACTTGAGTGAACAAGCTCTATTTGAATTGACTGGAAGGTTAGTTTGTCTCCCTCGCCGATGAAGATGCTTGAGAACTGCCTGCAGTCACCCGTGAAGCCGTCTTTGTAGAGGTAGTAGGCCCACTTAGGTTGGTCAGGGCTGCTTCCACAACCTCCTTGTGTGAACGAATCAACTCTTTCAGTATCGAGCGCAGTGTCAACGAAATACGCTACCAATCCTGATTTTTCATCAGTCCACGTCTCAGACCAACCTATTGGTCTTCTTGATTCGATAACCAATGCACCCTGGTCCTCAAATGGGACCACGGCAAGCCTTCTTTCACCGCCTCTAATCTCCCGTGGGGTGAGCAAAAATTTGACTGGCTCAAAGATTGCTGACGGTTCTAGACATTGAACTTGCGCATCATCAGTCCAGCCAAGTTTGAATTCGTCCCACCCTATGATCGACCCGGAGTGCTCGCCATTAGTTCCAACCTGCATTTGCTGAAGCCCACTTGGCCATCCATTACCGGGCCCGTGATTGTGAAGCCCCATGGAATCAAGCATTAGATAAATCCAGAAACTCCAAGTGTGTTGACTTTTGATTTCAGCGGTCATTGCTCCGGTATCTCGATACCACCATTCATTTCCTGACCATACATATGCCTGCTTGGCTTCACCTGGGAACGGAAGCATCACTCCCTCAAATCCCTGCAAGCCAAGGTCGCCTTCGAAATAGTCGACCCCTGGAGACCAGTGAATGACCACACCATCGATTTCTTCGTAATCAAGGTCATCAGGGAGGGCAGCGACGATCATTTTGATCACTTCGTTTGAGTTGCCCTGTCTTTCCTCAAACGGGAGCCTTCGGTTTACTGGAAAGTCCTGGTGGTTTATGGGGATGTTAATCCATTCCTCAACTAGTTGGAAATTGAAATCAAGTTTCCCCTGTGACCAAAAATCACCCCATTGTTCAATTTTCTCGAGCTGTGGCCGGAGGTAACCCTCAGGTGTCTGCTCGGAAGGAGGTGCATCGTTAAAGCTGACCATCACCGCAATAAAGTTGGAATCACCTTCCGTTGGAAGACTCGTAGGAGACAGAGGAAAACCAATATTTCCGCGGACTCTTTCGCCGTTAACCAGAGTGCCTTCCCTGGCTTCTCTGGCAGCTGAGGACTGACCATCGACTAACTTGCACGCTTCTACATCTGCCGGTGATGCTGACTGAGCCCATTGCGGTGCTTCTCGCTCCTCATCATCAGTACTCTTGGGTTCTCCATCCTGACTGGTTTCCGATTCTTTTTCTGACGTTTTACTGTCTGAGTACTGTTCAGTTTCGTTAGCTTTGGGGTCTTCGATTGAAACACAACCAGAAAGGATCAGGGTTGAACTCATCACGGTTGCTAGAAGCGCTCTCCTCCAGCTTCCTTCAATGCTCGTTCCTATTTTCTGCAACTTCTTTTCGCCTTAGTTCAGTGGTGAACAGCCACAGCAATCACAGTGGCTCCCTCGTAGGGATTCCTCGCGAGCCGCGAGAACAATTTTGACTGCACCATTGAAATCTGAATCAAGGTTGCGATTTTGAACCGCTGGGACTACTGGTTCGCTCGCAACTGGCGTCACCTGGACGTAATCCACTGAATCCGCGGAGAATACCAATTCGATCTTGACTCCTGAATGGGTGACGGATTCCCCAGGCTGCATGAAATACGGTTCGGGGTTGTTGCACTCACTGCTTTCCTGAGCCCCATCGGGCAACAGGTAATAGGACCATTTCGGGTTTTCTCTGCTGTTTGAGCATTCATTTTGCCCATGATCTAGATGATCTCGATTCGTGTCTACCTCGTAAACCAGAAGACCGGAGTTGCTCTTGGGCCATGTGGCAGAGTATCCAACTGGCCTCCTTGATTCAACCACAAGAGCTTTGTAATCCTCCGTTGGGATAACGATGGTTTTCCTCTGCCCTCCAAGAGTTTCCAGAGAGGTGAGGATCACCTGCTCCGTTTGTTCGAGTTCCTCCGCTTTGATGCAGTGGACTTGCGAGTCCTCAAACCAATTCATTAGGAAAGTCTCCCAAGCCGGCATGAGCGCGGACATACCCCAGTAACTTGGTTTTGTCATGCCGCCTATGTGAGTACCAAACTTTGCCCCAGGCGCATGTTCGTTTAAGCCCTGGAGATGAAGAAAGTCATGACCCAAGATCGACCATGTGTAATCAAGGTTTGTATGCATGTATGTGCTATTTCCCATAAAAATCAGATTGGTTCTTTTTCCATCAGGAGCCTTGAGCCCTCCTCCACGCCAAGTAACTGGCATAGTGAACTCAGTAATGTTTGTGCTCCATACTGGAACCACAATGTCAGCTTCAGTGAAGTTAAGATCACCGGGCAAGTTTTCAACGATTAGTTGAGCAACAGTTTCCATGTTGCCTTCTGCGAGAGCGTAGGCTTCCGGGCTGTGGTCGACATCATCTCCTGAGGAAACCGGGTAATCCGCGTGGTTTACTGGAACCTGCACCCATTCCTCAACAATTTGAAATTTGTACTCAAATGCCCCTTCCGACCAGTGGAAACCAAGGTTCGTCATCTTCTGGGCCTGATTTTCCAGGTAGTCGTCAGGGACGGTTTCAGGCGAAGGGGGTGCATCTTGAAATGAAATTCTGGCGAAGATTATGTTGAGATCACTTGTGATCGGAAGCAGTCCGCTCCTTCTCCAATCAGTGAAACCAACTGGGTCTTTCCCAAGCAGCCCTCCTTGCCTTGCACCTCGGTAAAGCTCTTGTTCTGCGCGCGGTCTCGGGTCCGGCACCTTGCACTTGTCAAGGGTCGAGAGCGACGTGGCTTGCTTCCAATCAGGCTCTGGAATCACTGGTTTTTGTTCTTCGAGCTCCACGGAGTCTTCGCTTCGAGACTCTTTACTCGCGTCAGTTTCGGACGGGGTGTCGGACTTAGAATTTTGAGTCGCTTGCGAGCTCTTCTCTGTGGCCGCACAGCCCGAAAGCAGGATCGAGCCCAGTAGCAACAGAATCAGGCCTCGATTCCTCAAAGTCCAGTTCCAAATCTTAGGCGTGTGCGGCAACTTGGGTTGCACATAAGAATCTCCTTCGATCTCTAGAGGTTTCGACCGACTGGTTGCTATGTGGCAATAAAGCATCAACTTAGAAGCAAGATTCTTCCAGCTAGATAATTGATGGTCAAGCCGACGAAGCATCCTCTTAGGGGGACAAACTCAAGCAAAAACTCAAGCAAAACGGCCGACATACGGTGAAACATTGAGATTACATGTGACACACGAACCCCTTATGCTTACAGGGTAAGCACCGTGTTTACAGGGGCGTAAAGCTCCCTCGTAAAGAGCAGGTCAGCGGTTCGATTCCGCTAGGTGGCTCTGTAAAATGAAGATTGCCGTTGTTTCCATGCCCATTTCGGCGTGCTGAGTGGACTTAAATCAGACTCTGGATTGCCAGCCACGCAAATAGCACTGTGATGATGGAGCCCGACACTGTCAAGAACTGATGCGCCTTGTCTCGCCACAACAATTCGGCACGAGCATGTAGCCAGAAGTATGGCTTCTTTTGAGTTTTGGTCAGACCGCCGAAGACCATGTAAAGCCCAATAACAAACCCGATCAAGTACCACAGCGCATCCATGGCGCCATTTTGGCACGAATTGTGTGCCCACCGATTTTGCTGACACGCGATTCGGAAATTTCAGTCGAGGTGTTTAGTTAGGAATGCAGAGGCGGGATAGCTTGGTTGTAAAAGGCAGTCAAACATTCAAAGGAGAATGCCCATGGTTTTAGAGACGCTTCTGGTTCTGCTGGTATTGGGCGCACTTGGTGTGACAGTGCTCAGTTTTTTCGTTGTGAGATCCGTGAAGAACAAGCCACAAGAGAAACTCAAAGCGGATGTGGATAACCCGCAATGGGGCGATAAGTGAGAAATCCCCAATAGTTCGCTCTAGTTTGCCTCTGGCTATTTGGCTCGCAACCCGCTGATCATCGCAGCAGTGCCAGCTGCCAACACGATGGCTGGATAAATGTAATTCAGAGGTGAGTACCAGTCGGTGCCACTATTGGCAATGACAAAACCGACACCTGCAACACCCAACACCAGCAACAACCAGGCCAAAGTTTTTGTTGTCCGCGGGTCTGTTTTTTGCAGGTCCTCTTTGGTCCTCGCTGTCAATGCGCCGCATTTGGGGCAGTTTAAATCGTGTTCATTGATAGTGGCCGAGCATTGTCTACATTCCATGCCTAAAAGACTATTGCTTCACTGGCTCCAAATAAGCCCAACGCAAACAGAAACTGCCTAGTCTTTTCTCATGATCTTGAAATCAACAAAGAATCAACGCGGTGCGCCGGTGGGACTTGGAGTTCGAGAAGCTGACCAAGCTGTGCCCCCAAGCCCTTCAGCTCCGATCATCGGTTCAAGGTGTGATCTGGTGCCGCTTGATGCTGCCAAACACGGCGAAGACCTATTTGAAGCTTTCCACGGTGATGACGAGCTCTGGAATTACCTTCCCCAGGGGCCATTCGTTGACCTTGAAACATTTATGGGTTGGATAACAAAAGTACAGCACCAAGAAGATCCGGTTTTTTATGCAATTGTCGAGAATGAATCGGATAAAGCACTGGGCGTCAGCTCGTATTTGAGGATTGATTTACCGGCTCGATCCATCGAAGTCGGCTGGTTGACTTTTTCGTCTGCAATGCAAAAGACGCCCATAGCCACTGAGGCAATGTATTTGATGATGAAAAATGCTTTTGAACTAGGTTTCAGGAGATATGAATGGAAGTGCAATGCCCTCAATCAGCCTTCAATAGTTGCGGCGCATCGCCTTGGTATGTCCTTTGAAGGAGTGTTCAGGCAGGCAAGAGTGGTCAAAGGCCACAACCGAGACACGGCTTGGTTTTCAATAATCGATTCCGACTGGCCCGATGCGAAACATGCTTTTGAAAACTGGTTGGCAGCTGAGAACTTTGGCGAAGCTGGGAGGCAGTTATCTCGGCTCTCAAATTTGACCGCACCTCTGGTCAGAGATCGCTGGCCAAATCTAAGTGTTCAGATTGACAGTTCAGCTACCTGAAGTCTGGGTTGAACAGATCTATAACCTGTGGGCCTGCGACCAAAATGACCGCAACAACGAAAAGCGCAACGCCAATCCGCTTCCAGATTTTTTCTAGGTTTTTAGAATCTTTCGGTTCACTCATGCCTCAAGCCTAGTTACTTGTGCATCGAGTGAAGCATTTCGTCAACCGGTCCCTGCCAAGCGGGTAGATCGTTGGTGTTTTGCATTGAGGTTTTTGCTCATTTAGAATCTTCGGACGACGCCCTTTTTGAAAGGAAAAAATGGACGCCCTCCAACAAATCAACTCCTCTTACGGCTACATCATTGCATTTGGAATTCTTATCGCTTGGTGGGCCATTGAGAAATTTGCTAGACGAAAATAAGCAAACAGCCAGTTGAATTTGGCGTCAAACATAATGACTCAACATCCTGTTCCTGGGGCTAGCCTTGAAGGGTTGCGCTAAGGAGCTCAAATGTCTGATTCAAACAACCTCTTTGCACTAGCACCGAGCAAGGTTCCCGCATACTTGGACGCAATAACTCTTGCTGGTGGAGAAGTCAGAGAACTTTCGAAAGATGTGCAAGCTCTCATCTGGACTGACTATTCAAAGCCAGAGTTACTTGCTGAGACCCTTGACCAAAACCCGCAGCTCAAGTGGGTCCAGTTGCCCTTTGCCGGCGTAGACGCATTCAAATCAATGCTTGACAGGCCAATCACCTTTACCAGTGCCAAAAGGTCTTACTCGGAACCGGTGGCTGAGCACGCCTTGGCGCTGAGTCTTGCACTGGCGAGGATCATTCCAGAACGAGTCAGAACAAAGACCTGGGGGAGGCAGTTCGCCGACTCGCTCTTCGAAGAAGACGTATTGATTATTGGCGGCGGGGGCATAGCCGAGAGCTTCGCTGCGATGCTTGAGCCTTTTCGATCAAAGGTCATCGTCGTTCGCAAAAGACCAGACCAGGCGTTCTTACCAGGCTTCAGTGGAACAGTTGTGGGCTTTGAAGAGCTTGACGCAGAACTAGCCAAGGCGAAGCTGGTGATGGTTGCCTGTGCCCTGACGGCTGAGACCAAGTACTTGTTCGACAAGCAGGTGTTTTCTTTGATGCGCAAGGATTCGTATTTGGTGAACGTCGCTCGCGGTGAGGTTGTAAACCAGGAAGACTTAGTTGAGGCCCTAAAAACTGGCCAAATAGCGGCTGCTGCGACCGATGTCACTTACCCTGAGCCGCTTCCGGATGATCACGAGATGTGGCAGCTGGATAACTTGCTAATTACTCCACACACAGCTGACACCAAAGAAATAGTCACTGCGTTGTTTGCCGAGCGTTTGAGGGTAAACGTTGCTGCATGGCTTGCAGGAGAGCAAATGACGGGCATTGTGGACGCTAGTTTGGGCTACTAGCCCCAGAGCAGTGGACTCGGTGGCATTACCTCGCCGCCGTCTAAGTACTCGAGACCGTAATCGATGTCGCTTCCAAGGAGAAGCGGGCCATCGATGTCTACGAAGCCACATTCTTGCCCTACAACAAAAGCTGGCGCCATGGAGAGCGAAGTTCCGGTCATGTTCCCAACCATGATCGTTTTGCCGTCTTGTTTTGCTGCCGCCACGATCTCAAGCGCCTCAGTGAGTCCGCCGCACTTATCCAGCTTGATGTTGACCACTTGATAGTTAGCTGAATTCTCATGGTACTCAGCCAGGTCCAGTACGCTCTCGTCTGCACCGATTGGGACAGGGGAAACGAATCCTGCAAGTTCGTCATTTAGCCCCCTTGTGAGTGGTTGCTCGATCATTTTTACCTCGAGCTCGTGCATCTTTGGTGTGAAGTCTTCCAGCTGGCTGATGCTCCAACCCTGGTTAGCATCGACAACCAAAGTTGCATCCGGCCTTGCTTCCCGCACGGCAGCTACCGATTCGACGGGGTTCTCACCGTTGACTTTGATTTTGATGTTTTGAAATGAGGCAAGTTCAGTAGCCCTGTGGGCCATCTGCCCCGGGGTCCCGATGCCGATGGTTGCCACAGTGAAGAGGGGCTCTGGGGCAATGCCAGTTAGCTCCCAAATAGTCTTTCCCGTTTGTTTGCATTCCAGGTCCCAGAATGCGCAATCAAGTGCGTTTCTGGCACCACCTCTCGGCATCAGGCTATTGATATCTCGCCTGGCGGCACCTTGCTCAACCTTTGGCTTTATCGCTTCAAGTTCAGCAAACATTGAATCTTGGCTCTCACCCAGGTAGTAGATGCCAACCCCTTCACCTCTGCCTGAGACTTTTCCATCAAAAAGCGTCACCCAAACCGCCTGCAGCTCGGTGAAGGTGTGGCCGGTGATGACAAAAGGGGTGTGAAGTGGGACGTTTACCCGTTCAATTTTCATTTCCATCAGGAACTGAGCATTCTGTCGATAACTTCGTCAACACCGGAGACCAATGGGTCCATGGTTGGCAGTCCATAAAGAGAGCTGAGGTTTTCTAAATAGGCCGCTCGCTCGTGCTCAGGTAGCGGGCTGGTGTTCACGCTGATTCCGACGCAGCGAATGGCGGGGTTCACAGTTTTTGCCAGATCGATTGCTCTGTCGATAACGGCCTGGATGCTTGGAAGCTCGAAATCTGGCCATCCTTTGATATGAGTTCTGAGAGCTTCGGTGCAGACGACAAATGCATCTGGCTGACTGCCAATCAAAAGCCCAGTGCTCACAGACGAGTAGCCGGGGTGAAATAGGCTTCCCTGGCCTTCGATAATGTCCCAATGGTCTTTGTCCGCATCAGGAGAGATCATTTCAGCCGCTCCAGATAAAAAGTCTGCAACCACTGCGTCAATTGGAATTCCGTTTCCCGCGATCATGATTCCAGTTTGACCTGAGGCTCTAAAGTCAGCATCCACGCCTTTTTCACGCAATCGGTTGGCTATTGCCAGGGCGGTGTATTTCTTGCCCAAAGCACAATCTGTTCCAACCGTGAGCAGTCTCTTGCCACTTCGTTTCCTGCCAGTACCAACAGGGATGTCCTTGGGTGGAACTCTGACATCCACGAGCTTTGCACCGGATGCTGTCGCTGCCGCCACCAATTCTGGGATGTCGTTTAGCTTGGTGTGGACTCCGGCAACTATGTCCATCCCTGCATGAAGCGCTTCCACTAATGTCGGCATCCACTCATTTGGAATTGCTCCGCCGACCGCTGAGGTGCCAATAACGAGCGATTGTGCACCTGCGGTCGCTGCAGTTGCCACGTCATATTTTGTTAGTCCGAGGTCTATGGTCCCTCCGGGAAGGCTAAGTTGCCCAATGCATTTTTCGGGTGCCCACTGAGCAAGACCGGCAGCGGTCTTTGCATAAATCGGCTCAGTCTCGCTGCCAACGAATAGCAGGTAAGGAGTGCGGAGAGTGATTGTTGTCATCTGGGGGCCAATCTTGTGTTCGGAACAATCCCTAGGCTAGCTGGCCTTGCCACGTTCTTCATCGGTTAGCTGACACTCTGGAGTGCCGCCGGGTAGGCGGTGCCGGTTCGCGGCAATGATGTAATAAATCTTTTTGGCAAGAATCTTGACCAGCGGAAGCTTGATAAAAGCACCTGCTACAGCCCATATGGTTTTCGAATCGATCAGCACCTGGCCCATTGCCTCGGCTGCAACATATCTCTTCGAACCGGATATGTAGTAGACAGCCTTTGAAGTTAGCTCTGAATTGAGTCCATATTTCTCGAGGTCCAGGTGTTGGTAGGGCCTAATTGCAATTCGACCCTTGGTGATTTTTTTCAGAAGCCTTGCACTGGTGCTGCAAATAGCGCAGTCACCATCAAAGATCAGAAGTTGATTCTCGGCCTCCATCACATAAGCCTAAGCGGTGTAATCTCTTTTGAGTTGTTTTGGTTTCCATCAAGGAGGCGTAGGCTGAAACTGTGAACCAAATAGGTCGCAAGCGATCCATGCATCCAACGCAGATCGTAGTACTTGCTTTCGGTGTGGCGGCGATTGTTGGCACCCTCTTGCTTTTGCTTCCAATTTCAACCGCCGCGGGAAATAACACAACACTGGTTACTGCCTTTTTCACTGCTGTATCGGCTGTTTGTATAACTGGATTGACGGTAGTTGACACTGCAACCCACTGGTCCGGTTTCGGGCAATTTGTCATCATGCTTTTGATTCAGCTCGGTGGCCTTGGAATCGTTTCATTCGCAACTCTTTTGGGTCTTCTGATTTCAGGCCGAATCAGCCTCAAGGACCGAATGAATACTTTGTCTGAAGCGAAGATTGTCGGAGCTGATAATGTGCCGAAGCTTTTGGGCAGAATCCTGCTGGTTTATTTTGGTTTTGAGGTTGTCCTGGCCACTTACCTGACCTTGCGCCTGCATCTGAGCTACGGCCAGGAGCTGTTGTCCTCGATGTGGCACGGCACCTTTCATGCGATTTCTGCATTTAACAACGGTGGCTTTTCGCTTTACACAGACAGCATGGTTGGCTTTAACCAGGACATGTTCTTCATCGCTCCAGTGATGTTGGCTGTGATAGTCGGTGGGCTGGGCTTCCCAGTTTTGATTGAGCTTCACGAGCGACTCTGGAGGCTCAGGCTTCGTCCGGGAGGAAAGGCAAAGCGCTTTTCTCTCCACACCAGGTTGACCCTGTGGATGACAGGAACGCTATTAATTCTCGGCGCACTCTTCATTGGTGCCATGGAGTGGAATAACCCCGGCACTCTAGGTGCCCTAAATGCCTGGGACAAGTTCGTGAACACAATGTTCGCTTCTGTGATGCCGCGCTCTGGTGGATTGAACTCGGTGGACATTTCTCAAATGGACCCGGCAACTTGGTTGGGTATTGACCTATTGATGTTCATCGGTGGCGGGTCTGCATCTACTGCTGGCGGCATCAAGGTAACGACCATTGCAGTCTTGGTCTTTATTATTTACACCGAGATTCGCGGAGAGACTGCCGTCAACGTTGGCAACCGCAGGTTGCCAAGGTCGATTCAGCGCCAGGCGCTGACACTTGTGGCTCTGAGCATGGTGGCAATTGTGTTCACCACACTGTTGTTCGCTGCGACCACGGACTTCAGCCTTGACCAGATTCTTTTTGACGTCATCTCGGCGGCAGCAACGGTAGGGCTGTCCACTGGAATCACGGCTGATCTGCCTGCATTCCACCAAGTCTGGCTCACGCTTCTGATGTTTATTGGACGACTTGGACCGGTTGTTGTCGCCTCTGCACTTGCTCTTCGCATCTCAAAGAGGCACTATGAATTACCAAAGGAAAGGCCCCTCATTGGCTAAAGAAAAAGCAAAACGCCGCATTCTCCACACCAACGTGATTGTTATTGGCTTGGGCAGGTTCGGCACCTCACTGGCTCTCGAGCTCATGCGCACCGGTCACGAAGTGCTGGGTGTTGACACCGATGAGCGCCTAGTTCAACAGATGGCTCAAGAGCTCACTCACACCGTGAAGGCAAACACCACTGACGAGGCAGTTCTTCAGGAGTTGGGAATTCAGGAGTTTGACGCTGCCGTTGTTGCAATTGGTGCAGACATCGAGGCAAGCATTTTGACCACCTCACTGCTTTTGCAGCTTGGCGTTCCAAATGTTTGGGCTAAAGCTAACTCAAAATCCCACGGCAGGATTCTTGAGCAGCTTGGCGCCCACCACGTTATCTTCCCCGAGTACGAAATGGGCAAGCGCGTGGCACACATGGTTTCTGGCGAGTCTCTGGACTACGTGCCCATTGACAACGACTTCGTGATGGTAAAAGCCAAAGTTCCAGAGTCCTTTGATAACCAAACCCTTGCTGACTTGAAGATTCGCAGTACATACCAAGTGACCGTCGTGGCTGTTACAAAGGGCGACGGCGCTTACGAACCGGCATTCCCAGAGACGGTGCTGCAGTCAGGTGACCAGATCGTGGTGGCTGGGCAGGTTGAGCCACTGGATAAGTTCTGTCAGGTGGTTTAGAGAGTTTCCATGAGGACAAGGTCACTTAAATTCGTTAGCTCCTGGCTTGCGATAATCCTGATTCAGCTAATCGTTAGCTATCAGTACCACCCGAATTCAACCCTGTGGATTATTGGAACCTTGCTAGCAACAGGCTTGACTTCTTTGGTTTTTTGGAGTGCTACCAGAATTTCAGGGTCAGCCGTTTTCTTGAAGGTTGCGGTTGTGGCGGTGGTTGCTTCGTTTATGAACAGTCAAGCGCTAGACGTTGCTTACTCGCTATTGCTCGCTCCTGCTGGTAACCGTTTAGACCTTGTGTTTGAAGTATTGCTATTCGGGCTTTTGTTCCTGGGCCTTACCTTTGCCACCAGGGCCCTTGTTGCTGGGTCTAAGAAAAAGAAATAACACCAGCGCGACCGCAGGGATTGACAGCCACAGTAACCAGTAGAGGTATGTGGGTGAGGGTAGTTGAATTTCAGAAGTTTCTTTGTTGTAGGGGTTTGCGCATTCAGTGAACACATAATTCGGGTCTGCCACATAGTCAGTGGTGTTCACAACCTGAAATACGAAGCTGTCCGAAATGGGGTGACCGTCGCCTGAAACCACCCTCCAACCAACGGTGTAGGTGCCAGGCTGATCGATGTCGGCTTTCGCTGTTGCAATTCGGCCCTCGATCACTGCGCAGCCATTGTTCACCGGGTTCTGGTCGGCGTCAAGTATCACAATTTCAGAGCCGGCTCCATCCTCTAAAACAATCAAATCATCGCTGAAAGTTAGATCAATAGAAATGAGACCAGCCTCCAGCACACTGCCGGCCAGAGGTGACTGATTAATTAGCTGGTCGTGGGCTATCGAAGGCATCGGAATCAACAAGGCCATGAGCAATAGCCCTGAGAACAATCTAAACTTCATGGGTAAAGCTTAGGCAGGTGAGATGAAACAAGCACTAATTGGAATCGGTTCTGGCCTTGGTGCAGGCCTTATAGCACTGGGGTTATTGTTTCTCGGACCTTTGAGCGCATCTGACCCCGGGTCAGAAGAGACTGTCGCAGAGCCAACCAGTGCCCCGGATGCCACTTTGAATTCTGCTCCGGAAGCAGACGTTCCTGAGGAAACTGAGCCCGAGATTATCCAGTGTTCGGTAGCGGATCTCGAAGATGCACCTGAGATTCTCTCGCTACAGGCTCAGGTTATTGATGCGGACACTGGAGCGGTGTTGTTTGATAGGGCCAGCGGAACTCCAGCTCGGTCAGCATCTGTGATGAAGCTCTTCACGGCAGCAGCGGCGCTTGAAACACTTGGCCCCGACTACAGAATCACCACACGGATTTATCGAGATGAAGTTGATCCAGGAAAAATCTATTTTGTCGGTGCCGGTGATGTCACTTTGTCGAGAACCGGTGTCAACCAAGCTTCCGTTTATGCCAAGGCTCCAAAACTGAGTGATTTGGCCAGCCAGGTCCTAAGAACTTCGGGTGAGGACATGATCACTGAGATAGTTCTTGACAGTTCTCTTTATGGCGGTGCCATCGGAGAGTACCAAAGCGTTTGGGATCAAAGAGGTATAACCAATGGCTACATGTCTCCAGTTTCTGCCCTTCAAGTAGATGCAGACCGGGCAACGCCATCGGCTAAAGAGTCGCCCCGTTCGAAAGACCCTGTCGCCAGAGCTGGCCTATGGCTGAAAGAAGCACTGGGAGAGAGCGCCGGTGAAGCGGCAATTAGCAAGGGTATAACGCCGGCAACCGCAGTGCAGATTGCCAGCGTTCAGTCCAGGCCAATTTCAGAGTGGATTGATTACATGCTCGTTGTGAGCGATAACTCCCAGGCCGAGGCACTTGCCAGGCTGGTCTCGCTCGATGTTGGCCTTGACGGTAGCTTTGGCTCCTTGACAGAGGCTTATCAGCTAGCACTACGCGGCACCGGGCTGGACCTTTCTGACATTGTTGTAGAGGACGGATCTGGTTTATCCAAGTACAACCAGATCTCTCCTGAATTAGTGAACGAGCTGCTAGTTCTTGTGGATGAAGGCTACGGTGATTTCAAGTTCATTCTGCAGGGAATGCCAGTTTCAGGTACTCCGGGTTCCTTGAGTTACCGCTTTGAAGATGCCGTTGGCGCAATCACTGCAAAGACCGGGTGGATAAGAACCGGGTATACCTTGGCTGGAATTCTGGATACTCCTGATGACTCACGCTTGATTTTCACCGTTTATAACCTGGGAGACGTGACTGCGGCAAACAGGGAGGCCATGGACGATTTGGTTATGGGCTTTTACGATTGTGGTATTGATTTGGTGAATAGGTAGTACATGACAAAAGCGCTTTTGATTATTGATGTTCAGGTGGACTTCTGCGAAGGTGGTGCCCTAGCATGCAGCGGAGGTGCTGCTGTTGCCTCAAGGATTACCGAGCACCTCAAGGATCATGCTGCCGACTACGACCACATCATTGCCTCGCGTGATTGGCACACACCCGATGATTCAAATGGGGGCCATTTCGCGCCCAAGGGCACCGAACCTGATTTTGTGAACACCTGGCCACATCATTGCGTTGCTGGAGAAAAGGGAAGTGAATACCACCCGAACCTAGATACCTCATTCATTGAAATAGGCATCAAAAAGGGCCAAGGGGCGCATGGCTATTCGATTTTTGAAGGCACCACGGATTCTGGTCAAGCCTTTGAGCACCTAATCTCGGAACTTGAGATCACACAGGTCGATGTTGTTGGGATTGCAACCGATCACTGCGTTAGGGCCTCTGCGCTGGATGCTAAAAAGTTGGGACTTTCCGTAAGGGTGATTACCGGACTAACCGCTGGTGTGTCACAAGAATCCACCGAGCAGGCAATAGACGAACTGGTTGACGCTGGCATTGAAGTAACGCCGGTTTACTAGAGCTCCCTCTTGGCTCCGGCGCTCGCAGATACTGCGAATACTCTTGACTCTCCAAAGCCTGCATCTTCAAATGCGCCTGCAACTGCTTCCTGAAGCTCCTTTAGCTTGCTTGAAGAAATTAGCGCTATCGCAGCACCCCCAAAGCCACCACCGGTCATTCTCGAGGCAATAGCGCCCGCTTGAATAGCTGTCTCGACGGCCAAGTCGAGCTCAGGGATTGAAATCTCAAAGTCATCCCTCATTGAGGCGTGAGAATCTGCAAACAGGTAACCCAGTTTTTCAAGCTCACCTTGTTTCAGGGCCGAAACCGTGTTCAACACTCGATCATTCTCGGTAATGATGTGACGAACCCTCCGATAGGTGACGTCGTCCAGCAGAGACTTCGCTTTTGGTAAATCGGTTGCATTCAGTTCACGCAGTGAGGCAACGCCCATCGTTGTGGCACCGAGTTCACAAGCATCCCTGCGGGATTTATAGCCACCGTCTGAGTGTCGGTGCGAAACTTGGGTATCAATTACGGCAACCACCCAATCTCTTGTCCCAAACCCAAGGTCAATTACTTCAGTTTCAAGGCTCTTGCAATCGATCAAGACTGCGCAGTCTGCTTGGGCCAGCATCGATGCGGTTTGGTCCATGATTCCAGTCGGGGCGCCAACCACTTCGTTCTCGGCCCGCTGCCCAATGAGAGCGAGCTCTTGACCGGAGTGCCCGAGGTTCCAGGTGTCGTTTATTGCCATTGCTACACAGCATTCGACCGCAGCAGATGAAGAAAGCCCGGCACCAACGGGAACATCAGAATCTAAATAGAGATCAAAGCCAGAATCTAGACCTTCACGCATTACCCATGCAACGCCCAGGGGATAGAGCGCCCAGTCAAGGCCTTCGGGCTTCGCGTCCTGCAATTCGATTTCGACTAACTCCGTGCTGAATGAAGTTGCAACTCTGATTTTGTTGTCGTCGCGCTTTGCTACCGCGGCATAGGTCCGCTTGTCGATGCCGAATGGCAATACAAAACCGTTGTTGTAATCGGTGTGCTCACCGATTAGGTTCGCCCGACCAGGGGCAGACCAAACACCTGTTGGTTTATAGCCAAATTCCTTTTCAAAGCCGGCTACCGTTTGGCCTGTGAGGTTCACTTGATTACCTCGCGAAGCCTGGCTGCGGTTTCCTCAGGGGCAACATCTCCAACGAAGGCACCCATTGCCGATTCGGATCCTGCGAGGTATTTGAGCTTGTCTGCATCCCTAAGCGGTGAGGTGATTTGCAGCATTAGCCTGATCTTTTCGCGGCCTTCAACTAGCGGAGCTTGATGCCAGGCAGAGATGTATGGAATCGGCTTTCCGTAGAGGCCGTCTACTCCTTGAAGCAATTTCTTGTAAAGCGCGGCTAGCTCTGCAACCTCTTCGTCTCGAAGCTCGGTGAAGTCAGACATCGCACGCTTTGGCAACAGATGGACTTCGATTGGCCACCTAGCGGCATACGGAACAAAGGCGATGAAGTTCTCGGTCTCACTGACTACTCGGTCAGAGCCGGACTCAAATTCAACTAACTCCCTAAAGAAGTCACCGCCGTGGCTTTCGACCTGTGCCAGCAGCTTCTTCGTGGTTGGGGTGACAAACGGGTAGGAGTAAATCTGGCCATGCGGGTGATGAAGTGTGACCCCAATGTCCTGACCACGGTTTTCAAATGGAAATACTTGGACCACTCCGTCTAGTTTTTGAATCTCGGCGGTCCTGGAACGCCACGTTTCAATCACGGTTTCAATTCTTGAAGTTGGCATTGAACCGAGGCTACCCTCGTGCTCGGGACTAAATACCACTACCTCGCAACGACCAAAGGATTCGGTGGCGAAACCAAATGGTGAAGTTGGATCCGGAATGGAAATCATTCCCAGTTCCGGACCAAACGCGGGTCCTTTGTTCTCAAAAACCGCCACATTGAATTGATCTGGAATCTCGCTGAGGTTTGTGTCTGTGGTGGGGCAGAGCGGACAAGAGTGAGCAGGCGGCAAAAACGCACGCTTCTGTCGATGAGAGGCAACCGTGATCCAGTCCCCAGTGAGGGCGTCATGTCGCAGCTCAGCCGTAGCAGGACGGCTGTCAGCTTCGCGTTTATCTTCCAGACGAGTTGTTGGAAGTGTGGAACCTGCATCGTCAAAATAGAAGATATCTCTACCGTCAAATAGCTTGGCTTTGCTGCTGGGGTTTTTCACTCAGGTTCCCTAACTCACTTAATCTGTAACATAAACGGGTGCGCAAAAACGACACTGGAGAGCAACTGAGTATTTCTCGCGTGAGCGAGAAGAATTCAAGTATGGCAGTGTTCAGCGCCGTGGGTGGGCAAATTCTGGAACTTTCTCTGAATGGGCATCAGATTATTGGGGGATACGCAGGCCACGATGCGAGGGCGCAAGTTTTTGGCTACACCTTGGCGCCGTGGGCCAACCGGCTAGATCGCGGCACCTATGAATTTCAAGGTAATCAATATCAGGTAGGGAACCTGGATTCAGATCAAAATGCCAACCACGGTCTACTCCTGGACTGTGAAATGGAAATCGTTTCTCATAGGAAAGACTCCCTAACTCTGCTCTACAGCTTTGGTGAAAACCCTGCTTATCCATTTGGGCTGGATTTAGAGATTCGCTTTGCACTGGAGGAAGACGCGCTAGTTGTCACGAGCACCGCCACCAACAACGTCGGCCACTCGATTCCCTTTGCTCTGGGGTTCCACCCTTATTTTGCACTCGGAGCCAAGTTTGAAATCAAGGCCGACTTCACCCACAAAGTTGACGCTGATTCCAGAATGATTCCGACTGGCCAGACTGAGATTACAGGCCTTGCAATCAATCAAGATTCTCCGGAGCTGGCATCACTTGATGACTGCTATTTTGGTGCTAACCAAGTGGTGGTCGCGACAAACAACTTGGAGTATGAAATCAATTTGCTTCAGAACTTTGATTACTTCATGCTCTACAGGCCACCAACAAAAGTATTTGAAGGTTTCAGCGCGATAGCAATTGAGCCGATGTCGCACCTGACTGATGTTTTCAACAGCAACATTGGATGCACCGAAATAGCTGCCGGAGATAATAAAGTTTTCAGCTACGAAATTAGAATTCGCTAGCCGGTAAATCCTTCTCGTCTGCTTCGATTGCTGCAACGAGACGGTCGGCCACGTGATCAGCTGTCATGCCCTGCGGGAAATTCGGAGCCGTTCCAGCGATTGCTCTAGTGGCTAGGCCGGTCTCAGTATGACCGGGTCTAGCAGAAACCACCCGAACGCCTTCGCGGCGCCATTCTTTTGCTAGTGCAGTAAGGAAGCCGTGGATGGCAATTTTGGAGGAACTGTAGGCAGCCATTCCAGGCATTGGTGTTTCTGCAACAACGCCGGTGATGTTTAGAACAAACGGCTCATTCCCAGCCTCCGCTGATGCCTTGAGTTTTGAAAAAAGCTGGGTGATCAACTGAATCGGGCCTGCGCTGTTTACGCTGTTCAGTTTTTGGGAGGTCTCCAGGTTGAGCTCGGCAGCTGGGCCAAAGGCCACGACTCCGCTGGCGTTTATGATGCCGTCTATTTCGCTAGCTGCCAATAGGTAGTCAGTTAGCGTCTGAATTGACTCCGGCTCCTGATAGTCAAGCAGCAGCCTTACCTCAGCCTTTGCCGGGATCTTGCCCGCACTGTCGTTGTTTGTCGCGGTGCCAAGGACTTTTGCACCCTTGCTTGTCAGTTTTTCTGTGAGGGCAGCGCCCAAGACTCCAGAAGCGCCTGTTATCAGAATTGTCTTGCCTATAAGTTCCATGGCATCTTGCAACCGCTTTGACCGTCAAGGTATTTCGGAAATACAGAATCAATAGATTAGATAGTGCTTTGATTTTGAGTCGAGGCAACTATTGCAACAGACTGTGGGAGAAATTGACTAAGGAACAGTTATGCAATTGATCGGTATTTGGGCGCTGGTGGCCGCCACCATAGGCCCAATCCAAAACGTCCTTGGATGGACAATCTCTGGTGCGTTGGTTGAAGGCTACGATCCAGTTGCCAAGACGATCAGCGATTTAGCAGCAGATGACTCACCCGTGCAGTGGATTCAATCCAGTTTCTTCCTGTTTGGTTCGTTGCTTACGTTGTTGGGAGCCTGGCATGCCAAATCGTTTTCACTTCCCGGGCGTTTAGCTTTGGCGGCAGCTGGTTTCGCAGGTTTTGGTTACACGTTTTTTGCTACCCCCTCCCAGGACAGCTCCTCTCAGATGCACGTTCTGTTCGCGACGATTGCTTTCGTCCTGTTTTCCGCCTGGCCACTCTTAGCAATGCGCTTTGATAAGCGCTACCACTGGAGCATCAGGCCAATTGGGGCAATTCCAGCAACCGTGATCATGGGTGTCACAACCCTTTGGTTCTTGGTGACCTGGTTGGAGCCGGGCCAGCCCATCGTTGGGCTTTCAGAGCGAGTTATTGCGGTGATGCAAGTGTTGTGGCTGACGACCGCAATCTGGCTGCAGTGGTTGCACCAGAGGAAAACAGTTGTCGAAACTTCGGGGCTTAACTAAAGGCAAGTCTCAGATATAAATGTCCAGCCTGGACCTAACTAGTTTTTCGAACGACCCAACTTTGCCTCCGGCTGCTTTGAGCTCTACGAAATCTAGAAACATGGAGATTGTGCCATCTTCGTTTTCCAATAGCACGCAGGGCTCTCGGCCCTTGGAGGCGGCAAGTTCAGCTTCGGTTCTCTCGTTCATGTGAACTAAGCGAAAACCAATACCTTTTTCTTCAAGGAGCTGCTTTTCAAACTCCTTGAATGCAGCCTTTTTCCTTACTGGAGAGTGAGTAATGTCGCAGAGGCTGCATTCTCGCGCGCCCACCAAGTGCCCAAGGAAATAGGAAACCTCTCCGATGAACCCGCCATCAGCCTTATAAACGCCTATCAGCTGCCTGTTTTTTTCAATCACGGGTTTGCCAACAGCATTCTGCCTTGAGTGCTTCCCTGGACCCCGGATGCATTAGAAGGGCTGGGAGCGAGAAACCTTCTGGGAATCATGATTTCCAGTCCGGGGTTTGAATACCAATGCGACTACCAATCACGGTTTCTTTAGTAACCCTGCTGCTGCTGGCCGGCTGCAGTGATGTTAGTACCCTCGAAAACGCCGAGTTGCCCAAGATTGAGGCTGAGGCAACACCGTTAGATGCTTCTCCAGAGCTCACAGAGCCCGAGCAAGAGAATTCAGAAAGGGAAGATGCTGAAGATGCTCAATCGGCGCAGCTTTGCTCAGATGAGCTGCAGACTGATATTCAAGAATCAATCAAGTCTCAAACGGAGGCATTTGCAGCTGAGGACTTTCAGCTTGCATACTCATTTTCTTCGCCTGCCTTCCAGGAAAATGTAAATCTGCAAGCATTCATCAACGTCATTTCGTCTAGCTATGGCCCTCTTCTTTCCTCTTCGCAGCTGCAATTTTCCAATTGCTATGCAGGCCAGGCCGAGACTTTTGGGGTCATCGATGTCAGGTTTATTGAAGGCGGTGATGCTCTCTATGCACTGCGTTACTTCATGGTTCTCACCGATGAAGGTTGGAGAGTAGAAGGAGCTGGTGACTTGGAGCTGGTGGCCAGCGGCTCATAGCTGGATCAAACGAGGCTCCAGGGGATTAAATGAAAGAACCCCACCGTGGAGGATGGGGTTCTAGTAGGCCCCGTGGGATTCGAACCCACGACCCACGGATTAAAAGTCCGTTGCTCTAACCAACTGAGCTAGAGGCCCCTGCAGCTTAGAAGTGTAACAGCGCTTTAGCTCAAGATGTCTTTAGTGCTGAATCTGGAGTAAGCAAGAGCACCGAAAACCGCAACATAACCGAGTTGCAATAGCGCATTGCTCGCGAAAGAACCTAGTTCTATTGGCTGCCGCAAGAGGTCAGCAAAACTCAGCCAATAGTGAGTGAATAGCCACTCGTGAAGCCAAGATAGCTGAGGCAGGTTGTCAAGAATCTGGCTAACGCCGGCGAGCACCACAGTTGCAGCCATCGCTCCAACGGGAACCGTTGTCAAAGTTGAGATAAACAGCCCGATCGCGAGCAATCCACTCATTGAAACTGTTGTGTAGAAGGCAACCAGAGCCATCCTCCAAAGCGATTCAGCAAGGGATATCTGGTCTCCTGAAAGAAGTGTCACTGGACCAATTGGGAACAATATTGCACCGATGATGCCACCGGCGATCATGAGCGTGAAGGTGCCGGCTAGTGCAAAAACGATTGTTCCGATGTACTTCACAATTAGAAGACGCAATCTTCCAACAGGGGCAATCAACAGATAACGCAGAGTTCCAAGGCTGGCTTCACCAGCAATGGTGTCTCCGGCTACAACGGCGATCGTCAGGGGCAAGAAAAGTGGAAGAGCAAGCAAGGTTGCGGTAAATCCAGTGAACAGCCCGTTCTGTGTTACCTGGTCCAGAAATGGCGGACCCTCACCTGGAGCTAGCTCCTCGGCGGTTAGGGCAACAGCCAAGGCCAACAGGATCGGAATCAAGGCGATAGCCGCAAGCATTGCCCACGTGCGGCGCCTAGTAAACATAACCCTTAGCTCTGAGAGCATCAGTGACATGCTGAGAGATTTAGCGAACAACCTCAAACCCCTCTCCAGTTAGGTTCACGAAGTATTCTTCAAGGCTTGGTTGCTCGAGTCGAATTTCTGAAACCATGAACTTCTTTTTGACTAGTAACTGATTTAGGCCTGCGGTATCAAAGTCGGCCGCCACGGGCGCCACAACTTGGTCCGGCTTTAGCGAGATCTTTGAGAGCCCTTGAGACTTCAAGACTTCAACCAGCTCGTCAATGCGGTCTGACTTTAGAACAAGTCTGGTTTGAGATTCGTTTCTAAGCTCTTGGATATTTCCCTGCGCAACAATCTTGCCCGCTGTCATTACAGCCAAGTGGCTACATAGCTGCTCGATTTCACTGAGCAGGTGACTGGAGACAAAGATTGTGATCCCCTCGGCAGCCAGAGAGCGAATTAGATTCCTGACTTCTCGGGTTCCCTGGGGGTCGAGTCCGTTTGTTGGCTCATCAAGAATCAGAATCTCGCGAGGCTTGAGCAATGCGTTGGCTAGCCCTAGGCGCTGCTTCATACCTAAGGAGTACGCATGAACCTTCTTTTTTGAAGCGTTGGTGAGTCCAACTCGCTCGAGGGCGGCATCTACGCGCTTCTTTCGAGTCTTGGCGTCTGAAAATCTGTCAGCCGAGTCAATCCGAATCAGGTTGTTTCGGCCTGACATGTATGGATAGAAGGCTGGGCCTTCAACCAATGCACCAATTTTTGGCAAGGCCTGCTCGAGTTGCTTTGGAATTGGATGCCCGAGGAGCTCAATCTCACCCTCAGATGCTTCGGCTAGGCCGAGCAGCATCCTGATGGTTGTGGTTTTTCCAGAGCCGTTTGGGCCCAGGAACCCAAAGACAGATCCGCGAGGAACCGACAGGCTAATCCCGGATACCGCCTTTTGGGAACCGAACTGCTTAGTAAGAGAACTGGTGCTTATAGCCAGTTCTTGGCCTTGAGTCATCGTGGAGGCTATTTTGCGACGCTGAGCAAGTAATCGATTGTCACAGCACCCATGTAGACCTCACCGGAATCGGTGATAAGTACATTTACTAGCGCCGTCGAAAGCACTCTTCCGCCCGCAACCTCGGTGAACATGTCACCGAATAGCTCGTTCTCCATGAGGTCCATAGGAACGTCAGCTGGAAGTGCAGGTAGGTGCACAACGCTTAGCCAGTCTGAACCAAGAATCTCTGGCTGCCCCATCTCTGGGTAGTCAGACGCATCCTTCTCGAATGACTCGTAGTCACCCTCGTACTCTCCTAGCAGGCCTTCTAGCTCACTAGGATCAAAAGTAGTTACTTCAGTTCCTGCTGGAGGAGTGAAGTCGAATAGTGATTGGTCGACATCGCCAAAGCTAATGGTTTCAAAACCTACTGACATTGCAGCCTCTACCTGGTTGGTTGAGAAAACCTCCACCTTGAGGGGCATTCCAGTTTCGGAGTCAATCGATAGCTTCGCCTGATCAATCAGGGAGCCCTCAGCATTTGGAGTCAGGATCAGTTCGTAAGCGGTCCTGCCAGCAACGCTGTGATCGGTTCCAACTGAAAGGTTGCTTGAGTCACCGATCATTGAGACCAAGTAGTCAGCAATTGCTTCGGGAGAGCTCAAATCCAATGCGATTGAAGCTGCGTAGTCGGTGATTGCCTTCTCGGCTTCGGCCCGCTTCGCTGGATCTGCTTCCATCTCGATGGTGCCGTTGACGGCAGTTGCCTTCTGTGAGTCATAAATCCAGAACTCATCACCGTTGACAATCAAGTCACGCTGGGCCATAGGGTCAAGAATCTGAGCGCGAAGCTTCTCCATGCCTGATGTGTAGATCCTGACCTTGTGGGTTCCGGAGATCAGCTCAAGAGCCTGAGTCAAGGTGTTCGATTCAATGACGGCCGGAACGAAGTCTGCAAACTCCTCCGGCATTTTCTCTTCCATCTCAGCAACCATGTCTTCTGAGACCATGGAGCTGAACTCCAAGGCCGGTAGCCCCATGTCGCTAACTTTGACAATGGTTCCTGAGAAGGATTGAACTTCGCCCTGCTGCATCAACACCATGACTTCGCTGGCACTCAGGTCAGGAAGATCAACCGCATTCGCTTGCAATGGCACCGCAACGGCCCCTGCAGCGATGACTGCTGGAACTGCAATTGATGGAATCCACTTCTTTGAAATACGCATTTGTTGATCTCCTGATCTTCTGTTGCTTCTAAATCTAAAACTCTCAACTGATAGCCAGCTGAAAGTGTTCCTTAGATTCTTTTATGAACCACAGTCTAATAAACATTCAATGTTGCTTATTTATTCCAGTTTTCATCAATCACACTTGGGTTTTCAGGGTTTCTATCCTGAGAGCCCCAGGGCTGCCCGTATTCAGAGGACATCAAATCCAGAAATAGCTTGGCGTCGAACTCTTCTGGGCCTCTCACGCCCGTGTTTGCCCACTGGCCACTTGCTAGTAGCTCGAGTGCTACAACCGGCACTAGCGCTGTCTGCCATACAACGGCTTGTGCTTCGTAGTTTCTGGCAGTCCAGCTGGTGTCTGCAACGTGGTAGAGGTAAGTAGCCCTTGGCTTTCCATCGAGGCCCTTACCAGTAACTAGGGTTCCTGCACAGGTCTGGCCGGTCATCGAATCAACCAGGGACGCAGGATCTGGCAAAACTGCTGCTACTAGATCCCTCGGTGCAATCTTTGCTGGCCCATTAGACGAGCGAACAGAAACGGGCTCGATCTTGTCTAGTCCTAGAGCGTGGAGCGTTTGTAGAACTCCAATGAATTCAGTTCCGAGGCCGTACTTAAATGCGACCTTCTTAGCCTTCATAGTGCGGGGGAGCATGTTGACTTCTTCGTGCTCAACGTTCACGCACTCAATCGGCCCAATTCCTCCTGGGAATTCAAAGATTGCTGGTTCGCTGAATGGCTCGGTCGTAAACCATCCACGATCCTTTTCCCACATCAATGGTGGATTTAGACACTCTTCGATGACTGTCCAAATAGAAAACGATGGGGCAAAAATTTCATCACCGTCATCATTTACGACCACTAGGTTGCCACCATCCAGCACCGTGATTTCATCCACTTCACTGAATAGGTGATCGGCCGCATAGCGGGCAAATATATTCGAGATGCCAGGTTCGGCACCGGTTCCGATAAGAGCAAGTAGGCCTGCTTTTTCAAACTCCGCGTGCTTGTCGTATTGCCAGTCGCCTAACTTCTCGGCGGGAGTGTTGAATGGATCTGTCTCGTGGACATGGCTCAAGCTCATTGCCATGTCCAAATAGTTGACACCCGCCTTGAGGGCACCATCGAAAATGCTCTGAACAAACTTCGGCTCAACAGCATTCATGATGTGAGTGGCTTGAACCTTGGTTGCAAGGGCAGCAACGCTGCTTGCGTCACTGGCATCAATCTGTGCTGCCTCAAATTTTGAAGCAGCCGAAGGGTGGTGATTTTTCACCCACTCGATTGATTTCTCTGCACGACCAATGTCGTAGTCAGAAACGATGATTTTTTCGAAGAAATTACGATTTGCGGCAATTTTGACGATTGCATCGCCAACACCACCTGCTCCAATTAGCAAGATACGCATTTGTTTTTCACAACCAGACGTGACCGATTCAAAAATATTGGGCCCAGTCCTTGCCCTCATTCACCGGTAGGCGCAAGCCTCTGTGGCGTCACTGCTAGTAACTGCGCCTTCACCTAAGTGAACTACGTTTTCTATTATGGCCCGCTGCAGTGAGAAACGCCATCAGCCAAGCTGGCGAATCGGAACAACAAGAGGTGTCTTGCCTACCGGGTCTTCAATTACTCGGGCAAGGATGTTGAATGCATCGGCGAGATAGTTGGGGGTAATCACGTCGCAAGGGGCACCCTTGGCAACAATCGAACCGTTTTTCAGAACCACAATTTGGTCTGCAAATCTTGCTGCCAGGTTTAGATCATGAATGACAGCAACGATCGTCATGCCCCGCTCGCGCTTCAAAGACGACAGTAGGTTCATCACTTGAAGCTGATGCGAGTAGTCGAGTGAGCTCGTTGGCTCATCGAGTAGCAGCACCGCTGGGTTTTTGACAAGCGCTGCCGCAATCACTGCGCATTGCCTGTACCCAGACGAAAGCTCACCAACCTTCTTATCTTTCAGCGCCGTTAGCGAAGTTCGCTCCAAAAGCAGGTTGATTTCCTCTCTTAGTTTCGGTGAGACCCTAGAAATCTGGTGAGCCGCCATCGCGGACCTTGCAACTAAATCAAAAACTGTTTCGAGGTTTTTGGCCGCAGGTATTGCACCAAGAAATCCGATGCTCTTGTTCATCTGTGTTTTTGTCAGGCTTATGATTGAGACACCGTCTAGCAAGACAGCACCGCTGGCTGCCGGTATTTTTCTTGCTAGCGCTTTTAGTAATGAGGTCTTCCCAGCGCCATTGGCTCCGATTATTGCGGTCACAGAACCTTTGGAGATTTCAAGATCCAGATTGTCTATCACCTTGTCCGCCGCATAGCCGGCGCTCAGCGCTTGCGCTGCGAGCTTGGATTCCGGCTGATACATGTAATCAGCTTAGTTTTTATGGAACCATTCGGTCGCACCTAAAGCCTTGAGCCATGTCGTGTAACTAGCCTTCCGGTCCTGCTGTGGACTAAAGCTTGCTTCGGTTGGGTTCAGTTCGGCAAGTTCTTCAAGGTTTTTCCAGATTCCGACACCGAGGCCGGCAAGAAGTGCTGCTCCCAGTCCCGTGGATTCAAGGTTTTGGGCACGAAGCACATCCTTGCCGATCAGGTCAGCTTGGATTTGCAAGAGGAGATCGTTGGCAGCAGCTCCTCCATCGACGTTGAGGGCTGGAATGCTTGAACCCATGTCAAGCTCCATCGCATCAAGAACTGCCTTTACCTGGAAGGCGATTGCTTCCAAAGTTGCATAGGCGATGTTGGCATCTGTGGTTCCCCTGGTTATCCCAAACAGCGATCCTCGGATATCAGGTTGCCAGAAAGGCGCTCCAAGACCGGTGAGCGCAGGCATAAAGACAACTCCTTCGGATCCTGACGTTTTTTCGGCAAGGCTTTCCACATCTGATGACTTCTCGATGATTCCTAAGCCATCTCGCAACCATTGGACCGCAGCGCCAGCAACGAAAACTGAACCTTCAAGGGCATAGGTGGTTTGGCCCGCTGGTGCTTTCCAGGCAACAGTTGTTAGTAGCCCTTGGGTGCTCTCAACAATTGTCTCTGCAGTGTTCGCAAGGATAAAGGCTCCGGTTCCATATGTGGCTTTCGATTCACCTTTTTGAAAAGCCAACTGACCAAAGAGTGCTGCCTGCTGGTCACCAGCGTTGCCCGTTATTGGAACATCCAGGCCAAGAAAATGCTCTGGGCTGCTGGTTGCAAGTGACCCCCAGCTAGGAGTGATCTCTGGCAGAGCTGACTTTGGTATTCCAAAAACCTGCAATAGCTCGTCATCCCACTGGCATGTTTCAAGGGCCATTAGCTGAGTCCTGGAAGCGTTACTCGCATCGGTTATGTGCGCCGCCCCGCCGGTCAGTCTTGCAATCAGGTAGCTGTCGATGGTGCCAAGGGCATACTTGCCAGCTTCAACGCCGGCCCAAACATCTGGCAGATTTCTTTGCCACCACAAAAACTTGCTGGCGGTGAAATACGGGTCAATGTTCAAACCGGTTCTCAGCCTGATCCAATCATCGGTATTTTTCTGATCGAGCTCATCTTTGAAAACCGAAGTCCTGCGGTCTTGCCAGACGATTGCGTTGGTGGGCGAGCTGAGGTCTTCTCTGTCCCAAATCACTGCCGTCTCGCGCTGGTTGGTTACGCCAATGCATCGGATTTGCTCTTTGGAACCAGTAAGGGCTGCTTTTGTAGCCTCAAGGCATGCGGACCAGATTTCGTCTGGTTCATGTTCAACCCAACCGGATTCTGGAAAGTACTGGGTGAATTCCTGATAGCCCCTGGAAGTGATGTGACCTTCATCACCAACAACCAAGGCTGTTACACCGGTTGTGCCAGCATCAAGTGCCAAGATTGACATCAATTTCCTCCTTGAAACCGAATCAGCTTCCGTCTGATACTTTAAGCTTCTATGCTTGCAGCATGGCCAAACAAAATCAAACAAATTCGAACAAAATCGCGCAGTATGACGTCGCGATTATTGGCGCCGGCATCAATGGTGCCGTCGCTGCAGCCGCCGCGAGTGCCTCTGGCTTGAGTGTTTTACTGATCGACAAAGGCGACATCGCTAACTTTACCTCTCAGCAGTCCAGCAACTTAGTATGGGGCGGCATTAAATACCTGCAGGGCTACGAGTTTGGTTTGGTGTTCAAGCTGTGCCTTGCCAGGAACCGTCTAATGCGTCACTACCCAAACCAGATCAAAGAGATAGGGTTCCTGGCGTCTCTTGGCCCCACCGCTCCGTTTGGAAGACTGCTTGGAACATTTGGCACCTTGTTTTATTGGGGGATTGGTCTTTTTGGAACCAAGGCCCCCAAGAGCTATTCGGCAAAAACTGCCAAGCAGCTTGAGCCGAATCTAATCACTGGCAGAACCGCTATCAAGTATTACGATGCGGAGCTGCCTGATAACGACTCACGATTTGTATTTGACTTTGTTCGCCATGCCATTTCCGAAGGTGCTGAGGTCAGAACCTACACCGAGCTCACAGCTGCCAAGCACTCAAGTAATGGCTGGGAGCTAACGCTCTCAGGATCCAACAAAGAGACAGTGAACGCCACGAGCGTGATAAATGCCTCTGGCCCATTTGCAAAGAGCGTTTCTGAACTTCTTGGCTCGCCAACCCAGGCTGGGCTTGTGCTGTCTAAAGGCATTCACCTGGTGCTTGACCGCAAGCTCACCGACGATTATCAGGTACTGGCATTTTGGGATGAGCAAGAACGCCTGTTCTATGTCCTTCCCATGGGTGACCGTTCGATGGTTGGAACTACGGACACCAGGGTTCAGGATCCAAACACCAAAGTCACAACAGAAGACTCTGATTTTGTGATCAAGCAGATAAATGCGCAGATGGAACTTGAAGTTCCAATCACTGCCGCAGATGTTGTTTCAGAACGGTCCGGTGTGAGGCCACTGGTAATCGATGCTGGCCAGTCAGGAGATGTCGCCGATTGGCACCAGCTAAGTCGCAAGCACGCGATAGAAGCCGACAAAGAGCGTTCGGCCGTGACCATTCTTGGTGGGAAATTGACTGACTGCCTAAACGTCGGGCAAGAGGTTGTGGATGAGCTTTCAAGGCTGGGTCACAAAACAACAAAGCCTAAAAATTGGTTTGGTGAGGGTGACCAGTCTCGCAAACAGGAGTTCTTCGAGCTTGTTGCAACCAGGTCGAGTGCTGAATCGGCAAACCTAATCGCAGATGGAATCTGGCGTCGTCACGGTGAAACGGGATTTGAAATTATTGGCGAGGGAAAACTTGAAGACTTATTCGGCGGCCTCGGTGTTACTGCTCAGGAAATCCGCCACATAGTCAAGAATGAGCTGGTGACAAATAGTGAGGATCTTCTTCGAAGAAGACTTCCCGTGCAGATGTCTCGCTCCGAAAAAGAACTTGCAAGCAACAAGCCGCTTCAGAAGCTACTCGTGGAGCTTGGCCTCTAGAGGAATTTCGGGTTCGGTCTTAGTTGGCCACTCAACAATCAGCATCGCCGTCAGCATAATGCCACCGCCAACGACCATTGCAACCGTCAGCGGTTCTTGACCTAGACCGACTGCCAGCAGGGCTGTGAAAATGACTTCACTGGTGATCAACAGGGCAACTCTTGCGGGATCAATCAAAGTCTGTGCCCAGGTCTGAACCCAGAAGGCAATAACTGTTGAAAGCAGTGCTGTGAAGAGAACAGCGAACCAAACTTCGCCATTTGGTGGCGGCTGATAGCCGTCAATAAGAGCAAAGGCCCAGCAGGTGATTGCCGCAAAGGCAATTTGAATCATGGCCATTCGATATGAGCTTCTACCCTTGCCAAACGCACCAAGAAGCAAAATGTGAACTGCAAAGAAAACAGCACAGGCAACTAGCCAAAGCTGGCCAATCTGGAACTCAATGTCTGTCGCTGCACCTGAAAAAATCGCTAGGCCGGCTGCAGCCAGAATTACGCCCGCGATCACCCGCACCGCAAATCTCTTTCTGGTGAAAACCCAGGCGATAAGGGGAGTAAAGATCACGTAAAGTCCAGTCAAAAAA
The DNA here is from genome assembly GCA_965655555.1 of uncultured Aquiluna sp. Lineage (GTDB taxonomy): Bacteria > Actinomycetota > Actinomycetes > Actinomycetales > Microbacteriaceae > Aquiluna. The sequence goes on along the minus strand of CBFHGU010000001.1, from coordinate 543,503 downwards.
CCACTGGTTGCAGCAGTTGTGAGGCCGAGCCCGATAGTTTGCGTGATGAATCCAAAACCAAGCACAACACCAATCAGAAGCCCGTATTTTAGATCGCCAGGTTTGAACGAAAACGCTTTTCTCGGTTGGATCACCATCATCGCTAATGCAGCAATCGTGAATCTAGTGGCCAAGAAGTCCATGTAGGGCTGCTGCTCGATCGCATCCTTCATCAGCACGAATGCTGCACCCCACACGAAGCCAACGCCAAGCAGGGCAATAACAGCTAGACGAGTTTTAGGCACCGAGAAAGCTTAGCTCTTGGAAACTTTCCTAGCTTTGCCACCGCTAAGTTTCTTTGCCATGGATGGAAACACAATGCCGTGCATAAATGAAACCAGCCACCAGTAGATGTGCCCAAAGAGCCCATGCGGGTGGTAGTAGGCCTTCTGAGTGAGAAGCGACCTGCCATCTTCAAGCTTTGAAACTCTGAATTCCAGCCAGGCCAGACCGGGAAGTTTCATCTCAGCGCGCAGCCGAAGTAACTTTGGCCTGTCTATTTTTTCGACTCGCCAGAAGTCCAGCGCCTCACCCTCCATGAGGGTGTTTGGATCTCTTCTTCCCCGTCGAAGCCCAACGCCTCCAACCATTCGGTCCATTAAGCCTCTTAGTTCCCATGCCCAGGTTGCCGTTGAGTAGCCGTTCTTGCCACCAATGGCCTCTACCCGCGACCAAATTTCTTCGATGGAGCCACTTGATACAAATTCTCGATGGTCAACATAGAGCGAGCCACCTGCCCAGCTGGGATCTGTCGGAAGTGGCTCAGAAGGGGTTCCTGGAAACGAAGCGTTACTCCATCGGGTTTCAACCTCGAGTGACTTCACTCTGCTGAGTGCCAGACCTACGGCGGTGCGAAAGTCGGTCATTCCGCCCTTTGCCTCTGGAATTAGCTCCCGAATGCTGTTATCTCTGGCTACAACGTCATGCTTCAATGATGCAACCAAGCGCTTTGCGAGAGTTACCGGCACGGGCGTGACAAGACCAATCCAACCGGACGCCAGTCTCGGGGTAAGCACCGGTAGCGGGATGATAATTCTTCGGCGGAGGCCCGCAACCGAGGCATACACCTGCATCATTTCCAAATAACTGAAGATTTCTGGGCCGCCGATGTCGAAGTCTTTATTTATTGATTTATCGAGCGTGGCAGAACCCACTAAGTAGCGCAGCACATCGCGGATGGCAATTGGCTGGATTTTATTTAGCAACCATTTCGGGGTAACCATGAACGGGAGGCGCTCGGTCAAATGCCTGAGCATTTCAAAGGAGGCGGAACCTGAACCGATTACGACCCCTGCTCGAAGCTCAATTGTTGGCACGCCAGAATCCCTAAGAATCTCGCCTGTCTCTGCTCGGGCTGACATGTGAGGGGAGAGCACATCGTCATTGGAGGTCATCCCGCCCAAATAGACGATCCTGGAGACCTTCTTTTGCTTGGCGACAGCCCCAAATACTTCTGCGAGCTCGCGCTCCTTGGCCTCAAAGTCCTTTGAAACCATGAGTGCGTGCAACAGGTAATAGGCGAGGTCAACTTTATCCAGCGCTTTGGCTAGCACCTCAGCGTTGGTTGCGTCACCCTCAACCACTTCAACACTGTCTTGCCAGGGGTAGTCGCTGATTCGTTTTGCGTCGCGGACTAAGACTCGAACGCGGTAATCATGACTGAGCAGCTCTCTAATCAGCCGCCCGCCAATGTAACCGGTGGCTCCTGTGACTAGAACAAGGGCGGGTTTGCCGGACTTATTTTTTAGCGTGGCCAGATCTGAGGTGACTGTTTCTATCATTAGAAACTAAACCTAGTTGGTCCAGGTTTTGTTTCTAGCCAAAGCGGCCCGATACGTAATCCTCAGTTTGCTGTTCGGATGGGTTGGAGAAAATTTGTTCAGTTTTGTCATATTCAATGAGTTTTCCGGGCATGCCGGTTCCAGCAATATTGAAAAATGCTGTCATGTCAGAGATTCTGGAGGCCTGCTGCATATTGTGAGTCACGATCACAACTGTGAATTTCTCCTTCAGCTCCACTGCTAAATCTTCAATGGCAGCCGTGGATATAGGGTCCAGCGCACTTGTAGGCTCATCCATCAAAATCACGTCTGGCTCGACGGCTATCGCTCTTGCAATACAAAGGCGTTGCTGTTGACCACCAGAAAGGCCAGATCCCGGTTTGTCTAGCCGGTCCTTTACTTCGTTCCAGAGGTTTGCTCCAACCAACGCCTTTTCTGTGAGCTCCTCAGCTTCAGTCTTTGACATGCGCGAATTGTTGAGTTTATAGCCCGATAGAACATTGTCCTTGATGGACATGGTTGGGAACGGGTTGGGCCTCTGAAAGACCATGCCGACCTGTCTGCGAACCCTCACAGGGTCAACATCTGGTCCATAAACATCTTCACCATCCATCAACAACTGGCCGTCGACTCGAGCCCCTGGAATAACCTCATGCATGCGGTTCAGCGTCCGAATCAAAGTTGACTTGCCGCAGCCAGAGGGACCGATAAAAGCGGTAATGGCTTTTGGCTCAATCACCATGTTCACGTCCTCAACAGCCAGAAACTTGCTGTAGTAAACATTTAGGTTTTTGAGTTCGATTCGTTTTGACATTGCTTATCCCTTCGGAGAAAAGTACTTGCTAATAAGGCGGGCAACGAGATTCAAGAGCATCACTATCAGCATCAAAGTAAGCGCCCCGGCCCAAGCTCGATCCACATAGGCCTGCATGTCAACGCCCTGGTTGGCGTATGAGGTGTAGACAAACACTGGAAGTGTCATCATGCGTTCATCAAACGGGTTGTAGTTCATGGAAGCCGTGAAGCCTGCGATGATCAATAGCGGAGCGGTTTCGCCGATTACCCTGGCGATTGCAATCATGACGCCTGTTGCAATACCGGCGAGGGCGGTCGGCAGCACTACCTTCAACACCGTCAGCCACTTAGGGACCCCGAGTGCATAGGCCGCTTCTCGAAGTTCATTTGGAACAATTTTTAGCATCTCCTCAGTAGCACGAATCACAACCGGAATCATCAGAACGCTCAGTGCAATTGCACCACCGAGCCCCATTCGAACCCCTGGGCCAAAAAAGATAACGAAGAGGGCATATGCGAAAAGACCTGCAACAATCGAGGGAACACCAGTCATGACATCCACGAAAAATGTCACAAACTTTACGATTCTCCCGCGGCCATACTCAACTAGGTAGATAGCCGCCATGATTCCAATCGGAACTGAGATAAGGGTCGCAAGTCCTGTGATCTCCAGAGTGCCGATGATGGCGTGAAGTGCACCACCACCCTCTCCGACGACGTTCCTCATTGAGAAAGTAAAGAACTCGGCATCAAATCTTGCGGCACCCTTTTCAACCACCGTGTACGCCAGAGAAAGTAATGGAATTAATGCCAGGGAGAATGCGGTCGTCACCAAAATGGTGACTAGGCGGTCGGTTGCTTTTCGGCTTCCCTCTATAGCCCGAGAAATGGCATAAAGGGCAACTGCGAAGCCGATGAGACCGAAGACCGCGACAGGGATGAGATTCAGTTCAGACTGGTCATTCTGGGAGGCGAGGGACACCTGCAGGGTAAAAGAGCCCAAGAAAAACGCAAGTAACAATGAGGGTGAAACCCATTTCGGCAGGTCCTTAGTGCCCTGAAAGCTAGACGATAATTGCGTGCTCATTAGTTAGCTCCTGAAAACTCTGCGCGGCGACTAATAATCCACCTAGCGATCATGTTGACGACCATAGTGATTGCAAACAGCACCAAACCCGTCGCAATCAATAGGTTGCTGTAGTTTCCGCCCGCTTCAGGGAACTGCAAAGCAATGTTCGCCGCAATGGTGTTGGAGTTTGTAGAGGTCAGCACGGCAAAATTGATTACGGCTGCTGGCGAAAGAACCATGGCTACGGCCATGGTCTCACCAAGTGACCTACCAAGCCCTAGCATTGCTGCCGAAATGATTCCAGGACGGCCGAATGGCAACACTGCCATTTTGATCATTTCCCACCTGGTAGCGCCAAGCGCTAGCGCAGCCTCTTCGTGCAAAGTAGGAGTCTGCAAAAATATTTCCCGAATCAACGCTGCCATGATCGGTAGAACCATGATAGCTAGCACTATGCCAACGGTGAGCATTGTCCTGCCGGTGGCCGAAACCTGTCCTGCAAAAAAAGGAATCCATCCCAGATTTTCATTCAGCCACATAAATGTTGGGTTGAGGAAAGGTGCCAAAACCAGAATCCCCCAGAGTCCATAAACGACGGAAGGGATGGCCGCTAACAGATCCACTGCGTACCCGAGCACCTGTGCGAATCGTCGGTTGGCAAAGTGTGAGATGTAAAGAGCAATTCCAATCGCCAAGGGCGTCGCAATTATTAGTGCAATAACCGATGCGTAGACCGTACCGAATACAAAAGGAAAAACGTATGACCAGAATCCGTTTTCTGCAGCTGCTATCTCAGGTCCAGTGAAGGCAGGAATGGACTGGGCAAAGAGGAAGGCAGCCACAGTCGCCAAGGTGGCCAAAATGCTAACACCGGCAAAGAGTGCCAGGTTTGCGAACACGACGTCGCCTAGCCGCCTAACGGCCTTTGGCTTTAAATCAGTCATGAACAATCCCTACCTGTTTATCTAATGAACAACCTAGTAAAAAACCCCGCCCAGGAAACCTGGGCGGGGTTCTATTTACCAAATGTTCAGTTACTTGATTGCGTCGATAATTGCCTGAGCTTTTCCGCGCAATGTCGCTGAGATTGGAGCGCTACCAGCTGAAGTAGCTGCAGCGTTCTGACCATCTTCGGAAATAAGGAATGAAGCCCAAGCGCGCACTAGCTCTGCTTGTGCATCGTCTGCGTAATCGTTGCAACCCATTAGGTAGCTAACCAAGACAATTGGGTAGGCGCCTGATGCTGTGGTGTTGCGGTCAATTTTGGTTGCTAGATCGTATGACTCGCGTCCCTCAACCAAGGGAGAGGCGTCGACAACGGCTGCAGCTGCTTCAGCAGAGTAGCCAACGAAGTCGCTACCAACCTTGACTGATACAAGACCCAGGTCTCCGGCACGAGAAGCATCAGCGTAACCAATGGTTCCGTTTCCACCGGTGACGGCTGAAACAACTCCAGAGGTTCCCTGAGCACCCTCGCCGCCGTACTCAGCAGGCCAGGCCTCAATAGCCCCAACAGTCCAAACATCTGGTGCTACTGCAGCTAGATAGTCGGTGAAGTTCTTGGAAGTTCCAGACTCGTCTGAGCGGTGAACAGCTGTGATTGCGAGATCTGGGAGAGATACACCAGGGTTTGATGCTGCGATTGCAGCGTCGTTCCACATTGTGATCTCACCAGCGAAGATACCGGCTACCGTTGCGCCATCCATGTTCAGGGTTGAAATTCCATCGAGGTTGAAGATAACCGCAATTGGAGAAATCCAGATTGGGAATTCCCATGGAAGTGTTCCCGCCTCACAGCTTGGGAAAGTTCCAGCTAGCTCTTCTTCTTTCCAGTACGAGTCAGAACCGGTGAAAGACGTAGCACCCTCCATGAACTGAGCACGGCCAGTTCCAGATCCGGTTGGGTCGTAGTTCACTGTCACTCCGGGGTTCGCAGTTTGGAACGCAGCAATCCATGCTTCTTGACCTGCGGCCATTGATGATGCGCCGGAGCCATTTAGGGTTCCGGATAGCTCGACCACTCCTTCTGTGGTGGTCGCTGCCGCGCTGGTGGTCTCTTCTGCTGGCACTTCGTTTGCAGCACATCCGGCTAGCACAAGCGCGCTGGCTGCCGCCAAGGCTCCTAGCTGTAGAACTTTGTTCATGAATTGCCCTTTCTTATAAGTTTTTTATTAGGCAAGAGAGAAATTATGAGGGCAATTCAAACTCGCTTTGTAAACCAAGTTAACAGACAGTGAATTAACCGCTAAGTTTTGACTCCAGGTAAACCCGTTCGTAATCAATCACCTTAGGTTTTTGCCCAAGTGTGATCCTGAGGACGAAGAATTCTCCAGGCGCCAGCACTATTTCTTTTGCGAGGGATTCCGCAACAGTCTTGGTGGCGTGCTTTCCGAAGGTTTCGATGATTGTCGGGAGCGCTGGGCGATGAGAGCAAATAAGTGCATTCTTGGTCTGCTCAAAAGTATCTTCGATCACGTTCTTGGTTTTTCTGGGGCCTTTTTGGTTTGCAAGCTCGGTGAGCTGTGAGCGCTCAATCAAGGTTCTTTTCTTGGCTTTTGAATAAGGAGCAACGGTTTCCTGGCACCTGGTCCAAGGGCTGGTGACCAATCGCTTTGGGCCGTAGGCATCCAGCAATGAAACAAGCCGTTTGGCCTGAAGCTTACCCTCGGGAAGAAGCGGCCTTTTAGCTTCTTCGCCCGCCCAATCAGCTCTGGGGGTGGCTGAGGTGTGACGAAGGATCACAAGCCCTCTGGTCTCAAGCTCTCCAGCAGCATGAAAGCTGTTCACCTGCTCCAATAGTTGCCGATCATGATCGTAGGTGAGCTTCGCGCGCGCTTGATTCGCCGAAAGCCACTCGACAGCAGCTATTTCCTTGTTCGGCTTGAATTTTGACTTGGCAATTGCTTTGTCCTTGACCCTGGATGCCCAGTAGTGGACTTCTTTGATCTCTCCAGAGGGAAGTTTGTAGCGAAGAACAGAAAGCTTTCTTCCGAGCCGAATTCTCAGGCCAACTTCTTCTTCAACCTCGCGCACTGCAGTTTCAGGTAGATGCTCTCCAGGGTCGAGCTTGCCCTTGGGGAAGGTCCAGTCTTTGTGGGCACCTCGGTAGACCAGGGCCAGTTCAAGTTCACCCTTATTCAATCGCCAGCACACCGCGCCAGCCGCATAAACCGTCACTAGCGACTTCGCTTCTTGGTCAAGGTGCGGGCCATTAGTTCATCCTGCATGTCAAGCAGAGGCAATCCCTCGTCATCTCGAGAGTCTCGGCGCCAGACACCGGAGGTTTCTAGCTCCCACACTGCGGCCTTGTTGCTCATTGCCAGTTCGAATAGGTCGTTTAGCTCTTTTATTTGATCAGTCTGAGTGATTTTGACAATCGCCTCGACTCTTCTATCGAGGTTTCGGTGCATCATGTCTGCACTGCCGATAAATACGTCGGGGTCGCCTGCGTTTTCGAAGTAGAAAATGCGGCTGTGCTCAAGGTACCGTCCGAGTACGGAATGAACCGTGATGGTTTCACTTAGACCGGGTATCCCTGGCTTCAGAGCGCACATTCCTCGAACCACAATCTCAATTGGAACACCCACTGCTGAGGCAAAGTAAAGCTGGTCAATGATTTGCTCATCTACGAGCGAGTTAACCTTGAATCTTATTTTGGCGGGCTTCCCGGCCTGATGGTGCTTGATCTCTCTCTGTATCCGCTCCACGAGGCCTTCCCTCACGCCAACTGGGGAGGTCAGTATCGAGCTGTAGCTTGGCTCAGTTGAGAATCCTGACAGCTGGTTGAACAACTGTGTTAGGTCTTCGCCAACCGATTCTCTGGCAGTCAAAAGACCAAAGTCCTCGTAATAGCGAGCCGTCTTCGGATTGTAGTTTCCGGTGCCAATGTGGCAGTAACGACGAAGCTGGCTACCCTCTTGTCGAATCACCAAAGAGAGCTTGCAGTGAGTCTTGAGGCCAACGATTCCGTAAACCACGTGAACGCCAGCAGCCTCTAGTTTTCTAGCCCAACCGATATTGTTTTTCTCATCAAATCTGGCCTTGATTTCAACCAGCGCCAGCACTTGCTTGCCAGCCTCGGCGGCATCGATAAGGGCATCGACAATCGGAGAGTCACCGGAGGTCCTATAAAGCGTCTGTTTGATGGCAAGCACCTGGGGGTCTTCGGCTGCTTGTTCCAAGAATGCCTGTGTGCTGGTCGCAAAGCTTTCATAGGGGTGGTGAACCAGAACTTCACGTTCACGCAGTGCCGCGAAAATGTCCGCAGCCTCATCTTCGTCTGCCTCGAGGTAACGGTTGGTGGTGATTGCGTGAGGTTCAAAGTGAAGCTCTGGACGAGATAGGAACGCAAGCGAGGTAAGGCTCGATAGGTCAAGCGGCTCAGGCAAGTGATATACGTCTGAAGTTGAAATATCCAGCTCTCGCTGCAGCAGGCTCAGCACCTGCGGATCAATGTTGTCCGCAACCTCGAGCCTTACAGGCGGACCAAAGCGCCTTCTCAAGAGTTCCTTTTCTAGCTGAACCAGGAGGTTTTCACCTTCATCTTCATCAACCTCAAGGTCTTCGTTGCGGGTAACGCGGAAGATGTGGTGCTGCTTCACTTCCATGCCGGGGAACAGCTCATCTAGGTACTCGCCCATCACATCTTCAAGAGGTATGTAGGCCGAGCCTTCACCCGGCACTGGAACAAACCTTGGTAGCAGTCGTGGCACTTTAACCCTTGCAAAATGCTCGCCCCCGGTCTTCGGGTTCCTCAGCACTACTGCCAGATTTAGCGACAAACCAGAAATGTAAGGGAAAGGGTGAGCAGGGTCTACTGCCAGCGGTGTTAGCACTGGGAACACCTGATTCATGAAATATTCTTGAAGAGAAACCTGTTGATCTTCAGTTAGGTCCGCCCAGTGCAGCAGTCGGATGCCATTTTCGGCAAGTTCGCGGGAAATGTCGCCAACAAAAAGCTCTGCGTGACGAACCTGAAGATCACGAGTTCTGTCTGAGATTCTTTGCAGCACGTCTTGGGGGCTCAGGCCAGATGCCGACTGGACCGCGATTCCGGTAGCAATTCGGCGCTTGAGCGAAGCAACACGAACCATAAAGAACTCATCAAGGTTCGATGCAAAAATGCTCAGGAAGTGCACTCGCTCCAAAAGTGGAACAGCGTCGTCCTCGGCAAGCTCTAGAACCCTCTGGTTAAATTCGAGCCAGCTCAGCTCGCGGTCGAGAAACCTACCAGCAGGCAGATCCGGTTCGGACTCTGGCTGGAAAATGATTTGGGTTTCTTCTGACATGGCACCAATTCTGACACCTGTTGGTTGCCAGTGGGTTAATTATCTTCGATGGACTTTCCATCTGGGTTAAGCCGGTATCCCACGTTCCTCACGGTTCCGATGAGTGATTCATTGTCGCCAAGCTTCGCTCTTAGTCGCCTAATGTGAACATCGACTGTCCTGGTGCCACCGAAGTAGTCGTAACCCCAGACTTCGCTGAGGAGCTGCTCTCTGGAAAAGACCCTTCTTGGGTTTTCGTTTAGGTGTCGAAGCAGTTCGAATTCCTTGAAGGTCAGGTCAAGGGTCCGCCCTGAAACTTTTGCGGTGAAGCTATCTAGGTCAATAACTAGACCGGTGGCAATCTCGGAAGAGGCAGTTTTCTTACCCAGTGAATTCAACAGGATTCGAATCCGAGCATCGACTTCACCGAGCGAAGCTGATTCGAGTACGAAGTCTTGCAGCTCCCACTCAGAGCTGATTGCTGCTAGGACGCTCTCACTGGCGACGAGCATGAGTGGCTTTGACCATCCGGCAACTTGCATTATTCGAGCCACTGATTTAGCACCCATAAGGTTTTGCCTGCAGTCCAAAACAACAACATCGTGTTTAGGCGCATCACTAAGTGCTTGCGGGTCAAAAGAAATCTGCACGAGTTGATGACCAAGGGCGTCTAGGGCACTCAGCGGGCTCTCGGCGTTCGGTGAAATACATAGAACTGTTGCCATGTTTTCACCTCCGTTTAGGCAAATAATAGCCCGATTGAAGCCTGTCTTGGGTAGAGTTCAAGGCGTGAGCAAGCAGTGGTTGCAGATTTCAGTCATATGGGTGGCGGTGTTAGTCGCAGGAATCATTGCGTTGGCCACCTATGCAGATAATCGCCTTTACAACGCATTTGCGGCTATTGCGGGCGCAGCGATTGCCGTGGTCAGCCTCGGGCATCTTTTGTCAAAGACATCAAAAGACACTGTTCGCCAGCAGGTATATGTATCGGCGGGCACTGTCGCAATCTTGGGTGTTATGACACTTATCGCGCTGACAAGATAGACTTGAGAACATGTTGTTGGCGATAGAAATCTTCTTTACTGGTCTTTTGGTGCTAGCCACCGTTGCCATTGCCGGAGTATCCGCGTTGGTTTTGTACAAGCTGTTCAAGGGTCAGAGCTAATTTGATCGTCCTTCCAGACGACCTGCCGATCTCCCTAACCCCGTTTACTTTTTTGCTCGGAACTTGGAGTGGCTCCGGGGTTGTTAGCTATCCGGTCGACGGGGCGAAGCCAACCGAGGTCACTTTCTTCCAGGTATGTCAATTCACTGCTCTGGAAAACGGAAAGCTTGAGTATCGCTCTACTTTTTCTGACAGCGACGGGACTATCATCAGCCAGGAGCACGGTTATTGGCTGCTGGCCAAGCCAAGCGGAGAACACGATCCAGGTCCAGGATTACTCCCCGGCACCGGCAAGCCAATTATTGAAACTCGTGACGAGCTAGAACTAATGCGAAATGATCAAGGCGGTTTCGACATAGAGGCGATTATTTCGAATTCAGATTCAGTGTCAGAGCTTTATTTCGGTCAAATCAAGGGTGCTCGAGTAGACATCGCGACCGATGCAGTGCTGAGGTCCCCGAACACAAAGGAGTACTCCGCTGGCGTGAGAATGTTCGGTCTCGTTGAAGGTGCTTTGCTTTGGGCTTGGGACATGGCGGCGATCGGAAGTCCATTGAAATCTCATGCATCTGCCCGATTGGTAAAGCAGGATGACTGACCACTTTGGTAATCCGCTTCTGGAGCAACGCAAGCTTGCCTCGGGCGACGCTTACGTGCTCCGAGATGACGAGGCTGTCTTTGAGATCACAGGCCCTGACACCAAGTTGTGGCTGCACTCGCTGCTGACTCAAAACATCTTGAATCTAAAAACTGGCCAGTCCACGGAAGCACTTTTGTTGACTCCTCAGGGGCACATCGAGCACCAGCTCAAAATCATCATCACTGAAGAAGGTGCTCTGCTTATTACCTCCAAGCTGAAGCTTGAGGGCATTCTGGCATGGCTCAAGAAAATGGTTTTTCGTTCAAAAGTTGAAATTCTTGAGCGTCCAGATCTGGTTATAGTCGGCGGGTTTTTTGAACATGCCGCACCCAATTGGACCGATGGGTTTTCAGCGGAACCGGTCGGGTCCGTGCGCTACGCGGAAGAGCGGGCGGATTTTGCATATCGCGAGTATTTGGTTGAAGCTCCCCCAGAAGATAAAGAACCCGCGGGCCTCTTGGCATTCAACGGATTGCGAATCAGTGCCGGTAGGCCAGAGATCACCGATATTGACGATCGATCGCTGCCACATGAGTTTGATTGGTTGTCCTCTGCAGTTCACCTGAGCAAGGGTTGCTATCGCGGCCAAGAGGCAGTTTCGAAGGTTCATAACCTCGGCCACCCGCCAAGGCGATTAGTGATTTTGAACTTGGAGCAGGGCGATGTTCTTGCCCATCAGGGCGACAAGGTCTACTACAACGACAAAGAGGTCGGCACAGTTAGGGCGGGAGCGCTGCACTACGAAGCCGGTTCTTTGGCACTTGCTCTGATAAACAGAAATACTCCCTATCTAGATCTCTATGTTGAAGCCGGTGACGGTAAGACCCTTGCCACGCAACAGGTGCTGGTTCCACACGACGCAGGAAAAGCTGCAAACCTTCCAAGGCCGGCAGCTTTTAAGCTGACCGGCAAGAAATGAACCGCTTTGTAATTAGGTTCTCTTTTGCCCGGGTGCAGGATTCGTTCTGGACTATCGGACAAATTGTGCTCGCTGCATTTACCTCATACCTATTTGCCTACTACGTCTTGGGACACCAGGTGCCGCTGCTGGCGGTCACGGTGGCAATATCTTCCCTAGGTTTTTCTAGAGACACAAAACCCAAGCAGGTGCTTTCGACCGCGATTGCCATGTTCAGCGGTGTTGTCCTCAGCGAAACTCTGCTGTTGCTTTTCGGCCAGGGTGCACTGCAGTTGGCATTCGCAATCTTCTTGGCATTATTGATCGCAAGGCTGTTTACTTCAAACCCAGCGTTCACAATTACCGTCGCACTGCAGGCGGTATTGGTTCAACTGCTACAAACCCCGGTCTCTGGAATATTTGAACGCGCCATCGATGGACTGGTTGGCGGGCTAGTGGCAATTGTGTTTGTGTCCTTGATGCCAAGGAACCCAATCAAGCTGGCTAGGCAGGACTCCAAAGCACTGTTTCTGGTCTTCAGATCAACCCTTTCCAACGTGGCGGCTGTTCTTCGGGAGCCAAACCAAGAGTTGGCAGATCTGGCTTTAGAAGAAATCAGAAAGACCCAGCCACTGGTAGATAAATGGAAGAGCTCCCTCGATTCAGCTATTGCGATCTCAAATCTCTCCCCGATTTACCGCTGGGCCAGAAAAGAAATGGCGCAGCAGTTGCAAGTTGCCGAGGGGATGGATTTGGCGACCAGAAACCTGAGGGTTCTGACTCGAAGGGTTGATTTTTTGGTGCGGGATGAAAAGCCGAGGCCGCAGCTGGCTGACCTGCTCGGAAAAATAATTATTGCCACCGAGTTATTGGAGCAGACCTCAGATGACTTCTCAGTGACTCAAAAGGCTAGAAAGTACCTGAGGAAAATCCCTTCGGGCCTCAGCCCAAAGGTCTTTGACCCTCCGCTTTCGGTTTCTGAAACCGCCTTGCTGCTTGAAATTAGGCCCCTGTATGTTGATTTAGCGGTTGCGGCTGGAATTGAGCCAGCGCAGGCAAGGGCTCTATTGCCTGCAGTTGACTAAGCTTTTGCCCATGACTTACGACCTAATACTTTTGCGCCACGGAAACTCTGTTTGGAACGAGAAGAATCTATTTACTGGTTGGGTGGATGTTGACCTCACCGATAAGGGCAGGGCTGAGGCCAAGCGAGCCGGTGAATTGATAGCCAAATCAGGTTTGGTGCCAAATGTTCTTTACACATCCGTTTTGAAGCGGGCCATCAATACCGCACACATCGCCTTGGATGAATTGGGCCGCAACTGGATTGAAACCAAGAGGTCTTGGAAGCTCAATGAGCGCCACTACGGAGCTTTGCAGGGTCTTGATAAAGCGGAGACCTTGGAAAAATACGGCCCAGAGCAGTTCCAGATCTGGCGACGCGGATTCGACACCCCACCACCACCAATCGACGACGATTCTGAGTTTTCACAAGCTCACGATGAGCGCTACCAGAACCTCGGGGATGCGTTGCCAAAAACCGAGTGCCTGAAGGATGTGCTAGTTCGAATGCTGCCTTACTGGGAGAGCGACATTGTTGCTTCTCTTAAGGAGGGGAAGACTGTTTTGGTCACCGCACATGGCAATTCACTTCGTGCCTTGGTCAAGCATCTTGATGGCATCAGTGACGAAGACATAACTGAACTGAACATCCCAACTGGAATGCCGCTGCACTACCAACTGGATGAAAACATGAAGCCGGTCAACCCGGGCGGAACCTATTTAGATCCAGATGCTGCGAAGGCCGGGGCCGATGCAGTTGCGAACCAAGGTAAGCACTAACTCAGTTCTTGCCAGTCTCCGGTTTGTAGGAAGCTAACCTTCGCTGAGATGTCGACAACGTGATCCGCGAAGCGTTCGAAGTAGCGCGAGGCAAGGGTCACGTCAACAGTGAACATCGCATTTTCTGACCAATCTGGGCCAAGAACAATGTCGAAGACCTTGCGGTGCAGTTTGTCTACTGCTTCGTCTTCGGCCTGAATCTCTCTCGCAAGATCCACATCAGTGTCTTCGAGAAGCCTGATTGCCTTGTCCGCCAGCTTTAGGTTGAGCTTGGCCATTTCTTCAAAAGTTGGCCTAAGTGCGTCGGGGATTGCCGAACCTGGGTAGCGGTACCTGGCTATGGCTGCAATGTGTGAGGCCAGTGAACCCATGCGCTCGATTGATGCGCTCATTCTGAGAGCAGAAACCAGAATTCTAAGGTCTCTGGCTACAGGGGATTGGGTGGCAAGAATCTTGATCACCAGCTCATCGAGGTCAAGTGCCCGCTCTTCATTGGCATCAGTTAGCGCAAGTGCCTCGTCAGCCAAAGAGACGTCTGAGGTCAGAAAGGCACTGGAGGCCTTATTCATGATTGTTCGTGCATCTTTGGCAAGACTGACCAGTCTTGATTGCACTTCACTTAGTTCCTGCTGAAACACTGCCCGCATGTTTTGAATCCTTTGGCTCGATGCTGCCTTTACCGCTTTGTTCCGAAGCTTCTCATTCAGATACAAACTTTCGATTAACTTCGCATAAACCCGCAACAAACTAGTTCTTGAATTCGAATTTTACACGTAGTCTTGCAAATGAGCGCAGTTAACTTGGTAAACACCATTTCGGGAAGGGAAAATTGGGCATTATCGGAAACCGGAAGCAAGTGGCATCCGAGCAATCTCAAGTAGATGCTTTTGAGGTTGTTGCCGCCCAGGTCGTAGACGTTTTAGCAAGCGCAGGTGTGGTGTTGGATGAGAGAAACACTGTCTTGCGAGCGTCACCGGGTGCCATTCAGTTTGGTTTGGTTCAAAACCGCCATCTGATCCATGCGGCACTGATCGGGTTAGTTGAGAGTGCTAGGTCTACTTCTGGGCCAGTTGAGCTCGAGATACAGATTGAAGCTGGCCTGCAACGTGAACAGCTGTGGGTCCACGCAAGGGCTGCAAAATTTGGCGACCGCTACGTTATGTTGCTTGTTGACGACCGCACTGAAGCAAAGCGACTGGAGATAACAAGACGTGATTTCGTCGCAAATGTGTCACACGAGCTAAAGACACCGATTGGGGCAATCAGCCTCTTGACCGAGGCGATTTCTGGTGCCCAGGACGACCCGGATACGATAAGGAAATTTTCAAGCTCTTTGCAAAAAGAGACTCAGCGGCTCGGAAGTTTGGTTCAAGAGTTAATGCAGCTGTCAAGGGTTCAAGGCGCCGACCTATCGGAGACCGCAGTCGAGTTGGACCTTGCTGAGGTTATTGCTGATGCTGTGGATCGAAATCAGGTCTTGGCAGACACTCGGCAGGTGAAGCTAGTCACAAATACCGATGCTGGAGCAACGGTTATAGGGGACCACGAGATGCTCACTACGGCCGTGCGTAATCTGGTTGAGAATGCGATTGCGTATTCCGATCAAGGCTCTCAGGTGGGAATCGGGCTCAAAATTGTGAGCGGTACAGCTGAAATAGCAGTTACCGATTCTGGAATCGGTATTTCTGAAGAGGACCAAGATCGGGTCTTTGAGCGCTTTTTTCGAGTGGACCCATCAAGGTCTCGTGCGACCGGAGGGACCGGACTGGGACTGTCGATAGTTAAGCATGCAGCCACAAACCACAAGGGCGAAGTTAGATTGTTTTCGAAACCCGGTGTTGGCAGCACTTTTACCCTGCGATTGCCAATCAATGAAAAGGACAGCAAATGACTCGAGTATTAGTGGTTGAGGATGAGCAGAACCTGCGCGAGCCCCTTGTCTATTTGCTTCAAAAAGAGGGTTATGACGTTATTGAGGCAGAGGATGGCAAGAGCGCAATAGACAATTTTTTCAGTCTGGGTGCAGACCTAATTCTCTTGGACCTTATGTTGCCAGGGGTGAGCGGTAATGAAGTCTGCCGAAGCATTCGAGCAGAGAGTCAAGTGCCAATCATCATGGTGACTGCCAAAGACACTGAGATAGACAAAGTTGTGGGCCTTGAAATTGGAGCTGATGATTATGTGACTAAGCCGTATTCTTCACGCGAATTATTGGCGCGCATGAAGGCTGTTTTGAGGCGTGGCAGCGAGGCTGTTGTGTCTAACAGCACGAAAATTTCAGCCGGGCCGGTGGAGATGGACCTAGAGAGTCACACCGTAAAAGTGAACGGCGAGAAAGTTCAGATGCCGCTCAAAGAGTTTGAGCTGCTTGAGTTGCTGATGGAAAACGTGAACCGAGTGCTCACAAGGGGTCAGATTATTGATCGTGTGTGGGGCTCAAATTACTTTGGTGACACCAAAACACTAGATGTTCACGTCAAGAGAATTAGATCAAAAATAGAAGAGGATCCGGCTAGGCCTGTTCACCTGACAACCGTCAGGGGTCTGGGCTACAAGTTCGAGGTTTAGTTTCGCAAGCTCTAGTTCAGGGACTCAGCAAAAGCGCGGTACTCCTCAAGCTGCCCGTCAAGAACTGGCACCATTACTTCTAGCGGAGTACTGCCATCACTGAAATAAATCATGTGCATCGATCCTGGGCCTTCGGGAATCGTTAGGACGATTCCATCATTTCCGCCGTAACCGAGGTCGAACTTGCCTTTGGCCTCAATCTGAAATTGGTATGTGGTCCTGTTGCCGGAATCGTCAATGACTTGGATTCCAGCAGTCTTTGCCTCTAGCCCGCTGTTGACAATCGAACCAATCAGTACCGCTTCTGAACCGGTTCCCTTTATAAGCAAGAAGTTTCTAGCTTTTAGCTGTCCGATGTCAGCCAGGACACCATCGCTTGGGGCATAGATGTCAAGAGACGCCACGTCTCGGCTGAGAGAGCAACCCGAAAGCGCCACAACGGTCAGTACAGATGCCAATAGGGCAGTTAATTTCTTGATTTTCAAGGTTCCTCCGCGGTAACGAACACTTCAAGTCTAGCCTAGGTAATTGTTGGGAACTGTGGTAAAATAGGGGTTTTGAAGCCTGAAAGAAGTGTATGAAGTTCGAAGTTGGCGAAACAGTTGTCTATCCTCACCACGGAGCAGCTGAAATCATAAAGGTTTCCAAAAAGAAGGTACGCGGCGAAACGCAATCGTATTTAACCCTGCGGGTAGCTCAGGGAGATCTAATCATTCAGGTTCCAGCGGCAAACGTTGAAATGGTTGGCGTCCGTGATGTCATCGACAAAAAAGGCGTGAAGCAGGTTTTTGACGTACTTCGAGCAGAGTTTGTTGAAGAGCCAACTAACTGGTCAAGGCGCTATAAGGCGAACCTTGAAAAACTCGCCTCGGGAGATGTCGTCAAGGTTTCAGAGGTTGTTAGAGACCTATGGCGCAGAGATCAAGATCGTGGCCTCAGCGCCGGCGAGAAAAGAATGCTCGCAAAAGCACGACAGATTTTGATTTCGGAACTTGCTCTAGCTCGCAAGGTGGACGAGGAAAAGGCATCTGCGGAGCTAGACAAGGTATTGGCTAGCTAGTAAATGACCATCGCGGTTGTGCTGGTCTCCGCCGGCAAGGGTCTGCGACTCGGCGAACAAATTCCAAAGGCCGCAGTTTCAATTGCTGGAAAGACACTCCTTGAAATCTCTCTTGAAAGAATCTCAGAATTCAAACCTGACCAGCTGGTCGTAGTTGCACCAGAGGGTCTTACCGCTGATTTTGAGAACCAGACGTCTAGATTTTTCTCAGAATTTGTGGTTGTCGCAGGTGGTAGCACAAGGCAGCAATCTGTTGCTGCCGGGATCGCCGAAGTAACCACGGATTTTGTGCTTGTCCATGACGCAGCTAGAGCTTTTACTCCCGGTAGCGTCTTTGCTCGAGTCAGCGCTGCTCTGCAAACTGCGGACTGCGTGGTTCCAGCAATCAATCTCTCGGACACAGTGAAGCAAGTAACAAACGGCGTAGTCGATAAAACCCTGGATAGGCAAGCGTTGAGGTTGATTCAAACCCCACAGGGCTTTAGAGCCTCTACGCTACGAGAAGCCTTGAATAAGTCGACCGAGGACTTTACCGATGAAGCTGGACTGCTGGAGTCACTGGGTATTCCTACCGCGGTAGTTGAAGGGCATGAGAGCGCCTTCAAAATAACGACTCCTGCAGACCTGGATCGGGCTCGCGCAATCTTTGGTGAGGCCAGATCAGGCATCGGTGTTGATGCCCATCGCTTCAGTGACCAGGGATCGCTCATGTTGGGCTGCCTTGAGTGGCCCGAGTTTCCTGCCCTCGAGGGCCACAGTGATGGGGATGCTGTTGCACACGCAATCGTGGATGCTCTTCTTGGAGCTGCAGGTCTAGGCGATATTGGTTCAAATTTTGGGGTGGACAGGCCTGAGTATTCCGGTGCCACTGGACAAATGTTCTTAGAAGAAAGCACTCGGCTTTTAGCTTCGGCCGGGTTCGAAATCGTGAACGTATCGGTTCAGATTGTTGGTGACAAACCCAAGGTCGGCCCGAGAAGAAACGAGCTTGAAGCCAACCTGAGTGGAATAATCGGGGTTCCTGTGTCAGTGCTCGCAACAACCACCGATGGCCTTGGTTTTCTCGCAGATGCTCAAGGTGTGGCGGCAGTTGCTACGGCCCTAATAAGAATGCGTGGCTAGGCTTTTGATCATGAAGCTCTTTGACACCAAGTCTGGCGAGTTACGGGAGTTCAAACCACTTGTTCCCGGCGAGGCATCTATTTACGTCTGCGGTCCCACGGTTCAGTCGGCACCTCACATTGGGCATTTGCGGTCTGCGCTCGTATATGACCTGCTTTCTCGGTGGCTCACTAAGACCGGCCTCAAGGTGACTCTGATTCGAAACGTTACCGACATCGACGACAAGGTTTTAGAAAAAGCAGATGAATTGAAGTTGCCGTGGTGGCAACTTGCACAGGAAAACGAGCAGTTATTCGCAAGCGATTATCGAAGGCTTTTGATTGAACCTCCTGCTGCAGAGCCAAGGGCTACCGGGCACGTTACTCAGATGCTCAGCCTGATTCAGAGTCTTTTGGATCTCGGTTACGCATACGAGGCCCTCGATGGCACGGGAAGCGTCTACTTTGATACTTCGAAATGGGAAAAATACGGTGAGCTGACGCATCAAAAGCTGGAAGACATGGAAAGTGCCCCCCTGGATCCGGCAAAGAAAAACCCTCAGGATTTCGCTCTCTGGAAAGCTCGAAAGGAATCGGAACCTGAAAGCGCCAGTTGGCCATCAAATTTTGGTTTGGGAAGGCCAGGCTGGCACATTGAGTGCTCGGCGATGTCCGCTTATTATCTGGGTGAGCAGTTCGATATCCACGGTGGCGGTCTAGATCTGAGGTTCCCGCATCATGAAAATGAGCTTGCTCAATCAAGCGCAGCAGGTCACGGTTTTGCAAATTACTGGGTTCACAATGGTTTAGTCACGATTCAGGGTCAGAAGATGTCAAAGTCCCTGGGGAATTCGGTTTCCTCAGGTGAGCTGTTTGGCAATGTCAGCGCCAAGGCTGTTCGGTATTACCTGGCTAGCGCTCATTACAGGTCAGTTCTGGACTATCAGGGGGAGTCAACACAGGAGGCTGAAGCCGCCCTGTCGAGGCTGCACGGTTTTGTTGTTCGCGCGGAGCGAGAGCTCAGCGACACTCAATTCAGCAAGATCGACAACACAGTCTTACCTCAAGAATTCACCGATCAAATGAACGATGACCTAAACATTCCGGGGGCTCTAGCGGTTATTCACGAAGCGGCACGGGCAGGAAATACCGATCTCGACGAGCAGAGATTATCTCAGGCCAGTAGGCGTTGGAGCGAAGTTGTGGCTATGCTCGAGGTGCTCGGCCTTGCTGTGGATTCCACTGAAGACAAAAATCTAGAACATCAGGCTTTGGATGGCGTTATCCAAACCCTTATAACCGAGCGCAATAAAGCACGAGAAGACAAGAACTACCAGCGCGCTGATCAAATCAGAGACCAACTACTAGAAATTGGCATAGAGCTTGCCGATTCACCAGCCGGAACACATTGGAGTTTGAACTAATGGCAAAGCTAGGAAGACCTGGAGCCAACAAGGCGAAAAAGGGACCCACCAAAGGAACAGGTGGCCACGGCCGCAAGGCACTCGAAGGTAAAGGGCCAACGCCAAAGGCTGAGGACCGCGCCTATCACAACACCTATCGCACCCAAAAAGCCAGGGCCGAGGCGAAGAATGCTCCAAAGAAAGGTCAGTTCGTAGCGTCCAAGACCGGCAGGAGCTCCAAGGCTAATGCCACGGAAATTCTGTCTGGAAGAAACTCGGTCCTGGAGGCTCTAAAAGCCAAGATTCCTGCGACTGCGCTTTTCATTGCCCAGCGCATTGAGGTGGATGACCGGGTCCGTGATTCGATGGCCATTGCAAATAATCGTGGGATTCCAATCAACGAGGTCACTCGCATTGAGGTCGACCGCATGACCGGTCCTGACAGTGTTCACCAGGGCATTGCTCTGCAGGTCCCGCCCTATAGCTACAAGGATCCAAACGAGCTGCTGGACCGAGCGCTGTCACAGAGCACTCTGCCGTTGCTGGTCGCCCTTGATGGCATAACGGACCCGAGAAACTTGGGTGCAATTATTCGCTCGGTCGCCGCCTTTGGTGGTCACGGCGTTATCTTGCCCCAGCGCCGAAGCGTTGGCGTCACCGCAGCCGCTTGGAAGACAAGTGCCGGAGCCGCGGCAAGAATGCCGGTTGCCCTAGCCGCAAACTTGAACCAGACCATCAAGGAATATAAGCGCCGAGGAGTTTTTGTGGTTGGACTTGATGGCGATGGCGATGTGTCACTGCCGAACTTCGAGCTTTACGACAAACCACTTCTTGTTGTGGTTGGTTCAGAGGGCAAAGGTCTTTCGAGACTGGTTCAAGAAAATTGCGACCAGGTAATTTCAATTCCAATTTCGCAAGTTACAGAGTCTTTGAACGCTGGCATTGCTGCAAGCGTCGCGCTCTATCAAATCTCAGCGATGAGGGCCTAAACCTTATCTCGCCAGTCTCCGTCCTCATCATCGTCTTCGACAACGATTAGACCGGTGGGCACTGAATTTGGAAGCAAAATTGCCTCTGTTGTCATACTGCCAGAAAGTAGCGCTGACTCATCGCGCCGACCAGCTAAGACGTTAGAAACATAGCTGCGAACAGCATCAATCATTTCAATGTCTCGGCCTTGCTCCTCAGACAGATACCAACGGTGTTCCAGGACTTCATGAAACACTTCTGCTGGCTCTAATTTGCCCCTCAGGTCTTGTGGGATTGCTCCAACAACCGGTTCGAACACTTCGCTGAGCCACTGGTGGGCAAGCACCTCTTCGTCAAAGCCAAGGTGAGAATGACTCAGCCCGTACTGGTCAATGTCATTCAGTAACCGCCTGGCTTGATTCTCCTCTACATCGAGTCCTGTAAGTAGCAAGAGCCTTCTTGCGTGGTGTCCAGCATCTACCACCTTCGGTTGAATTCTCACGGTGTGCTGGTCCTGATCTTTGATCATGCCAAGCTCTTGAATATCAAAACCCAAATCGTTTAGACGCTTGACTCGTTTTGAGATCTTCCAGCGCTCGCTCTCGTCGAATGTCTCAACTGCTGTGAGTTCCTTCCAGAGTTCTTTGTATTTGTCGACGATTCGCTGGCTCACGGCAGCGGCGTCGATGTCGGTAGCCTTTCCAGAGGCAGTCAGGTCCATCAGTTCTCCGGCAATGTTTACTCTGCCGATTTCCAGGTCATTTTCCCGCTGACCATTTGATAACTTGGTGTCGTAGAGGTGGCCGGTTTCGGCATCCACGAGATACGCGGCAAATTGACCAGCGTCGCGCCTGAAGAGGGTGTTGGAAAGCGACACATCTCCCCAAAAAAAGCCTGAGAGATGCAGTCTCACCAGCAGCAAAGCTAAAGCGTCAACAAGACGGTTCGCCGTTTGCTCCCTAAGCCCTTGAGACCACATTGCTCGATATGGCAGCGAGAACTTGAGGTGCCGGGTAACCAGGACGGCAGGAAGTGGGTTGCCGTCGGCATCTTCGCGATCATTGATAATCGCAAAGGGCTCTACGCAAGGGATGTCGAGTTTTTGGAGCTTGCGGAGCATTTCATACTCTCGCTTGGCCAAATCAAAAAGCGTCTCCTTGATTGCAACCACATGGTCACTCAGGTGGGCAAATCTAACCGTGTGACGTGAAAGACCCTTTGGGAGTGCCGCAATGTTTTCCTTGGGCCAACTCTCCAACGGCAAATGCCACGGCAGATCCAGCAATTCTGGTTCTGCCGTGGCAGCCGTAATGTTTAGTGCAGATGGCATCGAAGCCTTAGTTCAGGCGCTCGCCGGTTTCTCCGTCAAACACGTGAACGAAGTCTGGGTCAGCCTGCAGGTGAATCTTGTCACCGGCCTTCGGGTGGTCCACTGGGTCTACACGAACAACAACGTTCTGTTCGGTTCCATCGTGCTGTGCTCTTCCGTAAAGGAAGCCGTCGCTACCAAGCTCTTCGACGACGTCTACGTCAACGACAAGTCCATGTTCAGCCGGGCTCATCTTTTCTGGACGAACTCCAACGGTGACAGTCTTGCCGGTTGCCTTGGCCAGGATATCCTTGCCGATTGGAAGAACTGCATCTCCAAACTGGACGCCACCTTCGATGATTGGCAACTGCACCAAGTTCATGGCAGGGGAGCCAATGAAGCCGGCTACGAATACGTTCTGAGGCTTTTCGTAGAGGTTACGTGGGGTGTCGACCTGCTGAAGTAGTCCATCCTTCAAGACTGCAACGCGGTCACCCATTGTCATCGCCTCGACTTGGTCGTGGGTCACGTAAACGGTTGTTACTCCAAGGCGGCGCTGGAGCGATGCAATCTGAGTACGGGTCTGAACACGAAGTTTCGCATCCAAGTTTGAAAGTGGCTCGTCCATTAGGAAAACCTGTGGCTTACGCACAATCGCGCGGCCCATAGCCACACGCTGACGCTGTCCACCAGAAAGTGCTTTTGGCTTACGGTTCAGGTAAGGCTCGAGGTCCAAAAGCTTTGCCGCTTCAAGAACGCGCTCCGCGCGCTCTTCTTTGTTGATGCCGGCAATCTTCAGAGCGAAACCCATGTTCTCTGCAACAGTCATGTGTGGGTAGAGAGCGTAGTTCTGAAAAACCATCGCGATGTCTCGGTCTTTTGGTGGAACGTCGGTGACTTCTCTGTCTCCGATGTAGATTCCACCCTCGTTCACTTCTTCTAGGCCGGCAAGCATTCGCAATGATGTTGACTTACCGCAGCCTGAAGGACCAACGAGCACTAGAAACTCGCCGTCTTCTACTTCGAGGTTTAGCTTGTCCACCGCTGGCTTTGTTCCGCCTGGGTAAACCCTTGACGCGTCTTTGAATGACACTGATGCCATGATCTTCTCCTTCACCGGCAGGTACGTGCCGGACGATCCGTAGTGATAGGCGTTCAGAATTACTGAACCCCACAAGTATGACACTCCAATTAGAATTAGACAGCCTCGTAATCAAGCTGATACCAAAGGACTTCATAGATGACTTCAAATGACAAGCCAACTCGCTCTGAAAAGCGCGAAGAAGCCAGAGAGAAAGCCCGCTTGCTCAGGCAGGAAACTGCTAAGAGAGAAAAGCGCAATCGGCTGGTAATTCAGGTTTCGGTAGTGCTAGTTGCCCTGGGTATTGTCGGCGGCATTGCCGCGGTTGTAGCTGTGGACGCGGCAAATCAGGCAGATGCTCCGGTTGTGGGAGATGCACCTGAAAATCTAACCGCGCTTGGGGGGCTAAAAGTGGGTGTTGGGCTGCAGGCTTTTACTCCGACCAACACACCAACGCCGGAGGATGCCGAGGACACTCCAGAGATCCAGATTTATGTGGACTACCAGTGCCCAATCTGTCAGGCCTTTGATGTTCCAAACTCTGCTCAAATGCGTTCGTGGGCAGATGTCGGAGCTGCCACAATCGAGATTCGTCCAATATCCTTCCTTGACCGCGCTTCCTTGAACGACTACTCCTCAAGGGCAGCCAACTCGGCTTTTTGCGTTGCTAACTTCGAACCAGATTCCTTTTTTGACTTTCATGAACTCTTAATGCTGAACCAACCAGCGGAGGGCACCAACGGGCACGATGACGACCAGCTCTTTGCTTACGCTGAAGAAGCAAGGGCTGGCACCGAAGAGGTGAAGGGTTGCATTCAGGCTAAGAGTTTCGGTGACTACATTGAACAGCACACCCAGAGAGTCCTTTCAGAGCCTCAGGACGGCGTCAGTGTTTCCGGTACTCCAACGATTTTGGTCAATGGAAACCAGTACACCTGGGCAACCGGAGATGACCTGGTGTCAGCCGAACGTTTCGCTCAGTTTGTTCAGTTGGCGACTGCCCAGTAGTCAGTTCTTGATTATCGAGGTTGCCGCACTTAGTTCGACGGTTACCTCGTTGCCAAGTATGTCTCTGAGCTCAACCGACCATTGACAGTTCGTGCCGGAAAAACCTGGTGGGATTCTGCCGGTCCCACTGAAAGAAATATCCTGGCTCGTTCCTGACCAGGTTCCCTGCCAGCTGGGTGAACCCGGTATAACCCCGAAGCTCACTAAATTTGCTTCATTCGAAGTGAAGCCTAAATAGATCTGAAGAGCGGAAACTCCGTCCTCTTTGCATAGAAGCTGAGCGTGACGGATTGGCCTGGAGTCACTGAGTTCGCCTGAGTAGCTCAGAGTTAGCCCAGTCTCGGTCAACGTTGTGACCTCGGGGGTGACTGTGAAATTGGAGATCGCAGGCGGTTGATCGTCGCTCGAGTAAACGAACCATGCGGTCGCCGCGAGGATTGCTGGCACGAAGTAAAACCAGGTGGTCTTGTTAGAAAGGACTCTTTTTAGAAGCACTCGCCAAGTCTAGATACTTTGAGAAAGACACTGCTAAGCTTCCAGCCGAAGTAGATTGAGAAATCTGGCTTCAAGCCGACCTGGCGCAATTGGTAGCGCACCACTCTTGTAAAGTGGGGGTTACGGGTTCGAGTCCCGTGGTCGGCTCTAGTTTCTGGGGCGCAATTCTGCGACCATCGGGCAAACAAAAGGATCAACATTGTTGCTCAGTCCCACTTTGTTTAAGTGCTTCATAATGGCCACATAGCTTGAGAGCAAGTTCATTTCCACCAGTGTGATGTCGTTCTTTCTGCAAAACTCCTCAACGATCGCGTGAGCTTTTCGTAAAAAGGGCCTGGCCATTGAGGGGAAAAGGTGGTGCTCAACCTGATAGTTGAGGCCTCCCATCAAGTTGTCTTTTAGCCAGCTACCACGAATGTTTCTGGAAGTTAGAACCTGCCTTGAAAAGTAATCCAGCTTGCTGTCTTTTTCAACGAGGGGCATTCCCTTGTGGTTTGGGGCAAAGGCCGCTCCCATGAAGAAGCCGAAGGTCATCATCATGAAAAACCAGAGGGCTATCGCCCACAGCCAACCAAACATGATGCCCATAACTATGTAAGGAGCAGTTTGACGAATCATCATTAACGAAAACTCAAGAAGCCTGGTTTTTAGAGCCTTGTCCTTCCTGCCAAGGCCGGCAAAGGAGTCCAGCAGCAAGTCAAAGCCTGTGAAGAGCAACAGGAACGGGAACAGGTACCCCTGGCGCTCAGTGAAAAAGCGCTCGATGCCCTTCTTCGCTTCTTTTGATTCGGTCGTGAATGACAGCACCCGGATTGCGATGTCAGGGTCCTCGCCTATTTGGTTCGGCCGTTGGTGATGCTTGTTGTGCTTGCGCAACCAAAAGCCATAACTGAGACCTGCAAAGAGATTGGCCAAGATTAGTCCCAACCAGTCGTTTGCTTTGTTGTTTCCAAAAACTTGTCGATGAGAAGCTTCGTGGGCAATGAAGCCGTATTGAGCGCTCATGATTCCAAGCAGGCCCGCAAGCACGAAACCGGCGATGATCCACCACTGGCTGTGAGCAAGGGCATTTCCTACAAAGCCAGCACCGACCCAGAGGGTTGAGGCGATTACTGTGATGACGGCTAGCCGAATTATGTAGAAGCTGGGGCGCTTTTTCAGAAGCCCCGCTTCTTTTACCTGCTGAAGAATCAAGTGGAAGTTGGTTGGAGTTCTAGTGTCTTGGCTCACGCTCATTTGCTAAGTGTACGCAGGTCTCATTTGGGCATAGGTCGATAACTGCTTTTTCAGTGCAATACTTGAAGCCGTGAAAGCAACGAGGCTTGAAAAAGATTTACTTGGCGAACGAGAAATTCCGCTGGATGCATACTGGGGAGTACACACCCTGCGTGCTGTTGAAAACTTCCCCATAAGTGGAGTGCCAATTGGTCACTACCGCTCTCTAGTAAGAGGTTTGGGCTTCATCAAAGAAGCCTCTGCTAGGGCAAACCAAAAGCTTGGCGTGATCGATGAGCAGGTCGCATCTGCGATCATCGGGGCTTCGCTCGAGGTGCGCGACGGTAAATACGATGACCAGTTTGTGGTGGATGCCATCCAGGGTGGCGCTGGAACCTCAACCAACATGAATGCCAACGAGGTAATTGCAAACCGGGCTCTTGAATTAGCCGGGCATAAAAAGGGCGAGTATCACCATATCCACCCTTTGAATCATGTCAACGCATCGCAGTCAACAAATGACGTTTACCCCACGGCAATTAGAGTTTCGATGATCATCGAAATCAGGGCCCTGCTCACCGAGGTTGCTTTTCTAAGGAAAACGATCGACGAAAAAGCAATTGAATTCGCAGATGTTCTGAAGATGGGTCGGACGCAGCTTCAGGATGCCGTTCCCATGACCCTTGGCCAGGAGTTTGCAGCGTGGTCGCAAACCTTGAGTGAAGACGAGGGGCGGCTTCAGGAGATGATTCCACTCCTGAGCGAGATTAATCTTGGTGGAACGGCAATTGGGACCAAGCTAAATACCCCGGCAGGCTACTCTCACTTGGTCACGGACATACTTAGTGAAATCTGTGAGCACAACTTCACTCCGGCAGTGAACCTAATTGAGGCCACCAGTGATACCGGTGTTTTTGTTTCTGTATCCAGCACCTTCAAAAGGCTTGCCACCAAGCTCTCTAAGATTTCAAACGACCTCAGGCTTTTGTCTTCTGGCCCCAGGGCTGGCATAAACGAGATAAACCTTCCTGCCAGACAGGCTGGGTCTTCGATAATGCCGGGCAAGGTGAACCCGGTAATTCCTGAAGCGGTGAACGAAGTTGCCTTCACTGTGATCGGAAACGACTTGATAGTCACCATGGCGGCGGAGGGCGGTCAGCTTCAGCTAAATGCCTTTGAGCCGATTATCGCGAGGTCTTTGATGATGAGCGTGGTCTACCTTCGTCAGAGTTGCCACATTCTTGCCGAGTTCTGCATCAGCGGCATTACGGCGAATGTGGAGCATCTGAGGCTTACTGTGGAAAACTCAATCGGCTTAGCGACTGCCCTTGGGCCAAAGCTTGGCTATGACAAAACCTCCTTGATTGCCAAGCATGCTCAGCAACACAACATGTCAGTGAAAGAAGCAGTCATGGACCTGGGCCTAATGACCGAAGAGGAGTTCTACCAATTACTTGGAGACGTTAGAAAACTAACCGGGCAAGACTAGATAAAGTTGGCGACAACCAGCGTGATAATCGGGGCAAATATTAGGGCTGGCAGCATGTCGGCAACTGCCACCATTCTTATTTGAAGGACTCGTAGACCTGTTCCAAGTAGCAGGATGCCACCGGTTGCAGTGATGGAGGCAATCAGTGCGTCGCTCATGAGGGCTCCGGCGCTCGCGGCAATGATCGTCAAGAGCCCCTGCCACAACCCAACTGGAATTGCCGAGAAGGCAACACCCCAACCAAGAGCGGCGGAAAATGCGATGGAGGTCAATCCGTCAAGACTTGATTTCAGAGCTAGCACGTCAAAGCCTTCACCAAGGCCATCCTGAAGTGCCCCAAGAACTGCCATCGGCCCGATGGTGAAAAGCAGCGAAGCGTTTACAAACCCCTCGATGAACTTATCCTTATCGCCACCCTTGGAAACCTTTAGTTGCAGCCACGTGCCAAAGCGGCCGAGTTTTTCCTCAATGCCGATGAGCGATCCAACAACTGTTCCAAGTACGAGTGAGGCCAAAACGACTAGCAGCGTGCCTGGTCTTGTCACTGCGGTTGCGAATGCGGAGTCAGAAAGTGCGGCTAGGTTTAGTGCTCCGATTACTAGCACCACAAGCCCTAGGGCATCCGTGAGAGTTCTGGAAATCTTTTCGGGCAACCTATGACCCAGTGCGACGCCGATAGCCGCACCGATCAGTATCGCTAAAACATTGATTATTGTTCCCAATTAGACCTTTTCTTCGTTTTAGCTTTTGTTGCCTCGAAAAGACTACTCAGGGAATTTCTATTCTTCGGCTTGAAAGGTGATTGAGACCGAGTTGATGCAGTAGCGGTTACCAGTTGGAGTCTGTGGGGCATCGTCGAACAGGTGACCCAAGTGGCCGCCACACTTGGCGCAGCGCACCTCTGTCCTAACCATGCCGTGAGACCGATCTTCGATGTACTCGATGGCCTCATTATTCAGCGACTTATAGAAGGACGGCCAACCGCAGTGGGCATCAAATTTGGTCTCAGCATCAAACAAATGAGCTCCACATCCTCGGCAGCTATACGTGCCCATGCGATTTTCGTCTAAGAGCTCCCCGGTACCGGCACGCTCAGTTCCTGCCATCCGCAGCACGTGGTACTCAAACTCTGAAAGCTCTTGCTTCCACTGCTCGTCTGTTTTGAAAACTTCATATTTCATAGAAAAACTCCTCGCTTCTAATTTATAACCGTTGGATAACACATTTCATACCGCAAAATATCGCTGTCTTTTTCGACGAAACCTGCGTAGACTCTAGGGGTTGAGCTGTGACCGAGGTTGGAGCTTGATGCATCGGCGACAGACGCAGGTGGTACAAGCATCAGGAGCAGCAAAATGGCACAAGGAACCGTAAAGTGGTTCAACTCTGAAAAGGGTTTTGGTTTCATCACTCAAGACGGCGGACCGGACGTATTCGTTCACTTCTCCGCTATCGAGTCCGATGGGTACCGCGAACTTCGCGAAAACCAGCGGGTTGAGTTCAACGTTAAGGATGGGGACAAGGGTCCTCAGGCTGAAAACGTAGTTCCAGTCGCTTAAGTAGCAACAATCCGAACACCGGTCAGCTAAATTGCTGCCGGTGTTCGCTTGCACTCGGAGCATTTGAGTGATAAAACTTTATTAGCACTCTCTATCCGTGAGTGCTAAAACCAGTCTTGAAACAATTACGGGAGAAACCCAATGGCAAAAATTATTCATTTCGATGAAGAGGCCCGTCGCGGCCTCGAGCGCGGACTAAACATCCTTGCCGACACAGTCAAGGTAACCCTTGGCCCACGTGGTCGCAATGTTGTTCTAGAGAAGAAGTGGGGAGCACCCACAATCACAAACGATGGTGTATCGATCGCCAAGGAAATTGAGCTGAGCGACCCATTCGAGAAAATCGGTGCGGAGCTTGTAAAGGAAGTTGCCAAGAAGACTGATGATGTTGCTGGCGATGGAACCACAACCGCAACCGTCTTGGCTCAAGCACTTGTCAAGGAAGGCCTTCGTAACGTTGCAGCCGGAGCTGACCCAATCAGCCTGAAGCGCGGAATCGAAAAGGCTTCCGATGCAGTAATTGAGGCTCTAATCAAGATGGCCGTCCCTGTTGAGACCAAAGAGCAGATTGCCGCAACCGCTTCAATCTCCGCCGGAGACAGTGTTATCGGAGAGATCATCGCCGAGGCAATCGACAAGGTTGGAAAAGAGGGTGTTGTAACCGTAGAGGAGTCAAACACTTTCGGTATTCACCTTGAGCTAACCGAGGGAATGCGTTTTGACAAGGGTTACGTTTCTGCCTACATGGTTTCAGACCCAGAGCGCCAGGAAGCAATCCTTGAGGATGCCTACGTTCTAATTGCGAACAACAAGATCTCAAACATGAAGGACCTACTTCCAATCGTGGACAAGGTCATGCAGGCTGGCAAGCCTCTTTTGATTATTGCCGAGGACATCGAGGGTGAAGCCCTCGCTACTTTGGTTGTGAACAAGATTCGTGGAATCTTCAAGTCGGTAGCGGTCAAGGCTCCAGGATTTGGAGATCGACGCAAGGCTATGCTTCAGGACATCGCAATCTTGACTGGTGGCCAGGTTATCGCTGAAGAGGTTGGCCTGAAGCTTGAGAACACAGAGCTTGCAATGTTGGGCCGTGCTCGCAAAGTGGTAATCACCAAGGACGAGACCACCATCGTTGAAGGCGCTGGCGAGAGCGAGCAAATCAAGGGACGAGTCGAGCAGATTCGTCGTGAGATTGCTAACACTGATTCCGATTACGACCGTGAGAAGCTTCAGGAGCGCTTGGCAAAGCTTGCAGGAGGTGTTGCAGTCATCAAGGCTGGAGCGGCCACTGAGGTCGAGCTGAAAGAGCGTAAGCACCGTATTGAGGATGCTGTAAGAAACGCCAAGGCTGCAGTTGAAGAAGGAATCGTTGCAGGTGGTGGAGTAGCGCTACTTCAGGCCGGCAAGGCATCTTTCGACAAGCTGAAGCTGAAGGGCGATGAGGCTACCGGCGCGAACATCGTGAAGGTTGCTATATCAGCACCTCTAAAGCAGATTGCAATTAACGCTGGGCTGGAGCCAGGCGTTGTTGCAGAGAAGGTTGCAAACCTTCCTGACGGTGAAGGTCTGAACGCAGCAACAGGCGAGTATGTAAACATGCTCAAGGCCGGAATCAATGACCCGGTAAAGGTGACCCGATCTGCCCTGCAGAACGCATCATCCATTGCTGGACTTTTCCTAACCACAGAGGCAGTGGTCGCAGACAAGCCAGAGCCTGCTCCGGCTATGCCAGCCGACCCAAGTGGTGGAATGGACTTCTAACAAATCTAAAGAGCAAAAAAGCGGGAGTGGTGAAAACCACTCCCGCTTTTTATGTCTACAAGAACCTACGAAGTTGAGTTGTCTTTAGGTTGCTTCTTTGGCAACTCCACAACAAAGGTCGATCCGCCACCTACCGTCTGTTCGGCTGTAATTTTTCCGTGGTGAGCAGTAACGATCGATTTGGCAATCGCTAGGCCAAGCCCCGAGCCACCAGTATCCCGGTTTCTAGAATTGTCGGCTCGATAGAAGCGCTCGAAAACTTTGTCCCGCAATTGCTCGGGTATTCCATCTCCGTGGTCAATCACGCGCACCTCAAGCTCTTCAGATTTGCCGTGAAGATGAATTGTTACCTCGGAGCCCTTGGGTGCGAATCGAGAGGCGTTTGCAACCAAGTTGGTTAAGACTTGTTTGATCCTGTCGGCGTCAATCTCTGCTACAAAACCTTTCCCTGTTTTATCGACCCTAAAAGTGACGTCCGGATTTGCCACTGATGCGTCTTTGGTGACGTTATCGGCAAGAGTTGAAACATCTGTCTTGGCCAACTTAAGATTTCCTAGTTCGTCCATCCGGGTGAGCGTGAGGAGGCTCTCTACAAGTCCAGTCATTCTCACGGCCTCGCTTTCAATACGCTGCATCGCCTCGGCCACATCTTGTTTCTTGGTGATAGCTCCCATGCGATATAGCTCGGCATATCCTCTTACTGTCACCAGGGGAGTGCGGAGTTCATGGCTGGCATCAGAGACAAACCTTCGCATCTGCTCAAGAGTTCTATCTCGCCCGCTGACAGCACCTTCAATGCTGTCAAGCATGCTGTTTAGAGCCTTATTTAGTCGCCCAATCTCGGTCTTCCCATGTCTTGTCATCAAGCGAGATGAGAATTTTCCTGACTGAACGGCTTCCGCAGTTCTCTCGACTTCCTTCAGTGGTCTGAGTGCTGAGGTGATTGTGAGCCAAATACTCAGACCCGACAGCACAACGAGGAAGATTCCAAATCGCCCTCCAATAACCGCATATTCCGCAAGAATTTGGCGATTTGAGTTAGTTGGCAGTGCGACCACGACAGAACCGTTAGCCAGCTCAAGCGGCATGGCCACCATTCGCCATTCCGCATCCTGACCGCGCTGGTTCTCTACGACTATGTCGAATGGGATCGAGCCTGAATCTCTTACCGTTTGGATGTTTAAGGAAGAAAAGTTTGGGACTGATCTGCCACCGCCGGTTGAAGAGATGAGGCCCAGAAACTGGTTGCCCTTGGCATCCAGGATTGCAATGTAGTAGTCGCTTGGGAGTGAGGGCAATGCCAGCTTCCCAGAAGAAACTTGAGCCTCAAGGCCCAAAGGATTCTCTGTCCTCAACTGATTGGCAGTTGTGATCAAGAGCGTGTCTGTGTTTCTTTGGAGGTAGGTGTCAAGCAGCGCAATTGTTCCGGCGCTAGAAACACTCAGCAGAAGCCCAATCAGGCCAACCGACATTGTTGTCAATTTTGCCCTCAGGGAGATGCGCTCCCAGCCTGCCAAAAACCGCTGTTTCAAAAACTATCCTTTGGGTGCCTTGAACATATATCCAACACCACGTTTTGTGATGATCAAAGGTTCTTGACTAAGTGGATCAAGTTTTTTTCTCAGGTAAGAAACGTAACTTTCGACGATTCCCATCTCACCATTGAAGTCATATTCCCAAACGTGATCGAGAATCTGAGCCTTTGTTAGTACTCGGTTCGGATTCGTAGCTAAGTAGCGAAGCAACTGATACTCAGTTGGTGAGAGGTCCACTACTTCTGCACCGACGCTCACTTCGTGGGCGTCCTCATTGATAGTTAGTTCGCCCACGGTTATGACGGATCCTGGTGCCCCATCCTTACTGGTGCGACGGATGATTGCTGAAATGCGGGCCATGATTTCATCAAGGCTGAATGGCTTGGTGACGTAGTCATCGCCTCCCACGGTTAGGCCGGCAATCTTATCCTCGGTGTCATCTCGCGCGGTCAGAAAAAGAATCGGGGTTTCAATGCCCATTCCTCGAATTTTTTTTGTGACTCCGAAACCTGATATGTCAGGCAGCATCACATCCAGAAGCACAATGTCCGGATTTGTTTCGCTGATCATTTTTACGGCGTCGGTACCATTTGCAGCTGTTGCCACCTGGTGACCTGCAAAGCGGAGGCTCGCTGAAAGCAAGTCGCGGATGTTCGGTTCATCATCAACTACTAGAACTTTTAGTTTTTCCATACTGACTAGTTTGCGATAGTTAGCTGGAAGTTTTCTGGGAGTCCACTGTTAGATGCCGATTGCTAAATCGTGTCAGCATCGATGATTTCATAGGAGTAGCCCTGCTCGGCTAGAAAGCGCTGGCGGTTTTGAGCGAAGTCTTGTTCCACAGTGTCGGCAGCCACAATCGTATAAAAGGCAGCAGAGCGGCCATCTTTCTTGGGGCGCAGTAACCTACCCAGCCGTTGGGCTTCCTCTTGCCTCGATCCAAAAGCACCCGAAATTTGAATTGCTACCGAGGCTTCAGGCAAGTCAACGGAAAAGTTGGCCACCTTTGAAACAACCAGTGAATTTATCTCTCCGTGCCTGAATGCGCGGAAAAGCTCTTCCCTTGTGTCAACAGGTGTTTCGCCGGTGATTTTTGGAATGTCCAGGGTCTCCGAAACCTCGGATATTTGGTCCAGGTACTGGCCGATAATCAAGGTTGGCTCACTCTGGTGTCTCTTGAGAATACGTTTGATGATTCCATGCTTCGCATTTGCCGTGGCGGCAATGCGGAAGCGGCTTTCCTGATCTGCGATTGCGTAATCCATGCGTGCTTCATCGGGAAGCGATACCCGAACTTCAAAGCAGTTTGCTGGCGCTATGTAACCCTGGGCTTCGATGTCTTTCCAAGGGGCGTCGAACCGCTTAGGGCCAATAAGTGAAAAGACATCGGACTCGCGCCCGTCTTCGCGAACCAGAGTTGCGGTCAAGCCAAGACGCCTTCTTGCCTGCAGGTCGGCAGTCATCTTGAATATCGGAGCCGGAAGCAGATGAACTTCATCATAAATAATGAGGCCCCAATCCCGAGCATCGAGTAGAGCGAGATGGGCGAACTCGCCTTTTCGCTTTGTGGTCAGGATTTGATATGTCGCGATGGTCACCGGGGCCAGCTGCTTGCTGCTGCCGGAGTACTCGGCAATATCGTCTTCGGTGAGAGTTGTCTTTTCAATCAGCTCGTCCCGCCACTGCCTGGCAGCAACCGTGTTGGTGACAAGAATCAGCGTGTTCGCCTTCACGTCGGCCATTGTTGCAGCGCCAACCATTGTCTTTCCGGCTCCACATGGCAACACCACAACGCCTGAACCGCCCAGTTCAAATTTGTCTGCTGCTTCTCGCTGGTAGTCCCGAAGTTTCCAAGTGTCCTGCAACAGATCGATGTCGTAGGGGGTACCCGGGGTATAGCCGGCATTGTCAGAGGCTGGCCATCCGAGCTTCAGGAGTTGTTGCTTCAGAGCACCTCTGGCCCAGTCCCTGACACGGTAGCCGTTTTCTATCGGACCCTCCAGAAGCTCACTTATTTTTGGATTTGAGCTCACTTCCGCGATTACTGCTTGCGAGTCCGAGGTTAGAGTGAGGCCCTCATCATCCCTTCCGATTTGCAATTTCCCAAAGCGGTCGATCGTGTTTTGAATCTCTGATTCAACAAGTTTTGGAATCTCAAATTTGGACCACTTTTTTAGTGAGGCCAAGATGAAGTCTGCATCGTGTCCTGCTGCTCGCGCATTCCACAGGCCTAATTTTGTAATTCGATATGTGTGAACATGTTCGGGTGCTCTCTCGAGCTCGGCAAATATTCCAAGCTCGTGTCGAGCATTACTTGCCATTTCATGGCCGGTCTCAAGCAGAACCGTGCGGTCGCTCTGAACTATTAATGGGCCGTTGGACATCCTTCTAGCTTAAACCAGCACGACTGATTGAATCCTTGAAATTGGCAGTGTACGCTCAGCATCCTTTTCTTGGTCCTTGCCTCTCAGCCTGCCCGCTGAGATTCCAAGTACCGACAGTGTGAACTGCTGAGCTTTGCCATCTTGCATTTCAACGGCAATTTGCACCATCAGTTTGTTCTTTTGAGCGAACTGCAATTGTCGAAGCACGTCTTCGCTTCCCATCTGCGCCTTGTCGCCTGACATTAGATTGGCGACCCTGGCCGCTATCTTGTCATCTTGGAGAATGACTTCAGGTGGCTCAACAGCAATTCTTGGCGAGCGAACTGTTCCATCAGCTTCAAACATGACCGCTGCATACCCGGCCTCTCTGAGGTTGAAGTAGACGAGATCTAGCCCAAGCCTGGTTGCAAGTTGACCACCAGCAATCGGCTGAAGCATGAGCCCTCGAAGTGACTGCTCGTTAGCAATCTGGGTTAGCAGAATCGCATCCTCGGACGCGATGATTGTGCCGGCCTGATTAGACAGCACGCGCAGTTGCCCGAAGCGCTCGCTGGCTTGCTTGAGAACATACTCGAGTGGTTGCGGCATGTTGTTCCCACCGGCTTCTTCGAGTGTCGTCACAATCTCCTTTACGCTCATTCCAGTTTCTAGAGCGTGAGAGATCGTCATTGGTGAAATTCTGAATCTTGTGGCAAGACCTAAATCCTCAGAGTCGGCAAAGGTGTCTAGTTTTCTGTGAAGCTGGGTTGATATCGGGCCCGTAGAAACGATGCTCAAGTCGCCCTGAACCAGGATTCGGTCTTGAATTTCAGGCAAATGACTGGCGATGTCTTTTGCGGCCTCATCCAGTGAACCAATTGTGAGCGGGTAAAGGGCAGTGCCCTTGTCTATTAGACCAAGGTCAGCGCCAAATTCCAGCATCTTAATGCCGGTGAGATTCACCAGAGGGAATGCTCTTACGACCTGTTCGGCAAGTGTGCCCTCCTGAACTTCAAATGCAGGTAGATCCCAGCAGCCAAGAGCTAGCACTCTCCAAGCCTGGGCGCGGTCCATTTCAAGCCACGCCATACCTTGTTTGGTTGCCACCCAGCGGGTATCGCTTTGACCTATAAGCCCGGCGTTGACGGCAAGTTGGAATTTTCGCTGAACGTCTTTGGGGGTGAGCTTAAGTTTGAGTGCGATTTCCTTGGCATCTTGGGACCGTATCCCAGCTCGAATAACATCAAGCCAGTGCCGCTCGCAAGCAAACAGCAACTCAGTAACGCTCAGTAATGTTTCGTACGCACTCAGGTAGGAACCGTGATGAAGTGACGTCTTGTACTTCTGGGGCTCAAGTTCCAAGCTCAGCTCTTGCGCTTCTGCTATGACCTCGCCCGTCGATAGGTTCAGCTCGACTAGCTTCTTTGAAGACCTGCCTGATCGAAGTGCTTCAAGCTCGACGGCATCTAGGGATCGAATCTTAGGCTCAAGCTCACGCCTTGAGAGCAAGACTCTACTCAAGTCAAAGTAGTCGTCGCACCCATGACCTTGTCCTAGCGACGAAGCCAGAGTATGGGTTAGTTCTTTTGAAGATTTGGCTCGGAGTTGTGATGCTAATTCCAGAATCGATGACACTAGTTCTTGTCTTCTTTGCCTCGTTTGATAATTGCAACAATCAGCATTGAAATGATCAATAGGAAACCGACCGGTAGGCCGATTAGCGGGAGTTGTGCAAACACCACTGGAAAGCTGTTGATTCCAAGTGCACTGAGTCCCAGCGTGAGGAGCATGAAAACAATCGAAACCCCGATTACTCCAACTGACATGAAAGCCAGTGTGGTTTCGATTGGAGCACGCTTTTGATTTTTAGCCATCAGATAACTCTAACCTTTCAGATACACTAAACGGCGACCAGTTGAAAGTAGGAGCCATGCCAACGGGCAAAGTTAAATTTTTTGACGACGAAAAGGGATTCGGCTTCATCGCAGGCGATGACGGCACTGAGGTCTTCTTGCACGCGAGCGCACTCCCGGCAGGGACTGACTCGATCAAGCCAGGTAGCAGGGTGGAGTTTGGTATTGCCGATGGTCGAAAGGGAGCTCAGGCGCTGTCGGTGAGAATCCTTGAGGTTCCCACGCTGGTTTCGACAACTCGCAAACCCGCAGAAGATCTGGGCATCATCACAGAGGACCTGATTAGGCTCTTGGATCAGATTGGTGGAAACCTCAAGCGTGGCAAATACCCTGAGGCTTCTCACGGGAAAAAGGTGGCGCAGCTGTTGCGCAGGGTGGCTGAAGAGCTTGAAGGCTAAACACTTAGAGCTAGGACTTTCGGTTCTGGCATCCGATGCACCGACTGGCTCCTATGGTGAGTTTATAAGCGGAACAGAGCCTACTAAAGGTGTAATCGAGCTTCGATTTGAATCCAGTATGCGAGGATATGCGGGCTGGAACTGGCTGGTTACTCTGACGCAACCTGATAAGCGAAAGCCCGCAACCGTTTCAGAAATAAACCTTGTTGCCGGCGAGGACGCGCTCTTGGCACCGCAGTGGGTGCCGTGGTCCGAAAGGCTAGCTGAATTCAGAAGGCAACTGAAGGCCGAGGGAAAAGCAAAGACCGATGCCGAAGCCGATGAGCTGATAAAGGCCCTAGTCGTTACGGATGATATACAGTCCAATGAGTCCGAGTCCGACTCCGACCAAAGCAGTGTGAAGCCACCACTGAAGGCCCGCGTCCGCAAGAGACGGGTAAAACACAGCGAGGCCGATGAAGATCAAGAACCAAGCTAGAGTTCCGAGCTTGATTATCGGCTTTGACTTCTGAGCAAGCATGTCTGGGTCTGGCTTGCGCTCTTCGAACTTAAGAAATAGCCTCATCAGATTCTTTCCAGAATGTATTCGATGCAGTCGATGAGTTTTTCCACCTCTGATGGCTCAGTTGAAACAAAAGTAGCAATTCTCAGCTGATTCTTTCCGAGCTTGCGATACGGGTCGGTATCGACAATTCCGTTTTTCCTCAGAATGGCAGCGATTTCAAGCGCGTCAATGCTGTCATCAAAGTTGATCGTCGCAACGACCTGGGAGCGGTGCTTCGGGTTTTCAACAAACGGGTGAGTAGTGCTGTTTTTCTCAGCCCAGTCATACAAAAGCGAAGAGCTGGTTTTTGTTCGCTTGTCCGCCCATGAGAGCCCACCTTGAGAGTTAATCCACTCAACCTGATTGTTTGTGAAAAACAGAGTGGCAAGAGATGGAGTGTTCAAGGTGAAATTTTGTCGGGCATTATCCAGGGCCAGTTTCAGGCTCAAAATATTAGGAATATGGCGACCCGATGCGGCCACTGTTTCAATGCGTTCAATCGCCTTTGGTGAGACAAGAGCCAACCATAGGCCTCCGTCAGAGGCAAGGTTTTTCTGAGGTGCAAAATAATAGGCATCTGTTTCCAGGGGGTCAAAATCAATGCCCCCGGCAGCGCTTGTCGCATCGGTCAGCATCAAGGCGTTGCTGTCCGCTCCTTTTACTCGCTTTACATCGGTGACCACACCGGAAGAGGTTTCATTGTGAGGGTACGCGTATACATCAACGCCGGCTTCAGCCACCAATTCCCCACGAGACCCAGGCTCCACAGATACCACCGTCGGGCTTTCTAGCCAAGGGGCACCGAGTATATTTGCGAACTTATTGCCGAACTCTCCGTGCACGAGAGCCTGCCCCTTGCTTTGTGCCAGAGAAAAAGTGGCTGCATCCCAAAAGGCTGACGCCCCACCGTTGCCAAGAATGATTTCATAACCTTCCGGTGCATGGAACATGTCCAGAAGGCCCTGCTTGAGGTCCCCGACCAAGTTTTTGATCGGTGGTTGTCGGTGACTGGTTCCCATGTAGCGGTTTCCAAAATCAACAAATGCTGTTAGCTGCTCCGGTCGCATCCTCGAGGGGCCACAGCCAAATCTTCCGTCTAGGGGCTTAAGGGACTCTGGAATTACAATGTCTGGCATAGGGCTAAGTTTAGTATCGCCCTTACTAGTCTTGACTCAGGCGCTCACAAGGGGATTCAATGACAGACCTCATAGACACAACAGAGATGTACCTAAAGGCAATCTATGAATTAGAAGAAGAGGGCATTCCTCCGATGCGCGCTCGTATTGCCGAGCGTCTAGAGCACTCTGGACCGACCGTCTCCCAAACGGTCGCAAGGATGGAGCGCGACGGCCTCCTTAGTCTGCTTGACGATCGTCAACTGCAATTCAGCGATGTGGGGCGCTTGACGGCAATTGAAGTCATGAGAAAGCACCGCCTGGCCGAACAGCTATTGCTGGAAGTGATCGGTTTGGAGTGGGCCGAGGTTCATGACGAAGCATGTCGCTGGGAACATGTCATGAGTGAATCAGTCGAGCGCAAGCTAGTAGAGCTGTTGAAAAACCCAAGCGTTTCCCCTTTTGGAATGCCGGTCCCTGGACTCGAACTATTGGGGCTTGCGCCAGCAACAGTGAAACGATGCGACTCGTTAGTAAAACTCCAAGATGGCAGCTACGAGCTTGTAAGAATCGGAGAACCGCTGCAGTTGGACGGTTCATTTCTTGATCAACTGCTCCAGCTCCAGCTGGTGCCGGGCGCTAAAGTGCTGCTTTCCAAGCAAGATCAAGGCTGGTTTCTGAGTGGCGCCGGCCACGATGAGGGTTTGTTGGTCGACAGCGAAGTAGGCCAACACTTGTTTTTGGGTAACTCCTCAGAAATATCGTTATAATTTTCTAGTTGCTTCAAACCAACAATGTTCCTCGGAGGATTCCTATTGGATTCAGCTACAGCTGACGCTCACCGACTTTCACGCAAGGACTTGCGGCGGAAAGAGCGTTCGAAATTAGTCAAGGCTGAGCGCCACTCGCTGCGCTCTATTGGCACCATGGTGGCAGCGACCGGCCTGATGGCAACCTTTGCGCTACCTTCCTATGGATTTGCACCAGAAGTAACCGCAGCAGCTGGCTTGGCAAGAAGCTCCGAGATGCTTCAGATTTCCGCACCGAGTCAAGGCCTATCGGTTGCCACAGTTCGTGCAGTCGAATTTACTCGCGGGGATTTCGCTCCAGCCGAAGCCTCGGAATTCCAGGTTGAAACGAAGTCGAAGATTTACTATTACGAAGGCCCGAGGGCGGCAGACTACTTGGCCAACCCAAGGTTCACTGAAATAACAAGTGCAAATCTTATGAAGTCCGCAGTTGAATTGGTCGGAACTCCCTATGTCTTTGGTGGCCAGACCCCGGGTGGCATTGACTGCTCAGGGTATGTGCTGTTCGTTTACTCTCAGTTCGGCGTGGAGCTTCCTCACAGTGTTTATCAGCAGGCCAGGATGGCTACCAAAATTCCAGAGTCAGAAGCAGTTCCGGGTGACATTGTGGTGTTCAATGACTACAGCCACAACGGTATCTATGCGGGTAACGGTAACTTCTACCACGCCCCACAACCCGGCGACAGGGTGAAGCTAGCCCCGATCTTCACGGATCGATATCACATCATTCGCCTCGCTGAAATCACAAACTAATAAAAAAGAGTTACCTAAACTTCACCTACTTTTACTCGCGTTTCTACTCTCATTTGAGCCCAACTGTCTTATGGTAAGCACCAAGTATTGATTGTTGACGTCCAGCGGGAGGTGAAGATGCCAGCTCACATGTCAGCCAAACGTGGAAATTGGACCAATCTAAACCAGCGCCCCTGTAAGTCATATTTGGAAAACCAACGCGTCGCATTCTTGCGGCGCGTTTTTTATTTCCTGAGATCAATTCGAATGCCAGCAAGCCGTGCTGGCGATTTCGACGGGAGTAAAAAATGCGCACCCTTGTACTAAATGCCGGATACGAACCACTCGCAGTTGTTTCATTCAAAAGAGCACTCGTGCTGGTCTTGAATCAGAAGGCCACGATCTTGGCGGGTATTGACAATGCGATCGTTAGAAGCGCCAGTCAGGAATTTGAAATGCCATCGGTCATACTGCTTTCCCGCTATGTGAGGATTCCAAACTCAAGGCGGGTGCCGGTTTCGAGAAGAGGCGTCCTGAGGAGGGATTCAAATCGCTGTGCGTATTGCGCAGATCACGCCACAACCATCGACCATGTGATGCCAAAATCCAGAGGCGGCAAGGACACGTGGGAGAACCTTGTTGCATGTTGCCTGAGGTGCAACAACAACAAAAGCGATCGGACTCCCGCGGAGATTGGCTGGGAGCTGAAAGTGTTGCCAAAGATGCCAACTGGAATGGTCTGGAACGTTAGGGGTTCAGAAAAACCTCAACCTGAATGGGGAGAGTTTCTGGCTTTGCAGTCGAAGGCTGCCTAGCCAAGAGTGGCCCCGAGAAGAATCGAACTTCCGACACACGGTTTAGGAAACCGTTGCTCTATCCACTGAGCTACGGGGCCAACAGCGGTTATAGATTACTAGTAATCACGCGGCCACTTTCAGCTGGCTAGGAGTTCGCCTTCGTTTGGCAAGGCAAACCGCCAATTCTCCTGTTCTAACCTAGGATTTTGCAGGTGGAACGCAATGAATCATTCGAGCTCTGGCAGAGGCAGCGCCAAGCTATCGGTGGAACAAACCCACTCATTCATTTCGAGCCTTCCAGCTTTGGCCAGGTGGACCTAACGCGTTCCCACCCGGGAGGCTTGGCGCAACTGGCTTCTGCCAGAAGCTCGACCATATCCAACCTCGTCAGAGATGGTGTTGCGCAATCCAGGGCTCTGACTACATCACGACGTATTTTGAATAAAGCTCTTCGGATAGAGAGAAACTTTGGCGTTGATGCCCTTTTCATTGCTGGAGGCTTGGTTTCAATGTCTGGCAGCAAAATGCCAATTTTGCTGTGGCGGGCACATCTTTTAGAAAAAGGTGATGACTACGAACTCAGAATTGACTCCGCACCTCGAATCAATCCCGCTCTGATCCGCACGATTCAGATGTATCGAGAAGACTTCAGGGTCTCTGATTTGATTGCCGTTAGCCAGGGTCAGTCTGACCTAATTCCAACTGGAGTTTTGTCGTTGGTCTCGGAGTTGATTCAAAGCCCCGAGGTTGAGATTGAAAAGCTCTTGGTGCTCGGAAACTTTGTTCCCGAAATCACCCTCAGCCAACTGGAGCCGCCCTCAGCTGAGTCCGACGTCCTGCTGGAACTGACCCGCAAAAAAGCAGTCGAACCAATCGACTACACAGTCCGG
This sequence comes from uncultured Aquiluna sp., assembly GCA_965655555.1. GTDB lineage: Bacteria > Actinomycetota > Actinomycetes > Actinomycetales > Microbacteriaceae > Aquiluna. Next base: position 501,894 of record CBFHGU010000001.1, on the reverse strand, counting down.
GAAACAACGTTGGTGCTAAATGCGGATGTGGACCAACAACGAGTAATAGGCAAGGCCTTGGCTGGCAACAGTTTCGCGGTTGAAACTTTGCCGGGCTGTGGTTACCTGCAAACTCTGGTGAACCTGCTTGCAAATTTATCTCTGGCAGGAAAACGAAGCCTCATTCTTGCGCCGCGGCAGCAAACTTTGGATGAGGTCGCAGAGCGGCTGAATGGCTCCAAACTCGCGGGCTTGGCGGTAAGAGAGTCAAACACGTGGTCGGATGTGGTTGCAGCCATCTCTCGCAATGAGAAAGCTGGGCCAGCGGATTTAGCATCGGCGAAAGAAGTGGCCTCCAGGCGAGAGCAGGAAGTGGAAAATTACTTCGATGTCGTAGGCCTAAAGAACTCTCAACTCGGTGTCAGTGTCATAGAAGCGCTTGAAGAATTGGCAACCCTTGCGTCGCTGCCTGCCGCACCGGTGAACAATGCTCGCATTGCTGTCGATTTGTTGCCCACTATCAGAAATCGCACCAGTGATCTTTTGAGTCGAGCTCATGAGGCTGGTCTTTTTGCGTCCTCGCCGGCAGATGGACCATGGTTTCAGGCCAAGTTTGAATCGGAGATCGAAATCAATCAAGCCGTAGCCGCGGCGAGATCGATAGCCGGTGAGGAATTCCGTCTGCTTCGCTATCAAATAAACCTGTATTTGACAGACCTGAACCTGTCTGCCTGTGTCAACGTCGAAGACTGGTCAAACCGCCTGAATTTACTTATCGGGCTGCGCGCAACGTTAGACAAGTTCAAGCCTGAGATATTCGACCGGCCTCTAACCGAGCTGATCGCTGCAACAGCAGCGAGAGGAGATCGAGGTGATCTCTCTGGAGCTCAGCGACGAAGGTTTAGGAAGCTAGCGAAGAGCTACTTGCGCCCGGGGGCCGCAGTTGCGAATTTGCACCAAGCGCTAGTCCAAGCAGAAGAACAGCGATCTTCTTGGCAGTATCTCAATCTCACTCAGGCCCCTCCAACTGTCCCGCTTGGTCTAAGTGATGTTGAGACTAAATTTCAACAAATCCACTCAGTCCTAAACCTTTTGCAAAAACACCTCAATCCGGATCCAGACATCGCACTGCTTACGCGGTTGAAGTTTGACGAGTTGGGAAACATGCTTGAGGACTTGGCAACTAAAACCGACTCGCTAGATCGCTACATGGAGCGCCTTCCAATATTTCGGGAGCTTGAAGCTCAAGGGCTGGGGTCTTTTGCCAAAGAGGTCAGTAAAACGAAACCAGAGTTCGAGCAGCTGCAACGAGAGTTTGATCTAACTTGGTGGCAGTCCGCACTGGAAGCAATTATCCAGTCTGACTCGAGAGTCCTGGACTTCACAGCCGAAACAATTTCCAATCTTGAGAGCGACTTCGAACAGGCGCACGAAGCCCTTATTTCAGAAGGGCTGAACCACGTTCGAGCAGAACTTGGACGAGCCTGGAAAGAAGCTATCGCCAAGCATCCAGCCCAGGCTGATGCTCTTCGTGGACAACTAAGAACCAAGAGATTGGAATTGTCACAGGCGGCAAACGTTGGTGGTGCGCTTTACAAGACTTTGGTTCCAGCCGTTCTGGTTTCTCCGTATGCACTCGGCGGAATCTCAGATCAAGAAGACTTTGATTTGGTGATTGTCTTGGACGCATCTTCAACCGGTGCTGCCGAAACTCAAGCTGGTTTGGCAATGGCCAATCAGGTGATTGCTTTTGGAGATCCGGTAATTGCCTCTCCTGAAAACTTCGACACTGTTGCAAGGGCTAACCCTGTGCACATCGAGGGAGATCGCCAATCCGTGTTTGACCTAGTTTCAGAAGCCTACGGTTCTTTGGCAATCTCAAGAAACTATCGCATCGAAGGACAAGTCCTAGGTAAGTATTTGAATGACAACTTCTATGACGGGCGAATCGTCATTGAACCTTCGGCTGGACAGCTCTTCGGTGCACACAACTTTGAGCAGATTGAAGTCACTGAAGGGCAGACTGCGGCCAGCACTATTGAGGGTGCCACCGAGTCACTGGAATCCGAAGTAACCCGGGTAGTGGATCTTGTAATGAACCATGCCAGGTGGAGCCCTGAAGAGTCCCTCATGGTCGTAACTGCTTCAAGGGTTCACGCTGAGAGGGTTTTTCAATCAGTTCAGCAAGAGGTTGCGAAGCAACCTCAGCTGGCCGAGTTCTTTGATTCCCACGGCCGTGAACAATTCGAATGCGTGACAATGTCAGAACTGACCCATCGTCTGGCGGATCGCGTGATTTTTTCAGTCGGCTTTGGCCGCACCCCGGAGGGGCGAATCTCTGGCAGCTTGGGTGACTTTAATTACTCAAGTGCATCCAGGTGGATGGTGAATCAAGTTGTCGCGGCAAGAAAACGCATGACTGTAGTTTCTTGCTACAACTTTGAAGATTTTGCCGCTGGCAGCCTGCCGGAAAACCAGCGTTGGCTCAAAGACTTGATTGCACCGAGTTTCTTGGGGGATATTTCAGAAGGGGAGGCAGACCCTCTACTCACGGACCTCGCACTCAGGTTGCAGAAGCTTGGCTTGAAAGTCTCCCTGAACTTTGGAGGACGGATTTCTCTGGCTGCTTCATTTGGAACCAAGGCAACTGTGGTGGATCCAGACTGGGCTCTGGTTGGCGAAACCTGGGACGAACGCTTAAGGGCGAGGCCCGGATTACTAAGAGCAATGGGCTGGGGTTATGAGCGAGTTCATGCCCTGGAGATATTCTCGCAACCACAGGATGTCGCCAATCGGATTGCAATGGCACTCGGTGTTGATTTAGTTAGAAAAGCTCAACCGCTATTTGAGGAAAAGGCATTTGAGGACACTGGCAGAGCTTGGGGTGATGGCGACGATTCAAATGATGACCGTCTCAGGGATGACAAGCCGCCTCACTGGGGCTAGTCGGAATCGCTAGACCTGGTTGGCACCGAGTCGTTCTTATAAAAGCCGGAACCCTTAAAGCTGACACCTAGATTGCCGAATTGCTTACGCAGTTCTTTTTTGCACACAGGGCATTCAGTCAGAGCTTCATCCGAGAAGCTCTGGTGAATGTCAAATGAGTGTCCGCAGGAGTTGCAGACATAGGTGTAAGTGGGCATTGGTCCTCCGCAACAATTCTAACGAGCCGAAAGCTCGATAACTCGGGTGGGGGTCACTATCCCGGTTACTTTTTTGTCGTGAGTTTCAATTGGCAAGTCAAAGATGACTTCTGAATCGAAAACAACTGCATAGAGGTTTTTGTTACTTACATCTTTCAACGCACGGTCGTAGTAGCCCATGCCCTTGCCTAGCCGGTTTCCTTCCATGTCAACTGCCAAGGCTGGCACGAAAATCAGGTCTATTGTCGAAAGCTGTCGCTCTGTCCCAGTTGGCTCTTTGATGCCAAGCGTTCCATCAACCAGTGGTGATTTCGAGAAAACCAAGTCCTCACCACTTATTAGTGGGTAGTACATCTCATACTCCGATTCGGCCCAGGTGTTGAACTCTGTCGTGTCTGGCTCAGAATCGAGCGGCTGATAGCTGGCGATGGTCTTCGGTCTCGTTGCAACCACAACACTTTTCAGCTGCTCTAGAAGGCCAACTGAAGACTGGGGCCTATTGGCAATCAGTTCACGCCTGAGTGCTTGCTTGGCGTTTGGATGTTCCATAGCGGTAATCTTGCCAGCGTGCAGAGATTTATGCCATTGACCCACGGAGACATCTCGCTTCGGGAGTTATCCAAGCGAGATCACAAGGTGCTGCGCCAGTTGTTGCTAGAAGATCGTGACTGGCTGGTGCCATGGGAGGCAACAACTCCCGGGATTCGCTACCCACTGGACGTGAAAGGAATGGTGCGTTCGCTGATGCAACAGGCGCGCTCGGGCTCGGGCTTGGCGCTGGTTATCGAGCACCAGGGAGAAGTGGTGGGGCAGTTGAACGTCGCCAACATTCTGTACGGCTCTGTGGGCTCAGGCACAATCGGCTACTGGATTGCCAAGAAGGCTGCAGGAAAGTCAATTGTTCCCTTGTGCGTGGCCATGACGATTGACCACCTCTTTGACCAGGGCGGACTGCACCGCGTGGAAATCGACATTCGACCGGAGAATGAGGCGTCATTGAGAGTGGTTCAAAAACTCGGATTGCGGCAAGAGGGCAAGAAAGAACGTTTCATTCATATCAACGGCGCCTGGAGAGACCACTTGGTGTTTGCTGTCACACGCGAAGAAATGAACGAATCAATGCTGAAAAGAGTGCAAAACGCTGGCAAGCTGTAGTCGATTTCCAGGCCCTAGCGATATCTTTTAGATATGGGATCTTCTGTCGGGCTTGGTGGCATCACGTTGGTAGTTGCAGCCATAGTGTGGCTATTTGTCTTCGTTCCTGGTTATACGGAGCGCTCCCAAATCAGACAGACGGCAACCCTTGTCGCGTCGAGCAATAGGGCTGAAAAGAAACTGCTGCCCCAGACCAACGATGAAAAGCTCACGAGGCTGATCAGAACCCAGCGCACTTTCTCAATTGTTTTCGCACTTGCCGCATTAGCAGCAGTGGCAAGTGCGGCCGCTGCGATGGCCCAGAATTCTTGGTGGTTTGCCTTTGCGGCGTCCTTGGCGGTTAGCTTGGTGGCATTGGTGATCCAGCGAGCGGCAAGCAGGCACGCAGCTACCATTGCTGGGCAAATTTTCAAGGGTCGCCAGAATGTTCGTACCCGGGCAGCCAAGAATCAGGCTGTAAACACCAAGAGCCGAGAGTGGACACCTAACCCTGTTCCGTCGCCCATGGTTCAAGACCAAGCTGGCGAACTTATAATCCCAAGCGCTGAAGTGATCTCAATCACTAAACCAAAGCAAGCGTTGGCAAAGCAAGAGATTGATCAAATTCTGGCTCGTCGCCGCGCAATCTAGAACCTGACCCCCTAAACTTTCAACGCCAATCAATCAATTACGGAGACACAAATGAGCCTGCTCGACTCAATTAAAAACTTTTTTTCTCGCACCGGTAAAGCCGTATCCTCTTCTGCCGCAACGGTAGCGGCTGAGGCAAAGGATGCTGCACAAGATGTTGCCTCGGAAGCAATCACGGGAGTAGAAAAAGCCGCAACCAAAGTTGCTAGCTCTGCCTCAGCAGCCAAAAAGCCAGCAGCTAAGAAGGCTCCAGCAAAGACCCCCGCAGCCAAAAAGCCTGTTGCAAAAAAAGCACCAGCTAAAGCTGCTGCCAAGAAGCCTGCAGCAACGGCCGCCAAGGCAGCACCGGCTAAACCGGCAGCAAAGATAGCTCCCGCAAAGGCTTCAGCCGCAAAGAAGCCAGCAGCAACGGCTGCCAAGGCACCGGCTAAGAAGGTAGCCGCTAAGCCAGCAGCAAAGAAAGCTCCTGCCAAGGCTCCAGCCGCTAAGAAGCCAACTGCCAAGACGGCTGCGAAGGCTCCAGCCAAGAAGGTAGCGGCTAAGCCGGCAGCTAAGGCCCCTGCGAAGAAGGCACCTGCTGCTAAGAAGCCAGCAGCTAAGAAATAGTTTCTAGCTAACTACGTATTCCACTGACTGGGTCAGTGTCGGGTGCTTGAACTCAAAGCCAGTGTCTAGGAGTTTTTGCGCGCTCATTTTTTGAGAACACAGCAGCAGTTCTTCTGCTGCAACTCCCACTAGCAGCTTCATTGCCCAGGCTGGAACCCTGAAAAAAGTTGGGCGCCTCAGGGTCTTACCAAGAGCCCTAACCATTTGTTCACAGGTTGCAGGTTCTGGTGCCGTGAGGTTGTATGGTCCGGTTGTTTGCTCATCGTTTATTAAGTGGATGATTGCCCGAGCTTCGTCTTCGAGGCTGATCCATGCCCACCACTGCTTACCTGAACCAAGCGGGCCGCCAATCCCTGCTTTGATAAGCGGAATCAGTCTTCCGAGGGCTCCGAGTTTCTTGCTCATAACCAAGGTAGTCCTGGCTAGCACAACTCGAGTGTTGGCTTTACTGGCCTCCTCTTCCCACTGGCTCGCCAGATCGGCAAGGAATCCCGTTCCTCTGCCTGAATCCTCATCGAGCACCTCGTCACCGCGGTCACCGTAGATGCCGGAAGCTGAACCACTGACTAAAACCTTGGGTTGATTCTTCGCCTTGTTTATTGCATCGACAAGAGTCTTGGTTGAGTCCAGGCGTGAGGAAATTAGAACCCTCATGTATTTCTTGGTCCATGGAATTCTCCCGGTCGTGGCGCCACCGAGGTTTACAACGGCGTCAATGGATTCCATGACAGAAGGATCTAATGGCTCTAACCCAGGCTTCCAAGCGACCTCCTGGTCGCTTCTTGCTTCGCGCCTCACCAGCGCAATTGGCTCATGCCCAAGCTCCCGAAGTTGCTTTGCAAGTTCGGTTCCTACAAGGCCTGAGTAGCCAGAAATCAATACACGCATAAATAGCCTTCCGCTTGTGGCAAGATTACCTACAGTTAGCCAGGTTCGTTTATTCCTGCAGCTAGTAGGTAAAGAAGGTTATGCAAGTAGATATTTGGGTCTGGCTGATCACAATCGTCGCTTTTTCTACGGTGATAATCGGTGACTTGGTTTACCAGGTCAGACATCCACATGAACCTGGTTTCCGAGAGTCAGCAATTCAGAGCGTTATCTATATCTCCCTGGCCCTGTTGTTCACGCTTGTTATATCTCTTGTCTGGCCGGGCCAATACGCGGGGGAGTACCTGGGTGGGTTCATTACCGAGAAGGCTCTGTCCGTGGACAACCTGTTTGTTTTCTTGGTTATCTTCACGCAATTCAAAGTGCCCCGGAAACTCCAGTCTGAAGCGCTACTCATCGGAATAGTGATTGCGTTGATTTTGCGCGGAATTTTTATTGCTGCCGGTGCAGCTTTCATCGAGAACTTCAGCTGGGCATTTTATGCATTTGGCGCGTTCCTCATTTTTACCGCCATCAAGCTGATCAAAGACACCCGCCAGGACTTGAGTGACGATGACAACATCGATGAATTCGATGGTGGCAGGTTCTTGACCTGGGTTCAGAAGAAGCTGCCTTCCACCAATGTCTATCACGGCACAAAGCTTGTGATAGTTGAAAATGGCAAACGGCTAATCACCCCATTGCTGCTAGTAATGATCGCCATCGGATTTACGGATTTGCTTTTTGCACTCGACAGCATTCCAGCCGTATACGGGCTCACCAACGAACCGTACATCGTGTTTGTTGCCAATGCTTTTGCTTTGCTTGGATTGAGGCAGCTCTATTTCCTGCTGAGTGGACTCATGCAGCGCTTGCGATACTTGGGATTTGGTCTGAGTCTTATTTTGGGGTGGATCGGCGTCAAGCTGGTTATTCACGCTCTTCACAAGAACGAACTTCCATTCATAAACGGAGGGGATGCAATCAAGGTAATTCCTGAAATAACCACCGGACTGTCGCTCATTGTTATTTTGGTAACGCTTGTTGTGACAACCGTTTGGTCGCTTCTTGCCACCAGGACAAAAAAGGCTGGGAAGAGCTAAATCCAAAAGGGCAGCAGCATTTGCATGCGCCAGAAGATATTTGGAACTGGCAATGCCATCCAAATCGAAACAAAGTAGATCGCAAAAAGAACCGTCGCGATAATGAGTACAACAATCACTCCTGAACGGCTTGTATTTGCCCGAGTGACACCAACGCGCCAATAGTGGTGTAGCCCATAGCTCAGAGCCAGAACCAAGAATGGCGCGTAAGCAACTGCGTAAAACTGGAAAGTGGTTCTTTCTAAGAAGAACACCCATGGCAGCCAACCGCCCAGAAATCCAGCGACAATGGCGAATGAGCGGGGTTCAAAGTTTTTAAAACTTCTTGCGATTAGCCAAATCACGGCAAAAAGCCCTCCGAGCCAAATAACCAGGTTTGGAATAGCGGTCGATGCCACGGTGCACTTATCCAGCAACCCGCAGTTTTCTGCATCCTCATACTTCTCAAAGAAGAAGGCGGTTGGGCGCAGGTTGATTAGCCACTGAAAAGCGTTTGCTTGATAGGGGTGATCACTGTCGAGGCCAGTGTGGAAAGTGAAGGCGTTCACGTGATAGCTCCAGAGCGATGCCTCCCAATTACTTTCAGCATTTCTGCCCCAACCGTTGGAACCCAGAATCCAACCTAGCCAGGTAGCTACGTAGGCAATAAAGGCTGGCACCAGTAGCGTCAGGGCATTTAGAAATCCTTGGCCTATGGCCAGCACTCTCGGAAGCCCCAACCTGCCTCGTAGCCACACGTCAACAATGAAGGTGTAAAGCCCAAAGGCTGCCAAGAAATAAAGACCTGACCACTTAACGCCCGTCGCAAGCCCCAAGGTAAAGCCGGCCGCCAACAGCCAAGGCCGAAATGCCAAATTGTTAGAGCGGACGGAGCGCAGTCTTGTTTGCCACTTTTCTGTGTCCAAAACAATGAAGTAGAAGCCGACTAGAACAAAGAAGGCCAGAATGCCATCCAGGATTGCGGTTCTTGAAAGCACTATCGATAGACCCTCAAGGGCCATGAATAAGCCTGCGATGGCAGCAAAGAGGTTCGACCCGATCAGCCTCCGGGCAATCAAGATCACCAAGGGGATCATTAGGGTGCCCAGCAGCGCAGTTGCAAATCGCCAACCGAAAGAAGAGTCGGCTCCGAATAACTGCATCCCGAGCCAGATAATCCATTTACCAAGCGGTGGATGGACCACATAGGAAGCGGCATCTAAAAACCCAGAGAGGTCTCCCGACTCAAAGGCCGGATTGGGGTCCTCTGACCACTTTCTTTCTGAGCCGAAAAGGCCGAGCGTGTAAGCATCCTTGACGTAATAGGTTTCATCGAAGACCAGTACCTTCGGGTTCGCAAGATTGGCAAACCTGATCACAGCGCCTATGAGCGTGATTACCAAGGTCGAGAGCCAGCCAAATCGGCCGTGCCTTGACCACTTGGTCGAGAGCTTGATAGCTGCTGTAATCACGGTTAGATGCTAGTTTGCTTAGCGTGTTGATACTTGCGGCCACTCCAATTGGAAATCTTTCCGACGCTTCGAAGCGTCTTGAACAAACTCTGAAGAGTGCGACAACCATTGCGGCCGAGGACACTAGGGAGCTCAAGAAGCTTTTTAGGGGGCTGGGCGTTGACCTAACCGCGAAGCTTATAAGCCTGCATGACCACAACGAGCGTGACCGCATAGCTGAGCTCGTTGAGCTTGCTGCAAATGAAGACTTGGTGCTGGTAAGTGATGCCGGTATGCCAACGATTTCTGACCCGGGGTTCTTGCTCGTTCGAGCCTGTGCAGAGGCGGGGGTTGAGGTGCAAGTAATTCCAGGCCCATCAGCTGTGGTGTCGGCGCTCGCAGTCTCTGGATTACCAACGGATCGGTTTAGTTTTGAGGGTTTCCTGCCCAGAAAATCGGGCGAGCGAGTCAGGGTATTCGAGAACCTAATAACCGAAAAGCGCACAATGGTATTTTTCGAGGCACCTCACCGGATAAAGGACAGTCTTCAAGATGCAAGCAAGGTATTCGGGTCCGATCGTCTTGCGAGCGTCTCAAGAGAGCTGACAAAAAAGTTTGAAGAAACAAAGCGCGGCCCGCTTTCTGAACTATCGAGCTGGGCCGATTCTGGACCCAAGGGCGAGATGGTCTTGGTTATTGCCGGCGCGAGTGACTTGGAACTTGACTACTCGGCTCTTGGGCTCGAGGCTCTGGCATTGGCAGCCGATGGAATGGGGCTAAAGCAGGCAAGTGCCGAGCTGGCAGATAAGTACAAAGCGTCAAAGTCGGTAATCTACCAGCACGCATTGCAGTCGAAAGCCTAAGATATCTCAAGTGTCTAAGTCCTTTTATGTAACAACGCCAATCTTCTATGTGAACGATGCTCCTCATATCGGTCACGCCTACACGGAAGTTGCCTGTGATGTGCTCACCAGGTGGCATCGACAAAAGGGCGAAAATGCTTTTTTGCTCACAGGCACAGACGAACACGGTGAAAAAGTCCTTAGAACAGCGCTTGGTAACAACACGGACCCCAAAAGCTGGACCGACAAGCTTGTGAATGAGTCTTGGCTACCACTTCTAGAAACAATTGACATTGACAATCAAGATTTCATTCGAACCACGGAAACTCGCCACGAAGTTGCAGTTCAAAAATTCCTACAAAAGCTCTATGACGAGGATTTCATCTACCGGGGCTCCTTCCAGGGCAACTACTGCGTCGGTTGCGAAGAGTATAAAAATGACGGTGACCTAACAGAAGGGGAAGATCAGTTTGAGGGCCAAAGAGTCTGCGCTATCCACTCAAAGCCTGTGGAGCAGCTGAATGAAACCAACTACTTTTTCAAGTTGAGTCAGTTTCAAGAAAAGCTTCTGGCCCACTACGAGGCAAACCCTGAATTTGTTCAGCCAGCTTCCGCCAAGAATGAGGTTGTCTCGTTTGTGAAGCAGGGGCTAAGTGATCTGTCGATTTCAAGATCCAAAGAGCGTTTTGACTGGGGGATCGACATCCCCTGGGACAACAAGCACATCACGTATGTCTGGTTTGACGCTCTTCTGAACTACATCACTGCAATTGGCTATGGCTCAGATGAGGATAAGCTGGCTTCGCTGTGGCCTGCTGATGTTCAGGTTGTTGGAAAAGACATCCTGCGTTTCCACGCAGTAATTTGGCCGGCGATGCTAATGGCTGCAGGCCTGCAGCCCCCAAAACAAGTCTTTGGTCACGGGTGGCTTTTGGTCGGTGGCGAAAAAATGTCAAAGTCGAAATTGACCGGTATCTCACCGAATCAGATAACAGACAGCTTTGGTTCTGATGCATTCAGGTATTACTTCATGAAGGCAATCGGCTTTGGTTCAGACGGTTCCTTCAGCTGGGAAGACTTGTCAGCACGCTATAACGCAGAGCTTGCGAATGGTTTCGGTAACCTGGCGTCTAGAACGGTGGCCATGGTCAATCGATATTTCGATGGTGTTGTGCCGACTCCTCACGAAACCACGGATGCAGATAATCAGGTGGCAGCCGTCGCGAAGGTGGCAGCGGTGTCTGCAGACCGGGCAATTGACAAGATTGCACCCCACGATGCAATCGCTAGCATTTGGCAGCTTGTGGATGAACTGAATAACTACATCACCACTCAAGAGCCCTGGAAGCTAGCTAAGGACGATGCAAATAAGGAGCGCCTTGCAACTGTCCTATACACCTCACTTGAGGGCTTACGTTGCCTTGCAGTACTTCTGCACCCGATAATGCCAAAGGCAACCGCAAGGCTGTGGGATGCTATCGGCAGCTCACTTGGTCCTATCGACTCACAGAAACTTGAGACAGCGACCCAGTGGGGCCTGATCGAATCTGGTACCAAACTGGGTGACCTAGAAGCTCTGTTCCCCAGGGTTGAAGAAGCCCAATGACCGAGTTCGCTAGGCCAAGAAAAAGCTATGATCAAAAAAGTGACCCAAAGCGGGCATACCCTGAAACTCCAGAGCCTCTAGAAGTTGGCACCTACGACAACCACACCCACCTAGAGATAGAAGACACCGATCAACCGCTGACTGTTGCAAAGCACCTTGAGCTGATGCGTCAGGTGAACATGCTCGGCGCTGTACAGGTTGGGGTCACCCTCGAAAGCTCTGTTTATTCGGCTGCGATTGCTCGAAACGAGCCAAAGCTGTTAGCTGCAGTAGCTATTCACCCTAACGAAGCTCCGCTCTATGGGTCGGTCGGAGAGCTTGATGAGGCTATCGCTGAAATTGCCAAGTTGGCGATCGAACCGAGAGTGAGAGCGGTTGGGGAAACCGGATTGGATTATTTTAGAACCGAGGGTGAGGATGCTCTTCGGCTGCAGGCTCATTCTTTCGAGCAGCACATTGCTATCGCCAAGGAATTTGATTTGGCGCTTCAAATTCATGACCGTGATGCGCACGAAGATGTCGTGAAGACGTTGCTGCGAGTTGGAGCTCCAGAGCGCACAGTTTTCCATTGCTACTCAGGCGATCTTGAGTTGGCAGAAATTTGCAAAGAAAACGGTTGGTTTCTCTCGTTTGCTGGGAACATCACCTTCAAGAAAAACCAGCACCTTAGAGACTCACTGTTAGCAGTAGATAGATCGCAAATCTTGATAGAAACAGACGCCCCTTTCCTCACTCCTGAACCACTCAGGGGTAGACCAAATGCGCCATATTTAGTTCCTCACACTTTGCGGTTTATCGCCGAGCTAATGCAAGTTTCGGCAAATGAGTTGGCTTTGCAGTTCAATGAGAACACCGAAGCCGTATATGGTTCATGGGCAGAGGGGCTCTAAATCAATTGCTAGGCGCAAATGAAATTCGTCAGCTTGCCCACAAGCTGGGCATCAAGCCGACCAAAAAGCTTGGTCAAAACTTTGTAATCGACCCGAATACGATCAATCGCATTGTTACTGCATCCGGAATTGTGCCAGGCGATCGGGTCGTTGAGATTGGACCCGGGCTGGGATCATTAACGCTTGGAATTCTAGCCATCACCAAATCAGCAATGGCAGTTGAAATCGATCCAGTCTTGGCGGCGGAGCTCCCTGCAACGATATCTAGACACGCACCGGGCGCAACTCTTCAATTGGTTCAGGCAGACGCTCTTCGGATCACTGAACTTCCCGAGGAGCCGACTGCATTGGTTGCAAATCTTCCCTACAACATCTCGGTTCCAGTATTGCTGCACTTCCTAGAGACATTCCCCACTATCAAGAAGGGGCTGGTTATGGTTCAGGCCGAGGTTGCCCATCGTCTAGCCGCAAAGCCAGGTGGAAAAGAATACGGTTCACCCAGCCTGAAAATGTCTTGGTACGGGTCTGCCCGCCTTGCGGGCAACATAGGTAGGCATGTGTTTTGGCCCGCGCCAAATGTCGATTCTGCACTTGTCTATTTTGAGCACTCGATAGCACGCACCGAAGACCGTAAAGCTGTCTTCGCGGTAATCGATGCTGCTTTTGGACAGCGCAGGAAGACTCTGCGGCAAGCACTCTCGACCTGGGCTGGCTCACCTCAGTTAGCAGAAGAGATTTGCAAGAGGGCTGGAGTGGATCCTGGATCCAGGGGCGAGCAGCTCTTGATCGACGACTTTATTGCGATTTCAGGTGCCAAATGATCAGCGCGATCGCCCCGGCAAAAATTAATCTGGCGTTCTTTGCTGGGCCGAGAAGGCCAGATGGCTATCACGATGTGGTGAGTGTTTATCAAGCACTGGACCTTTACGAAAAAGTAAGTGTCGAACCTGCTCCGGACTGGTTGGTTGAAGTTACCGGTGCCCGTTTGGCAGAGGCCGCACGAATTCCAAATGACAGGACAAACCTGGTGGTGAAGGCCGCTCTGGCTCTCGCCGAGCACGCTGGAATATCGGAACCTCAAACAATGAGGTTCGTCATTGAGAAACAAGTCCCACCGGCCGCCGGGATCGCCGGAGGTTCGGCCGATGCCGCCGCGAGCCTGCTTGCGCTCAATTCGGCTTGGGGCCTCGACCTAAGCCGCGAAGAGTTGTCGATTGTTGCCTCTAAAGTAGGCGCTGATGTTCCCTTTGCGTTGCTCGGTGGAACGGCTCTTGGTGTCGGCACGGGTGCTGAACTTTCCGTGCTTCAAGCCTTCGCGGAAAGTTTTGTGTTGCTGGTTTTTAGCACCCCCGGACTGTCAACTGCTGAAGTCTTTGGTGAGTTTGACAGGCTGCAGCCACTCGGTGACCCTGTGGACGCAGAAACACTCAGGGAGCGTTACCTGCGAGACCCGGCAGCGATCATTGGATCGAACAGCCTTGAAAGGGCTGCCTTTTCACTGCGGGGCGACTTGCCGGGAATTGCTGGCGCTATTTCAGGGCACAGGGCTCATTTGTCTGGCTCAGGGCCGACGCTGTATTTGCTAAACGAATCTAGGTCGCAAGTGGAAAATTGGGCTCGATCGTTTGCAGAATTGGGCCTTGAAACCTTGATCACAGAAACCACTTCAGCTGGAGCGGAGCTACAAAACTAATGGCTCACCTAATGGGCGCAGAGTCAATCACTCATGAGTTTCCCACCAAAGAAGTCTTCTCCGGTGTCACGGTCGGCATAAACGAGGGTGATCGAATCGGAATTGTCGGTAGGAATGGTGACGGTAAATCCACTCTGCTAAAAATCTTGACGAAGCAGTTCAAACCTGATGACGGGCGCGTGACCTGGCGGAGCGACATCCGAGTTGGCTTCCTCACTCAGGTTGATGCGCTGAACGATGAGGACACCATTGCCGAAGCTGTGGTGGGAGAAACACCCGAACACGAGTGGGCTTCTGATCCAAAAATCAGAGAGGTGCTCTCCGGTCTGTTGGCAGACCTCGATTGGCATCAAAAGCTTGGACCACTATCCGGAGGCCAACGCCGAAGGGTTGCCCTTGCTGTTTTACTGGCGGGCGATTTCGATGTTCTTTTTCTTGATGAGCCAACCAACCATCTCGATGTTGATGGAGTGGCATGGCTTGCAGGCCATCTCAAAACCAGATGGCCGAAGAGCATGGGTGGATTGGTAGTAATTACACATGACCGGTGGTTCCTAGACGCAGTTTGTAATCTAACCTGGGAGGTTTACGGAGGCAAGATCGAACCCTTTGAGGGTGGCTATGCCGCCTATGTTCAGCAAAGAGCTGAGCGCTCCAGGCAGGCGGCCGTTATTGAAAATCGCCGCCAGAATCTGCTTCGCAAAGAACTTGCATGGCTTGGCCGCGGTGCGCCAGCAAGAACGGCAAAGCCCAAATTTCGAATTGACGCAGCCCTTGAGTTAATTGCAAATGAGCCGCCTCCTAGAAACAGCGTCGAACTGGCAAAGCTTGCAACAACAAGGCTGGGCAAAGATGTCTTAGACATGGAAGACGTTAGCTATAGCTATCCGGAAGGGCTCGTGATTCTGGATGATCTAACTTTCAGGATGGGGCCTGGCGACCGGGTCGGATTTGTTGGTGCAAATGGTATCGGCAAGACCACGCTCATGAAACTAATCACAGGGCAACTGTCACCTCAATCCGGAAAAGTCAAGATCGGAAAAACAGTAAAGTTTGCAAAACTCTCGCAGGATGTTCACGAGCTGGATAAGCACTCTGATGAGCGAATTTTCGATCTAATCAGGCGTGAGAAGACCACCTTTATGGTTGGCAAAAAAGAGGTTGGCACCGGCCAGCTTTTAGAACAACTTGGTTTTGACCAACAGCAGCTTCAAACCCCAATCAAGGACCTTTCCGGCGGCCAGCGAAGAAGGCTTCAGCTACTGAGGTTGCTATTCAGTGAGCCGAATGTACTAATACTTGACGAACCAACAAACGACCTCGACACCGACATGCTTGCTGCAATTGAGGATCTGCTTGATTCTTGGCCCGGGACCCTCATTGTGGTTTCACACGATCGTTACTTATTGGAGCGAGTCACCGACAATCAATACGCAATGCTCGGCGATGGCAAGCTTCGTCACCTGACGCAGGGAGTGGAGCAATATCTTTCTTTGAGAAAGGGTCTCAATGCTGAGACGACTACCGCCTCAGCTAGCGCTGCACCACAAGTAACTGGGGCTGAAAAGCGCAATCTGGAAAAGGAGCTTGCGAGGCTGGAGAGGGCTATTCAGAAGAACAAAACCCTACTTTCTGAACTCTCTTCTCAACTTTTTTCGACCGATCCATCAGATTTTGAAGCTTTAGTTGAATTGGGTGAAAAACAGCAAAAAACAGGGCTGGAGATTGAATCTTTGGAAGAGCTTTGGTTGGATGTTGCTCAAAAACTGCAAGTCGGCTGAAATACTGGCAGACTTATCCCACGAGACCAAGGTCTCATTCCGCTCTAGTGTAACGGCAGCACGGCGCTCTTTGGAGGCGTCCGGTCTAGGTTCGAATCCTAGGGGCGGAGCAGGCAAGAACTCAGGAGGACGATGGCTCAGCTAGCAGTTATTGTGCTTGCCGCTGGTGAAGGCACCAGGATGCGATCGGCAAAACCAAAAGTCTTGCATGAAATCGCAGGCTTGCCACTTCTCGGCCATGTGCTTTCGACCGCCTTCTCACTTGCAGCAGATCATGTTGTGACGGTGTTGGGGCACGAAAAAGAGCTGATTGCCAATCACATCAAAGAAACTTTCCCCAGCACGCTCATAGCAATCCAGAGCCCAACCCCTGGAACGGGCGCTGCCGTTGAGGCAGGTTTGGCCGCATTGCCAAAAAACTTCCAGGGTGACATTGCCGTTCTTTCCGGCGATGTTCCCCTGCTGGACACCGGGAGCATCCAAGATCTTCTTGAAATGCACAGGAGTGGGCAGAATGCGGCGACGCTAATTTCCAGCGATGCCAGTGACCCAACCGGCTACGGTCGGATTTTGCGCTCCAGAGAGAGCTTTATGGGCATTGTCGAGCACAAGGATGCCTCCGAGGCAGAGCTCGAGATAACCGAGGTGAATGCCGGGGTTTACGTATTCGATGCCGGTCATTTGACCACTGCACTCGGCAAAGTGGGCACCACCAATTCTCAAGGTGAAAAATATCTAACCGATGTGCTTTCAGTGTTGCTACAGGAGGGCCAAAAGGCCGCTGCTCATCCAATAAATGATCAGTGGTTAGTGGCGGGCATAAATGACCGAAAGCAATTGGGTGAGGTTGCAGCAGAGTTGAACGCCCGAATAGTCGCAGCCTGGCAGTTGGCTGGTGTGACGGTAGTCGAGCCGGCGTCAACCTGGATCGACATCACCTGTCAGCTTGGCCAAGACGTAATTCTTGAGCCAAGCACAAGACTTCACGGTCTCACAAAAATAGGTGCCGGTTCGATAATCGGCCCAGACACTACTGTCACGGACAGCGCGATTGGTGAGCACGCGGTTGTTTCCAGATCTCAGGTTTCTGGAGCTGAAATAGCTGCCAATGCAAATGTTGGTCCCTTTGCCTACATCAGGCCCGGTACCAGTCTCGGGGCGAATGGAAAAATTGGTGCTTTTGTTGAGGTAAAGAACTCTGAAATCGGGCGCGGTGCCAAGGTGCCGCACCTGTCTTATGTAGGCGATGCCAGCATTGGAGAGGAAACGAACATTGGAGCCGGAACTATATTTGCCAACTACGACGGCGTGAATAAGCACCGCACAACAATTGGATCTTTTGCAAGAACCGGCAGCGCAAACACCTTCGTTGCGCCGGTTGAGGTCGGAGATGGTGCCTATACCGCAGCAGGTTCCACTATTCGACGAAGCGTCGAGTCGGGAGCGCTAGCATTGAACCCTGCAGCACAAAAGAATCTTGCCGGTTGGGTATTGGCCAATCGCCCCGGATCTGCAGCTGCAAAGGCTGTAACAGAAGACGTAAGTACAGATACGGAGTAAGTGGATGGCGATCGAGAAACCTGCTAGCAAGCAACTAGTTATTGCGTCAGGCAGGGCTCACCAGCCGCTTGCTCAAGAAGTTGCGGACATTCTCAACACAGAGTTGGTCCCGGTAACTGCATACGATTTTGCCAACGGGGAGACCTTCGTTCGCTACGAAAGAAGCGTCAGGGGTGTTGATGCTTTTGTCATTCAGGCCCACCCCGCACCAATAAACCACTGGCTCATGGAGCACCTGCTGATGGTAGACGCAATGAAAAGAGCTTCGGCAAAGCGAATAACCGTTGTTGCCCCTTTCTTCCCTTATGCCAGACAGGACAAAAAGCACAAGGGCCGTGAGCCAATTTCTGCGAGGCTCGTGACTGACCTTTATCAAACATCAGGCGCAGACAGGCTGATGTCTGTGGATCTCCATGCTCCTCAGATTCAAGGATTTTTCAACGGACCGGTAGACCATCTTTGGGCATTGCCTTTGCTCGCAGACCACATTGCAGCCACCTTTGGAACCGACAACCTAACAATTGTTTCTCCAGACTCCGGAAGAGTGCGAGTCGCAGATATCTGGGCGGACAGGCTCGGCACTCCATTGGCAATTGTTCACAAGCGCAGAGATCCAGACAAGCCAAACCAGGTTCAGGTAAACGAAATTGTCGGAGATGTATCTGGCAGAGACTGCTTATTGGTCGATGACATGGTGGACACCGGTGGAACGATTTTGGCGGCTGCCAAGGCCCTCAAGGCCAATGGAGCTGCAAGGGTGATAGTTGCTGCAACTCACGCGGTATTCTCTCCTCCGGCTGTTGAGCGCCTCAGCGACCCGGTTATAGATTCGGTGGTCGTAACCAACACGCTGCCGATCACACCGGAGAAGGAATTTGAAACTCTTACTGTCCTGTCAATCGCTCCGCTGATTGCAAAAGCTATTGCGGCTGTTTTCTATGACGATTCGGTGAACTCACTCTTCCCTGGTCACGCGTAAGAAGCTCTTTTTTCGTCTGACCTAGAACTGCAGCATCATTTCGACTAGTATTCCTAGAAGTTCAGCGGCGAGGGATACGAAAAAGTATCCGTAATCGACGGGGTCCCATTCCTCGCCTTACATCTGAAGAGGAATGCATGTCTGAGAACAAAATCAATGCGGAAATCCGCGAATCATTCGGTAAGGGCGCTGCCCGTAAGTTGCGCGCTGCAGGTCGCACCCCAGCAGTTATCTATGGTCACGGCCATGACACGCGCCACATCGACCTCCCTGCCCACGAGGTTGCGCTAGCTCTTAGAACCAAGAACGCACTTCTTGACCTCACAATTGGGGGCAAGTCGGAGTTAGTGCTTGTAAAGAGCGCTTCCAAAGACCCAGTTACCCAGATCATCGAGCACGTTGACCTGGTTGAAGTTAAGAAGGGCGAGAAGGTTCACGTTGAGGTTCCTGTTCACGTTGTTGGTGAGCCAATGGGTGGAACTGTCATAGATCTCGAGCACAAGACAGTGAAGGTTGAGGCTGAAGCGACTCACATCCCGAATTACCTAGAACTTCACATCACCAAGGAAAACGCTGCTGGACACCACTACTTGGTCAGCGACATAGTTATTCCAGATGGTGTTGTCATGGAGCTGGCTCCAGATGAGCTTGTTGCTTCCGTAATCGAAACCAAGGCCGGAGCTGCCGAAGATGAAGTTGATACAGAGACTGCAGCAGAGGGCGAAGCCACAGAGCCAGCCGCTGAAGCAAGCGCCGAATAAAGATTCCTGGCTGATAGCCGGACTCGGTAACCCCGGGTCCGACTATCAATCAAATCGTCACAACGTCGGTCAGATGGCCGTCGATGCAATTGCAAAGCGCTACTCGCTGACCTTCAAGTCTCATAAATCTAAGGCTTTTGTCACTCAACTCAATTTGCCCAGTGGTGACTCCGTCTTGCTCGTCAAGAGCATGGGTTTCATGAACCTCTCGGGCGAGCCAGTAGCGCAGTTGGCTAAGTTCTTCTCGGTTGAAACCGAGCGCATAGTTGTAATCCACGATGAACTAGATCTGGATTTTGGTGACATCCGTAAAAAGTTTGACGGGGGCCACGCCGGCCACAATGGTTTGAGAGACATCAGCGCCAAATGCGGCACCAATTACCACCGGATCAGAATCGGCATTGGGAGACCTCCAGGTCAGATGCCGGTTGCAAGTTTTGTGCTTCAAAATTTCTCCACCGTTGAGAGTAAAGAAGTTCCTGTCTTGCTCGAAATAGCAGCTGACAAAGCGCTAGAGATTATTCAAGAGAAAACCTAAATAGAATAGGGCGGTGACCCTGGGCCCTGTATTGCAAGCGGCGGCATTGTCGCGCCCGCTGCAGCAGGCTTCAGGCTCAAAAGCAAACTTATTTTTCACCCCCGCAAAGACCAATTACTTTGCGGTGAGCACTCTGGCATCTAACTCAAGTCAGCCACTTGTAATCGTGACGGCTAGCGCGAGGCAATCCGAAGAGCTAACCGGCGCGTTGATAGCGCTAAACGACAAAATCGAGATCATCGATTTTCCGGCATGGGAGACCCTGCCGCACGAAAGACTCTCACCATCTGCAGAAACAGTTGGAAAGCGACTTAAAGCACTGCACCGAATGAACCAAATTGCTGCAAAGCCTGCAAAGCACAAAGTTGCAATCGTAATTTCGATAAGGGCACTACTGCAGCCGGTGATCGGCGGGTTGGACAAGCACCCACCGTTTCAAGTGGTCAAGGGCAAGGATTACCTGTTACCGGAGCTATCTCTCAAGCTGATTGAACTCGCCTATGAGCGAGTGGACATGGTCACTCGCAGAGGCGAGTTCGCCATTCGCGGTGGGATTCTGGACGTTTTTCCAACTACGGCTGAGCACGCACTGCGCTTGGAGTTTTTTGGTGATCAGCTAGAGGACATTCGAGAGTTTCAGGTTGCAGATCAGCGCTCAATTGCCACCGAGGTGGAGAGCATCGATCTCTACCCAGCGCGAGAAATGTTGATCACTCCAGTTGTTGCAAGCAAAGCGCGAGAGATGGCCCACGAGTTTCCAAACCTGAAAGAAATGCTCACTAAAATTTCCGAGGGCATCCCGGTAGCTGGCATGGAGTCTCTAGCACCGACCCTTGTTCCCACCCTCGGACCTATAACCCAATACCTACCGGGCGCCGTATTTCTGCTTATGGAGCCGGAACTGTTGGAAACCAGGGCCAGTGCACTGGTTGAAACAAATGAAGAGTTCTTGCATGCTGCCTGGGACACTGCAATTTCCGGTGGAAGCGCGCCGATTGATCTGTCCCCGGGCGGTTTCTTGGATTTTTCTCAATTGGCGACCGAACTGCCCAAGACGAACAGGGTGATTGAGCTTTCCTCACTGCCCCAAGACAACCACGTTGACCTCGGCCTGAAAGAGATCCCGCAGTTCACATCGACAAGTGGGGCCATGGACTGGGTGGCAGACCAGCTGACGCAAAGTCAGAAAATTCTAATCACCGCCAAAGGGCACGGGACCGCCGAGCGTATTGTCGAGCTGCTGACAGCTCAAGCAACACCCGTTGTGCTCACCGAGGTAGCAAGGGCTCCTGAACAGAACCAAGTTCAAGTTGTGGTTGCAGATCTGCCGCACGGCTTCGCAAGTGCAGAAGCAAGCCTGATTGTGCTGACCGAATCTGAATTCTTCGGGTCAGCTGCGACATACCAATCACCAAGCACCAGAAGACTCGCAAAGCGCAGGGGAGCTCAGGTGGACCCTTTGACGCTCAAGCAGGGCGACTACGTTGTCCATGAGATTCATGGAATCGGACGCTTCAAAGAGCTAGTGCAGCGCAAGAACCTTGCACAAACCAGAGAATATCTGGTTATCGAGTACGCCCCACCAAAGCGCGGGTATCCCGCAGATACGCTGTTTGTCCCAACCGATCAGTTGGATTTTCTCTCACGTTATGTTGGGGGAGAGGCACCGGTGTTGTCAAAAATGGGTGGAACCGATTGGGCACGGGCCAAGGGCAATGCGAGAAAAGCCGTCAGGAAGATTGCAATTGACCTGGTGAAGCTCTATTCCCAGAGGATGAAAGCCAAGGGTCATGCCTTTGGCGCTGACACACCTTGGCAGCACGAACTTGAGCAGGCGTTCGCGTTTCAGGAAACCCCAGATCAGCTAACCACAATTGATGAAGTCAAAAGGGACATGGAACGCGCTGTCCCCATGGACCGTTTGCTTGCAGGTGATGTCGGCTATGGCAAAACAGAGGTTGCGATCCGGGCCGCGTTTAAGGCAATCCAAGACGGCAAGCAAGTTGCGATGCTAGTTCCGACCACCCTGCTGGTCCGGCAGCACATGCAAACCTTTCAAGATCGTTTTAGCGGTTTCCCGGTAAATGTCCGCGCATTATCGAGATTTCAATCTGCAAAGGAAATCAAGAAAACCCTCAGTGAAACTGCAACCGGAGCAGCCGATTTGGTAATCGGCACGCACCGATTGCTTTCCTCCGGGGTGGAGTTTAGAAACCTTGGGCTGGTGATAATTGACGAGGAGCAGCGCTTCGGTGTGGAGCACAAAGAAAAACTCAAGGAGCTAAAAAATAACGTCGATGTTCTGGCAATGAGTGCTACACCGATTCCAAGAACTCTGGAAATGGCTGTCACTGGAATCAGGGAGATGTCCACACTTGCAACGCCTCCAGAAGAGCGACAACCAATTCTGACCTACGTTGGCGGCTATTCGGAAAAACAGGTGGCGGCAGCCATTCGAAGAGAGCTCATTCGCGAAGGGCAGGTTTTCTTTGTCCACAATCGGGTGGCGACAATCGAAAAAGTTGTGGCCGATCTGCAAAAGCTAGTGCCGGAGGCGAGAATTGCGATGGCTCACGGAAAGATGCCTGAGGCGGTTCTTGAGCAGGTGGTGATTGACTTCTGGGAGGGCAAATACGACGTGTTGGTGTCGACCACAATCATCGAGACTGGCATCGACATTCCAAACGCGAACACATTGATTGTCGACAGGGCTGAAACCTTTGGCCTAAGTCAATTGCACCAAATAAGAGGCAGGGTTGGAAGATCTAGAGAGCGTGCCTATGCCTATTTCTTTTATGATCCGTCAAAGACACTCAGTGAAACTGCACACGACCGCCTAGCCACAATCGCCACGAATAACGAACTTGGCAGCGGAATGCAGGTTGCCATGAAGGATCTTGAAATACGAGGAGCCGGCAACATGCTGGGCGGTGAGCAGTCCGGACACATTGCTGGGGTTGGCTTCGATCTCTACCTACGCATGATTTCTGAAGCGGTAAGTGAGTTTCGTGGAGATCCAATTAGCTCGCCTGCTGAGCTCAAATTAGAGATCCCGGTTGATGCTCGAATTCCGCCTGAGTATTTAGACAGCGAACGACTTCGCCTAGAGGCGTATCACAAGCTGTCTGCGGCAAGTTCGGCGAAAGCGTCCCGGGCAGATTTGGACGCAATCTTGGTTGAGCTGGAAGACCGCTACGGCAAGGCACCGATTCCCGTGAGGCAGCTGGTTCAAGTAACAGAATTGCGACAGCAGGCTAACCGGCTGAATTTGAAAGACGTCAACCTGTTAGGCGCACAGGCGAAGCTAGCTCCTGTTGAATTATCTGAGGCCGAAGTGGTTGCACTCAGTCACAAGCTTCCTGGCACCAGATATCTGCAGAGCTCAAAATTGCTTTCTCTGCCGATGCCTGTTTCGTCAGGGTTGGATCCTGTCAGCGACCAAGAGGTGATTGACTGGGTTTGGAAAGTGTTCATGATCGTATTTGGAGAGCCCCATGGAAAAACTAGCAAGTCTGATTAGAACCGCCCAGCAACTACGAGCACCAGGTGGTTGCCCGTGGGACGCGGAACAGACTCACGAGTCCCTAGTCCAGTATCTGCTGGAGGAAACCTACGAGCTGATTGATGCGATTGAATCTGGTTCAAGAGACGAAGTCCTTGAGGAGCTTGGCGATGTCCTGTACCAGGTAATTTTCCACTCGGATATTGCCAGCCAGGGCAGCGTTGGTGAGGCTTTTGACCTTGAAGACGTGGCAGAAAGAATGGAACAAAAAATGATTTCCAGGCACCCTCACGTTTTCGGTTCGACTGAGGAGCGAGAGAAGTTTTCTGCGCAAAACGGTGAAGACGTTATAAAAAACTGGGAGGGCCACAAGAAACTTGAAAAGCCAGAACGAACCAGCATTTTGGACGGCGTCCCTCAGTCAATGCCCGCCCTCGCTCTAACTAGCAAGGTAATGGGAAAAGCAGAAAAGGCTGGAATTCTGGAAGAGGGGGAAATCCCCACCATTCCAATGGAAACGGAGGACGAGTTGGGGAAGCTCTTGCTGGCAGTCGTTGCTAGCGCTAGGTCCGCAGGTCTTGATCCAGAGCGGGCTCTCAGAGAGGCAAATCGCGAGCTGCAGGCTGAAATTAGAGCTGCTGAGCTAGAGAGCGATTTTGATGCTGGTGTTATTGGAGTATCGGACTAGCCGAACAATGATTCAAAGTCGCTGAATCCATGATCCAATACTTCAGAGGGGGTTCTTGGATCATCAGTTTCAGCCCACCAAATCAGAATGGCCACCGAAGCTGAAAGCATCGCAGCCGACACAGCTTTTGCTCGAAGAGCGTCCCCTCCAAAACGAATGACAGCGTTCTCAAGTACTTGCCGTGCCTCATCTAGCTGGCCTTGACCCCAGCCGTAAACTTCGGGGGATGACCCGATGATCTTCAGTCGCAAACGAACCGTTTCCAGAGAGTTGTCGGCCATGTGCATGGCGTCCACCCATGAGCGGTGCAGCAGCTGAACAACGGTCGCTGCTTTTTCGGTTTCCAGCTGCTTGGCTAGCTCCACGGTGAAATTGTGCATTCCTCCCCAAACCACTGCCGCTTTGGATGGAAACACTCGAAAGAGGTTTGATCTAGAAATGCCAGCCTCAGCCGCAACCTGTTCCATCGTCACGCGATCGATTCCGTGTTCGCTAAAAAGCCGGAGCGCGGTTAAGCCAACTGCCGCGGGGTCGGTGGTAACCGGCCGACCTCGACCTTGCTTAGTTGGCTGAATAGACATTGTCGATAAGGGTACCAAGAGGATTTGGGGGTAGCCATGATTTTTCGGACTTGATGCGGATGGCGGCCGACTTGTTCTATGGCTGTGCCAAACTTAGCAAGTGGCTAATCGAGTTAATCCCCCCAGGGGAATGCGGGACATTCTTCCCGGTGAGAAGCGCACCCGAGAGCAGCTTATTTCTATCATCCGCACCAAATATATGGAGCGTGGCTTTCAAGAAATTGAAACACCTGCTCTAGAAGACATTTCAAAGTTGACCTCCGGTCAAGGCGGAGACAACGAGAAACTCGTCTTCCAGGTTATGAAACGCGGGGAAGATCTAGAAGACGCAAAGGCCAAAGAAGAGCCCTTAGCAGACCTGGGCTTGCGGTTCGACCTCACCGTTCCACTGACTAGATATTTTGCAACCAACCAGGCCTCGCTGCCAAAGATATTCAAGGCCATCCAAATTGGACCCGTTTGGCGTGCAGAGCGACCACAAAAGGGTCGCTACAGGCAGTTCATGCAATGCGATATCGACATAATTGGGGATTCTTCAGTGCTTGCCGAGGCTGAGTTGCTGTCCGCCTCCCTTTCAGCACTCGATGCACTCGGGCTAGAAGCTGCCACCATCCGCGTGAACCATCGCAAGGTTTTGACTGAAAACATCAAGAGCCTCGGAATCAGTGAGGGCGACCAGCTGTCAGCAATGATTACTATCGACAAGATAGACAAGATCGGAATAGAGGGTGTCTGCAAAGAGCTTTCAACTAAGTTCGACGATCAAGTCGCCGATAGGGCATCAACATGGCTTAGTGGCCTTAGCCAGGATTCTTTCCCTGCAGAATTACAAGATTTAGTTTCAAGTCTTGGAGACCAGAAAAGCAGACTTGTTTATGACGCAAGTTTGGTTCGAGGCATGGGTTACTACACCGGGGCAATTTTTGAAATTCAGCACCCGGATGCAAATTCTTCAATTGGTGGCGGTGGCCGTTATGACTCGATGGTTGGCAAGTGGGCTGAAGTCGATGTACCGGCGGTGGGTATTTCGCTTGGCTTTGAGCGAATAATTGAACTGGCTAGGCCTCGCGAACAGCAAGAAAAAACGCTGGCTTTGATTCTGGCAACTCCCGCCGATGCATCAATAGGACTTGCATTGCAAGCCGAGGCAATTGCTTCTGGCAAAAACTGCAGACTGGAAATTCAGCAGAAAAACTTCAGGGCACAGCTGACTACCCTGAGTCAACAGGGGGTTACTGAATTTGCGAACGTTGAGCCAGAAGTGACAGCTTTGGACGAGTTGAAAATACGAACTCTTGACTAAATGAGTAAACTTTTCCTCGAAACGAAGCCAGCGCTGTTTTCCTTTTTCTTTCATTCCAGTAATTAGTAGCTAAAGCTAGGAGACAATTTGTCCATCATCACTGCAATAGGTGCCCGCGAGATTCTAGATTCAAGGGGTAACCCAACCATTGAGGTAGAGGTCTTGTTGTCAGACAACTCCTTTGGCCGCGCTGCTGTTCCGTCGGGAGCATCAACTGGTGCATTTGAGGCACATGAATCGCGCGATGGAGACAAAGCTCGTTACCTTGGCAAGGGAGTTCAGAACGCCGTCCGAGCCGTCGTCGAGACTGTTGACTTGGCGCTAGTGGACTTTGATGCAACCGAACAGCGCGCTCTCGATGCCGAATTGATCAACATAGACGCAACTGCCAATAAGTCACAACTCGGGGCAAATGCAATTCTTGGTGTTTCGCTAGCTGCATCTCGTGCCGCAGCTGACTCAGTTGATCTGCCTCTGTACCGCTACCTTGGTGGCTCAAACGCCTGTGTGTTGCCAGTGCCACTGATGAATATCATCAACGGCGGTGCTCACGCTGACAACGGCGTTGACATTCAAGAATTCATGATCGTTCCTCACGGAGCAGAGACATTCTCCGAAGCACTTCGCTGGGGCGCAGAGGTCTACCACACGTTGAAGAAACTTCTTACTGACAAAGGCCTTGCAACCGGCTTGGGCGACGAGGGCGGATTCGCACCTGACCTCCCGACTAACGCTGCAGCCCTTGATTTGATCTCTGAGGCAATCAAGCTGGCGGGCTACAAGCTCGGAACTGAAATCGCCCTAGCTCTAGATGTTGCGTCAACTGAGTTCTATGACGAAGCTTCCGGCCACTACAACTTTGAAGGATCAAAAAAGTCTGCGGCCGACATGGTTGCCTACTACGCAGATCTTTTGGCGAACTATCCACTGGTTTCCATCGAGGACCCACTTGCGGAGGACGACTGGGATGGCTGGGCTCAGATGACGGCTGAACTTGGAGAAAAGGTCCAGTTGGTCGGCGATGATCTATATGTAACAAACCCTGCCCGCCTTCAAAAGGGCATCGACATGGCCGCTGGAAATGCAATCTTGGTAAAGGTGAACCAAATCGGAACGCTAACCGAAACCATGGATGCAGTTTGGCTGGCACAGACTCACGGTATGAATGCAATCATCTCTCACCGCTCCGGGGAAACCGAAGACACCTATATCGCTGATTTGGCTGTTGCAACCAATGCGGGTCAGATTAAGACCGGTGCCCCCGCCAGGTCTGAACGTGTTGCAAAGTACAACCAGTTGCTTCGCATCGAGGAGGAGCTAGGTGAGGCAGCCAAATATGCTGGCAGGACTGCTTTTCCAAAATACCGCGACTAACCACCACGCCTGATGAGTCTTTGACTCATCAGGTTTTAGTATCGAGAAGTCATGGCTGAAAATTCACGCGAACCAAAAATCCCAGTCTCTTTGAGCCAGGGCAGAATTCTCCAACGAATGCTGAAGCTCAACGGAGCATCCGTGAGCGTAATTCTGGTCATAATTTTGGGAACGTACTTAATTTCGCCCGACGTTCAAAGTTACCTAAACCAGCGGCGCCAGATTGTTGAAATAGAACAGAGCATCCAGTTAGCCAAGGACGCTGTGGTTGATATGCAAGCAGAGAGAGATCGCTGGCAAGACCCGGCCTACATTCGTTCTCAGGCCCGAGACCGACTTTACTATGTGCTCCCAGGTGAAGTTTCATACCTGGTGATGAATTCTGATGGATTGGACTTCTCTGACACTTCAAACACCTTGGGTGCAGTGTTGGCTCAAAAAAGAAGCGCGGATGAAATTAGCCTTGAAGTTTCTGCAGCCAAAGAGAATTGGGTAGATTCACTTCTCGAGGTGCTGCTCCGGTCCGCTCTTGAGACACCCACGGAAGAGGCAGAGTAATGGTTTCTGATGTTGATGTCAGAGAAGTCAGCCGCCAGCTTGGAAGACCAGCCAGAGGAATCCTGGAGGTCGCAGCAAGGTGCGTTTGCGGTCGGCCAGTTGTGGTGAAGACCACGCCAAGGCTTGACGACGGCACGCCGTTTCCAACTCTTTTTTACCTCACTCAAACTGCTGCGACGGCAGCGGTTTCGACCCTCGAAGCCACGGGTTTCATGGCTGAAATGCAACAGCTCTTAGCTGAAGACGATGACATTAGTGCGAATTACCTCTTGGCACACAAGGCCTACTTGGCAGAGCGAGATGAAATAGAGGTTGTTCCGGAGCTCAATGATTTTTCTGCAGGTGGGATGCCGGTAAGAGTGAAGTGTTTGCACGCTCTTGTTGCGCACTCGCTTGCGAAGGGGCAGGGTGCGAATCCAATCGGCGATTTAGCCCTAGGGGCGCTTGACTGGTCAATCGAAGTCTGCACTTGCAACTAACAGCTTTTGTCGCCTCGCTTGCTCTTATCTCGGCCAACCTTTCTCCAGCGGAGCAGTGGTGGCTTGAGGAACTTGGTCCAGAGGTTGGTCAAACTTTGGGTGGGCAGGGTGTCGTTGTTGCTGTAATCGACACCGGTATTGATGCTTCACATCCTGACCTAATTGACGTTGTGGTCGGAGGGGCAGACTTTTCAGGGGTTGGCACTCCCGACGGCCTCACCCCAGTTGGCTCTAGCCCTTTCCACGGAACCATGGTTGCATCACTGATTTCTGGCCAAGGAAAGCAAAGTGGTGGAGTTATCGGCGTCGCTCCAGGAGCAAAGCTGCTATCAGTTTCAGTCGGCTTGGGGGTTGCTGGGAGTGATACGGATACTCAGATTGCCGCCGCTGTGAATTGGGCTGTGGATCAAGGTGTCGATGTCATTAATCTTTCGCTGAGCCGAAACTCATCATCTTGGCCAAAAAGCTGGGATGAAGCATTTTTGAATGCATTTGAAAATGACGTCGTTGTCGTTGCGGCTAGCGGAAATGACATAACCGGAAACTCTCAACCCGGAGCACCCGCAACCATTCCTGGAGTTCTATCTGTGACCGGTCTCGACAGTAGTTTCGAGGGCCGTCAAGTCGCTGGATCATCAGGACTTGGCGTTGCTCTCAGTGCGCCTGGGTTCGAGCTTTATGGAAGTTACCCCGGCGGCAAAATAGCAAAATGGTCTGGTTCTTCTGCTGCAGCACCATTGGTGAGCGGCCTAGTGGCAATTATGAGACAACAAGATCCAGAGGCTTCTGCCAATGACATTATTTTTCGTTTGATTTCTACAGCCAGTGACTTCGGTGAGGTCGGTTTTGATCAAACCTATGGTTTCGGGTTCCCAAACTTAACTGCTGCTTTGGCATCTGACCTGACGGCGAGCACCAATCCTCTGGGTCAGCTTGATTACTGGATCGAGCTATATAGAGGCTCTCTGGAAACTGATTCCCAGGATGCATCATTTGTTTTGCCTCAGACACCTGAACAAGTTCTTGGGGTTCCTGGGCCTGTTACTGAGAGTAATTCTTTGTCTTCACAAGCGGGTTGGTATCAAAATCCGCTACTCTATTTTCTGTTATCCCCCGTGGCACTGTTGCTCTGGTTAGCACTGCGTAAACGGCGTAGCGAGGGCCAGGGAAGAAAAGACGAAAGTATCTAACGCAAATCATGACTATTGCGAAAACTAACTCCAAGACTCCTAAGGCCGTAGCACAGGCAATCATTGACCCAAAGCCTCCTAAGCAGATTCTGATAATCGGTGGTGGATACGCGGGCTTCTACACCGCTTGGAAGCTTGAAAAATTGCTTCGCAAGAACGAAGCTGTGGTAACCCTGGTGGACCCACTTCCCTATATGACCTACCAGCCATTCTTACCC
Source organism: uncultured Aquiluna sp. (assembly GCA_965655555.1). Taxonomy (GTDB): domain Bacteria; phylum Actinomycetota; class Actinomycetes; order Actinomycetales; family Microbacteriaceae; genus Aquiluna. The sequence goes on along the minus strand of CBFHGU010000001.1, from coordinate 472,438 downwards.
GAGGTCGCAGCTGGCTCTATTGAGCCACGGCACGCACTAGTTTCTCACCGCCAGCACCTCAGGAAAACGAACTTGGTTTCTGGTCGAATGGCAAAGGTTAACCACAAGCTCAAGAAGGCAACAATTGCCATCGAGGGCGGGAAGTCTCGCGTCATCGAATACGACCAGATCGTGATGACGGCAGGAGCTGTTACAAGAACTTTCCCAATCAAGGGAATCGCAGAAGAGGCCATCGGGATGAAGACGATCGAAGAGGCCGTCGAGGTAAGAAACCGCCTGGTTGGAAACTTTGAGAGGGCTGCAGCGCTTCCAAAATCCAGCAAGCTTCGAAAAAGGCTGCTAACTACGGTAGTAGTCGGCGGTGGATTTGCCGGAATTGAGGCATTCGCCGAACTAAGGAGTGCAGCTACTGCACTTGTGCGGCACTACCCAGAAATTGACTACGAAGAGATTGAATTCCACTTGATTGAAGCCATGGGCCGAATCATGCCGGAAGTGTCACTAAAAACCTCACTTTGGGTGATCGATAATTTGGCGAAGCGAAATGCCATAATTCACTTGGACACTCAACTGACCTCAGCGCAAAAGGGGCTTATTACTCTTTCAACCGGAGAAAAAATGGAGTCGGATCTAATTGTTTGGACCGCTGGAGTTGCTGCGGCCCCCGTTGCTAAAAACTGTGATTTCCCACTGGATTCGAGATTCAGGGTTATGGCCAACGCTTCGCTTCAGGTTGTTGACGGCGAAAAAGTGATAGCGGATGCTTGGACCGCTGGAGATGTCTCGGCAGTGCCAGACCTTTCTGGTGGCGGGGTAGGTGGCTACTGTGTTCCAAATGCTCAGCACGCTGTGAGGCAGGCCAAACTTCTTGCCAAGAACTTGGTTGCCGATATCCGAGGCGAAGCGCCAAAGGAGTATTTCCACAAGAATCTAGGAGCAGTTGCCGGTCTGGGTATCGGCGTTGGAGCATTCCAATCAGGCAAGATTGGGCTAACGGGTTTCGTGGCATGGATTTTTCACCGCGGTTATCACGGACTTGCGATGCCAACCTGGGAGCGAAAGATTCGTGTTGTATCCGGGTGGTTCTGGAACCTAGTACTCGGTCGCGATCTGTCCTCAGTTGAAGCGATGCGAAACCCTCGATTATTCTTTGAGACTTGGGCAACCAAGCCTGGCAAGTAATTGCACGGACTTTAGGCCTAGCTTTCTTGCTGGGCCTTTTGTCTTAGCCCCGATAGCCCAATGGCAGAGGCAGACGACTTAAAATCGTCACAGTGTGGGTTCGAGTCCCACTCGGGGCACCAACTTCTATATAGAGTTATGACATGAACTACGACGTTGTAGACAAAGAGATTGTTCCACTTCTCAAGAAATTCCCGAGCATTACTTTTTCGTCACGCGGGAAAGTTGCGTTGCTCAAACTGCTCGCACCACTCTTGGCAAAAAAGACCAGAATGTCAGACGAGGTAGAAGTCAGTGACCACAAAGTAGGTCAAACTTTCGTGCGAGTGCACCAACCTAAAACAAAGCTTTCCGATGGTGCACTGGTCTGGATTCATGGCGGGGGTATGCTAATCGGATCCGTGGGAGACAGCGATGCTTTTTGCTCAACCGTCGCACAAGAGCTTGGCATTACAGTATTTTCGGTTGACTACCGACTTGCCCCGAAGCACCCCTTTCCAACCCCGATGGATGACTGTCAGGCAGGTTATCTGTGGGCCGTAGACAATGCGACCAGATTTGGTTTCGATCACAAGAAAGTAGCACTCGGTGGCGACAGCGCAGGGGCTGGATTAGCGGCCGGACTGGCGCAGCAGCTATTGGATGACGGAAAGCAGTTGCCAATTGGACAGGTATTGAAATACCCAATGCTTGATGACCGAACTGCGACAAACCGCGAATTGGATGGAGCCACCTTTGTTTGGAACAACACCTCCAATCACTTTGGCTGGAAATCTTACCTAAACGCTGAACCTGGCACGGCCATCCTCCCCGACTACGCTGTCCCTGCAAGACGTGAAGACTTGACTGGACTGCCACCTGCGTACATCGCAGTGGGTGAAATCGATCTGTTTTTTGCCGAGGACAAGGATTACGCCGAACGGCTTTTAGCGTCAGGCGTTGACACCGAGTTCAATTCCTATCCCGGTTTCCCTCATGCTGGGGAGCTAGTGGCTCCGGATGCAAAAGTTTCCAAGCAGTTCAACAGTGATTTATTGATTTGGCTAACGGCCAGGTTGCAGTCAACTGCCAGCTAACAACCAGTAAATTGCTCTAACCTAGAAAAGTTCAAAAAAGGAGAATTATGGATATCGCAATTTGGGTAGTGCTCGGATTATTAGTAGTAACCGGACTCTTCCTCTGGGTCACTTACAACCAGCTTGTCACGTTGAAGGTCCGAGTAGACGAAGCGTGGAGCGATATCACTGTTCAGCTCAAGCGCAGGGCGGACCTGATTCCAAACCTTATTGAGACTGTTCGCGGCTACGCATCGCACGAAAAAGAAGTTTTTGAGAATGTGACTCGGGCCAGAGCAGCCACCGTATCGCCAGAGGCCCTTGAGCACCCCGCACAAGCTGCTCAGGCTGATGGAGCGCTTCAAGGTGCTCTTAAGAGCCTGTTTGCGGTCTCAGAAGCATATCCTGCCCTGGTGGCATCAACCAACTTTCTGGAACTGCAGCGTGAGCTAACTGACACCGAAGATAAGGTGATGGCGTCCAGAAGGTTTTTCAACGGTGGAGTTCGTGAGCTCAATACCAAAATCTTGCAATTTCCAAACAATGTTTTCGCTTCAAGGCTTGGCTTTGCTGAAAGGGAGTTCTTCGAGGTGGAGAACCCAGATGCTATTGCGGAACCACCAAGCGTTAAGTTCTAAAGGGCAACGTGTATTCGGCAATCGCAGCCAATAAGCGAAACACATTCATAATCGTCGCTGGCTTCATTCTGCTGCTTGGCGGCATCGCCTTCTGGTGGGGGGCTTACAGCGGTAATGGCTCCAGCGCTCTGCTTATTATCGGGTTTGTTGCGGCGTATGCGATTTTTCAGTATTACGCGGGCTCTCGCATCGCAATCACGATGAGTGGTGCAAAGCAGATCGAGAAAAAAGATAACCCTAGGCTCTGGAATGTCGTTGAGAATCTCAGTATCTCCCAGGGAATGCCAATGCCAAAGGTCTACATCATCGAAGATCCTGCACCAAATGCCTTCGCAACCGGCAGAAACCCTGAGCATGCAGTAGTCGCCTCAACAACCGGTTTGCTAGAAATTATGGATGACAACGAACTTGAGGGCGTCATGGCGCACGAGATGGCTCATGTCAAAAACTATGACATCCGAGTGTCGATGATTGTGTTTGGTCTTATTTCTGCCGTCGGAATCCTGGCGGACTTCGCTATTCGAATGGCCTGGTTTTCGGGGATGAGTAGAAATAAACAAAGTGGCCAGTTGGGGCTGATCTTGGTCGCAGTTGGAGTGATTGGCATGATCATTACCTGGCTCATTGGGCCATTGGTTTCTGCTGCCGTTTCTCGTCAGCGGGAGTACCTCGCGGATGCATCGGGAATAGCAATGACTAGGTATCCAGATGGACTGGCATCTGCACTAACGAAGCTGGGTGAATACGGCAGGCCCATGAAGAGAGCCAACTCAGCAATGGCACACATGTACATCAATGACCCAATAAAGCCAGGCGTTGTTGAAAGGGCCTTTTCAACCCACCCACCTATCCCTAAGCGCGTGGAAAGACTGAATCAGATGGGTAGAGAGTTCTAAATCGCTAGACTTTCACTCAGTCTTAGATTGAGGGTTGATAAATGGCTAAAAATGAATCGCTAGCGCTAGCGGAATTTGAACAGGCCCAAAAGACTCTCATCGGCACAGCAATTCGCACTCCGATCTTGAACAGCGACTGGCTCTCAGACCTGACCAGCACTCCAGTTTTTCTAAAATGCGAAAATCTTCAGCGCACCGGGGCGTTTAAATTACGCGGAGCTTACAACAAGCTCTCTAAACTCTCGGAAGCCGACAGAAGGCGAGGAGTTGTCGCCGCTTCTGCTGGAAATCATGCCCAGGGGGTTGCCTATGCAGCTCGAGAACTCGGCATTGACGCCACAATTTTTATGCCAATTGGGGCATCATTGCCCAAGTATCAGGCGACTCTGGATTTTGGAGCGAAAGTTGTTCTTACTGGGGCAATTTTTGATGAAACTCTCGCAGCAGCCCAGGCCTACACGGAAGAAAAAAACGCAGTCTTTATCCCTCCGTTCGACGATTTTGACATTGTTGCCGGTCAAGGAACAGTCGGGTTAGAAATTCTTGAGGATCTTCCAGAGGTTGACAATATTCTTGTCTGTCTAGGCGGTGGCGGTCTCGCCGCAGGTGTAGCTACTGCGGTAAAACTCAAGGGAGAGACTCTTGGAAAAAAAATCAACGTCATTGCCGTTCAAGCTGAAGCTGCCGCTGCCTACCCGGTGTCACTAGAAGCCGGCAAGCCTGTTGAAATAAAGATTGGTTCAACAATTGCTGATGGCATTGCAGTCGCTAAGCCTGGAAAAATTCCATTCGAATTGATTGAGAAGTACGTGGACAAGGTTGTAACGGTCACGGAGGACGAGATTGCCAAGGCCATGGTTATGGTGATGGAAAAGTCAAAGATGGTTGTAGAGGCGGGTGGCGTTGTCGGAGTAGCAGCAGTCTTGGCCAATAAGGTGAAGCTCGAAGGTACGACAGCAGTAATTTTATCGGGCGGAAACATTGACCCACTCTTGCTCCAGCGTGTCATACGACACGGGCTAGCAGCTTCTGATCGCTATACCAACATTGCTGTGATGCTTCCAGACCGTCCAGGACAGCTGGTTCTTACCGCTGAGGCGGTTGCTGCAGCCGGCGCCAACGTCGTAGAGGTTTTACACACTAGACACGGAAACGGGCTTCAAATAAGCGAAGTGGAGCTGGATTTGAGTATTGAAACACGCGGTAAAGAGCATCGCGATGAAGTTTTTCAGTCCTTGAAACAGGCGGGACTCAGTCCAAGGATGACCGAGGACTAGAAGTCAAATGCCTTCAGGTCAGTAATTTCAACCTTGATATCTTTCCCATTTGGGGCCGTATAGGTAACGGTTGATCCAACTCTCTGCCCCAAGATCACTATTCCGATCGGCGAATCGGGGGAGTAGACGTCCATGTCACCCTCGTCGATTTGAGTTTCGAACTCTGTGCCCTCAAAAACCTCGTGTGAGCCGAGATAAAAGTCTTTCGATGCGCCGTTTAGTTTGCAGCTCACCATGAGTCCCTGTTTAACAATGCCATCGGCAGGGTCTGCCTCACCAATTTCTGCATTGGCAAGCATCTCTTCAAGTCTGTTGATTCGAGCTTCTATTTTGCCTTGCTCTTCTTTGGCGGCATGATAACCACCGTTTTCTTTCAGGTCGCCCTCTTCTCTCGCCTCTTGAATTTTTAGGCTAATTGCGTGACGCTCTTCGGTAATTAGTCGAGTCAGTTCAGCGAGCATTCGGTCGTAGGCGGCCTGTGTAAGAAGGATTGAGTCGCTCATGGTCTATTCATCTCCGGGTATGAAAACAGCCCGCTTTGCGGGCTCGCTTAAATTCTAACGCAGGGCGCACTCGTCAACCAAGCCCGTCACAGCCAGTGTGTAGGTGTTTATGGGAACGGTATAGCGGTTGGTGTCACTCTCTGATGGGCCGAACTCGAACTCGGAGAAGCCTACAACTCCAAAGCTGTTGTCGAGCGCCTCAAAAGAGCAGACCGCTATTGAACCCGAAGGCATAGTCAGTTCAAAATCCACTTCGGTCCGCCATTCCGACTCAACCCTGAAGCCAACATCAGTGGTGACAACCGGCGAGTAATTCGCCATCGCAAAATAGGCAGCAAGGAGAACCATGGCTCCGACACCAACAATCGAGAGAATGCGGTTTCTTTTCGCATTCTTCGGGCGGCTAGCGCCATATCTTTCGCTGAGAAGAGCTTCTGTTGATGTCATCGTGTTACAAGGCTACGACACAGGTGGAATACTTGTCCTATGGATTTCCTATTTGCACTGCTTGTTGAAGTTACCACCACGCCAACTCCCGTTCCAGATGATACCTACAACTCTCCTGGAACAATCGGATTCATCGTGACCTTTGGGGTTGCAGGATTGGCGATTGCGCTTTTGTTCGACATGAACCGAAGGGTGAGGAAAACTCGCTACCGCGGCGAAATTCGAGCACGATTGGCTGCTGAGGAATTAGACAATCTAGATGTTTCAAAGCCAGAGCGCCCGGCGCCCCCTAAGAAGCCAAAGCGATTGAACCCGGAAGAGGATCAAGACCAATAAGCAAACACGCTGTCCAGTGGCAAAAGAATGCTGCAACTGTGAGCGCGTGAAATATTTCGTGGAAACCAAAGTGCTTCGGAAAAGGGTTTGGTTTTTTCAGGCCGTAGATGACTGCGCCGATTGAGTAGAACAGGCCGCCAAGAATTACTAGAACCATCATGACAACGTTGGTTTCTATGAAATCCGGTATGAAAAGAACTGCAATCCATCCCATTGCCAAATAAATCGGAACGTAGAGCCAGCGCGGCGCATTGATCCAAAAGACCCTAAAGCTAATACCCAGAATGGCGATCGACCAGACTGCGATCAACAACCAAAAACCCTTGTCTGCGCTGAGCGCGGTTACAGCCATAGGTGTGTAAGTTCCAGCAATCAGCAGGAAGATGTTTGAGTGATCGATCCGCTTCAAGATGACTTTGGTGAGGGGACCCCAGTTGAAACGGTGATATAGCGCAGAATTACCAAAAAGCAGAATTGAGCTGGCGAAGTAGATTGCCGCAGCAGTCTTGGCCTGCCAGCCTTCAGAAAATACCAGCAGCAGTATTCCGGCAACAACGACAAATGGCAGTACGCCCGTATGTATCCAACCACGCCATGTTGGCCGGAAATCGGCCCCAGTGTCTGACCCCTTGAGCTGGTTGAGGGGAACGTGAAGCGGGTCCGGTGAATCAGCTTTGCTCATGGTTCTAGGCTAAAGCATTGCCTTGTTTCAGATAGCATTCAGGGGTGCAAAATCTGCTTTACGGTTTCTACTCAAAACTGCTCGAACGCAATTTGAGTACTACAGACATGCCAAAACACATCGGTGTCATGGTTGATGGAAACCGCAGGTGGGCCAAAGTGCAAGGCTTTGACAAAGCTGGCCAGGGCCACGCTGCTGGAGCAAAAAAGATTACAGAATTCCTGTCCTGGTGCTCCGAACTGTCTGTCGATCACGTCACCCTCTATCTGCTATCCACGGACAACCTCACCGGAAGAAATGGTCAAGAGCTAACAGAGCTAATAGACATCATCGTTGCCCTCAGTGAAGAGTTAGCAACACTGGGTCGTTGGCAACTGCAAGTAGTTGGAGACAGGGAGTCCTTGCCCGCCAATGCAATAAAACGCCTTGAGGAAGTTGAGAGAAAAACAGCTTCTATCAATGGGCCTCATGTAAACCTGGCAATCGCATACGGAGGGCGGAAAGAGATAGCCGACGCAATGCGAGACATCCTGCGAAAGCACTCCAGAGACGGCAGCACAATCGAACAGCTGGCAGAGGTGATGACTCCAGAATTGATTGCGGAGCACCTCTACACAGGTGGCCAGCCCGATCCTGATCTTCTGATCAGAACAAGTGGCGAACAGCGCCTTAGCGGTTTCCTACTTTGGCAAAGTGCGAACAGCGAGTTCTATTTTGCAGAGGCACTTTGGCCGGACTTTAGAAAAGTGGATTTTCTCAGGGCACTGAGGGACTTCCAGCGTCGTCATCGACGTTTTGGGGCGTAGGGCGAATTAATGCAGATGACTAGGTAAACCTTCGATTACTGAGCGTGTCTAATTGCGTGTTTCTTGCATCTAAGACGTAGGTTGAAAAACAGATCGCACTTACCAAGGGAGCCTCATTGGATAAAACATCAGCCGCTAAGACCAACATCAAATTGGAAAACGATGGACAGCCAAAGGCGGTGACGACTGTTACCAAATCCAAGAAAGCAAATCAAAAGAACAAAACCACTGTCAGGACTTTTGTGCTCGACACTTCTGTGCTTTTGTCCGACCCAGGTGCGATGTTTAGATTTTCCGAGCATGAGGTTGTGCTTCCGATTGTCGTCATCAATGAACTTGAAAAAAAGCGGAATGATCATGAGATCGGCTACTTTGCGAGAAAAGCGCTCAGGCTCTTGGATGACCTGAGGAAAAAACACGAGCGGCTAGATTTTCCTGTCGAGGTTGGCGACGGTGGCACATTGCGAGTGGAATTGAATCACATTGACGCCAGCATTCTGCCCGCGGGATTCCAGCTTGGAGACAATGATTCGCGGATTCTTGCAGTCGCCGCCAATTTGAAGAGTGAGGGGTTTCACGTCACGCTGGTTTCAAAAGACTTGCCTATGCGCGTGAAAGCCTCCTCCATCGGGCTAAACGCCGAGGAGTACTTGAATGAGCTGGCAACTGATGAGTGGAACGGCGTTGATGAAATCAGCATAGGCGCTGACGCCATGGCGGATCTATATGACGCTGAAGAACTGACGATCGAGGATGCGAATGGGCTGCCAATCAACACAGGATTGATTTTGACTTCCGATCGAGGAAGTGCTCTTGGTCGTGTGGGTTCATCGGGATCGGTGAAGCTCGTCAGAGGTGATCGTGATGTATTTGGTTTGCATGGCCGGTCCGCTGAGCAGAGGCTGGCGATTGATTCTTTGCTTGACCCGTCAATGGGAATTGTCTCACTTGGTGGAAGGGCGGGAACTGGAAAGAGTGCTCTCGCCTTATGTGCAGGGCTCGAAGCTGTGCTTGAGAAGCGGCAGCACAAGAAAATCATGGTCTTTAGGCCGCTCTTCGCGGTTGGCGGACAGGAGCTGGGCTACCTACCGGGCTCAGAGGCGGAAAAAATGAACCCTTGGGCACAGGCAGTCTTCGACACTCTCGGGGCTTTGGTGTCTAAGGAGGTGGTCGAAGAGGTTATGAGTCGAGGAATTCTTGAAGTGCTCCCATTGACACACATTCGTGGAAGGTCGCTACATGACACTTTCGTCATTGTGGATGAGGCACAATCTCTGGAGCGCAATGTCTTGCTGACCATGTTGTCGAGAGTGGGGCAAAACTCGAGGGTTGTCTTGACGCATGATGTTGCTCAGCGTGACAACCTCAGGGTTGGTCGGCATGACGGAGTTGCTTCGGTGGTCGAGACCCTGAAGGGTCAAGCCATCTTCAGCCATGTCACGCTGACAAGGAGCGAACGCAGTGAGATTGCTGCCCTAGTCACTGCTCTACTCGACTAAATTGCCTGGGGATAACTAGGGGCCTCCAATCGTCCCGTCCTCTAGGTTTTGCTAGATGCAGCCAAATGTCTTTTCTGTCCTACCCATATTGCTGATTGCAGCAGTTTCGATTCCTCTAGCAATAACTGACATTAGAGAGCACCGACTTCCCAATCAATACACTTACACCGCAATTATTTGTTCGGTGCTGGCAACCGCTATTGCCAGCCTGATAACCGGTCGCTGGGTTGATTTTGCAGATGCGATGTTTGCTGGTTCAGTAACTGGACTGGTCGGATATATTCTTGCGAGGGCAAAAGTGATTGGCATGGGGGACATCAAGCTACTCATCGCCATGCACATACCTCTAGCTTGGCACTCGCCGATTCTAGTACTGCTGTCTCTTGGCCTCGGGCTGGGGATTGCAACCCTCGTTAGTTTGATCGGGCTCGTGCTTGGAAAGATTAGACCCAGGTCCTTGATTCCTTTGGGCCCATACTTGATTCTGGGCTTCCTGGTTATTGGGGCCATTCCAGCCACTGAACTCTTTACTGAGGTGGCCTTGTCATAGGCAGCACATCAAGCAGTTGGTCGAGAAGTTCAACTGTTAGCTTCTCGCCGTCCACAAACCCCAAGTCCTGAGTTGCTTGCTTGATGGTCACGTTGTTTTCCACTGCGTGCTTGGCTATCTTGGCAGCAGCTTCATAGCCGATGACTTTATTCAATGGAGTAACAATTGAAGGGCTTGACTCTGCAAGAGCCTTTGCATGGCCCTGATTCACAACCAGTCCGTCAATAGTCTTGTCCGCAAAGACTTGCATCGAGTTGGAGAGTAGGCGAATTGACTCCAGAAGTGCCGAGCCCATAACTGGAATTGCAACATTGAGCTCAAAGCTGCCGCTGGCTCCTGCCCAAGTAATCGTGGCATCATTACCAATAACTCTCGCGCAAACCATCAAGACCGCTTCCGGAACAACAGGGTTCACTTTTCCGGGCATGATTGAGCTGCCGGGCTGAAGGTCTGGGATCTGCAGCTCTCCAAGGCCCGTATTGGGGCCTGAGCCCATCCAGCGAATATCGTTGTTGATTTTCGTCAGACTCACGGCCAAGACTTTTAGCGCACCAGAAGCCTCTACCAGTGCATCTCTGGCACCCTGTGCCTCAAAGTGGTCTCGAGCTTCGGTGATCGGTAGGCCAGTTTCTTTCGCCAAGTGACTGATGATTGCCTGCGGGAAACCCTTGGGTGTGTTGATCCCAGTTCCAGTGGCAGTTCCGCCCTGCGGAACTTCACTCACACGAGGAAGGCATGCCTCAACCCGTTCAATTGCGTATCGAATCTGTGCGGCGTAACCGGCAAATTCTTGCCCAAAGGTAACCGGGGTGGCATCCATAAGGTGAGTGCGACCCGGTTTCACAAGCTGATTCCAGGCCTCAGCTTTCTTTTCCAACTGGGAAGCCAAGTAGTCGAGCGATGGCAAGAGGTTATTGATTAGAGCACCGGTTATCGCAACGTGAACTGAGGTTGGGAAGACATCATTCGAAGACTGAGACATGTTTACGTGGTCGTTCGGGTGAACGGTACTACCAAGTTTTGAAGTTGCGAGTGTCGCCAATACCTCGTTCATGTTCATGTTCGAGCTCGTGCCACTGCCCGTCTGGAAAACATCGACCGGGAACTCATCTACGTGCTTGCCGGCAATGATTTGATCGGCTGCCCACTGAATTGATTCGGAGATCGCGGCGTCCATGATTCCCAACTGTGCATTGGCGACGGCAGCAGCCTTTTTGATTCTTGCCAGTGCAATTATCTGCTCTGATTCGAGCACTGATCCAGAGATTGGGAAATTCTCAACCGCACGTTGCGTTTGAGCGCTGTAGAGGGCATCTTTCGGGACCTTTACTTCACCCATCGTGTCGTGCTCAATGCGGTATTCCATGATTTCCTATCTGCATTATTTCTTTATGCCAATTGCTTCAACTAAATGAACCTCACCGAGCTCAAGTTTATATTCTGCCCCGACGATACCAAGAGTGCCGGCTTCAACCGCCTCTCGAATCACCTCGGACCGTTGGACTATTTCAGAAACCGTTCCTCTAATGTGACGGCTGGTAAATTCCTCAATTGTGCTTTCTCCAGCGCTCAGCCCTTGCTCGATGGTTGGAGTAATTCTGTTTACTAGATTGTGAATGAATTCACCGGCAAATTTCATGGCACCCATTTGGGCATTGACCCCAGCTTTAATCGCACCGCACTGGTCGTGTCCGAGAATCACGATTAGAGGAACCTTCAGGACCTCAACAGCAAACTCAAGTGAGCCGAGAATTGTTTCGGCCAGTACTTGACCGGCATTCCTGACCACAAACAGATCTCCAAGGCCGACATCGAATATCATTTCAGCCGCCAAGCGCGAGTCGGAACACCCGAACACTGCTGCGAAAGGGGTTTGCTCCTCAACCAACTCTTGTCTTTTTTCCGCGTCTTGGTGTCTGTGGGCAGGTGATCCGGCTACGAAGTTTCTATTGCCGCTCAAGAGTTGCTGCCATGCCTGATCCGCTGTCCAAAGCTGGTTCATTTGCTACCTAATCAAGTTGGGATGAAATTGCTTCAGCCAGGATCTCGAAATCACCGAGCGGTGCAGTTCCATAGATTACAACAACTGCATCATCTGCTCTGTGAAGAAGCGCATATTCTTTGGTTCCTCGAGGGGTGCTGGGGCTGCTGGTTGGCCAAACTTCCCAGGTCAATCCCGAAAGGATTACTTCACCGTCTTGAAAGTTGCCGGCAAGAATATCGCTTTCCCAGGATGGATTTGAATCAATTGCTTGGGTGAGTGCAATGAACTGATTTTCTTCAGTAACAAACCCGACATACCAACTAACAACCCCGAGGGTGGTTTCCAGTCTCGCTGCGTTTGCCCACCAGTCGCTTGGAATTTCCGGGCTGAGAGCTTCTTGGCCAAGCGAGCTCTCGGCAGTAATGGCGATCGCTTGGTAGTCGACAGGGACAATCCTGTTCGTGTCATCCCTTGGCACTCCCAGGTAGATTGCCGCTACCAGGCCCAAGGTCACCAACATTGAAAGGACTAGGTTGCGGACCGTTTGCTTGGCTCTGCGTTCTGCAGCTGCTGAGCTCACTTTGCCTGTCTTTCTTTTGCTGCTTTGTCGAGTTTCTTGCGTGCGCCTGAAAGCCATTCCTCACAGATCTTTGCAAGCTGCTCTCCACGCTCCCAAAGCTCCATAGACGCTTCGAGACTCACGTTCTGCTGTTCCAGCTGCTGAACTACCTCCTGAAGCTCATCGCGGGCCTGCTCGTAGCTCATTGAGTTAGTTTCTTTTGACATCTCTCTCCTTAACCAGGTCTACTGTTGCTGAAATTTCCTGCGTGGCTGAAATAACTTGGAAATGCTCACCAGGCTTGACCTTTTTGATTGGCTTCCCAGAAGATGACATGAGAACTGCATAGCCACGGTCCAGCGTTTTTTGAGGGGAGAGGGCGTTGGCGGTTGCGTGAAGCTGAGCAACCTTGGATTCAGCCTGCTGAAGCCTAAAGTCAAGAATCTCGGTCAATCTGCGCACTTGCTGGCTTAGCGTTTCTTGCTGTGCATCTACAAAGCCAAACGGGGAAGCAAGAACCGGCCTAGTTCTCAAGGCTGAAAGGTTTTGCTGCTGACTGTCGATCAGTGTTGATAGTCGAAACCAGATTCGCTGAACGGAATTCTGCAGTCGGTCGCGCTCATCTGCCACATCGGGCACCACGCGTTTAGCAGAGTCAGTTGGGGTTGAAGCTCTCAGGTCTGCCACAAGATCTAACAGAGGTTGATCGTTCTCATGACCGATCGCACTGACTACCGGAGTAGCAGCATCAGCTACTGCACGCACCAAGCGTTCGTCGCTGAACGGAAGAAGGTCCTGGAAGCTTCCACCACCACGGGCAATGATAATTACGTCAACATCCTCCATGGCGTCAAGCTGTTGGAGGGCATGAATCACCTCAGCTGCGGCCTTGTCACCCTGAACCAGCGTGTTTATGACTTCGAATTGAACCTCTGGCCACCTAAGCAAAGAATTCTGCAGGACATCCTTTTCCGCATCGGAACTGGAGCCGGTAATCAAACCAATTTTGTTTGGCAAAAACGGCAACGGCATTTTTCTAGACGGGTCCGTTAGGCCCTCAGAGATTATCTGTGCCTTTAGCTTTTCGATTCGCTCCAGCAACTCGCCAAGCCCAACTTTATGCATCTTGATAATGCGCATAGTCAGCTTGCCGTTTTTGGGCCAAAACACTGGCTGGAGAAGAGCGACGACCCGATCCCCCTGGGCCAAGCCCTGCGCTATGTCCGAGCCGGAGTTATTGAATGCATGTATCTCAACCGCTGTTTCGACGTCCAGGTCTCTAATTGAGCCGAATGTTCCCGAGCCCCGTTCTGTGAAGGACTGCAGCTCGCCCTCAACCCAAACTCTGCCGAGTCTCTCAATCCAATCTTTTAGGGATTTTGAGAGCATTGAAACCTGCCACGGGGAATGCTCAGAGCTCACTTTTGATTGTCTATCAGTGCCCACTGCTTGTTCCAAAAGAAATCTCCTTGCAGTGGTTTGTACAATTGACGGGTGACTCTAATCAACAATACCGATACAAACGACATTGACTCCACCAAGAAGGTGCTACTTGCAGCGCCCCGAGGCTACTGCGCGGGAGTGGATCGAGCGGTTATTGCAGTCGAGAAAGCTCTCGATCATTACGGAGCTCCCGTCTATGTGCGTAAGCAGATTGTCCACAATAAGCACGTAGTTCGCTCACTGGAACGCCGCGGCGCAATCTTCGTTGAAGAGGTAGATGAGGCGCCAGAGGGCTGCATCATGGTCTTCAGCGCACACGGTGTGTCACCGGCCGTGGTTGCTGCCGCCGAGGAGAGAAACCAGCAGACGATTGATGCTACTTGCCCGCTTGTCACCAAGGTCCACCGCGAAGTTCAAAGGTTTGAAAAAGAGGGCTATGACATTTTGCTTGTCGGCCACGAAGGCCACGAAGAGGTCGAAGGCACTGCAGGTGAGGCCCCTGACGTTGTGCAGCTAATTGATGGCGACAAGGACATTGCCTCTGCAACTGTCAAAGATCCAAAGAAAGTTGTCTGGCTTTCTCAAACGACTTTGTCTGTGGACGAAACTATGGAAACGGTTTTGAAACTGAGAGAGAAATTCCCAACACTGCAGAATCCTCCAAGCGATGACATTTGCTATGCAACTCAAAATAGGCAAGTAGCGATCAAGAAGGTTGGCGCTGACTCAGATCTGGTTATCGTGGTCGGCTCTGCAAACTCTTCAAACACCGTTCGTTTGGTAGAGGTGGCGATTGATGCCGGCGCTAAGTCTGCATACCGAGTAGATGATGCCTCAGAGATCCAAGAGAGCTGGTTCGAGGGAGTGAAGACCGTTGGTGTCAGTTCCGGGGCCTCTGTTCCGGAAGACTTGGTCTCAGAAGTGCTGGATTACCTGGACGCCAAGGGATTTGGAAATGTCTCGACCGTCACCACTGCAGAAGAAGATATACAGTTCTCACTTCCAAAGGAATTGCGCAAAGACTTGAAAGAAGCAGGCCACGACACTTCAAATAAAAAGCGCTAACCCATCAACTTAGAACTGACCGCTGACCCATCACGAGTAAAGGTTTTCCAGAGCCCGATTTGTTTTCCCTGGTCGAAGCTACCGCTTCGCATCAAGGATCCGTCTTTTCTGAAAAACTCCCAGTAGCCATGCATTTGGCCGTCCAAGTAATCGCCCTTATGGCGCGGCAGCCCGTTTTCATAAAACGGGCTTAGTTCGCCAGCCACGTGATTACCAGTTGGATTTGCCGGCAGAACCCAGCTGGGTTGCAGCCTGCTCTACTCGCTCGGCCATGCCGGCCTCCGCAGCAGCTCCCCAGTTTCTCGGGTCATAGAGCTTCTTATTTCCGACTTCTCCGTCGATGCGCAGGACTCCGTCATAATTTTTGAACATGTGATTCACGATAGGACGGGTAAATGCATACTGAGTATCAGTGTCAACGTTCATTTTGATTACTCCGAAGGAGACTGCGTCTGCTATTTCCTTGTCCGTTGAGCCCGAGCCACCGTGGAAAACAAGATCAAAAGGATTGTCCTTGCCATACTTTGCGCCAACCTCACGCTGGATCTCCTCTAAGAGTTCTGGTCGCAAGTGGACATTACCCGGCTTATAAACACCGTGGACATTTCCGAAAGTTAGAGCCGACAGGTAGCGTCCGTTTTCGCCGAGGCCCAGAGCTTCGACAGTCTTTATGCCATCGGCAACAGTGGTGTAGAGGTGCTCGTCGATTGCGCCCTCGACGCCGTCTTCTTCGCCTCCAACTGCACCGACTTCAATCTCCAAAATTGCGCCAACATTATTAGCTTTTGCAAGCAGTTCCTTTGCAATCACAAGATTCTTGTCCAGGTCAATAGCCGATCCATCCCACATGTGTGAGTTGAAGATCGCTTCACCGCCTGCTTTTACTGCTTCTGCGGAAAGCTCCAAAAGCGGTCGAACAAAGCCATCTAGTTGGTCCTCAGCACAGTGGTCGGTGTGGAGGGCAACCTTGATGTCATAGTTCTTGGCAACCTGCCTGGCAAATGCTGCAAAGCCCAGTGCACCGGAAACTCGATTCTTGATCGTAGGACCAGACCAGTAGTCCGCTCCACCGGTCGAAACTTGAATAATGCCGTCAGAGCCAGCAGCTTGAAGGCCCGCAAGGGCGGCGTTTAGGGTCTGAGAGCTAGAAACGTTCAGGGCTGGGTAGGCAAAGCCGCCAGCCTTGGCGCGGTCCAGCATTTCTTGATACTCGTTTGAGGATACAACTGGCATTTCTATTTCTCCTTAGGGCTTAGCGTCTTCACCGAGAAGGTGATCACGGTTTGGTATTAGTTCTACGGTTGCTTCAACCAGGTTTTCAACACTCTGGAGGCCACTTGTCGGCTGCTGAACTTTTGCTGCGCCCCACTGGACTGCTGCTGAGATTCCTTCCGCGACATCAAAGCCGACACCAAATGCATTCTCGTCTGCAGGGTGTGCGGTAACGGCGGATAGAAAACCTGCAATGGTTGAATCTCCAGCCCCAACAGTGTTAATAACTTTGACAGGGGGTGTGTGGGCGTGAATGGCGTGAGTCTTTGTAACGGCAATGATCCCGTCGACACCGAGTGAGGCAATAACGCAGTTGACACCCCAATCATTCAGTTCACGGGCAGCATCTATGACGTCACCCAGGGTCTTCAATTCACGACCTACGCACTCTGCAAGTTCATGGGCGTTGGGTTTCATGATCGTTGCAGCACCGCTTTTTGCCCAGCGCCTTAAGGCAGGCCCCGAAGTGTCAAGCACTACCCTGACACCGAGCCTCTCGGTAACGTCAAATAATGGTTGCAGATTGATTACTTCGCCCGTTTCAGCAATTTCTGGGTGCGCACCAGCCACTACCAGCCACTTGGCTTCGTTGTCGATCATCGTTTTTTCGGTCAGAGCCAATACTTGATCCCAGTCTGCCTGCTTGAGTGGCCGCGGGTGTTCATTGATCTTGGTTGTCGGACCGTTTTTCTCAACAACAGTTGTCGAAACTCGTAGTGTCCCTTCCACCCACAGTGGAGTAAGGAATTCAGAACCTGTGCGCTCTAGAACTCCCTGATCGGCGTTTCCAATGGGTACAACCCCTGGCGCATCGATGTTGGCTAACCTCAGGGCTCTAGAGACGTTGATTCCCTTGCCTGCGAGTTCTTCGCCAACGCGCTGCGCACGGTTGACGCCCCCCGGTTCCAAGTGGTCTACGAAATAGGTTCGGTCGAGGGTTGGAGCAGGGGTGAGCGTGACTATGGGTGCCATATTGCCAGTCATGGATACTCCTTGAATGTGAGGCTGAGGGCTACTAAAAACACTCACATCTTTGTAGGCGCGATAGAAACACTATAACGAATTAGAGAATCTCACTCAGTCTTCGGAAAGCTCCTTGGAGGTAAGAGCTGTTGGTGATTCCTCGATAGCTATTGGTTCGACGATCACGTCGGTCCCGAGTTCGTTTTCATCTAAGTCGTTCAGCTTTCTCGCTGTGACCAGCATTCTGGATTCCAGGCTGGAAACAAACGAGTTGTAGGACTTGACCGTAGAAGTCAGCTTGTTGCCAAGGTCCGAGGCAAGGGCGGCTAGCTTGCCAACTCTTTCGTAGAGCTCTTTGCCAAGTTTGATCATTGATTTGACCTGCGACTCATCCGCATTCTGACGCCAAATGTAGTTGATGGTCTTCAATACAGAAAAAAGTGAAACTGGAGAGGACAGTGCAACATTTTTCTTGAATGCGTACTCCATCAACGATGGGTCTGAGTCGAGTGCCGCCGATAGCAGTGATTCACTGGGCACGAAGCAGATCACAAAATCAGGCGATGAGGAAAGTCCGCTCCAATAGGCCTTATTGCCAAGGTCGTCAATGTGCTTCCGAACCGCGGCAACGTGCTCTTTTATGAGTCGCTCACGCCTGTTTGCTTCCTCGCCGCTGGCAAGCTCCGAAATTGAACTTGCCTCCTGGTAAGAATTGAAAGGCACCTTCGAATCGATGGCGAGTGATTTGCCACCGGGGAGGTTTATTACCATGTCGGCACGGCCGGTCCCAGTGTCTGTCTTGATGGTTGCCTGCTCTGAGAAATCGGCGTGCTTTATAAGTCCAGCCAACTCAACGAGTTTCCTGAGCTGCGTTTCACCCCAGACACCCCTCAAGCTGTTGGAGCTAAGGGCTTGTGAAAGTTGCTGTGTTTGTTTCCTCAAGTTTTCATCGGTCTCAATCGAGGCTCGCAACTGTTCTGAGATGGAGCTGAATTGTTCGGTGCGCTCCTTTTCTAGGCGTTGAACGACGTCGTGCATCTGTTGAAGTTGTTCCTTAACGGGCCCCAGTTGAATTAGTACCTTATTTTCTTTATCCTGCTGCAAAAGCTGAGTGGCCAAAGCTGCCTCAGCTTTTTCTAGCTGTATGCGGAGCTCTTTTTCGGTTGCTTCAAGTCCTGCGAGTTTTCCAGGAAGTTCAGGGTCAAACAACACCGATCGTCGCTTTTGCATCCTTGCTCCGATAAAAGCACCTATAACGCCACCAATAATCAGAGCGTTCAGTGAAAGCCAGATTGCGGCGTTCACACTCAGAGTCGTTTCATCCATGCGGCAAGTATCGCAGTGGGGTCAGACAACCAGTGGTTTCAATCGCTGCTTCGTCTTGATTAATAGCTCATCTAGGTTTTCGACTTCGTGTCGTTCAGCCATGTTGATTGCAATCCGTGCGCACGCATCGGCATCGGCAAGGGCATCGTGGTGGTTGAAATCCTCATGGCCGATCGCGTAGGCAATTGCGTTTAGCCGATAGCTTTCAAGGTTGTAGGTCTTGCGCGCCATCAACAATGTGCAGCCATAGTTCAGCGGCGGCAAGTCAAAATTCACTGCGCCGGCTGAGGCGCGAAGAACACCCATGTCAAAAGCGGCATTGTGTGCCAACATCGGTAGGCCCTCGGTGAATAAAAGCAGATCTGGCAGTACCTCTTCAAATGACGGCGCTTCTGCAACATCCTCAGGCTTTATTCCATGGATTCTTATGTTCCCCTCTTGGAACCAGTTATTCGGGGCCGGGGGGCGAAATAGCATAGAGAGGGTTTCGGTTGTCTGTCCATCCACAACTCTGACTAATCCAACTGCACAGGGCGATGCGGCCGAAGAATTTGCGGTCTCAAAATCAATACTTACGAATTCCATGGCCACAGACCAATTATGAGGCAATAAACTTTCGCGGTGGCCCTAACTATCGGAATCGTCGGCTTACCCAATGTTGGTAAGTCCACCCTGTTCAACGCATTGACAAAAAACAACGTCCTTGCGGCCAATTACCCATTCGCAACAATCGAGCCAAACATTGGGGTTGTAAACCTTCCCGATGCAAGGCTGACGCGTTTGGCAGAAATTTTCACTTCAGAGAAGATACTGCCTGCAGCAGTTTCCTTTGTGGACATTGCAGGCATTGTTCGCGGCGCTTCTGAAGGCGAAGGCTTAGGAAACCAATTTCTTGCCAACATCAGAGAAGCCGATGCAATCGCTCAAGTCGTCAGAGGGTTTACTGACGGTGACGTAATTCACGTTGACGGCAAAGTTGATGCCAGCGGGGACATTGAGACTATAAACACAGAACTGATTCTGGCTGACCTTCAGACTTTGGAAAAAGCCAGACCAAGAATTGAAAAAGAGATCAAGGGCAAGAAGGCTGATCCTTCGGTTCTAGTAACTATCGATGAGGCCATTGCGCTGTTGAACGACGGTAAGCCGCTATCGCTTTCCAGTGTTGATCTATCCCCGATTCACGAGCTTGGCCTCTTGACAGCAAAGCCAATCCTGTTTGTCTTCAACGTGGACGAAAGCGTCCTGACAGACCCGGGCAAACTGGCAGCGCTAAAGCAATTAGTGCACCCAGCCGAGGCAGTCTTCTTGGATGCCAAGGTCGAATCAGAGCTGATTGACCTTGACCCCGAAGAAGCGGGGGAGCTGCTGGCATCTCTGGGGCAAAACGAGTCAGGACTAGATCAGCTAGCTCGCATCGGTTTTGAAACTCTCGGGTTGCAGACCTATCTAACTGCTGGGCCCAAAGAGTCACGCGCCTGGACTATTCCGCAAGGCGCCAAGGCGCCTCAGGCTGCTGGGGTTATCCACACTGACTTTGAAAAAGGTTTCATCAAGGCAGAAGTGGTGTCATTTGCAGACTTGGATAGTGCCGGTTCTATGGCCCAGGCAAAGGCATTAGGCAAAGCTCGCATTGAGGGTAAGGACTATACGATGCAAGACGGCGACGTCGTGGAGTTCCGGTTCAACGTTTAGAGCTTGACTTTGATTTTGCTGTTGGCTTCTGTCTGCGGCCGCGGATGACCCCAACTTCGTAGCTGGTAATCGCTACCAATGTTGCAGCGACAAGTGGTAAAACAAACCACAGCATAATTGTGGTGAATCCTTCTGCGGCATCGTGTTCAGTTGACGCCAGGACCACGTAAAGCGTGTAGGCAAGATAGAGCATGGTGAACATGCCGCCCTCCCAACGCTTGATTACAAAGCCTGTGAATGCAATTGGCAGCAACGCGAAAGCAGCCGCAAGCATTAGTGGCATGTCTAGAGCGATGGCAGCAGCTGGAACTTCGATTCCACCATCAAAAACGACCGCTGGCAGCCCTAGCACCAAGCCAATGTTGAAAAGATTGCTACCCACGACGTTACCGACCGCCATGTCTTTCTCACCTCTCCGGATTGCAACTATTACTGTTGCCAACTCAGGGAATGAGGTACCGATAGCCACGACTGTCAGTCCAATGACCAGATCGCTAACGCCTATGGCGGTGGCAATGTTGGTTGCCCCCGAGACCAGTAACTGCGCCCCAACCACCAATAGCCCAATTCCGGCAGCAAGCAACATGAGTGCCAACCAAATGGAAACTGGCTTGCTGTTCAGCGGCAAAGAGTTTGGAACTTCTTCCGGGGCCGGGATGTGTTTTCTTCCAACAGTGATGCTCATCACGATGTGGAAAACCAGGCCTGCCATCAACAGCGCTCCGTCGAGTGCTCCGATGTTGCCGTCGATGCTGAGCGCAAGAAGTAAAACGGTGATGCCAACCATCACTGGAATATCAAAACTCACCACACGCCTGCCAATAACAAGCGGGCTGATTAGTGCCGATACTCCAAGAATTACCAAAACATTGATGATGTTGCTGCCAATTACGTTGCCAACTGCAAGCCCAGATTCACCATTGGCAACCGCGTCCATGGTGACCGCAAGTTCAGGTGCAGAGGTTGCTGCCGAAACGACCACAAGACCAATGATCAAAGGTGACAGCTTTAGCTTGACTGCGATTGTGGAGGCCCCTCTAACAAGTGCTTCACCACCAGCCACGAGTAGAACAAGACCACCGATTACGAGCAAGAAATTCAATAACTCCACGCCATTAGCTTAAGCGTCTTTGAGCCCAGAGTAGCCAGAATAAACCGAGCTAGAATTGAGTACGTGCCCACACCTTCAATTCAGTTATCTGTGACCGATGACATCGTGTCCTGGTTTGATGCAATCGGTCCGTATCTCTTTTATGGGGCTGTTTTTGGGCTTGTTTTTGCCGGTACTGGATTGTTTGTTGGGGCGTTCATTCCTTTTATCACCGGGGACTCTCTAGTGTTCGCAGCGGGCCTTGTTGCGGCCGCCAATTCGGACAGCATCAACATCTTTGTCATGGTCATCGGTGTTGGAATAGCCGCTTGGCTGGGTGATCAGGTTGGTTACACTCTCGGCAGGCACTATGGCCGCCCCTATTTAGACAAACGAAAAGGTAGCTGGCTTCAAAAAGCAATCGTCCGCTCCGAGCAGTTCTACCATCGCTACGGCTGGTGGTCGATTGTTGTGGCAAGGTTCGTGCCATGGGGTCGGGTAATAATCCCGGCGCTCGCAGGAATTAGCAAGATGAACTATTACAAGTTTTTTAGTGCCAACGCGGTTGGTGCCATTCTCTGGGGTTGTGGTCTTACGCTTGCGGGCTTTTTCACCTATTCAATTCCAGCGGTTAGATCGGCTGTCTACGTGATTGCAATTGTCGTCATTTTGCTCAGCGTGATTGCTGGAATTAGAACTTGGAGAGCAAATAGGGTTTAGTTCTGAACCATGAGGTCACAGAGCTCCTGTGATTTTTCTGCTTCATAAAACTCGTCCTCTTGAATCGCCCATGAGTGCCAGAAGTCGTCAAACTCTCCCTTGTCGCGGTCGCTAAATCTCTTGCGTCGAGTTGCAAGATCGCTATCAATCCAGATGCACAAATCCGCCATTGTTGCTGAGTGTGCAGATATGGCGCCGCAGCCCTCGATGATAAGCAAGTTGCCACCTTCGAAACTCCTCCAGCCGTTAGAGGGCTCACCCGAAGCACCTCGTTCTCCTCGGCTCCAGTTCCAAACCTGCCAGGTGGGGTCTTTGCCCGACCTTATCGGTTCCAGAATTTTTTGATTCACATAGAGCGACCCTGCGCGCAAGCCATTCCATCCCGTGTAGAGGTCATCCATGTGAACAAGCTTCGGCAGTCGGCTCTCCAGCTGAAAATAGGCCTCCAGTACGTCAGCTGCAAACTTGGATTTACCGGCCCCAGCCCTGCCGTCTATCAGAACCACGGGGGTGGATTTTCTAGCAAGCAGCTCTTCAATGTCTGAAAGTGCTTTTCTAAGTGCCTCTTGATACGACAGGGAATTTCCAGACATATCCCTAGAGTTTAGGCGGAATGGCCGTAGACTAGCCTCTGGCCATTCGGCCCACCACTTTCTAACCAAGGTTTTTTATGACAAAGCAAAACAACGCGCTCAGAAACTTAGCAATCGTGGCACACGTTGACCACGGTAAGACGACGCTGGTTGACGCCATGCTCAAGCAGACTGACTCCTTTTCAGCCCACGGAACTATGGACGAGCGCGTTATGGACTCCGGTGATCTGGAGCGCGAAAAGGGAATCACGATTCTTGCGAAGAACACCGCGATTACCTATAAGGGTCCAGCAGCAAATGGTGAAACCATTGTGCTGAACGTGATTGACACCCCAGGTCACGCTGACTTTGGTGGAGAGGTTGAGCGCGGATTGTCCATGGTTGACGGTGTGGTGCTTTTGGTCGATGCCTCTGAGGGGCCACTGCCTCAAACCCGTTTCGTTCTTCGAAAAGCAATGGAGGCAAGACTTCCAGTTATTTTGGTGGTCAATAAAACTGATCGCCAAGACGCCAGAATCGATGAGGTCGTTGCAGAAAGTCAAGACCTGTTGCTTGGTTTGGCATCCGACCTTCACGACTCAGTCCCCGACTTAGACGTAGACGCGATTTTGGACCTGCCCGTTATCTATGCGTCGGGCCGCGCTGGAATTGCATCCCTGGAGAAGCCAGCCGATGGCACACTGCCAAATTCAGAAAACCTAGAGCCATTGTTCAAGGCAATTCTGAGCAACATTCCAGCCCCCGAGTACGAAGAGGGAGCACCGCTACAGGCTCACGTTACAAACCTGGACGCTTCACCTTTTCTTGGCAGGCTCGCACTGCTTCGCATTTACAACGGCGAAATAAAGAAGGGTCAGCAGGTCGCGTGGATTCGCCAAGACGGTTCACAGCAGACTGTAAAAATCACAGAGCTACTCGGAACAAAGGCTTTGGAGAGAATCAGCATTGAGAAGGCGTCTGCCGGAGATATTGTTGCTGTTGCGGGTATTGAAGACATCACAATCGGTGACTCGCTCTGTGATCTGAATGACCCAAAGCCACTCCCACCAATCACAGTCGACGAGCCTGCCATTTCAATGACGATGGGTATTAACACCTCTCCTATGGCCGGCAGGGTAAAGGGTTCAAAGATGACCGCGAGGCTTGTCAAAGATCGCCTGGACCGAGAGCTAATTGGTAACGTATCCATTCGTGTCCTCCCGACCGAGCGTCCAGACGCATGGGAGGTTCAAGGTCGAGGTGAGCTAGCGCTTGCGATTTTGGTGGAGCAGATGCGACGCGAGGGCTATGAGCTGACGGTTGGTAAGCCACAGGTGGTCACAAAGAAAGTTGATGGCAAGGTTCACGAGCCGGTTGAAGAACTGACAATCGATGTCCCAGAGGAGTTTCTCGGTGCTGTCACGCAGTTGCTGGCATCTCGCAAGGGACGTATGGTCAACATGACCAATAATGGAACCGGCTGGGTTCGCATGGAGTTCAAGGTCCCCTCAAGAGGTCTAATTGGGTTTAGGACAGAATTCCTAACCACCACAAAGGGCTCGGGTATTGCTAATGCTCTAGCTGCCGGCTACGAGCCATGGGCTGGAGAAATCGTAACCAGGCTAAATGGTTCGCTTGTTTCAGACCGAGCAGGAGTTGCAACACCTTTCGCCATGATTGCACTGCAGGAGCGAGGCACATTCTTTGTCGAGCCAACCTCAGAGGTCTATGCAGGAATGGTTGTTGGAGAAAACGCCCGTCAAGAAGACATGGACATCAACATCACCAAGGAGAAGCAGCTCACAAACATGCGAGCAGCTTCTGCAGATAACTTTGTTGGATTGACTCCACCAAAGAAGCTCTCATTGGAAGAGTCACTTGAATTCGCTCGCGAGGACGAATGCGTCGAGGTTACTCCGGATGCAATCCGAATTCGCAAGCTCGAGCTCGATGCAAACATCAGAGCGAGAAACCTTTCAGCTCGCAAGAATGCAAGCAAAAAGTAGCTCGCTGTTTTTAGCTAAGCACCCCGTCGATTGTGTAAACATCGGCGGGGTCTTTTCTTTGTCTTGGAGTGCTCTCGCGAGCAATCAACTCGTCGGTTTGGCCATGTAGGCTGCCCTGCTTGCCAATTGCTATCACGCAGATGACCTCTCGATCCGAACCGTTCAAGGTCTTCAAGATTTGTTCCCGCTCAATGCCACCCATGTAGTGCGCCTTTAGCCCCATGGCTTCAGCCTGGGTCACAAGTTGTGAAGCTGCTAGACCGGCATCGAAATAGGTCTTTGACATGTCGCGCGGCGCACCCTCAAAAGTCTTGTCCGCCAACACGATTGCATAGGCAGAAGATGTCGGCGCCCAGCTGGCGTTGAAGCCACCTAGGCCGGTCTTTGAGACTTCATCAAATAGGTCGGTTCCTCGGTTTAGAAGAGCTAGGTGCCAAGGCTGTTCGTTGCTGGATGATGGGCTCCAGCGAAACGCCTCCGCAAGGCTCAAAACCTGACTTTCATCAAGCGAGAAGGTGCTGTCAAAGATTCTTGGACTCCACCTCTCACCAACTAACGGGTGAAGATTCGCGGAAGTTTCGGCAGGCTTTGTGATTAGTTCATTGTTCATGACTGGTTGTAACCACCAAAACGGGCAAATAAGTCCGCCATTGGATAGCATTACCCAGTGTCTAAAAGAGGTCTAATTTTGTTCTCAATGGCAGGCCTTTTTTGGGGTCTGCCGTATTTCTTTATAGCCTTGGCCCTCGAAGGTTTCTCAACATCATCAATCGTGTTTGCAAGGACGTTCTTGGGGGCCGCGGTTTTGATTCCCTATGCTGCAATAACTGGGGGGCTTAAGCCGGCACTGAAGGCGTGGCCTTATGTTTTAGTCTTTGCAGCAATTGAAATGGTTGGGCCATGGTATTTGATTACCGAAGCCGAGAAGAATATTTCCTCTGGGCTCGCAGGGCTTCTAATTGCGACGGTTCCATTTTTTGCCGTTGCGATTTTGGCTATTTTCTTCAAAGATCGAAAGGCCCTCAAGCCCAGATCGCTCACCGGAATGGTCATTGGCTTTGCCGGCGTTGTCGTGCTGGTTGGTATTGACTCATTCTTGGGCGCAGTAAATCCAATTTTTGTGCTCATGGTGATCCTTGCTGCAATGGGCTACTCAATTGCTCCGATCGTCGCCAATCGCAAGCTAAACCACGTTCCGAGTGCTGGGGTGATTGGCGTCAGCATGGCTTTCGTGGCATCGGTTTACTCTCCCTTTGCCATTCCTGTCATCGGTCCCGAGCTTTCGGAGGCCTCGGTTAGAAGCATCTTGTCCCTGGTGGTTTTGGGTCTTGTGTGTTCGGCACTTGCCTTCGTTATTTTCTTCATGCTGATCCAAGAGGTTGGTCCGGTGAAGGCGACGTTGATCACATACGTCAACACTGCAGTTGCTCTATCACTTGGAATCGTGTTCCTGAATGAACCGATTACCGTTGGGCTCGCAGTAGGGCTTCCACTGATCGCAATCGGTCTTTATTTGGCCGGCGGTACTGAGCGAAAGCGAAAAATACCTGAGGCTGTTGCCTAGTTTCATGTCTTCACTATTAGGTAGTTCCTTTATGCAAGCCCTTGAGTTGCCTAAAGTCACCCTCGTCGCAGAAACCAGAGGAACAAAATGACCCACGCAGCAAAAATGTTTTTTGAACAAGGTCAGAAAGTGGCCGCCAGCAATATTCCAGTAGGGCTTGTCTTTGATGATCTGATTCCGGTGGAGACCGTCATTTCAGACCTTCCGGGAATGAGTGCCGACTTCGGGGCACCGAGCGCATTCATTTTTGTCAGCTCAATAGCCGAGCTCCACGAAATTTCCAAGGAATTGAAAAGTTTCTGGGATCAACGTTTTACCTTTTGGGTGTTTTATCCAAAGAAACCTCACCTAGACACTGATCTCTCGCGTGATGTGACCTGGAAGGAGCTCAAGATGTTGGGCCTGCAGGGAACCCGCCAGGTGGCAATCAGCGATGAATGGTCTTGCATGTATGTCAAGAACACCGGTAAATCAGATTATGTAGAAATCGTCCCCGGTTAGATTCAGCAACCTTGCATTCACACCCACCGCAACAGTGCCCGCTGGCATGTCCTTGGTCACAACGGCGTTCGCGCCTACGGCGCAATCGTTGCCGACTGTTATGTTTCCAATCAGCTTGGCGCCAGCACCGATAATCACTCGATCACCAACTGTTGGATGACGCTTCACTGCATCCAAAGTCTTTCCACCTAGGGTCACACCGTGGTAGATAAGCACGTCGTTGCCAATTACCGCGGTTTCACCGATGACCACACCAATGCCGTGATCGATAACCAGTCGCTGGCCGATCGCCGCGCCTGGGTGAATCTCAATTCCAGTGAAAAACTTCGCATGGTTGGAGAGCATTCTGGACAGCGTGCGGAACTTTAGTTTCCAGAGCTTATGAGCTAAACGATATATCCAAATAGCGTGGAGTCCGCCCGAGGTGAAGAACAGCTCCCAGGCGGTATGTGTTGCAGGATCGCGCTCTAGGCCAGCCCTGACATCACCTCTGATACTCAACCCTTGCTCTGGTATTCGTCTTGTAGGTCACGGTAAAGAGTTGACGAGACGTAGCGCTCACCAAAGGACGGCACAATCACAACAACTAGCTTTCCTGCGAATTCTGGCCGACCGGCAACCTCCCTGGCTGCCCAGAGTGCTGCTCCAGAAGATATGCCGGCAAGGATTCCTTCTTCAGCTGAAGCACGTCTTGCGTATTCAAATGCAGTGGCATTCTCTACGCTGATGACCTCGTCATAGCTTGAGGTGTCAAGCACCGAGGGAATGAAGTTAGGGCCAATGCCTGCCAGCGGGTGACCTGCGGCTTCTCCGCCGGTCAGAAGAGGCGAAGCTGCAGGCTGAACAGCAAAGGTTTTTATGTTTGGGTTTAGCTCTTTCAAGCGCTGTGAGGTACCAGTGATGGTTCCACCTGTGCCACTGCCAGCAACTACGGCGGCAACCTGGCCGTCTGTGTCGGCCCAGATTTCTTCCGCGGTGGTTTCACGATGAATTTGAGGTCCTGCTGCGTTATCAAATTGGCGCATCATGACAGAGCCTTCGATGTTCGCACCTAGCTCCTCAGCCTTTGCAACTGAGCCCTTCATGCCTTCAGCTGCTGGAGTGAGGTAAAGCTCCGCACCGTAGGCCCGAGTCAGTATTTTGCGCTCCAGGCTCATCGAGTCTGGCATCACAATTATTGTGCGGTAGCCCCTGGCGGCACCGACCATAGCCAGTGAAATTCCAGTATTGCCACTGGTGGCTTCGATGATGGTTCCACCTGGCTTTAGTTCACCGGAAGCTTCAGCAGCATTGACCATCGCGATTCCAAGGCGATCCTTGACCGATGAAGACGGGTTATAAAATTCAAGCTTTGCCAAGACTGTGGCAGCTGCGCCGTCCGTGATGCTGTTCAGGGTAACAAGAGGGGTGTTCCCAAATACCTCTGTGATGTTGTTATAGACGCGCATTGGTTCCTAGCCTGATCGGTTTTTGAAAACTCTATGGAAGTGTAACGACAGGACAACCCTGATTAGTCCCAGTTACTCTTTATTTCCGCATCTAGCGAATATGCTTGAAGGATGAATCCATTTCGCCTCGGGGCATTGTCCGTTGCTGTGCTGATAGGCACAACTGGGTGCAGTATCCAAGACGTAGCTGCCACTGCAGCTGATGCAGCAGCCTGCAAGGCTCTGAGTTCCACGCTAAGCGGCTTGTCTGATGCTTACGAGAGTGGAGTAGTTGATTCAGGCATCATCGCTCAAATCGATGATCTGATTGGTAATCAGGTTGACTTCTTGCTGTCTACCGAGCTAGCAGCCGATGTTGGAGAGCTTGCTAAGGAGCTTGCATCCTCCAATTCCGCAGCAAGCACGGCTGAATCGATCGACAATCTCACAACCAGCATTGCAGAGCGCTGTAAAGGTGTTGGCGTTGAATTCAGTGAGTGACTAAAGCAATTCATCTTTTGCTCGGTAGCCTTGCAGTATGACTCAGCATCCACCCGCCCTGCACCCTGACCGAAACCTTGCCATGGAGCTCGTGAGGGCAACAGAGGCTGCGGCGATACGTGCCTACCCGTTTATTGGCAAGGGTGATAAAAACGCCGCTGACGGGGCCGCAGTCGATGCAATGAGAGCGTTCTTGGGAACCGTCAATTTCGAAGGCCTGGTCGTAATTGGTGAGGGCGAGAAGGACGACGCCCCAATGCTATTCAACGGTGAGATTGTTGGAAATGGCAACGGACCCAAGGTGGACATTGCGGTGGATCCGATTGATGGAACGTCACTGACTGCCGCGGGCAGACAAAACGCTATTTCCGTGATTGCAGTTGCCGACAGAGGGTCGATGCTTGATGCATCAACCGTATACAAAATGGACAAGTTTGTTACCGGCCCGGCTGGCCTCGATGTCTGCGACATCGAGAAGCCGATTTCAGAAAACATCAAGGCCTATTCCAAAGCTTCAGGTAAACCGGTGGATGAGGTTTTGGTTGCGGTTCTCGATCGAGAATATAATCTTCCGCTTATTGAAGACATCCGAAGAGTGGGAGCGGCAACAAGGCTTCTTCGAGACGGCGATGTCGCTGGAGGTATTCAGGCGGCCAGAGAAAGCTCAAGAATAGACATGTGTGTTGGCATTGGCGGGTCGCCTGAGGCTATCGTCACCGCGTGTGGGATCAAGGCCCTTGGAGGACTGATTCAGGGCAGGCTGACCCCGGGCAGCGATGACGAGAAGCAGCTTGGAATCGATGCTGGATTAAAGTTTGATCACACTTACCAAATGAATGACATGGTCAGCAGTGACAACACGTTTTTTGTTGCAACCGGTGTCACAGACGGCCCGCTTTTTGCAGGAGTCAAAAAACAAGGCGGCATTATTGTCACCGAATCTCTGGTGATTCGTGGGAGGTCTGGAACCGTGAGGATGGTTTCAGCAGAGCACCAGGCGGATCGCTGGCTCTAGTGAGCTAGCTCATCATCAACAAAGTGGTTCTTAGCTACTTGAATTCCCATAAGCGCGCTGAATAGGGCAACTCCAAAGAAGAGCCAAAGCGTAAACTCCCAGCCACCGGTGACTTCCCGCATGATGCCAACCAGAAACACCACAATTGTTGTCATCGTGTAACTCATGCCCTGCCCAAAAGCGCTAACGGCCAGAACCGTGCTGCGCTGCCTTGACCGCAGATTATAAAGGGTCAGTGCCAGCGGAAACATGGTGGGGCCGAGGCCAAGGGCCGCAACCCAAAACCACAGCCAAGAACTCCCGGAGAACAAAATGCCAAGTGCGCCTGCCATACCCATGAAGCTGGAAAACCATATGATCGGAGCGTGGGATTTTCGGTACTTTGCTGCCAGGTTAGGAACCAAGAGTGCAGCCGGGAGTCCGAGAATCGCAAACAGCGACAAGAGTGCTCCGGCCTGAGCCACCGACACTCCATTGTGTTCTAGTAGCAGCAGTGGAAGCCAGGCAAAACTGACATAACCAAAAACTGAAGTCATTCCCTGAGTGCCAAAAATTGCCCACGCGGTCGGCGATCTCCAAATTGCTTTTTGTTTTGTGGTCCCAGATTCTGGCTGTTCCGGGACAGAGTTTCTTCTAAGCGCAAATAGTGGAAGGAGAGTGAGCGTTGCAAACAAGGCCCACTGCCCAAGAGAAAACCGCCATCCACCTAAATCGGCCAGTGGTACCGCTAGAAAAGAGCCTGCTGAGGCACTCAAAGCAGTGAGAGAAATGTAGAGGGTTGACACGAGACCAACTCGATGGGCGAAGTACTTTCTTACCAAAACCGGCATGAGGATGTTTCCAACGCCCATTCCCAATAGGCACATCAAGCTCCCTGCAAAAAGTGCTGTTGAATCCCAAGCCAAGGCCCTCAGTACATGGCCTCCCATGATCAACAATGATGTCGCGATCAGGGTTTTTTCTACACCGATTCTCCTGGCAGGAGGATTGGCTAGCGAGGTGGCTATTGCAAAGGCAAGTGGCGCAGCGATTCCGAGAAGACCAATGGTGACTATGGGTAGGGAAATCTCTTCTTGGATGTAGGTCACAAGAGGTGAAAATGAACCCACCGCGGTTCTCATGTTTAGCGCAAGCAGCGCGATAGTGGTAATCGCTAAGAGCTGCGTTCGCTTTTCAGTCAAGGAACTCCTCAGCTATTTCAGCGCGGCGAGGACTTGGCTGTGGAGCAGAGAGTTAGTCGCCATAACCGAAGAAGTGGAATCCGTTATTGGGCCCTTGAGGTCAGTGATTTCACCGCCAGCCTCTCTGACAATTGGCACCAGGGCGGCGATGTCGTAGATCTTGAGGTCGTGCTCAGAAGCTATTTCAATTGCACCCTCTGCAACCCACATGTAGCTGAGGAAATCACCGTAGGCGCGCGTCCTGTGAACGCTTTCGGAAAGTGAGAGTAGCTGGTCCAAAAGGCCAGCGTCCCGCCACTGCTCAAGGGAGTTAAAGCTCAAGGTCGCATCTTCAAGTTGACTGATTCTAGAAACACTCAGCTGCCGTACGGAACCGTCGATGTCTCTTGTGAACGCACCCTTGCCGCCCGAGGCCCACCATCTCCTTCCCAGCGCGGGTGCTGAAACAACAGAGGTCAGAATCTCGCCATCGATGCGAAGCCCTATCAGCGTCGCCCAGATTGGGACTCCTCGCAGGTAGTTGGCGGTTCCATCAATTGGATCGATAATCCAATTGCGCTCCGATTCTCCGGTGTTTTCAAACTCTTCACCAATGACAGTGTCATTTGGCCTGTAGAGCTTTAGTAGTTCTCGCAACTTTGCTTCGACGGCTCGGTCCGCGTCTGTTACCGGTGTTCGGTCTGGCTTTGTTTCTATTTTTAGGTCCAGGGATCGAAAGCGCGAAAGTGAGATTTCATCAGCAGCATTGGCCAATACCTGCAACAGCTCTAAATCGTTCATCTTGATCCCTAATCTACCGATGAGAGCGAGTCTAGGAGCCTGCGAAAAGAATCAAGTCTCAGTGCAGAGACTTGGCCTGATTCTGCCTTTTGATCCAAAGCACAATCGGGGGAGCCTGCAAGGTGAGAGCATCCTCTGGGGCAGTCTTCGCTTGCTGCACTCAGGTCGCTGAAACCCTTCAGCAACTCGGCGGCATCGATATTGGAGAGTCCAAAGCTCCTAATGCCAGGAGTGTCGACCAACCAGCCACCCTGAGCCCTGATCGCATGAGCGGAACTTGAGGTGTGCTTGCCCTTCCCCGTTACCCTGTTAACAACACCAACTGCACGCTTGTAATCAGGCGCAAGCTCGTTGATGACGGTAGTTTTGCCAACACCTGAGTGGCCGACAAAGATCGTGGTTTTGTCTTTTAGTCTGAGCTTCAATTGATCGAGGTTCGGCTCGTCTTCAGAAGTTTGAATAATCTCCAAATCAAACCCCAGAAAGCTGTCGATGAAGTCCTTCGGATCTTTCAAATCACACTTCGTCACCAACAAGATTGGCTTCAATCCAGCATGAAATGCGGCTACTAAATACCTGTCTACGAGTCGTGATCTTGGTTCTGGGTTAGCAGCAGCGGTGACAATTACCAGTTGGTCGGCATTGGCAACGATGTTTTGCTCCAATGACTCGCCGTCCTCCGCTGATCTAGACAGCACATTTTTTCTAGGTTCAATGCCCACGATTCTTGCCAGTGCACCTGATTCGCCAGAAACATCTCCATCAAGTCTGACCCGATCACAAATCACGCAGCCGTCTCTTCGAAGTTCTTTGGCCAAAGTCGCCGTGATTTCCTGACCGGTGTCAGTCAGGATTCGGTAGCGAGCAAGGTGAACCTCGAGGACCATACCAAGGGGGGCATCGCTGAAGTCTGGGCGCCTTTTGGTCCTTGGTTTATTGCCCTTGGGGTTTGGCCTTATTCGAATGTCATCTTCGTCCAAGTCCATTGGGTCAAAGCGACTGTTATCCCAATCCACTAGCTACCGAGCATTTCTAGCCACATGTCAGAAAAGCCGGGCATGGTTTTTGATGTTGTTGCAATGTTCTCAACTTTTATGCCCGGAACCACAAGTCCGATTATTGCTCCGCTGGTGGCCATACGATGATCGTGATACGTGTGCCAAGTGCCACCGTTTAGTTTTGCCGGGGTTATTGCAATTCCGTCCTCGAGCTCCGTGGCGTTTCCGCCCAGATTGTTGATTTCGGTAACAAGTGCCTTCAGGCGGTCAGTTTCATGGCCACGAAGGTGACCAATTCCAGTCAGCCTGCTGGGGGTTGAAGCTAGAGCGGCGAGTGCCGCCACGGTTGGCGTGAGCTCTCCGGCTTCCCCGAGGTCGATGTCTATGCCACTTATTTCTCCGGTTCCAGAGATTGTCAGCGAACCACCGTTCAGCTTTATGGATGCCCCCATTTGTTCCAAAATGGCTCGATAGTGATCCCCAACCTGGGTGGTTGTTGATGGCCAGTTTGGAATTGTTAGCTCTCCGGATGAAACCATCGCCGCCGCCATAAAGGGGCCCGCATTAGATAAGTCTGGCTCGATTGCTATTTGACCGCCTGAGATTATGCCAGGCAACACTTGCCAGCTTGCCTCTGAAAGGATTTTCGCTTGCACACCACGTTGCCTAAGTGTTTCGAGGGTCATTTCAATATGGGGCAACGACGGCAGCGAGTCTCCCCTATGGGTGAGCACGACGCCCTGATCGAATCTCGCAGCACTCAAGAGCAACCCTGAAACAAATTGTGACGATGCAGAAGCATCTATCTCAAGCTCTCCACCCTGAACAGATCCTGTTCCCAGCACTGTAAACGGGAGTCTTCCATCTGAGGAAATCACATCGGCACCAAGAGCTCTCAGGGAATCGACAGTGGTTGCCATCGGTCGTTGTCTGGCACCGTCATCGCCATCAAAAAACACTTCACCCTTTGCGAGCATGGCCATCGGGGGAACAAAGCGCATCACCGTTCCCGCGAGCCCGCAGTCAATGCGCGCAGGGCCCAACAATTCATGCGGTGTGATTGTTAAATCGGCGCCCGACCAGGAAAACTCCGTGCCAAGCGAACTAAGCGCTGCGATCATCAATTCTGAGTCTCGAGATACTAGGGGGTTTTGAAGTGTTGTTTTCTCATGGGCAAGAGCAGACAGAACCAATTCGCGATTGGTTAGTGACTTGCTACCGGGAAGATTGACATGTGCAGTGAACCCATCGGATTGGGGCGCGCTCCACAGCTGGCTTTCAGTCATCTAGTCAAAGATACAAGCAAACAACGCTTTGGGCCCACGAACCACAGAACAACCCTCGCTGCCAAGGTTAGAATTGAGGCAAATGACTTTAGAAGAATCAGAGAAAATCAAGAGCTTCGAGGCCCAGGCTCTCCCTCTTATGCCACAGCTCTATGGCGCAGCATTGCGGTGGACAAGAAACCCAAGTGATGCCGAGGATCTAGTTCAAGAGACTTTCGCCAAAGCCTTCGTGGCTTGGTCAAAATTCGAGCAAGGAACAAACCTGAAGGCCTGGTTATTCAGGATTATGACTAACACTCACATCAACCTCTATAACAAGAAGGCCAAGGACAAAGCAAAAACGGCTCTTGATGACATGGAGGACTGGCAGGTCGGCCAAGGGGAGTCGATTACTGCACGTTCTTCTAGAAGTGCCGAAATCGAGGCGATGGAAAACATGCCATCTGTCGCAATCAAGAACGCGCTGGATCAGATCCCTGAAGAGTTTCGCATGGTTGTCTATTACGCCGTTGTCGAGGGGCTTCCATATCAAGAAATTGCTGAAGTAATGGACACACCTGTTGGGACAGTAATGTCCAGACTGCATCGCGGGAAGAAATTGCTTAGAACTTTGTTGCAAGATTATGCAAAGCAAGAAGGCTATGACACTGGCGTGGAGGAAGAATCGTGAAAAGAGTGGATTGCGAAGAGGTAAAGCTTGGTGTACACGAGTATCTTCACTCCGAACTTCACGAGCAAGAGTTAGAGACAATCACTGCTCATTTGGCCAACTGCGATTCTTGTGAAAGCCACTACGACATAGAGGTAATTTTCAATCAGGTAATACAGCGTTCGTGCGATGAGGCTCCTGCTGCCGAGCTAGCAGATCGAGTGATGGACCGAATTCGCGGACTGCAGCAGCACGACTAATTTTTATCGGCTATCCCTAGCCATTCGAACCACCCTCGGTTTAGGACCAGCCATGCAATGAGTCCGTAACCAACTTGGCCGGGTAGCCTTCTGGGGCTATCGCTCACTTCTTCCAGCCAACCCTCGTGGGCAACCAATGGCCCAAAGCAATCCACATAAGTTAGTTGGCGCCTCTTTACAACATCCGCAAAGCCTTCGGAAAGGTGCTTCACCTCCGCGTCAAACTCTGGAACGCCGGTTGGGGTCGGTCCAATAACGAACACCTGTATTCCTTCGCGAATCGCATCATCCATCAGGGAAGCTAAATTCAGCCTCGACCGAGAGATAGTAATGCCGGCTTGAATGTCTCCAGAACCGAGTGCTATGACCAGGTAGTTCTCTGAATCAGCTGTGAACCTAATCGCGGCCTCGGTCCTCCAGCGGTTCTGCATCTGCGAAGTGGTCTCACCAATCATGGGCAACGCAAACACAGCTATGTCAGCTTTTTCTGGAAGCCTGGCTTGAACCCTTCCGAGCCAACCGATACCTTTTGGGTCGCCAGCTCCGGTCAGGAGCTCGTCACCTAGGATTACGGCCCGGATTTGTCTCATCAGTCAGAGAAGGCTCGAGTTACAAGGTCAGCCTGCTCGGCGGCATGGTGCTTTGATGATCCAGTTGCCGGGGATGCCGATGCTGGGCGAGAAATCACCTTGAAATTGACGCCATACTTCGGCATGAATAGGCCGATATAGGTCCAAGGACCCTGGTTGGCAGGTTCGTCCTGAACCCATCTGAGTTCCGCATCTGGGAATTGTGAAACGGCTGCCTTCATTTCCTCCACCGGAGTCGGGTAAAGCTGCTCAAGTCGAACAATTGCAGTGTCGCCGGTGGCCCGCTTTTGACTCTCTGCCAAAAGGTCCCAATAGACCTTTCCTGAACAGAACAGAATCCGCTTTACCCTCGCAGGCTCAAGGTCTTGCTGGTCATTGATTACTGGCCTGAAGTTACCGGTTGTAAAGTCCTCAACCGAACTTGCTGCGGCCTTCAGGCGGAGCATCGATTTCGGAGCAAAGACAACCAACGGCCTGTTCGGCGAAGTGTAAGCCTGACGCCTGAGCAGGTGGAAGTGGCTTGCTGGTGTTGATGGTTGCGCAATGGTCATATTGTTTTGTGCACAAAGCTGAAGGAATCTTTCGATTCTGGCAGAAGAGTGATCCGGACCTTGACCTTCGTAGCCGTGAGGCAGCAGCATCACTAGGGACGAGCGTTGACCCCACTTCTGCTCGGCACTGGAAATAAATTCATCCAGCACGGTTTGGGCGCCATTTATAAAATCACCAAACTGGGCTTCCCAAAGCGTGAGCGCTTCAGGCTGCTCTACCGAGTAGCCGTATTCGAATCCAAGCGCAGCGTACTCGCTTAGCAGTGAATTGATGACCTGGAATTTGCCTTGCTGTTCTGTGACGTAGCGCAACGGAGTCCATTCCTGCCCGGTGTTTCTGTCGTAGAAAACGCTGTGGCGCTGAACAAAGGTTCCACGTTGGCTGTCTTGACCGGCAAGGCGGATGTTGACACCTTCAACCAAGAGTGAACCGAAAGCTAGCAGCTCCCCAAAGCCCCAGTCAATTCCCCCGCTTCGACTCATTTCCACGCGCTTTTCAAGTAGCTGCGAGAGCTTTGGGTGAACGCTGAAGCCATCCGGCTGGTTGCCGTGGGCATTGCCAATCGCTTCCACCAATTCCTGGGTAATCGCGGTCTGGCGAAGTAATTCTTGCTTCTCGCTTGCCGTGGTTCCAATTCCATCTGGCCTGGTCTGCAGTGCCACAGAGTCGGTCATGGCTTCGTGGACGTCCACGAACGCCTGTTCAAGGTTCTGCTGGAACGTTGCGTTGATGGCATCAAACTCTTCTTTGGTGATGTCCTCACGGCCAATCAAGTTGTCCATGTAGAGAGTTCTGACTGAGCGCTTAGCCTCAATCAAGTTGTACATCATTGGTTGAGTCATCGAAGGGTCGTCACCCTCGTTGTGACCACGACGTCTATAGCAGACGATGTCGATGACGACATCCTTGTTGAATTCTTGGCGATACTCGAATGCAAGTTGAGCAACCCTGACAACCGCTTCTGGATCATCCCCGTTGACGTGGAAAACCGGCGCCTGAATTGATTTTGCAACATCTGTCGCATAAAGACTGGATCTTGAGTCCTTCGGCAACGTCGTAAAGCCAACCTGGTTGTTGGCGATCACGTGGATTGTTCCGCCGACCTTATAGCCCTCAAGCGCGCTCATCTGGAGAGTTTCGAAAACCACTCCCTGGCCAGCAAAGGCAGCGTCACCATGGATCAGAATCGGCAAAACTGGGTATGTCTCTGGGTTTCCAAGTCGATCTTGCTTCGCCCTGACAATTCCCTCTAGAACGGGATTCACAGCTTCAAGGTGTGAGGGGTTGGCTGCCAGTGAAACTTTAATTTGACTGCCGTGACCAGAAGTGAAGACGCCCTCAGTTCCCAAGTGATACTTCACGTCTCCGGACCCCTGAAGGGTGGCCGTATCAGCGGACCCTTCAAACTCTCTAAAGACCTGTCCGTAAGTCTTTCCTGCAATGTTTGTAAGTACGTTTAGGCGACCACGGTGAGCCATACCAATTGCTGCCTCTTCCATGTTGGCATCAGCGGCCGCCTGCAAGATTTGGTCGAGAGCAGGGATAAGAGACTCGCTTCCCTCTAAAGAGAAGCGTTTTTGCCCAACGAATTTAGTTTGCAGGAAGGTCTCAAAGGCTTCGGCCTCGTTGAGCTTTTCAAGAATCCTGAACTGCTCTTCTTTCGTTGGTTTTTGATATGGGCGCTCAAGTTTTTCCTGGAACCAAACTCTTTCGGCTGGGTTCTGGATGTGCATGTACTCCAAGCCAATGGTTCTGCAGTATGAATCCCTGAGGATTCCAAGCATGTTTCGGAACTTTGCCTTTACTCTTCCGCCAAAACCACCAGTCTTGAAGGTCCTATCCAGATCCCATAGGCTGAGGCCGTAGGAGCGTATGTCTAGATCTGGATGCCAGCGCTGAACATATTCAAGGGGATCGATGTCTGCAATCAGGTGACCGCGGACTCGGAAGGCATTAATGTATTCCTGAATTCTGGTGTTTTTACCCGACTGGTCAGCCAAGTCCCAGTGGAAATCGCTCGCCCAGACAACTGGAGAGTAGGGGATTCTCATGTCGGCAAAGATCTTCTCGTAGAAGTCTCGCTCACCGAGAAGTAGTTCGTTGATGATCTTTAGGAACTCACCGCTACCCGCACCTTGAATTACTCTGTGGTCGTATGTGGAGGTTACCGTGATTATTTTTCCAATGCCCTGGTCAGCAAGCTGCTCCTCTGACATACCTTGGAATTGAGCAGGATAGTCAAGCGCTCCGACCCCAACGATGCAGCCTTGACCCCTGGTGAGCCTTGGAACGGAGTGAACGGTTCCAATTCCACCCGGGTTGGTAAGAGAGATAGTCGTGTCCTTGAAATCTTCGGCGGTGAGTTTATTGTCCCTGGCCTTTTTTACAAGATCCTCGTAGGCGGAGACGAACTCCGCGAAGTTCATGTTCTGAGCGCGCTTAATGTTTGGAACCAGCAACGCTCTTGTTCCATCCGGCTTTGGAATATCAATTGCTAGACCGAAGTTCACGTTTGCCGGAGTGACCACTGCAGGCTTGCCGTCGACCTCATCATAGAAAACATTTTGCGAAGGAAACTCCTTCAAGGCTTGAACGATTGCGTAGCCAATCAGATGAGTAAAGGAAACCTTGCCGCCGCGGGTTCTTTTGAGGTGAGAGTTGATGACAATTCTGTTGTCAATCAAAAGCTTTGCGGCAACCTGACGGACGCTGGTTGCGGTCGGCACAAAGACTGACGCATCCATGTTTGCGGCAAGGGTTTTACCCATGCCCTTGAGAATTTTTACCTCTGGTTGATCTATGGAGTCATCAATTGTGATCGCAGAAGACTCTGTGGACGGAAGGTCGGCCGGAACCGGAGCAGTTTTTGGCGCCACGTCTGCCGTCTTCGCAACGGGTATCGTTATCGCTTCTGTTGCAGGTGCAGGCGCCTCTGGATCAAATTTAGTGACCACTGTTGAGTCGGTGTCGATGGCCGTAATCGAGCCGGTTGCAGGCTGGCTTTCCTGCGGGTTTGACTGGTTGTTCTGGTGGTAACGTTCGAGGATTGGTTGCCAAGCTTGATCAACTGAGTCTGGGTTTTCCAGCCACTGTGCATACATTTCTGCAACCAGCCACTGGTTTGCTCCGAAGTCTTGATCCGAGTTATTGAAATCGCTGCCTGACAAGGCTGCCCCTTAGAACGAAAAAACCTACCTAAAACCGTATAAGTCTAACCGCTTCAATGGTTATAGTTATAAACGAAATGGAGCCTGATAAACGTAGCGACCCGAAGGTAGCGTCTTGAGCGACTATCTGCTGCTTGGCTTTGCCATTTTCCTTACTATCGGCACCGGTTTTTTTGTTGCGAGCGAATTTGCACTGATCAACTCCGATAAGGCCCAACTCATCGCAGATAAAGAGGGCGGGGAAAAAGGCCTAGACCTCCCGATACGAGCGATTACAAAGACCTCGACACATCTTTCCTCAGCCCAGCTTGGAATTACAATCACCACACTGTTGACTGGTTTCGTAGCGGAACCTGCGCTTACTAGGCTGCTTACTCCCTGGCTTGAGCAGTTTGGCTTCAGTGAGGATTCCTTTAGAACCATCTCAGTTGTCTTGGCCATGGCCATTGCCACTATCTTCTCTTTTCTGATTGGCGAATTGGTGCCAAAGAATGCAGCTCTTTCTGCGCCAAAACGAGTGTTGAAAATGGTGGTTGGTTTTCAGCTCGCATTCACCTGGGTCTTTCACTACTTGGTCCAGTTCATGAACAACAATGGAAACTGGCTAGTTCGTAAATTTGGAGTTGAGCCTAAAGAAGAGCTTTCTAGTGCTCGAACAGCTGACGAGCTTGCAGCTTTGGTTCGAAGAAGTGCAACGCTTGGCTCGCTGGAAAAAGATACCGCAAAACTGCTGGAAAAAACTCTTGCCATGAGCACGCTTGTTGCCAGCGACATCATGACCCCGCGTCCAAAGATGCATTCGCTTGAGAGGGATGCAACGGCACTTGAACTGATTGAGTTGTCCCACTCAACCGGGAATTCTCGTTTTCCAGTCACGGGCGAGGACACAGATGACATTGTCGGGGTCGTGCATCTGAAGCGGGCAATCGGTGTTCCAGTTGAAAGACGTGGCCAGGTGCCAATTAGTGCGCTGATGGTTGAGCCGGTCAGGGTTCCCGAAACTATGTCTCTGGACCGTCTAACGATTCAGCTAAGAGGGCGCGGTCTGCAGTTTGGAATTGTCATAGACGAGTACGGTGGCACGGCTGGAATCGTCACTCTGGAAGACGCGGTCGAAGAGCTCGTCGGAGAATTGTCAGACGAACACGACAGGCAGCGCTCGGACCTACTGCAGTATGCAGACGGATCACTTGCCTTCAGCGGGTTGACAAGGCCAGCGGAGCTTGAAGAATTTGGCCTGAAGATAGCAGAAGATGAAGATTACGACACTGTGTCGGGCTTTGTGATGAGTGAACTCGGCCGGATACCAAAGACCGGTGACTCGGTTGCCATCCCCCAAGGTCAGTTGGTGGTTCTCAAAATGGATGGCAGACGCGTCGACCGAATTAAGTTTGAACCGGGAGAAACGCTTGATGTCTAGTGACCTACTGGGGCTGGTTTGGTTTGTGGTCTTGCTTGCCACAAATGCGTTCTTCGTCGGTGCCGAATTCGCGGTGATTTCTGCCAAGCGGGCTCAGATCGAACCCAAAGCTGAGGCCGGCAACCCGGCAGCAAAAATTACACTCCGCGCGATGGAAAAAGTTTCGCTGATGTTGGCTACCGCTCAGCTTGGCATTACCGTGTCTTCGCTGTTGATTCTGGTCGTTGCCGAGCCTGCGATTCACCACTTGGTTGAAATACCCCTGAAGGCTGTGGGGATTGATGAGGCTACTTCAGCGATAACAGGCTTTGTAATTGCTCTCTTCCTGGTCACATACCTACACGTTGTTCTGGGAGAGATGCTGCCGAAAAACATCGCTATCTCGATTCCATCCAACACTGCCTTGATTCTTACTCCAGTTTTATACTTCATTGCGCAATTGGTTAAGCCACTGGTGTGGTTTTTAAATCAGGTATCAAATCTGATTCTGAGGTTGTTCGGCTTTAGCCCCAGGGACGAGGCGAATACCGCTTTCACGTTGGAGCAGGTTGAAGGCATAGTTTCCGCCAGTCAAAAAGAGGGAACTCTTGCAGATGGCTCAGGCACAATTGGTAAAACCTTCGAGTTCACGGAAAAGAAGGTTGCCGATGTTGCGGTTCCAATCGAGTCGCTGGTAGCAATGACACTTGTTTCAACTCCCGCGGACCTCCAGCAAGCGGTCGCGGAGCACGGTTTTAGTCGTTATCCGGTGGTTGGCCCGGAGTCTGACATTCTTGGCTACTGGCACATCAAAGATGGCCTCACCAACGATGAAGTGGTGATGAATCAACCTTTGCCATCAAAGCGATTGCGGGCAATGATTTCAATTCCTGAAACCACGGAACTCGAGGATGCTCTTGCTCAAATGCGAAAGAGTGGAGCGCACATAGTTCGAAGTTTTAGCTCTTCAGGCAAATTTGTGGGATGTCTATTCTTGGAAGACATCATCGAGGAACTTGTTGGTGAAATCGAGGATGCTACTAGGCGCTAGGCCAGCGACCTCTCTCGTACTGGACCGGCCAATCAATGTCTGCACCTAAATCATTCGCAGCCCTGAGGCCAAAATACGGATCTCTTAAAAACTCCCTGCCAGCCAGAATTACATCTACTTGGCCAGAGTTCAGAATTGCCTCTGCCTGATGAGCATTTGTTATCTGCCCCACCGCTGCGACCTCAGCCGAGGTGGCGCTGGAGGTGCTCTTTGCAAAATCGACCTGGTAGCCGGGGCCCACGGGTATCTTCACTCCAGTTATCAAGCCTCCGGAGGAAAGGTCAAATAGATCTGCACCCAAGTCTTTGCACCAAGCTGCGACCCGATTCGTTTGGTCCTGATCCCAACCACCAGGCACGTAATCAGTTGCACTGAAACGCACCAGCATGGGCATCTCATCGCCGACCGCTTTTCTCACCGCAGTCACAATCTCTAAGAGAAACCGCGCTCTATTCTCTAACGAGCCGCCATACTCGTCGGTTCGCTTATTCGTAATTGGAGAAAGGAACTGGTGAATAAGGTAGCCGTGAGCAGCATGAACTTCGACCGAGTCAAAACCGGCCTTTTTGGCCCTAGTTCCAGCATCGGCAAAATCCTGCACCAGGCCGGTTATTTCCGCAGTGTCAAGTTGCCTAGGTGCAGCAAGCCCTTCGAAGGCCTCCGATGTTGAGGAGTATGTCTCCCAGCCACCGTCTTCTAACGAGACTGTTCCAGTGCCAGACTGAGCTCGATGGGTCGAAGCTTTCCTTCCGGCGTGAGCCAGTTGGATGCAGCTTTTCGCTCCAGCTTCGCCAATGAAATCCGTGACGGTTTTCCAGCCGGGTATTTGATCGTCGCTCCAGAGTCCTGGACACCAAGGACTGATCCGCCCCTCTGGGTTTACAGCGGTGGCCTCTGCAATTACCATGCCAGCCCCACCTTCGGCTCTTGAACCGAGGTGAACAAGGTGCCACTGACCAACAATGCCGTCTTGGCCTTCGCATGAGTACATGCACATGGGTGCTACCCACAATCTGTTCTTGACGGTTAGTTCTCGGATTTTGATTGGCGTGAACAGCTTGGTCATTTAGGTAACTTTTCTAGTTTTGGATTGGCAATAAGAATGAAAACGGCAAGCAAGGTTCCCCAGCCAATTGCCACATTCAGTGGGACCAGTGCGGTCAGCAATCCGATTGCCGAAGGTCCCGCTAGGGCTCCAATGTATGTGATGCCAACCACTCTTGCCATGTTCCTGCCCGAGTGTGAGGCTTCACCGATTTCACCGCCGGCCGCAAATATCTGCGGCACAACACCTGAAATACCAAGGCCCAGAAAGAACCAGAGAGCTATCGACGTTTCGAAGTTTGGCGCGAAGGCTTGGGCTGCAATCGCTAAACCGCCAAGCAGGGAGCCCCAGCTAATAATGAACCCACGACCCTTGACCTCAACTATGCGGTCGATAAAAATACGGCCAAGAATCATCCCGATGTTAAAAGCAGCCAGACCCCATGCGGCAAGGGCCACGCTGACTCCCTGAATGTCGGCCAGATAAAGCGCGGACCAGTCGTGAGCAACGCCCTCGATGATCGCACCGGACGCTGCCATCAGCCCCGCCAGAATGACGAACGGGAATACTCGCTTATTTGCAACAGCGGACTGTTTATTCGCTGTTTTGTTTTGCCTCGTTGCGACGATCTCGTTTGGAAGCAACCAGAATGCCGCCAATGCGCCCGTGAGACTCAGAGCAATGCCGGTGGCGCTGAGCGTTTGGGCCTGCGAAAATCCGGCAGAAATCGTTGCGAAGCCAAAAGTTGCTCCAAACAATCCGCCCACAGACCAGAACAGGTGAAAGAAGGTAAATATTGCCTTTTTGTTGGCCTTCTCAACCTGCAGGGCTGCGGCGTTCATTGCAACATCAACCCCAGCAATACCAAAACCCAGGAAGAAAATAGCAAAACCAAGCGACCATACATCGATTGCGAAAGCTGGCCCGAGTAAGGAGAGTCCGACTACTACACCTCCCAGGCCGGTAGCGGTTTTGGCTCCAATGTGGTCGACTATCCAGCCGTAAACCTGCATTGCAACAAACCCACCCAGGCCTGAAAACATCAAAAGCGCACCAAGCGTCGCGTAGCTAATCCCGACGGTGTCTTCAATGAGGGGAATGTGAACGGCCCACAACGCAATGGCGGAACCACCGGAGAAGAAAAAGAAGCTGACTGCAATTTTAGATTTGAGTAAATTCACGATTCATACTCTAAGACAGGAAATCTGAAAGCAGCTTGCCCACCTCATCGATTTCAATCAGAAAGCCATCGTGTCCGAATTCAGAGGAAACCAGCTGCAGCCCGCCGCCGTGAACAGGGCCTGAAACGTGGTCCGCAATCAGCTGCTGACCTGAAACCGGAAAGAGCCTGTCACTGTCCACTCCAATAACAAGCGTAGGAGCTGTTATCTGCGCCAAGGCCTCCTCTACAGAGCCCCTGTCTCTTCCAACGTCGTGAGAGTTCATCGCATTCACAAGCGTGATGTAGCTGTTGGCATCGAAGCGCCGAACGAATTTGTTGCCGTGAAAATCCAAGTAGCTCTCAACAGCAAATTTTCCTGATTTTGAAAGTGGGCTGACTTGAGATTGCCAGGCCCTACCGAATCTTTGATTGAGCTCCTTGGGGGAGCGATAGTTCAGTAGCGCCATTCTTCTTGCCAGCGCCAGACCTCGATGGGGCCCAAAGCCAGGCTTCGCCTCGTAGTAGTGACCATCTACAAAATTGGCATCCGACCTAATCGCTTCAAGTTGAACTGTGTTTAGCGCAATTTGATCCGCTGTGGCAAATGGAGGGGCCGCAAGAATCGCAAGGTTCTTCACTTTTTCAGGAGTTGTGATTGCCATTTCTAGGGCGTGCATGCCCGCCATAGATCCGCCGATGACGGCGTGCCAGCAGTCGATCTCAAGTTGTTGGCTCAGCACATCGAAAGCAGCAGCTTGGTCTCTTATTGTCAACTGCGGAAACTTCGATCCGTACTCCTCGCCCTGAGGGTTCAGAGACGATGGTCCCGTCGAACCCTGACATCCACCCAAAACATTCGGTGTGACAACGAAATACTTGTTTGTGTCCAACGCAAGCCCTGGACCAATGAGTCCGTTCCACCAACCAGCCGTTGGGTGCCCTGGGCCAGAAGAGCCAGAGGTGTGGCTGTCGCCCGTTAGCGCATGAAGAATGAGGATGGCATTTGTCTTTATTGAATTTAGCGTTCCCCAAGTTTCGTAAGCCAAAATCGCTTGATCGAGCATTTCTCCTGATTCCAGAGAAACCGAAAAGGGTGCCGAGAATTTTCTTTCCCCCGGATCATCACCTGCTCGCCAAGCACCTGTGGCAGGAGGTCTTCCAACTAACTGACGACGCTGCTCCTCGGAAATGAATTCCGAGGGAGCAGAGT
The DNA here is from genome assembly GCA_965655555.1 of uncultured Aquiluna sp. Classification (GTDB taxonomy): domain Bacteria; phylum Actinomycetota; class Actinomycetes; order Actinomycetales; family Microbacteriaceae; genus Aquiluna. The sequence continues at coordinate 427,534 of CBFHGU010000001.1, read as the reverse complement.
CTTCAGAGATTTGAAAGTCCATTTATTTTGCTGCTGCAAAGCCCTTCTGCAGGTCGGCAATGAGGTCCTCGTAGGTTTCGAGTCCAACGGACAACCTAATCAGACCAGGAGTCACGCCAGCCGAGGCCAAGTCAGCCTCATTTAGTTGAGAGTGCGTTGTTGATGCTGGGTGGATAATTAGTGACCTAACGTCTCCGATGTTTGCAACATGGCTGAACAGTTCAACACCATCTACAAGCTTCACACCTGCGTCTACTCCACCAACAATCTCGAAGGAGACAATCGCTCCGGCACCCTTTGGACAGTAGAGCTTGTGAGCATCGTTGTATGGGCTTGAATCCAGTCCTGCGTAGTTCACGCTTGCAACCTGAGGGTGAGCTTCTAGCCACTTGGCTACCTTCAAAGCATTTTCAACGTGGCGCTCCATACGCAGGCTCAGTGTCTCTATGCCCTGTATGAGCGAGAAGGCGCTGTCGGGGGAAACGGCTGCTCCAATGTCGCGTAGCAATTGAACTCTGGCCTTGATTATGTAAGCAATGCCGTCGCCCAGAGCGTCAGTGTAGACAACCCCGTGGTAGCTAGGGTCGGGAGTGGTGAGGCCTGGGAACTTGTCAGACTTTGACCATTCAAACTTTCCGCCGTCCACGATCGCTCCAGCAACAACGGTGCCGTGGCCACCTAGGAACTTAGTTGCGGAGTGAATCACAATGTCAGCTCCGTGTTCGAGTGGCTTGATCAAATATGGGGTAGCGACAGTGTTATCGACTACCAGCGGCAGTCCGGCTTCGTGAGCAACCGAGGACACTTTTCGAATGTCCAAGACGCTTACGCCCGGGTTCCCAATTGTTTCACCGAACAGCAGCTTGGTGTTTGGACGGATTGCTGCCTTCCACTCATTCTCATCGTCCTGATTCGTGACAAAAGTCGTCTCGATGCCCAGTTTGGCAAGGGTGTATTTCAGCAGGTTGTAGGTTCCACCGTAGACCGAGGAGCTTGAGACCACGTGGTCGCCGGCCTGGGCGATGTTGAGAATCGCAAATGTGGTTGCAGACTGCCCTGATGACAAAAGTAGAGCCGCTGTTCCGCCTTCAAGTGCAGCGATGCGCTTTTCCGCAACATCCTGGGTTGGGTTCATTATGCGGGTGTAGATGTTCCCAAACTCAGCTAGACCAAAGAGATTCCTGGCGTGCTCAGCAGAATTGAATGTGTAGGCGGTGGTCTTATATATCGGCACCGCTCTAGCGTTTGTAGCTGGGTCGCTTACGGCGCCGGCATGGATCTGTTGGGTCTCAAAACCCCAAGTTGCTGCATCGGTCATTTTTGTTTATCTCCAGGTAATTAGGTGGCTCGTTTGTATAACTATCAAGTGCTCTGGCACGGTAAGCAAATACTCACGTAACCAAAGGTAACTTTAGCTCAAGTGTGAAATTGCCAATGAGGCTAGAAGCGCGGCACCGAGCGGCACAACAGAGTCATCAAACATTGCTCTTGCGGAGTGGTTCGTGGGGGCGGTCGTGTGGTCAATCTCCTTTGGGCAGGCTCCGAGGAAAACGAATGCTCCGGGAACCTCATGAACGATAGATGCAAAATCCTCACCCCCAGCGATGGGGTGTTCCATATCCATATAGCCAGCCTCACCAACCAGTTCTTTCGCAACGCGTGAAACAGTTTCAACAGCAGTCTTGTCGTTCACAAGCACCTTGGTGGCTTGGCTGAACTCTGCGCTTGCGGTTAGTCCATAACCTTCAGCTATCGCATGGATCAACTTTGGTGCTAGCTCATGCAATTTCTTAGTATTAGGCTCCGAGAAAGTTCTCACTGTTGCGCCAAAACTTGCGCTGTCTGGAATCACATTATTTGTGGCATCATCACCAGCCCTAATCCAGCTCACGTTCAAGATCACTGGGTCGAACTGGTCAAACTGTTTATTTAGCATCGTTTGCAGCGCAGATATTGCTTCCACCATTGGTGCGACCGGGTCTTTGGAAAGCCAGGGCATGGAACCATGCCCGCCGGAACCATGGAAGGTGACATTCAGGTCACCGGCGCTCGCCATCAAGGGCCCGGGTTTGCAGGCAACAACTCCGACTGGGAGAGATGTGAAAACGTGAAGGCCGTATGCCGCCACCGGCCTATTCCCGGTTACCTCAAGCATGCCTTCATCAATCATGATGTCAGCACCGTGATGGCCTTCCTCGCCTGGCTGGAACCAAATCAGTACATCTCCGGCAAGGTCACTTCTTGCATCGAAGAGTAATTTGGCTGCTCCAACTCCAGAGGCCATGTGAAGGTCATGACCACAAGCGTGCATGTAGCCATTTTTGGAGGCGAATGAAAGCGTAGTTTCTTCGGTTACGTGGAGAGCATCCATGTCGGCGCGAAGCAAAACCGTCGGACCCTCTTTTTCTCCTTTGATGTGCAGGACAATCGAGCTGAGGTCATTGCCGAGAGTTATCTCGCCCAATCCCTCTAGGTGCTGCAAGAGTGTTTCTTGGGTGGCAGGGAGACTAAGCGCGAATTCCGGGTTTGCATGCAATTTTCTGCGCAGTTCAATCAGCTCATCGGCTGATTTGCTGGCTGACTCAAGCAGTTCTTTAGGCGTTTGCATGTCGGCTCCTTTGCTCAATCAATCATCGCACTGTTTAATGTAAGTAATGTTCGGACAACTTCACGTGGGATGGCAAGAGCTATTGCCAGATCAGTCAGAGGCTTTAGCTGCCATTGCCCAAAAACTTGCGGGCCTCCAAAACGTTGTTCCTGCCGAGGGCAACATTCTCAGGGCATTCAGCTTTCCACCTGAGCATTATCGAGTCCTGATAGTGGGGCAGGACCCATATCCGACTGAAGACCACGCAACCGGCCTCTCCTTTTGCGTGCCTGCGGGAACGAACCCCCTGCCTCCAACTCTAAGAAACATTATTCGCGAACTCCGCGATGATCTAGGCGAAGAAGTGGTCCGTGATGCAGACATTTCACTTTGGGCTGACCAGGGAGTGATGCTGCTCAATAGGAGCTTGACCACCATTAGAGGCGAAACCGCGGCACATTTTGATATCGGCTGGGAGGATTTCACTGCTGCTGCCATCGACGCACTACAAAAAGTCCACCGCGGAAACCTCGTGGCAATTCTTTGGGGCCAGAGAGCCATCGCACTCAAAGAGCATTTGGTGGATTCAAAGATTATCGACAGCCCACACCCTTCCCCGCTTTCAAGCTATCGAGGCTTCTTCGGGTCCAAACCTTTCTCTCGCACGAACGAGTTTCTTGTTCAAGCGGGCTTAGAACCCATCGATTGGAGCTGCTAGTGGTTGACAGTGAAACCAGATGGGCAATGGTTCGGCGAAACCGTGAAAGGCCCATTCAAGAACCCGTTGAGGTTGAGATTCGGAAAGTTGTGGAAGGGGACCTCCCCGCAATCAGAGATATTTACAACTATTTCATTCGCAATACCGCAATCACCTTTGACGATGTGCCATTGAAATTGGAATATTGGCAAAGCAAATACAAGATGGCGCAAACATTTGAATTGCCATTCTTGGTTCTCACCAGAGGTAGTCAGTTGATTGGATTTGCCTATGTTTCGCCTTGGCGTCAAAGATCTAGTTATCTAAAGGTTGTCGAGAACTCCATTTACCTATCCGCGCCAGCAACTGGAAAAGGATATGGCAGCGGTCTGCTCAAAGCGTTGCTAGATAGCTGCAAGCTTTGCGGCATCAAAGAGGTCATCGCGGTAATCGCAGATCGCGGGGCTCAAGCATCGATTGCGCTCCACGAAAAATACGGCTTTATCCAACAGGGGCATCTAGCAAAAGTGGCAGTCAGATTCGGGAAACCGGTTGGAAGCCATTTGCTTTCGCTAAAGATGTCTAATCATTAGCCAGAAGCACAGTACCAACTTGCTTGCGAAGCTTGGTTAGAGCTTCTTTATCAATCCCACTGGTGGTGATTACTGTGTCCGCGTCTGGTAGGTCGGCAAAAGATGTAAAACCCCTTGACCCCCACTTCGTGTGGTCTGCCAGGACGACAAGTTTCACGGCTCGTCGAATAACCTCACGGTTTGTGTCAGCTTCCACAAGGTTTGGCGAACTGAAGCCAAACTCGGTGTCCATGCCGTGGGTTCCCATGAAAACCAAGTCAAGATTGAATCTTGCGAACACCTCCGTGGTTATGTTGCCAACGAGTGAATCGGTTGGTGTTCTGACGCCACCGGTCAGGACCACCGTTTGATCAGCCCTGGGGTATTGACTAAAGAAATCCGAAACCGGAACCGAGTTTGTGACGATAGTTATCGAAGGAACATCTCGGAGTCTCTTGGCGAGAGCGTAAACAGAGCTACCACCCATGAGAGCGATGGCTTGACCCGGCTTCACCAAATCTGCGGCAAGCTGGGCCATGGAGTCCTTGGCGTTTTGTTCCTTTAAGGAGTTGAAGGCGAATGGCGGTTCAACGGTGGAAGACAGCGAGTTTGCGGTAACACCGCCGTGGACCTTGTCAACAAGACCCTGCTCGGCGAGGGCCTCGACATCGCGCCTCACGGTCACCTCTGAGACACCTAGGCTGATCGCAAGATCTGTGATTTTCCTCGCTCCAGCAAGCGAGACTTCGTCCAGAATAAGAGCTTTACGTTGTGCAGCTAACAAGATTCCCCTCCAAAAACATCTCTAAAGAGTATTGCTAAAACCAAGAAATGTTTGAATATTTACTAACGGAATGATTACTTTTGTCGTTATTTGTCCGAAAAGTTTGGGATTATTGGCTTAGTTCGCTTTTAGTCTCGATTTGGCAGCTGGCGTCATGAGTCGGTAACCAATGTGAGATTGGCGGCGAGCGGACAAGCAGTGTTTGCGAAAGCACACACTGGAGTAAAACTGAAAAAGTAGCAATTGAGTAGATAACTGGGTGTGGCCCAAAAGCCGCACCCAGTTATCGTCTAACTAAAGTGTTCACAAATAAAGAGATTTGGATTCGATTTGAAAACTCCGAGCTTCGTTCATCTTCGGCAAAGTGGCGTTTCGCTGCTTGTGAGCATCAATGACAAGGTGGCCCAAGTGTTGCACTGGGGTGAAGACCTCGGTCCACTCACAGATTTCAACGACTACTTGCTGGCAACTAGAGAGCCAAGCGCCCACGCTGAAACCGACTTTCCTGACCAGCCAGGTATTTGGCGCGAACAGGCAAGAGGATTTATTGGTGCTCCGGTAGTGCAGGGCCACAGAAACGGTGCTGATTTTGCACCACTTTTTTCCCTCAAGGATTACACCGCCACGGACACTGAATTGGTAGTCACTGGTGTTGATGCAGGCGCCGGATTAGAAATAGAGACGACATTTTCCTTCCTCGGATCCGGAGTCCTTAGGCAGTCTCATAAGCTCACAAACACCGGCACTTCTGATTACACTCTGGACGATCTTGCCGGCTACCTGCCGCTTCCAGACCGCGCACGGCAGTCCATGGATTTTGCTGGTCGCTGGGTGAAGGAGCGTCAGCCGATTAGCCGTGAGATCCAACCGGGTGTTGTTTCTCGTGAAGTGCGCGAGGGCAGAACCAGCCATGACTACACAATTCTGCAGCTTGCCATGACCAGGGGGGCCGACTTTAGGTCGGGTGAGGTCTGGTCTATGGGACTTTTGTTCTCTGGGAACTCTAAGCACACAATCGAGCAGCTTCAGTCAGGCCGCAAGGCAATTTCGGCTAGCGAACTTCTACTACCGGGCGAGGTGATTCTTGCACCCGGTGCCTCGCACTCGAACGCTGCGGCCGTAGCAATTTATTCCTCTAGTGGAATAGACGGAATTTCTGAAAAGTCCTACGGCTGGTTGCGCGGTCGCAAGAACCACCCGACAAATGTTCGACCAAGACCTCTGACGCTGAACGTTTGGGAGGCTGTCTATTTCGACCATAACCTTGAAAAGCTAACTGAGCTTGCTCAGGTCGCCAAGCAAATTGGAGTTGAGAGGTTCGTGCTTGATGATGGCTGGTTCGGCTCCAGGCGCGATGACACCTCAGGTCTGGGTGACTGGGTTATTTCAGAGGATGTTTGGCCGAATGGACTCGGCCCACTCATCGATGTCGTGAAAGCCAATGGCATGGAATTTGGTCTGTGGTTCGAGGGTGAAATGGTGAATCCTGAATCGGAAGTTTATAAAGAGCATCCAGACTGGATACTTAGCGTTGGAGGCCGAGTGCCAGCGGTGAGCAGGGGTCAGCTTGTTTTAGATCTTTCTAATCCGGATTGCTACAAGCATGTTTTTGACCAAACCGATGCGGTGCTTCGGGACAATGACATTTCTTACATCAAGTGGGATCACAACAGGCCACTGGTTGACCCTGGACATCAGACAAAGGCTGCAGTTCGAACCCAGACCGAGGCGATTTACCGACTCTTTAGTGACCTGAAGAGAAACCACCCAGGCTTGGAAATTGAGAGCTGTGCTTCTGGTGGCGGCAGAATCGACCTGGGCATGGCGCAGGTCGTCGATCGCTTCTGGGTGTCTGATTGCAATGATGCTCTTGAGCGCCAATACATCCAGCGCTACACCCAGGTTGGAATTCCCCCAGAGATGCTTGGTAGTCATATCGGTCCAACAACCTCTCACACCACTGGCAGGACTCACACGCTGGACTTCCGAGCTGTCACGGCTCTGTTTGGTCACGCCGGTCTTGAGTGGGACATCACTAAGACCTCGCAGGAAGAAAAAGATGCCCTGAAGTCTTGGGCTGACTATTACAAGAAGCATCGTGGTCTGCTGCATTCCGGTGACGTGGTGAGGATGGAAACCGACCAAGATTCAACATTTGTCCACGGAGTCGTTTCAAAAGACAAATCGAGCGCACTTTTTGCCTACGTCACACTTCAGGCCCAAGCAGGATCGCGTGCGAATGCGATTGTGATTGAGGGTCTTGACATGAAGAAAAACTACTCGGTGAAGGCTGCGTTCCCGGCTGGAGAACCGGTCTTTCAGCAGCGGACAGCCCCCGGCTGGCTTGATGGAGTGGTTTTGACAGGCCAGGCATTGAGCCAGGTCGGCCTGAGGCCACCAATTTTGTTCCCAGAAGCAGCCCTACTAATAGAGATCGAGGAAATCTAGATGCTAAACAGCAAAAAACTCTACTTCGGTGGAGACTACAACCCTGAGCAGTGGAACAAAGAGGTCTGGAAACAAGACATCGAGCTCATGCAAAAGGCGAACGTAAATCTAGTTTCGCTAGGAATATTCTCTTGGGCAAGCCTAGAACCTTCTGACGGCAACTATCAGTTTGGCTGGCTGGATGAAATTATGGACATGCTGCACGAGGGCGGTATTTCCGTTGACCTTGCCACAGCCACCGCCTCCCCGCCAGCTTGGCTCTCAGCTAAGCACCCCGAAATTTTGCCGGTCAACTTTGACGGTTTGAAGATGGAGTTTGGTGGCAGGCAGGCCTATTGCGCCGCGAGCCCTGTCTACATAGAGAAGGCGGCAGCTATCACTGAGCAGCTCGCATCAAGGTATGCCAAGCACCCAGCCGTGGTGATGTGGCACGTAAATAACGAGTATGGATGCCATGTGCCCTACTGCTATTGCGATGTTTCTAAAGACGCCTTTGTTGCTTGGCTAAAAAACAAGTACGCCTCGCTAGACGAACTAAATGCTTCCTGGGGCACAGCTTTCTGGTCGCAGAAATATCACGCTTGGGATGAAATACCAGCGCCAAAGCGAACGCCCGATGGCACCCATCCAAACCCCGGAGCTCAAATAGATTTCCGCAGGTTCACCTCAGAAATAACGCTTGATTTATTCAAACAAGAACGCGACATAATCAAGAAATACGACTCAGTGAATCCGGTGACCACAAACTTCATGTCCATGAAGTTCACTCACGCCATGGACTATTTTGCGTGGGCTAAGGAAGTTGACTTCGTTTCAACTGATCACTATCTAGCCCAGCACGACATCGAAAACCACATTGACTTAGCTCAGATGGGTGACCTGACCCGTGGGTTTGCAAATGGCAAGCAGTGGCTATTGATGGAGCACAGTAGCTCGGCGGTGAACTGGCAGCCAAGGAACTATGCAAAGACTCCAGGGCAAGAAAAGCGCAACGCGATGAGCTTTGTAGCAAGAGGGTCCCAAGGATCTATGTATTTCCAGTGGCGTCAGTCCCAAGCGGGATCCGAAAGGTTCCACTCTTCGATGGTGCCACATGCTGGTGAAGACACCCGTGTCTATCGTGAGGTGGCCGAGCTGGGTAAGTTGCTCAGTGAACATCCGGATATGTCTAACTATCCAACCGATAAAGCGGAAGTTGCCATGGTTTTTGACTACGAGCAAATGTGGGCAATGATGCAAGCCAACCTTCCAACCGAGGACTTGAGCTACCCGGAGACAGTGGCTTCTTGGTATCGAGCACTCTATAAAGAAGGCATTCAGGTCGACTTTGTGCCGGCGGATGTGGACGCAGACACCCTGAAGCAATACAAGTTGGTTTTGATGCCAATGGTTCACATGCTTTCGGATGCCGAAGAAAAGACGTTCACTGACTATGCGACTGAAGGTGGAAACCTGGTTGTTGGCTACTTCTCAAACATTGCTGACCGCACCCTCCGGGTGAAGCTTGGTGGTTATGGTGGAAAGTTAATCAAGGACGTCATCGGCGTTTACGTCGAGGAGTTCTACCCGATGCGAGAGAAGTCAGTGTCGCTGTCAAACGGCATGGAAGCTACCCTCTGGGCAGAGCTTTCGCGTCTAAACGGCGCCGAAATGGTCGCAGAGTTCAAAGATGGCCAGGCTGCCGGCCAAGTAGCAATAGCGAAGCGAAACCTTGGGTCATCTACAGCTTGGTACCAGGGAACCGAGCTGACAGACAAGTCTCAGCGTGAATTCTTTAGCTCAATTGCAAAGAGCCTCGGGATAAATGCCACAGGCTCAGAAACTAGAGAGCTAATCAAGCGCGGTCCTTACCAGATTGAGATTGACCACACTGCAAACACCGTAAAGGTGGTTAAAAGCTAGGAAACATAAGAAATAAAAAAAGGGATCCGATTTCTCGGATCCCTTTTTATTTGTGCGGGTGAAGGGACTTGAACCCCCACGCCTCGCGGCGCCAGAACCTAAATCTGGTGCGTCTGCCAATTTCGCCACACCCGCAACAATCCACAAGCATAATGGTTTTTTCGAGCTGTGGAAAACTGAAAGCATAGCTTTGCTGCCGGTGGCATTGTTTAGCACATGAATCAGCTCGAGGAAATTCTTAGCAAAACAAGAAAAATTGCCCGTGATGAGCTGCTTGGCCTACTTCCAGTAAACGGACGTGCTTCTGGTTCCGTGAAACTCCAGGGCGAGGAACTTATCGATGCCGATAAGAAAAGGCTTCGCCAAATACGCGGAAAAGACATCGCGGTCATCTTTCAGGAGCCGATGACCGCTCTGAACCCCGTGTACACGGTCGGTTTTCAAATAATTGAAGCATTGCAGGTGCACTTTCCAGCAATGACCAAGGCACAGGCCAAGACTCGCGCTCTTGAGCTACTAGAGATGGTGGAGCTTCCTGACCCGCTGAAGGCCTTTAATTCATATCCTCACCAACTTTCTGGCGGCCAGCGTCAGCGAGCGATGATCGCTCAGTCGATTTCCTGTGACCCGCTGTTGTTGATTGCTGACGAGCCCACCACTGCACTCGACGTGACAGTTCAGGCCGAAATCCTGGACCTGCTTAGAAACCTAAACAAGCGCTTAGATTCAGCTGTAATTCTGATTACGCATGACATGGGTGTTGTTGCTGATCTATCTGACCACATGATTGTTATGAAAGAGGGCGTGGTCGTTGAATCTGGGAGCACAAGCGACATTTTCAAGAGCCCCACAAACCAATACACAAAAGAGCTCCTAAAGTCGGTCCCACACCTCGGAACTGTTGACGCAACAGAGGCCAAAACTCGCACTGCGGGCGTGCAGCCGACTCTTAAGATGGAGAATCTGAACATTGAGTACCCGAAACGCGGCAAAGTACCTGCGTTTCTGGCGGTAAACGGCGCAAGTCTCGAGATTTATCCGGGTGAGGTACTCGGACTTGTCGGTGAATCCGGATCAGGAAAAACCACAATTGGCCGAGCAGTTGTTGGATTGTTGCCGATCAAGAGTGGCCAATTGGAGGTAGCCGGCCAGAAAATGGTCGGTGTTTCGAAGAAAGAGCTTCAAGCAGTTCGGCGAGACATCGGTATCGTCTTTCAAGACCCGGGTTCGTCTTTAAACCCAAGGTGGCCAATTGGGCAGTCGATTGCAGAGCCGCTGTTGCTGGCCGGCCAACTGGAGAAGGAGCGGTCTGCCAGAGTCGGTGAACTTTTGGACATGGTCGAGTTGGCTCGGACTTACAGGAATCGCTACCCGCACGAATTATCAGGTGGCCAACGTCAGCGAGTCGGTATAGCCAGAGCCCTGGCGCTTAGCCCAAAGTTGCTGGTCGCCGATGAGCCAACCAGCGCCCTGGACGTTTCCGTCCAAGCGCGAGTGTTGGAGCTTCTCCAGGACATTCAGAAAGAACTTCAATTTGCAACGCTTTTTGTTTCTCACGACTTGGCTGTGGTCGACCTGCTCAGTGACTACATCGCCGTGATGCAAAATGGCGTGATTGTTGAGCAGGGGCCCAAGAACGATATTCTTCGAAACCCTCAACAGGAATACACCAAGAAGCTAATTGCCGCAGTCCCTGTTCCTGATCCAGAGCAACAGGCAAAGAGGCGAGCTCAGGCAAAAGCCAACCGGGGCTAGCTTGTTGTTGCCTCGGGCTTCTTGTAGTCGGGGGCATAAATCGGCAAGTACTTCCAAAACAGGTAAGCGCCTACGAAGTTCAATAGGCCGGTCGAAGCCAGTGCTCCGGCCAGACCGATGCTTGCAGTTAGCACTGAGATCATTGCTGGAGCCAGAGCAACACCACCCGAGGTAAGCATCCTGAAGGCAGCCAAGAACTCGCCTCTAGATCCCTTGGGCGCAAGATCAGCGCCCAGGATCATGTTTATGCCAGCCGATAGGGCGTTTGCCAACGCAGTAACTGACGCCATAATCCAGAAGGTGAAAATGTCGGTGACCATGAACGAGAACAGATAGGTGACGCCTAGAGCCAAGAGCGTTGGAACCGATGACCAGAATTTGCCGTACTTGTCCATGATGATGCCCGACAGATAAAAGAGTGTGAAATCAATAAACCCTGTGAGCCCAAAAATAAACGAGGCCTCACCCGGCGATATCCCTAACTGGATTGCCAGCAATGGCAATCCGATCAGGCGTATCGTTCTGCCTGCAGAAATAATTGCGGAGGCAACTCCAAGGGTGGCTAGCTTTGGAGCTTCTCTTCTGGCCACTTTCCACATGTTGCCATGTTGACCAGAAGGTGTTGCCTTGAGCCTCACGGCAGGCACAGTCATTACTGATGCACCTGCAGCGAGGCATAGTAAAGCGGCTGCCAGGTAACCAAAGTCAACACCGTAAAGCACAATGAAAGCCGAGCCAACTACTGGGCCAATTGCCATTCCACCGCGAAACATGCCTCCCAATAGGGACATGGACTTCGGTCTGTGCTGTTCTGGAACTATCTCCGCAAGCAAGCTGTGCCTGGCAAGACCAAAAAGCGAATGTGCGGCCCCAAAGCCAAGAGCGCTCAACACGAGGGCTGGGTATCCCAGGTGGAAGAAAGCAAGCAAAGTCATAACAAACCCAAGGACCGTGCTTGCAAGCATCGCGTTGCGTTCCCCGATTTTTGCATTGACCCAAGAGGCTGGAACCTCAAATACCATCGTGGAGACCATCAAAACGGTTGTGATTATGCTGGCCTCGGCCAAGCTGAACCCGAAGCCAACCGCTGACACTGGCAGAATCGGGAGCAGTGCGCCCTCAGCTGCCGTAATCAGCAATGACGGCAGGTAGATGGATGTGACCAGCTGACGCTTTCTAAATTCCCCAGTAGTCATGTTGCTAATTATTCACCCTTGAACCAAATACTGCTGCGACAAGTATCAGCGCTGCTGCGGCTGCAAGTGTGAGCGTCAATTCTTGACCGGTGGTCAGCAGCAACAGTGCCGTGGAGATGACGGGGGTAAAAAACGCAATAGTTCCAACTCGCTGGGCTGGACCGTTTTTGAGCGCAAAGTCCCAAAGGTAGAAGGATGCCCCGAGGGGCCCAAGCCCAAGAAGCACCAACCAGAGCCACTGGCTTCCATCAATGAGCGTTGGTTGCTCAAATACGAAATGCAGGCAGATTGCCAAAAGTCCAGCCACAAAGCTGTAGCCACCAACTGCAGCGGTTGGCGAACCGGCGAGCCGCTTGGTCATAAGTGAATAGCTTGAAAACATCAGTGCGGCGATTCCGACATATATGTAGCCAGGTGCAAATCCTGCAACGAGTTCTTTCCCAGAGAGTATCGCTAGCGCCGCACCTGAAAACCCAAGTACGGCAGCAAAAACGTGACTGACTGTTAACTTTGTGGCCTTGATGAAAATAGGCGCCAAGACAACCACCAGCACTGGCCACAGATAGTTCACAAGGTTAGCTTGAACGCTTGGCGCATTCTGCAAGCCCGCAAATAACGTGACGTGATAGCCCAGCAAGCCGTAAGTACCAAAAAGAAACACTTTTCCTGTTGGCAATAATTTCTTCAGCTGAAATTTTGCAACTGGTAGTGAAATCAGCGAACCAAAGACAAGCCCCACCCCGGTCATCAGGAGCGGGGGTACTGAATCAAGAGAAACCGCCAAGGTTGCAAGTGAGCCCCAGAGCACCACAGCGGCTATGGCCGCTAAATCACTTCGCACTGTCAAGAGTCTAGGCCCGTAATCAAGCTTGCGTAATGCCTGTGAGTGTGCAGATTTAGTCACAAAATGTCGTGATTGCTTGTTATTGTTTAGGTCTCGATGGGAAACCATCAAGAAAGATACTCAAGTAACTAAACATGGGGATGATCGGTTTCGACATTGCATTGCTGCGTGGAAGAAGCGGGTCGAGGATGAGCACTTATCTCGTAAACGATGTGTTCAAAACTATAGGTGCCAATACAAAGCGCGCCGACTTCGCCCTAGCTGCTTAAGCTAGCCCCGAAGTCCGTTTGACTAGGCCTGATTCCGACCTAGACCCAGACGCCATTTAGGAATCTTGCTGGTTGCTTGCGTCAAAGGAGCATCTGGGACTTTTAACTTTGACTGGGCTTGTCGGCATAGTCGCTTCAAACAAATGCCGGAGCCAAGTAGAACGATTTCTGAAGCTACACCCGTAGAAGAGTCACAATCGATGTCATGGACGGGGGTTCAATTCCCCCCATCTCCACTTCCCATAGCTAATAGCCTCCTGAATCAGGGGGCTATTAGTGCTTAAGGAGCACTTTGCAAAAACCACTTCGGCCGAGAGTGCCCTTTGGCCCAATAGACTTGAGCAAATGGCTGAGCTAGATATTGGAAGACAAATTAGAGACCTGGAAGAGCTGTTTCTTGGTATCTCTAAGGTCATTGACCCAGCCGCACTCGAGGGGCGCATTGGCGAACTGGAAACCTTGGCATCCGATCCAAACATCTGGAACGATCAGGAAAATGCTCAGAAGGTGACTACCGAGCTTTCAAGAACCAAATCCCAGCTAGATCATCTTCATACCATTGGCCAGGACATCAAAGACCTGGAAGACCTTCGCCAGATGGCGACCGAGGATCCGGCAGCAGCGGATGAGTTCGCGGCAGAGCTGGTTCGAGTAAAAACTGAACTCGGTGAGCTCGAGACTAAAACTTTGCTCAACGGTGAGTACGACCCCAGGGGAGCGATTCTTTCGATTCGGTCAGGTGCCGGCGGTGATGACGCGACAGATTTTGCAGAAATGCTGATGCGCATGTATCTGAGGTATGCAGAGAAAAATGGCCACAAGGCCAAGGTCTTGGAGATTTCACACGCTGAGGGTGCGGGCATAAAAAGTGCCACCGTTGAAATGGATTTTCCCTATGCCTACGGTGAGCTTTCGATTGAATCTGGAACCCACCGCCTGGTTAGGATGAGCCCTTTTAATGCCGCAGGCAAGAGGCAAACTTCTTTTGCGGCTATCGAGGTTGTTCCCGTCATGGAGGTTGCCGAATCAGTCGACATACCTGAGTCAGACATCAGGATCGATGTCTTTAGGTCATCCGGTCCAGGTGGCCAGTCTGTCAACACCACTGATTCTGCGGTTAGGATCACCCACGCCCCAACAGGCATAGTTGTCTCGTGTCAAAATGAAAAGAGCCAATTGCAGAACAAAGCCTCTGCCATGAGGGTCTTGCAATCCAAGCTGCTGGACGCTCAGCGCAGAGCGGACCAAGAGAAACGAAAAGAGCTTGCCGGTGACGTCAAGGCCAGCTGGGGAGAGCAGATGCGATCCTATGTCTTGGCACCGTATCAAATGGTGAAAGACCTTCGCACTGAGTATGAAGAAAACAACCCAGATGATGTGTTTGACGGCAAGCTCGAAGGTTTTATTGCAGCTGGCATTAGGTGGCGCAAGATGGGTCAGGCAAAGTAGCTCACCGCCCACAGGCAGCTTCGCCTAGTCTTATAAATAGATTTAGCAAAAACTTAGGAGTAATAAGTGCCACGCGAACGCGGTCAAAAAGCGGTTGCCACTAACCGTAAGGCTCGCCACGACTACCACATCGAAGATGAGGTCGAGGCGGGACTTGTGCTGACCGGCACAGAGGTGAAATCACTTCGCGAGGGCAGGGCTTCACTCGTAGATGGCTATGCGGTAATTGAACGCGGCGAGGCCTGGCTGGAAAACGTTCACATTCCAGAATTCCTTGCAGGCTCATGGACGAATCACGGCACCAGAAGAAGAAGAAAGCTCTTGATGCACCGAGCCGAGATTGACAAGCTTGAGGGCAAAATCAGCCATTCTGGAATGACATTGATCCCCCTCTCGCTGTATTTCCTGGACGGTCGGGCAAAAGTCAAGATTGCCCTTGCCAAGGGTAAAAAGGAATACGACAAGCGTCACAGCCTGAAAGAGGCTCAAGACACACGTGAAGCAGCCAGGGCAGTAGCCACGCTCGGAAAAGAGTGGTGAGGGATTTCCCTCTCGTTTCATCGGGTTAGAATTAGAGCACACTTTAGGAGCAAACTTGACTTACATAATCGCGTTGCCATGTGTCGATGTTAAAGACAAGGCGTGTATTGATGAGTGCCCAGTTGACTGCATTTATGAGGGTGACAGGATGCTGTACATCCACCCTGACGAGTGCGTTGACTGCGGTGCCTGCGAGCCGGTTTGCCCAGTGGAAGCTATCTACTACGAGGATGACACCCCATCCGAGTGGAGTGAGTACTACAAAGTCAACGTCGACTTCTTTGAGGAAATTGGCTCTCCTGGAGGGGCGGCAAAGGTCGGCCCAATTGCAGGCGATCACCCAATAGTTGCAGCCCTGCCTCCGCAGGCCTAACTTCTCCTCAGAATAAAACTTTCAAAAGGCAGTAACCAAGCACTCTAAGCTGAGTGCATTCAGAACAGGAGTCGAACGTTGAGTAACGACAAGGTTTCAATTGACATAGACGGAACCGTCAATGAGTACCCCGTACTCGCAGCCACTGAAGGCCCTTCGGGTATTGACATCTCAAGCTTGATGTCCAACACCGGGCTAACCATTTTTGACCAGGGCTTTGTAAACACTGCTTCCACTAGCTCTGCGATCACCTACATCGATGGCGATGCCGGAATTTTGCGTTACCGCGGCTACCCGATTGAGCAACTTGCTGCAAAACGAAGCTACTTGGAAACTGCTTACCTCTTGATTTACGGAGAGCTTCCAACTGCATCTCAGGCGGCTGAGTTTGATGAAAGCCTAAGGCGCCACACTCTTTTGCACGAAGACATGAAGGACTTCTTCAGGGCCTTCCCTCAGACTGCACACCCGATGTCGGTACTGTCCGCAGGTGTGAGCATGCTGTCAACTTTTTACCAAGACTCACTGGATCCAAAAGACAGGGACCAAGTTGAGATTTCAACCCTGCGATTGATGGCTAAGTTGCCGGTTATCGCTTCCTATGCTCACAAGTCTTCAATCGGTCAGGCTCTGGTTTACCCAGATAACTCACTGTCCATTGTTGAGAATTTCCTAAAGATGACCTTCGGAAATTATGCAGAAGAATACGTGCAAAATCAGGTCGTCACAGATGCCCTCGACACACTGTTGTTGCTTCACGCAGATCACGAGCAGAACTGCAGCACCTCGACAGTGCGACTCGTAGGTTCCTCAAATGCCAACCTGTTTGCCTCGGTTGCGTCCGGCGTAAACGCTCTGTCTGGCCCGCTGCACGGAGGTGCCAACGAAGCGGTGCTGGAGATGCTGAAGGCGATCCAGCTTTCGGGTGAGAGTGTCACCAAATACGTGGAGCGCATCAAGAACAAAGAAGACGGCATTCGCCTCATGGGCTTTGGACACCGCGTTTATAAGTCCTTTGACCCAAGAGCGACAATCGTCAAGGAAACTGCAGATCGAGTTTTGACTGAGCTAGGTATAGATGACCCAATGCTTGAGATAGCCAAGGAACTCGAGCAGGCAGCGCTTTCAGATGATTACTTTGTTGAGCGCAAGCTGTATCCAAACGTTGATTTCTACACCGGGGTCATTTACAAGGCCATGGGGTTCCCGCCAAAGATGTTCACCCCGCTGTTTGCGGTTGGTAGGCTTCCCGGCTGGATTGCTCACTGGCGCGAGATGATGGAAGACTCGAGTACTCGCATAGGCCGCCCTCAGCAGCTCTATACGGGACCCTCAGAGCGCTCAATCTAGTTTTTCTGGTAGATAGCTACCCGGGTTTCCCCCACGGCCCTATTGGAAATCTCTTCCAGCCATGTAGGGGCAGCAATCACCTCTGTTCTTACCGACCTTTCAATCACCACAATCCCGCCCTCAGCAACTCTTTGCTCCAGGTCCGCCAATTGGGTCAGCAGCACTTCGTTCGTGAATTCATAGGGCGGGTCAATGAAGACCAGGTCAAAGATTTCAAGGGTGGACTTGAGGAACTTGCCAGCATCAGCCTTTAGGTTTTGAGCAGACGCATCGGAGCCTGATTTAGCCAGCGCAGCTAAAACCGAACTTGTGTTGTCGCTTGCGATTTTGTGAGCGCTCGGGTCTTTTTCAATAAGAACAGCGCTACTGGCTCCGCGAGAAAGGGCCTCGAGAGCCAGAGCACCGGTGCCAGCGTATAGATCAAGAACTTTGGCAGATTCAAGTAAGCCTCTGGCCTCGAGAGCTGCAAAGAGGCTCTCTTTGACGCGATCACTAGTTGGCCTAGTTGCTGAGGCCGCTGATTTCAGCCTGATGGAACCAGCTTGGCCCGAGATGATTCTGCTCACTCAAGTGAGCCTACTGAATCAAGTGCTGGTGTTCTAAGAAGATTGTCATGTGCTTACAGACCTGACGCCACTGACCTCCCTTCTGGGGGAGAAGACTGCCAAGGCGTTTGATAAGCAGCTGGGCATCAAAACCGTGGCTGACATTCTTCAGCACTATCCGAGGAGATATTCCAAACGTGGCGAGCTGACCGATTTCGCGAGTCTCCCAATCGGTGAGGTTGTGACCGTGGTCGGTGAAGTCATTTCCACTAACCAGCGCCGCATGAAGGGTCGCAAAGGCAGTATCTTCGAAGTGGTATTAGGTGATGGAGACTCGAAGCTCACGCTCGCATTCTTCAACCAGGCTTGGCGGCAATCAGAATTACATGAAGGTGTGACCGGCCTATTCTCAGGAAAAATTGGATCATTTTCTAACACTTTGCAGTTGACTCACCCCGACTACGAACTCTTTGATGCTGAGGTGATTGAGTCTCAGGCCAAGGCATGGGCTGAACTGCCAATTCCTATTTATCCAGCAACCGGAACTCTGTCTAGTTGGAAAATTCAAAAGGCCATGGAAAAGGTTCTTGAGGCCGGGCCTTCGATCGCTGAACTGTTGCCAAAGGAGCTTCTTGAGGGTGAATCGCTGAGCTCGCTGAGCGAGGCAATCGAGAACATTCATCGACCGAAGAGAGACGATGATTGGAAGTCAGCACTGTCGACTCTGAAATACCACGAAGCTTTCTTGCTGCAGCTGGGTCTAGTGGAAAGAAGAAAGGCTGCGAGCCAGCAAAAGGCCTCTGTCTACGAGGCGGGTGAGCTGCTGGCTAACTTTGACAAGACCTTGCCTTTTGATCTCACCTCAGGGCAGTTGATTGCCGGCCAAGAAATATCGGCAGATTTAGCAGCTGGTCATCCGATGAATCGAATGCTCCAGGGTGAGGTTGGTTCGGGAAAGACTGTTGTGGCACTGAGGGCCGTGCTTACCATCGCTGAAACCGGTGGGCAATCTGCGATTCTCGCACCGACTGAAGTGCTTGCCTCTCAGCACTATCGGTCAATAGTGCAGGCGCTTGGGCCAAAGCTCAGTAAAGAACTGGGCGTTCAGCTGCTAACAGGACAGCAACCTGTAGCAAAGCGCAAAAAGACGCTGCTTGACATGGCTTCTGGAAACTGCAGGCTCGTCATCGGCACGCATGCCCTGATTAGCCAAAATGTTTCTTTTTTTGATTTGGGTCTTGTGATCATCGATGAACAGCACCGTTTCGGCGTAGGTCAGCGAGAGGCGCTGAAAGCAAAAGCCAAAAATACTCCGCACTCACTTTTGATGACGGCGACCCCAATTCCTAGAACGCTTGCGGTGAGCATCTTTGGAGATCTGGATATTTCTTCGCTCAGAGAGCTGCCACAAGGCCGCCAAGCCATCACGACTCACGTTGTGGAGATTCAAAAGAGCGACCATGTGGCAAGAATCTGGCAACGAGTCGGGGAAGAGGTGGAATCCGGCAGGCAAGTTTTCGTGGTCTGCCCAAGAATCGAAGTAGGTCAGGTCGAAGAAGACTTTACGGAAGAGTTGGAAATAGAAAACAGTGTCGAGCCCGCGAATGTCCAAGGAGTTTTTGAGGCACTCCAGCAAAACCAGTTCCTGAAAGGTCTAAGGATTGATTATTTGCATGGTCGAATGTCATCGGAGGAAAAAGAAACTGCCATGGCGAGTTTCGAATCTGGAGAAACGGACATTTTGGTTTCGACGACCGTGATCGAGGTGGGAGTGAACGTACCGAACGCTTCGACGATGGTTGTTCTTGATGCAGATCGCTTTGGCCTATCTCAACTCCATCAGTTGCGAGGCAGAGTGGGTCGTGGCGAACATGCTGGGCTCTGTTTGCTGGTCTCTGGTGCCGAGGATGGCAGCCTGGCCTTTCAAAGGCTTACGGCTCTGTCAAATAGCTCTGATGGCTTTGAGCTAAGTGAAATCGACCTTGATCTTCGAGGCGAGGGTGACGTACTGGGCAATTCGCAGTCAGGCGCCAGGTCATCGCTCCGGCTTCTGAGGGTGGTTAAAGATGCCAAGCTAATTCAAGATGTTAGAGAGCCTGCGGAAGAGCTTGATGCTTCAGGTCTTAGCGAAGCTTTAGTGAAGGCCTTGGAAGTGCAGGATGCGGCGCAGCTTGCCCACGGGTAACCTAGAAGAGTGAACAAAATTGCCATTTACCCGGGGTCTTTTGACCCGGTGACCCTGGGGCACATCTCAGTTTTAGAGAGAGCCTCCAGGCTCTTCGATGAGGTGAGTCTAGTGATTGTCCACAACCCAAATAAGCAACCAAGATTCGACTTACAAACCCGTCTCGAAATGGCGAAACAGGCAATCTCGGAAAAGGGGCTCGGGGACTCATGTAGCGTCCAGCTAATGGAGCAGGGTCTGCTGGCAACAACCGCTGAGAAAATGGGAGCTAGCGCTATTGTCAAAGGTTTTCGAAACTCAAAAGACATCGACTACGAAATGCCAATGGCTCAGGTCAACGAGGACCTGAGTGGGATTCAGACAATATTTTTGCCAGCAGATGAAGCCTTTGGGGAGATCTCGTCCACGCTCGTCAAAGAGGTATTCTCACTCGGGGGAGATGTTTCAAAATATGTCTCCGATGCAGTCCTAAGAAAAATGCAAGAGGAAGCAAAATGACGCTGTTGGTGCCGGTACGTGACCTGATGAAACGACCAGGAATCATGCGCGAATTTACCCTCGAGCACAGAGTTGACGAGGCCATTGGAACCACAGTGGTCAAGATTCCAGTGGGTTCCGAGCTGGAAATAGAACTTCGCTTGGAGTCAGTCCACGAGGGCGTTTTGGCGACGGGTGAAGTTTCTGGTGAGGCGGAATCTGAATGTTCCAGGTGTCTAGATTCAGTAAACCTTGACATTGAGGTAGATTTTCAAGAACTTTTCGCCTATTCTCTTACCTCGGATGAAGATCTGGTTGTCGATAATGAACACATCGACTTAGAGCAGGTCCTCATTGATTCGATAGTCTTGAATCTTCCCTTCCAGCCCGTGTGCTCCGAGACTTGTCTTGGTTTGTGCCCGGAGTGTGGAATTAGGTTGGAGAAAGACTTAGAACATGGGCATGAAAAGCCGGTTGACCCGCGCTTCAGTGCGTTAAAAGATTTAGCAACGAAAGAAGAGTAAAGATGCCAGTTCCAAAACGTCGACAGTCTCGCTCGAACACACGCTCACGCCGTTCGCAGTGGAAAGCTGCGCCAATCACGCTGGTAAAGACTGTAGAGAACGGTGAAACCACCTACAGCCTTCCTCACCGTGCCAAGGTTGTAACCGACTCCGTCGGAACTGAGCTTTACATGGAGTACAAGGGCCGCAAGGTCGCTGACGCCTAAAAAATGAATCTTGACGAGCTTGTAAAAACGCTCGGCATCGAGGTTGATCCCGAGTTACTTACTCTCGCCCTCACTCATTCGTCTTATGGCTACGAGCATGACACCGAAGACTACGAGCGCTTAGAATTCCTGGGCGATTCGGTTCTTGGCTATTTGGTCGCTTCATATGTATTCGAACAGCACCCGGAATTGCAAGAGGGTGAACTCACAAAGCTAAAAAACGCAGTCGTTTCAGGACAAGCATTGGCTGCCGCGGCAAACCGCATGAATCTCGGGGCTCACCTTCGAATCGGAAAAGGTGAAGAGCAAACCGAAGGGCGTAAAAAGGTCAACATTCTTGCCGATGCTTTTGAATCAGTTCTCGGGGCCGCCTTCATGTCTCATGGCATCGAAGCTGCGAAAAAGATTGTTGAAAGATTCATCTTTCCGCTATTAGATGACCCCGATGCCGTCCGCGAAGCGGCAGACCCAAAGACCTCGCTTGTCGAGAAATTGGCTCGCCTGGGCAAAATGGAAGTGTCTTACAAAATCACTGGCCAGGGCCCAGAGCACGAGATTATCTATACCGCACATTGTCACTCGGGCGATGAGTTGCTTGGCGTGGGAACCGGCAAGACCAAAAAGAGCGCGGAAACAGAAGCGGCAATAAATGCACTTCGAGCCCTGCAAAAAAGCTAATGCCAGAATTACCAGAGGTCGAGACCGTGAGGGCCGGGCTGGCAGCCGAGTTGGTTGGCGCTCGGGTTCTCAAAATAGACATTGCCGATGCGAGATCTCTAAAGCGGCACCTATTAGGGCCTAAACATTTTGTCGACGAACTCATTGGCCAGCAATTTGAGGCCGTCGTTCGAAGGGGGAAGTTCTTGTGGCTTCCTTTTTCTGACTCCAGAGCAATGGTCGGACACCTTGGAATGAGCGGCCAGTTGCTGTTGCGAACACCGGACCACCCCGAGGATCGACAGACGCGCGTTGTAATTCATGCGGAGACCAGCGCTGGGAGAAAAGTCGAGGTGCGGTTTGTTGACCAGCGGATCTTTGGGTCTTTGGCAATCGAGGACCTGGTGGAAACGGCGGACAAAAGGGCTGGAGGTTTTTCGCCTGAGGCCCCAGCATCAAACAAGATCCCCGCGGTTGTTGCCCACATTTCCAGAGATCTACTTGACCCACACTTTGATGCCAAAAACGTGGCATTGAAAATGAGCAAGAGGGCCTCCGGCATCAAAAGAGTGCTGCTAGATCAAAACCTGTTGAGTGGGATCGGAAACATCTACGCCGATGAAAGCCTCTGGCTGGCGAAGCTCCACTATGACCAGCCAGCCAACACGATCCGGATGGCCAAACTGCTGGAGTTGATTGAAATTGCCAGACAGGTGCTCGAACAAGCCGTGCTGCAGGGTGGCACCTCGTTTGACGAGCAATACAAGAATGTGAACGGAGAAAGTGGCTATTTCTCTCAATCCCTCAATGCTTACGGCCAAGCTGGTGAGGCTTGCCCTAGATGCGGGGGGCAGATTGAGAGAAAAGCCTGGGCGAATCGCGGCAGCCATTTCTGCCCGCGCTGCCAAAAGCTAAAGCCCTAGCGATTGCCTACCTGATTCTTCCAGTCATGTTTCGAAATTCGCGGCCAGAAAACTGCTGCGAAAGCAATGACAGGTGCGCCAAACGACCAAATCAGCCCAGCCTGGTTTGAGGGAAGCATCTTGTCGTCCCAAAACTCCTGACCGATGACAAAAAGCGTCACTGTGAGGAACAGCGCAAAAAACCAACCCTCAGTTTTAGAAAATGAGTTAGTTCGAATTTCCAAAGACACCAGAAACACCAGCAAGAGAGCTAGCAGCGCCCCAGCTGGCAGTTGATTACCAATTGTGCTCTGATGCAAAATTGTGCCAAAAATTAGTACAAATACCGCTTTGCCACTAACCAGCAAGAGCTCAAAAAGTCGATTTGTTTTGGTCTTCACGCTTCGAGCCTAGGGTCAATGCGGCTATTAGGAAATCGTTTTACCTCAATGGGCACATCGGTCCAGGCTAGATGGCCAATAAATCGCTAAACTTCTGGCTCGGCTAGTCTGTATTGGAACCGGAGAGGGGTGATTGAGCTTGCATCTAAAAAGCATCACCCTGAAGGGCTTCAAGTCTTTTGCCCAGTCCACAACTCTGGCCCTTGAGCCTGGCATTACCTGCGTGGTTGGACCAAACGGTTCTGGAAAATCAAACGTGGTCGACGCACTCGCATGGGTAATGGGTGAGCAAGGAGCAAAGACTCTGCGCGGTGGCAAGATGGAAGACGTTATTTTTGCGGGAACCTCAACAAAAGCTCCTCTTGGTCGTGCAGAAGTCTCGCTCACAATTGACAACTCTGATGGAGCACTGCCAATTGAATATGCCGAGGTCACAATTTCCAGGGTGCTGTTTAGAAATGGCGCCTCTGAGTATTCAATCAACCAAGAACCCTGCCGACTACTGGATGTTCAAGAGCTGCTTAGCGATACTGGTCTCGGTCGAGAAATGCATGTCATTATCGGCCAGGGGCAACTTGACACAGTCTTGAAAGCTAACCCCACCGAGCGTCGAGCTTTTATTGAAGAGGCCGCTGGAATTTTGAAATACCGAAGGCGCAAGGAAAAAACAGAGCGAAAGCTCGAAGCCATGCAGGCCAACCTCACAAGGCTTCAGGACCTGATTGCCGAGATTAGGCGCAATTTGAAACCCCTTGGCAGGCAGGCAGAGGTTGCCAGGAGCGCACAAGAGATCGCCGCCGTTGCGAGAGACGCGAAGTCGAAACTTCTTTCCGTGCAGGTGCGTAACTGTCAGGAAAAACTAGAGAGTGCATCGAAGTCTGAGAACGAGCGCAAAGCAGAATCTTCTTTTGCTCAGCAACAGTTAGCCAGTGCAAGAGCCGGAATACAGGAAATCGAAACTGAACTTGGAGCCGGCTCGATTGATCAGGCCAGGTCCAAACTGTATTCAATTGAGGCCATCGAGCAAAAGTTTCGAAACTTGCAGAATTTGGCAGAACAGCGAATTAGCTTGATTGGCTCAACCCAATTAGATGAATCTGAATCTGAAATTCAAGAACTAAAGACTGCCCTTTCGCTCGCTCAAGAAGCGAGTTCAGAGATTGAAGTCGAGATATCGAAGGGCGGAGCGTCCCTAGCAAGTCTGGAGCAGATCAGGATAGAGAAAGCGGAAGCGTTGAATGCGTTTGATGCAAACGTCATCCGCCTCAGGAGCACCCAAGAAGACCAGGCAAGACAAAAAAGTCAAGCCGAGGGTGCAATCTCGATCCAGAAATCAAAAATCGAAGCGTTTGTCGAGCAGGGAACCAAGCTTGAGCAGAGCATTGAAGCGGCACGTGCCAGGGTTCTTGAGCTAGAGGCGCAGCAGCCTGCGGCAACTACTTCAGGAATCTCAACATCAGACGACGAACTCCGCAGCGCATACGAATCAGCGCAACAAGCTGAAACCGAAGCCCGCAAACTTGTTGACGTCTCACGACAAGAAATGCACGCAGCTGAGCGCGAGCGAGACGCTTTGGCGGCAAGGCACTCTGCGCTTGGTCTAACTCTTGAGCAAACAGATGGTGGTAGCGAGGTTTTGGACTCTAAGCTCCAGGGCATCAAGGGTTTGTTAGCAAAGAGCGTCAGCATAGATGCAGGATTTGAAAAGGCCATTGCGGTGGCGTTGGGAGCACTATCCGATGCAATTGTGGTCGACACTAAAGAGCAAGCCATCGCTGCTATCCGGTATCTCAAGACCCAAGAGATGGGTCGCGCGGAATTCATAGTGGCTTCAGCTTCTGCTCAGAAAGGATCCCTCAAATCAAAGGCTGGTCTTGCAAACGCGAGCACCGTGGTCTCGGCTCCATCCTCTGTGTTGGCAATTCTCGAGCACTTCTACCTAGCGGACAACCTTGAAGAGGCAGAGCGGGCGTTGGATGAAGACGTCACGCTAACAATAATCACCAAGGACGGAGACCTTGTCTCACAACATTCGGCAAGAGGAGGAGGCACCAAGCAGCCTTCCAAGCTGGAGTTGAGCGCAGAAAGAGACAGGGCAGGTGTCGAACTTTCGAAGTTCGATGGACAGCTTGCTTCTCTAGGTAAAGCGCTGCAGGAGGCTGAGCAGTCCAGCGAAAAAGCAAGTACTTCAGTGAAAGAAGCGCTAGCCCGACTTCAGGAGCACGATGCTCTGCTTGCGGCTAGCGCAGAACGCGCTGGGCGAATGATTGCCCAATTGGATTCTGCCAATTCGGAGATCGTGCGACTTGAGGAAGACCTAGTCGTTTTGGCGGAGCAAAAGCTCAGTGCAGAGAGCCAGCTCGAGGTGCTAACCACAGCTTTTACTGCCTTGCCAGAACCAGAATCGGTTGAGGTATCACAGGAAGCTCGTGGCCAGTTGGCTGCGGAACTTGACGCTGCCAGGCAAAAAGAGCTGGAAGCTCGCATCCAATCAGGAACGCTGTCTGAAAGAAAGAGCTCTGCGGATAGGGAGCTGGCTGTTCTCAAGGGTCGACTAACCGAGGCTGAAACGGCCTCCAAGGCTGCTACAGAGGCGAGCATCGCCAGAAAAGAACAGGTGGCAAGCGCTAAGAAGCTGCTGAGTGAACTTCCAGCCGTGTTGGCCTTCACAGCAAAACTCTCGGCAAATCTGAGGTCAAATCTTCTAGATTTGGAGGCGAAGCAGTCCCAGCGCACCGACCGACTCCAGTTGCTAAGGGCCCAAGCAGCCGAGCTAGAAACAAAACTTGCAGCGCTGAACTCTTCGGTGCACGAGGTTGAACTTCAGAACCACGAATTACGTTTGACATTGCAAAATCTGACCGAGCGCGTCAGCACAGAGCTTTCCATATCCGTCGCTGAGCTTGTTAGCGAATACGACGAAGTTTCAGAGCCAGTCGACGAGCTTCAAAAAAGTCTCAAGCAGGCAGAGGCAAAGCTCTCACAACTCGGCGCATTTAACCCTTTGGCGCTGGAAGAGTTCTCCGCCCTGGAAGAGCGACACAAATATCTTTCAGACCAACTGACCGATCTCACCAGAGCAAGAGCCGACCTAACTGGGATTATCGGAGACCTTGATGGAAAGATGCAACACATCTTCCTGGCTGCATTCGAGGACACTGCTAGAGAGTTTGAAAAGATATTCCCCGTTCTGTTCCCGGGTGGAACCGGATCGCTCAGTCTCACCGAACCTGACAACTTATTGGAGACGGGGTTAGAAGTTTCAGTCAAACCAGCAGGAAAGCGCATTGAAAGAATGTCCCTGCTCTCCGGTGGTGAAAGATCGCTTGCCGCCGTTGCGCTTCTGGTGTCGATCTTCAAAGCAAGGCCTAGTCCTTTTTATGTTCTCGACGAGGTTGAGGCAGCTCTTGATGACTCTAACCTGGGGAGATTATTGGAGGTTATCAAGTCACTCCGAGACAGCTCTCAGCTGATCGTGATCACACACCAGAAGCGGACCATGGAAATTGCCGACGCCCTCTACGGCGTCTCGATGCGCCAAGATGGGATTACCCAGGTCGTGGGTCAGAGGCTTGAGGTGACGGTCTAGTGTTCAAGTTCCTCAAGCGCCTCAGGGGTGAAAAAGAGACTTCGGTTGAAGTCCAACCTGTAGAGCAACAAGTGGTAACCGAGACGGTTGTAGAGGTTCCTGCAGAAGTGCCAGTGGTCGAAGAAGCGACAAATATCGAGCATGTCGATCAACCGCCAGAGGTAACACCGATTGCGATTCAAGAAGCGCCAATTGCTTTGCCAACTGATCAGCCGCCAGTTAACGAGAAAGCGACAGCGCCAGTCGAACTCGAGGCGGTCGAGCTGCCCAAGCGTTCTCTGGGTTCCGGCGTGAGGTCACTATTTGGTGATGCCGTGGATGTTGACGAGCTAGAGGACATTTTGATCTTGGCAGATTTCGGTGTCGAGACAGCCGAGGAGATTACAGCGCAGGTCAAGAAGGCGGCAAGCAGGCAAGGCGCAACAACCGACGCCGAATTGAGGCTGCTACTGAAGGATTTATTGACACAGCGTCTAGACAGAAAAGATTCCTCGCTAAACCTTGATGATGGAGAATTGCCCTACGTGTTCTTGGTTGTGGGTATAAACGGAGCTGGTAAAACAACAACCATTGGAAAGCTCGCGAGGTGGCTGAAGGACGGTGAGTGGGAGGTGGTGCTTGGCGCCGCGGACACATATCGTGCAGCTGCGGTAGATCAGCTGGCAACTTGGGCAGAACGAGCCGAATCTCCAATTGTTAGGCCAACTAAAGAAGGTGCTGATCCAGCTGCGGTTGCATACCAGACCGTTGAAATGGCAATAAGCACCGAGGCAGACATCGCAATTATTGACACCGCGGGGCGACTGCAAAACAAAAAAGACTTGATGGATGAGCTCGGAAAAATTCGCCGAGCAGTCGAAAAGCAAGCAAAGATTTCTGAGGTTCTCTTGGTAATTGATGCAACCAACGGACAAAACGCGATGAGCCAAGCCAAGGCTTTTACTGAGGTTGCCGATGTGACCGGCATCGTGATGACGAAGCTTGACGGCACGGCCAAGGGCGGAATTCTCTACGCTCTTCAAAAAGAACTCGATTTGCCAATTAAGCTCGTGGGTGTTGGTGAGCAAATAAATGACTTTGCTTTTTTCTCACCTGAGGAATTCGCCAAAGGCCTAGTGGCCAAGAAATAGGAGTTTCTTTGTTCGGCAATCTTTCTGATCGTTTATCCGACACTTTCAAGAACCTAAAGGGTAAGGGTCGACTTTCTGCGAGCGACATCGATGCCACACTTCGCGACATTAGGCGTGCTCTGCTCGAGGCTGACGTGGCTCTGGAAGTTGTCAAGGATTTCATTGCCGCAGTCCGTGAACGTGCACTGGGTGATGAGGTTTCAAAGGCCCTGAATCCGGCTCAACAAGTAGTGCAGATTGTCAACGACGAGTTGACTCAGATACTTGGCGGTGAAAGCAAGCAGCTGCGCTTCGCCAAATCGCCACCCACGGTGATCATGCTTGCAGGGCTCCAAGGTTCCGGTAAGACCACTTTGGCTGGGAAGCTTGCAAAGTGGCTGAAGGAGCAGAATCAGACTCCGTTGCTTGTGGCGGCAGACCTGCAGCGCCCAAACGCTGTCACCCAGCTTCAAGTTCTTGGTGAACGGACTGGGGTCACCGTTTTTGCACCCGAGCCAGGAAATGGCATGGGGAATCCAATCGAGGTTGCCAAGCAGGCGATCGCTCACGCCAAAAAGGCGCAATTTTCAGTTGTCATCGTCGATACGGCTGGACGACTGGGTGTCGATGAGGAAATGATGCAGCAGGCAATCGGCATTAGGGATGCAGTTAACCCTGACGAGATTTTGTTTGTTGTTGACTCGATGCTTGGCCAAGATGCCGTGAATGTTGCCAAGGCTTTCAAGGACGGCGTTGGTGTCACGGGGGTAGTGCTAACGAAGCTCGATGGCGACTCCAGGGGAGGTGCTGCGCTCTCCGTAGCTAATGTCACCGGCGCACCCATTCTGTTTAGCTCAACTGGCGAGGGTCTAGAGGCTTTCGAGACCTTCCACCCTGATCGAATGGCTGGCCGAATTCTTGACATGGGTGACGTAGTTAGCCTGATCGAACAGGCTCAGAAGACTTTCGACGAGGAAGAGTCAAAAAAGCTTGCAGATAAAATTGCCAGCGATAGCTTCACGCTTCAAGACTTCCTGGAGCAGATGCAGCAGCTTCGAAAAATGGGAAACATGAAAAGCATTCTTGGCATGATGCCTGGTGCTGGAAAAATGAAAAAACAGCTTGAAGATTTTGATGAATCTGAAATTGCAAGAACTGAAGCAATTATTTTCTCAATGACCCCGGTAGAGAGAAACATGCCGAAGGTCCTAAACGGCTCTAGGCGCCAGCGCATCGCAAGAGGCTCCGGCACAACAGTGACCGAGGTCAACCAACTGGTGATTCGTTTCGAGCAGGCCGCAAAGGTAATGAAGACGATGTCCAAAGGCGGAATGCCAAACATCCCTGGCACCAATCCGGTCCAAATGGGTGGCGCAGTTGGCGGCGGCTACATCGGGGGCAAGAAAAAAGACAATAAGAAAAAAGGATCCAAGAGCGGAAATCCAGCCAAAAGGGCCGCTGAAAACAAGGGATTAGGTTATTCGC
Organism: uncultured Aquiluna sp.; assembly: GCA_965655555.1. Classification (GTDB taxonomy): domain Bacteria; phylum Actinomycetota; class Actinomycetes; order Actinomycetales; family Microbacteriaceae; genus Aquiluna. The sequence continues at coordinate 398,688 of CBFHGU010000001.1, read as the reverse complement.
CGGCTCCGGAATCTAAACCCGGCAGCGCATTTGGGCTCGAAAAGTAGAAAAACTCTCAGTTTTCTGGCACAATTTGACTTAGTTCGAGCGTCTTGACCCTCTATCCGGGCGTGATCGAAAAAAACTTGAGAAACCTCCGAGTGCATCCCCACGCTCATGTTGGAATTTCGACCCAGAAACTCACAGGAGAATTGTGGCCGTAAAGATCCGCCTTCAGCGCATAGGTAAAAAGCGCACCCCTCACTACCGTGTCGTGGTAGCCGACTCACGCACTCACCGTAATGGTCGAGTCATCGAAGAGATTGGTCGCTATGTGCCGACCAATGAGCCTTCGATCATTGAGATCAAATCAGAGCGAGCTCAGTACTGGCTTTCAGTTGGTGCGCAGCCAACCGAACAGGCTGCCGTGCTTCTGAAGCTCAGTGGCGACATGGCAAACGAAAAGGGTGAATTCAAAAACACCATCAAGCCTCAGGTAGCAAAGGCTCCCTTCGTACCAGACGCAAACAAGAAGTCCGTTCTGTTGCCAAAGGTTGAGAAGAAGGCGCCTGCTGAAGAAGCACCTGCTGCCAAAGAAGAGAAGTCAGCTCCAGCAGAGACTGAAGCGACCGAAGCACCAGCTGAGGCTGCTGCCGAGGCAACTCCTGAAGCAACCCCAGAGGCTGAAGCACCGGCTGAGGCAGCCACAGAGGCGCCAGCTGCAGAGGTAGTGGCTGAAGAAGCCCCCGCTGCTGAAGAGCCAAAGGCCGAATAGTTATGTTGCAGGCGACCCTCCAGTTTTTGGTTCGATCTATTGTCAGTAACCCTGACGATGCAACCGTTGCTACTCGCAAGGTTGGCCCGAACGATTTGCTGGAGGTGCGCGTGCACCCGGATGACCTAGGTCGAGTAATCGGCAAAAATGGTCGCACCGCTACCGCCTTGCGCACAGTTGTCAACGCCCTTGCCGGCGGGAAGCGCGTGCGAGTAGACGTGGTGGATACCGATTTCTAGTTCCACCGAGCTCCGAGTGGGCCGGCTGCTAAAAGCGCACGGTCTCAAAGGGGCGTTCAAGCTAGAGCTGTACACCGACAGTCCGAAGCAGCGATTTCGCACGGGCGAAGTTCTAAAGCTTCAGGTGCCCGAGGATTCAGAGTGGTTCGGAAAAACTGTCACAGTAAAAGAACTCCGTTGGTACAACAGCTCCGCGGTTCTGTTTATCGAGGGCATCGAGTCTCGCGAGCAAGCCGAGGGCTTGATAAGAGCCATTTTGCTTGTTGACCAACCTTTAGATGCGCTCCCAGAGGAGCCCGAATCCTGGTTTGACCATCAACTCACGGGCCTAAAGGTGTTCCGGGATGGTGTGGAAATTGGTTCCGTCATGAGGGTAGACCACATGCCTGCGCAGGACCTATTGGCCATCAAGACAGAATCCGGTGACGTGCTGCTGCCTTTTCTAAAGGTTTTTGTTCCAAAAGTGGACATAGCCAACTTAATGATTGAAATCACGCCTCCCGGTGGTCTATTCGAAGAGATTGAAATCGACTCCAATGAAAATTGAAGCGATCAGCATTTTTCCAGAGTTCTTCGATGTTCTTGGGTTGTCCTTGCTGGGCAAAGCTCAGGAGCAGAACCTGATTGAGTTCCAGGCGCATGACCTCAGGACTTGGACCGATGACAAGCACAAAACCGTAGACGACTCTCCGTACGGCGGTGGTGCTGGAATGGTTATGAAGCCGGAGCCTTGGGGCCAAGCTTTTGATGCGATTTTGCCAGCGCAAAAAACTTCTACCGTGATTTTTACAACACCGGCCGGAATTCCTTTTACTCAAGCGGTGGCGCAGGAGCTTTCTCAGAAAGAACACCTGGTGTTTGCCTGTGGACGTTACGAGGGCATCGACCAGCGGGTCGTTGAGTATGCAGGCACTAAGGCTGAAGTTCTAGAGGTTTCAATCGGGGACTACGTCTTGAACGGCGGCGAGGTCGCGGCTGTTGCAATGATCGAAGCCATCAGCAGATTGATTCCAGGAGTGATTGGCAACAGCGAGTCACTTGCTGAAGAATCCCACAACGAAGGCTTGCTCGAGTACCCGAGTTTCACCAAGCCAGCTACATGGCGATCGATGGAGGTGCCCGAAGTTTTGCTTTCTGGTCACCACGCTGAGATAGAGAAGTGGCGTAAAGAGCAATCTGTCACCAGAACCCAAAAAAACCGGCCCGACCTACTGACCTAAGCAGTTGTTTTATTGGCTCAGCTGTGGCACAATTTGAAGCTGTGCCCAACTAGCTCTGCCGCAGGGGAGAAGGGTCCAAAAACTTATTAGACACTAACCATTTTGACCTGCGCGCAAAAGGAAAGATAAAAACCATGAACATTCTTGATGAGCTAGACGCAAAGAGCCTCAGAACTGATATTCCAGATTTTCGTGCCGGTGACAACGTGAAGGTTCACGTAAACATCATCGAGGGCACCAGAAAGCGTGTTCAGGTCTTCCAGGGTGTAGTCATCGGCCGATCAGGTGATAGCGTCCGCGAGACCTTCACCGTTCGCAAGGTTTCTTTCCAGGTTGGTGTTGAGCGTACATTCCCAGTCCACAGCCCAGTGCTAGACAAGATTGAGCTAGTTTCAAGGGGCGATGTCCGCCGCGCAAAGCTTTACTACTTGCGTAGTCTCCGTGGTAAGGCCGCGAAGATTCGTGAGAAGCGCGACAACGTTTAAATCGCTTAGCTAATGTCTCTGGGCGGGGGATTACGACCTCGAAAATCCGGCGCCCTGAAAGGGTTTCGGAGAAACCTACGTCGGGCAAGAAAAAACTGGCTCCTGGCCTTCCTGATCGACTTTGTGGCGATTGTCGGATTCGCTCTGATTCTCTCCGTGCTAATCAAAGCGTTCTTGATCCGGTCATTCTTCATTCCCTCTGGTTCAATGCTTGACACCTTGCAGATCAACGACCGCATCATTGTTAATGTTCTAGCACCACAGGTGATTGAATTGCAGCGCGGTGATGTGGTGGTTTTCAGGGATCCAGGCGGATGGCTGGGCGCACCTAATACGGTTGAAAAAGAACCATTTGAGCAGCTAAGTGATTTTGTTCTTGGAACCTTCGGGATAACAGCTCCCGACTCCGCAGAACACCTCGTCAAGCGATTGATCGGATTGCCGGGGGATGTTGTCACTTGCTGCGATGCTGATGGAAGACTGCTAGTAAATGGAGTCCCACTCGATGAAACCTACATTCGAGAAGGTTCTAACCCCTCAGATATCGAATTTTCAGTGACAGTCCCAGAGGGCCAGCTCTGGGTGATGGGCGACAACAGGGGAAACTCCACGGACTCCAGATATCACCAAGACCTGCCAACCGGTGGATTCGTGCCAATCGATGTCGTTGTGGGCCGTGCAGTGCTTGTTAGCTGGCCTGTAGAAAACTGGTCCTACTTGGATAACTACCAGGACACCTTTGATGTCATCCCCGAGCCTTGAGCTAGAAAGCTCCCTACTTGAAAAATACGGTCGCGTAATTGGGATAGATGAAGTTGGTCGCGGTGCATTGGCGGGTCCGGTAGCAGTTGGGGCATTCGCGCTGGAGCAAAAGAGTCTTGGCGGCATGCCCGCAACCTTGCGTGACTCAAAACTTGTTCCAGAAAAACAACGAGCAAAACTCGCGCATGAAGTTTCAGAATGGGGTCAGGCAGTTGTTGGCTACTCTTCGGTGGAAATTATTGAAAACCAAGGCATCAATCGCGCTTTGCAGCTGGCTGCACTGGATGCCCTCCAGTCGTTTGAACTCTCAGAGGCGGTAGTGCTGCTTGATGGTAGTCACAACTGGCTCGGTGAATGTGGTGCGGAGGTAGTTGTGCGAGTAAAGGCAGATCGCGACTGCGGGTCGGTGTCTGCCGGTGCAATAACTGCCAAGGTTGCAAGAGACAACCTCATGGTTGGCTTGGATGAACGCTTCCCTGAATACGGCTGGGCTGGCAACAAAGGCTACTCTTCAGCTTCACACATCGCTGCACTTCAGTCCTTGGGCCCAACCGAACACCACCGAATAGGTTGGCTCTCGAAAATTCTGTCAACTGAACAGCAACTGTTTTGAGGTTAGGATTTAGACATCATGGAAGAGAGCGAATTCGAAGACTTCGACAGTCAAGCTGAGCTTGCGCTGTATCGGGAATATCGCGATGTCGTCAAAATGTTTAGATACGTTATCGAGACGGAGCGTCGGTTCTATCTAGCCAATGACGTTGAACTCAAGAGAGTGGACACAGCAACGGATTTCTATTTCGAATTGGCCATGACAGATGTCTGGGTCTGGGACATCTATCGAACAGACAGATTCGTGAAGCAGGTAAAAGTCATGACGTTCAAGGACGTCAACGTTGAAGAAATTGGCAGCCAAGAGTTTGCTCTTCCTGAAGAATTATCAGTTGGAGATAAGCCGTAGTTCTCCACAGCTTCTAGTATCGCTGCACTTTACGGCCCCGCCTTTTGCAAACCTTCTTCTCGGAGGTTTCAAATGCACTTATCTGACAACGAACTGGCGCTTATTACTTGGACGGCTTTGTCTGAGCCGGGGGATGCGCTGGCGAACTTGCTCTGGTCAAAAATCGGACCCCGAATTCTCGAACAGGTCAGGGTTGGAGATTTTAAGCCCTGGTATGAAGCAGTTGGAAAGAGTCATCCAGAATATTTGTCACAACTTGGGCCTGCAATTGAACGCGCCAGCCTGAGGATGCCATCGGTAAACCCGCATCAGCTGGTCGAGCGGGGAATCCGCTGGAATTGCAAGCCCTTTCCTCTAGAAAACCTACCTGAGACTCGCCGCAGGCTAGCCGACTTGGGGCTTCACGCGCCTCTCTTGCTGTGGGTTGCGGGTAACGAGCAGTTGCTCGAGGATGAGCAAATTGCGATCGTTGGCACGAGGACACCCTCGATCAGCGGCATTGAAAATTGCCGAAGGCTAGTCGACGCGTTGGGTATGCCTGTCATTTCAGGGGGCGCAAAGGGTATTGACGCGACGGCGCACGAACAGGCCCTGAAGACAGGTCTTCCAACGGTTGCCGTAATGGCAGGAGGCATAGATAGGGCATATCCAGTCGAGAACTGGGATCTGTTTCATCGCATTGTCAGATCCGACGGCGCGCTAATAAGCGAAATGCCTCCCGGGGTGCAGCCCTCAAGGTTCCGATTCTTGCAGCGAAACCGGCTCATTGCAGCGATGAGTTCTGAACTGTTTGTCGTCGAGGCGGCGCTCCGCTCTGGCTCGAAAAACACGGCCAACCACGCCAAGAGGTTAAATCGTGAAGTGTATGCAATCGCTGGAAGCTGGGAGAACAAAATGAGCAGGGGTTGTAACTCTATGATTCAACAGGGGCTTGCCAAGCAGTTTGGTTTGGATGGTTATGTTGAAATCGAGCCAGACTGGAAAACTAAACGGATTGAGGATGCGATCAGAAATGGTGCGAAATCCATGGGGGAAATCGCGCTAGAGTCCGGTCTCACTAAATTTGATGTGGAGCGGTTTCATGCCAAAGCAGCAGGCGACCGAGCCACTAACGAAAAGCCAAACGCTTCTATTGCGCATTAGAAAATGTTGAGTCTCAAATAATCCTGCCTCCCTGGTCCCAAATTGAAGTTCAAGGCTTTACTCTGGTTTGGTGTCTGAAATGGAGCTGCATGCCGAGCGTTTCCTTGCTCAGTTGGCTGCGCGCGGGGTCGCGGGAAATACCCTGAAGGCCTACTCTTCTGACTTAGCTGATTTGAACGGCTACCTCAGCGATACCAAGCAAGAGATCGACTTAGAGGCAATTCGAAGTTGGCTTTACCGAATTCTCGACGCTGGCGGGTCGAAAGCGACCTTGGCAAGAAAGACGTCATCCGTTAAGGGCTTCTCCGCATGGCTTTTCGACAATGGTTTTCTGGACACAGACCCTGGAATTCGACTTCGTTCGCCGAAGTTAGACCGACCGCTCCCGAAGGTGGCAACTGAGTCTTCACTCGCCGGGCTTTTTGAAAACATGAAAGAGTCCGCTGATGCAGAAAACCCCGTCGCCTTAATGACACTGTGCGTGATGGAGCTTCTCTACGCCACTGGAATGAGAGTTAGTGAGCTTGCTGGCGTTGATCTTGAAGACATCGACCATTCCAGAGCATTGATTCGAGTGACAGGTAAGGGCAATAAGCAGCGGATGTTGCCCTATGGGGCCAATGCAGCATCGGCAATACAGCTTTGGTTGCGACATGGAAGACCAAAGTTCGAGAGTGAAACTTCTCCGGGATCACTGTTGCTCAGCTCAAGAGGATCCCGAGTTGGGGTGCGTCAGCTTTACGACGTTGTTGCCAAGCAGCTTGCCCAAACCCCCACCGGATCTGCTGGTCCTCACACGTTGAGGCATTCTGCTGCAACTCACCTTCTAGATCACGGAGCTGATTTGAGAGCGGTGCAAGAGATTCTTGGGCACGCATCTCTTGCTACAACGCAGATCTACACCCATGTTTCGATTGAGCGACTAAGGGCCTCTTTCGAACAGGCTCATCCACGCGCCTAGCTTTTCAGAATGCTTGGTTTCAAACGGCCAAAGAACAATTCCGGGTTCAAATAGCCATGGTCTGAACGTACCGAGAGATGCGAGCAGGATTGGCAATGAGTGCTTGGTTCCGAAGCTGTGTCGCAGCGAGTTCCTATCACTTGCCCGGCTGTGACTTGTTGACCTTGCTCCAATGGGGAACATACGCCACTGAAGGACACAAGCAATCCATTGCTCGCACGAAGGGTTAGATAGCGATCATCGACTACTTTCCCTGCAAAATGTACCCTCCCGTCAGTCGGAGCTTGAATTTGACTTCCTTCATCCGCTCTGAAATCTAGTCCCCGGTGTCCGGGCCCATGCAGAGTTATAGGGGCCTGAAACTCACGTGCAACCTCAAAGTATGGGACGGGAGTTGCCCAAATATCTGGCGGACCAATGAACTGTTGAGTGAAATTGATAACGGCCAACGCAATCGCAATTAGTTTTAGCATGCTGTTCAGGCTCGCACCCAGCGATCACAGAACTACACGGCAGCTCTTGGGCCTAGAAAAACTGCCCGTTTACTTGGTATGCTAGGAACACTCTTTGAACCTAGGTTTACAGAGAATTCGCGTGTTCCAACAAAGCTGATAACTCGGTCCTAGCAATAGGTGCTGTCAGCTGGAATGCCAGGGACGAGGCCATCCGGCCTGGTCATAAAAACTGAGTGGACGCTTATGGCGTCCAAAAGGAGGGCCAATTGGCCACGATTACAATGCGTCAGCTATTGGACGCAGGAGTTCACTTCGGTCACCAGACCAGAAGATGGAACCCGAAGATGAAGCGCTACATCCTCACCGACCGTTCAGGCATTTACATCATTGACCTGCAGCAGTCCGTGACGCAAATCGACGCAGCCTACAACTTTGTTCGCGACTTGGTCGCCAACGGCGGCTCTATCATGTTTGTGGGAACCAAGAAGCAGGCCCAGGAAGTTGTCTCCACTGAGGCAATCCGTGTTGGCCAGCCATTCATTAACCAGCGTTGGCTAGGTGGTCTTTTGACCAATTTCAACACCGTGAACAAAAGAATTCAGCGCCTCAAGGAACTGGACACCATGGACTTCGAAGATGCAAGCAAGTCCAGCTTCACCAAGAAAGAATTGCTAATTTTCCGTCGCGAGCGCGACAAGCTTGAGAAGTCCTTGGGTGGAATTCGCAACATGGCAAAAATCCCGCAAGCAATCTGGGTTGTTGACACCAACAAGGAGCATCTTGCCATTACCGAAGCCAAGAAACTCGGTATTCCGGTGATCGCGATCCTTGACACTAACTGTGACCCCGAAGATGTAACCATCGGTATCCCTGGTAACGACGATGCGATTCGTTCCATCGAAATCCTCACCAAGGTGATTGCAGATGCTGCAGCAGACGGCATGATTGCTCGCCACTCCAAGGATGAAGAGCAGGCAGAACCTCTTGCTGAGTGGGAGCGCGAGCTTCTAGAACAGGGTCAGGCTGATGCAGCATCGACTCCAGCGGTTGCTGCTGAAGTTCCTGCAGCAGCGGAGACCGAGGCAGCCCCAGCAGCCACAGAAGCTCCAAAGGCTGATGCAAAGAAAGCAGAGCCAAAGGCCGCGGCTGAGAAGAAGGCGGCTCCAAAGGCTGCACCAGCAAAACCAGCCGCTGAAAAAGCTCCTGCGAAAAAGCCAGCCGCCAAGAAGGCTGAGCCGAAGACTGCAGCTGCCAAGCCAAAGACAGAGACCAAAAAGAAGGACGCATAATGGCAAACTACACAGCATCTGACGTAAAGGAGCTTCGCGAGAAGTCCGGCGCAGGCATGATGGACTGCAAGGGCGCTCTTGATGAAGCTAACGGTGACATTGAGAAGGCGTTCGAATTCCTAAGACTGAAGGGCCTAAAGGGTGTTTCGAAGCGTGAGGGTAGGACCACATCCAACGGACTCATTGTTTCTCGCGTTGGCGATGGGCATGGTGTATTGGTTGAGCTTGCTTGCGAGACTGACTTCGTAGCAAAGGCAGAGAACTTCATAAACCTTGCCGACCAGGTGGCTGACGCCATCGCTAGCGCTGGAGCCAAGAGCATCGAAGATGGCTTGAAGGCTACTCACGATGGCAAAACAGTCTCCGACTTAATCGTTGACAAGGCTGCAATCATGGGCGAAAAGGTTGAGCTCCGAAAGGTAGAGGCAATCACAGCAGCCGGTGTAGATGCATACATGCACCGCACCAGTCGTGACTTGCCTCCTCAGGTTGGCGTATTGGTTGGCTTCGAGGGTGCTGATGCTGAAACCGCTCACGATATTGCAGTTCACATCGCGGCTTTCAGCCCGACATATCTTTCTCGCGAAGATGTCCCTGCGGACATTGTTGCTAAGGAGCGAGAGATTGCTGCTGAGACTGCCCGTAACGAAGGTAAGCCTGAGGTTGCAATTGAGAAGATCGTTGAAGGCCGAGTAACTGGCTTTTTCAAGGAGACCTGCTTGCTTGACCAGGCTTTCGCCAAGGACAACAAGCAGAGCGTTGCTCAGGTTGCCAAGGCAGCCGGACTAACGGTTACTGGCTTCCTAAGGCTTCGCGTAGGAGCATAGAACTAAAAAGGTGCACGGGCTCGGTCAATGACCGGGCCCGTTTGCCGTTTGCGCCCTAGTATTAGAACCGAATTGAAGTGATTTTCGGAGGGCAAGTTGGAGACAAAGAAAAGAAGAGTTCTTCTAAAGCTTTCCGGTGAAGCATTCGGCGGCGGAGGTCTTGGCGTCAACCCAGATGTAGTTGCTGAAGTGGCAAAAAAAATAGCCGACGCTGCCAAGGACGTTGAAATTGCAATCGTTGTTGGAGGAGGGAACTTCTTCCGAGGGGCAGAACTGTCCAATAGGGGCATGGATCGAGGGCGAGCCGACTACATGGGAATGCTTGGTACCGTGATGAACGCTTTGGCGTTGCAGGACTTTATTGAGCAGGCCGGAGCAGACGTCCGAGTGCAAACCGCGATCTCAATGGCGCAGGTTGCAGAGCCCTACCTGCCACTTAGGGCAATCCGCCACCTGGAAAAAGGCAGACTTGTTGTTTTCGGAGCTGGCGCAGGGCTTCCTTACTTTTCGACAGATACTGTCGCAGCACAACGGGCTCTAGAAATCAACGCGGATGAAGTTTTGGTTGCCAAGAATGGTGTTGACGGCGTGTACTCGTCAGACCCTAGGACAAATGCTGATGCAAAGAAGCTGAAAGAGATCAGCTATCAAGATGCACTAGTGCAAGGGCTAAAGGTTGTTGATGCTACGGCGTTCTCACTCTGCATGGACAACAAGATGCCTATGAGAGTTTTTGGTATGGATAATATTTCGGCAGCCCTGCTTGGGGAAGATGTCGGCACCAAGGTTCGAGCATAGGTAACGAGGAGTAGAAATATGATTTCGGAAATTCTAAAGGAAGCCAAAGAAAAGATGGACCGGGCGCTTGAGTCGACAAAAGACGACTTCGCCTCGGTACGCACGGGAAGGGCAAACCCCGCAATGTTCCAAAAGGTGATGGTTGATTATTACGGCACTCCAACCCCATTGCCTCAACTATGCGGCATTCAGAACCCAGAGGCTCGCTCTATCATTATCAACCCCTACGACAAGAGCGCACTGCAAGCTATCGAAAAAGCTTTGAATGCTATGCCCAACCTCGGCGCACAGCCAAATAACGATGGTGAAATTATTCGCATCAACCTGCCGGAGCTAACCGAGGAGCGAAGGAAAGAGTACGTGAAGCTAACTCGCGACAAGGCAGAAAACGGCAGAGTGTCCGTCAGAAGTATTCGGCGCACAGCCAAAGAGGGCCTTGAGGGAATCAAAAAAGATGGTGGTGCGGGTGAAGATGAAGTTGAGAGGGCCGAAAAGGAGCTTGAAGTGCTAACCAAAGCCCACACGGACAAAATTGACGAGGCACTTAAGAACAAGGAAGTCGAGCTCCTCGAGGTATAAATGGAGGCTGCCAAGACTAGAACACTGGGACCGCGGTTGGCGGTCGGTTTTAGCCTTGGTGGAGTATTTCTGCTGTCGCTCTTGCATCCCCTGGCGTTCACTTCACTTGTTGCGGTCGCGTCGGGATTTGCAGCCGCAGAGTTGAGCCTGGCAATGAGGTTGTCTGGGTGGCACGTTCCTAGAATGGTTGCGCTTCTTGCTCCTGCGATTGTATTAGCCACCTACTTTTTTGATGGAGCCGGTCAGTGGCTCGCCATGCTTGGGGCTTTCGCACTTTTGGTTATTTGGAGAGTACTTACCCTAATTGTTGGCAACACAAGGCAGTCTTTCAAACAAACTCTTCGAGATTTTGGTGGGACTGCATTTGTGCTGGTTTATGTTCCCGTGTTGTTGAGTTTCGCAATTCAGCTTGTGACCGGTGAATATGGTGTGCCCTGGATTTTGGGCATGGTGCTAACTGTGGTGGCCATCGATACTTTTGGCTACTTTGTCGGGCGTTTTTTTGGAAAGAGAAAATTGTCGCCCGAGATCAGCCCAAAAAAGACCTGGGAAGGGCTCGGTGCCTCATTCGTGGGTGCGTTGGTGGGCGGCCAATTGGTGGTTCTGTTGACTCCAGCCTCGTTCTGGTTTGGCTTGTTGTTTGGTGCTGCGATTCTTCTGAGCTCCGTGTTGGGTGATCTGTCTGAGTCGCTGTTAAAAAGAGACCTCAACGTGAAGGACATGGGGAACATACTTCCTGGTCACGGCGGCGTATTGGACAGAATTGATTCCTTGATTCCTTCATCGTTCGTTGCTTTCATTATGAGTCAGATAGTGTTTTAGACATGTTTCCATTGGGACTCGATGACTTGCAGGGTTACAACACTCAGCAAGTGGACGCTTTTGTGAATAGGCTTAAGATCCAATTCGATGACCCGTCACGAAATCTAATGACCGCCTCGATTGTCTCTTCAGTCAGATTTGATCTTGTTCAGGGTGGCTATCAAATTGCAGCAGTTGACCAAACGCTTGCAAAACTCGCAGACACCCTGGAGCTTCGTGAAATCAGTCAGAGAGTAACCCGCGTGGGGAAGGCTGGAGTCCTCAGAGAGTTCAACAGAAATCTGGAGGAAATATCAGATTTTCTTGAACTAAAACCTTCAGATATGTTCCAAAAAGCTCGAGGTGGATACTCAAAGAAGCTGGTGTTCGAATTACTCGACACAGTCCGAGTCAGTCGAGGCAAGCTCATCTCTCCAAGCGCCTTTGAAATACGAACCCGACAGTTCGGAAGGTCTTCGTCTGGGCTTTCCAGGGTGGAAGTTAATGAGTTTTGCACCCTGTTGGCCAGCGCTGTCAACAAACAATCCGCGCTTAGCTGATTGCAGGTTGGCTACCCTTGCCAATAGGCTTATACGCCTATGAGAAGTATCTTGAGTACGCATTCGCTGAAATCAAAACGCCCGCTGGTAAGTACCGGCCTGGGCTTTGTTTTTGTGTCAAGTCTTGTCATGGTCACCGCCGTCGATCCTTACTCCGGATTGCTGGCTTCCGCGGCCACAATGCAGAGTTACGATTCAGAACAAATTGAGTACCAGAATTTGAAGGTGGTTCCATTGGCTTCCAGCGGTTTTGACCGCGGCCAGTTCGAATTGGTGGATGGTGCAAATGCCTTGAAACTTATTGTCAAGAATGCGCCCACCCCCGACGCTGGATCTGCGAAGGACTTTGCACTCAAGACGGTAACTGCCAAGGGCTGGGAGTACACCCAGTATTCCTGCCTTGTTAAGTTGTGGGAGCGAGAGAGCAACTGGCGTTGGAGCGCAACGAATAAGTCCTCTGGCGCCTATGGTATTCCGCAGTCCTTGCCGGCATCCAAAATGGCTTCTGCCGGCTCCGATTGGCGAACAAACCCAGAGACGCAGATTAGGTGGGGAATCGGCTACATAGACGGACGCTATGGCTCTGCTTGTGCTGCGCTGGCCCACTCGGATGAGCACAACTGGTACTAATGGTTGGACGCAGACCACGCAGGAATGAGCCCAAGCGTGAATACAGAGAACTAGATGTTAATTTAGTGAGAACAACCATGCCTCGCACTGAAATGAAAAAGGGCAATGAATACCAAGTTCAACAGACTTCGGGTGCCAACGCGGAATCCGGTAAGACCTGGACTTGCCCTAGCTGCAGAATTGAAATTGAGCCCGGACTAAACCACACTGTGGCCTGGGATCTTCACCGCGGAGTCGAAACCAGGAGGCATTTTCACAACAACTGCTGGAAGAGCTTCGATGGAATGTTGACCTGATGGAAGAAATTCGCTCCAGCACGGTCTTGCCCGCGGTAAGAAAAGCCGTGGAGTTGCAAACTCTCGACGGGCAGACACTCATCGGGGAGTTGTCAGTTCCGGTGGCCGGCAACCCCAAAGCAACTTTGATTATGCTCCACCCGTTGCCCACACACGGTGGTTTTATGGACTCGCATTTGATTAGAAAAGCCTCCAATCGACTGCCGGCCCTAATTGGTGCAGCGGTGCTCAGATTTAATACCAGGGGAACTGCCTCACCCCAGGGCGCATCGACCGGTCATTTTGAAGATGGGATTGGTGAAGCCGAAGATGTTGCAGCTGCAGCCCAATTCTGCTTTGAGCAAGGGCTTCCGAGTCCGTGGCTGGTTGGCTGGTCATTCGGGACTGAACTGGCCATCAAGTACGGTCCGAACCACTCAATAGAAGGGGCAATTCTGCTTTCCCCTCCTCTTCATCGCGCCACCGAGGCGGACCTTGCGCGCTGGAATGATTTTGGAAAGCCACTGATAGCACTCGTCCCTGAGCTAGACGAGTTTCTAGACCCGATTGCAGCGAGGGCTAGGTTCAGCGTAGTTCCGCACGCCGAGGTAATTGGTTACGATCAGGAAAAACATCTTTGGGTCGGTGAAAATGCAACCAGAAAAGTGTTGGACAAAATTGCTGATGTGGTGCTTCCGGGGAGCTCACCGCTGCCCACAAGTTACTAGCGCAGCTGTTGCCTCGGCATCCAAACTTCTCGGACGATTAGAAGCACAGAGGCTGCCGTTGGAATTGCGATAACGGCGCCAAGAACACCCATAAGAGTTCCACCGAGCAGTGCAGCGATAACAACCAGAGCAGCGGGAACTGATACCGCTCTCTTCATTACTCTTGGAGCAATCAAGTATGCCTCTAGCTGTAGCCAGACTGCGTAGTAAATGACAGCAATGAGTGCCAACTGCGGCCCTTCAATCAACGTCACCAACACGACTATCACTGCGGCCGTGGCTGGTCCAATAAGCGGAATCAAGGAAACAGTGAAGGCGACAAGCGTTAGCAACAAAGCAAACGGAGCGTTGATAATGGTCAAGAAAATAAACAAGGCCGATGCGTGAATCAGGCTGACTGTGGTTTGTCCCATGACCCATCTACCTACCGAGTAAGCAATTTGGTCAGTCAGCTTGCGGAATCGTTCGCGCTTCGATGCTGAGGACAGCTTAGACAGATAGTCCTTCATTGACTCGAGTGAGGCCATGAAGTACAGCGTGAGAATAATTACAACAACCACACCGACGACACCGGTTAGGACCCCAATGCCGACCTGCAGAACCCCACCCAGCAGGCTGGGCCAGTTCTCTGAATTCGCTATGAAATCAATTCCTGACTGAGTGGCATTTGTGATTGCGCCACCAAGCTGTGCGTCCCATTGGGAAATTAGCTCGGTGGTGACCAGGTTCGCGGCGATTTGCGGAACTTGATCAATCAGTTTCGTGGCCTCAGAAATCGCTGTTGGAATTACAGCCCAGAGCATGAGAGCGACTCCACCTAGGAAGCCTGCCACGACAATTCCAACTGCAACAGGTCTCGGTATTTTTGTCTTTGTGAGCGCCCTAACAACTGGGTCTAGGCCAAGGGCTAGGAATAACGCGATACCGATGTAGGTAAGGATGGTAGCGGTTTGACTAACGGCAGCACCGATAATTATGGCCGTTAGTACTCCAAAACCACCGGTCAGTCCAAGTTGGAAAGCATTGGTTACTCTGGCTCTTTGCTCCACTTAGTCCTCCGTTGGCTCAAACTTATTAACCAAGGTACGCAGGTTCTTCAAATAAATCTCGCTGGAACGCACCCTATTTTCGTATTCTTTAAAGCGAATTAGAGCAAGTTTCTCAGTTTCGGCAGCATTTTTCTCGGCATCGCTCCTGATTTGGCTGGCTTCCAATTCGGATTGGTGAATTAGCGCCTCCGCAGTTGCCCTAGCTTCCGAAAGGATTCTGGTTTGTGCCTGACCTGCATCCATCTCTAGAGCGTGAATTTCAAGACGGACGGTGGAGATGGTTTTTTTCAGTTCGGTTAGGTCTGCTTTTGCCAGCGCTAAGTACTCCTCGGTTTGCCGAACGGCTTCGTTGTGTTTCTCCAAGTAATCCTTTTCACCAGCCCGGCGTCTGGCCATGAGTTGGGACTCAAGTGCCGCTAAGGCGTGTCGCTTGGCGGCCTCCTCGATTCCGAGTTCTTCGAGACGCATCAACTCTTGAGCTGCAATCTTGCTGTCAAGCTCGGCCTTCTTGGCTTCTACTTCTCTTCTTGCAGTAGTTTTCATCGAGGCGATCTCTGTCGCGGCCTGGCCGCGAAGCCTTGCCACTTCTAATTCGGTGTCGCGGAGCTTGTCTTTTGCCTCGGTTTTTGACTTTGCGATCAGCAATTCAGCTTCGTGTTTGGCACTGGCTATAGTCCTTGCCGCTCGCCTTTCCGCGGCTGAGGACTGGTCTTGGTAATAGGCGTCGGCTGCATTCCTCTGCTGGTCCGCGTGCACGGAAGCAGCTTCAATTATCTCTTCCGCTCGTCTTGCTGCTGCGTCCTCTAGCTCTCTCGCGGTCGTTTCCGCTCTGACCAACAGGTCGGCTGCCTCAGAGCCGAGGCTAGCAAAATTGGGGCTGGATGACGCAGAAAGCTTTGACTGCAAGGCTTCCAATTCTGAGGTGGTTTGCTGAAGCGCATCGCCTGATTCATGAAGTTGCTCACGCAGACGAACGAGCTCAGCGTTCAGCGCGTTGATCTCCTTGTCTACGGCCTTTGGGTCGTAGCCTCGCCTGGACGTTTCGAAACGACTAAATTCAGTTGGCAAGTTGAGTCCTTGGTTGGAGAGTAAACTTTCTGAGCTAGCCAAGTCTACTCGGAGCAAGGAATTATGCGTTTTTGGATTGCCCTGTTGGTGTTTGTCACCGGGTTGGTTTTTAGTGCGACGGGTTTTGTGAATCAGCTAGAAAACCAACCGATAGAGGTCATAAATGCCTCTGGGGCCCTTTCCCAGCCGACCAGCTATGTTTTGATCCCCAATTCAGTATTGAGCGCCTATGTCGGTGATACATCTGCTTTTGCAATCGGTGATGGGCCTGTGTTTATGTCAACGGGCCGTGAGTCTGACATTGTTGCCTGGCTCGGGGACTCTCCTTATGTGGAGCTTCGGCTGAGTGTCAACGTAAAAGATGAGTCAGTAAGCCTTGCTGAAATAGTTCGGCCGGGGCCAGGGGAGTTGGCAGACCCAGCGGGCGCTGACATTTGGCAAACTGAGCAGACCAATAACGGTACGTTATTTTTGCCCTTGGAAATAAACAATGAGGTTGCGATTCTGATGGCGTCAACAGGAATTGACTTGGCCCCAAGAACCGTTCGAATTAGCTGGGATTTAGGCGATGTAGTGGCACCAGTGGCTCCGATAACTCTAATTGGACTCGGCGTGACTATTCTCGGTGCTCTCATGGGTATTTACGCCACCTTTATTTACTCCAGAAAGTACCGAAGCCGCAGGAAAGGACGTGGCCCTAAGCGGCCTAAGCCAATAAGAATGAAAAAGGGCTTATCGCAAGCTGGGACGAGGCCCCCTACGGGAAGACGAGCCCAGCGGACAATGGGTTTTGTTGGGGCAGCGGCATCGATATCTTTGCTTTCCGGGTGCGTTCCAACCTACGAAAGTCCAATCATCTCCCCTCAGGCACTTGAACAGCCTGGGGCGCTGACCACAAGCATGACAAGAACACAGCTGACAGATATCCTCCAGGATGTGGTTCAAGTAGTTGCAACCGCCGATTCGCAGCTCGATAGAGAGTCACTCGAAGTCCGGGTTTCTGGCCCAGCTCTCGAAATGCGAAAAGCCGCTTACGCTCTCGCGGGGAAGACAGAGGCCACCGATGACGGCCCAAGCCCAATCGTTGCTGGGCCCATTCAGCTGTTTTTGCCTAGCGCTACAGACGCTTGGCCGCGCAGTTCGATTGTGATTACCGGTCAAACAACCTTGCAAGCATTGATCTTGAGGCAGGAGTCACCTCGAGAGGAATACAAGCTTTATCAATACTCGGACTTATTGCAAGACATCCGCTTCCCAGATGTCCCGGCTTCAACCGTCGGAGCAAACTCACTAAAAGATGACAATCGATTCTTGGCCATGAATCCTTCTTCTCTGGTGGAAGGGCTAGGTAACCTTCTCAACGTTGGCGCAAATTCAGCGTGGTCATTGCTGATAGACCCCAACAACACTTATGTCTCCGATGTCTCGTCTGTTCAGTTTGGTCTGGAGGAGACACTAAGTAACGCGAACTTAAGCTTCGATCATCAGCTCTCCGAGAACCCCGCAGTGATTCTTGCCAACTCGGAAGGCGGAGCACTGGTTGCTCTGTACATGATTGATACCTACACAATCATCCCGAAGGAGCCTGGAGATGCCGTGGCAATCACAGGGGATGAGGCAATTTTGTTGGGAACGGGTGGAAGCGCTACGGGTATTGAGACTCAATACGGTGCCATGCTGCTATTCAACGTTCCAGCTTCAGGATCCGAAGATCGAGTCACGCTGCTGGGGGCAACGCAACAGCTGCTCTCGGCGATAAACTTAGGTGGATAATGAGCAATTTTGGAGCAATGGACCTCTCCGGTCTAGCAAATAAGGACAGTGGGCCTCAAGGGGCAACCATTACCTCGTGGTTAGCCAAAGGCGATGAAGAAACGCTTCGGCGATATCTAACTCTCTCCGAAAGTACACCTGTCCTGATGTTGATTACGGACCAGAGTGACGCCTCGACAAGGCTGCGACAGCTAGTAAACGAGGTTCTAGCATCCAGCGAAGGCCGTTTTGCCGGGATTGAAATCGACATAACTTCTAGCCCGCAGCTGGCTCAGGCAGTAGCCGTCGACAGGGCTCCGGCAATGCTTGCGATTTTGGCTGGCCAGCCAGCACCACTATTTCAAGGCGAGGCCACCAAAGAGCAGCTAATGAACGTACTGGGTCAGGTGCTAACTTTGGCCGCGGAAAAAAACATAACTAAGACAGTTAGCATCGGGGAAGCGGCTCCCGCTGAAAAAAAACTCAGCCCCGAACACCTTGCAGCGCTAGCGGCGATCGAGGCCAATGATCTTGAGTTGGCAAAA
Source organism: uncultured Aquiluna sp. (assembly GCA_965655555.1). Classification (GTDB taxonomy): domain Bacteria; phylum Actinomycetota; class Actinomycetes; order Actinomycetales; family Microbacteriaceae; genus Aquiluna. The sequence continues at coordinate 380,807 of CBFHGU010000001.1, read as the reverse complement.
TCACTTTATGAAAAACTAATCACCGAATATCCAAACGACTCCGAGGCAAAAGCCAGCTTGACTCAAGTGAAGCTAATGCTCCGCATGTCCGGTGAACCGGAATCGGGAGAGCAAGCGGCACTTTTCCGAAAGGCGGATGAGCTGCTAATTTCAGGGAATGCCGGCGGTTCACTCGCTACTCTTCTGGACGCATTCGAGGTGGCAACCGAGGCGCGCGATGAAATTCGGGACCGGCTGCTCGAGCTGTTTATCTTGATAGGTGATTCTGATTCAGAGGTGCTAGCCGCAAGGCGACGACTCGCAACAATGCTGTTCTAGTTCGGCTTCAGCCAAAGAACTCCAAACGGCGGGAGTGTCAGTTCAAGGGACTGCTGGTGCCCATGAGAAGCGGCGCTTTGAGCGATGACCTCCGCGCTGTTTCCTGCTCCAGATCCTCCAAATTCAACGGCATCGGTATTGAGCACCACAGTCCAGGTGCCCTCACGGGGGACTCCAATCCGAAAGTTGTAGTGCGGAGCTCCAGAGAAGTTGGCAATAACCGCGATTTGGTTGCCGGCCTTGTCAATACGAAGGAAACTCAATACATTTTGGTCGGCATTTCCACCGTCTAGCCATTGAAACCCAGAGTTGTCATGGTCCAGTTCCCACATCGCGGGGCTTGCTAGATAAAGCCTGTTCATCTCAGAGACGAGTTTTTGAACTCCCTGGTGGGGGGCATGGTCCAGGAGCCACCAATCCAGCTCTCGGGACTCACTCCACTCGGCAGGCTGTGCAAACTCTTGGCCCATGAAGAGCAATTTCTTGCCAGGGTGCGACCACATGAAAGCCAAATATGACCTCAGGTTTGCGTGCTTTTGCCAATTGTCGCCGGGCATTTTGCTTAGTAGCGAACCTTTGCCGTGCACTACCTCGTCATGACTAATCGGGAGCACGAATTTCTCGTCATAGGCATAGAGCATTGAAAATGTAATCTCACCGTGGTGATATTTTCGGTGCATCGGATCACGCTGAATGTATTCAAGGCTGTCGTGCATCCAGCCCATGTTCCACTTGAAGCCAAAACCAAGCCCCCCGTGATCAACAGGGCTCGAGACGCTTGGGAAGGCTGTGGATTCTTCGGCAATCATCATGATTCCCGGGTTGTTTTTATACGCGAGTGAGTTTGCCTGCTTCAGAAGCTCGATGGCATCAAGGTTTTCTCGTCCTCCGTGAACATTGGGTAACCATTCACCATCCTCTCGGCTGTAGTCGAGATAGAGCATTGATGCCACGGCATCAACCCGTAGTCCGTCGATGTGGAACTCTTCTAGCCAGTAGGCAGCATTAGCTACCAGGAAGTTTCTGACTTCGTTTCGACCGAAATTGAAAACGTGAGTTCCCCAGTCAGGTTGGTCACCTCGTCTTGGGTCGGCATCCTCGTAGATTGCCTCACCGTCAAATTTTGCCAAGGCCCACTCGTCTTTTGGGAAGTGAGCGGGAACCCAGTCCAGAATGACTCCGATTCCGGCAAGGTGGAGTTCATCAATCAGGTACCTAAGGTCATCTGGGGTGCCGAATCTGGATGTGGGAGCGTAGTAACCAGTTACCTGGTAGCCCCAACTGCCTCCGAATGGGTGTTCGGCAAGGGGCATGAATTCGACATGAGTAAAGCCCATATATTTCATGTGGCCGATTAGTTCTGGTGCTAATTCTCGATAGGTCTTGCCCTTGCGCCAGCTGCCAAGGTGAACCTCGTAAATCGACATAGGCGTAGTCAGCACGTCTGTTTCGGCACGTGCCTTGAGCCACGCTGAGTCCCGCCAGCTATGTTCAGTTTTTGCAACGATGGTGGCTGTTGAAGGCGGGGCCTCGAATTGATTGCCCAGCGGGTCTATTTTTGTGACCTTAGAGCCATTCCGAGTAGTGATGCTGTACTTATAAAGCGCCCCTGGCTTTACGCCCGGCACAAACAGCTCCCAAATGCCACTGGAGCCCATCGAACGCATTTGGTAGCAGGTGCCATCCCATCCGTTGAAGTCACCGACTACGGCCACAGCCTTGGCATTTGGTGCCCACACTGCAAAGGAAGTTCCCGAGGTGTCCCCAAGTGAGTCTGTAGTCTCGGAAAAATGCGAGCCAAGAACGCGCCAAAGTTGCTCATGCCGACCCTCGGAAATCAGGTGTAGATCCAATTCCCCGATGGTAGGTGGATAACGGTAAGCATCATCTGTTGACCATGCGGGGGCATCTTGGTAGCTGGCCGTTATTCGGTAATCACCGGGTGGCTTTGTTGTCCCCTTTAGTTCCCAGATGCCGTCTTGAAGATGCACGAAGGGGGTTGCCTTCTTGCTTTTTGCGCTCAGTACTACTTCTTTGGCAAAAGGCCTCAACACTCTGACGGCCCAGCTTTTACCTTCCACATGCAGTCCAAGCACGGCGTGGGGATTGTGATGCTCTCCGGCAGCCAATGCCTTGAGCGACTGCTGGTCCAAACTCATTGCATCACCTGCAAGATATGTGCCGGCTCTTGGAAGGAATCGAGTTTCACGTAGTTGTCAGCGCTCCACTGAAAGACTTTTCCTGTGATCAAGTCCTTGACCTGATATGAATCTGGAAGTCCGAGCTTCGCTAAATCAATCTGCACTGTGGTTTCCCTTACGGAAGTCGGATCGGTGTTCACCACCACGATGATCGTGTCCGACACACCATTGTTGAACTCGCCCTCCAACTGTTTCGAATAAACCAGAATGGCATTGTCGGCACTTTGGTGAATAGCCAAATTGCGCAATTGGCCAAGGCTTGGGTGCTCCGAGCGAATTTTGTTGAGTAGTGAAATTCGCGGTGCCAAGCTGGCGCCAGCCTCTTCAGCTGCTTGAAAGTCGCGCTGCTTGTACTCGAATTTTTCATTGTCAATGTTTTCTTCGGCCCCGGGTCTTGCAACAGCTTCGTAGAGCTCGAAGCCAGAGTACATTCCCCAGCTGGAGCCCGCGGTTGCAGCGATTGTGGCTCGTATCTTGAATGCGGGGCGACCGCCGAACTGCAGATACTCACTGAGAATGTCAGGAGTGTTGACCCAGAGATTTGGCCTGAAAAAATCAGCTGAATCTTTAGATAGTTCCCTTAAATATTCAGCCAGCTCCGCCTTCGAGTTTCGCCACGTGAAGTAGGTATATGACTGCTGAAACCCAGCTTTGGCTAGGGTGTGCATCATTGCTGGACGAGTGAAAGCCTCAGCCAGAAAAATGACTTCTGGGTGGTTGTGATTAATCTTTTCAATTACTTCCTGCCAGAAGCTCACTGGTTTGGTGTGGGGGTTGTCCACCCGGAAAATCTTGACCCCCAGGCCAATCCATTTCCCCAAGAGTTCAAGAACTTCTTTGACAAGTCCATTCGGGTCTTCGTCAAAGAAAATTGGGTAGATGTCCTGGTACTTTTTTGGAGGATTTTCTGCATACGCAATTGAGCCGTCGGCTCTCTTGGCAAGCCATTCCGGATGGTCTTTTACCCACGGGTGATCAGGGGAAACCTGGAGGGCGAAGTCCATTGCGATTTCGATTCCAAGCTTGTTCGCGCTCTTGACAAAGCTTGCAAAATCCTTCTCCGTGCCAAGGTCTGGGTGAATTGTGTCATGGCCCCCTGCACTCGAGCCAATCGCCCACGGTGAGCCTGGGTCATCTCCTTGCGCTACCAATGTGTTGTTAGGGCCCTTTCGGTGAGATTCACCGATTGGGTGCACAGGGGGCAAGTAGAGGACCTCAAAACCCATGTCTTTTACTCTGGCAAGCGACTTTGTTGCAGTTTTGAAGGTTCCAGAACTCCACTGACCCTTCTTGTTTTTGGTTGCGCCCTCGCTCCGTGGAAAAAACTCATACCAAGAACCGGAGCCAGCGAGCTTTCGCTCACAAAGAATTCTTACCGGCTCAGAGCTGCTGGCAAGCGGACGAAGTGGAGAATTATTGGCTGCTTCTTCAAACCCCAGCGAAAGCGCCTCGTCGAATTTCTGAAGTGGTGTGGATTTTGCATTACCCAGACAAGCGATTACGGCCCTCAAGGTCTTTTTGTCTTTGGTATCAGCGGCAGCAAGAAGCTCCCCTGCCAGCCTGTGTCCCTCGAGAATTACTAGTTCTTGGTCGACACCTGCGGCGATTTTGACTCTTGCGGTGTGCTCCCAGGTGCCAAATCGATCATCCCAGGTCTTGACGCTGTACTGCCAAAGACCGGGTTCAGATAGCTGTTTTTTTATGAAGAACTGGTCCATGCCTGGGGAGCCAGCTGCCATCCGGGATGTGGTTGTGATGCCGGTAGGGCTGGTGAGAACCAGCTCGGCGGCTAGTTTGTCATGGCCTTCTCTGGTCGCTGTTGCCCCAAACTCCAGCACCTCAGAAACTAATGCCTTTACGGCAAATCTTCCGCCGTCGACGATGGGCCAGGTTGAAATAATAGGTAGTCGAGTAATCCGAATGTCACCTTGAGTCATGAGTTCAATTTAGTGAGATTTATGCAGTTGCGGTTATTTGGTTTCGTTATCGTTAGCGAACTGCAAACAATTGGATGCTGGCTTCAGCCAATAAAACGCTGGACTTTGGGTCCAACCGAACGGCCGTTGCGGGGGGCGTTGCCAAAGCGGAATCCCAGAGGAGTTCAAACTGCTGGCCATTCTGAAGTTCTGGCAGCAAAACATCTCTGACCACCTCAGCTCCATTGATTACGAGCAGCACACCCTGAGTGGAGCCATCGGAAAGCAGGTGGAGGTTCAGTCGCTGGAGGGTTCTACGTTCGGGGTTGTGCCAATCGTCAATGCTCATCTGCTCGCCGGATGCTGAAAACCACAGCATCTGATCGTGTTCAACTGTCGGCGCATCTAGCTTTGTGAAATCCCTGGGCCTAAGAGCCGGGAATTGTTTTCGAAGGCTGATGAGGTGAGCAACTGTGTCGAAAAAATTGTCCTTGTCATGCTCTGGCTCAAACTCTTGCCATGTGATCGAGTTGTCTTGGCAGTAGGCGTTGTTATTTCCGTCCTGAGACTTCAAGCGCTCATCACCGGCAGTAATCATTGGTATGCCAGCGGATGTCAGCAGTGTGCCTAGTAGGTTTCTGGCGGCCTTCAGCCTCTGATCTGTGATTGTGTTCTTGCTGGTTGGGCCCTCGTGTCCATGATTGAAGCTGTGGTTTTCTCCAGAGCCATCACGACTCGCCTCGCCGTTGGCTATGTTGTGCTTGTGGTTGTATGACACCAAGTCCCAGAGCGTGAAACCATCGTGGGCGGTTATGAAGTTCAAGCTTCCAAGTGGAGAGCCCTCACTCACAACTTCTTGCGAGCCCGATATTTTTCCGGCCAGATCTTGCACACCGTTTTCGTGCCTGCCGGTCTCTCGTGAGTTCTTTATGTCCGTCAGCCAGAATTTTCTGATCGAATCACGATAACGGTCATTCCACTCGGGGAATCCTGGGGGGAAGTTGCCTGTCTGCCAGCCACCCATGCCAACATCCCAGGGTTCAACAATTAGTTTCGACGATGAAATTACTGGGTCTTTTTTCATCTCCTGCAGGGAAGGGTGGTTGGGGTCGAAATGATTGTTCTCGTCCCTGGCAATAGTGGTTGCCAAGTCAAACCGGAAGCCATCTATCTGCATGTCCCTAACCCAGTAGCGAAGTGAGTCCAGCATGAGTTTCTGGACCATTGGCTGTCCAAAATCCAGTGAGTTACCGCAACCTGTAGTGTCCTGGTAATTGCCTTCGTCGTCTTGTCGGTAGTAGCTGGAATTGTCCAATCCTCGGTAGGAAAAAGTGAGCCCCTTGCCACCACCTTCAGCTGTGTGGTTATAAACAACATCCATAAGCACTTCTATGCCTGCCCGGTGGAGTTCTCGAATAGCGGTCTTGAGCTCCTGCACGATAGCTAGCGGAGAAGTTTCACGTGCCTTCTTGCTTGAGTAACGCATGTGAGGAGTGAAGTAGTTGATGGTGTTATAGCCCCAGTAGTTAATCAAGCCAAGGTTAACAAGTCTCGGCTCTGAAATAAAAGCCTGAATAGGAAGCAGCTCAATTGCGGTTATGCCTAGCTTCGTTAGGTAGTCGATGGTTGCGGGGTGACCGAGGGCAGCGTATGACCCTCTAATGTCCTCCGGGATTTGGGAGTTGAGCCTTGTCAGGCCCCGAATGTGAGCCTCATAGATCACAGTTTCAGGCATGCTGGTCTCGGGCTTGGTCACCCCTTGCCAATCGAAGTCATCCTGAACTGCGACGCAGTAATAGTCGCTCGGGCTCTTTCTGACTAGCCCTTTGGCGTAGGGATCGAGCAGGTTTCTGGTTGGATCAAAGGCGTCCCTTTTTCCACTTGGCCCGGATGCACGCAACACGTAACTTGTGCCAGCAACAAGTCGGTCATCTGCCCCTGAAAAGATTCCATGATCTTGGGCCTCTAGATTGATCTCATGAATGACCTTTGTACTATCTTCTGAATCTAAAATCAAAAGCTTCATCGTCTCCGCGGTGGAGGACCAGACATTGAATACTCCGCCACCGTCGACCAAAGAAAGGCCAAGCGGCGTGCCCTGGGCAAGCAGTGAGTCGGAAAGCGAATCAGTCATCGTGTCTAAGGCTACTAATGCTTGCTCGATTGGCCGGACAACTAGGCTGTATTCATGTCTGTTTTTCTCGATCACGCATCGACAACAGCACTTCGCCCAAGTGCTAAAAAGGCGCTAACTGAGGCACTTGAACTACTGGGCAACCCCTCTAGCGTTCACAGTCAAGGCAGATCGACCAGAGAGCTCCTCGAGGCATCGAGAGACGCTGTTGCCAAAGCAGTTGGGGCCAACCGAAGCGAAATCATCTTCAACTCCGGCGGCACGGAGGGCAACAACCATGCCATCAAGGGTATTTATTGGGGTCAAAACCAGGCGGATCCCAAAAAAAACGTAATTATCTCCTCGGAAACCGAACATCACGCAGTTATTGACCCGGTGCAGTGGTTGGAAAAGAACCAGGGTGCGAAGGTCTTCTACGTCAAGCACTTTCAAAATGGAATGGTTGACTTCGATTCGCTGGAAGCTCTGATTTCAGAGCATGGAGCTTCGATTGCACTCATCAGCTTGATGTGGGTCAACAACGAAACCGGTGTTATCACCGACATGCCAAGAGTCGTCGAAATGGCCAACGAATTCCAGATACCCGTTCACGCGGACGCAGTGGCAGCTCTAGGTCACATCCCCCTTGATTTTCAAGCCAGCGGACTAACTGCCATGAGCCTTTCCGGGCACAAGGTTGGCGCGCCGATAGGGGTAGGGGCTCTGGTCGTATCACGAGCAGCCAAGCCTATCTCTCTGGTTCACGGAGGTGGTCAGGAGCGAGCCCTACGTTCCGGCACCATGAATTACCCGCTGGCAGCCAGCTTCGCGGCTGCTGCAACCGAAGCCGTAGCAGAGCTGGACTCGGAGATGAGCCGCCTTGCGCTACTGCGCGACGAAATGGAAGCTCGGGTGACTGAACTGGTTCCTTCTGCCATTGTCACTGCAGCCAGTGCTGATCGGGCAGGGTATAACGCTCACTTTATTTTCCCTGGAACGCAGTCTGATGCGCTGCTGTTTCTGCTTGACCAAGAGGGAGTGTGCGTGTCTGCTGGGTCTGCGTGTCAGGCGGGAGTGCTTGGGCCTTCGCATGTGGCGATGGGAATGGGTTTCAACCAAGCTGAAGCCTCTGCTTGCGTGAGGGTAACCCTAGGATTCACAAGCACTGCCGCTGAAACCACTGCTTTTGTAGAAGCACTGGCAAAGATTCACCCGATTGCACTGCAAGCAGCCCCAGCATAAACACCAAAGGCAAATTAGACTGGTGAGATGCGAGTACTAGCGGCAATGAGTGGCGGAGTTGATTCCGCTGTGGCTGCAGCACGCGCGATAGATGCGGGACACGAGGTCATTGGCGTTCACCTGGCGCTCTCTAGGATGCCTGGAACTCTGAGAACTGGCTCAAGAGGTTGTTGCACTATTGAAGACTCTATGGATGCGCAACGAGCTGCGAATAAGCTCGGCATTCCCTATTACGTGTGGGACTTCTCTGAAAGATTCAAGATTGACGTGGTGGATGATTTTGTTGCCGAGTACCGGGCTGGCAGGACTCCAAACCCCTGTATGCGTTGCAATGAACGAATCAAGTTTGCGGCACTTTTGGAACGAGGGTTATCGCTCGGCTTTGATGCTGTTTGCACCGGTCACTATGCATCTATCTATAAGGATGATGAAGGAAACCTTGAACTGCACAGGTCGTTGGCTATGGCCAAAGACCAAAGCTATGTACTAGGGGTTCTAAACGCTGAGCAGCTCTCTCACTCGATGTTCCCGCTTGGTGCAACAGCATCTAAAGATTTGATCAGAAAAGAAGCTGCTGAGCGAGGCCTCACAGTTGCCAATAAGCCAGATAGCTACGATATCTGCTTTATCCCTGAGGGGGACACCAGAGAGTGGTTGAGGGACTTCATTCCAACTGAGCCGGGAAAGATCATTGACACCGAGGGCAATCAACTTGGGGAGCACGATGGTCATGTTGGGTTCACGATTGGGCAGCGCAAAGGCTTGAAGATCGGCACCCCTGCAAAGGATGGCAAGCCTAGATATGTGCTGGAGATTAGACCAAAAACCAAAGAGGTAATTGTTGGCCCTGAAGAGGCTCTGCAGATCTCTGATTTATTCGGCGCTCGCTATACCTGGTGCGGTAAGACTCCTTCAAAACCGGAAGAGTACTTCGAGTGCGATGTTCAAGTTAGGGCACACGGTGACACTGTGCCGGCACTTGCCGCAATTGTGGATGGCGCCATGCACGTCGAACTAAAAGAACCGCTCTACGGCGTTGCAGCCGGCCAGACTGCGGTCGTGTATTTAGGAACCAGAGTCCTGGGCCAAATGACTATCGACAGCACAAAGAGCAAAGTGTCAGCGAGTGCCTAATCCGCAAGAGCGCATTCTTGAGCTTCGGTCACTAATCGAGAACTACCGCAATGCTTATTACAACAGCGATCAATCACTTGTTTCAGACCAGGAATATGACCTGCTGGAGGCTGAACTAAGGGCACTGGAAAGCCAAAGCGAAACTGTTCCTGCTGACTCTCCAACATCAAAGGTCGGGTCTGCTGCAGGAAGCGTCTTCGATCCTGTTGTCCACGGTGAAAAGATGATGAGCCTTGACAATGTCTTCGATACCGATGGGCTTAAGGCTTGGGCCACTAGGGCGGGGGACGGCCCGTATCTGTGCGAACCAAAAATTGACGGTCTTGCTGTTTCGCTCACCTACCAAAAAGGGGTTCTTGTTCGTGCTGCAACTCGTGGGGATGGACATACTGGCGAAGACATCACTCAAAATGCACTCACGATTCAGGGGGTCCCTCACCAACTTCTAGGAAGCGATCACCCGGAACTTATGGAGGTCCGCGGCGAGGTGTTTTTTGACTTGGCTGATTTTGCAAAGCTAAATGCTGGGATCATAAAAGACGGCGGGAAGCCATTTGCCAACCCCAGAAACAGTGCATCAGGCTCACTTCGGCAAAAGGATCCGGCTGTTACAGCCGCCAGGCCACTTAAGATGCTGGTTCATGGCTTCGGAGTTTGGGAATCGGGACTGAGAAGCCAAAGCGATGTCTACAGTCAGTTGGCCAAGTGGGGGCTCCCGACAACCAAGCGGTATGAAGTTCTAAGCAGTATTGATGAAGTGCTCAAGTACGTGGAAGATCTAGCCATTAACCGAGCCAAGGTCGAACATGAGATTGACGGCGTGGTCATAAAGGTAGATGACCTTGCTACGCAAAGGGAGCTTGGATTCACATCCCGCGCCCCAAGATGGGCGATTGCCTATAAATATCCACCAGAGCAGGTCAACACCAAGTTGCTGGATATCCGAGTTTCAATCGGCAGAACAGGCAGGGCGACACCGTTTGCGGTTTTGGCCCCGGTGACCGTTGCCGGCAGTGAGGTCGAGTTCGCGACCCTTCACAACCAGGAGCAGGTTGAGGCCAAGGGTGTTTTGATTGGGGACACCGTTGTTTTGAGGAAAGCCGGGGATGTTATCCCGGAAATTCTGGGACCCGTTGTGGACCTCAGGGACGGTTCCGAGAGGAGCTTTGTCATGCCAAGCACTTGCCCCGAATGCGGAGCGGCACTCCTGCCGGCAAGCGAAAAAGACGTTGACCTTAGGTGCCAGAACTCAAAAGATTGCCCAGCTCAGCTCAGGGAGAGAATTGCCTACATCGGTTCAAGAGCAGCACTGGATATTGAAGCGCTTGGTTACGTAAGCGCCAGCGCACTTACAAATCCAGTCTTTCCTGAGGAAGCACCCATAAAAACTGAAGCTGACCTCTTCGGCCTTTCAATTGAGCAATTGTTGCCGATCAAGTCCAAGGTGTTGGATTCGGACACCGGTCTGCCAAAACACGACGCTGAAGGCAATGAAAAAATTGTTGACTATTTTCAAAAAAAGGATGGCACCCCCTCCGAGACAGCCATAAAGCTGCTTGCAAATCTTGAAATTGCAAAGACCAGACCGCTCTGGAGGCTATTGGTGGCATTGTCTATTCGGCACGTGGGGCCGGTTGCCGCCAGAGCTTTAGCTGATAATTTCGGGTCGTTTGCTGAGATATTCAGCGCAACCGAAAGCCAGCTGGCCGAGGTTGATGGCGTCGGTCCAACTCTGGCAAATTCAATTATCAGCTGGTTTGAAGAGGATTGGCATAAACAGATTTTGGAAAGCTGGAAAAGAGCGGGAGTTCAATTGGCAACGCCTGGTCATCCTGGTCCCGGGGCAATAGCGGTTGACGGGCTCTTCACGGGCCTCTCCATTGTCGTGACCGGGTCAATGGAGTCTATGACCAGGGAGCAGATCGAAGCCTTGATAATTGAAAACGGTGGCAAGGCCGCCTCCTCGGTGTCAAAAAACACAGCGTTTCTGGTCGCGGGGCCCGGTGCAGGCTCAAAGCTGACTAAAGCTGAGGGCTTGGGGGTTCAGGTGATTTCTGAACAGGAATTCCTTGCCAAACTGCCAGCGGGAGCGAACTAGACTTGCTACTTATCGCCCATAACTGAAGTGAGATTGTAAATGTCTGAAATTACCCCCGATTTGGTTCGCCATCTCGCGTCCCTCTCCAGAATTCTGGTTACCGACGACGAGGTCGAGCAATTAGCCGGCGAACTGTCTGTGATCGTGGATTCGGTGGCAGTAGTGACAAAGGCTGTCTCGGGTGATGTTGTGGCAACGAGCCATCCAATTCCAATGGCAAATGTTTACCGCGAAGATGTGATTCTTCCATCCTTGACTCAAGAACAGGCGCTATCTGCTGCTCCGGACAGCGCAGATGGCAGGTTCAAGGTGAACGCAATTTTGGATGAGGACTAGACCATGACAGACCTCACTCGCGCAACAGCTGCAACACTTGCCAACCTGATTACGAGCAAGCAAGCCTCGTCAGTTGAAGTAACCTCGGCCTTCTTGGACCGCATGGAAAAGCTCAACCCTAAAACCAACTCTTACCTGCACATAAACCGCGAGACCAGCCTCGAGCAGGCGAATAAGGCGGACAAGCAGCTTGCCGATGGCAAGCCACTATCTGCTTTGCACGGAGTTCCGATTGCCGTGAAGGACAACCTGACCACAACCGATGCGCCCACAACTTCCGGATCAAAAATTCTCGAGGGTTGGATTCCGCAGTATGACGCGACTGTTGTTGCGAAAATTCGCCAGGCCGGCATGCCGATTCTTGGTAAAACAAATCTTGATGAATTTGCAATGGGCTCTTCCACTGAGTTCTCAGCCTTTGGACCGAGCAGAAACCCTTGGGATCTAGATCGGATTCCAGGAGGATCCGGTGGTGGTTCAAGTTCTGCTGTTTCAGGCCACCTGGCCCCCTTGGCGCTTGGGAGTGACACCGGAGGGTCAATTAGATTCCCTGCCGCGGTAACCGGCTCGGTAGGTGCAAAGCCAACCTATGGGGCAGTGTCACGCTATGGCCTTATTGCGCTTGCAAGTTCGCTTGACCAAATTGGGCCAGTAACAAACGACGTTTTGGACGCCGCATTGTTGCAGGACATCATCGCAGGGCACGATCCGCATGATTCCACGTCGCTTCCAACAAGCCTCGGCTCAATGGCCCAGGCTGTGACTGAGGCAGACGTGAAGGGTCTTCGAATTGGAGTTGTGAAGCAACTATCGTCTGATGGGTTCCAGGAGGGCGTGAAAGAGCGTTTCGAAGACACCGTCGAAAAACTTACTGCTGCTGGCGCAACCGTTGTTGAAGTTGATTGCCCAAGCTTTGAGTATGCGGTTGCCGCTTACTACTTGATTTTGCCTGCAGAAGCTTCGTCGAATCTGGCCAAGTTTGATTCGGTTCGTTTCGGACTGAGGGTAATGCCCGAGGGCAATCCAACTATCGAACGTGTGATGGCAGCTACCCGTGAGCACGGATTTGGTCCAGAGGTGAAAAGAAGAATCATCCTAGGCACTTACGCATTGTCTTCTGGCTACTACGACGCTTACTACGGATCTGCTCAAAAGGTTAGGACTCTGATTCAACAAGACCTTGCTAAAGCCTTTGAGGTTGCCGATGTTTTGCTAACTCCAACTGCGCCGACCACTGCATTCAAGATCGGTGAAAAGATAAATGACCCACTGGCTATGTACTTGAACGATATTGCGACCATCCCTGCGAACCTGGCTGGTATTCCAGGCATGTCGGTTCCAAACGGATTGGCTAAAGAAGACGGCTTGCCGTCTGGCGTTCAGATTCTCGCCCCCGCGATGCAGGATGCCCAGATGTACAGGGTCGCCAGCATTATCGAAAAGCTATACGTGAGTGAATGGGGCGCCCCTTTAATCAGCCAGGTGCCGAACTTGGAGGTGCTGTAATGGCGAAAGAACAGCTCATGTCCTACGAAGATGCCATTGAGCGCTTCGAAGTGGTTATCGGGCTCGAGGTCCACGTTGAATTGAATACAGTCAGCAAAATGTTCTGCGGCTGTGCAAATAACTTTGGATCAGAGCCAAATACCAATGTCTGCCCAACCTGCTTGGGCCTGCCTGGGTCGCTGCCAGCAGTGAACCGTAAAGCCGTTGAATCTTCGATTGCCATCGGTTTAGCTCTGAACTGCGATATTGCGTCGTCTGGACGATTCTCAAGGAAAAACTATTTCTATCCAGACTTGGCTAAAAACTTCCAAACCTCTCAGTACGACGAGCCGATTGCGCATGAGGGTTCGATCTCTGTTGAGTTAGAAACAGGAGAGGTTTTCGAGGTTCCAATTGAGCGCGCTCACATGGAAGAGGATGCAGGAAAGCTCACTCACGTCGGAGGAGCAACTGGTCGCATCCAAGGGGCAGAATACTCACTGGTCGATTACAACCGTGCAGGTGTGCCTTTGGTGGAGATTGTCACCAAACCAATCTATGGAGCCTTAGACAAGGCTCCTGAGCTTGCTGCGACCTATGTTCGGGCAATTAGGGACATCGTAAAGGCGATGGACGTTTCCGATGCCAAGATGGAGCGGGGTAACGTCCGATGTGACGCAAACGTTTCGCTTCGAGAAAAAGGCGCAGAAAAGCTCGGCACCAGAACCGAAACAAAGAACGTAAACTCGCTTCGAAGCGTTGAAAATGCAGTTCGTTATGAGATTCAACGCCAGGCCTTCATTCTTGCCGGGGGAGGCTCCATTACTCAGGAGACTCGTCACTGGCACGAAGACCGTGGCCACACTTCTTCAGGCCGGCCAAAGTCAGACGCTGATGACTATCGCTACTTCCCGGAACCAGATCTTGTCCCAGTTCAGCCGAGTGCTGAATGGATTGAGGAAATCCGCAAGACTCTTCCCGAAAATCCAGCAATTAGAAGAAAGCGTCTACAAGAATTCTGGGGCTTTGCTGACCTTGAGTTCCGCGATGTTTTGAACTCGGATCTGCTTGATGAAATCGAGGCAACAGTTGCTGCCGGTGCAAGCCCACAATCTGCACGTAAGTGGTGGACCGGTGAGCTTGCAAGGCTCGCTAACTCACGGGATTTATCGGTTTCTGACCTGGCAATCTCGCCGGCTCAGGTGGCAGCCATCCAGCTGTTGATTGATGCAGGAGAGCTAAACGACCGCCTTGCAAGAGATGTAGTAGCAGGTGTGCTCGCGGGTGAAGGTGAGCCCGCAGATGTTGTCGAGAAGCGGGGGCTTAAGGTCGTGACCGATGAGGGTGCGCTGATAGCTGCGATTGACAAAGCACTAGCAAGTCAGCCAGATGTCCTCGAGAAAATTCGAGATGGCAAGGTGCAGGCGGCCGGGGCTGTTATCGGCGCAGTAATGAAAGAGATGCGCGGACAAGCCGACGCTGCCAGAGTTCGAGAGCTCGTTTTAGAGAGAGCCAAGTAACTACTGGGGTGAGTAACGGGGCTTGAACCCGCGACCCCCTGGACCACAACCAGGTGCTCTACCAACTGAGCTATACCCACCATGTCTGGACTAGCCAGAACTTCTAGATTGTATCAGTCCTCAAGATCAAAAACAGCACGCTTGAGCTCTTTGGACGTTGGTCCTGGATCTTGAACTAGCAAAACCTTACGGTAATAGCGAAGCTCCATGATTGACTCTTTGATATCTGCAAGAGCTCTGTGGTCACCAGTTTTCTTGGGAAGCTGGAAGTAAATCTGCGGAAACCATCTTCTAGCAAGCTCCTTGAACGAGCTGACATCAATGTTGCGGTAGTGGAGGAACTTGTCAAATTCTGGAGTCAGGCGATTCAGGAACATCCTGTCGGTGCCAATTGAATTTCCTGCAAGAGGGGCAGTAGAAGGCTCTTTTACCCATTTCTTAACGTATTCCAGCACCTGTTGTTCGGCATTTTTGATGCTGAGCCCTGAGGGGATCTCCTCGATAAGCCCAGAATCAGTGTGCATCTGGGTAACGAATTCACCCATGTTCTTCATCGCCTTGCGAGAAGGCTTCACCACAAGCTGCAACCCTTCGTGCACTGGCTGCAACTCTTGGTCGGTAACGATCACGGCAATTTCGCAAATTTCATCAACTTGCACGTCCAGCCCTGTCATCTCGCAGTCAACCCAGACGATGTATTCGTTCTTATTCATCTAGTCGTTGGAGTGTCTAGAGTTCTTGATGGCTCGAATTTGAGCTTTCCGGTCAGCCTTGGCAGCCTTTTTCTCCGCACGAATCTCTGCCTTGGTTTTTGGTGATGGAATCGGAGTCTCTGTGGTCGCTGGCATTTCTGCGGCCTCTCCGGTTTCAGCAGGAACAGGAGCAACGTCAGTGGCAGAATCCTGCCAGGTCATGCTGGATTCGTCGTCTAGGGCGACGTCAATCGGCTCCTCGGTCCAGGCAAGTTCCTGGTCTGGCAAGTTGCTTACCGCTGGTTGATAGGTAGGTTGCTGGCTCTCAGGCTCCACAGGGTTTGGGTCTTGGTTCATTGACTCTGGGTCAGGGGCAGTCACCTCTGCAGTCGGCTCCGGTGCTGGAGCGGGGGTGTCAAGAACTGTGGTTTGAGCCTGGCTAGCTTGAACTTCGCTAGCCGCAGCAGACTGAGGGACTGCGGCTGGAGTTGCTACAGCGGGAGCCTTTTTGGCTTCCTTTGCGGCTTTGCGATTGGCACGCCTTTCCAGCCCGATCACTTTTCGCTCCTTTCGACCTTCAACAAGCCAGTAGAGGACCGGAACAAGAATCAGTGTCAGCAATGTTGAGGTAATCAGTCCACCCACCACTACCAGAGCAAGTGGCTGTGAAATAAACCCGGAGTTACCTGTAACACCCAGTGCCATCGGAGTTAGCGCAAAAATAGTGGCTAGCGCAGTCATCAAAATTGGCCTCAGGCGCTGCCTCGCTCCTGAAATTAGGGAGTCTTCTACGCTCCTGCCCTTCTTACGATATTGATTCACTAGGTCAATAAGTACGATCGCATTGGTTACCACAATTCCAATCAGCAGCAACATACCAATAAGGGCTGGCACGCCAAGTGGAGTATCGGTAATCAGAAGCAACCCAAGGGCACCGATCGCTGCGAATGGAATGGAGATCAGTAGCAACAGTGGCTGAATTAAGCTGCCGAAGGTTGCGACCATGACGATGTAGACGATTGCGACCGCAGCCAAGAGGGCTACACCTAGTTGCTGGAAGCTTTCCGCCTGGTCTGCAGCAGCTCCACCAATTGTTGCTTCGGTTCCCGCAGGCAACACCACGGCGTCCAGTACTTCGGTGATCTCAGCTGAAATTGCTCCCAAGTCATCACCGATAGGAGCCAGCGAAACCGTTGCGGTTCGGTTTCCCCGCTCCGAGGTTATTGAAGTTGGCTTCAAAACCTCGGTAACTGTTGCGATACTGTCGAGGCGAATCAGACCCTGAACTGTAGGAATGGTAATTGCCTTGACTTCGTCAATAGATTCCGGAGCCCGAACGCCTTCGATGTAAACATCGGCCTCGGTACCTTCAATGTTTACCGTTCCAAGCGCGCTTGGCCGCAGCTGCGAGGCAACAATTCCTGTCACGGTTGTCTCGGCAAGTTGGTAAGTGGCCGCTTTTTCGCGATCAACTTCCACCTCCAGAACACGCTGATCGGCATCGAGAGTGGTGGTGATGGAGCTGACATTTGCAACACTGTCAAGCGAAGAGGCAAGCGTGTTCACTGCTTCCTGGAGTAGAAGTGGGTCACTTGCTAGAACTTGTATGTCAACAGTTTCACTGGAACCAAATCCACCGCCACTGGAGACCGTGATTTCACTGCCGGCAGGCGAATCAAGTTGCAGCACCTCTGTTTTGATCAGCTCGACATCAGCGTCCTCGTCAGCGTTCACTGTTATCTGGACCCCTGAAGCGGATGCACCAAAGGCAACTCTGCCGTCGGCTGAAGAGCCGACGGTGCTTTGAACCACAGTGACACCATCGATGGCCATGATCTTGTCTTCAAGTTCAATCGAAGCAGCGTCTTGCTCGGCTAGCGAGCTGTTGGTTGGCATCGAAAGCGTCGCGGTGAACTGGTTCGAACCGCCACCGTCGATGAAGTTAGTTTTCAAGAGTGGAACAAGTGAAAGCGTGTAACCGAGGATCAAAACGGATGCGGTCAAGGTAATCCAAGGGTGGTTCTTTGTTCCGTGGAGAACAGGAAGGTAGCCGCGCTGAAGCCAGCTGTTTTTCTCACGAGCTTCTTCAATTTCCTGCTGCGCTTCTTCAAAGCCGTCTGGGTTTGCCTCCTTGGCTGCAACCAAACGTTTCGGCATACGCAAGAACCAATAGGCGAGGACCGGGACGATTGTCAATGAGACCAACAGGGAGGCCAACAGCGCAATCGAGACGGTGAAGGCGAAGGGCCTGAATAGTTCCCCGATTAGTCCAGAGACCAGTGCGATTGGCAAGAAGACCGCGACAGTTGTGATCGTCGAGGCAGTAATTGCACCGGCAACTTCCTTCACCGCAGTAAGGACAGCCTTGCGTCTTTCTTCGCCATAGCTCAGGTGGCGGTTGATGTTTTCAATAACCACGATTGAGTCATCAACTACACGACCGATAGCAATTGTCAGTGCACCCAGCGTTAGTAAGTTCAGAGAATAGTCAGCAATTTGAAGACCAATGAAGGTAATTAGCAATGAGGTAGGAATAGAAATCGCGGTGATAATTGTCGACTTGAAGCTCAGCAAGAACACCAAGATGACCAAGATCGCAAATGTTAGACCGAGCAATCCCTCAATTGTTAAGTCCTTGATGCTCTCTTGAATAAATGGAGCCTGGTCAAAAATTGTCACTACTGTCACGTCGGTTGCAAGAGCCTCTTTTAGTTCAGGTATGAGGTCCTGAACTCCTTGCGATACAGCAACTGAGTTTCCGTCTGGGGTCTTGGTGATAGAGATGGCAAGCGCCTCGCTGCCGTTAGTTCTGGCAATCGAGGTAATAGGAGCGTCTTCAAAAGTGACAACGGCGACATCTCCGATTGTCACTACCCCTGGAGCCTCTGGGTTTGGTGTGCTTGAAATCAGTGGAAGTGACTCAACCAGGGCGACAGTGTTTACCGCTGATCCCATCTGAATTGAAATACTTCCCTGGTTGTCTGTCAGTGATCCAACAGGAAGAACAAGTCCGTTGGCGCTTAGAGCTGTGGAAATGTCCCGAGCGCTAAGACCATTTTGGGCCAGTGCAAATTGATTCAGCTCTAGGTTGAGACGTTTATCTTTTCCACCCGAAACCGCAATGTCACGGATTCCGTCAACTTGCTGGAAAATCGAAGGAGCAAGTTTTTCAAGCGACGCGCTAAGGGCCTCATTGTCACCATTGTCAGCCGAAACAGCCAAGACAATAATCGGCACCGAGTCAAAGCTGCCAGAAATTACCTGCGGAGAGACATCGGAAGGGAGTGCCGATTCGATTGTGCTGATTGCATTGTTGAGGCGCTCTGTCGCATCTGAAGTCGTGGTCCCGAATTCGAAGGAAACCCTCAAAACCGATAGTCCAGTGGAAGATGTGACCGTAGTTGATTCGAGCCCTTCTAGGCCGAGCACAGCGTTTTCAATCACTACCGATACTTGCTGGTCGACAACCTCAGGTGAAGCACCTGGGTAAGAGGTCACGATGGCAGCCGAGGGAATCTCAATCGATGGAATCAATTCCTGCTTCAAAGATCCGACCGAGAGCAATCCAAAGACAGCGACAATGACTGTAATGAGGGCTACAACCGCACGGTTGGCAAGGGAAAGTTTAGAAATTATTGACAAGTGGCGACCTTTTCGATTGACAGTGCTTCTACCAACTCATCAGTTTACGAGAATAGTCCCCTCGATAACCACTCTGACGCTGAGAAAACCCTTTGAATCAGATAGTTAGGTCGGCTACGAACTTCACAGGCGTGCCAAAGCGATGTGCCGTAATAGTCACTGCCTGCTCTTTGAAGAAGGGAAGTAATTCAATATGACCAGATTCAGTGATGGGCCCTGAGTAAAGAGCCACATCAACACCAAGCAGTTCCGTTCGAGCTGCCTCATTAGAAGCCCCAACGAGGCGAACTCGTCTCGGTCTCGACTCGATTTCAGCAGCAAACTCGTCATTGTCTTCGATTCTGACAACCGCACCAGAACCTGAAAGTAGAGACTCGATGAATGGGTCGATCTCGCTCATGCTCACTTCAGCGCCGCCCAATGCCAAGACGCTGGCAATTGCTCTAAGCGTTTCTAGCTTTGAGGCAGTTGGCCCAATTCGAAGGGTGCACTCACTTCTTCGGTAGCGAAGAACGTTTCGCTCGCTCTCCAGCCCAGACTTGTCTGTACTGGAGAGGAATATCTGATCGAGTGCGTCTTGGTCTGACCTAGCCGAGCGGACAAGAAATTCTATGTCCTGCTCCGATGCGTCCGCTAGCTGCTCAGACGCGAGAAGTTGATTCACGAACCTGTTCTTTATGTCGCTAATCGGGTTAGATTTTGCGCTAGTCCAACCGGTGAGCGTTGCCAAATAATTTGGACCACCGGCTTTTGCGCCTGGACCAACGCTTGAGCGCTTCCAGCCTCCGAAGGGCTGGCGCTGAACAATTGCTCCAGTGATTCCACGGTTCACATATAGGTTCCCGGCTTCAATGGAGTTGAGCCAGGTCTTTACCTCAGATGCGTCAAGAGAGTGGATTCCCGAGGTTAGTCCGTACGCTACAGCGTTCTGAAGTGCTATCGCACTTTCCAGATTTCTGGCAGTCATAATCGAAACCATCGGTCCAAAGTATTCAGTTAGGTGACTTGCAGTGCCCGGCAGGACATTGGCTCGAATCCCTGGAGACCATAATTTCCCAGTCTCGTCGAGCTGTTTTGGTTCTATCATCCAACGCTCACCTTTTTCTAATTTGGTGAGTCCTTGTAAGAGCTTGCCCTCTGGGGCAGCAATCATCGGCCCCATCTGGGTTCTGGGGTCATTTGGATGACCAACGTGAAGACTGGTAACAGCATCCTCCAGCTGCCTGAAGAATCGTTTTGATTTTGGTACTGAGCCAACCAAAATCACCAATGAGCTTGCAGAGCATTTCTGGCCCGCGTGGCCAAAAGCAGATTGAGCTATGTCCTTGGCGGCTAGGTCGTAATCTGCTGATTCTGTGACGATTATGGCGTTCTTACCGCTGGTCTCAGCTAGCAGCCGCATTTCTGGATCAAATCGTTTGAACAACTCAGCAGTTTCGTAGCCACCGGTAAGGATTACCTGGTCAACACTTTCATGCGTGAGTAGCTGTTTGCCCAAGCCAGATTCGCTGATTTGTATCGAAGCAAAAACTTCGTCATCGAAAACACTTGCAATGATTTCTCCGAGCAACGCACCGCATCTTGCAGCAGCACCTGCAGGCTTGAAAATTACAGCAGAACCTGCCGCCAGAGCAGCCAAGGCGCCACCTGCAGGAATTGCAATGGGGAAGTTCCAAGGAGGGGTAATCACTGTCAGTGCGTATGGAACTGGGCTTGCCCCATCAACTTTCTCCAGGTCAATCGCGCGCTCTGCGTAGTAATGGGCGAAGTCGATAGCTTCTGAAATCTCAACGTCGGCCTGATCCAAGGTCTTGCCGGCTTCGGACATGGCAACTTCAATTAGTTTGCCTCTGTTGGCCTCAATCGCGACACCAGTCTCATGTAATTTCTGGGCGCGTTCATGCGCAGGAATTTGACCCCAACGCTTCCCGCCAATTGCGAGTCTTGAAATGAGGCTTGAAAGGTCGTCAGCGCTTGTAATGGTTTGGTTTGCAACTGAGTCAATTCCGAGTTGGCTGGTTTTGGCTTTGGAGATTATTTCATACGCCCACGCCCTATTCCCAGCGAGCGATGGGTCAGTATCTGGAGCGTTCTTGAACCCCTCGGCTGGTGCGAAAGCCACGTCATTATGGCGGTCCTGAAGCCTGTTTGGGATCGGAATCTCCTGGTCAAGCATCGTCAGAGAGACTTGGAAGCGTTCACGCTCCATCTTGAACACATCTGGGTTTGTTAGTTCAAAAGCGTTAGAGAGGAAGTTCTCCTTCGATGCTCCTTCTTCAAGCCTCCGGATTAGGTAGGCAATTGCAACGTCGAATTCCTGTGGGTGGACAATAGGCGTATAAAGAACCAAGCTCCCGACGGTTTCTTTGATGACGTTGGCCTGTGTTTCCGCCATGCCAAGAAGCATTTCAAAGTCCATGCCAATTTGGGCATTTCTTTGTGAAGCGAGTAGCCACGCAAACGCCAGATCAAAGAGGTTATGCCCAGCAACCCCAATGCGGACGTTTTTGACGCGGTCCTCAGTCAGGGCATAATTCAAGACTCGCTTGTAGTTCGCATCGGCAGCCGCCTTGGACTCTACGGTCGCTAGTGGCCAGCCGTGACTCTCGGCGTCCACTTGTTCCATAGGCAGATTCGCACCCTTTACGACGCGAACCTTTACTGGAGCACCACCTTGGAGTACTCGGCTGGCAGCAAACTGCTGCACATCGATCATTGCCCTAAGAGCATCAGGCAGGTAGGCCTGGAGAACGATTCCGGCTGAAAGATTTGCGAATTCTGGCTTGGAAAGAATCCCCTTGAATACGGCGACCGTCATGTCCAGGTCATGGTATTCCTCCATGTCCAGGTTGATGAACTTGTGCTTGCCGTCTCTGTTGGCAATTTGATAAAGCGGAGTCAGGCGCTCGATTACATCAGAAACTGTCTCATTAAACGACCATGGTGAGTGTGGGGAAACGATCGCCGAAACTTTCACCGAAACATAATCCACGTCACTTCGAGATAGCACCTCAGCAACCTTGCTGAGCCGTCGATCCGCTTCTTTCTTTCCAAGAACTGCTTCCCCAAGCAGGTTGATATTCAGGGTTGATCCCTTGGCTGCGATCTTCTTTATGCTGCTTTTTAGTTTTGAAGGGCTTGCATCAATCACCAGGTGTGCAACGAATGACCTAAGCACTACACGAGCGATCGGAACGACTATGTATGGAAACGGCCTGGCTAGGTGAGCACCGACAGAAACAAGAAAGCGAAGAATCCAAGGCAAAAACTTTGGGGTTATTTTGCGCAAGTTATAGAGATTCTTTGCTGCAACCCTGAGACTCTCAGGCCTGATTACTCCATCCACAAAGCCAACTGCAAAATCTAGGCCGTTGGGGTCTTGGAGTAGTCCGGCAAGTCGATTGGCAGCCGGCGAATTTTTCTGCTGTGAGGCCTTTAGGACCCAGTCTTGAACCTGCTCTACCACGGCATGAGAAAGCTCATCTTTGGCTGGAATAACTGGTATCTGAGTTGTGCTTAGCGCCATTGGTTTGCCTTCTCTCATTTTCTCAAACCCCCGCCTACTGTAGAGCAGGGGTAACCCCGAATGCACATCGGCAACGGCCGCGGATAAGATATATATTCAATGGCTTTGAGTGTGGGTAGAAAGCATCGAGTGCAACAACTCGAATGGGCTTGTAGACTTGCGCTCGGCTTTATAAGCCTAAGCTGCCCTCGTAGCTCAGTGGATAGAGCAAGAGCCTTCTAATCTCTTGGTCGTAGGTTCGATTCCTACCGAGGGCGCAATAAATTTCGGCTTTCACCCGCTTCACTGCTGGGATTCTCTCAAATTCTTTCGTGGAACTAGATGGAAGCATTTAGAAGCTCATAGAAACCCATTACCCATCCTTAGTCGTACCTGAGTCGTGTGGCTCAGTAATCGATAACTAAGGAGCGTCATGGGAAAGACAAGCAGGCGAGAGTTCGGAAGTATGCGACGACTAAAGACTGGAAAAATCCAGGCAAGCTTCAAGCTGGAGGGTAAGACAATTTATGGCCCCAAGGCTTTTCTGACAAAAACTGAAGCAAAACAGTGGCTGAGTGAGCAGAAGTACTTGCTCCAGCTTGGTGACTGTAAGCCCAAGGTCAAGGAGACGACCAACACGTGGCTTTTCGGTGATTATGCAATTCGGTATCTAGAGCTAAAGACCTCTAGCAAGGGAAGGTCGCTCTCACCTGCTTATGTCGCCAAGTGCAAGCAATACCTGAGCGGCAGTTTGGCTTGCTTTGCTAAGAGGCCACTTACCGCAATTTCAAAGAGTGAGGTCGACGAGTGGTGGGCCGATGGATTGAGGTCGGGGAAAATTACCTCCAGGTCTAACGCCTATCGCCTCTTGAAAGCAGTGCTGAACAAGGCGATTGAAGATGAAGTGCTGCAAGCAAGGAACCCTTGCAGGGTAAAAGGTGCGGGCTCCGCTAGTACAGGGGTGCCAATTTACACGCCCAGTCGTGATGAGCTTAGGCGTCTAGTTGCCGTGTCGCCAATAGATTTTGCTGCGTATGCTGCCATTTCTTTCTCCGCACTACTGAGGTTCGAGGAGGCAACTAGCCTCACAATCGGCGATTTATCTGTGCACTCAGGTCCCAAGGGGGTTCGCTACCAGGTTTCCGTTACTAAGTCCGTTGCAAGAGTGGACGGAGAGTTCATCCTCGGACCAACAAAGTCTGAGGAAGGTAACCGTGAAACTTTTCTCCCCCCTGAGTTCAATGACCTGATTGCGAGATATCTTTCAACTCTCCCTTCACTCGAGCCTTCAGCCCTTTTGTTCCCTTCTGCGAAAGACGGCACTTACATCCACAACTCGGTGATTCAAAAGCAGCTACACCGCTACAGACAGATTGCTGGCTTGACTCAGAAGGGTTTCACGTTGCATGGACTGAGACGAGGCGGGGCTACTGCCTTTTCTGAACTAGGGGGGACGTTTGCAGAGGTGAAGGATTTATTGGGGGATTCGTCTACTGAGGCTGCTCAGAGGTACGTGCGTTCTACTCAAAGGAAGAATGACCTGCCAAACCGTCTTTTCAACGATGGCGTGTCGGAAGAGTTTTAGCTCACAATGCTCCACTAATTTAATAAAGCTAGCGAAAGCTCCCAAGGCCAAGGGTGTAAAAACAGGCAAGAGTCACCAGTCAGTGCGATTGGGTTCCAGCGACGCTGAGAACGGGCACTGCACCAAGATGCGTATAGCTACGCCTTATTCATTTGGTGCAAAACATGGAAAACGAATGGCTCACAGTTCACGAATCAGCTGAGTACCTGAATGTCTCCACGAAGACAATTCGTAACTACATCAAGTCTGGACGACTAGAAGCGGAGCGTCAGGGCCCGAAGCTGATTTTCATTCACATCGAGGCTTTGGACCGCCTGAGAGTCCCCATCATTGCCAGTCTGCGACCAGTATGGGCTCGATAGGCATGGAAGGTTTACCAAGCGAATTTGGGGCAAAGCCAGCCCCTGGAAGCCGTCACTAAAAATCCAAAGTCAAGCTTTGGGTGGATAGCGACCGCCCAAGGCACCCTTTTTCGAGGTGCAAAATCAAACCCCACATCTGCCATAAGGATTGTGCTGGCAAATCGTCCTGCATTTACATATCTACTTCTACTTCTCCTACCGCACCCGCAGTTCTTGCAAGGCAAGAGGCAGAGAGGCTTCGACAGTTTCTATCCTCATTTACTTCTATACAGGGAGTTACGAATTGCGGTATGAAATTCCTTCACGTCAAAGTCACCCGCAGTGGCAGAGAGGTCATGGAAATCATCGACAGGTGCCGCAATAAGCATGTTTGCCCTCCTTGCATGGGTTACGCCTATTGGAAGCTCCGCAATGACCTCATTCCCCTCCTCGAGCAGTGGGTATCAGCTGGTCGCTCTGTGTATTCCCAAACCTTGACGCTGCCAAACCGAAACATGAAATTGATTTACAAGCATGGAAACCTCTCAAAGACATGGAAAGCCATGGGTAAGACGAAACGGTTTTCTAAAATCAAGAAGGAATTCGGCGTCTCTCAATACCTGAGGATTCTTGAAGATGTTCTGAGGCTCAAGGGGTCTTTCCCGCATTTTCATCTGACATGGTTCTTTAACCGTGAACTATCTGATGTTGAAATGACCTCTTTCTGTAACCAAGTTGCCACATTGTGGGCTGAATTCGCACAGAAGTTGGGTGTCAGAGGAACGAACTCGACTATTCAGTGGTGCGGGCCTATACGTTGCTCAGCAAAGGCTTACGCAACCTACCTGTTGAAACATGGATACCTTGATTTGAATTTTGTCCCTAGGTCGCCCCTGCAGCCCAACCAAGGACTCAAGCCCTTGGACTTCTTGAGGGTCTTGCATGTGACGCGTGATTACGAAATGTACAAGGTTTGGCTTGACTACGAGTCTGCGACATTTCACAGGCACCGCATTCAGCCCTCTAAGGGTTTTGCTTGGACTCTCTAGGGGGTTTAAGGGGGAGCGAAGCGTCCCCCCTTTACTGAGACAAATAACGATTTATTGCTCACAATTGAAACTAAGAGGGCTCGATTGAAAGGACTATTAGGTCTTGGACAACATGTTTCGAATAGAAGAGCTAAGCCGCATTTGGCGAGTCTCCAAAAGCTCCATTTATAGGCGTATTCGAGAGGGAGAGCTTGACTACTTCAAGTTGGGTGGCGTCCTGCTCGTTAGCTCAAGCCAGGCCCTTGATTACCTAGAGAGGTGCAAGAAGAAATGAGACTTGAAAGAAGACTGAACAAATATTTCACGCACAGCCAAGTTGCCGAGATTCTAAATGTTCCAGTTTGTGAGGTGATGGAACTTGCGGCTCAAGGTGAGTTCAAGCCAAAGAGGTTCGTGACTCGTTGGAGGTTCTCGGAGCAAGAGTTGATTAAATACATAGAAAAGCACCACAGGGACTAATTTTTAGGTACGAAGTTGGGAAGTTTGAATTACTTGTCTACTAACAGTCGAAATGGTCTTGGAATAGTTGAACGAAATTGACATCAGCTGGAGCCTTGTTAGTTGATACTTTGTCCACTTTGCAAGTTGCAGCCTGGTGTCATAAACACTTGCGACTTCGATGGAGGTGCAGTTGCCAAACTGTCGTGCTCGACGGCTATCATCATCGGTTATGGGGAAAACGACATTCGAAGACATTTGGGACGAGTATTTGGAGATAGAGGCTAATGAGAAACCTCAATTTCTCTATGACGCCTCCATTACTTTGCGGGAGCAAGGGAATGAGACTGCACATCGTGCCGTCTTGTACCAGGCCATAGAGGACGCCTTTGAAGTCGGGGATTCTCTGACGGCGGCAAATGCCACCGTGGAGTTGTCTAAACACTTAGTTGAAGTCAAGGAACTCACCGAAGCAACAATTGTGATAACGGGGGCAATCGAGCGATTCGCACCCTGGCAGAGTTTCGAACTTGGACTTTTATACAGGTCCCTAGCGTGGTCTTATCGGGCCCTCGGAGACAATCCGCAACACGAAGGGTGCCTGAATTTAGCGATAGCTCATTTCGACAGCTGTGACCAAAGTGCTTGGTCCTACCCACTGAGAAACGAGCTCGGGGAAGTTTTTCTTGCGACGGGCGATTGGTCATCGCTCGTCGACTTACTATCCATGGACGAATCGCAACATGAACATGTGGCCCCAATTGCTTTGAAAATTAGGGAGTATCTTTTAGGGCGGCTCGCTCTAAAGCAGCTGAACTTGGAACTTGCGATTAGGCACTTACTGGGGTCTGCAGTGGTTCTAGAGCGAGAGAAGCATCGACTCCTTGAGAACGCCCTGCAAGCACTGTCTTGGGCCATTCAAAGAAGTGAACATGATGCGGCTGAGGTCCTTGAATTATATCGGTCGGAATTCGAGATAGAGCCAGAGGAGAGTGCCAAGCTCGTCATTCAACTCAGCAGAGAGACAGAGATGTTCACCTGGGCTTAGGTGACTTCTCTAAAACAGTTGAGGGTCCCGAAACCAACTTGAAAGTCGAAGAGTGGTTTCAACTCTTTAGAGCTGCCAAGATTCGACTATGCAAATAGTTGTGCTGGCTTGCCATTCAGGGACTACCGCCACCTTCGCATCAGCCTGCCAGTCTGGGACTACTGCGACCCTCAACTTTGCTTGCCAGTCAGGAACAATGGCAACGGTGAAATCTGCTTGCCACTCCTCCACGAAACATACTTTCATCTTGACCCCCACACGATTCATGGCCCTTAATTGACCTAAATACCCCTCTAACTTTACACTTCTGAGAGACGAGTAGCCCGATGGGGAGGAATGTGATGAGAGAGCAAATTATTTGGAGGGAGAAGGACTTCCCAAACCATGATGTCAACCCAAAATCTCTTGCAATGATGCTCCGAGTCTATGATGCGAGGTTGGTCAACATCGTGAAGCTTGAGAGCTCTGATGGGCAGATGGAGCAAATCATCATTGCTGAGAAAGAGGTTTAGGCGAGCGGAACGCCTTCCCTAATTGGGAAACATAACGATAGTTACCGTAACAGTCAAATGGCGAAACTTTATACTTTCAATGCGAATGCTTAAAGTGCATGTCTCATGGGCGTGACCTTATACTCGGAGTTGAGACGCAGAAATGAGAGCCCAAAACGAAATCTGGGCTATATTTGCGTAGCATCGGGGGGTAAGCAATGAGGATTTTTCGAGGTTTGAACCCAATAACAATCGGCTCGCTTCTGGCCGTGCTTTTGTCAGCGTCTGGGTGTTCATCTGCGAGCGCGCTTGAGACCCAGGCTGGCCCCTTTTGTTCCACTGGTTTTTGCCAGCTGACGGTTAAGAACAATGGCGATGTCCCAGTGGACCTGTCTGGCGAACTTTGCGGGGTAGTTGGTGGGGCCCACTACCAAAACGTAAACGGATATGTTTCAACAACTGTAAACCCAGGTCAGAAGGCGTATTTTGAGTTTTCTGTTTTTGGAGCACTCGACTCTGAATTTACAGGCGTTTATCTTGGCGACTGTTCGGATAAGTCCTCGAAATTATCTTGGGATGTTAGAGATGCTGTGGCACAGACCCAAAACGCCCCGAAGGCCTCAAGCTCAACTCCTCAGCCGACTGCAACTGCGGAAATGATTCCCAATTGCGAGCCAGGAACAGTCTCTGTCTCACCATTCCTTGAAGAGGGTGCGGTTTTCTACTCAATCACTTACGAAGGTTCGGACTGCTCCTTCAATGTGGGCTCACGAGTCACGTTTTATTCAGTTTTCGATGGTCAGGATATTTACTGGTCCTCTCGGGATTGCGATAGAAGCGGCGATTCGGACCTAATTAAGGTTCTTACTAGCGGGTCTTTCTCCTCGACGCCATCAGCATTTCCTTTCACTTTTTCAAGTGAAGAAGGTTGTGGTCCCGAATCTAATGAACCCCTTCCAGCGGGTGTTTACTATCTATTCGTCGAGGTGAACGGCGTGATGAGTGAGTCGCCCTTTGTGTTTCAAGTCAACTGACAGAAAAGGTGTTTTGCCTGTACTCGGCGAGTAGTTTCCATAGGCGGTGATTATTGAGAAATACGAGGGAGCCCTTAAGGAGCGTTTGCCTCACGACGAGATACGTGAGCTTCCACCAGCTTCTAAATTCCCAGGAGTTTTGCTTTAGCGGCGGCAAACTCACCTTCGCTCAGAACACCTTGGTTTTTGAGTCCCATGAGTGCCTCAAGCTCGGCAGCAAGGCCTGTCGATGATGACTGAGGGGGCTGAGCAGATGAACTTCTGCCCAGCTGTCTTTCAATCATAGGGAGTGCAGCTCGAACAGCCTGAACCGATGACTCAGTGCTAGCTCTCAAATTCTCATTGCCGTAGCCCATTAACCGCAAAACTTTTTCACACTCACCAGCGTCAGGGCACGCCTATGCAACCTGTGTTCATGCAGTAGCTGATAATCGCTCTACATGGACGGAGTCGTCAAAAATGGTTGCGTAAAGCTTTCCTTCTTCAAACTGAGACGGTTTGATTCAGCGTTGTATATCAATCTCCGCTAAGATTCAAGGAAATCATTATTAGGGGGATTTAATGAGAAAACTTTTCGCTCTCGGCATTTCTGCAGCTTTGGCATTTGCGCTTTCAGGGTGTGTTTCTGTTGAGGATGCTGCGGAACCTAATTCAACTGGCGGTCAAACTTCAACCGCCGAACAGTCTGAGGAAACTTCATCCGCAAATGAGGGGCCATTTAAGGTTGGCGAGAAAGTGACAGGCAACGACTTTTCGTTCGTCGTCAATTCAGTGAGAACAGACTTAGGTGCTGATTTCGTAACGCCAGACAACGACTTTTTCCTAATCTTGAATGTAACTTTTGAGAACCTAGATTCCGAGTCGGTGAGCCTGAGCTCTTTCCTTCAGGCGGAGCTTCAGGGCTCTGACTCCTACGTTTACAGCCAAGCTCTGTTTGCCGAAACCAAGGGCTCCTTAGATGGCGATGTCGCCGCTGGTGGGTCTCTTCGTGGCGAGCTCGCTTTCGATGTCCCAGAACTAGATGGGTACACCTTCTCCTTCAAGCCAAACCTTTTCAATGACGCAATCCAATTTGTCATCTCTACTAGTGACATCAATGCTGAGGGCTCAGCATCAGAGCAAGAGGCGTCCGAGTCTTCGGCTCAATTTGGAGTTGGTGACACGATTGACGGTGACGGCTACAGAATCACCTTGAACAGTGCTGAGAAAATCACTAGCGACAGCTTTGGAGGCTCGCCAGACAATGATTTCTTCCTGCTACTGGATGTCACAATCGAGAACTTGGCTGATGAAGAAGTAAACGTATCTAGCGTTCTCAGTCTTGCCCTTCGAGGCTCAGATAGTTATGACTACGACCAATCCATATTTGTCGACACCAAGGGCTCCCTAGATGCCTCTGTCAGGTCTGGAGGCACCCTCAGGGGTCAAGTTGCCTATGATGTGCCGTCTCTGAACTTCTATGAGTTCAGTTACGCGCACAATGTTTTCTCTGGCGGCTCAGTCACATTTGTGGTCAACGATGCTGACCTCTAAGGCCTAAGGCAGTAAACTCCAAGCAAATTTCCAATAAGGGGGAAAAATGAAAAGACCAGTAATTTCGCTAATAACCGTTTTGGCGGCAACTCTCTACGGCATTTTTGTCGTGTCTAACCTGGCAAGTGCGTTCAACGAGACCACAGCTGATGGAGGCGATGGAGCGGCTCTGGGTGCAGCTATTGGAGTGGGCTTGTTGTTGCCGCACGTCTTGCTGACATGGCTAGGAATTTTGCTGAACTGGGTTGGATACGGAGCCAAAATTCCTGGAATGACTCTAGCTGCTGCAATTCTCTACAGCGTTGCAGCTTTCCTGGGTTTCCTGTACATCTTGGTCATGGTTCCAATTATCGTTTTGGCTTACATCTCCTTTGCTCAGGAGAGAAAGCGTAAGAAGGCGGCCTAGTTTGAGTAGCGAGCAGGTGTCTCCCAAGAAAACTAATGGCTTCGCAATTGCCGCTTTAGTAAATGGCATAGTCGGAATCACGCTTTTCTGGACTGTATTTCTGGGCATCTGCTCGCTTCTCGCCGTTGTTTTCGCACACGTCTCCCTCGGTCAGTTGAAATCCTCGCAAGAGGAAGGCAGGGGGATGGCGATTGCTGGGCTAGTGCTGGGATACGTCTCTCTTGGGTTCTGGGCATTGATTGTTATCGCTGCTGCGGTGGTTGCTGCTTCTATCTGATTCCTAGGCCTGGTCGTTCGATAGCTGGACCTGAACCGTCTGGGTAGCAACAGGTAGCAGAAACCTTCTCAAAACCTTTAGATTGTCTCGGTAAGCAGTAGTCAAAAGACGCTTGTTACTTGCTGCTACCAACAGCTAAGCCGCTTGGCGGGTTTGTACCGCTCCTGTAAAGTGGTGGTTGCGTCAAGTCCCGTGGTCGGCCCTGCAGTTGAGACTAAGGCAAGGCGAGGCACTGGGTCTAAAGTTCACAGATTTTGACTTGGCACGCCTGGAGGTTTTAGTTCCTAAGCGGTAGCTAAGAATCGTTTCACTTAGATGGAATCGGCAAATATGGTTGCGTAAAGCTTCCCCTCTTCAAACTGCGACAGTGAGATTCGGCACTCGAACTCAGTTTCACCCTTACTAATTCCTGCGAAAATCGGAGCTAAATCATCAACATACCTTGGACCTATTGAGCCAATCTTGACTCCCTTAGCGAAGACCTCAACGCCATCTTGGCCGTTGTATTTGCCGCCAGAATGCGTGTATCGCTTGCAGGTGACTGAGTCTGACCAGTTGGCTGAATCCATTTTTTGCCAGATTTTCCTGAGTTGTGACTGATGATTTCCCGTCTCTTTAACTCGAATCGCCGTCCTCTCGTTGGATTGAAGGTCGGAGGGGTCATTCGGATGAGCTCCTCGGAGGAATGGAATGAGCCGCTCGGGGAACGGAGCGAGCAACGTCAATTCAAGCTCTTCGGATACGTATGCCGTGCATTCGAGTTGAATACCATTTGAACGGAGCTCCCTAAGGAAACTACCGACACGCTTGTGGTAGCTATTTGGAAGCTGGCCAACCTTGTAGCCACTGTAGAGCAGGTTAGTCTCGTCCCAGCCACCATGCTCCTCATCAACTATTTGCAAAACTACGTCTATCTCAGTGCCAGCAAGAGGTTTCAACTCTTTGCAGAAGTACTCTTCGGCGTTGATGTTCCAGCCTGGTTCCGTCCTAGGCACTCGAATAGAGCTAGGCCCCTTGTTTTCAGCCCTGGTTGCCCCCTTAGCGGAGAGTCCTAATAATCGACTCAGAAAACTCATCTTTTTCTCCTAGATTGCTTGCCTTTCAGCACGCCCCATCCCCGAGTAACAGGAGCAACTTTCGACTCATCGAAACTGAGCAGCTCCCTTTGAATGAAAAGCGGCGAGAAGGAGTCAGGATAACGCTCCAATGCATCTTGGCCAGACCTGGTGATACTGAACAGTTTTCTCTGTTCGTCCACAAACCCCTTGGAATTGAGTGCCCTGAGGGCAGCATTGGCTATTTTGAGTCTGCTATTCGGGTTGGAATTGCTATCTAGGCCTTCTGCTTCAGTTGCTTTGCGAGCCAAATCATTTCTCGAAAAGAGCCCAAGCTGGGCGAGCAGACGGAGTTGAACATGTGCTAACTCGCCAAGCTGCTTATCAAATAGGCCTGCATCACCTGGTTCTAACATGCAATCAGTGTATGTCCTGAATTTCAACGTCCCACAAAATGCTTCAGAACTTAGACGCGAGAAGGCAAGTTCCCGTTGTCAGTCTGTCGGGTCTAACTATGTTTATCGCCACTCACAGTCAACTTCAAGTCGAAGAGTTGTGCTGAATTGGTTCTTGGCCTCTGTTCCAGCCCTCGGGGATTGTCCCGTGACGAGTCCTTTTCCACTCAAGCAGAGGGATAGCTTCGGGTTGAAGCCATAATTAGAGCTGACGTTGAATTTGAATCCATTTCGGCTCAACCATGTTTCAGCTTCTTGTTCCGTCACTCCAACCACATTTGGAACAACGACTGTTTCCACAGAATCATTTTGGGTTGTGGAGCCACTGCTGTTAGGAAATACGAAGGTGGGTTCAAGCTCAGGAGCCCAGCCAAGTTTCTCCTTGGTTAGTCTCCAGCACTCAGCATCGGGAGAAGTGGCACGAAGCTCTATCATGAGCCCCTCGGAAGCACCCATCCAGACAGCTTGTCCAGGCAAGTCTTTTCCAGCACTTTCGAGTTCCTCAAGCCTTTTCGAGTAATCGTATTCACTGGGGTCAAATCCAGTAACTATGCAGCCCTGCCTGATGTCACTCAATGCCCCCTCAGGAAGTGCGATAAGTACTGGAGCACCTTCGTAAGGGTCCTCTGAGGGCCAGTACCATGAGAATCCAGCCGTTCCGTCAAGTTTGTTGAAGAGAGTCTCTGCGGCTTGAATTGGGTCGAAGACTGGCTCTGGCTCAGGCTCCTGTGAGTCTGCCGCAGCTTCCGTTTTCTCAGTTGATTGGGATTGCGAAGAGTCCGAAGGTGTCGCAATTGGGGAACTGGGTGGCGATGTCTCAATTGTTGTATTAGTCGTTGAACATCCCGACATACTTAGAACCAAAACCAAAGCTGACAAAAGTAATTTCTTCATTCAGCACCCCCGCGCACCACTTTAGCACAAGGAAGTTAGTCATTTAAATGGTAGTAACGAGTAGCAGAGGCCTACTCAAATAGGGGGATGGAATGCATTCTCAGGCACGCCTTCTGCATCAGTTGCTTTGTGAGCCAAATCATTTCTCGACAAGGGGCCGAGCAGGGAAAGCAATCGAAGTTGAACATGTGCAAGCTAGCCAAGTTGTCTATCGAATAGGCCTGCATCCCCTGGCTCTAACACGCAATGAGTGCGGAGCAGCTCCTTAACTCTAAAAGAAGTCGTGTTTTGAGTCGTGTCTGTCAAAATCTGAGATACTCGATGGGACTAAAGATGGTTGATTGGGCAGCAAATACAACCCTTAGCCTCCAAGGTCTTGAACTTATGCAAGAGCCTTCTAATCTCTTGGTCGTAGGTTCGATTCCTACCGAGGGCGCAAAACCTATGAATGTGGTGAAGACTCCAATTTGAGTCTTCCTACCGCGACCGCTGACGAGAACGTTGCCCAGCTGAAGCTGGCCTTGCAGCTCTTTCGCCCGTCGCCGAACCTGACTTTCCAGATGGCCTGGAATTTGAATTTCTAGACGAACTGTTTGAGGTCGAACTCTGCTCACGCTGAGCACGTTTACGTTGGGCGTTCCTGCCGTTTGATTTGCCACCACCCTGTTGTTGCTTGACAACTGGCACAGGTTTGACGTACTCAGCTACTTCACCGATCAGGGCAACTACTTCAGGGGAGGTTGGTGTTACTCGCTTTGGTGTGACTGAAATCTTCGCCTTGCGAAGCAAATCCGCCAAGTCCTTGCGCTGAGTCGGGAGGCAGAGCGTAACCACGTCGCCCGCTGCTCCAGCACGCGCCGTTCTGCCTGAGCGGTGCAGGTAAGCCTTGTGCTCGGCTGGTGGGTCGACGTGAATCACAAGGTTCACATCATCAACATGGACTCCTCTAGCGGCGACATCAGTAGCGACAAGCACGCGCACGTTTCCAGCACTAAATGAAGCCAAGTTACGATCCCTGGCATTCTGAGAGAGTGCCCCGTGAAGGTCGACTGCAGGGATGCCTGCGTTTGTTAGCGTCTTGGCTAGCTTCTTGGCGTGGTGCTTGGTCCTCATGAACAAGATTCGTCGTCCTGTTCCGGAGGCAAGTGCTTTGATAAGTTCGTTTTTGGCTTCCGGGCTTGCTGCTTCAAAGACGTGGTGTGTCATCTGAGTTACGGGAGAGTTAGCTTCATCCACTGAGTGCATGACTTGGTTGTTCAAGAATCGCTCTACTAACTTGTTGACACCGTTGTCCAGGGTCGCTGAGAACATCATTCTCTGGCCGGTCTTCGGTGTTGCATTTAGAATTCTTGTCACTCCGGGCAGGAACCCAAGGTCTGCCATGTGGTCAGCCTCGTCAATAACGGTGATTTGAATGGCGTCTAGCTTCAGAATCCCCTGTTGCATGAGGTCCTCGAGCCTGCCGGGTGTTGCGACAATAATTTCAACACCGTCTCTAATGGCTTTGACCTGTCGGTTCTGGGACACTCCACCAAATATGGTCGTGGCTCGAAGCCCCATGGTCTCAGCAAGAGGCTGCAAGGTTGCAGCAATCTGGGTCGCAAGTTCGCGGGTAGGGGCAAGCACCAGGCCGACTGGCTTGGTGGCCCTGTGGCCGGCATTTTGCTTTTTTGCAAGTCCTGCAACCATTGGAATGCTGAAGGCAAGAGTCTTGCCGGAACCTGTTTTTCCTCGCCCGAGGACATCCCTGCCGGCAAGCGAGTCAGGCAGAGTGTCGATTTGAATGGGAAATGGACTCTCAATTCCTTGACTGAATAATTCTGAAACGATGTTTTTTGGCACGCCAAGATCGGCGAAGTTACGTTGGGACATTGAGCTTTAGCTTTCTGGTGATGTTTTCCATCACAGTGAGGCCAAGCCTTTTTACTTAGCCGAGGGCGAATACGTCTGTTGACGCGTCCGTTCGCCGCAAGAAAATTTCAACCACTTTTAAGTGGGGGAGCGTTCTACGACGCAGGAAACAAATAAATGTTTGCAAGTACTTGCAAGCCTATTGCAGAAACGCAGCCTACGGTTGGATTTCTTTTACAGTCAACCCTCTGATATCTGCACACCCCGCCAAAACGCGACGTGATCAAGAATGTTTGAAGCTTCTGGCTTGGGGTTTCTATATGTAAAGGCAGCATCGATATTGGACCGACCATCAACTTCGATGTTGAAATAACTTGCAATGCCCTTCCAGTGACAAGTGGTCTCTGCGTCGCTCTCGTAGAGAAAGTCAAAATTCACGTCAGTAATCGGAAAATAGTGGTTTCCCTCAACCTGCACAGTTTTAGCAGATTTGGCGATTACCTTGTTATTCCATGTTGCAGTGATCACGAAGTCCTCCTTGTTCTAGTTTCATTCAGATGCAACCTGCAGCATCACGCGAGATGCCGTGGTGGCAGACAAGGGTAAAAGTCTTGCTAGCAGCAGTTGGTGTTAGCTTTGCCGGCGTCTTCTTTCAATGCCATCGCCAGTTCTCCACTACTGTTTTCAACTGTTTTGACGACGACTGCGTCGGGATAGAAGCCCTCCGGGTAGGTAGGGCAGACTGCTGCGTAGCCAACGTCTCGCTTTAGTAGAAATCCGGCGAAGTCCTTTTCGACCATGAAGGCTTCTGCTTCAGCCTCGGACTCAAAAGGTTTTGCGCACTTGGTGTAATTCCATTCACTCATACCTCGAGTATACATAGACAATCATCTATGTCTACCTTCTAGATCAGTGCGTCGATAAACATGTAGACACCGAGTAGCGTCAGGGCAAGACCGCCGATCCCGCGAAAATTTGCCAGGCGAGTATCTGAACTACCGAGCCAATCCCTAGCCTTGCCAGCCGCAATGGCATAGACCGAATCACTGCTGACGCCTATGGCAAGAAACATGGCCCCGAGAATCAGCATCTGAGTGCTTGGGTTTTCAGTAGTTGTGCTGACAAAACTTGGTAGCGCTGCAATGAAGAACACCAGAGTCTTCGCATTAGTCACCCCGACCACCACCGAGTCGGCCATGACACGATTCTTGGATTGATTCGGGGGGCCTTTCGTAGAGGCGAGATTCTTCCTTCCTAAAATCGCTTTGATTCCAAGGAACGCGATCATCGAAGCTCCAGCGATCTTGATTGCAAAAAACACTTCAGCGGATTGTTGAATTAGA
This sequence comes from uncultured Aquiluna sp., assembly GCA_965655555.1. Classification (GTDB taxonomy): domain Bacteria; phylum Actinomycetota; class Actinomycetes; order Actinomycetales; family Microbacteriaceae; genus Aquiluna. The sequence continues at coordinate 344,805 of CBFHGU010000001.1, read as the reverse complement.
ACCCCGAGTCCAAGTGCCACGACAACGATCTGCAGCCCAACCCCAATTGCGTTCCCTAAAACGCTAATGAGTGCGGATTTGGTTCCGAGGACCAGTGCTCTGCCAATGGCAAAAAGCACACTTGGACCTGGAACCAGAATGATTACGAGCGAGAGCAGCAAAAAGCCGACAATATTTGATGTGGTTGGCATCTAAGAAGATTAGCGCTGAGGTTACTGTTGCGTCCTTCGAAAAACACGCAAAGCAGAGGTGGAGAACAGGGCCCAGGCAACCAGAACTGGTTGGAAGAAGAGTCTTAAAAATCTTGCCTGATCAGTGTCGAGGCCAAAAGCTGAAATCCCATTTATCCACTGAGAGATATTTCCTGGGAAAATTGCTATGAAAAACAGGGCTGTTGCCAGCCCAGCGACCATCCGGTACCGCCAGAGCAGTAAAAGAGCCAACCCCAGCGAGATCTCAACGACTCCAGAAGCAAGCACAACGAAGTCAGGATCCAGCGGCAGCCAGGTTGGAACCTGGGCCTGGAACTCCTGCCTTGATGTGGTTAAGTGGCCGACACCTGCGAAGACAAGTGCTCCACCCAGAAGGGCCTGAAGTACATTCTTTAGAATCTTCATTGGGCGGCAGCGAGCGCGATCTCGACCATATTGCCAAAGCCGCTTTCGCGCTCCTCCGATGACGTGTGACCAGATCCATCCATCATGTCTGAGACAGTTACGATGCTCAGGGCTTGTCGTTTGAACCTCGCGGCTAGCGTGTACAGGGCACTGGTTTCCATTTCAAGCGCCAAGATCCCATACTCTTGCCACTTCGCGAGCGAGTCAGTGGTGTCATAAAACAGATCACCTGAGGCAACGCCGCCAACGTGAAAATCAACTTCCAGATTCCTTGCCTTGGCAACAGCCCGCTCTAGTAGTTCGTAGTTGGCATGTGGTGCAAAATCTAGGCCGTTGGTTGCACGCTGGTTTATCTGAGAGTCGGTTGATGCAGTCATTGCAATCACTACATCGCGCAATTTTGTTGGTGCGAGACCTCCAGATGTTCCAACCCGAATCGCCTTCTGTACGCCGAATTCTTCAAAGAGTTCGTGCGCGTAGATACCGATCGAGGGAGCACCCATTCCCGTGCCCTGAACAGAAACTCTTTTACCTTGGTAGGTACCAGTGAAACCAAACATGTTTCTTACCGAGTTGTACTGAACTGGGTTTTCAAAGAAAGTTGCCGCAATCCACTTTGCCCTGAGAGGATCTCCGGGCAGCAAGACTGTCTCTGCGATGTCACCTGGCTGTGCATCAATGTGGACCGACACTAGATCAACCCGTGCTCTCCGTCAGCAATCTGGCCCTGCTTCTTGTAAAGATCAAGCTTTTCCCTGGTGTCCTGAATGTCGAGGTTTCGCATGGTGAGCTGCCCGACCCGATCAGCTGGCCCAAACGCCTCTTCTGTGTTTCGCTCCATGGATAGTTTTTCAGGGTGGTAGCTAAAAGCATCCCCCTCAGTGTTCATGATTGTGTAGTCATCGCCACGTCTGAGCTTTAGTGTCACCGTACCGTTCACGGCACTCGCTACCCACTTCATGAGGGACTCTCTCAGCATCAAAGTCTGCGGGTCTAGCCAGCGACCCTCATAGAGAAGGCGGCCGAGCCTGCGGCCCTCCTGGTGGTAGCTCGCGATGGTGTCTTCGTTGTGAATTGCACTCAGTAAACGCTCGTAGCAGATGTGAATCAGCGCCATTCCCGGTGCTTCATATATGCCTCTGGATTTGGCTTCAATAATGCGGTTTTCAATTTGGTCGCTCATGCCAAGTCCGTGACGACCACCAATTTCGTTGGCCCTGAAGATTATTTCGGCGGCTGAGTTTAGCTTTTCGCCGTTTATCTTTAATGGCCTGCCTTGTGCGAATTCAACCGTTACTTCTTCGTCTTGAATTTCCACCGAGTGGTCCCAGTGCTTAACGCCCATAATCGGTTCTACGATCTCCAATGGAGTGTCGAGGAACTCTAGGCTCTTAGCTTCATGAGTTGCGCCCAACATGTTGGCGTCGGTCGAATAGGCCTTTTCTACCGATGAACGGTATGGCAACGTGCGCTTCTCAAGCCACTGGCTCATTTCCTCACGGCCGCCCAGCTCTGCAACAAAACCTGAATCCAGCCAAGGTTTATAAATCTTCAGGTTCGGGTTGGCAAGCAATCCATAGCGGTAGAAACGCTCGATGTCGTTGCCTTTATAGGTCGAGCCATCGCCCCAAATTTCGACACCGTCTTCCTTCATGGCGCGAACTAACATGGTGCCTGTGACTACACGCCCAAGGGGAGTGGTGTTGAAATAAACTTTGCCGCCGGTGCGGATGTGAAAGGCGCCGCATGCCAATGCAGTTAGGCCTTCCTCTGCTAGTGCCTCTCTGGCATCGACACTTCTGCCGGCTTCTGCACCATACTCGAGTGACCGGTCGGCAATAGAGTCGATGTCGTCCTCGTCATACTGGCCGAGGTTTGCCGTGTAGGCGTAAGGGATCGCACCTTTTTCCCTCATCCATGCAACAGCTACGGAGGTATCAAGACCTCCAGAGAATGCGATACCGACTTTTTGACCCACTGGGAGCGACGCTAGAACTTTAGACACAGCCACAGCTTAACGAAAAAGTGACGGCTATGCCCTTGCCATCGCGTTTTGCAGGGTTGATAAGCCAATTCCGCCAAGGTTTAGCGCAGTCATGTGGAAGGTCTTGATGTCGAAGTCAGTGCCCTTGCGTGCGCGATAGTCACTGAGTACCTGCTCCCAAATTCGTTGACCGATCTTGTAGCTTGGGGCCTGTCCTGGCCATCCGAAATACCTCATGACCTCGAACTCAACAGAGGGCTTTGGCATGTTGACGTTTTGCATCATGAAATCTAGTGCGTAGTCATAATCCCATTTGCCAGAGCCCGTGAGCCTGTCCTTGCCCAGGTGCACACCTAGGTCAAGCACCACCCTTGCAGCACGCATCCGCTGACCATCGAGCATGCCGAGCATGTCAGCTGGGTCGTCAAGGAAGCCGAGGTCGGCCATAAGGCGCTCGGCATAGAGCGCCCAGCCCTCGCCGTGGCCCGAGCTCCAAGAGGCTAGCCTTCTCCAGTCATTGAGCATGTCTTTCACGTAGACCTGTTGTCCAACTTGCAAGTGATGCCCCGGGACGCCCTCGTGGTAAACGGTTGTCTTCTCACGCCAGGTGTTGAACTCAGTTACTCCCTCAGGCACCGACCACCACATCCGCCCAGGTCTAGAGAAGTCATCGGAAGGGCCGGTGTAGTAAATAACGCCGTGCTGAGTAGGGGCGATCATGCACTCCAGTGTCTTTAGCGGTTCGGCAATGTCGAAGTGCTTGCCGGCAAGGGCTTCAATGGCATCATCGGAAACTTGCTGCATCCAATCTTTCAGGGCCTTGGTGCCGTTGAGTTTCTTTGCCGGGTCAGTGTCGAGGTGGGCAACAACCTCCTGCACCGAAGCACCAGGCAAAATTTGGTTGGCAACACTTTCTTGTTCGGCAACCACTCGTGCAAGTTCTTCGATTCCCCACTCGTAGGTCTCGTGGAGGTCAACTTTGGTTCCTAAAAAGCGTTGACTCAATAATTTGTAGCGCTCTTCACCAATCGCATCGACTTCGCTTGATATTGGCAGGAGCTCTTCGCGCAAGAACGCCTCAAACTTTGCATAGCCGGAGGTGGCGTTCTTGCTCGCAGCTTCGAGTGCCTTTTGTTGAGAATCGGGCAGCTCGCCAGAATCAGTTTTGGCATTCTTCGCAAAATCTAAGAAGAAGCCATTGTCTGCGGTGAGCTGATTCGCCTGTGTTATCACGGCTTCGATCTGACGTCTGGCAGCGGTGTCGTTCTTAGCGGCGCCTACCCTCAGAGTTTCCATGTAGCCATCTAGCGTTTCGGAGACTTTGTTGAGCCTGGTTGCAATGTTTTCCCAGTCTGCTTCAGTGGCGGTCGCCGAAAGGTCAAAAATGTCTCTTATGTCTTGTGCAGGGGAGGCAATGTTGTTCAAGTCTCTGGTGGTGAGCCCCGCCTCATGTATTTCTATTTCAAGCTTGAGTGAGCTGTCGAGCGCATCCTTGCTAACCTCATCAACTTCGTCTACTGGACTTAGCTTCGAAAGCTCTCTTTTCACAGAGGCGAGCTTCGAAAAGTAGCCGGATGCAGCCTCCGGGGAGTAGTTGTCCATCTTGTCTTCATGTCCTGGTATTCCGGCTGAGGTTGCGAATGATGGCGAGAACTCGGCCAAGTAGGCCGTGAAGTCGTTAGATAACTGGTCGATTCTTGATGCTTCGCGTTTTTGAGACATGGTTTCCCCTTTTTAGGCTGGTTGTTGCTGAGTAATACAGTGAATTCCGCCACCTCTGGCAAACAGCTCTCTTGCATCTATGAGCACTATCTCTCTGCCTGGATAGCAGTCTCTGAGAATTGCTTTGGCTTCTTTGTCGTTTTGGTCATCAAAACTACCAAGCAAGACCGCATGGTTAAGCACGTAATGATTGACGTAGCTGTAGTCCACGAAGCCTTCATTGTCCTTGAGGGTTTCAGGCGCTGGCAGTGAAACAAGCTCAAGGCCTTTGCGAAAAAACTGATCCCTTACCTCTGCGCTGACAAGATGATCAGGGTGGTTTGGATTTTTCTGATCATGGTAAAGGACCCTGCCGTCCGGCGCGTAGCAAGCAACTATGTCGACATGGCCACGAGTTCCAAATTCGTCGTAATCGCGGGTCAGCCCAGTTTTCAGCCAAACAAAGTCACTAACGCCGAGTGTTCTAGCCAGCTCATTCTCAACCTGTTGTTGTGACCAGTTCGGGTTCCGACCAGGATCCAGTTGCACCGTTTCGGTTAGCAACACCTGCCCCTGACCGTTGACGTGAATTCCGCCACCTTCATTCACCAGCTGACTGCTGATGATGTCTATGCCGTAGCGGTGAGCGATGGCAGAGGCAATTTTGCTGTCATTCTCGTAGCTAGCCCAGGCCTGCGCTCCCCAGCCATTGAATACCCAGTCAACGGCTGCAAGTTTCCCTGCCTCGTCTTTGACAAAAGTGGGTCCACTGTCTCGAATCCAGGCGTCGTCGATTTTCTCGATCATCACTTCGATTTCGGAAGAAAGGTGCTTGGCGGCAACTTTCTCATCTTCGGGGTGAACTACCGCTGTGACTTTTTCAAATTCTGAGGCGGCATTGGCCACGTTGGCCCAGGCCTTTCTGGCTGCGGTCTGCTCAGATTCGGTCTCGCCGAGGGTGTAACCGGAGTGCGGGAAGGCAATGAAAGTGCGCTCGTGTTTCTCCCACTCTGGAGGCATCAAAAGTGTCATGGGAGCAACCCCGGGATGCCGCCAAGTTCTCCATTTCCATTGGCGGAGCGCTTATTCACCAACTCGCCAGTGAGGCTTGTATAAGTGTCAGGTCTGCGCGTTCCGAAGAATGGAAATAGCTCCAGCCAATCTGCCCGCTGAGAAAGGTCAATTTCTGCTACCAAGACTTCATCTCCGGTCCTGCCAGCCTGAACCAGCACCCTCCCATAGGGGTCGACAATGAACGAAGAGCCATAAAAATTCAGGCGACCCTCGTTGCCCCAACGATTTGGAACCACAATGAAGAGTCCATTGGCAATGGCGTGACCGACAATCACCTGTCGCCAAAGCGGTTCGGTGTCAAAATCAGGGTGGTCAGGTTCGGAGCCAATTGCAGTTGGATAGCACAGGATGTCCGCTCCACCAAGGCCATAGGCTCTTGCAACTTCGGGGAACCACTCGTCCCAGCAGGTTGGTAATCCAAGCTTGGGGGATCCAGGTAGGGGTACTTCATGCACTGGGTAGGGGTCGACGTTTGGACCCGGTGCAAAGTACTGGTCCTCGAAGTACCCTTCGGTTACAGGAATGTGCAGCTTGTGCGTTGACCCAACCAGCTTCCCCTCGGGCGAGACGATCACCGCCGTATTGAGTCCGCGCCCATCGGCAGAATCTTGTGTCTGAAACATCGATGCGTGAACATAGACCCCGTGTTTTTGAGCCTGTTCAATGGCAAATGTCATTGTTGGGCCGGTGGTGAGATCTTCTGCGGTCTCCATCGGCGCTGCTGCTGGCAGCTGGTCTGCCGGATACCTCGAGAGCGTCAACTCTGGAAGAAAAACAATCTGGGCACCGGCTGAAGCCGCTTTGGCAATGCCTTCCGCAAGAGCGTGTTTATGCTCACTGGGGTCTTGATAAAACTTCACTTGTACGGCAGCAACCTTGATTGTCGCTCGCTCAGGCTCGCGGACCCGAGCCAGAGAAATTGGTGCAGAAACTTCCGTTAGCTTCATCTTTTGACCTCGCTATTCCATGGTGTCCAGGATTGCCACCAAGTCTTCAAAAGTTGTGTTTGGGTTCACAATTGCAAACCTGGTGTTTGGCTTTCCCTTGTGACTGGAAGGAACTACAAATCCGATTTGGTCATCAAGCAATTTCTTTGACCAACTCTCGTAATCCTTCAGTTCCCAGCCTTCTTTTTCAAAAACTACGACTGATAACTGCGGCTCCCGAACAAGTCTCAAAGCTGGCCTCGAGCTAATCTCTTCGGCAATTCGGTGGGCTAGGGCAACATTGTTAGCGATGGCCGAACGGTAGGAAGAAATGCCGTAGGCCACAAGAGAGAACCACAGAGGTAAGCCCCTTACCCGCCTGGTGAGGTTGAAGGCGTAGTCCGAAGGGTTCCAATCATCGTTTTTGTTCAAAGTCTCTAGGTACTCGCCGTGCTGAGTGTGTGCCTGTCTGGCCAAATCTGGGTTTCGATAAACCAGAGCGCATGCATCAAACGGCGCAAATAGCCACTTGTGTGGATCCACAATGAAAGAGTCGGCCTTTTCCAGACCAGAAAATTTTGGCTTTAGATCTTCAACCAGCATCGCCGCCAAACCATAAGCACCGTCGACATGGAACCAGAGAGAGTTGTCTTTTGCGACATCTGCCAGCTCGGCAAGATTATCTACAATGCCGAAGTTTGTTGTGCCACCGGTGCCGACTAAAGCAAAGGGCACCAGGCTTTGGTCTCTTGCAGACTCAATTGCAGCAAGTGCAGCTGCACCCGAGAGGGAGCCAGTTGCTGAGGCATCGCCTGTCACGACCTTTACACCCATGACTTTTGCAACTGACTTGACCGATGAGTGGGCCTCTGAGCTACAGATGATTGCCCAGTTTTGCCTACCGAGAGTTTTCTCGGCTTCGTCTCTGGCCACCACAAGAGCCGACAGGTTTCCCAGGGTGCCACCCTGAACAAAAACACCGCCTGCACCGACTGGTAAGCCGGCCTCCTTGGCTAAAAACGCAAGCACCTGGTTCTCCGCAAATACAGCTCCGGCACCCTCGGTCCATGAGCCGCCATATATCGAACTTGCGGAAACCACCAGGTCAAAAAGAGTCGCCGCTTCGGTTGGGGCCGCTGGGATGAAGGAGAGAAAGTTAGGGTGATCCGTCGAGATGGTTGCGGGGGCAAGTACTTCTTCAAATAGCGATAGGGCTGCTATGCCACCCATGCCGCTTTCAGTAATGGTGTTACCTGCCAATGCAAGGAGTTCTTCTGGCGACTTAGGGCCATCTAGAGGAACCGGGTCCATAGCCATTCGTTCGGCCGCGTACTTGTAGATGGCATCCCGAAGATCGCTATCCGCGCCAGCCCGATGCATTTCTTGAGTCACGAATTGACCTCCTCGTCAGCCATAACTCTAGCCAATGGGGCCTTTGTGAAAGTGGTCGAAGACGATGTTTGTTCGCGTGGTTGCGACCGATGCGTTGTTACTTAGCTGATCTAAAACAAACTCTCTAGCGGCGTCCGAATCGGCAACTGCAACATGCACGATGAAGTCCTCCGCGCCACCTAAGAAAAACACTTGAATTACCTGTGGATGTTCGCGCATAGCAGTCATGAACGAGGCCAAGTTTGCCCTGGCTCCCGCCCTCAGGGTTACTGATATCAATGCTTGCAACTCAAGACCTAGCGCCTCTGGTGCAATCTCGGCTGCGAAGGAACGAATCACATTGTGCTTGACCAGGTTTCTCACGCGTCCCAGACAGGTCGACGGGGCAATTCCGACCTTCGTTGCCAGGTCAGAGTTTGAAATCCTGCCGTTCTTGCCAAGAATATTCAGAATCGAACGATCAAGCTCATCGAGCTGGTAATCGTTTCGAATATTCTGCGAATCGGGCATAACAATTCTCCCTAATTTCGTTGAAAACTACCTAAATAGCACTTATCTACGAATTTTATTCTAACTCAAACGCAATTGACAAAATTTTTGCAAGAATTCTTTCAAATCAGCCAGGGAGACAAAGTTGCTAATAGGCGTGCCAAAAGAAATAAAGAACAACGAGTTCCGTGTTGCCCTTACCCCAGCCGGCGTCCACGAACTTGTTACTCGTGGGCACGATGTCCTAATTGAAACCTCGGCTGGAACTGGCTCGGGTTTTGCCGACAGTGATTATCAAGATGCCGGTGCAAAGATCTCTAAAACTGCCGAGGAGGTATGGGCAAAGGCTGACCTGCTGTGCAAGGTAAAGGAGCCGATAGCCAAGGAGTATCCGTTACTTCGCAGGGGCCAGATTCTCTTTACTTATCTTCACTTGGCAGCCTCTAAAGAATGCACAAAGGCGCTGGTCGACTCAGGAACAACTGCCATTGCCTATGAAACAGTCCAACTGCCAAACCGTTCTCTACCCCTGTTGCAGCCGATGAGTGAGGTGGCCGGCAGGCTATCGGCTCAGATCGGTGCCTTTCAGCTAATGAAAACAAACGGCGGGGCCGGAACCCTCATGGGCGGTGTGCCAGGAACCCCCAGGGCCAAAGTTGTCGTAATTGGTGGAGGAGTTGCAGGAACCGAAGCAGCATTGGTTGCCAATGGCATGGGCGCCGACGTGACAGTTATAGACCTGTCGCTTCCTAGACTTAGAGAAATCGACGAGCGGTTTAATTCCGAGGTTCAAACTAGAGCATCCACTTCGTACGAAATCGCTGAGCAATTGAAAGACGCAGATTTGGTGATTGGTTCTGTTTTGATTCCTGGCGAGCGAGCACCAAAGCTAGTCACCGACAAAATGGTTGCTGGTATGAAGCGAGGTGCGGTTCTAGTCGACATTGCAATTGATCAGGGCGGTTGCTTTGAACACTCGAAGCCGACGACTCACGATGAGCCAACTTTCAAGGTCCACGACACCGTTTACTACTGTGTTGCGAATATGCCAGGTGCAGTGCCCGCAACTTCAACCAGGGCACTAACAAATGCAACGCTGCCATATGTCCTGCAACTTGCCGGCAAGGGTTGGAAGCAGGCTCTAGCTGATGATGAGGCGCTAGCGCTTGGTCTGAATGTACACGAGGGCAAAGTTACTTACGCAGCCGTGGCCCAGGCCTTCTCGGAATTTGAGTACGTCCCCGTCTCCAAGCTGGTTTAGGGAGTCACTTTTTCTTTTTTAGAACTGTAGTTACCAGCACACCAATTACCGTCACTCCAACGAGTGCATAGAGCGCGATCGTTCTCTGGTTTGCTATTTCTGCGCAAGAAGTCCAACCTTCAACCTGAGCCGAAGGGGTGCAGGTCTCTGGATCAAAGAATCCAACGAACCATGCCAATATTCCAATTCCGGCGATGGTCGCCAGCATTGCGATGGAGTTATTGCGCACTTACTATTCGCTTGGTGCTTCGGATTGCTGCTTTGCAATCTCAGCGTGAACTTCTGCCATGTCAATTTCCTTGACTTTTCCAACCAGCTCTTCTAAGGCCGGGGCAGGCAATGCGCCTGCTTGATTGAACAGCAAAATGCCATCGCGGAAAATCATGAGGGTCGGGATTGAGGTGATTCCGGCCATGCCAGCAAGTTCTTGCTGGGCTTCGGTGTCGACCTTAGCGAAGCGGATGTCTGGGTGGTCCTCTGAGGCCTTTTCGAAGATCGGGCCAAACGTTTTACAAGGTCCACACCACTCGGCCCAGAAGTCAACCAGGGTGATGCCCTCTTTGCCCACTGTTGCTTCGAAATCTGCTAGTACCAAGTCCTGCGTTGCCATGTTAACCGACCACCTTTATCGCTTTTTGTTTTCTTGCCGTCTGAGCAATGACTATGCCCACTATTACCACCATACCCCCGAGGGCCTGAGTGAGGCTAATCACTTCTCCCAGCCACAAGAGAGCGAACAGTGCAGCCAGAATTGTTTCGCTGGTGGCGACAACCCCAACCAGTGAAGCACTTAGGTGCCGAAGGGCGAGGTAGGTGAAGGCCATTGGTAGGAAGCTTCCCGCTATTCCCATCATGAGCAGCAACACCCAAACCGGGGCAGAGCTGCCGGCCAGGTTTCCTGTGAGGTCAACAAGGTTGGTGACTCCGGCATAGTCAAACTCACTGAGGCTAGAAAATGGCAGGAAGAAAACAGTGGCGATCGCCATGCCATAAAAAAGTGTGACGTTAGTGGGCAGGTAGCGCTGAATTCTTTCTCCCGTTATGAAGTGAGTGGTCAACGATGCGGCGGCACCAAAACCAAAAAGGATTCCCAGCGGATTCAGCTGGCTGTCCCAGATTTGAGCGACCACTGCCAGGCCACCAAGAACCAGCGCGGCTCCAAACCAAACCTGCTTTTTCACCGGTTCCTTGAATATCAAAAGCGCAATTATTGGAACCCAGAGAACAGCGGTGTATTCAATGAGTAGCGCTATCCCGACCGGCAAAAGCACCACGGCTTGCGAATAAGTCCACTGAAGCATTCCCACCCCAACGATGCCAAGGAGGAGAAGCCGTGGGATTAAGCGTTTTTCTATTCTCAGCGCTTTTGGGTTTGTAGATAGCACCCAAATCAGAGCAATAAGTCCCGCCGATAGAGAGCGAATAAAAACTACCTGCTCAGGAGTGATTCCAGATTGAATGATCACCTTGGTCGTTGAGGCGTTTAGCCCAAAAAGCACAGCGGCGATAGTGGCGAAGACAACGCCAAGGGTTGGGTGTTTTTGGGTCAAGTTAGGACGAGGCCTTGCCTTTCTTGTTTGCAAATTGGGAATCAATTGCATAACTGGATAAGTTTAGGAACATTATGGAAACTTATGTATTGGCTGGCGGTTGTTTTTGGTGTCTAGATTCTGCTTATGTGCAATTTGCAGGCGTATCAGAGGTCACCTGTGGTTACACCGGGGGTCACAAACCCAATCCCACATACCAAGACATCTGCAACGGCAACACCGGTCACGCCGAAGTGGTGACTGTGGAATTTGATCCTGAAAAGATTAGCCGCGAAGCAATTCTTGACATTTTCTTCACACTGCATGACCCGACTCAGCTGAACAGACAGGGAGCAGACGTAGGCGATCAATACCGTTCTGCGATGTTTTACTCAAGTGAAGAGCAAAAAGCTGAGTATCAAGCATCGCTGGAGCGGGCCAAAGAAATCTGGGGCGAGGACGTAGTTACTGAGATTTCGCCGCTACCCGAACTTTTCGAAGCCGAGGAATATCACCAGGACTACTTTGAGAAAAATCCAAACCAGGGATACTGTTTGGCAGTTGTCGCTCCAAAGGTTGCGAAAGTTAGGGCCAAGTTCACCAGCTTGCTGAAATAGCCAGTTATCCACAGATTGAAAAAGGACTGACTAAACCGCCAGAAAAATTGCAAAACTTTCCCGCAACACACAGGAAAGGATTTCTCATGGCAGACAACTTCACAGTCGTAGGTTTGGTGGCAACCACTCCCAGAAACATAATCACGGCAGATGGCCTCCCGGTCACTTCATTTCGCTTGGCTTCTAGCGCCAGACGATTCGATAAGCAAACTAGTCAGTGGATTGATGCTGAGACAAATTGGTTCAGCGTTGTGGCCTTCAGGCAACTTGCTGAAAACACCAATAACTCGATTTCAAAAGGTGATCGCGTGCTCGTTTCAGGCAGGCTCAAGGTCAGGGACTGGGACAACGGTGAACGCACCGGAACAACCGTCGAAATAGAGGCGGACGCAATCGGTCACGATCTACTGTTTGGCACAAGCAGTTTTGAGCGAGTAGCCAGGTCGGCAGAACCGGCGGAAGATTCAGAACCAACGCTCCAGCCCGCGTAGGTTCTGAGGTGGCCTGGCGCCCCCAAACCACCAGGCCACAAACCCCTCTTCGTCGATTGCAAAATCAAAAGCAGTGCGCTTTTACACTGGGCTAAACTTGGCTCAAGCAATCGACGAAGAGGGGCTTTCCCTTTTTCCAAATCTGATGGGCATTTTTCGTGGCTGAATTTATATATCAAATGATCAAGACGCGCAAGGCGCACGGCGACAAGGTCATTCTTGATGACGTAACACTGGCTTTTTATCCGGGTGCAAAAATTGGCGTGGTTGGACCAAACGGTGCTGGTAAGTCATCTGTCTTAAAAATCATGGCAGGGCTTGACAACCCATCCAACGGAGAAGCAAGGCTCGCTGAGGGTGCAACAGTTGGAATGCTGATGCAGGAGCCTCCGCTGAACGAAGAAAAGACCGTGCTCGGTAATGTTCAGGAAGCCGTTACTGAGATTATGGGTCAGATTGACAGATTCAACGAAATCAGCGCTGAGTTGGCGAACCCAGATGCAGACTACGACACCCTTTTGGCAGAGATGGGCACGTTGCAGGAAAAGATTGACGCTGCAGATGGATGGGATTTAGAAAACCAGCTTGAGCAGGCGATGGATGCGCTTCGCTGCCCTCCTGGCGACACTCCAGTTACGCATTTGTCCGGAGGTGAGAGGCGCAGAGTTGCACTTTGCAAGCTACTTCTGCAAAAGCCCGACCTTTTGTTGCTGGATGAGCCCACAAACCACCTAGATGCTGAGAGTGTGCTGTGGCTTGAACAGCACTTAGCTCAGTATGCAGGCGCTGTTCTTGCGGTCACTCACGATAGGTATTTCCTAGACAATGTTGCCGAATGGATCTTGGAGCTCGACAGAGGAAGGGCCTACCCATATGAAGGTAATTACTCGACCTACTTAGAAAAGAAACAAGAGCGACTTCAGGTTGCAGGCAAGAAGGACGCCAAGCTATCCAAGAGACTTGCTGACGAGCTCGAATGGGTGCGCTCAAGTCCTAAAGCCAAGCAAACTAAATCCAAGGCCAGGCTTTCTCGATACGAAGAGATGGCAGCGGAGGCGGACAAGACCAGAAAACTTGATTTTGAAGAAATTCAGATTCCACCTGGACCACGCCTCGGTGACATTGTTATCGAAGCAAAAAAGATTTCCAAGGGTTTTGAGGACCGCAAGTTGTTTAGCGACTTGAGTTTTTCTCTTCCTAGAAATGGAATTGTCGGGATCATCGGGCCAAACGGTGTTGGTAAATCAACCTTGTTTAAGTGCATCACGGGCATGCATGAGCTTGACAGCGGCGAGCTAAAAGTCGGTGAAACCGTGTCTATCAGCTATGTCGATCAATCACGTGAGGGAATCGACCCCAATAAGACTCTTTGGGAGGTCGTTTCCGGCGGTCTCGATTACATGCAGGTGGGTCAGGTTGAAATGCCATCCAGGGCATATGTGGCAGCATTTGGCTTCAAGGGAGCCGACCAGCAGAAGAAGGCTGGAGTGCTTTCCGGTGGTGAGAGAAACCGACTAAACCTTGCTCTTACATTGAAGCAGGGTGGAAACCTATTGCTTCTCGATGAGCCAACCAACGACTTGGATGTTGAAACTCTTGCATCTCTCGAAAACGCACTGCTCGAATTTCCTGGATGCGCGGTGGTCATTACTCACGACAGGTGGTTCCTAGACCGGGTAGCAACCCACATCCTGGCTTACGAGGGTACAGATGAGACCCCTGACAAGTGGTACTGGTTTGAAGGCAACTTCGACGCCTACGAGGAGAATAAGATTCAGCGACTTGGCCCTGATGCTGCCAAGCCGCACCGCTCAACTTACCGCAGGCTTACCCGCGACTAAGAGTATTCAGGAATGCGCAGCATTCCTTCTTGGGCGACCGAGGCAACAAGTGTTCCGTCGCGGTTGAATATTTTGCCTATTGCGAGGCCGCGGTTATTTTGTGCCGCGGGGGAGTGTTGCTCGTAAAGCATCCAATCGGAAAAGTCTGGTTTTGCATGGAACCACATCGCATGGTCCAAGCTTGCCGAAGAGAGCCCCTTGTGTGCCCAGCTGATTCCATGCCTCCGCATTATAGATTCAAGGATTGAATAGTCACTTGCGTATGCGAGAGCGGCAAGTTCTATGGTTGTTTCTGTAATCAGTGGGCTGATTGGCTTGAACCAAATGGCCTGATTAGAAGACGATGCTTTTGCTGGCTGTAGGTAAATCGGCTCAGTGGCATGCCGCAAATCAAAAGGTCTCGCTTTCGCCCAATAGTTTGTGACCGGGTGGTCAAAAGCTTCCAGGAGAGTTGCTGCTGAAGGCAGGCTCTCTGGGGAAGGCAAGCCTTCGGGCATTCCATCTGCGTGAGTGAGCCCTGGGCTTGGATCTTGAAAAGAAGCAATCATGGAAAAAATAGCTTTCCCGTTCTGGCTGGCCTGCACTCTCCTGGCAGAAAAACTTCTTCCGTCTCGGAGAACATCAACCTCGAAGGTGATTGGCTGGTTCACTTCGCCAGCCCTTAGAAAGTAGCTGTGAAGGCTGTGAGCGGGTCGACTGTCCGGAACGGTGAGGCTTGCTGCAACAAGGGCTTGCGAGAGCACCTGCCCTCCAAACACACGTCCGTGTGGCATCCATTGACTCTGGCCCAAGAAAGAGGTTTCATTCTGCTGGTCTAGATTTAGAATTCTGAGCAGATCGGCTACCGGATCGGCAGGAATGTTTGAATCTTGCATCTGAACCTTCTTTCTTTGGCTAGTTTAGGCTTCGACTATGGATACGAATCTTGTTTTTCTAGATGCTAATGATCTTGCGGACTTCAGCGCTTTTTTAAAAAAAGCACACCGGCTGGACGCCAACGGTGCTGTTAAATTGCGGGCTTTTGGTGAGGTGCTGGCTGCCTATGTAAGCCCAATCTATGCGGGTTCATTGGTGGGCGACGGGCTGACTGTAATTGGGCTTAGGACCATCAACCTTGCGTCCAAAGTTGAACTAGATGGCCTTTATTCGATCGAACAATTCCTTGCTGCCCTTGATAGGAGCATTAGTTTGCAAGATCTTGAGGTCACTCCACCGCAAACCGTAGGGCGGATCGGTTGGGCTGGAGTCACACCGCCTAGACAAGGCTGGGTGCAAAGTGGTGAGGTTGATTCGCAGGCGATTTCAGACTGGGCTAAAAGCGGGATTGCCGAGGTTGCCGAAGCTCTACCTGAAAGCGTGGGAAGCGCAATTGCCGCAAGGGTCAGGCTTCAAATCTGGGGAAAAGCTGTCGGCATCGAACACAATTTCCCAGCTGGCTCAGCGTTTGCAATGGCTGGCTTGGGCTTTTTGCAAAAGGGTGTCCCGGTCAAAGTTTTTCGGGCCCACGGTTGGATCAGGCTGACTTCTGAATTCGGACATGTTCTCGCTAAGGAGAGTTTTAAGTTTTCTTAGTCCTCGAAGCTATTGAGCATGGCGTGCGCAGCTCGTTCCAAGTAATCCCATAGTTCATCACGGTCAAGCTTTGAAAGCTCTAAAGTGTCGACTGCCTGTTCCATGTGCCTGAGCCAGGATTCTCTGGCCCGAGGGCCAATCTTGAATGGAGCATGCCGCATTCTTAGCCTTGGGTGACCGCGAGTCTCTTGGTAGGTTGTAGGGCCTCCCCAGTACTGCTCCAAGAACAACTGCAGCCTGACTCTTGCCGGCTCTAGGTCTTCCTCTGGATACATTGGTTTCAGAAGTGGATCGGCAGCCACCCCCTCATAGAAGACAGTCGTTAGTTTGTGAAAAACCTCAGTTCCACCGACTCGATCGAAGAATTCTTGCAACTATTTGGCCATGTTTATCTTGGTAGCGCTGAGCAAGCTAATGCTCTTGGCATCAAATGCTTGCTTGCAGCGTTTGCGAAGCTCTCTGGAGACTGCCCACTGACGGTTGGGTAAGGTTCGAATTGATACCCTCACGACGAACTGTTCTCCAGAAACATGCTGCATTCCCCAGATATCTGCGTCGGCGATCATGTCTCCTGACCACTGCTTTGACTTTCTCATGGTGTTGGCAGTGTCCTGGATAATCTGCTGGACTTGTTCAACATCGTTTTCATAGGCGAATGGGAAATCAAGCAATGCCGCCGCCCACTCCTGGGACGCGTTACCAACTTGGATGATTTCACCATTTCGGACGAACCAAAGCGTTCCATGTATATCTCTGACTTCGGTAACACGAAGACCCACGCGTTCAACTTCTCCAGAAACTGAGCCAATCTCCACCCAGTCACCGACACCGTATTGATCTTCGAAGACGATGAAGATTCCGGAGAGAATGTCCTTCACCAGGGACTGCGCGCCAAAACCGATTGCTGCGCCCAGAACTGTTGAAACAGCAATCAGGGCACCGACGTTTATTCCCAGTTCGCTTAGTATCATCACCAGCGCTGTAATCGCTATCGCCCAGGTCGCAAAATTATCCAGAACTGATGCGATTGTTTTGGTTCTTTGAGTAAGGCGCTGCTCGGCCAAAAGGGCGTCCATGCGCTCATCTTGCTTGACTCTCTGGACCCCGGAGACGATTGTTTTTACTATTCGCTTTGATGCGATGCCTAGAGCCAACTTGAGCAGGATTGCTGAAACCAGGATGACCAGAATTGAAATCAAGGTCGACCACTCGGACAAGAATTCAGGCAATGACATTAGTTTTCCTCTTCATCTTTGGCTTGGACTTTCAATCCTCTTTCAAGACCCGCAAGGTTTTCAACCAGCAGCCTCCGGAATGCGGGCTTGGATTTAGAAAACTCAGAATCAATCAGTGTTTGAGTTTTTTCAGCAAGGGCCCTGTGAGCCAGCTGCACCGGATAAAGGTTTGTCAGCAGGTAAGAGGCAATTTGGTAAGTTCTTGTTTCCCATATGCCCGGCGCGACCTCCATGTATTTGTCGGCATACTCCTCAAGTAGCGAAGTGTCTGAGGTCCTACCAAAGCTTGCTGATGCCGAACTGATCAAGGTGTTTGAGTAGTCGGTCTTTTCAGTCAATTCAGTCCAAGCTTTTTCCTTGTCGGCTGCCGTGGAGAAGGCAGCACGTGCAGCGGCAGCAAACTTCTGTCCGTTGGCCGTATTGTCTGCCTTGAGCTCAGCAGCAATTCGGTTTTCGTCCGCTCGGTTTTCGACGGCTAGTCCAATCAAAAGCTCCCAGCGAAGGTCGCCATCGACATCTAGTCCCGTGAGCTTCCTCTTGCCTGTGACGACTTCGTCTAGCCAGTCAAGCTGCTTCTCAGTCGAGGCGAACTGTGCGACGAACTTGGTGAATTGCAACTGGTTGTCGCTACCGGCTTCCGCAGCTTCAGCTAGGGCAATGAGTGATTCTGCTATGTGCGCAGCGGTTTCTTTTCGCTTGTCTTTTTTTACGTACAAAGAAGATGTAGTGACCAACTGCCTCAAAAGGGTGGTAACCGTCGTCGATTCTGTTTCTCCGGATACGTGGTCAAGCACGAGCTGAACAAAATGTCTTGGGTTTGCCTCGGCATCTCTGGTGGCATCCCAGGCTGCGGACCAGACCAGCGTTCTAGCCAATGAGTCTTCAATGCCAGAAAGGTTCTCCAGCGCCACTTTCCAAGAATCGTCATCGAGACGGATTTTTGCATAAGCAAGGTCTTGGTCGTTAATCAGGACCAGGTCTGGCTTTTTATGTCCGACCAAATCGGAGACTTGAGTCTCTGCTCCAGCTACATCAATCTCTATCCCATGACGTCTAATGAGCTTGCCGGAAGTTAGGTCGAAAAGGCCAATTCCCAGCCGGTGAGGTCGAAGGTGGTGGTGGTCTGTAAAAGCAGTCTGTTCGATGGTGAACGTTGTGAAATTTCCATCGCAGTCGGTTTGAAATACCGGCCTCAGCGTATTCACGCCTGAGGTCTCCAGCCACAGGGCAGACCACTCAGAAAGATCTCTGCCACTTTCTTTTTCCAATTCCACCAGGAGGTCTTTGAGCTCAGTGTTTCCCCATTGATGAGCCTTGAAGTAATTCCCAACACCCTTCATGAATGCGTCTTGCCCAACCCAAGCGACCAATTGCTTCAACACTGAAGCGCCCTTGGCATAAGTAATGCCATCGAAGTTGACCTGAACATCCTCTAGATCATTGATTTCGGCGACGATTGGATGCGTGGAGGGCATTTGGTCTTGGCGGTATGCCCAGCTTTTTTCTAGGGATGCAAATGTGGTCCAAGCCTCGGTCCACTCGGTTGCTTCGGCCGTGGCAAGGGTTGATGCGTATTCTGCAAAACTTTCGTTGAGCCACAGGTCGTTCCACCAAGTCATTGTGACCAAGTCGCCAAACCACATGTGAGCTAATTCGTGAAGTATTGTCACGACTCGGCGTTCTTTTATGGCGTCAGTTACGGCAGAGCGGAAAATGTAGCTTTCGGTGAAGGTAACCGCACCAGCATTTTCCATAGCTCCAGCATTGAAGTCCGGTACCCAGAGTTGGTCATACTTTTCAAACGGGTAAGGGTAGTCAAAGAGACCTTCGAAGTAGCTGAAGCCTTCTTTTGTTTTTTCAAAGATGTAATCAGCATCCATGTATTGAGCCAGCGAGCCGCGGCAGAACACTCCAAGTGGAATCGTCTTTGAGTTTGATGACTTGAGTTCATCTCGCCATACCGAATAGGGGCCCGCAATAAGTGCAGTTATGTAGCTTGAAATGCGAGGAGTTGGTTGAAAGTCCCAACGTGCCAATTCGTTGTCTAATTGAGCGGGCTCGGGAGTTGTGGAGTTAGAAATCACCTGCCAGTTTTTGTTTCCGACGATCCTGAATTCGAAAGTCGCTTTCAGGTCAGGCTGTTCAAAAACCGCAAACATTCTTCTTGAATCTGGAACTTCGAACTGGGTATAGAAGTACACCTCGTCATCAACTGGATCCACGAACCTGTGTAGCCCTTCGCCGCTGTTGGAAAAAGTGCCGTGCGCTTTTACTACCAGTGTGTTTTCGGCCAAAAGGTTCGGGAGCGAAATCCGCACCCCGTCCGCATGGGTTGTTGGGTCCAGGCTGATTCCGTTTAATTCGATGCTTTCGACCGAAGCTGTGATTGCATCAATGAAGGTCTCAGCACCTACTTGAGAGGCTTTGAAGCTAACAGTTGAGGTGTAGGGAAATGTTTTGGAGTCTTTAGAAAGATCCAGTTCGACAAGGTAGGAATCAACTGATATCAGACTTGAACGCTCAATGGCTTCTGCGCGCGTTAGGTTATCTCCAGGCATTTGGCTTTTCTTTCATTAAGTCTTTGTTTCTAAACAGCCTAGAGGCATTGGATGGGTAATTACTGGGCAATAATTGATTTATGTATCAATTCATGTCAGCTAGTGTGGGGAGCCCTGAAGCCTCAGCTCAACTGGCCGAAATTGGTGGTGCGCTCTTGGTGCTCGGGCTGGTGGCGCTGCTAGCAAATAAGTTGAAGTTTTCTGTGGTGCCGCTTTACCTGCTGATCGGTTTGGCGCTGGGCGATGGTGGACTGGTGCCACTGTCTCTGAGTGAAGAGTTTTTGAATACCGGGGCTCAAATCGGCGCAATCATGCTTTTGCTGTTACTGGGCCTGGAGTATTCCGCGTATGACTTATCCAAGGCTTTCCAGGAACGTAAGAGTGCGGGGCTGATCGACTTCGTGGCTAATGCAACGCCTGGTTTTGCTATCGGGTTGATTTTTGGTTGGGGTCTTCCTGGCGCTCTTGCACTGGCCGGGATCACCTACGTTTCTTCATCCGGTATTGCAGCACAGCTAATCAAAGAAATGGGTTATCGAAGGTCCGAGGTTTCTAAGCGTGCGATCGGCGTACTTGTTTTCGAGGATTTGGCCTTGGCCCCTTACCTACCGCTGCTGACCTCTGTTGTCCTCGGCGTCAGCGCTTGGAGCGGGTTGATTACAGTCTCGATAGCGCTGGCAATCACTGGCCTAGTAATACTCATTAGCTTTAGGGGCTCTTCAGGCTTCCAGAAATTTCTCGACCCCAATGAACCTGGTGGGCTCTTGCTCACGGTTTTTGGGGCTGCTCTGCTGGCAGCTGGACTTGCTGATTTGATCGGATTCTCCGGGGTGGTTGCAGCGTTCTTGATCGGCTTGTTGCTGACCGGTGAGGTTGCTGAGGCCGCCAGGTCAAGACTTTCCCCCCTGAGGGACATTTTTGCAGCCATATTTTTTCTATTTTTTGGGATAACCACCGACCCTGCAGACCTGCCAGCTGTGCTTCCACTGGCTCTTGCAATAACCATCATTGGAGTGGCGGGTAAGTACCTTGTGGCCTGGTGGGTGACAAAGGATATGAGTGACAAAATGAGCACCTGGCGCGTTGCCGCCTTTTTGATTCCGCGCGGTGAATTTTCGATGGTCATTGCTGCCCTCGCAGCACCGGTGGTGCTGGGAGTCAAGCTACAAGCACTTACGTTGGCCTATGTGATTCTGACTGCACTGACCGCATCTGTGTTGCTTCGATTCACCAGAAGTAAGCTCGAGAGAAAATAATCCAAGGAGTTTGTGTGAGGTTTTCTCGAGCGGTGGTTTTGATTGTTTATCCGATTGCAACACTGGCGTTTATTTTCACAACTTTCTACCTTGGAACACAGGGTCTAGTCCCTGACCCGGTTGCAGTTCACTGGGGGGTGACTGGTCAAGCAGATGGCTTCATGAGCTTGGCTTCGTATCTTTGGATTATTGGAATTGGCTTTGGTCTTCTTTGGGCGGGCCAGTTGGCACTAGAGCTGGTGCCGATGAGAGCGAGGCTACTGAGGCCGCTACTCAAGGGGTTCTCCGGTTATCTCTACGGCTTCATTTTGGTCTTGTTGGTGTTGACAACCATGCTTCAAGTTGGTGGAGACGCTAGTCAGCCTGCGAATGTCGGGTTGTGGATACTGTTGATTTTTATCCCGATTGGCGTTTTGATATGGCTAGTTCTTGGGAAACCAAGCGTGGCCCTAGAGGATTCATTGGACATCCGGCTTAGGGGAGTGAGGGTTATCTCGATACCTGAAAAAGACGTGGTCGGCGTATCGCTCGGTGATTTGAAGGGTAGAGAGTTTGGTGGTTGGGGTCTTAGGTATGCGTCTAGGACCCTTGCTTTCATACCGGATTCTGGTCCAGCGGTATTTTTTGATCTTAGCTGGGGAGAAAGAATTGCAGTGCGCATGGACGATGCGGCTGAGATGGCAAAGACACTGAAAAGAAAATAAGAGAGGCCATAGATCATGCGAATACACATAGCCACCGATCACGCAGGGTTGGAGCTGAGCGCTTTTCTGGTTGAACAACTAAGTGATGCCGGGCTGGAGGTAATTGATCACGGCCCAAAGGTCTACGATGCGCTTGATGACTATCCAGGCTTCTGCATTGCTGCTGCTGAGGCTGTTGTTGAAGATCAGCTTGCCGGTATTGAGGCGCTCGGAATTGTCTTGGGTGGAAGCGGAAACGGCGAGCAAATAGCCGCCAATAAAGTCAGCGGCATTCGCGCGGCCCTGATTTGGAACAGCGAAACGGCAGCACTTGCAAGAGAGCATAATGACGCCAACGTCGCAGCCGTGGGGGCAAGGCAACACAGCAGTGAACAGGTACTTGACCTAATAAAGATTTTTATCGGCGAACCTTTCTCTAATGACGAGCGGCACGTTAGGCGTATTGGGAAAATTGCTCATTTTGAAGCAACCGGCGAGGTGCTTTTCTAGCAAAATGCCAGAGGGTCATACAGTTCATCGAACCGCAAAGAGGTTTCAGAAAGATTTTGCAGGGCAGCAGCTTGAAGTGACATCTCCTCAGGGCAGGTTTGTCGACTCATCATTGGTTACAGGTCAGAAGCTTGAAACATCCGAAGCGTTCGGGAAGCATCTGTTTTTGGGGTTCGAGTCAGGGATTATTCGAGTCCACCTTGGCATTTATGGCAAGTGGCGTTTCAGTAGATTCGAAGATGCCCCCAAGGAGCCCGTGGGCCAGGTGCGCGCCAGGTTCCTTTCGAGTCAGAACGTGGCAGACCTTGTTGGCCCAACAGCGTGCGAGGTAATCGATGTGGCTGGCTTCGAACTGCAAAAATCTAAGCTTGGACCAGATCCACTCCGCATCGATCCGGGAGACCATGAGCTAGAGAGATTTATCGCTCGCTGCAAGAAATCAAAAACTCCAATAGGGCAGTTACTTATGGACCAATCCGTGATTTCTGGAATTGGAAACGTTTATCGTGCTGAACTGCTGTTTCGAGCCTGCGTAAATCCCTACCAGCCTGGAATGCAGACTGAAGAACAGACTCTTGCTGGCATTTGGTTTGATGCCGCCAAGCTCATGAAAATTGGAGTGAGCAAGGGCATCATGCTCACCAGAGATGATTATTTGAAGGGAGTGCCCCCGACGAAGGACCGCTATTTTGTCTATAAGCGGGAGGGCATGCCGTGCCGAATCTGTGGCCAAGAGGTGTCTTTGGCATTGATGAATTCCAGGAAGCTCTATTGGTGCAATAGCTGCCAAAGCGGCTAGCTGGCTGGTTTCTGGATGTGATGTCTTGGAGCGAGTGACGGGAATCGAACCCGCGTAATCAGTTTGGAAGACTGAGGCTCTACCATTGAGCTACACTCGCGTATCGTTTGTTAGACGAGACTCCATTCTATGGGGTAGAGTGGTCGAGTTCGTGACCAATGGTCAAGAATGTTCGGGATGTAGCGCAGCTTGGTAGCGCATCTGTTTTGGGAACAGAGGGTCGCAGGTTCAAATCCTGTCATCCCGACAAATTGCTTTATAAAACTCACCTACCTCTATGGAGATACTTTGAAGACAACAGTCGAGAAACTAAGCCCAACACGCGTCAAGCTGACGATTGAGGTTGATCAAGCTGGCTTCAAGCCAACCCTAGATAAGGCTTATAAGACGGTTGCCAACCAGGTAAACATTCCTGGATTCCGTAAAGGAAAGGTGCCGGCCTCGGTTCTAGACCAGCGTGTCGGCAAGGACCAGATCATTGCTCAGGCCATCAACGATGGTATGGACGCTTTTTACCGTGAGGCTCTGGTAGCCGAGAAGCTAAAGCCTCTGGGAACTCCAGAGGCTGACATCAGTTCTGCGCCATCGGCTACAGAAATAGAGAAGCCACTCGTGATTTCTTTAGAGGTTGAGGTTCGACCGGAGTTCAAGCTGCCTAGCTATAAAGACATCGCAGTCAAGGTCGACCCGGTCAAGGTTGCAAAGATGGACATTGAAACTGAACTTGACGCGCTGCGGGCACGTTTTGGAACCCTCAAGACCGTAGACCGCCCAGCTAAGAGCGGCGACTTTACAACCATCGATTTGTCGGCGCTGATGGATGGAAAAGAAATAGACACTGCCGCGGACATTTCTTATGAGATTGGCTCCGGACAGCTTTTGGACGGCATTGACGAGGCGCTCGAAACTCTAACCGCTGGCGAAACCACAACCTTCAGCTCCAAGCTTGTCGGTGGCGAGATGGCGGGCCAGTCAGCCGAGGTTTCTGTGACCTTGAAAGCAGTCAAGGAACGTGAGCTTCCTAAGGCGGACGACGATTTTGCTCAGCTAGCAAGCGAGTTTGACACCTTGGACGAGCTAAAGAAGGACCTCGAGACCAAGCTCGCAGTGGAACTTGGTCGCAAGCAGGTTCTGCAGGCTAGGGACAAGATTGTCGAAGAGCTTGTTGCAAAGGCGAACATTCCGGTATCGGACGAAGCTGTGAAGCGTGAAGTTGACGCCCACCTCGAGGGCGAGGGTCGAATGGAAGATGACGTTCACCGCAAGGAAGTAACTGCGGACTCCGAAAAGGGCTTCAAGACTCAGTTGTTGCTGGACGCGATCGTTGATGCCGAAGCAATCAAGATTGAAGATCAAGAACTGATTGAGTATCTGGCATTCACTTCAAGGAATTACCAGATGGAGCCGAATCAATTCATTGAGCAGGTTGCAAGTTCTGGCCAGGTCGCCTTCTACGCCGACGAGCTTGCAAGGCGCAAGGCTGTCGACTTCCTGGTCGCTCAGGCTGAAATTACAGACACCAAGGGTGCCAAGGTTACCTACGAGGTCTAACGCCGAAGGCGAACAAGCACCCTAAATGGGTTCTTAGCTAGCTATCGTTATGTTCAAGAACTCTGAAGGAGAACCAGATGGCCATGCCCCAATTGGAGCGAAACGGTGTATTTGACAGACTGCTCAAGGACCGCATTGTGTGGTTGGGTAGCGAAGTCCGAGATGAAAACGCAAACGAGATTTGCGCGAAAATTCTTCTATTGGCTGCCGAGGACTCCGAAAAAGATATCTATCTGTACATCAACTCTCCGGGTGGTTCCATAACTGCTGGTATGGCAATCTATGACACCATGCAGTACGTGCCTAACGACATCGTCACGGTCGGAATTGGCATGGCAGCCTCAATGGGGCAGTTCTTGCTTTCATCCGGTGCCAAGGGCAAGAGATACGCCACTCCAAACACTAGAGTGTTGCTTCACCAGCCGCTCGGAGGTTTTGGCGGAACAGCCTCTGACATTCAGACCCAGGCGGAGCTAATTATGTCTATGAAGAGGCAATTGGCGAGCATAACTGCTGAGCAGACTGGCAAGACTGTAGAGCAGGTTATGGAAGACGGAGACCGCGATCGCTGGTTCACTGCTGCCGAGGCCTTGGAATATGGTTTCATCGATCAGATTCAAGAGTTTGCTAGCCGTTCAACGGGCGTAGGGAAGGCGTAGACCATGAGCTTTATTGAAACCAACGAGGGTCGAGTTGAAATGCCTGGTGCCAGGTACATCCTTCCTGAGTTCGAGGAGCGCACTTCATACGGAATGAAGCGGCACAACCCCTACACCAAGTTGTTCGAGGACCGTATTGTGTTTCTCGGTGTTCAGGTTGACGATGCCTCCGCTGATGACATTATGGCCCAGCTGTTGGTCCTTGAGTCCCAGGATCCAGATCGAGACATCACCATGTACATCAACTCTCCAGGTGGTTCCTTTACTGCCTTGACTGCGATTTACGACACCATGCAGTATGTGAAGCCTCAGATTCAGACTGTGTGCCTGGGGCAAGCAGCCTCGGCTGCCGCAGTAATTCTTGCAGCTGGAGCTAAGGGCAAGCGCCTCGCGCTACCAAACGCTCGAATTCTGATTCACCAGCCATCATCGGGTGGTGGAGGTCAGGGTCAGGCCTCTGACATTGAGATCCAAGCCAAGGAAATTATGCGCATGCGTGAGTGGCTGGAGCAGACTTTGAGTCATCACTCGGGCAAGAGTCTTGCTGAAGTAAATAAGGACATCGACAGAGACAAGATCCTGACTGCTGCTGAAGCAATGGAGTACGGCCTTATTGATCAGGTTCTCACGTCCCGAAAGGCCTAGTTGTTCTCGGCGAGTGTTGGGCTAAAAAGTCCAACTCTCGCTATAGAGTTTCGACATGACTTTATCTGAGACTAGCGAGCTGTTGAAGTGCACCTTCTGCGCGAAGAGCCAAAAACAGGTTAGGAAGCTAATCGCTGGACCGGCGGTCTACATTTGTGATGAGTGCATTGAACTCTGCAACGAAATTATTGAAGAAGAGCTCGGGCACAAAGCCAGTACTGATCTGGATTCTCTGGATTTACCAAACCCTAAAGAAATCAAGGGGTTTCTCGACGAATATGTAATCGGTCAAGATGATGCGAAAAAGCAGCTCGCGGTCGCTGTGTACAACCATTACAAGCGTATTAGAGCCAGCGGAACCCTTACGGCTGCTGGTAAAGAGCATGATGAGATTGAGATTGCAAAATCCAACATTCTGATGATCGGACCAACCGGCTGCGGTAAAACCTATCTTGCTCAAACTCTTGCAAAGCGCCTGAATGTTCCGTTTGCAGTCGCAGACGCGACTGCCCTTACCGAGGCCGGATATGTGGGAGAAGATGTCGAGAACATTCTGCTCAAGCTGTTGCAGGCGGCGGATAACGACCCGAAGCGTGCAGAAACTGGGATCATCTACATCGATGAAATCGACAAGATTTCGAGAAAAGCTGAAAACCCATCGATAACTCGAGATGTTTCCGGTGAAGGTGTTCAGCAAGCTTTGCTCAAAATACTTGAGGGCACCGTCGCATCAATTCCGCCTCAGGGCGGGAGGAAGCACCCTCAGCAAGAGTTCATACAGCTGGACACTACAAACGTGCTATTCATAGTTGCGGGGGCCTTTGCAGGCCTTGAAAGCATAGTTTCGGAGCGCACTGGCAAAAAGGGCATCGGCTTCGGAGCTGAGCTCAAGGAAAAGTCTGAAGTCAACAACGTGTACCGCCAAGTGCAGCCTGAAGACCTCAGGAAGTTTGGCTTGATACCTGAATTTATTGGAAGGCTTCCGGTTTTGGCAACAGTCGAGGAGTTGGACAAGCCGGCGTTGATTGCAATCCTCACGGAGCCTAAAAATGCGCTGATCAAGCAGTATCAGCGCATGTTTGAAATCGATGGCTTCGAGCTGGTATTTGAGCCGGGTGCAGTCGAGTTTATTGCCGATAGCGCTATTGCACGTCAGACCGGAGCACGGGGCCTCAGAGCAATCCTTGAGGAGCTACTTGGGCCGATTATGTTTGAGCTTCCAGGCTCTGAGGCAGCAGGAACAGTGACGATAACCGAAGACATAGCCAGGAATGGCGGATTGCCTGTCGTAGAGGGCGCAAAGGCGCCACGTCAAGATAAATCCGCCTAGTTAGAGACCCATCTCATCGCACGTAAGCCTGAAATTGTAGCTCCCCTAATCGCGGGCTCTGTTGCTTCAACCACCGGTTCAATCGCCACCTTTGGGATAGCAATTGCGGGCCTGAGCGCCATGGGTGCCAGCTCCGCTCAGACGGCAACTGCCATTGCTCTGATGCTTCTTGGCTACGGAGTTCTATCTATCGGCCTAAGCCTTTGGCTAAGAATGCCCGTCAGCATTGTTTGGTCTACGCCTGGAGCTGCATTCTTGGCAACCAGTGAAGGTCTTGGTTTTGACTTCAATACCGCAGTCGGCGCCTTTATTGTGAGCAGCTTGCTGGTTGTAATGACTGGCGCTTGGCCAGCTCTCGGACGACTGGTTGGAAAAATCCCACCGCAAATCTCTGCTGCAATGCTCGCCGGAGTAATCTTCCCCTTCGTCGTGGCAACAGTTCATTCGGCGGTTGAGTTCCCGCTATTGATAATGCCAACTGTTGTCATATGGCTGCTCTTGAATCGCTTTCTGCCGCTGTGGGCATCCCCGGTTGCAATCATCATCGGTTTTGTTCTCATTTCAAGAAGCGATGCGGTTAGTCAAGTCCAAGTAGGTAGTTTCTGGCCAGAACTTCTAGTTGTTCCTCCTGTATTTGACTGGGCAGCAATCTTGGCAATCGGGGTGCCACTGTATTTGATAACCATGGCATCTCAAAACCTTCCAGGGTTAGCGATCATGGCGTCTCTGGGTTATAAATTGCCGACCTCTAAGGTCTTTATCACCACTGGGCTTGGGTCCGCCATTACTGGCTTGTTCGGTGGCTTCGGTCTAAACCTGGCAGCAATCACCGCGGCATTAAATGCCGACGACAGCGCCGCAAGAGACCCTAGTCGCCGTTGGCTTGCCGCTGCTTGGGGTGGCGTGGTTTACATCCTGTTTGCAATTTTTGCCGCTGGTTTTGCTGCCTTCGTTTTAGCGGTCCCGACTGAATTGCTGCTGGCACTGGCTGGGCTGGCGTTGCTGAACACGTTTGCTGGCGCTATAAAGACGGCTGTGAGCGACGACCAAACCAGGCTTGCAGGAATTGTGACCTTGGTTATTGGTGCTGCCGGCATCACGGTGCTTGGGGTGGGTGGGGCCTTCTGGGCGCTGGTAGCCGGCATTCTCGTGTGGAGCGTTAGAAAGCGTTAGCTCTCGACCTCGGCAAATACCAGGTTTGTGACTAAGACCTCTTCTGCATTTTGAAACTCTAGGTTTTCAATTCGACCAACGCTAGCTAAATCTTTCGCGAGGCTCTGCATAGATGCTGGGCCTGACACGGTTGCATTTGCCAGTTCAGCTTTCATCGATAGCTTGTTGTCGGATTTTGCTTTTCGAATTTGGACCAAGGCAGTGCTTGCTAGTTTCAGCAGTAGCTCATCTTCACCCACGAGCTCAGAGGATTCTGGCCACTGCGATTTGTGGACAGTTCCGTCTTGCCACCAGCTCCAGACCTCTTCGGATGCGAATGGAATAAAGGGTGCGAAGAGTCTAACGAGCACTCCGAGGGCCTGTCGCAGTGCCAAAACAGCACTTCCAGTTTCCTGATCGGTAAAGTCACCCTTGCCATAAGCGCGCTCTTTAACAAGCTCCAAGTAGTCATCGGTGAAGGTCCAGAAGAATGATTCGGTCAATTCCAGTGCCTTGGTGTGGTCATACTTTTCAAACGCTGCAGTTGAGGCGTCAACCACTTTTTGAAGGGACGCAAGCATTGACTTGTCTATCGCTTCGCTCACTTCTGAGGTTCCAGCTGGCAACTCGAAGCTCAGCGCAAACCTGGCAGCATTCAGGAGCTTGATAGCAAGCCTGCGTCCGACCTTCATCTGACCTTCATCAAATGCCGCGTCGGTGCCAAGCCTGGCCGAAGCTGCCCAATAACGAACTGCGTCTGAGCCGTGAGTTTCGAGAATTTCGTTTGGAACTACGACGTTGCCTTTGGACTTTGACATCTTTTTACGGTCGGGATCCAGTATCCAGCCGGAGATAGCGGCATGCTTCCAAGGGGCAACCCCATGCTCGAGTTCAGACCTTACAAGCGTGGAGAAGAGCCAGGTTCTAATGATGTCTTGACCCTGCGGGCGAAGGTCATAAGGGAAGACCTTTGCGAACTTCTCATCATCTGTTAGCCAACCTCCGGCTAGTTGAGGGGTTAGCGAAGACGTAGCCCAAGTGTCCATGATGTCTAGCTCACCGACAAAACCACCGGGAGCACCTCTTTGGTCTTCAGTGAAGCCATTTGGGATGTCGCTTGATGGGTCAACTGGAAGCTGGTTGTCGTTCGGGGTAATTGGATTGTCGTAATCAGGATTTCCATCAGCATCCAATGGATACCAGAGCGGCAGGGGCACCCCAAAGAATCTTTGCCGGGAGATCAGCCAGTCTCCATTTAGGCCATTAATCCAGTCTTCAAGTCGCACGCGCATGAAATCTGGGTGAAAGTCAACTTCCTTGCCAAGAGATACGAGTTTTTCGGCAAGAGGCTTGTCATTTCCACCGTTTTTTATGTACCACTGGCGTGTGGAGACAATTTCAAGAGGCTTGTCACCCTTTTCAAAAAATTTAACTGGGTGAGTGATTGGTCGGGGTTCTCCAACCATGTCTCCTGACTCTTGGAGTGTTTTCACCATGTACTCTTTGGCGGAGAAAATGGTTTTTCCTGCAAGTTCTTGGTAGACGGCTAGCCCAGGACCAGCTGCAATTACGTCCGGAGCATCTGAAATTATGCGCCCATCGAAACCGATGATGGCTCGATTTGGAAGTTTGAGTTCTCGCCACCAAATAACGTCAGTTACATCACCGAAGGTACAGATCATCGCTATTCCAGAGCCTTTGTCGATTTGGGCTAGGCGGTGAGCGAGGATGGGAACCTCGACGCCAAACAGGGGAGTCTTGGCTGTTTTGCCGGATAGATGTGCATAGCGCTCATCATCGGGGTGAGCCACGAGAGCCACACAGGCTGCTATCAGCTCCGGCCGTGTCGTCTCAATGAAGATTTTTCCATCTGGACCATCGAAGCCAACTCGGTGATAGGCGCCGGGCATTTCTCGGTCTTCTAGCTCGGCTTGGGCAACGGCCGTCCGGAAGTTGACGTCCCATAGCGTGGGGGCCATCTGAGAATACGCTTCGTTTCTCTCGAGGTTATTGAGGAACGCCCTTTGAGACACTCGCTGTGATTCCTTGGAAATGGTTCGGTAACTTTGGCCCCAGTCAACCGACAGCCCTAAATCGCGCCAAAGGTTCTCAAAAGTCTTTTCATCTTCCTCTGTGAGCTTTTCGCAGAGTGCAATGAAGTTCTGTCTCGAGATGGGCAGTTGGTCCTGCACTCGAGTGGACTTATTATCGCCACCTATTTGAGGTGGCTGGAAGTCGTTATCAAAGGGCAGAGTGGGGTCGCAGCGCACTCCGTAATAGTTCTGAACACGTCGCTCTGTTGGCAACCCATTGTCATCCCAGCCCATCGGGTAGTAAACAGCGGCGCCATTCATTCTCTTATACCTGGCCACAACGTCAGTGTGGGTATAGCTAAAGACATGGCCAACATGTAGCGAACCAGAGGCTGTCGGTGGCGGCGTGTCTATCGAATAGACATCGGCTTTTGGTGCCGCTGCATCGAATTTATAAACAGAGCCAGCCTCCCAAGCCGGTGCCCACTTAGCTTCGAGCCCCTCCACGGATGCCTTCTCGGGAACGGTTGCGGGCCTAGTTGGCTCGGGGATTGCATTATTCAATAGCTATGACCTCGGTATATTCGTAGTGTCTAGATTAACATTGTTCTTGACCATTACCTCTCCCGAAAGCATTGATGTATCCAAAGCACAGCAATTCCTCCCAGGGGCCCAAGGCCTCCCCTTCTTTTTCAGAGCTTGAAAAGGAGGTTCTGGCCTACTGGGACAAGGACGGTACCTTTCAAGAATCAATCGACCAACGGGCTGCGGCGGATGCACCGGAGTTCGTCTTTTATGACGGGCCTCCTTTTGCAAACGGTCTTCCTCACTATGGGCACCTGCTAACCGGTTACGTCAAAGACCTTGTGCCTCGTTACCAGACCATGCGCGGTAACCGCGTTGAGCGCAGATTCGGTTGGGACACTCATGGACTGCCGGCGGAGGTTGAGGCCGAGAGGCTTCTGGGGATTTCCGGTAGACCTGAAATCGAGAAGTACGGCGTCGGTAAGTTCAATGAGTTTTGCAAGACATCTGTCTTGAAATACACCGAGGACTGGCGCAGTTACATCACTCGTCAGGCTCGCTGGGTTGATTTTGACAACGACTACAAGACCCTGGATAGGGACTACACCGAGAGCGTGATCTGGGCGTTTCAGGAGCTTCACAAAAAAGGTCTCATTTATGAAGGCTTTAAAGTCCTTGCTTATTGCTGTAGGTGTGAAACCCCACTGTCAAACCACGAACTCCGAATGGACGATGAGGTTTACCGAGACAGACAAGACCAATCCGTTACGGTCACTTTCCCTGTTGTAACTGACGGTGAGTTTCATGGAGTCAAGCTTTTGGCTTGGACCACTACTCCCTGGACGTTGCCAACAAACTTCGCTCTCGCGGTTGGCCCTGAAATCGAATATTCAGTAGTTGTCGCCCCTGATAGTGAGCTTGGTGCGGGGAGCTACCTGATCGCCTCGACACTAATTGGCAGCTACCTCAAGGAGCTGGGGTTTGAAGACGCTGAGTCTGCAACAGCGGCCGTTTCCAGGACCGTCAAGGGCTCGGAGTTGGGTGGGCTGAAGTATGAGCCGATTTTCGATTTTTACACCGATGCCGAAAAGTTTGATGTTGCAAACGCTTGGCAAGTTTTGGTGGGGGACTACGTCACCGCCGAAGATGGAACTGGAATTGTTCATCAGGCTCCCGCCTACGGTGAAGATGACCAAATGCTTTGCAACGCTGCGGGGATACCGACCTATGTTTCAGTCAACGAGCGCGGCCAATTCACTTCTTTGATCGGACCCTACGAAGGTCAGCACGTATTTGATGCGAATAAGCCGATCACGAAAGATCTGAAAGATGCCGGCAGGCTTTTTAGGCAGGCTTCCTACGAGCACAGCTACCCTCACTGCTACCGTTGCAAGAACCCGTTGATCTACAAAGCGGTTTCCTCATGGTTCGTTGAAACCACAAAGATCCGTGACCGGATGCTGGCCTTGAACGAAGACATCAACTGGGTGCCTGAACACACGAAGCACGGCAGCTTTGGTAAATGGTTGGAAAACGTTCGAGATTGGGCTATTTCCAGAAACCGGTTCTGGGGAGCGCCAATTCCAGTCTGGAAATCGGATGACCCAAATTATCCTCGAATCGATGTTTACGGCTCTCTCGATGAGATGGAGCGCGACTTCGGGGTTCGACCATCAGATTTCCACAGACCCGTGATCGATGAACTGACCAGGCCAAATCCAGATGACCCGACTGGCAAATCGACAATGCGCCGAGTGCCAGAGGTGCTTGATTGCTGGTTCGAATCAGGATCCATGCCGTTTGCTCAGGTTCACTACCCGTTCGAAAATCAAGACTGGTTCGAAACCCACTTTCCGGGAGATTTCATCGTCGAGTATGTTGGGCAAACCAGGGGCTGGTTCTACACCCTGCATGTTTTATCAACGGCTCTTTTTGACAGGCCCGCATTCAAGAACAGCGTGAGCCATGGAATCGTCCTTGGTAATGACGGGCAGAAAATGTCTAAGAGTCTCAGAAACTATCCTGATGTCAACGAGGTGTTCGATCGCGACGGCTCGGACGCCATGCGATGGTTCTTGATGTCAAGCCCGATTTTGCGCGGTGGAAACATTGCCGTGACCGAGCAGGGGATTAGGGAGGGAGTCCGTCAGGCGCTGCTGCCTCTATGGAACACTTATTACTTCTTCGCGCTCTATGCGAACGCTTCTAGTTACACGGCCAGCCCTTCTATGGCATCTACACAGTTGCTTGATCGCTACATATTGGCGAAGACCAGGGACTTGATCGATCAGGTGAGCAGTGACTTGGATGCCTTTGACAGCTTCTCGGCATCGGGCAGGGTTCGTGAGTTTGCTGAAGTGTTGACTAATTGGTACGTGCGACGCTCCAGGGATAGGTTCTGGGAAGGCGACAAGGACGCATTTGACACTCTGTACACCGTTTTGGAAGCCACTTTTAGGGTTGTTGCACCACTTATGCCCTTGGTCGCCGAAGAGATGTGGCGAGGTCTTACAAACGGCAGGTCTGTCCATCTAGAGAGTTGGCCAGAAGCCGAGGAGTTCACGGCAGATCCTGAGCTGGTGCGCGACATGGATGCTATTCGGGAAGCCGCATCCGTTGGCCTGTCATTGCGCAAGGGTGCCTCGCTTCGCGTCAGGCTCCCGCTTGCCAAGCTGACCGTAGCCGTTTCTGAATCTGGATCGCTTGCTGAATACGCCGAATTGCTTGCAGATGAACTGAATGTCAAAGAGGTTGAAGTAATTCAAGCCGACGCGGGAACTGCAAAGAGGTTCGGGCTAGAGCATTCGCTAGTTGTCAACGCCAGGGTCTTGGGGCCGAGGGTAGGAAAAGACGTACAGCGAATAATTGTTGAGTCGAAGAAGGGTAATTGGGAGTCAACACCCGATGGCGTTCGGGTGGATGGCACCTTACTTGAGGAAGCAGAGTTCGAACTCAGCCTTGTGCCTGGTGCTGAATCAAGCGATCAGGTGGTTGGCGTCACCAGCTACGGCTTTGTTCTTCTTGACACCAAGCTCACCGCGGAACTACAGGCCGAAGGTCTAGCTCGTGACACCATTCGGCACGTTCAGCAAGCCCGTAAAGATGCAGGCCTCGATGTTTCAGATCGTATTTTCTTGGACTTGACGGTCGATCAAGCGTCACTTGCAGCTTTGGTTGCGCATGAACAGCTGATAGCAAAAGAGACACTGGCTGTTGAAATCTCAATTGCCGCAGGCGAGCTTGAGTCAGATTTGAGCATAGGCGAAAGCGGTCGGCTTCAAATTGCACTTAGGAAAAATTGAGCGACTCCCCAGAGGACCTGAGATTCCAAGAGGTCATTCATGCGCTGTATTCAAGGCAGCCTGAGAACCACATCCGTCCAAGACTCGAGCCGACCAAGCGCTTGGTTGAGTTCATGGGAAACCCCCAGGGCAATTACAAAATCATCCACATCACTGGCACAAATGGTAAAACTTCCACTGCAAGAATTATCGAAAGATTGCTTCGAGAACACGGCCTAAAAACCGGCAGGCTTACCAGCCCACACCTGGTTCAATTCAACGAACGAATTGCACTGGATGGAGAAGCAGTTTCTGATCAGCGAATTATCGACGCATACGAGGAAAACGAATCGCTTATGGATCTAGTGGATTCTGAGCTCAGAGAAAAAGGTGAGGAGCCCCTCACCTTTTTTGAAGCAATGACAGCACTAGCGTTTCATGTTTTTTCCGATGCTCCAATCGACGTTTTGGTATTGGAGGTTGGGATAGGCGGAGAGTGGGATGCCACAAACGTGGCCGATGCGGACGTTGCTGTCTTCACGGCAATTGGGCTCGACCATCAAAAGGTGCTTGGCAATTCGGTCGAAGAGATTGCTAAGACGAAGTCTGGGATCATCAAGCCCAAGTCGATTGTGGTAGCCAGTCCGCAGCAGAAATCTGTCGAATCGATTCTTCGAGCGGGAACTCAAAACGAATTTCTGCTCGCCGATTCTGAGTTCCGGCTCACTGATGTTGAGCCAGATGGTTATGGAACTAGATTCTCGCTTGACGGGCTATGGCAGCAGTACCCGTCGCTCTGGATGCCAATCATCGGCCAGCATCAGGCTGAAAATGCTGCCACCGCCATAGCGGCAACCGAAGCGTTTTTGGGGCGTGGAATTGCTGACGAGGTAATTAGGAGCGCAATAGCCGATGCAATCGCCCCAGGGCGAATGCAGGTCGTGAGTAAGGAGCCGCTGGTAGTGCTTGACGGTGCTCACAATGCGGCAGGCCTAGCAAGCTTTAGGGCTTCGCTGCAGTGGCATTTCGGTTCCCCAAAGGCCATAGGTCTGGTCGGCATGCTTGGCGATAAAGATATCTGGAGTAGTGCCAGGGAGCTGACCGGTGTGTTCGATCACTTAATCTTGACCACAGCCCCCAGCGACAGGGGGCTCCCAGCTGCTGAATTGGCAGATGTGTTCAGTGATGAAGACGTTCAAATCGAAGAGATAGAGCCGGATTTTTTGAAAGCATACGAGCAAGCAATTAGGCTAGGCGCCGAAACCAATAGACCTGTGTTTGTCACAGGGTCGCTTTATTTGGTGGGAGCAGTCCTAGCGAAACTTCAAGAGCAAGACAAGGATGACATTGCGGAATAAATCCTCCAAGCGAGCGCTGGCTTCGATTGCGCTGAGCTTCGAAGCATTCGTAGTGTTCTTCGCTACCCTCACTGCCTTCGGACTCAAAGCCGCTGACATTAGCCCAAACTTGCCCAGAGTTGAAATAATTTGGGCAATCGGACTAACGGTTTCACTGTTGTGCATTCTCACGCCCGCTCTGTTGTTGAAGCCTTTTGGATATGCAATTGGCTGGCTCATCCAGGTTGCAGTCTTGGCATCCGGATTCTGGCTCTGGGGCATGTTTGTTATCGGCTCGATGGTCGCAGGAATGTGGATTTGGGCACTAGTTGCCGGCGGCACGATAGATAAAGCAAGAGCAAATTTTGAAAAAAATAAGGAAGAAGGCAGTGATGCAGACCCTAGTTCTGATTAAGCCAGATGGCGTAAAAAGAAACCTAATTGGCGAGATAGTTTCCCGATGTGAAGCCAAGGGGTACTCGGTTGCGAAGTTAGCAAAGCTAGAGCCTTCCAGGCAGCTACTTGCTGAGCACTATGCCGAGCATGAGGGGAAGCCTTTCTACGAGCCTCTAATGGAGTTCATGCTCTCCGGTCCTGTGGTTGCAATAGCACTCGAGGGCGAAAGGGTGATTGAAGGATTCAGGTCACTGGCTGGCCCAACAGAGCCCACCATGGCTCCTCCAGGCACCATCAGGGGAGATCTTGGCCGCGATTGGGGTACGAAGGTTGTGCAGAACTTGGTTCATGGGTCTGACTCTGAAGAGAGTGCAGCCAGGGAGCTGAAAATCTGGTTCGGAAACGACTAAAGAAGCGTTATCCAGTAATCCCAAAACTGGACGAGTATCAGCACAACGAGAACCAAAAAGCTCATAAGTGTCAAAACCCACGCCCATGAGTATAGAAATCGCCCGAGCTTAATGTTTGGTCCGAGGTTTCCCTCCTGCATTATTTTGCCCAAGATGATCCAGAACAGCGGAATTGTTGCTGCCCAAGAGACCATGCAGTAGATGCATAGGGCTCCGATGACGTATACGGATTGGCTGAAAAGCCAAATTACAAAACCAATTGCGAAGACGTGTCCAAGCAAAAAAAGTCGCCAAAACCAAGGTGCAAATTTTGCACCGGCCAGAATTGCCATTCCTACAACGATGGGTGCAAAAAAGGCAGCTAATCCGATAAGCGGGTTTGGGAACCCCAGCAAAGCGGCCTGTTCGCTAAGCATCACAGACTTGCAGCTGATCAGAGGTGAGATGTCACAGGATGTTGATAGCGCTGGATTCTCCGCGACGCGAAGCCTTTCAAGCGTCAACCCGAAGCTGGCAATCCAGCCCATGACGCCCATTGAAATAAGTGCAATTGGAAATAGCATGCTCGAATTATCGCATTTTGGTAACAACTCGTGTCATACTCTTTACTAGATGCAAGCACACTTGCATCGAAGATTTATTCGGCGAGCGATGTGCCCCGATGATGAGAATTAGATTCCGGCTGCGGCTTGAATCACGAGAATGGGCCCCTAGGGTGTGAACCGAGCGGGCTTGAAGGCATAAGTGGCTAAGAAAAAAAAAGAGCCGAAGAAGCCGCTGAGTACTCAGCTAATCTTCCAGGCACCAGACCTACCAACACCAAAAGTAAACCCGCGCAGCGGCAAGTTGGCTGACGAGGAAATCGGCGACGCTCCAAAGAAGCCCAACACTAGAACTCGCACACGCACCAAGCCAGAAACAGCCTCCGGTTCGAAAAAGACTGAACCAGCTGCCGAAGAAAAAGAAGCAGGCTCTACCAGGGTCGCTGCCAAGAAGCAACGCAGAAATAGTTCCAGAGACTCGAGTAGACGCCGAACAGCAGTTACCGAATCAGAATTTTTGGCAAGGCGCGAGTCTGTAGATCGTCGCATGGTCGTTCGTGAAAAGAACGAGCGAGTGCAAATCGGCGTCATTGAGGACGGCCTGCTGGTAGAACACTACGTGGCTGAAAGCCAGGGTGGCTCCTTGATCGGAAACGTGTATCTTGGCAAGGTCCAGAACGTCTTACCTTCCATGGAAGCAGCTTTCGTGGACATTGGCCGAGGCAGAAATGCGGTTCTATATTCCGGTGAGGTTGATTGGGAAGCAGCGGAAACTGGCAACCAGCCTCGCCGTATTGAACTAGCACTGAAGTCTGGCGATCATGTATTAGTGCAGGTAACTAAGGATCCAGTTGGTCAAAAAGGTGCACGACTGACATCTCAGATTTCACTCCCTGGAAGATTCTTGGTTTACGTTCCCGGTGGCAACATGTCCGGCATCTCTCGCAAGCTCCCGGAAGGCGAAAGGCAACGGCTAAAGCAAATTCTGAAGCATGCTCTTCCAGAAGATGCCGGCGTTATTGTTCGCACTGCTGCCGAGGGTGCAACGGAAGACCAGCTCACTCTTGACGTCGAGAGACTAAAGGCTCAGTGGGAAGAGATTAACTCCGAGGTAGCAAAGGGCAAGGCCCCAACACTTCTTCACAGCGAGCCAGACCTGCTTGTGAAGATTATTCGTGACGTGTTCAACGAAGACTTTGCAGAGCTCGTGATCTCCGGCGAAGACTCTCTTGAAACAATCAGCAAGTACTTGGAGTCAGTAGCTCCAGAGTTGCTTGAGCGGTTAGTGCAACACAAGTCCGACGAGGATATTTTCGACACCTATAAGCTTGGCGACCAGATTGTTAAGGCTCTTGACCGGAAGGTCTTTTTGCCATCGGGCGGGTCACTTGTAATCGACCGAACTGAAGCGATGACTGTTGTTGATGTGAACACGGGTAAGTTCATCGGCTCAGGTGGAAACCTCGAAGAGACCGTTACAAAAAACAACCTAGAAGCTGCCGAGGAGCTGGTTCGCCAACTGAGGCTTAGGGATATCGGTGGCATCGTGGTTGTTGATTTCATCGACATGATCCAAGAGTCGAATCAGGAAATGGTTCGCAGAAGACTTCTCGAATGCCTTTCGAGGGATCGCACCAAAAATCAGGTTGGGGAAGTGACTTCTCTAGGTTTGGTTCAGCTGACTCGAAAGAAGATTGGCCTTGGTCTCCTTGAGACCTTCTCTGAACCATGCGACTGTTGTGCCGGTAGGGGAGTCGTTGTCCACGACGAGCCTCGCTTCAAAATGCCTGAAACAGCGGAACCCAAGAAGGGTAAGCGCAAGGAGAAGTCGAAGCCACAATCAGAGCCTCAGGTTGTTAGAAAAATAGTCTCACCCGAGCAAGCAGACGCTTTCAAGTCAGTGGTTAACCAGATTGCATCAGCCGGTCACTCGGAAGAGGCAGGCACTTCGGTAGAGCCAAAAGAGCCCGAGGGAAAAACTGAAATCTTGAATGCGGTGCTGGATTCTCTTCCGGAGCCTCGAGTCGAAGCTAAGCCCAAGCGTCGCAGGGCCACCTCGGCTGGAAAAACAGTTGAACCAAAGAAGTAAATACTTGCTTTAGGTGTTGCCCCGTGGCGTTTTCCTTGCTAAACTTACGGGCTGTTGCTCACCATCTGTGAGACGACAAGATTTCCCTAAAAAGTTAGGTTTCAACGTGGTTTACGCAATTGTTCGCGCTGGCGGACGTCAGGAAAAGGTTGAGGTCGGCACCATCGTGACCATGAACCGTATTGCAGCTTCAACAGGCATGATTGAACTGCCTGCAGTGCTATTGGTTGAGGGAGACAAGGTCACCTCAGACTCCAAGGCTCTTGCCAAAGTCAAAGTTGTTGCAGAAGTTCTAGAGCAGACCAGAGGCCCAAAGATTTCAATTCAGAAGTACAAGAACAAGACTGGATACAAGAAGCGTCAGGGCCACCGCCAGGACCTCACTCGTGTCCAGGTCAAAGAGATTAAGTAACGAGGAGTTAGACAATGGCATCCAAAAAGGGAGTTAGCTCCACAAGGAACGGTCGCGATTCAAATGCACAGCGTTTGGGTGTTAAGCGTCACGATGGACAGGCAGTCAACGCT
Organism: uncultured Aquiluna sp.; assembly: GCA_965655555.1. Classification (GTDB taxonomy): domain Bacteria; phylum Actinomycetota; class Actinomycetes; order Actinomycetales; family Microbacteriaceae; genus Aquiluna. The sequence goes on along the minus strand of CBFHGU010000001.1, from coordinate 305,795 downwards.
GGAGAAATCCTAGTTCGTCAGCGCGGAACTCACTTTCACCCGGGTGCGAACGTTGGTCGTGGCAAAGACGACACACTTTTCGCTCTTGCAGGCGGTGCGGTTAAGTTCGGTGCCAAAGCGGGTCGTCGAGTAGTAAATATCGTTACCCAGTAACAGATTTTGAAAAAAGGCGAACCTGATACGGGTTCGCCTTTTTTTGTTTGGAGGAAAAATGATCACATTTGTTGATCAAGTTACCCTGCATTTGTCTGCAGGCAACGGTGGCGACGGCTGCACAAGTACGAAGCGCGAGAAATTCAAGCCTCTAGCGGGCCCCGACGGGGCAAATGGTGGTGACGGGGGGACTATCTCCTTGATTTCTGACCTCAACACAACGACGCTGCTCGACTATCATCACCGACCCCACCGTTCCGGGCTTCATGGCTCCCCGGGGGCAGGCGATTTCCGGAATGGCGCTCACGGCGGTGACATCATTTTGAAGGTTCCCGTAGGGACTGTAGTCAAGGACGCAAAGGGAAATCTACTTGCCGACCTGGATGCGCCAGACATGGAAATTGTCGTTGCACAAGGTGGCCAGGGCGGCCTTGGTAATGCGGCGCTTGCGAACCAAAAGCGAATCGCTCCCGGCTTCCACCTTTTGGGAGTTCCAGGCTGGCAAGGCGACATAATTCTTGAGCTCAAAGTGGTTGCAGATGTCGCCCTTGTTGGTTTTCCGAGCGCGGGAAAGAGCTCGTTGATTGCCGCCATGAGTTCCGCCAGGCCCAAAATTGCCGACTATCCTTTCACGACTCTTCACCCGAACCTGGGGGTCGTGCAAGCCGGGGAGAATCGCTACACGGTAGCCGACGTTCCCGGCCTGATAGAGGGTGCTAGCGAAGGCAAGGGGCTGGGGCTGGAATTCCTAAGGCACGTTGAGCGATGCAGTGCTCTATTGCACGTGATCGACTGTGCAACTTTGGAGCCTGGGCGCGACCCCGTCAGCGATCTAAATATTATTCTTGGCGAGCTTCGTGACTATAAGGTCCCAGAGGGTCAAACTCCTCTGCATGAGAGGCCTCAACTAATTGCGCTGAACAAGGTAGACGTTCCTGATGCGAAGGAACTGGCGGAATTTGTCAAAAAAGACTTGGAAGCACTTGGTTACCCGGTATTTCTAGTCTCAACTGCTACCCATGAGGGTCTAAAGGAGCTTAATTTCGCATTGAGCAAGGTGGTTGAAACGGCCAGAGCACATCAGGTTAGCGGGACCAAGAAGCGCTTCTCGCTGATTCAACCCAAGGTGGATGATTCGGCCTATGTTGTTCGTAAGGAGTCAATTTCAGGCGAGGACGTCTTTCGCATCATTGGGTCGAAGCCCGAACGATGGGTTGCCCAAACCCACTTTGGTAACACTGAGGCCGTTGGCTTTCTGGCGGAGCGCCTCGCAAAAATTGGCGTTGAGGATGAACTCGTGCGTCAAGGAGCTAAAAGGGGTTCAACGGTGATCATCGGTGAAGGCAACGGTGTGGTGTTCGATTGGGACCCATTGATTGACTCGGTAGCGGAGCTTGCTGAAGGACTCGGTATGAGTGATTCTGGCCCGAGACGAACGAATCAAACTCGTCGCGATGAGTACTACGCAATGATGGACCAGCGAGCTCAGGGGCGCGAAGAGCGACAAGCGGTGCGAGAGGCAAGCGTTTTCGCAGAAGAAGATGGAAATTGAGAGCGCAAGACGTTCTTCGATCTGCGAAGAGGATTGTAGTCAAGGTTGGATCGAGTTCAATCACCGGTGACAATGAATCTCAGCTAGCGCTGATTGTCGACTTTGCAGCCGAGCTAAAGAAGCTCGGTAAAGAAGTTGTGATTGTAAGCTCTGGCGCAATTGCCACTGCAGCTCCTCTAATTGGTCTAACCGTTCGTTCCGATGACCTTCCAACCTCTCAGGCTCTTGCAAGCATTGGCCAGGCAAAGCTAATGGGCCGCTATGAAGCCGGACTGTCCAAGCACAACCTGTTGCCAGGTCAGATTCTCTTGACAGTTGAGAATCTTGATCAGGAAAAGTCTTCTATAAACGCACTTAGAGCAATCGAGCGGCTTTTGGAAGTGGAAGTTGTACCCGTCATCAACGAAAACGACTCAGTGGCCACGCATGAAATTCGCTTTGGAGATAATGACCAGCTAGCCGCTCGAGTCGCAGCACTTACTGGTTCCGACCTAATGATTTTGTTGAGTGACATCGATGGCCTTTACACAAAGCCACCCCAAGAGGATGGTGCTGAGCATGTAGCGGTGGTGAGATTCGGTGATCCTTTGAACAGCATTGTAGTTTCAGGAACTTCGACAGGCTATGGCACCGGGGGAGCACTCACGAAGCTTGCTGCAGCAAGACTCGCTACCAGTGATGGTGTCGGCGTTATGTTGACAGCGACCTCGAATGTCACTGAGCTCCTTCGTGGAGACTGCAAATTCACTTGGTTCGAACCAAGCACCAAGGATTAGGATTTTGAAGATGACCATTACCGACACATTGCAACAGGCCAAGTCATCTGCTTCGAGTATGGCACTGGCAACGACAGTCCAAAAAAACTTGGCCCTTGAAAACATAGCTCTCGAGCTTGAGGGAAATGTGCAGGGCATCCTTCAAGCAAACAAACGAGACCTCACAAACGCCATAGAAGGAGGCGTTAGTCAGTCTTTGCAGGATCGTCTGATGTTGGATGAAAAGCGGATTCGTGCTCTTGCCTCAGCTACTCGAGACATCAAGCAGCTGCCGGATCCGATAGGCGATACTGTGCGGGGAATGAAGCTTGAGAATGGACTTCAGGTGAGCCAAGTTAGAGTGCCTTTCGGAGTAATCGGTTGCATCTATGAGGCAAGGCCCAATGTGACCGTTGACATCGCGTCTCTAGCCATAAAGAGCGGCAATGCCGCGGTACTAAGGGGTGGTTCGGCGGCTGAAAACACCAACAGGGTTCTCATTTCACTCATCCAAACAGGTTTGGAAAAAGCTGGGTTGCCAGCTAAGGCCATATCGACCGTGGACGAATTCGGTCGCGATGGTGCCGTGGAGCTTATGAAGGCCAGGGGATATGTCGATGTGTTGATCCCAAGAGGCTCGGCGAATCTAATCCGGACCGTTGTCAACGAATCCACGGTTCCTGTCATTGAAACCGGTGATGGTGTAGTTCACATTTTTGTCGATGAAAGTGCCAAGTTGGATGAAGCGATTTCAATAGTCATCAATTCCAAAGTTCAAAGACCTTCAGTCTGTAACGCGCTGGAAACTCTCTTGGTTCATAAAGCTATTGCAGGGGAGCTACTGCCTAGATTGGGCAAGGAGCTTGAGGCTAATGGTGTTCAGATGCACGCTTGCCATGTGGCCCAGGCTTATATCCCCAGCGCCGTTTTGGCCACCGAGGATGACTGGGCTACTGAGTACTCTGCCTTGGAGCTTGCAATTCGAGTGATTGACGACCTAGATGAAGCTCTTGAGCACATAGCAAAGTATTCAACTAGGCACACTGAGTCAATCCTCACGGAGGATCTCGGTAATGCTGAAAGGTTCTTGGCAGAAGTTGACTCAGCAGCTGTGATGGTAAATGCCTCGACACGATTTACCGATGGCGGCGAGTTTGGCTTTGGCGCTGAAGTTGGAATTTCAACGCAGAAGCTCCACGCAAGAGGCCCCATGGGTCTGCCTGAATTGACTTCTACCAAGTGGTTGGTTCGCGGCAGCGGTCAAATTCGCAACTAAGCTAGAGGATAAAGAAGGAGAGATGTTGATTTCAGTATTACTTGCCGAGGGTGTAATCGTTCACCACTCTGAGCTTCCAATGCCCGCAATCCTTTTCGGGGTCATTGCCCTCGTTACATTTATAGCGCTGGGCGCTGTTACTTGGTCTTACCGAGATGTTGCAAATCGCCACTCGCACAAATCTGCTGGCTCTAAAGCCAGTCACTAGTTCTCTATGACTGCCAAGCGATTACGCGTTGGTGTGATGGGTGGAACTTTCGACCCAATCCACCACGGTCACTTGGTTGCCGCCAGCGAGGCCGCTTCCACCTTGGGCCTAGATGAAGTTATCTTTGTGCCAACAGGCCAACCGTGGCATAAAAAGCCAGTTAGTTCTGCCGAACACCGTTACCTAATGACAGTCATCGCAACTGCGGCCAATCCACAGTTCAATGTCAGTCGGATAGACATCGATAGACCCGGTATTACCTACACAATCGACACCTTGCGAGACCTCTCAAGTCAATACCCAGATGCGGATTTAGTTTTCATATCTGGGGCTGACGCTATAGCTCAAATTCTCGCTTGGAAAGAAATTGACAAAATATGGTCCCTTGCTGAATTCATTGCGGTAAGTAGGCCCGGTCACGTCATGGAACTGCCAGAGGCTCCCGAGGGTGCAATGTCTGTGCTTGAGGTTCCAGCGCTTTCAATAAGCTCCACAAACATTCGGTCTCGTGCCGAAGAAGATAAGCCGATCTGGTACTTGGTTCCGGATGGAGTCGTGCAGTACATTGCCAAACACCAGCTTTACAGGGGCAACAATTGACTGAACAGCTGACAAGAAGGCAACTTCGCGAGCTAGAGAGAGCCCGAGAAGAAAGTGGACCGGGGGCTGAAAGCAAGAGTGAATCGACGCCGGTTGCCAAACCTCCCGCCCCAGAACCTCAATCACCTAACCAGCCCGATATTTCGCAGCTAACTCGAAGGCAAATCAGAGAGCTCGGCTTGCATTCCAATGGGATAAACACTGAAATCCACTCCGAAGCTGCGCCGCCACTGGCACAAAAGGCTCAATCAAGCTATCTAGAAGCTGGTGAGACTGGAGCGAGAAGGCTGATAAGAGAGTCGTTCATGGAAGTGAATGCGGCCGAGACTGAAGCCTTGTCTTCCGGCTCCTCAGATCTTCAATCCCTTGACGCTCCAGATGAACCTGTGTTCACGGGAACCAACCTGCTTGCAGAGCCAAGCACTCAGTCCATAGTTCTTGAGTCAACTACCGAAGCAATTGAACTCCCGCTGGATACCGGGGAGATTGTGACGACCGGATCGATATCAATTGTTTCCGACCCTGTAACTGGTTCTCACACCGCAGGCTTTGACATCGATGGGTTATCTTCAAGTTCCGAAAGTGTAACCGGTGTCGTTTCCACGGTGAGCCCCATTAGCGCTAAATACCTCGTTGACCAGCGGTCCACTATGGGAGTAGTGCCGCAGTCGGTTCTCAGAAAGGGCTGGTGGAAGCCGTGGGCCCTTGGTCTCGGTTCGCTGGGGCTCGTGGTTACTGCGATACTTGCAGCCGTGACAATACTAGGTGCCGTAGGAGGCTAATTTTTTGCCAGCAAGTAACGAGACCATTCAGTTGGTAAAAATCGCCGCCAAAGCGGCCACCGACAAACTTGGTGAAAACCTAGTGGCCTTAGACGTAACCGAACCTTTTGCACTCGCTGAGGTGTTTCTTATTGTTAGCGCGAGTAACGAGCGGCAGGCGCAAGCGATAGCCGACTCTGTCGAGGACGAGCTGCTTAAGCACAAGGTAAAGACTAGGTTTCGAGAAGGGAGGCAGACCGGCAGGTGGGTCTTGCTTGACTTCGGAGATCTAATTGTTCACGTTATGCATGAGGAAGAGCGCGAGTTCTATTCACTTGAGCGTCTTTGGAGCGACTGCCCAGTGGTCCCCACTACCTAGGTTTTTGTGTAGACTAAGGCAGTTCACGGGCCTGTGGCGCAGCTGGTAGCGCACCTGCATGGCATGCAGGGGGTCAGGGGTTCGAGTCCCCTCAGGTCCACCGTGGTTACCTTTTTTGTAAATTCGGAATAAATCTTTGTCCAGCCCCTCTTGACTTATAGTGAAGCGACCGTTCGGAAGGCATGGAAAAAACCTTATGGCAGTAAATCCTCATGGGATACATCACGTAACAGCAATCGCGCGAGACCCGCAGAAGAATGTCGATTTTTATACCAGAGTTCTTGGCTTGAGGCTGGTCAAGCAGACCGTCAACTTCGACGCCCCACATGTTTGGCACCTGTATTACGGTGACGAAAAGGGTTCACCGGCAAGTATTTTGACGTTTTTCCCTTGGGAGGGTGTCCCGAAGGGCAAGGAAGGCGCAGGGCTAGCCACTGCCACAGCGTTCAGTGTTCCTGGTGAGTCAATCGGCTGGTGGCACGAGCGGATGAAATCTATGGATCTGAAGGTAGAAGCCCCGGTCTTACGAGGTGACTCCGAGGTGCTGACCGTTTTTGATTACGACGGGATGAGAATCGAACTGACCGCCACTGAATCAGATCAGAGAAGTGGCTGGGATGGCGTTAGCTCTATCCCCTCTGAGCATGCAGTCAAGGGGCTCCATGCCGTCACACTCTCACAAGGGCAAGTAGAGCCCACCGCCGGCATGTTGACAAATTTGCTCGGGATGGAGCACTCCTCAGATATTGACTCGGGCTCCACTTTTTCAATGGGCGAAGGCGGCACTGGCGCATTGGTGGATGTTGTGGGTGGATTTCAGGACAGAGGGCTCCAAGCCGGAGGAACCGTGCATCACGTAGCCTTCAGGGCCCCAAATCTTGAAACCATGTCTCTTTGGCAACAGGAGCTTTTGTCTCGTGGTGTTCAGGTAACTGAAATTCTTGACCGACAGTACTTCAAGAGTATTTACTTCCGAGAGCCTGGCGGAGTCTTGTTTGAAATCGCAACCGATGAGCCGGGCTTTGACATTGATGAGCCACTTCTGGAGCTTGGTAAGAAGTTGAAGCTTCCCCCATGGCTCGAACCGTCAAGAGATCAGATTCAAGCGTCTCTACCTACGATTTCGGTGGAAAATTGAACGCTCGGGATTTGACAAGGCCACATCTCTTTCAAGAAGGCTCCAGTAGAACACTTGTTTTGCTTCATGGAACCGGTGGAGACGAACACGACTTACTTCCGCTTGCAAAGCTAGTAGATCCAGACGCAAGCATTCTTAGCCCTAGAGGATTGCACATTGAAAACGGCATGAACCGGTTCTTTGAGCGCTATTCCGACGGCACGTTTAATGAGGAAAGCATCGAGCAGGCGGTCTCTGAGCTTGCAGATTTCCTTTCTGCGGCAACCGAAGAGTATGGCCTTGCTGGCAACGAGTTCATCGCGGTCGGTTTTTCCAACGGGGCCAATACCGCAGCAGCAATATTGGTGCGGAGCCCTCAACTGCTTAGTGGTGCAGTTCTGTTGGGTAGCACTCGTCCATTTGCGGCCCCGCTTGACGTGGACCTAAGCGGAAAAAGGGTCTGGATAGGCAATGGCGACCAGGACCCATACGCCCCAGCCGCCGTGACCGAGATTTGGGTTCAAGAGCTACAGCAGGCAGGAGCAGAGGTTAGCCTGCTGCGTCATCCAGGTGGGCATCAAGTCAGTCGGGCTCATCTCCAGCAAATTTCCAGACAACTGGCTTAGTATTTTCCTAACTTCTTTGTCTACCGAAAGGACAATCGTGGCATCGCACAACCCAGCATTCAATCGGAGCATGCGTTCAGGCCTTCAGGCTGCAACTATGGAGCAACAGCAGGTCAATTCTGAGTTTGATCGGATGACCTCAAACCCGATGACCATGGAGGGAACCACCTCGAAGGTCTTGGGAATGTTCCTGGCCGTTCTGGTTGGTGCCGGTGCCACTTGGTATCTAGAGCTTTACTCACTGTTTTTCCCCGCGATGTTTGTCGGTCTAGGCCTCGGCCTCTGGGCAAGTTTCAGCAAGAAGGTCCGTCCAGGCCTTTACATGGCATATGCGCTCGTGCAGGGAGTCTTCATCGGTGGTATCAGTGGTTTGCTGGAGACTGCATATCCCGGCATCGTGCAGACTGCAGTAATTGGAACCTTTGCGACTGCCGGAGCTATGTTCGCTGCATACCGCTTTGGTTGGGTCAAGGTAGACCAACGCTTTACTCGCTTCATGACATTTGCCATTGGTGGCTATCTGGTGTTTGCCCTGGTGAACCTTGGCTTTGCAATGTTTGCAGGTATCAGCATTTATAGCTCACCATTTGGTTGGCTGATTGCTCTTGTTGGTGTGGGTCTTGCAGCGTTCACATTGAATCTAGACTTTGAAGTTATTAGCCAGGGCGTCTCTCAGCGATGGCCAGAGCAAATGGAGTGGCGAGCCGCCTTTGGCCTGACGGCAACTCTTATTTGGCTTTACGTTGAGATCTTGCGCCTGCTGGCAATCTTCAATCAGGACTAAGAGGCACATTTTTCCCACTGCTGCCAAAGCTGCCTGAGATCCCAAGCGTTTTCAGCAAGGATTGAGACTCCTTTTGCTCCAGTACGTCTAGTTTTTCCAGAAATCAAAAGCAGCTTATTCTGAAACAACAGGTGACTACACCTTCGCTGCGCCTCATCGAAAAATGTAGCATCAGCTAGGCCCGAGCCGTCATCTAGGCTAATGAAAACCACCCTTTTGCCGCTTCGCATCGGCGGAGTCTGGGTGGCAACTCGAACGCCAGCGACTAAAACTTCGGTATTGCTTCTGAGCGAACCAACTTCACTTGCCCTGACAACCCCCATTTCATTCAACATTGACTGAAACTTCTCAATCTGGTGTTCAGAGATGTCCATGCCCGTTACTTGAAGTTCAGACGCGAGTTTCTCACTGTCCGTGATTGGAGTGTTTCCCGTGGGTATTTGATCTAGGTTTTTAAGATCGAATGCGAGCTGGTTTTTATCTAAGGTTGGCGCTGCTTTGGAGCTCAGCTGTCTTATCTTCACAAGCAGGTCTGCCCTGTTATGAACAGCATCTTCTTTAGATATGCCAGCAACTTCATCAAGCGCCCCAATCAGGGCAAGCCTCTCAAGCGTTCTTCTTGATGGCCTTGCTCTTAGATAGAAGTCAGTCACGTTATCAAACGGCTGCTCGCATATGATTCTTTCAATTTCGGGCCTAGAGATTCCTGAAATTTCCCCCAGGGAGACCCTGACTCCTAGACGACCTGCGTGCTCTTGAACTACGTAATCAATCGTCGATTTATTTACGTCTATCCCCAGTAGTTCTACCCCCAACCTTCTTGCTTCAGCAAGCAATAGCCTTCTGGGATACATGCCAGGGTCGTGAGTAAGAAGACCTGCAATGAATTCCGTTGGGTAGTGAGTCTTTAGCCATGCCGAATGATAAGTCGGAACCGCAAATGCCGCACCGTGGGCCTTGCAGAATCCAAAACTGCCAAACCCTTCCAAGATCGACCAGACTCTTTCAATGACAGTTGCCTTATAGCCTCTGGCAGCAGCAGCCTTTTTGAAATAATTTGCAACTGCCTTAGCCTTTTTTGGGTTTGCAAGTTGCCTTCTCATTTCGTCTGCTCTAGCTAACGTGCAGCCGGTCATTACTTTCATGATTCTCATCAGCTGTTCGTGAAAAACAACTACTCCGTAAGTTTCCTGAAGAATCTCTCTTAGGTCTGGGTGAATATAATCAGGCTGAATAAAGCCGTGCCTGCCATCCAGGTATGGCTTAATCATGTTTCCCTTCATGGGGCCAGGCCTGAATAGAGAAATTTGCATGGTTAGGTCGTTGAACTTGGTCGGCTGATGCTTGCCTGTCAACTCTCTTTGGCCTGGGCTTTCAATTTGAAACAGACCAAGGGTGTTCGTTGTTCTAATCATTTTGTAAACGTCCGGGTCATCTTTTCGAACCGCATCTAAGTCAATTGTTTTTTTCTTTACTCTTGCTATTTCCTTGATCGTGTAGGCCATAGCGCTTTGCATGCGGACACCAAGGACGTCAAGCTTCAGAAACCCCATGGGGTCCATGTCGTCTTTATCAAACTGGCTCATGGGTAAACCCATGCCGCTCGGTTCTGTTGGTGTCAGGTCAAGCAATTGTGAGTCGCCAAGTATTACGCCACACGGGTGCATGGAGATATGCCGGGGGAGTCGGTCTAAACGCTGAGTTATGTCTACCAGCAGGTTGAGCTTGCGGTCGGTTTCGGTGAGTCTCGAGAATTCGGCAAGCTCAGGTTTTTCGGCCATTTCTGCTCGAAAGTTTCTGGCCGAAAAGCGCCACATATTTTTGGCTATCTCATCAACCTGGTCGTCTTCTAGCCCGAGAGCCATTCCTCCGTCCCTTACTGCCCCGCGCCCTCGGTAGGTCGACTGCATCGAAAGTAGGGTGACTCTATTGCCGCCGTAACGCCTAAAAATTCCTCGGTAGATCTCATGTCTTCTGGCTGACTCTACGTCTATGTCTATGTCAGGCAGGGTCGATCTTTCGGTAGACAGGAATCTTTCAAACAACAAGCCCTCTTCAATTGGGTCCACATTGCTGATGCCAAGTAGGTAATTTGTTAGAGAGCCAGCACCAGAACCTCTGGCAGCAATTCGTATTCTCATGTCCCGAATCATCTGAGCAACATCGGCAACAGTGAGAAAGTAGGTTGCAAAACCCAATTTGTTGATGGAGATTAACTCTTGAGAGAGCCTATGTTGAACCGAGGCTAATTCTGCGGCCTTTATGTCTGGGTATCGCAATGAAATACCAGCGTGACTTTTTTGCCAAAGCACTTCGAACGGGTTCCCGGTAATACCCAAGGCTGACTGCTCAGGTGTCTTGGGTTGATTCCAGCCGCAATCGCTTTTGGGATCTAGAAAGCACTTTTCGGCAAGCATCTCAGTGGCTTTTAGTAGCTCAACCGATCTGGCAGTATCCTCGGTTATTTCAAGGGCGATTGCAGCCATCTGGTGCCAGGATTTCAGTGACGCTTGAGCGTTTGGCTGTGGAGCAAACAGGCCCAGGGCCTCGAGGTTCCTCGCGGAGTCAAGAATGTCAGCTGTCAGTGCACCATCCGGTTCTATGTAGCGCACGGCGTTGGTGATTACCGCAGGTACTCCAGCCTGCCTTGCAAGTTCCAGCATCGAATTGGCATGGAGTGCAGAGCCTGGAGTGCCAGGTTCGGTCATGTGGTTCACAAGCTCAATTGCGAGCGATCCCGGCAGAGGAAAGTGCTCCTGCCATTGCCTTAGCTGATCCAGTGCTGCAGTGCGCGAAGTCAGCGCAAGATCGGCAAGAGAACTCTCTGGGCCCAGCAAAATAGTGCAATTAGCTTCGTCTTTGAAAAAGCGAGCCAAATCAATGATTGATATGGAAATTTCCTTTTTCTTACCTCGGTGCTCCTGAGCTTGCGAGATTATTCGACAGAGAGTAGCCCAACCCTTTCCGCTGTTATTACCGTGAGCAAGAATCACGACACGCCCCAGGGATCTATTTGCTGTTACTTCTAGATTCACACCAACAATCGGGATGATTCCCGATTGAATACAGGCACCGATGTGTTTTATTGCCCCGTAAAGACCGTCTCGATCTGTTACTGCCAGTGCTGAGAAGCCCATCGCTGCAGCAGCTGAAGCAAGCTGATTGGGTCTATTCACTCCATAGTGGGCAGAAAATGCGGAGCTTACGTTTAGGTGAGTAAAGCTCATCTAAGGAGTGGCTTTTTCGACTTCCCATTGATCACCGGGCATTCGGTGTCGAAGTTGAAAAAAGTATCTACCAGCGTGACCGGCTGCCCACAGCCGCCACATTTCTGTCTCAACTAAGTTCTGCCCCTGACCAATGGTTGCCTGTTCGGCGTCTTGCCACCAGAGTGCCCTGGAGTACCAACGCACAGGACGAGAAGATGCCATAAAAACCTCGTCTCGCCAGGTAAAGCAGGTCGGCGCACCATCGGCATCCAACATGATGCCCGTGGCAGGTTCAAAGTCCACAGCCAGCGCCCCTTCTAACTAATCGAACATTTGTTCGAATCATTAGAAGTGTAAGTCCTGCTAAGGACATTTACAAAATTTCTATTAGACCTTGGCTATTAGCTCTGCTGAGTTGTTTTTTACTGAACCAACATCAGGGCTGACTTTGTGAAACTGCAAGTCCGAGGCAACTTCACTGGACTCAGCTTGGAGTTGGTTAATGAGTTGATCAGTTGTTTCGTAATCAGGAGAAATCCAAGCATCAAGCGCATCTTCGCTAAGGAACACTGGAGACCTGTCATGAATCTTCACCAGGTTCTCTGGAGCGTCCTGAGTGAGAATGCTGCAGGTAAGAGTCCACCTAGAGGGGTCATTTACAGGTTTGGTTTCATCACGCCACCAGCTGTAGATTCCGGCAAAGCAAATCATTTGATCTGGTGCGTGGATGAAAAATGGAGTTTTATCATCACCGGTGCCTTGCCATTCAAAGTAACCGCTGGCTGGAATCGCACACCTTTTAGAAATGGCCGCCTCAGCAAAACTCGGTTTGGTTAGAACAGTTTCCGCTCGGGCGTTAAAAAGCGGGGGTCCAGAAAAATCCTTTGTTATCGAAGACATCAAGCCCCAGCGCGCGAGGTGGATCTCTCTGACCGGAAGCGATTCAATCTCGCGTTCGAGAATTATCGGAACCTTGGTCGTGGGTGCAATGTTGTAGTTGATTAGGTTTGCGTCAACCGGAAAGTTTTCTACTTCAAATAAATCGGCAACCGCAGATATTTCTCTGGCAATAACAAATCGACCACACATCTATTAGTCCTCGCTATGCAATTAGTGGGTTATCGTCACTGGCATCTGCTGCCAGCATAAGAAGTCGTTTTCTAAAGGAGTTAAGCATCCTGTGCTTACCGACCGGAATGCCTTGCCAAGATGTCACTCCTCTTATGCCTTGCAGCGAGGACAGGCTCCAAATTTCACAATTAGCCAAATCTTCCAGTTTTGCTTTTTCAGTGCCAGTTTCAAAACCAGCTTGATTTGCCAGTTCGAAAACGATCTCCCTGGTGATTGATGGCAGCCAATCCACCGTGTCATCCGGGGCTAAAAGTCTTCCGTCTCGCCACCAAACGATTGCTGAAAGAGCACCGTCGGCTATGTAACCGTCCTCACTAAGGATCACCGCTTCGTCTGCACCGTGAAGGTTCGCCTGCCTGCGCAACTTTTGGCAAACAGACAGGTCAGGTCCTTTCACTCTTGGGTTTTGCCTAGGGTCTTGTTCATTGAGCGACCAAAGTGTGCAGTGGAGGGTCCTCGTTGGAGACTGCCGCAACCTAAAAAACAGCTGCTCGCCTGGCGGCAGTTGGTCACGAAATTCAATCCTTGGAAACCAATCTCCTGTTGAGGGGGTCTTGCTGACAACTCGGTCAAAAAAATGGAGTAAATAATCCTGTTCGAGCCCTGTGGTCGAGTTCATAAACCTTTGAAAATGGCGATTTATCTCTCGAACCGAACCATCTGAAACTAGCCAGCTGTCAGCAACTGTCAAGGGTGCTGGTATAGCGTGGGCAACGGAAATCAATTCACCGCCGGTGAATTGAAAGAAGTCTCCAGAAACACTCATTGGTTATTAAGAATAGAGGGCTGGCAGTAGCTCAAATGACTCTTTACTACGAACGCATCGCTGGCTGGAGCCCAATTGCTGACACTTTTGTCTCTTTCTTTTCCAGTCAACCTAACTGTTTTTGGTTAGACCGAGAGCACCACCATGATTCGAGGTTTTCTGTTATCGGCACTGGAGTTGCCACCAATTCCCTGAATTTGCAGCCTTTCAGCCACGACACTGTTGATCTTCCTTTTGCTTTTAGGCCTGGGTTCGTTGGGGTTGTTGAGTATTCCAGTCCGGACTCCGGACCGCTTGTCGTTTCAGGCATCAACGTGGACAGAGCCTTTGTCTACGACCACGACAACCGAGCAATGTTTTTTATTGGAGAATTCGCCACAAAAGACTCATTTACTGAATGGTTTCATGCGGCTTTGCTAAGACTTGCGATTGCCGGAGGGGGCGCAGCCGTCTATGACTTGCATCATGACGCCGCTACGGCCGCCGAACTAACTGCCCTGGATAATAAGCCGACATATTTGAACAACATCAACTTTGCACTGGATCAAATTACACAAGGTGAGATTTATCAAATTTGCCTGACCACTGAACTGGTGGGGGAGTTCACGGGCAACCCCTTGGCTCTTTTTCTAAGGCTGCGAAAAAAACACCAGGCACCATATTGCAGCTACTTAAAGGTGGCTGGGGTTGAGTACCTCAGTATCTCACCAGAGCGATTCCTTACGGTTTCTGGGTCCAGGGTCATGAGTTCGCCGATCAAGGGAACTAGGGCCAGGTCCGAGGACCCTGAAACAGACAGTGAGTTGCTGGCCTCTCTTGTGACTGATGAGAAAGAACGCGCCGAAAATCTAATGATTGTGGACTTGATTCGGAATGACCTATCGGCAGCCTGCAAGGCCGAATCAATCACAGTTGAAGCACTGCTTGCGGTCAGAAGCTACTCCACTGTGCATCAGCTGGTCTCCGATGTGTCAGGCGAGCTGCAAGAGGGGCTTTCAGGGTTTGATGCTCTTAGGGTAATGCTCCCCGGTGGGTCTATGACAGGCGCTCCAAAGATTAGGGCCTGTGAGTTGATTGGTCAGCTTGAAAAGCGTAAGCGAGGTGCATACTCCGGTGCAATCGGCTGGATCGCGGCTTCTGGAGATATGGATCTCGGCATGGTTATTAGAACGGCAATTTTTGCCGAAAATACGGTGCGAATTTCTGTGGGCGGCGGCATCACTTCCGGCTCCAACCCTGAGGCGGAGCACGAAGAGATTAAATTGAAGGCGATCGCGCTGGTTGAGGCGATGAGTGCCTCGGTGAATTGGTAACCTATACAACACGTCAATCAGAAGGTCCAAATTGCCAGAAGAGTACAACACAAGCGCCATTCAAGATAAGTGGCTCCCCGTTTGGGACGACCTGAAGCCTTTTGACTCTTCGAAACAAGATGACTCGAGGCCGACCAAGTACGTCTTGGACATGTTTCCATACCCTTCTGGTGACCTGCACATGGGTCACGCCGAGGCATATGCCCTCGGAGATGTAATTGCACGGTACTGGTCGCAGCGCGGCTATAACGTCATGCATCCAATCGGCTGGGATGCCTTCGGTCTTCCTGCAGAGAATGCGGCGATCAAGAGAGGTCTAGACCCAAGGGCGTGGACCTATGAAAACATTGCGCAGCAAAAAGCCTCCATGAGGCGCTACGCATGTAGCTTTGACTGGGACCGCGTGCTTGAAACTTGCAACCCAAGCTATTACCAGTGGAACCAATGGCTATTTTTAGAGTTCTATAAGCGAGGGCTTGCTTATCGTAAGAACTCCAACGTCAACTGGTGCCCGAGTTGCCAAACTGTTCTTGCGAACGAGCAAGTTGTTCAAGGCCTATGCGAACGATGCGACTCTTCGGTCACAAAGAAATCTTTGACCCAGTGGTACTTCAAAGTAACCGACTACGCCGATCGCCTGCTCGACGACCTCGATGGGCTAGAGGGCAAGTGGCCCTCAAAAGTGTTGTCAATGCAGCGCAACTGGATAGGTCGCTCACAGGGCGCCAACATCGACTTTGCCATCGAGGGTATGGACAAGAAGGTTTCCGTATTCACCACTAGGCCAGACACTCTCTACGGGGCTACCTTCATGGTCCTAGCTGCTGACAGTGAACTCGCTCAAGAGTTGGCGGCAAGTGCTACGACTGAGATCCAGGCTGAGTTTGCAACGTATTTAGACGGAGTAAAAAAGGCAAACGACATAGAGCGCCTTGCGACGGACCGAAAGAAAACCGGAATCTTTCTTGGCCATTACGCCATAAACCCGATAAACGACGAGCGTTTACCAATTTGGGTATCCGATTATGTACTAGCGGATTATGGAACTGGCGCCATTATGGCTGTTCCTGCTCATGATGAGCGTGACATTGAATTTGCTAAAGCCATGAGCCTTCAGGTCAGAATGGTTGTCGACACCGGCGAGGGTGATCCTGCGGAAACAGGAATTGCTACTTCGGGCGACGGTGTGATTGTCAATTCGGGTCCACTCGATGGCCTTTCAAAGGTCGATGCAATTGCTAAGGCAATTGAGATTGTTGAAGAGAAGGGCACTGGCAAGGGTGCTAAGAACTTCAGATTGCGGGACTGGCTGATTTCGAGGCAGCGTTACTGGGGAACACCTATTCCAATCATCCACTGCGAGAAATGTGGCGAAGTGCCCGTTCCAGCAGATCAGCTTCCAGTTGAACTGCCAGACAGCAAAGGATTAGATCTTCAACCCAAGGGCACTTCACCGCTGGGGGCTGCAAGCGAATGGCTAAATGTAAATTGCCCTAGTTGTTCAGGCCCTGCAAAGCGTGATTCCGACACCATGGACACCTTTGTCGATAGCTCTTGGTATTTCCTTAGGTTTCTGAACCCAACTTCAAACGAGTTCCCATTTAGTCAAGAGGAAGCCAAGAAGTGGGCTCCGGTTGACCAGTATGTAGGCGGTGTCACTCACGCGATCCTGCACCTGCTCTATGCAAGGTTCTTCACCAAGGTTTTGCATGACATCGGAATGGTTGACTTTGAAGAACCCTTCACAAGATTGTTGAATCAGGGAATGGTTTTGATGAACGGTTCTGCCATGAGTAAATCTCGTGGAAATCTGGTTCGCCTTAGTGATCAATTGGATATCCATGGCGTCGATGCAATTCGTCTGACCATGGCCTTTGCGGGGCCACCCGAGGACGACATTGATTGGGCAGACGTCTCGCCAGCTGCATCAGCAAAGTTCCTGGCTAGAGCATGGCGTATTGCTCAAGACGTGGAATCTGCGCCAAGCGTAGACGTCAAAACCGGAGATACCGCAGTCAGAAAGCACACTCATCAGTTCCTGCAGGGCTTCACAGAAGCCATCGAGTCGCACAAATTTAATGTCGGCGTTGCCAAAGCTATGGAGCTAACCAATCATTTGCGAAAAGCCATTGACCAAGGACCTGGACCGACAGACCCAGCAGTTAGAGAGGGAGCAGAAGAGCTTTCCAAGGCGCTATCTCTATTCGCCCCGTATACCTCAGAGGACATGTGGCAATTACTCGGTCATGACCCCTCAGTAGCCCTGGCTGGCTTCAGAGACGTTGAGACTGAGCTTTTGACAGAGAGCACGGTGGTCGCGATTGTTCAGGTTAATGGGAAGCTGCGCGATAAGTTCGAAGTAGATGTTTCTATCTCTGAAGAGGATCTTCGAGCATTGGCAATGGAGTCAAGCCAGGTGGCAAAATCTCTTTCGGGCCTTGAAATTGCAAATGTCATTATCAGAGCGCCGAAACTCGTAAACATAGCAACCAAGTAGCAGCTTCTCCACAACTGTTCTGTCTCTCCTGTAAGTCGCAGGGAAGCAGAAGCATGATACCTAAATGCAGAAAGCACTTGATTGGCTGAATAGCCTTGAACCCAAAAAGCGCAAGCAGCTCTACCTTGGAGCAGGCCTGGTGGCATTGCTTTTTGGAGTCCTGCTTTCAAACACCTCCTCTCCAAAACCCGAAGCAGCGATTGAAGGAGCAAGCAGCAACTTCACTGTCTCAGGGGAGATTTTTATCCACGTGGTCGGTGAGGTCAGCGAACCCGGGCTATACGAGCTGGACTATGGATCTAGGGTTCGAGATGTAATTGCAGCCGCCGGTGGATTTACACCGGAAGCAGTTCAGTCAAGCGTAAATCTCGCGAGGTTGGTCTCAGACGGCGAGCAGGTGGTTATTCTCGCGGAGTCGCAAATGGCTACTGCAGAAACCGATGGGTTCATCTCGCTGAATCGAGCGACCGCCTCGCAACTTGAATCGCTTCCAGGTATTGGTCCTGCATTGGCTGGTCGCATTTTGGCGTACCGGGATGAAATTGGATCCTTTGCAAGCGTTGACCAGCTCCGTGAGGTTACTGGTATTGGTAGCAAGCTCTTCGACCAATTGAAAGCCAATCTGACTTTGTGATTGTCTATGTAGCGGCAATTTATTGGTTGATTCTCTGGGTGACAGCTGAACCTGGGTCGAGTTCCCAGATCAAAGCCTCCTACCCAAAAATAGAATTCATAGAGGCTCTTCGTGCGACATTTCTTTATCGCTTAGGCGGAGTTACTGCCGACTCCGAAGCTCTAGTTGCAGGATTGGCAATAGGCGAGCGAGAGCTGCTGTCGCCTGAAGTGGCTATCCAGATGAAGACTCTTTCGTTGACACATCTTGTCGCTGTTTCAGGTGCGAATCTTGCGATAATCATGGGAGTTGCCTACCTAATCGGAGCCGCCTCAGGAATCTCTAGAAATGCAAGATTCATCTTCGCCCTGTCGGTAATGGTCTGTTATGTCTTGGTGGTCGGCCCTGAGTCCAGCGTCCTAAGGGCTGCCACAATGGCTACATTTGTAGCTATTGGTCTGTGGTTGGGGCGTGGAACCAAGCCAATCATTTCACTGGCATGGGCAGTAATTTTTCTATTGGCTATAGATCCAGGTCTGGCTACGGATTTTGGGTTTGCTCTTTCTGCCTTGGCGACTGTCGGATTGTTGACTATGGCGCTGCCAATTTACAACCTGCTGGCCCAATACATACCAAAACTCATAGCTATCGGTATCGCGGCCAGCTTCTCCGCCCAACTTGCCACAACACCCGTGTTGCTGATGCTGCAGCCATCGATTCCGATTTACTCCGTTCTGGCGAATCTAATAGTTGAACCAGTGGTGGCACCGGTGACAATCCTGGGGATTTTGTCGTTGATATTGGCCTTTCCGTTCCCAGTTCTATCGACGATGGTCAGCTGGCTAGCATCACTTGGAACCTGGTGGATTACCCTGGTAGCCGGAGAGATGTCCACCTGGCCAGCTGCGCGAGTTCACTTCGTGGCAGGTCCAGCTGGGGTCGTGCTAGCAGCGTTGATTGTGCTTATCTCGCTTGCGCTTTACCAGCCAAAGCTAGCCAAGTTTCGGCCCGTTTTGGCATCTGGGTTGGCTGGAACACTGTTGTTTTCCATCGCATGGTCAACAAGTGACATGGTCCGACATCGTGAATTCGCAGGTGACTGGGACGTAATAAATTGCGACGTGGGTCAAGGGGATGCGTTGCTAGTTCGAAGCGCTGGGCGAGTTGCTCTTGTCGATGTGGGAAGAGAGCCAGCCCGAATAAATAGCTGCCTGGAGAGCCTGGGCATTGAAGTTATTGATCTATTGGTCATATCTCACTTCGATGCAGACCATGCTGGAGGTATCACCGGTGCGCTTTCCGGGAGGAGTGTCGGAACCGCAGTTATTTCTGGTTTTAGAGACGACAGGCCCCTAGTGGCGATCGTTAGCAAGGCATTGGAAGAATCCGGAACCAAGATTCTTGCGGGGTTCGCAGGTATGAATGGAGCACTTGGCGACCTTGAGTGGCGGGTGCTTGCTCCTTCAGCTCAGGCAAGGGAGGCAAAAGATAGCAACGATGCCTCAGTAATCATCAGCTTCGATGGGCCTGAATTTGGTGTGCTGGCCCTCGGTGACCTGGGTGAAACAGGACAGCTCAGGTTGCTACGAAACAGCGAGGCCAGGCTCAGGACCCTGTCTTCGATGCCGCTGGTGTTGAAAGTTGCCCATCACGGATCCGCTGATCAATCCAGTGAACTTTTTAGGATTTTGACCCCGGAGATTTCCGTTTTTTCGGTTGGAACAAATCCTTACGGCCACCCAACTTCAAAGGCTTTGAACCAGGCTCGGCAATCAGGCTCGCAAATATTAAGGACCGACGAACTAGGAGCTGTAGCAATGTCGTTTCGTGAGGGCAGCTGGGTGGTCAGCGTCGCGGGTAAGCTGACAGTGTGAGCAGCGGAAAGACGGTTAACTGGCATCAGGCCAGTTCTTGGCCCCTAGTAATTGTTTCTGGGCCTGAAAATTACCTCGCGGCTAGGGCTATCCGCCAGATAAAGAACCAATTGCGCTCTGAACACGAAAATCTAGAAATAAACGAGGTTTACGAGGGTGAGTACTCACCCGGATTGCTGGTTAGCTTGGCTGCCCCGTCGCTTTTCAATGAACCTCGGCTTGTTGTAATCCAAGGTGCAAGCGAGGGGCTGCTAGACGACCTCCAGGGCCTAATGTCAAACCCCGCTGATAATTGCACGGTCATCGTTAGGATCCCAAACCTGGTTGGCCACAACGGCAAGGTGAAAAAGGAACTCGCTTCATTAGCTTTGAATGTCACGTGCGATGAAGTTAAGAAAGATTCAGATCGAATTGACTTTGTGAACCGCGAATTCAAGGCATTTGGCATTCCAATCGAGCAACCAGCCGTCAAGGCATTGGTTGCCGCTTTCGGATCAGACATGGGTGAGTTGGGGGCTGCCTGCGACCAACTGGCCAAGTCAGGCAGGACCAAAGTCTCAGCGGCGGATGTTGAAACAAGTTTTGAAGGACGTCAAGAGACCAACGCATTCAAGATTGCAGACGCTGCACTTGCTGGCAATGCCTCCGAAGCTATCCGACTTTTTCGCCACGGATCTGCCACGGGCATCGACCCGGTGGCTCTTACTGCTGCATTGGCCATGAAAATTAGGCAGTTAGCGCGGCTATTTAATGACAGAAACGCATCTCCGGCAGCACTTGGTATGGCTCCATGGCAGATAGACAAGGCCAGAAGAGAGCTGAGCGGTTGGAGTGAATCGGAGTTAATTGAGCTTGTCCAGCTGGCTGCCAAAACCGACTTTGCCACCAAGGGTGCTAGTCGCGATCCCGAGTACTCAATCGAGAAACTATTGCTCAAAATGTCAAAGTCTCAATAGGCAGCTTTATTAAATAAAAAATCCGGGAACTAAGTCCCGGATTTTTTATTAGAGCGTCTATTAGAGAGCGTTTACTTTCTTGGCGATTGCTGACTTTCGGTTAGCAGCCTGGTTCTTGTGTATAACACCCTTGCTAACTGCCTTGTCGATCGTCTTGTTTGCTCCAACTAGAGCAGCAGAAGCTGCTGTCTTGTCTCCTGCCGTGCTAGCATCACGCACTGCACGGATTGCAGACTTGACCTCGGTGCGAACAGCCTTATTGCGCTCTTCTGACTTGCGGTTGGTGCCGATTCTCTTGATCTTTGACTTGATGTTTGCCATGTTCTACTCTCTTTGGCGAAAAACTTTTTTGCGAAGAAATCCTCGCGAACAAGGCAAAACTCTACCAGTTTGGCTCGCAAGGGGCAAGCAACGTGGGACAATAAAGAAGTATTTCACCCCACCAAAGAGGTTTACTTGTCTCCACGCGCACGGACTGCACTCGAGCCTTCCATGACTCAACAAGAGCAATTGCGAAATTTTTGCATCATTGCTCACATTGACCATGGCAAGTCAACTCTTGCAGACCGCATGCTGCAGCTGACTGGAATTGTAAATGACCGTCAGA
This sequence comes from uncultured Aquiluna sp., assembly GCA_965655555.1. GTDB lineage: Bacteria > Actinomycetota > Actinomycetes > Actinomycetales > Microbacteriaceae > Aquiluna. The sequence goes on along the minus strand of CBFHGU010000001.1, from coordinate 284,618 downwards.
TGCGCGACCAATACCTTGACCGCATGGACATTGAGCGTGAGCGCGGAATTACTATCAAATCTCAAGCCGTCCGGCTGCCTTGGGAATTGGAAAACAAGACTTTTGCCTTGAACATGATTGATACCCCGGGTCACGTGGACTTCACCTATGAGGTTTCTAGGTCCCTAGCTGCTTGTGAAGGTGCTGTGCTCTTAGTTGATGCGGCGCAGGGAATTGAAGCTCAAACCCTTGCGAACCTTTACTTGGCGATGGAAAACGACCTTGAAATAATTCCTGTCCTAAACAAGATTGATCTTCCAGCAGCACAGCCTGAGAAGTATGCCGAGGAGTTGGCCAACCTAATTGGAGGAGATCCGGCGGATTGCCTGAGAGTCTCAGGAAAGACCGGCGATGGCGTCGCAGAACTTCTTGACAGAATTGTTGAGCGGGTGCCTGCACCGTCTGGGGATCCAGATGCTCCAGCTCGAGCAATGATTTTTGACTCGGTATATGACAGCTACAGGGGAGTGGTTACCTACGTCCGGATGATGGATGGACGGCTGTCACCGCGTGAACAGATTCAAATGATGTCAACTCGCGCTGTTCATGAGCTGCTTGAAATTGGGGTCATCAGCCCAGAACCAACAGTCACTAAGGGGCTAGCAGCAGGTGAAGTGGGCTACCTCATCACAGGAGTGAAGGATGTCAGGCAGTCAAAGGTCGGCGACACTGTCACAACCAAGAGCAATCCGGCCTCAGAGGCGCTGAAGGGATACTCGGAGCCGAACCCAATGGTCTATTCGGGTATTTATCCAATTGATGGCAGCGACTACCCAAATCTTCGCGAGGCTCTTGACAAACTGCGATTATCAGATGCCTCCCTGGTTTATGAACCTGAAACTTCAGCAGCACTTGGTTTTGGATTTCGGTGCGGTTTTCTAGGTTTGCTCCACCTTGAGATCGTTACCGAACGACTCGAGCGTGAATTTAATCTTTCCCTCATTGCAACCGCACCATCGGTGGTTTATGAGGTCACCCGAGAAGACAACACCGAATTCACTGTAACCAACCCATCGGAATTCCCGGAGGGCAAAATCAAGTCGGTCAAAGAGCCAATTGTGAAAGCCACAATCCTTAGCCCAAAGGATTACGTTGGCACAATCATGGAGCTATGTCAGTCGAGGCGTGGAAACATGATTGACATGCAGTACTTGGGCGAGGACAGAGTCCAATTGCGCTACCAACTGCCGTTGGCTGAGATTGTCTTTGACTTTTTTGATCAGCTGAAGAGCAAGACTCAGGGCTATGCCTCATTGGATTACGATGACGACGGTTATCTCCCCGGTGACTTGGTGAAGGTTGATCTATTGCTTCAAGGCGAAAAGGTCGACGCCTTTAGTTCAATTGTTCACAGAGATAAAGCCTATGCCCAGGGCACCAGGATCACTGGGAAACTTCGTGAGTTGATACCGAGGCAGCAGTTTGAAGTGCCCATTCAGGCGGCTATCGGGTCCAGAATCATAGCCAGAGAGAGTATTCGCGCGATTCGCAAAGACGTTTTGGCAAAGTGTTACGGCGGTGACATCAGTCGAAAGCGTAAGCTTCTTGAAAAGCAAAAAGAGGGTAAAAAGCGCATGAAGATGGTAGGTCGCGTTGAAGTGCCTCAGGAGGCCTTCATTTCAGCACTTTCATCTGACGAGTCCTCGAAGTCGGAAAAGAAAAAGTAGTGGGGGCTGCTTTGCCGCTGGGGTTAGCCTGGCCAGAAAGCGACCTCATTCCGCCGCTGTTTGGCACGGACACTTCATTTCACGTCTATGTGCATATTCCGTTTTGTGAGGTTCGCTGTGGCTACTGTGACTTCAATACCTACACAGCCAAAGAGATCGGGAGCGTCTCACAGGAAGACTTTCATAAGGCCATAATTTTAGAAATCGAGCGAAGTGCAAAGATTTTGTCAAGATCTGGGTATCCCAAGCGGTCAATCTCCACCCTTTTCTTTGGAGGTGGAACGCCCTCACTTTTTTCGGCCCGCCAGCTAGCAACCATTATGGATACACTCCGCGATAATTTCGATTTCGAATCAGGTGCAGAAGTCACGCTTGAGGCAAACCCGGAGTCAACTACACCCGGCTATCTCGAGGAACTTCATCGGGTCGGCATAAGCCGCCTGAGCATGGGGGTGCAGAGTTTCGATTCTTCCGTTTTGAAAACTCTTGAGAGGCTTCACCGGCCAGAATTAGTTGCCCCACTGGTAACGGCCGCAAAAGATCTTGGCTTTGCAACGAGCGTGGATCTGATCTATGGAGCACCAAAAGAGACCATGGAATCCTGGAAGGACACTCTAGATCAAGCGATTTCACTTGGAACTGGTCATGTCTCTGCCTACTCGCTAATAGTTGAAGCGGGAACCAAGTTGGCTCGACAGATAAAATCTGGCGAGCTACCAGAAACTGACGACGATTTAGACGCGGACAAACATCGGTTGGCCGATTCGATGCTCAGTGAAGCAGGGCTGAATTGGTATGAAGTTTCTAACTGGGGAGATCCTTCCCGACACAACCAGGCCTACTGGCGTTCTGCTGACTGGTGGGGCTACGGACCAGGGGCGCATTCGCACATCTCTGGCAACCGCTTTTGGAACCTAAAGCACCCGCTGACGTATCAGCAGGCGGTTGCTGCTAAAGCACCGGTTGCAGGAATCGAGCACATCGATTCCAGAACAAGGCTTGAAGAAATGTTAATGCTAGAACTTCGGACCAAGGAGGGCGTGCCTACCTCTTTACTGGACTCCCTGCAGATTTCTGAAAAGGCAGTCGATGACTTTGTCAGCCAAGACATGCTGAAGCGAGAAGCAAACCGCGTTTCCGTGACAACCAGGGGCAGGCTCTTTGTAGACCGCACAGTTTTGGATCTTCTCACTATTTAGGGGAATTTTGTTTAGACTTGGCACTCAAGCGAGGTGAGTGCCAGTGATTCCAAGTAGGTCTTTAGAAGTCCTTCGCGCGATCGTGGAAGACTACATTTCCTCTAGTCAGCCGGTTGGCTCAAAATCGCTGCTTGATAGGCACCCGCTCGGGGTTTCCGCTGCGACGATTAGAAACGACATGGCCCTTTTGGAGGAAGAGGAGCTAATAACTGCTCCACATACATCGTCTGGCAGAATCCCAACTGAAAAGGGATACCGTCTTTTTGTCGACAAACTTGGCGAAGTAAAGCCGCTATCCCCATCGGAAAGAAGGGCAATTGAAAACTTTCTTGACGGAGCACATGACCTTGACGACATCGTTGAGAGAACAGCAAGAACACTGTCTCAGTTGACCAATAATCTTGCCCTGGTTCAGTACCCAACTCTTGGTAAATCTCGTGTTCGCCACGTTGAGTTGATCCAAGTGGCTGATTTTCGAGTGTTAGTAATGATGATCACCGAAACGGGGAGGGTGCAGCAGGTGCAGATCGAGCTGCCAGCTTCATTCGAAGCTGAGCTTTTACCGGAACTTCGAGGCAGACTAAATGCGCTTCTTTCTGGAGCTAGCTTGGTAGACGTCAAGGTAATTCTCGACAGACTCCAACAGGACTTTGCACCAGAGCGGCGGGCCTTCGTGCAAAACGTGGTATCGACTCTGGAGTCAATGGTTGACGAGAATAGACACGAAAAACTAGTTCTTTCAGGGGCCTCCAAGCTTGCAAAGCACGACGAGGACTTTGGAGGTGAGCTCTGGAGCGTACTTGAGGCCATCGAAGAGCAGGTTGTGATGATGCGTCTGATGCAGGAAATGCAGGCAGATCAGTACGGTGTTCATTTGAAGATTGGTTCGGAGTTGGGAGTTGCCGGGGTAAGTCACGCCGCGCTCATGGCTACCGGCTATGAAGCAACCGGGGTTGAAGCTGCTAAAATAGGTGTTTTAGGTCCGACAAGAATGAACTATTCGGGCAACATTGCTTCCGTTAGAGCGGTAGCGAAATATCTAAGTAACCTACTGGAGGAAAATTCTTGAGCGATCATTATCAGGTGCTGGGTGTTGATCGAGATGCCAGCCAAGATCAGATCAAGAAGGCTTACCGCAAGCTTGCCAGAGAGTTGCACCCAGATATCAATCCAGCGGAAGAAGCCCAAGAGCGCTTCAAATTGGTCACGCATGCCTATGAGATTTTAGGTGATGCCAAGGCACGTGCGAATTATGACCGAGGTGGCCAAGAGGGTGTGGGTCTCGGGGATATTTTCGACAGTTTCTTTGGCGGCGGCGGCCAGCGGGGGCCTCAGTCTCGTTCTCAGCGTGGTCAAGACGCGCTACTACGCGTGGACTTAGATCTGAAGGAAGCAGTATTTGGAGTCAATAAGACCTTGACGATTGACACTGCTGTTTTATGCGAAGACTGTAAAGGTAGCTGCTGTCGTCCAGGCACCAGCCCACAGACTTGCGACATCTGCCGCGGTTCGGGGCAGATCCAGCGGCAGGTTCAGTCATTCATGGGGGCTATGGTCACCACCGCTCCATGCGGTACCTGCCGAGGCACCGGAGAAGTTATTCCCGAGCCTTGTCTCAGCTGTCGCGGGCAGGGCAGGGTTCGTGCTTCAAGAGATCTTGATCTCGACATTCCAGCGGGTGTGTCCGATGGACTTCGGCTGCACTTGCCCGGCCAGGGTGAGGTCGGCTTCGGAGGGGGACCAAGCGGAGACATCTACTTGGAAGTTTCTGTGCGACCAGATCCGATCTTCGGCCGTGATGGTGACAACCTGATTGCCATTCTCGAGGTGCCGATTGCAGATGCGGCTCTTGGATTCGATGTCGATGTTGACACTCTAGATGGCGCTTCTGAAGTATCGGTAAAAGCTGGTGCACAGCACGGAGACGTCATCACTCTAAAAGGACTTGGCGCCAACAAGCTGAGGGGGCGAGGTAGGGGAGATTTGTTGTTGCAAATCAAGGTCCTCACACCCTCAAGGCTCGATGGCAAGCAGAAGGATATCTTTAAGAAGCTCCGTGAACTGCACAAAGAAGACAAGCCTCGCCTTGGCAGTAGACGCAGCAGAGGTCGCTTTTAGTGCACTGGTTTTATGACCCGGCGTTGACCGAAAAGTCTTCGAAAATATCCCCCAATGAACTTGCGCACTTCAAGGCGCTAAGAATTCGAAATGGAGACCAAATCGTCATCACTAACGGCTTGGGTGTGTTTCAAGTAGTAGAAGTCTTGGATGTTTCGTCCGGCGCAATTCGCCTGTTGGAAGAGCAAACTGCTCGAAAGCCAGCAGTTGAGATTCACCTCGTCCAGGCGCTTGCAAAGTCAGGAAGAGATGAAGCTGCCGTTCAAACTGCTTGTGAGCTTGGGCTCAGCAGCATCACACCGCTCCAGGCAAAAAGGTCGATCGTGGAATGGGGGGCCAAGGCAACGAGGAACGGCGAACGATGGAATCAAATTGCCATTGCTGCCATGAAGCAATCACAGCAGGCATTTCTTCCCAATGTTCAACCTTTGGTGGTCACGAAGGACCTTGTCGGCGTTGGGCAAAAGCTAGTGCTGGATCCAAGGGCAGAAAATTCGCTTTCCGAAATCGAGTTACAGGCAGAGTTAACGCTTGTAGTGGGGCCTGAAGGTGGGTTCGACGAGGGCGAGCTAGCTGTGCTCGAGTCAAAGGGCTTCCAGAGGGTGAGGCTTGGCGGGTCTGTTCTCAGAACGTCCTCAGCGGGTCCAGCTGCCATCGCAGCTATCCAAGCTCTATCAGGCTTATGGAACAGGAGATAGCATTGGACCCGGAGGCCAACTTGGATTGTATTTTTTGCAAAATTATCGGCGCTGAGATCACCACGGAATTCATAGCGGAAAATGAACATGCCGTGGCATTCAAGGATCTTTACCCTCAAGCCCCAGTGCATGTATTGGTGGTTCCAAAGAAGCACTCAGCAAACATTGCAGAGCTAACTACTCCGGCGGAGCTTGAAGGGCTTTTTGATCTGATTCGTTCTGTGGCCTCTGAATACACAGATGGCGAGTTTAAGCTTCAGTTCAATGCTGGTTCTCGAGAGGGTCAAACCGTTTTTCACACTCATGCACATGTTCTAAGTCAGCAGACCCAGTAGTGGCTAAAACTTCTTTCGATATCACAGCGATTGCTCCTCTAGACCTTCTGGGCCAAGAGGACAGGAACATAAGAAAGCTTGAGGCTGCCCTGCCCGGACTTGAAATTCAAAATCGAGGCAATAGCTTCACTCTGAGCGGCGAGCAAGTGCAGATTGACATAGCCAAATCCGTTCTTGACCAGCTGGTGGAGATGATAAAACAGGGCCTCTCACCCGACGCGCAGTCTGTTTCTGAGACAATAAAAATTGTGACATCGGAAATTGCGGAGCCAGCTTCGAAGATCCTGGCGGCAACAAGCATCACCACGCCAGCCAAGATAGTGCGAGCCAAGACAGCAGGTCAGAAGCAGTATCTCGATGCTATTGACGAGAACACAATCACCTTTGGGATCGGCCCTGCGGGCACGGGTAAGACATATTTGGCTGTCGCCAAAGCAGTGTCAGCGCTCTATCGCAAGGAGGTAAGTCGGATAATTCTTACTAGACCGGCCGTTGAAGCAGGAGAGCGCCTCGGATTCCTACCTGGCACCCTCAGTGAGAAAATCGACCCTTATCTCAGACCGCTTTTCGATTCCCTTCAAGAGATGCTCGAGCCTGACGTTACTGCCAGAATGATGGAGGCTGGAGTTATAGAGGTCGCCCCGCTTGCCTACATGCGGGGTCGCACGTTGAATGACAGCTTCATAATTCTTGATGAGGCCCAGAACACCACTGGGGAACAAATGAAAATGTTCCTCACCCGCCTCGGGTTCAATTCCAAAATGGTTGTCACTGGCGATGTCACCCAGGTTGACCTACAGGGTGGTAAGTCGGGACTGGGTATTGCTCGGGAAGTGCTGGAAGGTGTTGAAGGACTTCATGTGGCGACTCTTTCCAGTCGTGATGTAGTGCGACACGAGTTGGTAACTCGAATTGTTGATGCCTATGAAAAGGCAGAAACCAAGTGAGTATCGAAATCTCCAATGAATCTGTCGAAGATGTGGATACAAACAGGGTGCTCAAACTTGCCAGATTTGTCAGAGCAGAATTGAAGCTGCATGAATTAGTTGAACTTGGCATCACCTTCGTCGACGAAGCTCCCATGACCGACCTGCATGTTAAATGGATGGATGAGCCTGGCCCAACTGACGTGCTCAGTTTTCCAATGGATGAACTCAGACCTGGTTCAGATGCATCCAGCCCTATTGAGGGCATTCTCGGAGACATAGTGGTCTGCCCGCAAGTTGCAATCAAGCAAGCAATCGCCGCTGATCATGAAGCAATCAAGGAGATTCTGATGCTGGTTACCCACGGAATGCTGCACTTGGTTGGGTTTGATCACGCCGAGAAAGACGAGGAATTAGAAATGTTTTCGCTGCAACGAAAACTGCTAGCAGATTTCTATGAAAGCGAAAAGCAATGATTTTCCTGTTATCTGGACTGTTGGTTTCGGCTGCACTGATTGGGCTGGCCTCTGTTCAGAGTCGCCTCGAACTAGCGGAGGATGCCAGAGCTGGTGCGCTGTCAATCGCTAGGGCCCTTTTGTTGGTTGGACTGGCATCTCTTTGGTTGGTTTACGCACCGGGCGCTATGGACCAGGGCGCTTGGTTGGCACTTGCTCTTCTATCGATTTGGACAATTCAACAGGTTGCCGGACGTAGGCTGGGCGCTACTAAATTTGCTGAACGGGTGAGTAGCCAGGCAGAAAAGTTTGTATCTTGGTGGGCAAATTTAGTCGCCCCAGTCCGGCTAGTGCTGCCGGAAGTAGCCGAAGCGTACGAGCAGGAGCTTCTTGATTCGGTGGAAGAGTTTTCGGAGACAGTGGTGAGGGAAGTCATGGTTCCACGTGTGGACATGGAAGTTGTCGACGCTGACTCGCTGCTGCAGGACGCACTCAGCACATTTATTGCAACGGGCTACTCCAGATTGCCGGTGGTTGGCGAAGACGTAGATGATGTGCTCGGAGTTCTTTACCTGAAAGACGTAGCGAGGGTTGTGCATAAAGCCCCATCACTACTCGGCAGCAAAAAGGCAGTTGAGGCGGCTAGAAGAGCCCTTTTCACTCCGGAGTCAAAGTCTGTGGCCGAATTGCTTCAAGAAATGCAGCAGGCAAGCCTGCAAATAGCTGTTGTCGTAGATGAATACGGCGGTGTCGCAGGAATTGTCACGGTCGAAGACCTCATTGAAGAGCTAGTCGGTGAAATTGGCGATGAATATGACCAGGATGATGCTGCTATCGAAAGCCTGCCAGATGGCCTCTATCGCATGCACCCACGAACGACTCTTGACGAGGTTGCAGAATTACTTGAAATCGAACTGTCTGATGATGATGTCGACACCGTCGGTGGCCTGCTGGTGAAAGCCATAGGAGAATTGCCCGTCGGAGGCGAAGAGGTTGAAGTTGAAGGCGTATGGCTAAAGGCAGAGCGAGTGATCGCAAAAAAAGGACAGCTACTTAGCGTGCTAGTTAGAAAGCTTGAAACGGTTGAGTGAATTTAGATCTGGCTTCGTGAGTTTTGTCGGACGTCCAAATGTCGGCAAGTCCACACTGGCCAATGCCATTGCTGGTCAAAAAGTAGCAATCACCAGCTCCAAGCCACAGACTACGCGGCGTGCGATCCGAGCAATAAAGACCATGGAAAAAGGTCAGTTGATCATGGTTGATACCCCTGGGCTGCACCGCCCCAGGACCTTATTGGGGCAAAGGCTGAACGACCTGGTCAGTTCCACTCTTAGCGAAGTTGACGTGATAGTTTTTTGCACTCCTGCAAACGAACCTATCGGCCCCGGCGATAAGAAGATCGTTGCTGACATCCAGAAATACACGAAAGCCAAGAAGCTGGCGGTAGTCACCAAGTGCGAAACAGTATCTAAGTCAAAACTTGCAGAGCACTTGATGGACGTCTCAGCGCTGGCAAACTGGGAAGAGATAGTTCCAGTGTCTGCAGTCACAGCAGACCAACTAGAGCTTTTAGAGCAACTGCTACTCGGGTACTTGCCAGTTGGTCCTCTGCTTTATGAGGCGGACACTGTCAGTGAGGAATCGCTAGAGGATCAAATATGCGAGCTAGTTCGTGAGGCTGCACTGGAGCTGGTCAACGACGAACTTCCTCACTCGTTAGCAGTGACTCTCGATGAGATTGTTTACGAAGATCCCAAACCTAAGATTCACGTTTCTGTGTGGATCGAGAGGGACTCCCAAAAGGGCATCATTATTGGCAAAGGGGGTTCAATGCTAAAGACGATTGGGCAGAGGGCCCGCAGGGAGATTCAAGAGCTTATGGGCGAGCCTGTTCATCTGGCATTGCAGGTGCGGATTGCGCAAAACTGGCAGCGCAACCCGAAGCAGCTGGGCAAATTGGGGTTCTAGCGCGATTGGTTTTGAAGTGTTATCCTTACGGGATGCGTGTTTCTCTGCTGCTTATCGGCCGCGACGAGGCCTAGTCAAGGTCCAATCTCGTCGCGGAGCCAAATTGCGGCCACTTTTTTTATTAGGCGGAGAGAAATGAAAAACAATCAAAATGCGTCAAAAATGCCGTTCGGCAGGTATCAATCGTTTTCAGAGCAGATCGTAGTTGAAGTACCGGACCGAACTTGGCCCAGTAAGAAAATCACACAGGCCCCCAGATGGTGCGCGGTAGACCTAAGAGATGGCAACCAGGCGCTAATTGACCCAATGAACTCCGAGCGAAAGCTGGAGATGTTCAAGTTGCTGGTCTCCATGGGGTACAAAGAAATCGAAGTAGGCTTCCCATCGGCATCCCAGCTGGACTTTGACTTTGTCCGCCTGCTCATCGATCAGAAGTTGATCCCAGATGACGTCACTATTCAAGTTTTGACCCAGTCAAGAGACCATCTGATTGAACGCACCTACGAGTCGATAGCCGGAGCAAAACAGGCAATCGTTCACTTTTATAACTCCACCTCAGTCCTTCAGCGCAGAGTTGTCTTTGGTCAAGACAAGGATGGCATCAAGAAGATCGCCACCGATGCCGCGCTGAAGTGCCTAGAGCTTGAGAAAACAATCCCTGACACCAACGTTTACTACGAGTATTCGCCGGAGTCCTACACCGGCACTGAGCTGGAGTTTGCTGTTGAGGTTTGCAACGCGGTAGCGGAGATTATCAAGCCAACCCCTGACAGGCAGTTGATTATCAATTTGCCGGCCACTGTTGAAATGGCAACCCCGAATGTCTATGCAGACTCGATTGAGTGGATGTCTAGAAACCTAGTGCCACGGGATTCAATTCTTTTGTCTCTCCACCCTCACAATGACCGTGGAACTGCGGTCGCAGCCGCAGAGCTTGGTTACATGGCTGGAGCAGACCGCATCGAGGGTTGCCTTTTTGGAAATGGCGAACGAACCGGAAACGTGGACCTCATCACACTTGGGTTAAACCTCTTCAGTCAGGGCATTGACCCGATGATTGATTTCAGCGACATTGATGGAATCAAGCGAACCGTGGAATACTGCAATCAGCTGCCAGTTCCTGAAAGAAGTCCATACGGCGGAGATCTTGTCTACACCGCATTCTCAGGCTCTCACCAGGACGCAATCAAAAAGGGCTTCGATCACCTTGCCACGGATGCCGCGGCTGCTGGAAAGAGCGTCGATGAATTCACCTGGGCCGTTCCATACCTTCCAATTGACCCAAAGGATGTCGGCAGGAACTACGAAGCGGTAATCCGAGTCAATTCCCAGTCTGGTAAGGGTGGCGTGGCTTATCTTCTAAAGACCGATCACAGTCTTGACCTTCCTAGAAAGCTTCAAATCGAGTTTTCAAGAGTAATCCAGGGTCACACAGATAGTGCCGGTGGCGAGGTTAGCTCCGAACGAATTTGGGAAATATTCCAAGATGAGTACCTGCCTGCGGAGTCACCGCAGCCAAAGTGGGGCCGCTTTGAGCTCATGAAGATGCGAACCGAATCCGACATGGACGGCGAAGTCAAGATTGATGTCGTGTTGAGAGACGGCAGCAACGAGGTGACATCTGAAGCTGTAGGAAACGGTCCAATTTCGGCGTTCATTAGCGTTTTGCAAGACATGGGGCCAAAGATTAGGTTGCTCGACTACGTGGAGCACACCTTGAGCGCCGGCGGCGATGCTCTGGCTGCGGCCTACATTGAACTCGAGGTAGATGGATCAACTCTCTGGGGAGTTGGAATAGATGGTGACATCGCTACAGCCTCTTTGAAGGCGCTGATCAGTGCCACCAATAGGGCGCTAAGGCCAGCAGTTCCAAGCTAATTCTTTATTTGTTGCCATACTTGTTCCATGCCACATTACCGAGATGAAGCCGTCGTTATTAGGACGCATAAGCTCGGTGAAGTGGACAGGATTGTTACGCTCCTGACCAAGAACAACGGACAGGTTAGGGCAGTGGCAAAGGGCGTTCGAAAAACATCTAGCCGCATAGGCGCAAGACTTGAACCCTTCACGGTGGTGGATGTACAGCTCTATCAAGGACGTACGCTAGACACTGTTTCTCAGGTGGAGCAGCTATCTAACTACGGGTCGGTAATTATCGCTGATTATGCAACCTACACAGCAGCTAGTGCAGTGCTGGAAACTGCCGAGCGGATAACCAGAGAGGATTCCTCTTCACAGCAATTCATGTTGGTGGTTGGGGCCCTAAGAGCGCTTTCGTTGAAAGAGCATGCATCAGATCAGATACTGGATTCTTATCTACTGCGCGCACTCGCCATCTCAGGATGGATAGCGAATTTGGAGCTGTGTCAGGGTTGTGGGTCAGGTGACCCGGTGGCTTTTTCTGTTCACACCGGTGCCGTGAGTTGCACTTCTTGCATGTTGCCAGGCTCTGTGAGGCTTGGCGAGGAGGGTATCGCTCACATTGAGTCCCTTTTGGTCGGAGACTGGCCAGAGGTTGCAAAAACGACCGTCAAGATTCGAAAAGCTGTCAGCGGAGTAGTCTCGGCTTATCTGCAGTGGCAACTCGAACGAGGACTCAGATCACTGGAGCATGTGGAGCGGGCATGATTCTACTGAGCGACCCTTCACGTCCGGTTCCTGAATTCAGCTCTGCACCAAGGCACATTGCTATGGTCATGGATGGCAATGGACGGTGGGCGAATAAACGCGGGCTTACTCGAACCGAAGGACACCGTGCCGGCGAACACGCTCTACTGGAAGCTGTTGCTGGAGCATCAGAAGCCGGTGTCGAAAACCTAACTGCGTACGCGTTTTCTACGGAAAATTGGAAACGCTCCCCAGAGGAAGTTCGTTTTTTGATGGGATATAACAAAGAGGTGCTGCGGCGACAACGAGATTTGCTCATGGACTGGAATGTCAAAATTCGTTGGGCGGGAGCGTCACGGAAACTATGGCCCTCCGTTGTTTCGGAGCTGAGGGCTGCTGAGAAACTGACCCAAAAAAACACCGGTCTCGTGCTCACTATGGCTGTGAATTACGGTGGACGGCAAGAAATAGTGGATGCGGTGAAAAAGACCTTGGAAGGCAAGGGTAAAAATAAGTCGGTCACCGAAAAGTCGATCCAAAAAAACCTCTATGTGCCAGAACTTCCTGACGTAGATATGTTTCTAAGATCAAGCGGTGAGCAGCGAACATCAAATTTCATGCTCTGGCAATCGAGCTATGCAGAGATGATATTTATGGACGTTTTATGGCCGGATTTCACAAGGGAATCCATGTGGGAAGCAATTACCGAGTTCAACAGAAGGCAGCGCCGCTTCGGCGCAGCTCAAGATGCGCCGCTAAACTAGCAACTCGCAAGGAATCTCAGCTTTCAAAATCCTCGGAGAATTATGGCAACCCAGAAGTTAGACCAAGTTATATCACTCGCGAAGCGAAGGGGTTTCGTATTTCAAGCAGGTGAGATTTATGGGGGCTCTAGATCCGCATGGGATTACGGGCCGCTCGGTGTAGAGCTCAAAGAAAACATTAAGCGTCAGTGGTGGCAATCAATGGTCTCGGGTCGCGATGATGTAGTTGGTCTAGATAGCTCAATCATCTTGCCGAAAAAGGTTTGGGAGGCTTCCGGTCACGTTGAAGCGTTCGTGGACCCGCTGATTGAATGCACCTCTTGCCATAAGCGATTCAGGCAAGATCACCTTGAAGAGGCTTTTGAGGAAAAGAAAAACAGGCCAGCGAAATCTATGACTGAGATTGCTTGCCCTAACTGTGGCGGCAAGGAAACCTGGACCGAGCCAAAAAGCTTTAACGGACTGCTAAAGACCTCATTAGGTCCGGTGGACGACGATTCGGGCATGCACTACCTGCGTCCTGAAACAGCACAGGGTATCTTCGTGAACTTCAACAACGTGCTCAACGTCTCAAGGATGAAACCTCCATTTGGTATCGGCCAGATGGGCAAGAGCTTCAGAAACGAAATAACCCCGGGAAACTTTATTTTTAGAACTCGTGAGTTCGAGCAGATGGAGATGGAGTTCTTTGTTAAGCCCGGTGAGGATGAGAAGTGGCATGACTACTGGATTGAGCAGCGTCACAACTGGTACTTGGACCTTGGTATAAGGCCAGAGAACCTCAGGCTGTATGACCACCCTCAAGAAAAGCTGTCACACTATTCCAAGCGCACCGTTGACATTGAGTATCGCTTTGGTTTCCAGGGCGGAGAGTTTGGTGAATTGGAAGGTGTTGCTAACCGTACCGACTTCGACCTAAAAACTCACTCTGCCGCTTCAGGCGTAGACCTCAGTTACTTCGACCCGACTGAGGAAAAGCGTTGGACTCCATATGTGATTGAACCAGCAGCTGGCCTTACTAGGTCACTTATGGCCTTCCTGGTAGACGCCTATTCGGAGGACGAGGCTCCGAACTCAAAGGGCGGAGTGGATGTCAGAACCGTGTTGAGGCTCGACTATCGACTGTCACCAGTCAAGGCTGCGGTTCTACCACTAAGTCGAAACGAAGCTCTGAATCCAATTGCTAGAGATCTGGCTTCCGAGCTCAGGAAGAATTGGAACATCGACTTTGATGATGCCGGTGCTATTGGCAGAAGATATCGCAGACAGGATGAAATCGGAACCCCGTTCTGCATCACTGTCGACTTTGAGAGCCCGGAAGATAGGGCAGTAACGATCAGAGAGCGCGACACTATGGCTCAGGAGCGAGTAGCTCTAGACAAGGTTTCTTCTTATCTATTCGAAAGGCTCAACTAGTTCATTGGCACTTCGGTACGGTAGCAAGACATTTGAGGTACCAGTTGTCCTGGCGCCTATGGCTGGTATTACCAACACCGCTTACCGAAGGCTATGTCGGGAATATGGAAACGGGCTGTTTGTTTCTGAGATGGTTACTTCTAGAGCGCTAATCGAACGAACCGAAGAGTCAATGAGGCTTATTGGCCACCATGAATCCGAAGAGTTTCGCTCCGTTCAGCTGTACGGCGTAGACCCTGCAACCATAGGTAAGGCCGTGGAGATGCTGGTCCAGGAGGACCGTGCCGATCACATCGACTTGAATTTTGGCTGTCCAGTGGCCAAGGTCACGCGCAAGGGTGGCGGTGCCGCGCTCCCATGGAAAGCGGAGCTTTTTGAGTCGATAGTTAAAGCCGCTGTTAAAGCGGCCGGAGACCTCCCAGTAACTGTGAAAATGCGCAAGGGCATCGATCAGGATCACCTAACTTTTCTTGATGCTGGCAAGGCCGCAAGGGACGCCGGCGTTAGCGCAGTGGCACTTCACGGTCGAACCGCAGAGGATTTCTATTCCGGGAAAGCGGACTGGGATTCAATCGCCGAACTTCGGGAGTCTTTGCCCGATGTGCAGGTGCTGGGAAACGGTGACATCTGGTCTGCCGCAGATGCGGTTGCCATGATGGAAAAGACGGGGGTGGACGGCATTGTTGTGGGCAGGGGCTGCCTGGGGCGCCCGTGGCTATTCCAGGATCTAGAGCTGGCTATTGCTGACTACCTAAGCGGCAGGAAAGCCGAGACTTTCCAGGAAGTTATGCCTACGTTGGGCGAGGTCGCAACAGCCTTTTACCGCCATGCAGAGCTCTTGACCGAGTTCTTTAATGATCAGGGCCGGGCTTGCAGGGACATTAGAAAACACGTGGCCTGGTATTTCAAGGGCTATCCGGTTGGTGGCGAGTTTCGAGCTAACTTGTCCAGAGTCGAATCGTTACAGCAGGCGGCCGACTTACTCGCTACCTTGCCTCAGGACGCCCCGTATCCCGGTGAAGAGGCTGAAGGTCCGCGTGGCCGCCTAGGGTCGCTCAAGCGATGCACCGTGCCAGAAGGATGGCTTGATTCCCGAGAGCTCACAAGTAGCCACCGTGCTCAGCTCGAGTTTGCTGAACTGTCAGTGTCAGGAGGGTAGCAAATGAGCGCGAGTTTGGAGCCCGGCTATAAGTCTGCCGATTACGAAAGGTTCGTTGAGCAGCCGACATCGGAAATGAAAGGCCGCGGGGAGTTTGCGCGAGATCGCGCGAGAGTTTTGCATTCTGCTGCATTTAGAAAACTAAGTGCCAAGACTCAGGTGCTTTCCCCCTCATCGGGCGATTTTGCCAGAACCCGCCTTACTCACTCGCTCGAAGTGGCACAGGTTGGTCGGGAGTTAGCTAACTCATTAGGCGTGAACCCTGACCTTGTTGACATGGGTTGTCTGGCCCACGACCTTGGCCACCCACCTTTTGGGCATAACGGTGAAGCAGCTCTAAATTTTTGGGCAGCAGACATAGGTGGCTTTGAAGGCAACGCCCAAACTTTTAGAATTCTCACAAGGATTGAGCCAAAAATTTATGACCAGAGTGGCATTCCGAGGGGGTTGAATTTGACAAGGGCTTCCCTTGATGCGTCAACCAAGTACCCTTGGCAATTATCTCGAGCCGCCGAGTTCGGAAACACCACGAAGTTTGGAGTTTACGAAGACGATCTTGAAGTGTTCGGTTGGATGCGACACGGAGCGCCTGACGGGGCGAAGTGTGTCGAAGCGCAAATCATGGACTTTGCCGATGACGTCGCGTATTCAGTTCATGACTTTGAGGATTCAATTGTCGAAGGTTTCGTAATTCCTTCTGTGATCTCAGACTCAATCTCGGATGAGGTCTTGATCGACGACATCAGCAAGTGGTCGGGTGGAATGCTTGCAAGAGTCCAGCTCGAGGAAGCTCTTTCGTCTCTGAGGGCCTCAAAGTACTGGCTGCATGAATTTGATGGAAGCACGCGCCATCTTGCTCAACTAAAGAATTTGGCTAGTGACATTATTGGTTCGTTTGTGTCTAGGACTACTCAAGCGATTTTGCAAAATGCCTCGAAAAACTCTCTTACGAGGTATCGAGCGGGTGTCATTGTGCCGAGCAAGGTTCGAAGTGAAATTGCTGTTCTCAAAGGCATAGTTGCGTCTTCAGTCATGACGCACAATTCCAGGCAGCCCTTCTACGAGGACCAAAGGTCTCTTTTGATAGAGCTAGCAGATGCGTTTCTTGCAAAAAACGGCGACGGGCTTGATCCTCAAGCTAGTGAGGCATGGCAATTGGCCAACAACGATCAAGCCAAAAAGCGCGCGATTGTTGATTTTGTAGCGTCACTGACTGATCCTGCAGCGATTGCGCTGCACAAGACGACCAAAGCGTAGGATTTGACAATGGCTGGAAGAGTTTCGCAAGGGGATATTGAGGAGCTCAAAGAGCGCGCGGATATTGTAGAAATTGTCGGCTCCTACGTCTCACTGAAGCCGGCGAGCTCTGGCTCTTTCAAGGGGCTGTGTCCTTTTCACGATGAAAAATCGCCAAGCTTCAATGTTCGTTCCAACCCTGCTTTTTACCACTGTTTTGGCTGCGGCGTCGGCGGCGATGTCTACAAGTTTATTCAGGAAATCGAGTCGGTTAGCTTCTCTGAATCTGTACAAAAAGTCGCAGACAAAGTTGGCTACCAGCTGAAACTCGAAGAAGGAAGCGAAGAGGGGTCAACCCGATCGAGACTCCTGGCCTTGAATAAATTCGCTGCTGAGTATTTCCAGAGTCAACTCAATTCTCAAGAGGGTTTATTTGCAAGAGATTTTCTTGTTCATCGAGGATTCGAGGAATCGAGTTTCGAGAGCTTCGGTATTGGATATGCACCTAAAGGTTGGCAAAACCTAATTGCAGCAGCAACTGGAGCGGGTTATCAATTGCAAGAAATGGTTGCCGCTGGTCTTGCAATGGAGAGCGACAAAGGTGGCTACGACCGATTCCGTGGCCGAATTTTATGGCCAATCCGCGATGCCAACTCACAGGTGCTGGGTTTTGGTGCCAGAAAACTTTACGAAGACGACCAAGGACCAAAGTACCTAAACACTCCTGAGACGCCTGTCTATCACAAATCTTCCGTGCTCTACGGCCTAGATTTAGCGAGAAAGTCGATAGTGAAAACTAGACAGATTGTTGTCGTTGAGGGCTACACGGATGTCATGGCATGCCATTTAGCTGGGGTGGAGACAGCAGTGGCTACCTGTGGAACTGCTTTTGGTGAGGATCACATCCGCATAATTAACAGGATGCTCGGGCAGTCGAGTGAACCTGCTGAGGTTATCTTTACCTTTGATCCTGATGCGGCGGGGGAGAAGGCTGCCCTTCGTGTCTACGGTGATAGCTCTAAATTTAATGCTTTGACTTTTGTGGCAAGTGGCCCTGACGGCCTCGACCCGGCCGATTTGCGACAAAAACACGGTGGCGAAGCGATTCCCAAGATGCTTGAGCAGAAGAAGCCGCTGTTCGAATTCGTGATTCGCCACCGCATTGGTCAGTTTTCATTGCAGGACTTAGATTCCAGGGTTGCAGCAGCTAGAGCGGCTGCTCCGGTTGTCGCGGAGATAAAAGACTCCGCTCTTCGTGCTGGATACACCAAGGCCCTGGCAGATTGGGTTTCGCTTGATTCAATCGAAATTGAGCAGATGGTCAGGACTGGTACTTCCAATGCCGTTAGACAACGCGTTGAACCACTGCGTCAGACAGGCGAGGTGCCAAAAGCACCTGCAACGCCCCAGAGCAGACTTGAGAAGCAAATTCTTGAGGTACTCGTGCAGTCGCCTACGTCTTTCACGGTTGAACAGCTCCGAAGGATGGTCGCTTCTGGGCTGTCCGAACCACAGAATCAGAGAATTTTGGAGGCTGTCCTGTCGCTGGCGGCAGATTCAACAGATAAGAGTTTTGGTAACCTTCTCGCCAACGCTGTAAGTCCAGAGGATGTTGATGTTGTACGTGCACTGGCGATGGCGGAACTGCCGGTATCAAACGAGGCGGCATTTGCTAAGTATGCATCGGGAATTGTGAGCAGTGCGATTCTGAATACTTTGGGCCGAGAGAAGTTGGATTTGATGGCTGCTCTTCGAAGAATAGATGGAGCTGTCTATCCTGACCAGCTGGCGCAGGTTCAGCGCGAGCTTGTAAAGCTGGAAGCGGAACGACGAGATTTGATGAAATAGCTTTTCAATCTGCTAATGTTTATCTCGCGTCCTTTGGGGTGCATTCCTCGATAGCTCAATTGGCAGAGCAATCGGCTGTTAACCGATAGGTTCTTGGTTCGAGTCCAAGTCGAGGAGCCATTACATCTTGGGAGCCTATGAGTAAACAAGTTGTCTCCACCTCAATATCAGTAGGCATCGCCACCGGCCTCTATGGCATTTCATTTGGAGCCATTGGCACTGCGGCTGGCCTGAGCGTGCCGGCGGTAATGCTACTGAGTCTCCTTATGTTTTCAGGGGCAAGTCAGTTTGCCTTCGTTGGCGTGATTGCTGCTGGAGGAGCTCCCATCACCGCAATCTCTTCCGCTTGGCTCCTTGGAGTCAGAAACTCCTTTTACGCACTACGTCTCAGCCCCATTATTGGTCCAAATGGTCTATGGAAGCTGATAGCAGCGCAGCTAACAATAGACGAGTCAAATGCGGTATCCGCGGCAGAGGACAGCCCGCGCAACCAAAAGCTCGGTTTTTGGCTTACCGGCGTGGCTGTCTATCTATTTTGGAACACCGCAACTTTCTTGGGCGCAATTGCTGGAAACCTACTGGGTTCTGTCGAAACATGGGGTCTAGACGGCGCTGCTGCGGCAGCTTTTCTGGGGCTTTTGTGGCCGAGGCTGAAAAACAATTTGATACTTGCGGCTTCGGGCGCAATCGTTGCTGCTGTTTCAATTCCTTTTACTCCGGCGGGTGTTCCTGTCTTGCTTGCAGCGGCCGTTGCCCTGTTGCCGATTGGGGGCAAAAAGTGATTTTGACGGTTGTCCTCGGCTCACTCGCGGTGTTCAGTTGGAAAATAATTGGTTATCTGATCCCTGAACGGCTTTTCGGGTCAAGGGGTCGAGTCCTGGCCGATCGAGTGACTGTCACATTGTTGGCAGCATTGGTGGTCTTGCAAGGGTTTTCTATCCAGAGCGCGTTGACGTTGGACGCGAGGGTCTTGTCGCTTGGGGTTGCGGCTTTACTGCTGGCACTCCGCGTCCCTTACATCTTTGTAGTCTTGGCAGGTGCTGTTGTTGCGGGGGGAGCGAGGCTTCTAGGCTTCTAGATCGTCTTCGCCGGGCATCCAAGATTCACCCGTTGTGCCCCAACCCATTTGCTTGATTGCTTTTTTAGCCTGCTTCGCATACGGCTTTTCCAGACGATCGGCATAGAGAATCCCATTTAGGTGGTCATACTCATGCTGAAAGATTCTGGCGAGCCATCCGGTCGCCTCTATTTGAAAGGTATTACCATCCAGGTCAAGAGCAGTCAGAATCGCCTGCTCGTATCTGTTTAGTGGGAAGCGCTCACCCGGAATTGATAGACAGCCTTCTGAATCTAGTTCTTCATCGGCCTCTTCCATCTTGAGCTCTGAAAGGACCAGGGTTGGGTTGATAGCCACACCTCGATATGTTGCATTTTCATCACTCCAGGAAAAGACAAATATTCTCAGACTTTTACCAATCTGCGGTGCTGCAAGGCCGACCCCGGGGGCTGCATCCATGGTTTCATACATATCTGCCACCAACTCTTTGACTGACTCGTCGATTTCCACGATCTCACTTGCGCGAGCGTGAAGAATTGGATCTCCGGTTATCAATATTCTGCGAATTGGCATCCGACCAATCTATCGAAACACAGGGGCTATTTGGTCTAGGCTTTTAGGGCTTGACCGTCGACAGGAGAAACGTGGTTTTTTCGCCAGAAATTGTCAGAGGTCTAGCAATTCTCTTGGCTGTGATTGGTGCAGTCTTTTTGTCCTTGGGTGCCCAATTTCAAAACGACGCAGTGACCAAGCACCATGCCCCGAATCATGCTCGACTCGGAGCACTCAGCATTAGACAGATTTTTGATTTACTTCTTAGGCCTCGTTGGCTAACCGGGACAAGCTTCTTAGTTCTCGCGGTTGCTTTCCAGCTCGGTGCGCTTGCTCTCGCTCCTTTGATTGTGGTTCAGCCAATTGGAGCGATAGCTCTGATCATGACCTCCTTGTTGAATGCGCGGATTTATCGTCTGAAGCTGAATTTCAGGACATTTCTGGCAATAGCCCTCACCACCTTAGGGGTTGGTGGTTTTGTGGCCGTTGCCGCCTCGAGTGCAATTGCTGTTGAACTGAGCAACGAAAAGTTGCTACAGGTCGTCGGAATCCTATTTTTACTGCTTGTAATGTTTGGCGTTCTATTTTGGAGGTCAAAGGGGAAGGTCTCGGCGTTGCAATACATCTTCGGCGCTGGAGTTCTTTACGGGTTCGTAGCTTCTTTGGCCAAGGTTGTAATCCAAAGGGTTATGCAGCAGGACTACGATCTCTTGACGCTTCTGGCTTTAGCCTCGTTGCTTGGCGCGACATTTCTTGGTGGCTGGTTCGTTCAAAATGCTTACGCTTCAGGTCCACCGGATTTGGTTATAGCTGGGCTTACGGTGATTGACCCTGCCGTTGCGGTTGGGATTGCGATTGTTATCCTTGGAGAAGCTCAAGAAGCCAGCGTTCTACAGATTGCTGGTTTCGTGATTGCTGGCATCACAGCCGCGTCCGGTGTAATCACATTGAACCGGTACCATCCGCAGTTGACAGATAAGGGCACGAGTGAAGCAGCCGATTAGGGTGGTCATTGCTTGCGACACCTTTGCGCCCGACATAAATGGGGCTGCGAGGTTCGCGGAACGGTTGGCCGGTGGTCTAGTTCGCAATGGCAACGAAGTCCATGTAATTGCGCCGAGCAATGAAAAGTCGTTTGGATCCCGGCTCGAGAACCATGACGGTGCCAACATGATGGTGCACCGACTAAAGAGCCACCGCCTGCGCAACCATAAGACTCTTAGATGGCCAACTCCATTTGGGATGAGGTCTGCGATACGGAAAGTGCTACTGGAGGTGCAGCCGGAAGCTCTTCACATCCAATCACATCTGCTGGTGGGTCGATTTGCACTGTCTGCCGCCCGCGGGGTCAAGTTGCGAAAGATTGCCACCAATCACGTGATGCCCGAAAACTTGATGCGTTATTCGCTCCTGCCAAAGTTCCTTCATCCCACAGCTATGAAAGTTCTTTGGGCGGATGCAGGTCGAATTCTAAAGAAGATGGATGCCCTCACAACGCCAACTAGGAGAGCTGCGGATCTTCTGGAAAAAGCGGCAGGACTGCAGGGAGTTCTGGCCATCAGCTGTGGCATTGACGCATCCAAATTTGCAAATGCCACGCCAACTCAAAATACCGAGCCAGTTGCGCTATTCCTGGGTCGGCTTGATGACGAAAAGCGTATTAACGTTCTCTTGGAAGCCATGAGTAAGCTCCAAAACCACCCTGACTTACAGCTAAGACTTGTTGGCGATGGCGGTGAGAGGGACCGGTTATTTCAGCAAGCTGAGAGTCTAGGAATCTCCGATCGAGTGCATTTTCTCGGACACATCCGAGATGACGAACTCCAGAAGACATACGAGGACTGCACGGTATTTGTAATGCCATCGATCGCAGAGCTTCAGTCGATTGCGACAATGGAGGCAATGGCCTCTGGACGACCGGTGATCGCAGCTGATGCGATGGCCTTGCCACATCTTGTTCATGATGGTGACAATGGGTATCTATTTCCGCCAGACGACTCCGATGCTCTAAGAGATCGACTTGATTGGGTGCTATCCGCTGACTCAAAGGAGCTGGCAAGGCTCAGCGAGAACTCCCTGCACTTGATTCAGGCACACGATATTGCAAGAACCATCACAATTTTTGAAGACCTCTATCGGGGAGTCGGCGACAAGGCCCCGACCACGCTCGACAACGAACCTTCGTACATGCTCCCAATCGGAAAGCTGTCCGCCTCCCTGAGGCGCAGGGTTGAGGACTTTCGCGCCGATGCTCTAAACCTCCGAAGGAGGGCGGAAGAAGCATCGGAGTCCGCGAGAGGTCGGTTCAGCGGGGCGGCGGAGGAGGCCAGAGAACGGCTTCTTGAAGTGCGTGGTGAGGTTCGGGAGCAGCTATCCGAATTCAGGGCAGACGTCACCGAGGCTGCAAGAAGACTTAGGCGCAAAAAGGGCGATTAGCACGCCAGCCTGGACGAGTGTTGCTGTTGGGTACAATTTCGCTACTGCATCTCTTATTTACAATGTGCATTTTTACTCAGGAATCGAATTAGTATTAGGGCAAAGTTCCAGAGTCGGAATCTTCAGTTCTGGGCAAAGCATTGAAGGGGTTCTTATGACTCAGCATCCATGGCTCGCACACTACCCAGAGGACGTTCCTCACACTCTGGAGGAGCACAACTTCCGCAACTTGCCTGAACTTCTTGCAGAAGCTAGCAAGAAATACTCGGACGCCACCGCTTTCACGCAGTGCATGCCCAACGGTATGAACGGTTCTCTCACTTATAAGCAGGTTGACCAGCGAAGCGACGAGTTTGCAGCGTACCTTCGCGAGGAGCTTGGCCTAGAAGCCGGTGATCGAGTTGCAGTTCAAATGCCAAACTGTTTGAGTTATCCGATTGTGGCATTTGGCATCCTGAAAGCAGGCTGCGTAATTGTAAATACAAACCCTCTATACACGCCACCGGAGATGATTCACCAATTCAGAGATTCTGGTGCCAAGGTGCTTGTCGTGATCGACATGTTTGCTGACCGACTTCCAGAAGTGATCGGCAAGACAAACCTAGAGACTGTTGTAACAGTGAAAATTTCGGAGTATTTCCCTCCCGTGGTGAGGACTGTGATCCGTGGGGTGCAGCGCTATTGGTCTAGGACGCTCCCGAAGGTCGAGGTTCCGCACACTCTTTTCGCGGACGCTATCTCAGCTGGCAAATCTAAGTTAACAGGAGCCGATTACTTACAGGGCATCGATAGCGGATCAGTTGCAGCCTTGCAGTACACCGGGGGCACAACCGGCGTTTCAAAGGGCGCCAAGCTAACGCATGGAAACTTGGTTGCCAATACGATTCAGATGATTCAGATGAACGGCAAGCACATTCGCAAGGGCACTGAAGTGGTCCTCACTGCGTTGCCTCTGTACCACGTCTTTGCTTTCACCGTGAACCTGTTGAGTTTCTACCATGTTGGGGCTAGAAACATTCTCATACCCTCTCCGAGGCCTCCATCAAATCTAAAGAGGGCTCTCGAGAACTACAAAATAACCTGGCTGAGTGGAGTAAATACTCTGTTCAATGCGTTACTGAATGAACGATGGTTCACGGACAGCCCTCCAAGGCACCTGGTGGCTTCTGCGGCGGGTGGAATGGCGCTCCACGAGTCGGTTGCTTCGAAATGGCAGGAAGTCACTGGAACTCCAATTGTCGAAGGTTATGGCCTGACTGAATCGTCACCGGTTATCTCTTTCAATCCTCTTGGTGGACTAGTAAAAGTTGGATCTATCGGTATCCCGGTACCTTCTACTGAGATGCGTTGCATCGACGAAAGTGGCAATGCATTGAAGCAGGGAGAGGTCGGGGAGATCGTGGCAAAAGGGCCCCAGATCATGCAGGGTTACTGGGAACGGGATGACGAAACAGCTGCGACAGTGGTTGACGGTTGGCTGCGAACCGGTGACATCGGAATGATGGATGAGGATGGCTACTTCAGGATTGTCGATCGAAAGAAAGACATGATTTTGGTGAGCGGGTTCAATGTTTATCCGAATCAAATAGAAGAAGTGATAGCCGCCATCGAAGGTGTTGTTGAAGTAGGCGTGATCGGCATACCTGACGAGAAAAGCGGGGAGAAGGTGGCAGCTTTTGTTGTCTCCTCAATAAACCAACCTTCCAGAGAAAAGATAATTTCGCATTGCAGAGAGCAGATGGCTGCTTACAAAGTCCCATCAGTGGTGACATTTGTGGACGAACTGCCAAAGAGCCCAATCGGGAAGATATTGAGACGCGAACTCAGACAAGGGGCGATAGCTCCAGGGTTTAAAGCTAGCGACACAGACAGGGGAGCATAGCGATGAGAAATCTAATGATATTGGCGGCCGAGGCCGCGAGCGAAGCAACAGTGGTCAATGAGTTTGAGCAGACATTGCTACGAATTTTCGTGCTGATAATTATGTTTGGGCTTGGTGCTGGACTTACTCCCAGGGACTTCACGCTGGCTCTCAGGCGCCCCTGGGGTCTAGTCATCGGTTGGGTCACTCAGTTCGGCATAATGCCCTTCACGGTCTACATACTTGTTGTCACCGTGCTACTACCCTTCTCTTCAGGAGAGGGCATACTGCTGGTGGCGTTAGGTGCTCTCATTATGGGTAGCGTGCCCGCCGGAACCACTTCTAACCTGTTCACGTACTTCTCAAAGGGAAACCTTGCGCTGAGCGTGACGATGACCGTGAATTCGACTCTCTGGGCCTTTGTCATGACCCCAGCGGCTTTGTTTATTTACTCAAATCTTTTGGGACTTGATGAGTCGTTGAGCATCGAATTTGCAGAGCTCGCTCTGGTTATCTTTGGACTCATTATTCCCGTTGGCCTAGGCATGCTCGTGCGGCGCCTAAGTGCAAACATAGGCTCTGTCCTGGAGTTGATAGGTGGCGTATTTGGGCTGTTGTTCATTCCGTTTCTTATTATTATTTGGGTTCCTCGTAACTGGCAACTACTGGTTACGACAGAGTGGCCAACTTATGCAGTTGCGATTGGAATGGGCCTCGTTGGCATAACAGTCGCGTACTACCTAGCTAAGTTGATTAAGGTTCACCCCATGAACGCCAGAACTATTGCTCTGGAAACAGGAATCAACAACGGTCCTCTGGCGATAGCCGTCATCGTCGCGGTTTACATAGACAACCCCGGGGTGGATCAGATTCTGCTTGTGCCGGCGCTGTACTCGCTATTTATCGTGCTGATATCAACTGCAGTGACGCTTGTGTTCAGGCGAGCGAACCTGGCTACCGAACAGAAGATTCCAAATCTGCTTTAAGAATGTGGTCAAAAACTACGGGCTTGCCATCCAAAGAGATTTGGTTGACTAAGCTTTAGGAGGCTGGGGGCGTTAGCTCAGCTGGTTAGAGCAAACGACTCATAATCGTTCGGTCGCGGGTTCAAGTCCCGCACGCCCCACTTCATAAAGCGCCGAAGACGCTCAGGCAGTCTCTCCGAAGGACTTCGTTGTTTCAGATAGAGACTGATCTGTTCCGTAGAGAAAGTGTTTTGACATATCTGTCGAGTATTTCGAGAGGTAGCTTGGGTTGCCCAAGCTTTCTGCAACAGCGCGGTGGTGAATCACACTTGCACCGCAACATAGCCCAATCACTTTGGCTCCTGCCGCCATTGCAAAAGTGGCGAATTCTGCAACTTCGTACCTATTCGCCACTTGTGATTCGAGTGCGTCTGGAAAAGTTCGAGCAGTGGGCAGTGTTGCCGTGTTCCCGGCATCTGGCAGGTTGAATAATGTGGTGTGCTCATCAGTTGTTCTGTATGCGCAGGGCATCGCGCATGTGTGATGTGCCCCCACGGTCTCGGCAATGGACTCAAAGATTGGCCTGATGGTGCCGGGGCCCTGGAAGCAGTTGGTGCCCACTACGTCAGCTCCCATAGTGGCCAGCCTCAGGCAGGCCTCGGCTGGGGTCTTACCGTCCATCAGTAGACCAGAATCGAAGACAGCGACGTTTACCACTGCAGCCAGGCCAGCGGCCTGTATTTCCTCCAGCGCGATTTTAGCCTCGGCAAGAAAGTACATCGTCTCAGCAAGAATCAGGTCTGCACCTTCTTCCTTCGCCCACGAGATCATCTCTCGATACATCAACCGCACAGCGTCTGCAGTCTCTGGCTTATCAGGGTCGAAGATATTTGAATTCGATATATTTCCAGCCATGAACACCTGGCGGCCAAGAGTTTCGCTCTGCTCACCAGCGACTTTCTTGGCAATTCGAAGTGCTGAACGGTTCAACGGTTCCAGTAGGTGTTCTTCACCGATTATCCGCATCTTTTCCCGATGACCGTTGTAAGTGAATGCTAGAGCTACGTCACTCCCGGCCCTAACAAAGTCGGTTGTTACTTGTTCGAGGACCTCCGGATGGTCAAGCGCGACCTTTGGCACAAATTCGCCGGCCTTCAAATAGCCTCTGCGTTCAACCTCAAAAAGATATCCACCGCTAAGTAGAACTGGTTTCTCTGATTCGAGTCGCTCAGCAAAAGTCATTCTTGTCATAGTTGCCTCCATCTCAATGATGACAGTCAAAACTGAGCGCTCAAAATCGAATGCGAAATTTGACGTAACTCGAAGCACGGGGCGTGCTTCATAGACCTAAAGAATTTGGGACAGAAACTTTTGAGTGCGGGCCTCTTTAGGGTGATCGAAGATCTCAGTCGGTGTTCCAACTTCGACAATTTCACCGGCATCCATGAAGATAACCCTGTCAGCAACTTCTCTGGCAAATCCCATTTCGTGCGTCACAACGACCATAGTCATACCTTCGGTAGCGAGCTGTTTCATGGCATCTAAGACCTCATTGATCATCTCTGGGTCTAGCGCTGAAGTTGGTTCGTCAAAGAGCATCACCTTGGGTCTCATTGCGAGCGCGCGGGCGATGGCTACGCGCTGTTGCTGACCTCCAGATAGCTGTGCTGGAAACTTATCAGCCTGTTCCGGAATCTTCACTCTTGTGAGCAGCTCCATAGCAAGTGCCTCAGCTTCAGACTTTGGTAGCCCCCGAACACGCCGTGGCCCTATCGCTACGTTTGTTAGGACGCTCAGATGTGGGAAAAGATTGAATCCCTGAAATACCATTCCTGTCTCTCGACGAATTTCTTGGATGTTTTTAATGTCGGAGGTTAGCGCTGTTCCATCAACTGAGATATTCCCCTCGTCATGGACTTCGAGTCTATTTATGCACCTTATGAGAGTCGATTTTCCTGAACCAGAGGGCCCTATCACAACCACAACCTCTTGCTTACCAACCTTGACATTGATGTTTTTGAGCGCCTCAAATTCCTTGAAGCGCTTATAGACGCCTTCAATTTCGATTATCGCCTCGTGACTTCCATCCTTGGAAGTGATTTTTGATGCATCGTTGAATACTTCATTGCTCATCGGATACCAACTCCTAGTTTCTTTTCAATTCTTTGGCTCTCACGGCTCATTACATAAGAGCCGACCCAGAACAAAAGTCCAACAAATGCGAGTGATTCGTAGACCAACCCTTGCCCAAGGAAGTCGTCCTGCTTTGTGATAGCGGAACCAACGTTGAGAAGTTCAAAAACGCTTAGTGCAACCCCAGCAAGTGTTGTGTCCTTGAAGAGAGAGATGAACTGGCCGATTTGAGCGGGAATTACGTTTCTCAGCGCCTGGGGGAGAGTAATTAGAACAGTTATCTTGGTCGCACTCATGCCGAGTGCTTTGCCGGCTTCGGCTTGACCCTTAGGGATTGATTGCAGGCCACCACGAATAACTTCGGCCAAGTAAGCAGCTGTGAATAATGTGAATACCGTGACCGATCGGAATATCGGGTCTGGAGTGATAGACGCAGGAATGAAGAATTCCAGTGCAACCCCCGCGAGCAAGAGTAGTACGAACAGTGGTGCCCCTCTTATGAGTTCAATATAGGCCGTTGATAGCCACCTAAGAAGGGGCAGTGCAGATCGCCTTCCAAGGGCCAATAAAACGCCTAATGGGAAGCACAGAGCGATGCTCACAATTGCCAAATAGAAGTTGATTAGGAATCCGCCCCATTCCTCAAGGGCGGCCTGACTAATTGAGATAAAAATCAGCGACAAAGCTGGTAGCACGTTAATAAGAACCCACACGAAGCCTGGCAGCTTCGAGAAAGCGGTCTTTCTGCGGATAGTTCCAAAGATTCGCCCCGCGACAATAGCGACAATTATGTAAAGGCCGAATAGGAGTGATGCCATGTCTCCACCGAGGGCAATCAATAGAGCACCAGTCCCGATCAGTAGACCAAACCTTTGGAAGACTCCCCATACGGATTGTGCTAGCTTCGTCGGCTTATCTTGGCGTTTACCGCCAGCAGCAAGGCTTGAGATGCCAAATACAAGTGCGAGTAAGGAAAAGCCCAGCAGATAGATTAAGTCGTCAGGGAACCTTCCCACCAAAAGTATCTTGAGGTTCACCTGGATAATTTCCCATCGCCCAGTTACAAAGACGAACTGTATTGCCTGCCAGATTACGTAGAAGAGCAACGCAGAAGACACGACTGTCAGGATGGCGTCCGTGACAGATCTAAATAGGTTTCTCCGCATCCAGGTAATCATCGCTCTACCAGTGCCAATCTGCGGTTGAAGTAATTAACTACGAGGCTGGTGGTTAGCGAAATGCCGAGGTAGACAAGAAGAGTAAGGGTGAACGCGGGCACGGCAGGTGATCCGTTGCCAACGGTGATCTGAGCAACCTGTGTCAGCTCAAAGTAGCTGATGGTTGCTCCCAGTGATGTGTTTTTAATTAGGTTCAGATACTGATTACCAATTGCTGGCATCGCTATCCGGAACGCTTGCGGAAGAATAATCAGTCGCATTTTTTGCGATCCGCTAAGCGCTATCGCATCGGCAGCCTCGCCTTGCCCCTTGTTTACAGCGAGGATCGAACCCCTGACAATTTCAGCGATGTGACTGCTCGTGTAGATAACAAGCGAAGCCAGTAGTGCAAACAGCGAAGGATCGATACGCAATCCACCAGAACTGCCACGACCATCAACAAACGGGGTATCGAAGGTGTATCCAAAAACCAACCAAGAGCCGATCAGAACAAGTGCAAATACAACAAAGCCGTACACCCAGGCGCGGTCTTGTTTCCCAGACTTGTCTGCCTGTCTGATTCGTAATTTTCCAACGACAAATGCAATGACCATGGCTGCAAGGATGATCAGGGCTAGCTGTCCAGTCGGGCCGAGGTACCAAGGAATAGCTATACCCCTATTTGAAATCACGAAAAGGTCGAATGGCACCCAAGCGTCTTCAATGCGCGGGAATGCCTGAAGGACCACTCCTAGATTCATAAATGTGATCAGCAGGAGCAACGGCAGATTGCGAATTAGTTCGACGTAAACCGTTCCCAAGGTTCTGACCATGAAGTTTTTGGAAAGCCTGGCAATTCCAACGAGCGTGCCGAGAATAGTGGCAAGAATGATTCCAACGAATGACACTCGAATGGTGTTCAGAAATCCCTGAACGAAAGCGTCCCTGACCGGCTGCGATTGATCAAAATCGTTGCCGGGAATTGTGAAGTTTGCTGGGTTTTCCAGAAATCGAAGGTCGGTCTGGATGTTTGATTTAGAAATATTCTCTTGGTAGTTGCTGTAGAGCCAGTAAAGAAGGGCGAAGACAAGCAACAGAGCGACTATCTGGAATGCCCACTTGAGAGCCGTAAGGTTGCGATAAAACGGGACTTTGGCAGGTGTGCTTGGAAGAGAGCTCATAGTTCAGAGCCCCCTTCCAAGCAACATTGCTTTTTGACTTTAGTGATTAACGGTAAGGCGGAGCGTAAAGAATTCCACCGTCGTTCCACAATGAGTTTAGGCCACGGTCTAGCCCGAGTGGGGTTAGGTGTGTAGCGAAGATCTCACCGTAGTTACCGACCTGCTTGACAATTTGGTAAGCAAAGTCTGTTGGTAGAGACAGGCTTGGGTCTAGAACCGCTGCTCCGTCGCTACCAGGAACTTCTGCTCCCAGGAATCGAAGAATTCCAACGTCAGTTGTGGACGAGCGGATGCTGTCAACGTTTGCGCTGGTGATGCCGAATTCTTCAGCCTGGATAGTGGCAAGCACTGCCCAGTTCACGGCCTGAGCCCATGCTGTGTCTCCATCTAGGACAGCTGGTGCCAATGGCTCCTTAGAGAACACTTCTGCAAGGATAAGGAGCTCGTCTGCACCGTTGGGGTACGCGGAGCGAAGACCAGTCAACTGGCTGACGTCTGATGACCATCCGTCACACTGTCCGGCCAAAAAGGCCTCAAGAATTAGGTCAGTCTCATCGAATGACCTGATTTCCCAGTTCAACCCAAGTCGTGATGACTCAAGCGCAGCGTTACCTTCAGTGGTTGTTCCCTTGGCTACACAAACAATGGCGCCATTCATATCGTTTAGAGAGTCGATTCCACTGTCGCTTGCAACCATCATTCCCTGGCCGTCGTAGAACGTTGGCTGTAGGAAGGTAGCAGCCTCGCTACCATCTCTGGTTGCTGTCCAAGTGGTGTTCCTGACAAGTACGTCAATCGCGCCGGACTGAAGGGCGGTGAAGCGGTCGGCAGTCTCCAGGTCAACCATGTCGACTGCAGAAGCGTCACCCAAGACTGCGGCTGCGATAACTCGACAGAAGTCAGAGTCGAATCCAACGTGCTCTCCTGCGTCGTTCAGGACTGCGAAGCCAGGAAGCGCATCTCGTGTTCCACATCGAACAGTTCCGGCCTCCTTTACGGAGTCGAGGACTGAAACAGCGGTTTCAACAACAGTCTCGGTTGTTGTGCCCGGGTCAGTAGTAGTGGCGGTTGTGTCCTCTTCTGCAGTGGCACAGCCGGCCAGAAAAAGGGCAGCTGCAGAAGCAACGGCCACAATTTTTAGTGATCTCCTTTTCACGGGACCCCTTTCAATTTGTGAATCCAAACTCAATATTGAGTTCAACGTATCCAACTTGGACACATGAATTGAATGTATTGCCGAAGCGGGCATGTTAAACGGCATACATCTCAATCGTTACTCAAGCGTGATGGCCAAGAATGGTTTGATTTGGTCGCACTCTAGAGCTTTGAAAGGTAGCAATTAGCGCAGAGTGATTCGTACGTCACTTCATCGCCATCAATAGCTACCTGCTCGCCACTGAAAGTGAAGGTTCCGTTTACCAAACGACCGTTGAACATTGCCTTACGCCCGCAGCGACAGATGGTCTTTAGCTCCTCGAGGCTATGAGCGATTTCAAGGAGACGCCTAGACCCTGGAAAGCTCAAGGTCTTGAAGTCGGTTCTGATTCCGTACGCTAAAACTGGCACCCTATCCAGCACAGCTATTTCAAGGCATTGGTCAACTTGGAGGGGTGTTAAAAACTGAGCCTCATCGATCAACAAGCAAGCTATGGCGTAATTTGAGACGTCTTTCGCTGTTGTCACTTCGGCAGAAAACAGATCACGCAAGTTACTTTCGGGTGGAATTAGAAAATCAACGTCCCTGGTTACCCCTAGACGGCTAACTATTGCTTTTTCGCCCTTGGAGTCGATCGCAGGCTTTGCTAATAGTACGTGTTGAGAGCGCTCTTCGTAGTTGAAGGCCGCCTGCAGCAGAGCTGTGGATTTACCGGAATTCATTGCCCCGTAGCGAAAATATAGTTTGCTCATGATTGTCTAAATGCTAGCGCCTGCAGGAAACCAAGACGACAGAAACCTCCGCACTTGCTGAGAGGGCTTTGACTTAATTGGCTTCGGAGGTTTATCTTGAAGTTGCCGCTCTAGAGCATTGGGGAAGATGTTTATCTCGAGCGGAGGTTGAGCTGGGCGATTGCACAGTGTGGGTTCTATCTTGCCCACAGACGGTCTGTGAGAATGTCAAGGACATTCTTGCAGGGTTTGGTCTGTCCGGAAGTTGGAGGAGCCAGCCTCTTATTCCCTCTTCACACCAGGTTCGGATCGATTGCGATATGTCACACACTCAAGTGTCGGATCTTGCGTCTGCCCTTTTCAAGACACAGGTGACCGCCGAAATCGAGGTTTGCGGCCCTGACTCAGCGCGGCTGCTGATACACCCCAATCTCGGGATTCACAGTCAGGCAATTGATTCAATGGGCGAAGCGGTAATTCGTGGGACCCAAGTCAGTGCGATGCTGGCAAGGTCTAATGGAAGCATTGCAGAATTCGAGAGGCAGATGCGTCTGGCAACAGGCCAAGCCTGGCTGGATCTACTAGATCCACTTCGAGTGCCAATCGAGGGTGTCTCTTACCTGCCTAGAGCGGTCTAGAGAGACTTAAAGGCCAGAACGGCATTGTGGCCACCGAAGCCGAAGCTGTTGGAAATGGCTATCGCATCAGGTCGCGACAAGTTCGTTGTCACAACCGGCACATTAAGCGGTATCGCCGGATCTTGGTTGTCTAGATTGATTGTTGGAGGAGCCACCTGATTCTTTAGAGCAAGAATCGTGAAGACAGCTTCTATGGCTCCAGCTCCGCCCAGCAGGTGACCCGTCGATGCTTTTGTCGCCGCAATTATTAAGTTATCCGTGTGGCCACCAAATACTCGATGCATGGCGGTGTACTCGGCAATGTCTCCGACAGGAGTTGAGGTTGCGTGCGCGTTCACATGCTCAACATCTTCTATTCCAGCACCGGCTTGCTCAAGTGCCTCTAGCATTGCCCTTGCTGCGCCTGCTCCTTCGGGGTCGGGGGCAGTGATGTGATAGGAGTCGCTGGTAACCGAACCTCCTACAATCTCACAATAAATCTTGGCACCTCTGGCCTGTGCAGCGTCCAAAGATTCCAGGACTAGTGCCCCGGCACCTTCTCCCATGACAAAGCCGTCACGATCGCGGTCGTATGGGCGCGAAGCCTGTTCTGGAGCATCATTTCTCTTGCTCAGGGCGTGCATTGCCGCAAATGCGGAAATTGGTAACGGGTGAATGGCAGCCTCAGCACCTCCGGCAACAACAACGTCTGCCTCGCCACGCTGGATTCTATGGAAGGCATTGGCAATTGCTTCGTTACCCGATGCACAGGCTGAGACCGCGGTTCTTACACCTGCTTTCGCTCCGAGTGCCATGCCGATCGCAGCAGCCGGGCCATTTGGCATCAGCATGGGGACGGTCATCGGCATCACCCGACGCGGACCGCGTTCTTTGAGCGCGTCAAAGGCGTCCAGAAGTGTCCAGACACCTCCGATACCTGTGGCAAAATCAACTGCCAGTCGTTCTGGTTCGACGTCTGGCTCTCCGGCATCGGCCCATGCTTCTCTTGCCGAGATAAGTGCAAACTGACTAGAAGGATCTAGACGCTTTGCTTCTTGAGGTGCGAGAACACTGCTTGCCAATACTTTGGCTTGGCCTGCAAAGGTCACTGGTATTTCATATTTGGCGACCCACTCTTGCTCGAGAGTGGAGATACCACTCTCGCCTCTAAGCAGGGCGTCCCAGCTACCAGGTGCGTTACCGGCTAGGGGAGTAGTAGCCCCGATGCCGGTAACAACCACACGGCGCATGTTAGTCCTGGTTCTCCGTGATGAAGTTCACTGCGTCAGCAACAGTGATCAAGTTCTTCACTTCTTCATCTGGAATCTTCACGCCGAATTTGTCCTCGGCGTTAACAACGATTGTCATCATAGAGATGGAGTCAATGTCTAGGTCATCTGTGAAGGACTTGTCCATTTGCACAGCGTCGGTCGCAATGCCTGTCTCGTCATTTACGAGTTCTGCTAGTCCAGCTAGTACTTCTTGCTGAGTGTGTGCCATTTGGGCTTCTCCTTATTGTTGATGTGACTTCTAGTATTTTATGGGAGTTCTACAACCTGAGCCGCATAGGCAAGGCCTGCGCCGAAACCAATTTCAAGTGCGTAGCCACCTGATTTGACTTGACCTTCGCTCAACAGTCGGTGCATTGCCAAGGGAATAGAGGCCGCAGAAGTGTTTCCAGTATTTGCAATGTCGCGAGCAATGACCACCGATTCGGGCAGCTTTAGCTGCTTGGCTAGCTCATCGATAATTCTCATATTCGCCTGGTGTGTTACCAGTGCGCTCAAGTCTTTTGCTTCAAGACCAGCAGCTTCTAGGGCTTCAGCAGCTACTTTTGCCATTTCCCAAACTGCCCACCTGAAGACCGACTGGCCCTCTTGAACGAGCGTCGGCCAGGGTGCTTTTCCGTCTCTGAATTCCAGTATGGATCCGGTCATGCCGACCTTGTCCCAGTTGCTGCCATCTGCACCCCAGACAGTTTGCGAAATACCAGGGTGATCACTTGGGCCGATTATTGCTGCTCCTGCCCCATCTCCGAGCAAGAAGCTGATACTTCTGTCGGTTGGAGATATGAAGTCAGAAAGCCTCTCAGCTCCAACTACTAGTACATACTCACTCAATCCAGAGCGAACCATGGCGTCTGCCTGAGCGACGCCGTAACAATATCCAGCGCAAGCTGCCGAAATGTCATAGGCAGCAGCCTTCTTCGCTCCAACCAGTTCGGAAAGTAGCGATGCGCCTGAAGGGGTTTGATAGGGGAAGGAAATAGTGGCAAGAATCACCGCACCAATTTGGTCAGGATCTATTCGTGCCTTTTCAATGGCTTCTTTGGCAGCCTTTGTCGCCAAATCCATTAAGCTCTGGTCTTCCGAGGAGCGATGACGAGTCACAACCCCAGTGCGCTGCCGTATCCACTCGTCTGAGGAATCTATTGGCCCTGCAATCTCATCGTTGGTCACTATCGTGTCCCCACGCGCAGCACCAAGCGAATAGATGCGACTGTGCTTTATTGGTTCAGACTGCTTCAGAGTCTTCATGCAACTACCTTTTCTAAGTCAACGGGCTTCTTCAAGGCTAGCGCTGTTGCCGAAGGGTTGTTGCGCCTCACCATTCCTGCCAGTGCTCCGGCTGGTGGAAGTTCTACAAATCCAAATGGATCATGAGGAAGCGACTCCATGCACATGTCCCAGCGCACTGGACTAGCCACCTGTTCAACTAGAGATTCCAAAAACGCTTGTCCTGAGGTAACCAATGCTCCATTTGAATTACTCCAGAGAAGCAGCTCTGGATCGTTCGGTTTGATATCCGTGCAGGCCTGGAGCAGCTCTTCTTTGGCTTCTTTCATGAAGTCGGTGTGAAAAGCCCCGGCGACCTTTAGTTCGATCACGCGCGCACGCTCAGGCGCGTTGTCAATTAGCTGCTTAATGGCTTGGCTTGGACCAGCAGCTACCACCTGTCCAGCACCGTTGAAATTAGCGATAGTAAGCCCAAGTTGATCAAGCTTGGCCTCGATTTCAGGCATTTCGCCTCCGAGTACTGCTGCCATGGAGGTGTCGCTTGCCTCGGCCGCGCGTGCCATTGCTAGTCCTCTAGTCTTCACCAGTGAAATCGCATCCGTGTCGCTTAGGACGCCAGATATTGCAGCGGCTGCGAACTCTCCGACCGAATGACCAACTACCCCGTGGATTTTCAGTTGAGCGAAAGAGGACCTGAAGGCGGCGATCGAGGCCCCAACAATCAGCGGTTGAGCAATTGCAGTGTCTTTGATCTCATCTTCGGTGGCTGTTGTGCCAAGTCGCACCAGGTCTAACTCACAAGCGGTAGCCAGTTTGTTGAGTTCATTCTCGAACTTTGGAACCTCTTCTAGCCATGGAATTAGGAAGCCCTCTGTTTGAGAGCCCTGACCAGGACAACCTACGATAATCATCTGCTTTTACCTTCTCAGTCCCGATTCGGAGTCGCTTATAGACCCTAAAACTATTGCAATTTGCAAAAGAAAAGCGATTCTTGGGTCGGTGGGGTCTACTTCAATTACCTCTTCGATCTTTTTCAGTCGGTACCTAACGGTGTTGGCATGGACAAAAAGTTCCTTGGCGGTTGCCTCCAGGGACCTGCCAAACTCCAAATATGCGCGAAGAGTCGGCATCAGGTCGCTCTGAGAGTCGGCAAGTGGGATATAGAACCTCTCAAGAATTGTCTGCTTAGCCACCGGATCGCCAGCGAGTGCTCTTTCTGAGAGCAGTGAGTCGGCTGTGGTTGGCCTTGGCATTCGACTGGCCGTACCCGCTACAGCATAAGCAGAGAGAGCGGCGTTGGCCGACCTGGACGCATCTGAAACACTCAAGACCGTCGGGCCAAGCACCAAGGGTCCGCTGCCGAAATAACCTTGCAGCCCAATCGCAACGGCGTGTATTTTGTCTGAAGGTTTGGGATTTAGCTCAATGAGCCCAATCACTACTACCTGACGGCGTCCCTGAATCCCAATTAGGACATCAGCCCCGAGTTTTCGGGAAATTTTTCGAACTCCATCTGAGTCTTCGCTCGCTGGGGTTGCTCCTAGGAGAACAGAAACCTGGCCATCCGCCTGCCACCCAAGCGCTGCAACACGAGAGCTAATCTCTTGCGATCTTTCACCACTGATTATCGAATCAACTACTAGTGCTTCCAGGCGCGCGTCCCAGAGACCTCTGGCTTCGGCCGCTTTTGCGTAAACATCTGCTGCGCTGAAGGCCATGTCACGTGAGTATTTGAGGATCGACGGCTGGAGGTCAGGGTGGTCCCGAACAACTGCCTCTTCAACCATCTCAACAACTACTTGAATCAGTTGCAGAGTCTCTTGAAGTGATATTGAACGGAGTAATTCTCGCGGAGCATTACCAAAAACATCGGCAGCCACCCAAGGTTGCGATTGCGGATTTTCATACCAGTTTATAAAGCTGGTAATTCCGGCCTGTGCCACTCCGCCAACAGCTGCCCTTCTTGCTGGAGGCATCTGCCTATACCAGGGCAAGGTTTCATCCAGCCGAATGAGAGTTGCTGTAGCGAGCTGTCCGGCGATGGAGTTCAGCCACGCAAGGTGCTTAGGCTTCTCCACCGGCCGATCCACTTGTTCCAGCGGAAACATCGTGCAGGCGATACTTGTCGATAGCTTGTTGCGGCACTGCCGCGTCGATCTTGCCCTCTTCGACTAGTTGCTCTAGGACTCGCACTGCTATCGAAGGTCCGTCGATCTTGAAGAATCTCCTGGCTGCTGGCCTGGTGTCAGAGAAGCCAAAGCCATCAGCACCAAGTGTTGCGTATGATCCGGGAACCCATGGCCTGATCATGTCTGGAACAGCATGCATGAAGTCGCTCACTCCAATTACCGGGCCTTCTGATTGTGACAGCTTCTGTGTCACGTAAGCAGTTTTGGCGGCTTCATTTGGATAGAGAAACTTGTGCTCGTCCACCTGGAGGCCATCACGCCTAAGCTCCGTCCAGCTTGTTACCGACCAAACATCTGCCGATACGCCCCACTCTAGAAGTAACTGCTGGGCTTCAGTAGCCCAAGGTAATCCAACCCCCGATGCCAAGATGCTTGCTTTATGGCCTGGCTGTGAGTTTTTATTTACTAGGTGAATTCCGCGGATGATTCCGTCGATGTCCACACCTTCTGGTTCTGCCGGTTGCAGCATCGGCTCGTTGTAGACGGTGAGGTAGTACATGACGTTTGGATCTTCATGCTGACCGCCATACATGCGTTCAATGCCACTTCTGACAATGTGTGCTACTTCATAACCGTAGGCAGGGTCATAGCTGATTACAGCTGGATTTGTGCTTGCTAGAACAGGGGAGTGACCGTCAGCATGCTGAAGGCCTTCACCGGTAAGAGTGGTTTTTCCAGCGGTTGCACCGATCATGAAACCGCGAACCATTTGGTCTCCCGCGAGCCAGATGGCATCGGCAGTTCTTTGGAATCCAAACATCGAATAGAAAACGTAGAACGGAATTATTGGCTCGCCGTGGGTTGAGTAGCTTGAACCTGCCGCGGTGAATGCAGCTAGCGAACCCGCCTCGTTGATTCCGGTGTGCAGGATTTGCCCGTCGGTGGATTCTTTGTAGCTCAGAAGGAGTTCTCGATCAACTGACATGTAATGCTGACCGCGCGGGTTGTAAATCTTGGCCGTTGGGAAGAACGCATCCATGCCGAATGTGCGAGCCTCATCAGGGATGATCATGGAGATTCTTGGGCCGGTTCCCTCGGACCTTAGGAGGTCCTTGAGCATTCTTACAAAAGCCATGGTCGTGGCGATTTCCTGGTTTCCTGAACCCTTCTTGGGTGCCTCGTAGGCTTTGTCTTCTGGCAATTTGAAGTCCACGTACTTGCTACGACGCTCAGGAAGGTAGCCTCCAAGCTCGCGACGACGCTCATGCATGTACTGAATTTCAGGTGCGTCCCTGCCAGGGTGATAGTACGGAGGCTGATATGGGTCGGCCTCTAGCTGGGCATCAGTTATGGGAACTCGCATTTCGTCTCTGAAGCCCTTGAGGTTGTCCAGCGTTAGTTTTTTCATCTGGTGGGTAGCGTTGCGACCCTCAAAGCTCTTGCCGAGGCCATAGCCCTTGACTGTTTTGGTGATGATAACGGTTGGCTGTCCCTTGTGGGTGACAGCAGCCTTATAGGCAGCGTAGATCTTGTTGTAATCATGACCACCTCGCTTTAGGCCCCAAATCTGATCATCGGTCATGCCTTCAACCAGTGAAGCTGTTCTCGGGTCGCGGCCGAAGAAGTTCTCTCTCACGAAAGAGCCTGACTCGGCCTTGTAGGTTTGGTAGTCACCGTCCGGTGTCTTGTTCATTAGGTCTACAAGAGCCCCATCGTGATCCTTGGAAAGTAGGTCATCCCACTCACGGCCCCAGATCACCTTGATGACATTCCAGCCAGCACCTCTGAAGAAGCTTTCGAGTTCCTGGATAATCTTGCCGTTACCGCGAACCGGACCGTCTAGTCGCTGCAAGTTCGCATTGACTACGAAAGTCAAATTGTCCAAACCATCATTGGCCGCTAGCTGCAATGCTCCGCGGCTCTCAACCTCATCTAGTTCACCGTCACCCAAGAAGGCCCAGACGTGTTGCTGGCTAGTGTCTTTGAAGCCGCGACCCTGCAGATAGCGGTTGAACTGTGCCTGGTAGATGGCGTTGATTGGACCAAGTCCCATCGAGACAGTCGGGAACTGCCAGAAATCAGGCAACAAACGTGGGTGAGGGTAGGAGGGGAGCCCGCCTGATGGTTGCGACTTTTCCTGCCTGAAGGCATCCATTTGCTGCGTGGAGAGTCTGTCTTCCAGGAAGCCTCTCGCGTAGGGTCCTGGGGATGCGTGCCCTTGGATGAAAATCTGGTCGGCTCCGGCTTCGTGATCGTGGCCTTTGAAAAAGTGGTTGAAGCCAACTTCGTATAGAGAGGCGCTCGACGCGAACGAAGAAATGTGACCTCCGACGGCAATTCCGGGTCTTTGGGCGCGGTGCACCATGATCGCTGCGTTCCAGCGCATCCATGCCCTGTATGTCCGCTCTAGCTGCTCGTCACCTGGGAATTTCGGCTCATCTTCAGGAGAGATGGTGTTGATGTAGTCGGTTGTGGGCACAAGTGGCACGTTGAGCTGCAAGTCATGTGAACGCCTAAGCAGTGACTGCATTATCTCCCTGGCGCGGCCCCGACCCTGTGTTTTGGCCAGAGCATCAAGTGATTCGAGCCACTCGGTGGTTTCTTGCGGATCCTGATCTGGAATTGGAGGGGTGAATGCATCCTGGTTGTTGATTGACAACTGAGCCTCTTTTCGTGGCTTGTTTATGGCGTGCTCTTGTGTGAGCGTCTAAAGTCTACCTATCGGAACCAATTTTTTGGTGGACAGCGGGCCATTAGGCCAAAGGGAGATAAATGTCAGTTTCAGTTGGAGAAAAGGCACCAGATTTCACGCTCACCAACCAGCATGGTGAGGAAGTAACCCTTTCAAGTTTTCATGGCAAAAAGCCTGTCGTGCTGGTGTTTTACCCGCTCTCATTTTCTGGCACCTGCACCGGAGAACTTTGCGAAATTAGAGACAACCTGACGCTTTTTGTTTCGGCCGATGTCGCTTTGCTAGCAATCTCTGTTGACTCAAAATTCACTCAGGCAAAATTCGCCGAGGACCAAGGCTATGACTTTGACCTACTAGCGGACTTTTGGCCGCACGGCGCGGTGTCTCAGTTATACGATGTCTTCCTAGAGGAAAAAGGGCACGGTACTCGAGGCACTTTTGTGATTAACATCGATGGCGAGCTGGTGGCCAAGTTCATAACGTCACCCGGCCAAGCCAGGGATTTGAATTCATACAAAAAGGCGCTCGAACTTCTGTAGTGCTCAAAAAGTAGTATGATTTCGCGAGGGGCCTTTAGCTCAGTTGGTAGAGCGCCACGTTTACACCGTGGATGTCATCGGTTCGAGCCCGGTAGGGCCCACTCGAACGGCTTAGTTGCCAAATCTGGCTCTAGCCAGAATCTGATTGGCTATTGATATGGAAAAACTCTCCACGCTGATCAAGCACTTCGACGAAATCTGGCCAGACAGCGGCACGGAGTCTTGGGACTTTCCCGGGCTAATGCTTGGAAGTCACAATCAAGAAATATCTTCTTGCCTGCTGACTGTTGATGTGACCCTTGACACAATTAGGCAAGCTGCTGAATCTAGTGCCCAGCTGATAATTTCTCACCACCCTCTATTTCTGCATGGCGTTCATGAGCTTTCGGAATTAAGTCCAAAGGGAGCGATAGCCGCTTTAGCGGCAAGAGAGAAAATTGCCGTTTATGCAGCCCACACGAATGCGGACTTCGTTGCCGGTGGTGTTTCTGAGACCCTTGCCACCTCGCTCGGTCTTTCGGTCGATGGGTTCTTAGACAATGTGGCAAAGCAGGGCGTTATCGGAAAGCTGAGCCAACCGGCTTCCCTGTTGGAATTATCGCGCTCTGTTGCAAGAGTTCTGCCCTCCGTCGCGCAGGGCGTCAAGGTTGCAGGCAATCCTGAGAGGTTAATTTCGACGGTTGGCGTTGTTGCCGGTGCCGGAGATAGCTTCCTAGACAGAGCACTTGCAAGTGATCTAGATCTATTTGTTACGTCAGACTTGCGTCATCACAGGGCCTTGGATTTCGTCGACGCCTCCAAGCTCAATGAGGGTCCTGCATTGATGGACGTAGCTCATTGGGCTGCAGAGTGGCTGTGGTTGGAGAAGGTTCAGCGTGATCTTGGCCAAGCTTTTCCGTCAATCAAATTTGAAGTGAATGACCGTTCAACCGACCCTTGGGACTTCGTGGTGATGCAATGAAAATAGACAGCAATCAACTTACAGAGCTGCTAAGACTTCAGCAGATGCTCATAGAAGCCGCGAAGCTTGAAGCCAAAATTCGACAGGTTGAATCTGGCGAAGCGGCAGAGGCTATTCGTGTAGCCCTCCTTGAACAGAGCGCTAAGGCAAGCCAGATGCTGTCTGCCCATGAGGAGGTCATGCGCGATGTTAGACGTGCGGAGGCCGACCTCGAGTTAGTTGAGAAACGAATAGCCCAGGACAAGGAGCGCCTTACCGGGTCCTCGGACTCAAAAGTAATTACCGGGATTCAGCACGAACTCGAAACACTTGCGAAGCGCCAGGGTGAGCTTGAAGAAGCCCAGCTGATTTTGATGGAAGCCGCAGATCAGTCCAACGTCGAACAGGAGGCCATACAACTCGAGCGAAAACGACTTCAGAACGAGATGGAGTCAGCAACTGAGAGCGCGAAGTCAGAACTGGCAACGCTCGATGCTGAAATCATTCGAGTAAGGGCCGAAATGTCTGACCTCAGAAGCGCATTGGACTCAGAACTCCTTGAGCTTTTTGACAAGATTCAAGTTCGTGGCACCGCTGTTGGTCGCCTCAAGGATTCAGCCTGCGGAGCTTGCAACATGACTCTCACTTCTACTTCTGTCGGTCAGCTCAGCGCTGTGGCAGCGGACGAACTAGCTAGGTGCCCCGAGTGCAGCGCCATTTTGGTTAGATGATGATTTTCGTCTACTGCGATGGCGCCTCTAGGGGAAACCCAGGCCCTGCTTCATATGGGGTTCACATCGAAGATTCAAATGGGCAGACCATTGTTGATTTCGGTGAGGGCCTTGGTGATCAGACGAACAACTTTGCTGAGTATCAAGGCGTTATCGCTGCGCTCCGGTACCTAACAGCCACTGAATATCGAAACGTGACCATACGACTTGATTCGAAGCTAGTCGTTGAGCAGCTAAGTGGGAGATGGAAGGTAAAAAGTCCAGACATCAGGGAGTTGGTAGCAGAGGCCAGTGAGCTACTTGGTGCTTTCGATGTGAAGCTTGAGTGGATACCCAGAGAGCAAAATACCATTGCCGATGGACTTGCAAACTTGGCACTTGACCAGGGTGATTTTCAGACCAGCGAAGCATCTTTGCCACTGTCTGCAATTCAGCCGCGGAGTATCAGGGCACCAAGGCAAACTGTTGAACCTACAACTCTTGTTGTTATACGGCATGGCAGCACCGCTAGCACCGAGGCGAATTTGATCGCTGGGGGAGACGGGGAAGACCCTCCGCTAAGTGAACTTGGGAACCGGGAAGCCGCTCTTGCGGCATCGGCGGTTTCGGGATTGCTTGAGTACTATGCATTGCCAGCCATTAGTCGCATTGTGCACTCGCCGATGGCACGCACGAGCCAAACCGCTGCGGCGATTTCACGGGAACTTGGTTTAGGCGCTGAGAACGAATCGCGGTTGGTTGAAATTGGTTTTGGTGATTGGGAGGGCATCTCTATGACTGAGCTTGAGGTGGATTCAAGTTCTGATGTAGCAGCCTGGAGAAACTCCGTTACCTCTAAACCCCCCAAGGGCGAATCGATTCAAGAATTGGAAGCTCGAGTTTCGGGCGCGATCACAGAGCTAATCAGTGGTTCTCAGGGGAAAACAGTCGCCATTGTCACTCACATGATGCCAACTCGGGCCATTGC
Source organism: uncultured Aquiluna sp. (assembly GCA_965655555.1). Taxonomy (GTDB): domain Bacteria; phylum Actinomycetota; class Actinomycetes; order Actinomycetales; family Microbacteriaceae; genus Aquiluna. Next base: position 241,823 of record CBFHGU010000001.1, on the reverse strand, counting down.
CAGAATGGCACAGGCGTCCAATGACCAAACCAATTGGAACATCAACTTTGCTCCCTGTGGCATCAGTATTTATCGGTTCTATGGCACCGATTTCGCAGAGTCTTTTTGCATCAATTCTTGCGGACATCTAATTCCTCGTTAGTCTTGGTGATTGAGATGGGTTGGCCAGACGGTCGCGGCATTGCCGAGGAACGTCCGGGCTCCGAATAGCACAGTGGTGGGTAATGCCCACCTGAGGTAACTCAAGAGAACAGTGCAACAGAAAGTAAACCGCCTTCCATTGGAAGGTAAGGGTGAAACGGTGGTGTAAGAGACCACCAGCGATTCAGGTGACTGATTCGGCTAGGTAAACCTCACTGGGAGCAAGACCAAGCAGAAGGCGTTTTGAGAGCTGCTAGCTCAAGCCTTTGGGTAGGTTGCTAGAGCCACCGAGTAATTTGTGGCCGAGATAGATGGCCGTCAGTGCTTAGGCACTACAGAACCCGGCGTATCGGCTGGCCCATCTCACTTCTTTATTTGCTGATGGCGCTCAGAGCTGCGCCAATAATGCCAGCTGCATTTTTGGTTGTCGCGGGCACTATCGCAGTGCGAAGGTCTAGGAGTGGGAGGAAATCTTCGTGATCCTTGCTAATGCCGCCCCCGACGATGAACAAATCAGGGTTCAGAACTTTCTCTAGATGCTCATAAAAAACTTGGAGCCTTTTGGCCCACTGTTTGTAGCTGAGATTCTCACGTTCTAGCGCCGCACTCGAGGCGTAGGTCTCGATGTTTATAACGGATCCGATGTCTAGGTGCCCAAGCTCGGAGTTAGGAATCAGCACTTTGTTGTAAAAAATCGCAGACCCAATACCAGTGCCAAGCGTTGTCATTATGACAAGGCCGGACTTGTCTCTACCTGCTCCGAATTCAATCTCAGCTAGCCCGGCTGCATCTGCATCATTTATGACATTTACACTTTGCCCGAGCAGTGTGGAGAACATCTCTGCAGCGTCCAATCCAATCCAGTCGTTGCTGACATTCGCAGCCGACATGGTCACGCCATTTCGAACTACCGCTGGAAAGCAGATTCCAACTGGCATTGAACCTTTATCGTCCAGTTTTTTAACTAGTGATTGGCATACTGCCGCTATTTCGTCTGGTTTGCCCCCTTCCGGTGTAGGAATTCTCACTCGTTCGGAGTGAAGCTTGCCGCTGGCAAGGTCGACCGCTGCCGCCTTGATTCCTCTACCGCCTATGTCGATGCCGATCGCGAAGTTTCCCACTTAGGCCACCGTCAAGATCTCTGGGCCCGATTCGGTAATCAGAATTGTGTGTTCAAATTGAGCGGAGTATCGCTTGTCCTTTGTAGTGACAGTCCAGTCGTCATCCCACATTTCCCAATCTTGGGACCCGAGCGTAAGCATGGGTTCGACGGTGAAAACCATGCCTACCTCAATCACGTCTCGATATTGTGGCTCGTCATAGTGCGGGATTATCAGTCCCGTGTGAAAGCTGGTGCCTACTCCGTGGCCAGTAAAATCCCTAACCACTCCATAGCCAAAACGTTTGGCGTAGGTTTCGATTGCTCGACCAATAATGTTGACTTCTCTGCCAGGTAGAGCTGCTTTTATACCGCGCATCATCGCCTCGTGTGTGCGTTCGACGAGGAGGCGAACTTCCTCTGTTGATTCGCCTATCAACACAGTTCCGTTAGTGTCGCCGTGAACTCCATCGAGGTAGGCACTGATATCGATGTTTACCAGATCTCCATCTTCCAGCAGGGTGTCGTCCGGGATGCCATGGCAAATGACCTCGTTTAGCGATGAACAGAGCGATTTAGGAAACCCACGGTAGCCAAGGGTAGAAGGGTATGCACCTGCTGCAATTAGAAACTCGTGACCGATCCGATCGAGATCATCAGTGGTCATTCCCGTCTTAGCACTTTCCAAAACTGCTTGAAGTGCCTGAGCGGCGACCTTGCTGGCCGTTCTGATCTTCCCTATTTGTTCGTCGCTATATTTGTCACCACCGATGTGCTTGGCAGGCCCCGGCTTGCCAACGTATTCGGGTCTCACGATGTTGCCTGGAACCTGCCGAGTGCTAGAAATTTTTCCAGGAACCAGAAAGGAGTCGGGGGTCTTAGGCATACTTAGAGTCTATTTTCATTCGAGTGATAGGTCGGCAGATTGAACGATAAGCCAGAATTTTGGTTCAATATCAAAACTAATGAAGTTGAAGTAGGGCCACAGTCGATCTCGCTTGACCGAATAGGACCTTTCGAGAGCGCGGAAGCAGCACGAAACGGACCAGATTTGATTGTCGAAAGAGCGCGACTTCTCAGGGACGAAGACCAGCGCAAATGGGAGGACTAAAAACTCCTATCCGGACCGGGGAATTGGCCTGAAACGACATCTTTCCGATACTCTGAAGCAGCTTTTGCGAGTGAATCTCTCAGCGACAGGTAGTTTTTGGCAAAGGATGGAGTCCTGCCGCTGAGGCCAGCGAAATCCTGCCAAACCAGAATCTGGCCGTCGCACGCATTTCCCGCACCTATGCCAATGGTTGGAATTTCCAGGGCCTTTGTGATTTCAGCAGCGAGTTCAGCAGGAACCATTTCCAGGACTATTGCGAATGCGCCGGCAGCTTGGATATCTATGCACTCTTTCATAATCCGGTCAGCGTCTTCGTCGTTTCTACCTTGGACTTTGAAGCCAGATAGTGCGTGAACTGTTTGTGGAGTGAATCCGACGTGACCCATAACTGGAATGCCATTTTCGACAAGGCTTTCAATTTGCAGAAGTTTTGCGCCCTCGAGCTTGACTCCTGCAGCACCAGTTTGCTTCATGACACGAATCGAATTCTCAAGAGCTTGCTCAGCACCGAGTTCATAGGAACCGAAGGGAAGGTCAACGATTACCAGCGAATTCTTGGCTGCCCCGGCGACCGCTCTTCCAAAAGGGATCATTTCATCGAGGGAAATAGGGATTGTTCCAGTGTTACCAAGGACGTTATCGCTAGCTGAATCGCCGACGAGCAAGACCTCAATACCTGCTTCGTCGAAGATGGTGGCGGTGTGCATGTCGTAACTTGTGAGAGCTGCAAACTTATTTCCATCCCGCTTTAGTTGCTGAAGCGTTCCGGTTCTAATCTTCATAGATTTCCAAACTTGGTTGTCAGTGGTATGCGCCTGCCTGATCCAAAGGATACAGCCGTGGTCTTGGTTCCAATCGCGCCTTGAGACCTTTTCCATTCCGAGGACCTGATCATTTTCTCAATTCTTTGGACTAGTTCTATTTCAAAACCGTCTTCCACCACTTCGTCGATTGTGGCGCTTTGCTCAATAAACAATTTCAGGATTCGATCCAGCACTTCGTAATCTGGAAGTGAGTCTGAATCTACTTGATCTGGCCGGAGCTCAGCGCTTGGCGGCTTCTCAATGGAACCGATAGGAATAATCTCCTTAGCGCGGCTGCTATTCAGCCACCTTGCTAAGCGCCAGACATCCGTTTTGAAGACATCTTTGATGGGTGCAAATCCGCCAGCCGCATCTCCGTACATTGTCGAGTACCCGACAGCTATTTCTGACTTATTGCCAGTAGAAAGCAAGAGAGCGCCTTCTGTGTTGGAGACCCCCATGAGCAGCACCGCTCGAATTCGAGCCTGCAGGTTCTCTGCAGCCAACGGGCTAAAATCCATCGTCTCTTCGAAAGCCCTGTGGGCCTTTTCAATTGGCAGCGTTCGGAAATCGAGTTGTAGGTTTCTTGCCAGGTCGCTTGCATCCGTGAGCGAATGGTCAGACGAGTACCTCGAGGGCAAGGCTACCCCGATGACATTCTTTGAACCTATTGCATCAGAGGCAAGCGCCGCACAGACAGCAGAATCGATTCCGCCACTGAGCCCGAGCACGATCGAGCCTTGGCCAGTCTTTTCGCAGTATTGCCGCAGGCCTTCCACCAGGACCTTCCACAGAGTCGAAAGATCGTCACTTTCAAGTTTGGGTTCGCTACTAGCAATGGCCAGGAAGCTTCCTTGATCAAATGGTGCCTGAAAGACTTCTTTGCCCTTGGAGTCCACCAAGAAGCTGCCACCGTCAAACACGAGCTCGTCTTGCGCACCGGAGAGGTTTGCGTAGGCAAGTGCGAAGCCCTGTCGAAATGCCTTGGCGGCTTGCTTTCGTTGAATCAACTTGTCTCGTGTATACGGCGAGCCGTTGAGCACCAACAACATCTCAACACCCTCGCGCTCAAGTTCGCTTGGACGCGGTGACTCAGGTCGCCATATGTCCTCGCAGATGGCAACGGCGCATTTTTGACCATTCACTTGAAAAACGAGCTCTTCTGAACCGGGCACAAAGTTCCTCCAGTCGTCGAAAACGTCATAGTTTGGAAGCAAGTGCTTGTTGTAGGTGCCCAGAAGTTTTCCGTTGTGAATCACGCTGGCAGAATTGTGGGCGATAGCTAAAGAGGACTGAGCGGCCGGTGCTTTAGTAAGCGCGGGGCTGATGTGCCCGACAACAAAGTGCATCCTTCGAAATTTTTCATCCGTCGAAGCGTTGATTAGCTGTTCGAGTGCGAGCATCGAGCTGTCGATTATGTCTTTGCGGTAGCTGAGGTCTCCCATTGGGTAGCCGGAAAGAGCTAGCTCACCCGACATTAGAATGTCTGCCCGCCCAGCAACTGCTTCAGCTGCTTCGATTATGAGTTGCAGGTTATGCTGAACGTCGCCCACAACTGGGTTTGTCTGGGCAAATGCCACATTTATTTCGGTCACAACCGATAGCCTATTGGAAGCGTCAGGAGGCTTTATGGACAAGCAACAAGAGTTCGTGTTAAGAACCATCGAGGAACGAGGCGTTAAGTTCGTTCGTCTCTGGTTTACCGATGTCGCTGGCACTCTAAAGTCAGTCGCGGTTGCTCCTGCTGAGATCGAAGGTGCTTTCGCAGAAGGCATTGGGTTTGACGGGTCCTCGATCGAGGGATTAGCGAGAAACTCCGAAGCGGACATGCTAGCCATTCCGGACCCAGCAACATTTCAGATTCTGCCTTGGCGTGGAACTGTTGATCCGGCTGCTCGGATGTTCTGTGATATCGCCACTCCAGACGGCCAACCGGCTGCTGCTGACCCGAGAAATGTTCTTCGCAAGACTCTGGCGAAGGCTGCTGGCATGGGTTTCAGCTTCTACGTTCACCCAGAGATTGAGTTTTATCTACTGAAATCCAGCTCAGTAGATGAGCATGGCAACCCCGTACCAGTCGATAACGCCGGCTATTTCGATAACGTCCCTGGCGGCACCGCGCACGACTTCCGTCGCAGAGCCGTAACAATGTTGGAGCAGTTGGGCATCTCTGTGGAATTCTCCCATCACGAAGGTGGGCCGGGGCAAAACGAGATTGACTTACGTTATGCGGATGCGCTGTCAATGGCCGACAACATCATGACATTCAAGACCGTGGTCAAAGAGGTTGCCATTGAACAGGGCGTATACGCCACTTTCATGCCAAAGCCATTCACCCATCAACCAGGGTCCGGAATGCATACGCACTTCTCACTTTTTGAGGGCGACAAAAATGCTTTCTTCGACCCAGCTGCAAGATATCATCTCTCCAATACTGCCAGGCAGTTTATGGCTGGCGTTCTGAAGCACGCTCCTGAGCTAACACTTGTGACTAACCAGTACGTGAACAGTTACAAGCGACTCTGGGGCGGCGGCGAAGCGCCTAGCTATGTCAGTTGGGGTCACAACAATAGAAGCGCACTGGTTCGCGTGCCACTGCATAAGCCGGAGAAGTCTCAGAGCACAAGAATTGAATACCGTGCAATGGACGCGGCTGCAAACCCTTACCTTGCGTATTCATTGCTGTTGGCGGCAGGGCTAAAGGGAATCGAAGAGGAATATCAACTTCAGGATGAGACCGAACAAGATGTTTGGGCTCTCTCAAGCATGGAGCGCAAAGCACTCAATATCGAAGCGCTACCACAGTCGCTGGATCACGCCATAAAAAAGCTAGAAGACTCAGAGCTTGCCGCGGAAGTACTCGGTGAGTCTGTTTTTAATTTTGTATTGGCAAATAAGAGAAATGAGTGGGCTGATTACCGCGCTCAGGTAACGCCCTACGAGATTGATCAAAACCTAAAAACTCTCTAGATGTCTCTTTCTAGCGAGTTGTCTCTCAGCGCTATGGCAAAGCTGGGCTTCGAGGAGCTCAGCCAAGCTAGGGCAAATCTGCAAACGCTCTCGGTCCATAAAGGCTTTAACTTAGAAACGCTCCTAGAAGTTCTACCCAGCACGGCTTCGCCTGACAAGGTTCTAATTCACCTGATGAACCTGATTGATCGGCATCCCGATCGAACTCTCCGAATCTTAGGTGACAAGGCCAAGTTGCGGCGGTTGTGCCTGGTTCTTGGGGCATCCGACGGACTAGCAGAGTTTCTATTAAGAGACGTCAGTGCTCTAGCAATCTTTGACAAAGAGCCAACCTTCCCTGCGCAAGCTAATGTCAATGCAACGAGCAGGCTCAAGTTGAGAATGTCGTACAGGCGTCACCTGTTGCAGGTCTGTGACAGTGACCTCACTTCCTCCTCAGCTACTGCGATCGTGGAGCAGGTGATGGATGCGCTCTCAGGTCTGGCGGACTCTGCCCTGGAAGCCGGCCTAAAAGTTGCCAGGAGCGAACTCATAACAGAAGGCCGCATCACGCAGAGTGAGTCGGCAGGAACCGAGCTTGCAGTTATTTCGATGGGTAAGACCGGTGCTCGGGAACTGAATTACGTGAGCGACGTGGATGTTGTCTATGTTGCCGGAGGAACCGTTGAAAATTACTTAGAAACCGCAACCAAGATCGCGCAAAGGTTGGCTCTCGTTATCAATGAGTCTGACTCCGAGCCTGGGTTATGGGAAGTGGATCCAAACCTCAGGCCGGAGGGGAAGTCTGGAGCACTTGTCAGGACCGTCCAAGCCCACCGTGCACATTTTGAAAAGTGGGCGGAACCTTGGGAGTTTCAGGCTCTTCTCAAAGCTCGGTTCTCAGCTGGAAACAGGCAGCTTGGGGATGAATATCTTGAGCAAGTTCAGGCTCTCATTTGGGAACCGCGTAATAGGACAACTATGGTCCAGGATGCTAGAGCTATGCGAAAACGCGTCATCTCAAATCTGGCGACGGAGGATCGCGAGCAAAATGTGAAATTAAGCCGTGGGGGCTTGAGGGACGTGGAATTCACGTTGCAACTACTTCAGCTGGTGCACGGCGTAGCCGATGAAAGCCTTCGGGTTTCCGGGACGTTTGACGCGATTAATCGTCTGATGTCCTCAGGGCTTCTAGGTCGCAGTGACGCAGCAAAGCTGACCGAACACTACCGAACTCTGAGGGTTATTGAACATCGGATTCAGCTCACAAAGTTGAGACGTAGCCACATTCTTAGTATCGATAGTGGGAGCACCCGAAGAGTTGCCAGGGGGCTGGATATCGCCGATAGCGCTGAATCACTAGTTGCTAAGTGGCAACAAATTAGGCTCGAAGTTGCCGAGCTTCACGATGGCATTTTCTACCGCCCGCTACTAGTTGTGGCGGCGGAACTCAGTGAGAGTGAAGTGCGCTTGTCGGAGGCCGAGTTGCTAGACAGATTGAGCTCTCTAGGTTTCACGGATGCTGCGGGTGCAAAGCGACACCTTGATGCCCTGACTGGGGGCGTATCACGGAGATCGGTGATTCAAAAGAGTCTGCTGCCGGTACTCATAAGGTGGATGGCCGATGGCACTAATCCTGATGCTGCGTTATTGACCTTCCGTAGACTCAGTGAGCTGCTGGGGGAAAGCCATTGGTTCTTGAAGATGCTTAGGGACTCTTCCGGGGCAGCCGAAAGGCTCATGAAGGCGCTTTCCTCATCCAAATACATCGCGCGGCTTTTGGAATACACCCCCGAATCCACTTCATGGTTCGCAGACGAATTAAGTCTTCAGCCGCCATCCGAGGCGCATCTAAGTGTAGAAGTCGACGCATTGCTGAAACGCTCAAAAGAGCCTGCACAAATAGCGGAGTTATTGAGGGACCTAAGAAGGCGCGAGACGCTCAGGGTCGCAATAGGCTCTGTTGTGGGGGCTTTGACGTTCATTGAGGCTTCACGGGCCCTCACGAGTACGACAGATGCATACCTGACAGGCATGATAGAAGTTGCCAAGCGAGCCACGTCGATAGACCTGGATTTTGGTGTTGTGGCAATGGGTCGTTACGGTGGCCAAGAAATTGGCTTTGGGTCTGATGCCGACGTGATGTTTGTTTACACATCGGAAGATCAGGAAAGTCAAGCCAACGCCGAAAAGGTTACTTCGACGCTTCTCGGACTAGTGAAGGACCCACTTCTATATTTCGAATTGGATTTGGACTTGCGCCCTGAGGGCAAGAGCGGCCCACGTGTTAAGTCACTAGAGGCATATCGTGGTTACTACGAAAAATGGGCCGACACCTGGGAGTATCAAGCACTGCTAAGAGCAAGACCTGTATCTGGGAGTGATGATTTGCAGAACAATTTCACGGCACTGGTGGACGGATACCGCTACCCTTCAGAACTATCCAATCGGCAGCTGACTGAAATACGGCTCGTGAAGGCCAGAGTGGAGAACGAGCGAATTCCTGCTGGCGTGTCGCCAACGCGGCATCTAAAACTAGGTCCAGGTGCTCTAAGTGACGTTGAGTGGTTGATCCAAATGCTCCAACTTCGATTTGCCCACCAGAATGAATCGCTCAAATCCGTTGGAACAATGAGGCCATTAGCCGAGTTAGCTGCTGCTGGCCTAGTAACCAGCAGTGACGCTCAAACCCTTGGGGACGCATGGATTTTGGCCAGCAGAGTCAGAAGCGCACTCGTCCTCGCTAATGATAAATCCACAGATGTCTTGCCAGTAGATAGATCGCAGCTCGAGGCTGTGGCAAGGATTCTGGAGTACCCGCCTGGTTCAGCTACGGAGCTTGAACAGGACTATTTGGTTGCAACTCGCAAGGCACGAGCCGTCTTCGAACGGCTCTTCGCGGAATGAAAAAACCCGAGTGACAACCAAATGTCACTCGGGTTTCAACCTTTATTGAAGCTCTAAACCCCGTAGTACAGTTCGAATTCGTAAGGGTGTGGACGCTGGGCCATCGGCTTAAGCTCCTTCTCGCGCTTGTAGTCGATCCAGTTTTCAATGAAGTCCTTGGTAAAGACGTCGCCTTCCAGCAAGTAGTCGTGATCAGACTCAAGTGCCTTGAGTACTGACTCGAGGTCACCCGGCACCTGCGGAATAGACTTAGCCTCCTCTGGAGGCAGCTCGTAGAGGTCTTTGTCAACTGGCTCGTGCGGCTCGATGCGGTTCTTGATGCCGTCGAGGCCAGCCATCATCATTGCAGCAAAAGCAAGATAAGGATTACCTGACGCGTCCGGAGCCCTGAACTCAATCCTCTTTGCCTTAGGGTTTGAGCCGGTCATTGGGATTCGAATAGCGGCAGATCTGTTTCCGGCTGAGTAGACAAGGTTCACTGGCGCTTCAAACCCCGGCACCAGACGGTGGTACGAGTTTATTGATGGGTTAGTGAATGCCAACAGGCTCGGTGCGTGCTTCAGGAGTCCGCCGATGTACCAGCGGGCAGTGTCTGATAGGGATGCGTAACCAGACTCATCATAGAACAGCGGCTTGCCGTCTTTCCAGAGCGACTGGTGAACGTGCATTCCAGAGCCGTTGTCGTTGAACAAAGGCTTTGGCATGAAGGTTGCAGTTTTTCCATACTGGTTCGCAACGTTTTTAACGATGTACTTGAACTTCAGTAGGTCATCTGCCGCCTTTACAAGAGTGTCGAAGCGGTAGTTAATCTCAGACTGACCAGCCGTACCAACCTCGTGGTGGCTTCGCTCGACGGACAGACCCGCTGCCTCAAGTTCGAGAACAATCGCGTCTCTGATGTCTGCAAGGTGGTCGACAGGCGATACTGGGAAGTATCCACCCTTATACGGTGTCTTATTTCCAAGATTGCCACCATCTTCTTTGCGTGCTGAATTCCACGAACCTTCAATTGAGTCAACGACGTGGAAAGCGGTGTTTGATTTTGTCTCGTAGCGGACGTCATCGAAGATGAAAAATTCAGCCTCAGGTGCGAAAAAAGCTGTGTCAGCAATCCCAGTTGACTGCAGGTACCGCTCCGCTTTGTGAGCCACCTGCCTTGGGTCACGGTGGTATAGCTCACCGTTTCTTGGATTGTAGATGTCGAAATTTATGATCAAGGTCTTTTCAACCCTGAACGGGTCTTCCCAGGCAGTAGTAACATCTGGGATCAACTGCATGTCCGACTCGTGAATAGAAGCGAAGCCTCTGATCGATGAAGCATCGAAAAGCTGCCCGTTGACAAAAAAGTCCTCGTCGATTTGGGAGACTGGAAGGTTGAAGTGCTGCTGCACACCTGGCGTGTCTGTAAATCGGACGTCAACAAATTTTATGTCGTTGTCTTTGATGTACTGCAGTGCCTCCGAAGCAGTCTTGAACATAGGGGTACCTCTCTAGATGTCGATTGATAGATAAAACTTACGCTTTGATTGTTTCAGGAATGTTAAAACTTTCGCTTCGGCGCCCGTACTTTGTTCGGGTCTATTCCTTTGGGAATTGGAGCCGATGCATTTGCACCTAGTGCGTCAAGCCGGTTAGAAACGGCTGCCACTTCGCCGCGGCGTAGCGATTTTGGAAGCTTGTAGACGTGCTTCAAAAGTCTGTAGAGGCGAACCCCAGAGTCGTCCACCGTTACTTTGACCTTGTGGACGGCTGCCCCAGGAGCTGCACGCAATGATTTTCTTGCTTCATCGTCTAGCATTTGTTGTATGCGAGCGGAGGAGCCTTCAGCGATTAAGACAACTCCCGACTTACCAATCATTCGGTAAACAGCTTCGCGAGACTTTGCGTTTACTGCAACGGGTGTTGAGGATGTTCGCCAACCTCTTCGTATCTGGCTATCAAGGACTGCACCGACAGCTCCGGCTTGGCCTTCAATCTGCATGTAGGCGTTTCGCTCGGCCCTCTTGCTCATCACAAGCATTGCCATGAGCAAGCCCGTTATGGAGCCCGAGACGATCCACAGCACGAAGGTCAGAACACTTCCACCGCTTGTGAAGTAGCCGATTGCGAGTCCGGCAGCCACCGAAACCAGCAAAGCCAATATTGATAACCAAACCGATGAAGGGTCTGATTTAGCGGTTAGTTTGTAGACGCGCCATAACTGGCGGAGCCGACCTTCGGGTTTATTCTTCTTAGCCATGTCGCCTAGTTTACTCAGGCAACAGCGCTGGCTTGAGCAAACTCGAGCTTGTCCGCAAGGTGCTGCAGTTGCGGCGGTATGTCACGGCCTTTTGCCATCATTGATTTCGCCCACAATCTGCCAGCCCGATAGCTAGATCTAACCAATGGTCCAGCAAGTACTCCGAGGTAGCCAATTTCCTCTGCCGCCTGGGCAAGCTCGACAAATTCTTGTGGTTTAACCCAGCGCTCAACTGGGTGGTGCCTCGGGGAGGGCCGCAGGTACTGCGTGATTGTGATGATGTCAGTTCCGGCATCGTGGAGATCCTGAAGCGCCTGCAGCACCTCCGAAATTTCCTCACCCATACCCAGAATAAGGTTCGATTTGGTAACCATTCCGGCGTTTCTTCCCTGAGTTAGAACGTCCAAGGACCGCTCGTAAGTGAAGGCTGGGCGGATGCGCTTAAATATGCGGGGGACGGTTTCAACGTTGTGAGCAAACACTTCAGGCTCTGCATCAAAAACTTTCTGAAGCAACTCAGGGCGCCCTGAAAAGTCGGGAATAAGAATTTCTACTCCGGTACCGGGGGACTGCTTGTGGATTTGACGAATTGTTTCCGCGTAGAGCCAGGCCCCTTCATCAGGAAGATCATCTCTTGCTACGCCTGTGACCGTTGCGTACCTAAGGTCCATTTGTTTTACGGAGTCGCCAACTCGACGTGGTTCATCTGCATCGAACGCCGCAGGTTTTCCAGTGTCAATCTGGCAAAAGTCACATCTGCGAGTGCACTGGCTTCCACCGATTAGGAATGTTGCTTCTTTGTCTTCCCAGCATTCAAAAATATTTGGACACCCTGCCTCCTGGCATACAGTGTGGAGTTCTTTCTCCTTGACCAGACCTTGCAGCTTCTGATACTCGGGTCCCATCTTCGCGGTTGTGCGAATCCACTCCGGTTTGCGCTCAATGGGGACTGAGCTGTTTCTTACCTCAAGTCGAAGAAGTTTGCGCTCTGGTTTAGCCTCGGACATTCGGTATTTCTCCCATCTGCTGCTCTATAAGCGTAGCTGCTTGAATTGGCGAAATGTCCATTCCAGTGAGCTTGGACAATGTTGTTGCTTTAGCATCATCGATTCCACATGCCACAATGTGCTCGAAAGGTTCAAGAGAGTTGTTGCAGTTGAGAGCAAATCCATGCATGGTTACTTTTTCACCGACCCTGATACCTATCGACGCAAGTTTCTCCAAGCCAAATTGGGTTTGTACCCAGACCCCTGTTCTGCCTTCAACTCTCTGCCCAACCACGCCATAGTTACTGGCAACGTCGATGAGCAAGCCTTCCAGCCATCTCACATAGTTGACGACATCTATTGGCTGCGGGAGGTGCATGATCGGATAGCCAATGAGTTGGCCAGGACCGTGCCAGGTGATCTTGCCGCCCCTGTTTGTCTCTATGAATTCTGATCCGTCATCCGGGAGTTCGTGTTCTTCTGTTCTCTTGCCCGCCGTGTAGACGGGAGAGTGTTCCAGCAAGAGGACCGTGTTGGGCTTGGTGCCGGAGACGACTTGCGCATGAACATCTTGCTGAAGAGCAAAACCCGTCTTGTAGTCAACGAAGTTTGGATTAAAACCAACCCTCTGAAATTCAGGCATTTGCGTTTGAGGGGTCTCCTGTTTGAAGTTCTAGATGCCTAGGTTTGCTTCGAATTCGCCTGCTTCGAGGCGCTGCTTTACCTGCATGAGGTAGCGAGAAGCATCTGCACCATCGATAATTCTGTGGTCGTAGCTAAGAGCAAGGTAAACCATGGATCGAATTGAGATGGAGTCCTGTCCATCCGCATCTTTTACAACTGCTGCTCGCTTGGTGACCACGCCGGTTCCAAGAATTGCTGATTGAGGCAAAAACACCACTGGGGTGTCAAATAGCGCACCGCGACTGCCAGTGTTTGTAAGAGTGAATGTTCCACCCGATAGTTCATCAGGCTTCAACTGGTTATTGCGAGTGCGCTCAGCCATGTCAGCTATTACCTTGGCCATCTCGGCAATTGACATGGTGGACGCAGCTTTTATGACAGGTGTCAGCAGGCCCCGGTCCGTGTCAACGGCAAATGAAATATTGTCGGCCCCGTGGTAGACGATGTTTGTGTCTTCGACGGTTGAGTTGATAACGGGATTAGCAGCAAGCGCCTCTGCTGCAGCCAGGGTGAAGAATGGCATGAAGGATAGCTTTGTTCCTGCGGCCTTCGTAAACTCCGCTTGGACTTCTTGACGAAGATTGGCAACCTTTGTGACATCCACCTCAACAACCGAAGTCAGCTGAGCGCTTGACTGCATTGATGCCACGGCACGTTCCGCGAGAACTTTGCGCAGACGTGACATTGGAACGGTTGTTCCTCGAAGCGGCGAGGCTGCAATTTCTGCCTTGGCCGCCGACGCTGAACTTGGGCTCGTGAGGTCTTCTTTGCGAATTCTGCCTCCGACTCCCGTTCCCTTTACTGAACTGAGGTCAATACCCATTTCGCTCGCCATTTTTCTAACGATTGGTGTGACGTAGCTTGGGTCAGCCTCGTTCGAGGACACAGGCGTGGAGTCCGCTAGAGGGGCTGGAGTCACAGGAGCTGGTGCTGCAGCGACCGGAGCTGGTGCGGCAGGAGCAGGTGTGGCTACTGGAGCAGGGGCTGGAGTCGCAGGAGCTGGAGCCGCTGGTGCTGCAGTGACAGGAGCCGGTGTGGCAGGCACATCAGCCACAGGTGTCGTTGCAGCTACAGGGGCAACGGGAGCTGCGGCTGCCGGAGTTTCGACTGGCGCTGCTGGCGCAGTTTCAGCAGCCGGAGCAGGTTCAGCAGGAGCTGAGGCCGCACCTTCGCCGATTATTGCTAGAACAGCACCGACTTCAACGGTCTCATCTTCTTGGACCATGATTTGCTGCAGAGTCCCAGCGAAAGGTGATGGTATCTCTGTGTCGACCTTGTCGGTGGACACCTCAACCAGTGGTTCATCAACCGCGACGGTGTCACCGACGTTCTTGAGCCAGCGGGTGATTGTGCCCTCTGTTACTGATTCTCCGAGTGCTGGCAGTGTTACTTCGCTCATGTTGGCTACCTAACTAATTTCGTGTTCGACTTTAAGCGTGTGCGTGAAGTGGCTTACCGGCCAACGCAAGATGCGCCTCTCCGATTGCCTCATTCATTGTTGGGTGGGCATGTACCAGTGGCGCGACATCCTCGGGGTATGCTTCCCAGTTGACGATCAGCTGTGCCTCGCCGACCTGTTCGCCTGCCCTGGAGCCAATCATGTGGAAGCCAATAACAGGCCCATCCACTTCACGGATCAGCTTGATGACGCCCGCGGTTCCAAGAATATTGCTCTTCCCGTTGCCGGCTAGGTTGTATTCGTAAATTGCCACTTTTTCGGCCCCAAATTTCTCTTTGGCCTGGGCTTCGGTGAGGCCCACGGATGCTATCTCTGGCTCGCAATAAGTAACTCGCGGTATTCCCATTTCATCAACAACGACGGGTTTCAGGCCTGCAATTTCTTCTGCCACGAAGATTCCCTGCATGAACCCTCGGTGTGCAAGTTGGAGACCTGGAACGATGTCACCCACTGCGTAAACATTTGGAAGATTTGTCTGGAGACGGTCGTTTGTCGGAACGAAGCCACGGTCCATCTTTACGCCGTTCTCCTCAAAGCCAAAGCCTGTGGCGTTGGGCCCTCTACCAACCGCTACCAGCAATAGATCGGCGTCAACGGTTTCGCCGTTTTCGAGTGTGACAGTTACTGCGTTCTCAGACTGAACCACCTGGCTGAACTTGTTTCCAAGTTTGAAGCCGATACCACGCTTCTTATAGGCGCGTTCCAGTCCTTTGCTCATAGCGGGATCCTCGTTTGGCACGAGTCTGTCAAAGCCCTCAATGATTGTTACTTCAGCGCCGAAAGACCTCCAAATTGAAGCAAACTCGACTCCGATTACTCCGCCACCGAGAATTGCAACATGGGCTGGAACTGTGTCCATTTGTAGCGCCTGGTCGCTTGTGATTACTCGGCCGCCGATTTCGATGCCGAGGGTCTTCGTGTTTGAGCCGGTGGCTAGCAAAACGTTCTTACCGGTGTAGACCACGTCTCCGACAGTCACTGAGAGAGGACCAGACATGTGGCCTTCGCCTGTTACAAAAGTGATGTCCTTTGCTCCAACTAGACCTGTTAGGCCCTTGTAGAGCTTGTCTACAATCGAGTCTCGATACTTATTGACTTGAACCATGTCAATGCTCTGGAAAGTCGCGTTGACACCGTAGTGAGCCGCCTCTTTAGTGGTATCCGCAACTTCAGCGGAGTGAAGCAGGGCTTTGGTTGGTATGCAGCCCCTGTGTAAACAAGTTCCACCGAGCTTGTCTCTTTCAATCAGTGCTACTGAAAGTCCCAGCTGGGCCCCTCGCAGAGCGGCGGCGTATCCACCGCTTCCGCTGCCTAAGATGACGAGGTCGAAAGTATTCTCTGACAAATCTGCTCCAAAAACGTGATGTGGTATCTAACTCTACTACTTAGTTCCTAGCCAAATCTTCGGCCATTTGTACCAGAGTTCGAATAGCAACTCCAGACGCACCTTTCGACACAGACCCGTACGGGGCGCCGTCGTTATTCGCCGGTCCGGCAATATCAAGGTGTGCCCAGGAGGTATCTTTATCTACAAACTCACTCAGGAACCAACCGGCTATCAGCATTCCACCCGCTCGGTTACCAATCTTCACATTTGCCAAATCGGCGATGTCTGAATCCAGTAGGGGGCGCAGCTCTTGGGGAAGTGGCATCTTCCACATAGGTTCTGAGCAACTCTCGGCCGCCGACGAAACAAGTTCTACTGCGGCGCCGTGACCCATGATTCCTGCATAGCGATTTCCAAGGGCGATAGTGGCAGCGCCGGTCAGAGTCGCAACATCAACAATGTGATCTACTTTCATCTCCGACAGAATCGAGAGCCCATCTGCCATCACCAAACGACCCTCGGCATCTGTGTTCAGAACCTCTACCGTCTTGCCGTTGCGCATTTTTAGAACGTCACCCGGCCTGGTCGCCCTGCCAGAGGGCATGTTTTCTGCCACGCACAAGAGTGCCGTAACGGTAATCGCCAGCCCTCTCTCTGCGATTGCGAAGATTGCAGCCATTACGGTTGCCGCGCCGGCCATGTCGTACTTCATGCCGACCATTCCCTCTGCTGGCTTAAGTGACAGACCGCCGGTGTCAAAGGTTATTCCTTTACCAACGAGGCCAAGATGCTTGCCTCCACCGTTGTATGTAATCTTTATCATTCTCGGGCCACGGTCGGACCCCATGCCAACACCAAGAATTCCGCCACACCGCTCTTGTTGAAGCTTTGCCTCGTCCCAAACTTCTATAGACACTGGAAGTTCTTTGCTCTGGTTGACAGCTAGCTCAGCCAGTTTTGCCGGCCAAAGATCGTTAGCTGGGGTGTTGATAATTTCACGGGCAGCAATGACCCTGGCTGCAAGGTTCAATGCCGGGGTGATGTCCAGACCCAGCAGGCCCTCCGCCACCACAAGCTCAATTTCCTGAAGTCCAGCAGGAGAATCCTTGTATGCGCTCGGAGTATCAAGCCCAAGCAGACAGCCCTCAGCGGCAAACATCACCTCTTGCTCGGTAGCGAGACTGATGTCAATCGAAAGAGACGGCTTTCTCTTGCCGGATCGGGTGGCCGCGGCTGCAAACTCTCGGTAATTGATGTTCGTTCCAGCTCCAACGGCCAAAAGAACCTTGTCACCCAGCGGAACCTGCACGGAACTGTCCTCCTTCGACAGCGCGCCATAGCTAGCCAGGAGCGCTTTATGGTCCGAATAGTCAGTGCCGCTCACGAGGCCTTGTTCTGTCATTGGCACGGCGATGTGATTTACATGCAGAGAAGGGGTTGAAACTAAAGTGACTGTTTTCATGTTACAAATCTTAGGTCGGTTAGTATCTAAAGGGTGAACCACCTATATAAATCTGCTTCGGACGTGCCCGTACCCATTGGGCTACCTATGATTGCGCTCATAACAGGGTTCAGCGATTCCGGTTCAACCGTGGCCCAGCTCGCCGAGCATCTTTTCGCGGAGTTGGATCACGAGCAGATAATCCAATTTAGTAACGACGAGCTCTTGGACTACCGTTCCAGGCGCCCAACCCTCTTTTTTGAAAAGGACCACATTCAGTCCTACGAGTCACCCTCTTTGGCCGTTTACCTTGTAAACGACGAAGCACAGCAGCAATTTTTGCTTTTAGAAGGTTACGAGCCAGACCTAAGGTGGGAAGGCTTTGCTAGCTCAGTCACTGAAATTGTTGAACAGTTTCAAGTTGCAAGTTTTAGTTGGGTCCATTCGATTCCGTTTCCGATACCCCACACCCGACCAGCTGGAGTAACAGTATCCGGCAACCGCGCCGACATGATTGCAAGGTTTTCTGAATGGAAGCCGCAGACGCAGGTTCCAGGGAACGTTACGCACTTGCTCGAGTACACACTCAGCAAGAAAGAAGTCTCAACCTCAGGGTTTGTATTGCTCGTTCCGCATTACCTGGCGGATAACGAAGTCCCCAGCGCAGCCATCACTGGGCTGGAGCTGCTAAGTGCGGCCACTGGGCTGGTGTTCCCTTCCGATGGTCTTCGAGAGGAAGCAGCCAAGTTTGCGCTGAAGGTAGAGAAGCAAGTTGATGAGAATCAAGAGCTTTCAAAGCTGGTGCAAACCCTTGAGCAGGGTTATGCCAATGGGACCAACGGAATCGCCAAATCACCCATAGGTAAACCCACGGGGGAGCCGCCAAGTGTCGATGAACTAGCGGATGACCTTGAAAGTTATCTTTCTGCGATGGAGAGAAATTCTGATCAATCGGAATAAAACTTGGATAAATTGCCTTTTACGCCAATAGTTGGCACAAAAAGCTGACATACTAGAGCATTGAAAACCCTTTCAGGTCCCACGACTTGACAAGGGTTTAAAGTGTGCCCAAATTTTAAGGATTATCATCGCCACCGTTTCTAAAGCAAAAGAGAAGGCAACCGTGAAGCCGGAGGCCAAAAAGCCTGTGCCGAAAAAGGCCGCGCCCAAGGCAACCACACCCGAGAAAGCCTCGACTAAGACGACGACCAAATCCAAGACCGCTGCAAAAGCCACGGCGCCGGTCGAAGAAGTCGAGAATTCTGTACTAGAAGACGCGCATGAAGAATCTGATACCCCGACCAGCGCCATCGTGCTGCCCAAAGACGCACTTGTTATTAATGACGACGAAGATGACATTCCTGTACAGAATTTGACGATCACTGGTGCAACAGCAGATCCAGTCAAGGACTACCTCAAGCAAATTGGAAAAGTTGCACTGCTCAATGCAGAGCTCGAAGTCGAACTAGCAAAGCGAATTGAAGCCGGACTTTTCGCTGAAGAGAAGCTGGCCACGGATTCAAATCTGGCACCCGCTGACCGTAGGGACCTGAACTGGGTAGTGAAGGATGGGAAGCGCTCCAAGTCACACCTTTTGGAGGCTAACCTTCGATTGGTAGTTTCTCTAGCTAAGCGCTACACGGGTCGTGGAATGCAGTTCCTAGATCTCATTCAAGAGGGAAACCTAGGTCTAATCCGCGCTGTAGAGAAATTTGATTACACAAAGGGATTCAAGTTCTCGACCTATGCAACTTGGTGGATTCGCCAGGCGATAACCCGAGCTATGGCAGACCAAGCCCGAACGATTCGTATTCCCGTGCACATGGTTGAAGTGATCAACAAACTGGCCAGAGTGCAGCGCCAGCTTCTTCAGGACCTCGGACGCGAGCCCTCACCAGAAGAGCTCGCAGCTGAACTAGACATGACCCCTGAAAAAGTGGTGGAGGTCCAGAAGTATGGGCGTGAACCAATCTCTCTTTCAACCCCACTGGGTGAGGATGGAGACAGCGAATTTGGTGATCTGATTGAGGACACAGAAGCGGTTGTCCCGGCGGATGCGGTTGGATTTACAATGCTTCAGCAAGAGCTCGAGCGAGTGCTGGACAGCCTTCACCCGCGCGAAGCGGGCGTTATTCGCTCTAGATTCGGACTGGGCGATGGGGTGCAAATGACCCTTGACCAGATTGGCGAGAAGTTCGGTGTCACACGCGAACGGATTCGGCAGATTGAGTCAAAGACAATGTCAAAGCTTCGCCATCCATCAAGATCACAGCTCCTTCGCGATTACCTGGACGGGTAATTGCGCGCCGTTTTGGCGGTATTGATCGGTAAGCTGCTCAGGTTTACCGTTCGAATCATTAGACCCGGCGGAGGCTCTGCACTACCAGGTCTAGTGGCCAACAAAATATACCCAGATCTACTTTCGAACGCCTTGAGCTCGCTGCCTATGGGGCTAGTAGTTGTGTCGGGTTCTGCTGGAAAATCTTCCACAACCCATTACCTGGTATCGCTTCTTGAAGCACACAACATAAGAGTTTTTACAAACAGGTCCACCGCTAACATTCGCCGTGGTCTTGTCGCTTCCGTGCTTAAGGAGTCATCACTTTTGGGAAATCTTGAGTTTGACATCGCAGTCCTTGAGTGGGATGAGGGTCACGGTGCGAAGTTGGCCAGCGAGCTTGAAGTGAAACTGGCAGTCTTGACAAATGTCTTGTCTGACCAGCTTGACAGGTTCAATGATCCAGCTGACGTGATCGAGATGCTTTCCTTTATTGGGTCCAGGGCAAGTGGTGTTGTTGTCAATGCCGATGACAAAAACCTCACACAACTACCTTTCGCCGATAACGC
This sequence comes from uncultured Aquiluna sp., assembly GCA_965655555.1. Classification (GTDB taxonomy): domain Bacteria; phylum Actinomycetota; class Actinomycetes; order Actinomycetales; family Microbacteriaceae; genus Aquiluna. The sequence continues at coordinate 221,830 of CBFHGU010000001.1, read as the reverse complement.
AGTTGGCTTTGGCCTGGCTGATAGTGATGGCGCTGAAGCTCCACTCGAGTATGCGCTGAATTTTGGGGAGCACGTTTTGATCAAGAAATCTGTTGTCTCCACCCCAACTGCCCTTGCCATCCAAGGCCCGAACTTGACGTATCAAAGCCCGGAGCTGCCGGCCTATCAACGCATCAACTTGGCTGGAGCTCTTGCAGCACTTTATGAGATAACTGCACCTGAGCAGGAGGTGGTCCAGGGGGTTCTCGATACGCTGCAGCCAGTATTTGCGAGAAATGAGCGGGTTGTAGTTGATGATGTCGAGGTTTCCCTGCGGTTAGTGCAGAATCCATCTAGCTTCCAACTCAACCTCGATGACCTAGTCCAATCGTCTCAACCGCTAATGCTGATGGCCGGGAGTGACATTCACGACCCTAGCTGGCTCTGGACAGTGGATTTCTCCAAGCTGAAATCGGTTGCGATAGTAGGGGGAAAGAACGCTTACTCTCTAGCACTTCGTCTTGTGTTTGCAGGGGTTGAGGTGCAACTTGTCGAGCCAGACCCACTGAAGGCCGCCGACGCATTTCTTCAACTCAAGGGCAACAGCCACACCGTTCTGTTTAGCGCCGACGCCATGCGGCGTGTGAGAAGGCACTGGGGGCTTGCAAAATGAAAACCTATTTCAGTTTCCACAAGGATCATTTCAACAATCAAGGCGATCAGGGCAACATCGAAGTGTTGAGGATGGTCTTGGAGCGACAGGGGGAAACACTTGTTGAGTCAGGAGCCCTGGATGCCGATTTTGTTTTATTCGGAGACGCCAGCCGCGCTGCAATGGAACACTACGAAGCCGAACTATCCAGCTTTGTTGACCAGTTGCATAAAAGAATGGTTGATGGAAAGCCAACCCTCTTGGTGGGTTCCTGTTACGAGTACTACCTTCCACTTCTGTCGGGAATACCGTTTGAGAAGTATGAAAGATCTAGCGAATTCCGGAAAATTGAATCTGAACTCGGGCCAATTGTGGGATATCGCAACTCCACGATCGGCGAATTGGACATACTGATCGATCGGGGTTTTGTTGGAACCACGCTATTTGGCCCAATTCTGGCGGTCAACCCTGTACTGCTGAACCGTGTACTTGCGGAGATGAATTTGGGTGAAGCTCATTGGTCAGCAATGGAAGCTGAGTTAGTCGAGAGAGTGCGCCAGGACTTTATTGACGGTTGAGGTCAGCGCTTTGGTCATGCCAATCGATGGTTAATGGTTCAAGCTTCGCCTTGTTGGCGTTTCCATGATGGGCGCAAAACAGCAACTCGCCTCCGGCCAGCTGAACTCGCATGTATGCCTGCGCGCCGCAAACATCGCAGCGATCGCTTACTAGTAACTTCGGAGCTTCGGTTGTGTTTTCCATTGATGCAATTCAACCATGAAATTCTCGAAATGCTTCCAATCCTTTGCTCGTTTCGCCAAGGGCGAAGTGGCAAAGTCGAGAAGGGATGAATCGGGGTTATTGTTTTCGCGTGGAGAATTATTCAGCAAGACATCTTTCGGTATTAGAGGGCTTAGAGGCGGTTCGAAAGCGTCCTGGCATGTACATCGGCTCCACAGACGGTCGCGGTTTGATGCACTGTCTCTGGGAGATTATCGACAACTCGGTTGACGAAGCTCTTGCAGGTTACGGCAAGAGAATTGACGTAGTGATCCATCAAGATGGATCAATCTCCGTGTCAGACGACGGTCGGGGCGTACCCGTTGATGTGGAGCCGAGAACGGGCCTTACTGGTGTGGAGGTTGTGTTTACCAAGCTTCACGCCGGCGGGAAGTTCGGCGGGGGTTCTTATGGCGCTTCTGGAGGTCTTCACGGTGTGGGCGCCTCGGTTGTAAACGCACTCAGCGAGCGTCTAGATGTCGAGGTCGACAGGTCCGGTCACACTTGGGCCATGTCTTTTCATCGGGGTGAGCCTGGCGAGTTCGATGGGGAGGGCCCAGAGGCTAACTTCACACCGTTTTCTGACAGTAGCGAACTTAGACAAGTGGCTAAGATTGCAAAGTCAAAGTCTGGAACTCGCGTTAGATACTGGCCAGACCGTCAGATTTTTGAAAAAGCTGCGGAGTTTTCTGCCACGGAACTCGAAGGAAGGCTCCGTCAGACTGCGTTCCTTGTCCCAGGTCTCGGTCTTCATGTTCTGGATGAACTGTCTGGGATTTCCCATGATTTTAAGTTTGAGGGTGGCATTCAGGAATACGTGGAACACCTGAGCACCGACGGCCCAGTCTTGGCCACCAGGCGAATCCAAAAGTCTTCAATGTTCAATGAAACGGTCCCCGTCCTCGATGAGGACACTGGGACCATGACAAGCCAAGAAGTCCAGCGAGAGTGTCTGGTCGACATTGCTCTTAGGTGGGGGACTGGCTACGACACGAAGGTCCGTTCTTTCGTGAACATCATCTCAACACCCAAGGGTGGAACCCACCTAACCGGGTTTGAGCAGGGGCTACTAAAGGCGTTTAGGGCAGCCATCGATGCATCAGCTAGAAAACTAAAAGCTACAGGTGTAAAAGTTGAAAGGGACGATGTGATGGCGGGCCTCACGGCAGTTGTTTCAGTCAGCTTTCCAGAGCCCCAATTCGAAGGCCAAACCAAGGAAACTCTCGGCACGCCAGCAATTAAGGCGATTGTAAACAATGCTGTGACGGAGTGGGCGGACGAGCTCCTTAGCGGCAAAATTCGGGGCACCAAGGTAGAGGTCGACCTCTTATTGGACAAAGTTGTCAGTGAGGCCAAGACAAGAATCAGCGCTCGAAGCTTGAAAGACACTCAGCGAAGGAAGAATGCGCTTGAGTCATCGTCACTACCAAGCAAACTAGTGGACTGTCGCGGCAACTCAACTGCAGGTTCTGAATTGTTCATCGTGGAGGGTGACAGTGCGCTTGGAACTGCCAAACTAGCTAGAGATTCCGCTTTTCAAGCATTGCTTCCCATCCGAGGAAAGATCCTGAATGTCCAGAAGGCCTCGCTGTCAGACATGCTATCCAACGCCGAATGTGCTGCGATCATTCAGGTGCTTGGAGCTGGGTCAGGCAGGACCTTCGATATCGATGCGGTCCGTTACGAGAAAATTATTCTTATGAGTGACGCGGATGTGGACGGGGCTCACATTCGAACGCTATTGCTGACTTTGTTCTTTAGATACATGAGACCTCTTGTTGAGGCCGGCAGGGTTTATGCTGCCGTACCACCGCTTCACCGTGTGGAGACCACAGGTCGAAACAAAGAAGTTATTTACACGTATTCACAACAAGAACTCACGACGCTACTGAAGTCTCTAGACCAACAGGGCAAGTCTTATAAGCAGCCGATTCAGCGCTATAAGGGTCTTGGAGAAATGGATGCCGACCAATTGGCAGAAACAACCATGCAGCCCAATAATCGGATGCTAAGAAGGATCACAGCGGTAGATGCAGAGCAGGGAGAGAGAACCTTCGAGCTGTTGATGGGAAATGAGGTTGCGCCCCGCCGTGATTTTATTGTCGGCTCAGCCGATGATTTCGATCGCGAAAAGATTGACGCCTAGACACTTTTTATTCGCTAGAAACTAAAGCCAACATAGTCCGGTGCTGGATTTCCACTACTGTCCCTACGGTCATCAAGGTCCGGGGTAGCAATGGTTGCACCGCTTAGGTTGACCACTAATGGATCCTCGGACGCGGCACCGGCAAAGTAAAGCTGATCCTCGCCTTTCAGGAACCTGTGACAGCGGACTCCTTGGGTAGCGCGCCCCTTCCGAGGGTAGTTGCTCAATGGCGTCAGTTTGATCGAACCTGCATCAGTCGAGCCTAGAGCTTGTGATGAATTAGAGGCAGTTACCAGCACATCGGTGTCACCGGCTAGGCCAAACGCGATTACTCTCGAATCGACGGCTGAGATTCCCTGCATCCCGCCGGCACTCAACCCTTGTGCTCTGACAGAATCCGCACCGAACACCAGTAGGTTGCCCGCACTTGTCACGAAGAATAATTCTGAGCCGGGAGGGGATGTGGTGACCGAGAGACAGCTGTCGTCCTCTTTTAGGCCGATGAAGCTAATTTCAGCCTTGTCCGGGAATGGACCTTCGAATCTCTTGACGGTTCCATTCCTGGTTCCTACTGCGAAAGTTTCGGTTGATAACCAATCCGATATCCCGATGACTTCTTCCGATGACAGCCCGAGGTATTCATCTGCCTGGCTCGCCAAGAATTGGTTCTCGAGGGATCCTGTCGGCAGGTCAGAGACATGAACCCTTATTGCTCTTCCCTTTGAAGTGAATACGGCTACATCACTTCTCATGGTGGTTCTGAGGGCAAGGCGAGGCAGCGAACCTACCTCTTCGCTGGTTCGGAAAATGCCACCTAACCCGTTGAGTGCAACCACTACGGGAGCGTCTTCGATTTGCGCGACCTGGACTGGCTTTTTTGAGATTTGGACACCCGCAGCATCAACTAGCGCGGTTCTTCTTGGAGTTCCGAAGTCTTCCGCCACTCCCTTCAGCTCTGCTGCAACCAGATTTCGGACCAGTTTTTCGCTTTCTAGAAGTTTAGAGAGCTCGTCGATCTCTTTGCGGAGGGTGTCTGCTTCTGTTTCAAGCTCGATGATGCTGAATCTCGTCAGTCTGCGAAGTCGAAGCTCCAGAATGTATTCAGACTGCAAGTTGCTTAGATCGAAGACCTGCTCAAGCTTGGTTCTGGCAGCCTCAGCTGTGTCTGAAGAGCGAATTACCTCAATTACTTCATCTATGTTGACAACTGCTTTTGCCAAGCCGTCGAGAAGGTGCAACCTAGCGAGCCTTCTGTCAAGACGGTTTTTGCTTCGTCTCTTTGTGACAGAGATGCGATGCTCCAAGTAAACCTCAAGCAAGGCCTTGAGCGGCATCTGCTGGGGCCGACCTTCAACTAGAGCAACATTGTTCACTCCAAAGCTTTCTTCGAGGGGGGTAAGTCGGTAGAGCGCTTCCATGACAGAGGTGGGTTCGAAGCCGGTCTTCAATTCGATTACAAGCCTCAGGCCATTTTCTCTATCAGTAAGGTCGACGACATTGTGGATGCCCTCCAGCTTTTTAGCACCCACTGCATCCCTAATCTTGTCGATAACGCGCTCGGGGCCAACAAGGTATGGCAGTTCGGTAACAACCAATCCTGTTCGCCTAGGTCCAACTGTTTCAACATCAATTTTGGCTCGCGTTCGGAAGGTGCCCCGGCCAGTTTCGTAGGCCTCCCTAAGTCCGTCGCCTACTAGCGCTGTGGCTCCGGTGGGTAGGTCTGGGCCTGGCAGTACCTCCATAATTTCTTCGAGACTCGCTGCTGGCTTGTTGATTAGTAGTTGCAGGCCAGATACAACCTCGTGCAGGTTATGTGGAGGCATGTTGGTTGCCATGCCGACAGCTATTCCACTGGCACCGTTTACCAGCAGGTTTGGAAATGCTGCTGGTAAGACTGATGGCTCCATCAGCTGGGCATCGTAATTGGGCGTGAAGTCCACTACATCCTCATCGAGGCTGCGGTTTAGCGCCTCGGCTGCTGAGGCCAGTTTGGCCTCCGTATACCTGGCTGCCGCTGGCCCATCATCGAGGCTTCCAAAGTTTCCGTGACCATCAATGAGTGGTAGTCGCAGCGAAAAGTTCTGTGACATTCTCACTAGAGCGTCGTATATGGCTCCATCTCCGTGCGGGTGGAGCTTGCCCATTACTTCACCGGTTACCCTCGCGCACTTGACATGGCCCTTGTCGGACCGGAGACCCATCTCGCCCATTTGGTAAATGATGCGTCGCTGAACGGGCTTAAGGCCGTCTCTGGCATCGGGAAGAGCTCTGGAGTAGATGACCGAATAGGAATATTCGAGGAAGCTTTCCTGCATCTCTTCAGATACGTCAATATCGGCTATTCGCTCTGTTGAATCGGTCATGGGTCCTAGCTGTGCCAAACTTATGGTGTGCCTCTGACTTTACCTCCTCTGCCTAAATCCTCAGGGAACATTCGCAACGTGTTCCTGTCAGGCCTGAAGTCTGTTCAGGGTGAAGAAAATATCCTGCGTTTGGGGCGTAGGAAAAAGGTCATAGTCATTCTGGTTGACGGCTTGGGCGCGGAGCAGATTGTCCAGCGATCTGGGCATGCACCGTGGCTCAACAGTCAGTTGTCTAGGGCAAACATCAGCCACTGCGGTTTCCCCGCCACTACCAGCGCCAACATTGCTTCTTTTGCAACCGGACTTGCCGCAGGCGAGCATGGACTGGTTGGACATCGCGTTTGGGATCGGAATTTTGACGAACAAATAAATCTTTTGATCGGCTGGAACGAAAGGACAGATCCTCTGATCTGGCAGCCAATGCCAACGGTTGCTGAGCAGGCCCTTGGAGTTGGGATTCAGTGCAATGTGATTGCCGCAACCGAATATAGAAACACTCCCTACACCGCAGCAACTATGCGTGGTGCCAACTATATCTCTGCCGACACCTGGGATGAGAGGTTTGAGCAAGCGCGGCAAGTCTCCGCTAGCGGTGAGTCATCCTTGACGTATTTGTATATTCCTGAACTGGACAAATACGGACACAAAAATGGATGGAGTTCACCCGGCTGGGCAGTGATGCTGGAAGAGCTCGACGCGGCTATTCATAGTTTTTGCAGCAAGCTTCCAGTGGACACTGGGGTAATCATCACGGCCGATCACGGCATGATGGAAACCAGTGAGGAACGGCAGCTGATCTTGGATGACTCGCTTGATAAGTCTGGATCTGTTTCATATGTTGGGGGAGATACAAGAGTCAACTACGTCTATTTAGATAACAAGGACAGCCTCGACCAAGTGGTTGAAAATCTGCACCCCTTCAGTTATGCATTTGACTCTGTTGCAACAAGCGACGCAATCGCTGCTGGCTGGTTTGGAAATGTTCTCCAGCCTGCGCTGGACAGGCTGCCCGAGTTGATGTTGGTTGCGAAGTCTGATTTCACTCTTTACCACTCAAAGTATTTCAAGCCGCGAAGTTTTCAGATGATTGCTCACCACGGTTCGATCTCTAGTGCAGAAACCAGGGTGCCGCTAATCCGAATCGGTTTCTGAGTTTGTGGCACCAAGTACTATCTCGTCCCAGCTGGGCAACGATGCACGCCCTTTTGCGGTAGCGGGCTTCATTACTTCCTGCTTTCGGCGAGTGCGAAGTTCCTCCACCAGGCTGTGAACAGATGCCGTCGACTCATCAGCAACTTCTGTCGGAGGGGCCTCATTGGCAGCAAGCTCAACTTGCTCAGGGGCTGACCGGACAGCCTGTTGGGTGCTGGAAATGACATCCCTGTTTGAATGAACTCGAGCAAGGTTTGCAGCCTGATCACTCAGTGGTTCTATGTGTCGAAGCTTTGGGTCAAATCGCCAAGTTAAGAGCGTATCGCCAGGCACCTCGATAGTCCAATAGGCGTCTTTCTTGAACACTCTGAAGCTCGCAGTGGGAATGCTTTCCAGAACCAAATCCTCGAAGCGGCGCATAATCGAACCATCTGCGACTTGCGTGTCGAGTGCTGCCTGCAGCACAAAGCGAAGCTCATCGAGAATAGGTGCAGCAAAAGGAGCCAAGGACGAGGCCTCTACGCTGAGGTCGAGTGCAATGTCCTCAACGGATTTTCCCAGTCGGATCTCATCCTGAACGAACTTTGGGCTGAAATCAGCGGTGGTCACTCTCGGGTTGTTTTTCAGGGAATTCTTAAGGGAGTCGTCAATAACGACGTAGAACCGTTCCCCGGCATCGGATTCGAAGACCAAACTATCGCCTTCGCGGCTAACAAAACGTATGTCCATTGAGACCTCCTAGGCAAAGTCTGGCAGTCCTGTTTTGCAAGGGCGTTATTGACGGCGGTGAGTTTCTGGATTGTGTTTATAGTTTTGCGCGAGCCCCACTTGCAAATTCGTCTCACCTAGGGCATAGTTCACGCCGAGGAGAACAGAGAGGCAGTCGAATGGCAACTGATTACGATGCAACGCGAAAAACGGATGATGACACCGAATCACTCGATGCCCTCAAGGACAGAATTCCGACCAAGCCTACTGCTGGCGAGGATGATGTTGACAACGTAGATAGTTTCTCTATCCCGGATGTAGTGAACGAAGAGCTTGAAGTGGTAGTGCTACCAATTCAGGAAAATGAGTTCACCTGCGTGAAGTGCTTTTTAGTCAAGCCGCGAGCTCAGCTTGCCTCTAATCCCAGGTCAGGCCCTGTCTGCATTGAGTGCTCGAGCTAGGTCTTCCGGCCTTCTAGTGCTGAGCAACAGGTAGGAAGTTGGGTCATTAGGGTCCTCTACCGGAACCTTGACTAAAAACTTTATGTCTCCGCGAATGATGTATTTTGACCCTGGGCTCAGGCCAGGTCCTCTTTCAAACCTGACTTGAGACTCCGGCACTACTTCCGCTTCTCCTAGTGCTGTTAGCGGGACATTAATCTGTTTTACAGAAAGCTTGTCAGTGACCCGAACAACTGGAGCCGCATAAATCGATAGCAGTACCAAGATGACCGGGAAAGCAACGGCTGCAACGACTGCTGCAGCCTCTGACACTGGTAGCAGTGACAGCAAGACCAGCGGGGCGCTTATTGACATAGCAATCATGAAGCCAATTGAAGGGCGAAGTCGCTCAATGTATGAAATGGGCACGCGTATAGATTACGCTCTTCGCATGCAACCAGAAGTTTTGATAATCGCCAAGGATGGTTTTGAACCTGTTTACGCCAAGCCAGGAGACGCCGGCGCGGATTTGCGTTCCACAGAAACACTTACACTGCCCCCTGGTTCCAGGGCATTGGTCGGAACAGGTGTCCGGCTGGCAATGCCGGAGGGCTATGTGGGTCTTGTTCATCCTCGATCTGGCCTTGCGGCGAAACATGGCATCACAGTCCTAAATGCACCGGGGACGGTTGATGCCGGTTACAGAGGTGAAATTTTTGTGACTTTATTGAATACTTCTGATGCGGATTTTGAAATAGCTGCAGGCGATCGCATTGCGCAACTCTTGCTGCAGGAAGTTTCTCGAGCTCGTTTCATTCCTGTGACAGAGCTACCCGACTCCAGCCGCGGTGATACTGGATTCGGCTCCAGCGGGAAGGCGTAAATGGAGAAGGTAGCTCCGGCGGACCGTGAACAAAACGGCCCCTTTGATGTCGCAGAGATTGGTGTACTGACTCCATATCTTGATTTTGGTTCAATCAGACTTGCACCTCGACAGGGAATGCAAATACGTGCAGACATGGATGAGGCATCCAAGAAGGTGGTTGCCCTAACCATCGAAGTCGCTGGACATAGACTGCAATTACAAGCATTCGCTGCAAGTAAGTCGGAAGGGCTTTGGACTCAGACCCTGAACGCATTGGAGGAAGGCATCACTACTCAAGGTGGCACAGTGCAGATCAGCCAAGGTGCTCTTGGCCCGGAGTTGCGGGGTAACGTTTTGGCCAAATCTGGAGAAAATCAAGTTTCACGACCAACCAGGTTCTTGGGTGTCGATGGGCCACGATGGTTTTTACGAGCAGTGGTTTCGAGCAATCAAATTGATGAAGCGGTTTATGAGCAGCTCGTCCAAATTCTGCGCTCAACGGCGGTTAGCAGAGGTGACATAGCTATGCCGCCGGGGGAGCTTTTGCCATTGAAGTTACCGGTTGCTGTAGAGCAATGACAAACCAGGATGATGTAGCAAAGCGACTCGGCCTTCAAAAAGGCGAAGACGGCTTCGACTTGAATAGGGATTCGCTTCTTCAAGGAATAGGCGGTCCTCTTGGCATAGCGGAAGCAATTCTGCCTGCAACCCTGTTTTCGATTGTTTTCGGTCTAACACAAGAGGCCATCGCAGCCGTGGGAGTTGCTGCGTCGATTTCGGCAATTTTCATTGCTATCCGATTGGGTCAACGTAAACCACTCACTCAGGCCATCGTGGGAGCTGCAGCCATCGCTTTCGCAGCCTTTCTGGCCCTACGTAGCGGCGGGCAGGCGGCGGACTATTTCGTGCCGGGGTTTTTTACTAATGCGGCCTACGGAAGCGTGTTGCTTATTTCGGTTCTAATCAGAAGGCCAATCATGGGCTATGCCGTGCAATTTTTGTTTGGCAAGCCAGATTGGAGATCAGACAAGAAGATATTCCGCAGAGTCGGCATCGTAACCCTTGTCTGGGTCGGTTTTTTTGCAACGAGGCTGGCAGTTCAACTTCCGCTCTATTTCACACAGCAAGTCGAGGCACTTGCGTTGTCTCGAGTAGTTATGGGGGCTCCAGCATATGCCGGTTTACTGGCCTTGACTTGGCTCTTGCTTCGTCGCATCGCGACTGCAAATGAGGGTAGATTAGAGGGGTAAATCTTCAAGGAGCTCTCAGATATGTCACTAGGCAGCGCAAACGCAAGCAATCTTCAGGTGGGGGATAAAACTTACCGCTACTACAGCATGGAGGGGCTTGGAGCTGAAAAGCTACCGTACAGCCTCAAGATTTTGCTTGAGAACATGCTACGCACGCGAGACGATCAGAATGTAACGCAGGCTCATATTGATGCTCTTTTGAACTGGGACCCAAAGGCCGAGCCAGATACTGAGATTCAGTTCAGCCCCGCTCGTGTGATCATGCAGGATTTCACAGGCGTGCCATGCATCGTGGACCTTGCGACAATGCGCGAAGCAGTTAGAGACCTCGGGGGAGACCCTGACAGCATCAACCCTTTGACTCCGGCCGAGATGGTAATTGACCACAGCGTGGTAATTGATGTCTCTGGTTCTCCTGACGCGGCGGAGCGAAACGTAGAGTTTGAGTACAAACGCAATGGTGAGCGCTATCAGTTCCTTCGGTGGGGGCAGACAGCATTCGACAATTTCCGAGTAGTCCCTCCAGGAACAGGAATCGTCCACCAGGTCAACATTGAGTACCTTGCTAGAACTGTTATGACTCGCGAGGAGAATGGCGAGCTGGTTGCCTATCCAGACAGCTGTGTCGGCACCGATTCACACACGACCATGGTCAATGGTCTTGGTGTCCTCGGTTGGGGCGTGGGTGGCATTGAGGCGGAGGCAGCGATGCTTGGTCAGCCGGTCTCAATGTTGATCCCAAAGGTTGTTGGCTTTAAGTTGACCGGCAACATTCCCGTTGGGGCAACAGCGACCGACGTAGTTCTGACAATTACCGAGAAACTTCGCCAGCATGGCGTTGTGGGTAAATTCGTAGAGTTTTATGGGGATGGTGTTTCTCGCGTCCCACTGGCAAACAGAGCAACCATTGGAAACATGTCTCCAGAGTTCGGCTCCACAGTGGCAATTTTCCCAATCGATCAGGTAACGCTTGACTACTTGCGGGTAACCGGCCGAGGGGAGTCGGAGATTGCTCTCGTGGAAAGTTATTGCAAAGCTCAGGGACTTTGGCATGATCCGAGTGTTGAACCATCGTTCAGTGAGTATCTTGAGCTAGACCTTTCTACAGTCGTGCCGTCGATCGCCGGCCCCAAGAGACCACAGGACCGAGTGGAGCTCTCTGAGAGCAAGAGTGCATTCGAAAATGAGCTCAAAAATTATGCTCCAACACTCAGTGCTCCGGTGCCCGTTAAAGACAAGGACTTCTCGATTGACCACGGCGCGGTAACCATTGCATCGATTACTTCTTGCACCAATACCTCAAACCCATCGGTGATGCTTGCTGCTGGTTTGTTGGCTCAGAAGGCGAATGAACGCGGCCTTCACAGCAAGCCATGGGTCAAGACAAGTTTGGCGCCTGGTTCAAAAGTAGTAACCGAGTATTACAAAAAGGCTGGGCTTACCGAGTCGCTTGATGCACTTGGATTCAACCTTGTTGGCTATGGCTGCACCACTTGTATTGGTAACTCTGGACCCCTTGATGATGAAATTTCTGCTGCGGTCAATGAGGGAGACCTCGCAGTGACCGCAGTGTTGAGTGGAAACCGAAATTTCGAAGGACGCATCAATCCGGACGTCAAGATGAACTACCTGGCTTCTCCACCACTGGTGATCGCATACGCGCTTGCAGGGACAATGGACTTCGATTTCGAAACCCAGCCACTTGGTCAAGATCACGATGGCAAGGACGTCTTTTTGAGTGACATCTGGCCGACGCCAGAGGAGGTTCAGAACACTATTGACAGCTCAATAAGTTCCGACATGTTTACCACTCAGTACGCCTCTGTTTTTGAGGGGGATGACAGATGGAAGTCGCTCCCCACTCCAAAGGGCTCTACCTTCGAATGGGACGACTCCTCAACATATGTTCGTAAGCCTCCCTACTTTGAAGGCATGTCATTGACTCCAACCGCAGTGACAAACGTCTCTGGAGCAAGAGTTTTGGTCCTGCTTGGGGACTCTGTGACAACTGATCACATTTCTCCAGCGGGTGCCATTAAGGCGGATTCTCCAGCGGGTATCTATCTGATGGACAAGGGTGTGAGCCGAGTTGACTTTAACTCCTATGGCTCAAGGCGTGGTAACCACGAGATCATGATTCGTGGAACGTTCGCAAACATCAGGCTACGAAACCAACTACTTGATGGCGTTGAGGGAAGCTACACCCGCGACTTCAACACGCCCGAGGGCAGTCAGAGCTTTATCTTCGATGCAGCTGAGCACTACGCTACAGCCGGTGTTCCGCTTGTGGCGCTTGCTGGCAAAGAATACGGCTCCGGTTCCTCTAGGGACTGGGCTGCCAAAGGAACAAGCCTGCTTGGCATAAAGGTGGTTATCGCGGAGAGCTTTGAGCGAATTCACCGTAGCAACCTAATTGGAATGGGCGTTCTTCCACTGCAATTCCCAGTAGGACAAAATGCTGCCAGCCTCGGGCTAGACGGGACAGAGGAGTTTGACTTCACTGGAATCGATGTTTTGAACGATGGAATCACGCCTAAGTCGGTTCAGGTTGTGGCAAAGCCAACAACGCACTCACCGGCCGGTAAAGAAGTAATCGAATTTGAGGCAGTAGTAAGGATCGACACTCCGGGAGAAGCCGACTACTACCGCAACGGCGGAATTCTGCAGTACGTCCTGCGGTCTTTGGTCGCTTAGGAATAGTCTCCTGTAGCAATGGTTGAGTTATAAATGAGCATCCTTGCAAGAGTCCAAGGGCCAGAGGACCTGACTGGTCTATCTGGGGATGAGCTTCGTCTTCTGGCGGAAGAAATCAGGGCCTCCTTGATTGACTCAGTGTCCAAAACTGGTGGTCACCTAGGTCCGAACCTCGGGGTTGTCGAGATTACGATTGCTCTCCACAGGGTGTTTAATTCTCCCAGCGATTCTGTTGTGTTCGATACTGGGCACCAGAGCTACGTGCACAAATTACTCACCGGTCGTAAAGATTTGTCTTCTTTGCGACAAAAGGATGGGATTGCCGGTTACCCCCAGCGCTCTGAGAGCGAGCATGACATCGTGGAGTCTTCCCATGCTTCGTCTTCTCTCAGCTGGGCAGATGGCATTTCTAGGGCTTATAAGGCCACCGGCCAGCTCGATAGGTTCGCTGTTGCCGTGATCGGGGATGGTGCACTAACTGGCGGAATGTCCTGGGAGGCCCTCAATAACATCACGGATGACAACGACCGGAATCTAGTGATTATCGTGAATGACAACGGCAGGAGCTATGCGCCAACTATGGGCGGCTTAGCTCATCGCCTGGATGCAATTAGATCGAACTCCGTGTACCGGGCGGGTTATTCGATTTCCAAGAAGATCTTCTACAAGTTCGGGAGTCCTGGTCGACTTGTCTTCGACTCCGTTCATTCAAGCATCCACTCGATTTTGGGTCCGGGTAACTTCGGCGGTATCTTTCCAAACCTGGACATCAAGTATTTCGGTCCGGTTGATGGTCACGACATAGCCGCGTTAGAGGTTGCGTTAGAAAGAGCAAAGGCCTTTCCAGGCCCTGCCGTAGTTCACGCGATCACGCAAAAGGGCAGGGGATACGATCCTGCCTTGCAGGACCAGGCAGATCAGTTCCACGCAGTTGGGAAAATAAACCCTGAAACCGGGATGCCAGTGTGCAGCACCAACTCGCAGAGCTGGACTGACGTATTCTCCGAGCATCTGCTTAGCGTTGGTAGAAGAAACGACAAGATTGTTGGGATCACTGGAGCTATGAAGATTCCGGTGGGCTTAGACAGGTTTGCAGAGGAGTACCCTGACCGAGTCTTCGATGTTGGAATTGCGGAGCAGCACGGTGTTACTGCGGCTGCTGGAATGGCTTTCGGTGGCTTGCACCCGGTGGTTGCCATCTATTCCACGTTTATCAGCAGAGCGTTCGATCAAGTTCTAATGGATGTAGCTCTTCATAAGGCGGGTGTCACTTTCATTCTTGACAGGTCCGGTATCACCGGGCCAGATGGCGCCAGTCACCACGGTGTCTGGGACATTCCGTTGCTGCAGATGGTGCCAGGCATCCACATTTCAGCTCCCCGCGACAAAGAGCGGCTGATTGAGTTGCTCGACGAGGCTGTGGGTATTTCTGACGCCCCGACTGTTATCCGCTTCCCGAAGGGCTCAGTTTCAAAAACTCTAGACGCGGTTACTAGAACAGTAAATGGTGTGGACATTTTGGCAAATGCTTCTAGCAAGGATGTTCTAATTGTCGGAGTCGGAAGCTTTGCTGAGACTGGAGTTCAGGTTGCTGAGATGCTTGCGAGCCAGGGTATAGGTGCCACGGTTGTTGATCCCAGGTGGATCCTCCCGATCAATCAAGATCTCGTGAAGATGGCCGGTGAGCATAGGCTGGTTGTCACCATTGAAGACGGGCTGAAGACAGGTGGTTTCGGCTCCCGGTTGCGCCAAGATCTGAGGTCCAACGAGGTTGATACTGCACTCAGCGAAGTTGGCGTGCCAGCGGAATTCTTGGAGCATGCTGAGCGTGGCGAGATTCTTGACCGACTTGGTCTTACGGCCCGAGACATCGCGAGAGACATCGTCGCTCAGGTTCTGGGTGCCAAGCTGCCACACGCTAAGTCGCTGGAAGAGAATCTATCTTCTTCTGAGCTACTGCAAGACCCTCTTCAATAACCGGAAGAGAGAGATCTATCTGCCACTGCCTGGCACCTAGGCTGGCCAGTTGTGTAGCTATGTCCGACTGTGGAGCAAAGCAGACTCTGCGGAGGTATTCCGGGGTGAGCAGATTTTCGACTGGGAGTTTGAGGCCTTCTGCGAGTGCAATCATCAAGGGCCTTGTCTCGCTTAGCCTTAGGTGAGCTTCCGGAAAACGTTTTTGCCAGCTCTTGTGGTTGGGTATTGCGTCAGGATTTCCCACAACTGGTTTCAGTGTGATGCTAGATGAGGCCGCAATAGCCTCCCACCAGATGTTGAGTTTGTTACGAGAAGCTCTTCCTTGAAAAAGTTTGTTCTGTGCAAGCTCATTTTTAGATCTCGGGAGTTTGTCTACGGCTGCCATGATCGAACGGTCTGGAAACAGGCGACCAGGAGCCAGATCGTTCTCCACGGCGATTTCATCTCTGGCCAACCAGAGCGCAGCTGCAGCTTTAATCTTGTCCTCATCCTTGATGCGGCTCAAGCCCGGGAGATTCCTCCAAGGCTCATCCGGTACGGGTTTTGGTCTAAAGCTTAGGAGTGCTTCGAATTCTTGCTGAACCCACTCGAGTTTGTTTTGTTCTTCAAGGCTGGCTCTAATGGCATCCCACAGCTCGTGAAGAACATCAACGTCAAGAGCTGCATAAGACAGCAGGCTGTCGCTCAATGGGCGAAGCGACCAGTCGGATGCCGAGTGCTCCTTGGCTAGTTCGAATTCCAGAAGCTCTTCTACCAGAGAACCGAGACCGACCCTCGAGAAGCCGGCAATCCGGGCTGCAAGTTCCGTATCGATAATAGAAGGCGAGGACAGTCCCAGTTCGATCAAGCAGGGAAGGTCCTGTGTCGCGGCGTGAAGTAACCATGGCTTGTCATTTATCTCAAAGGCCACCTTCTCTTGCCAGCCTGGAATAGAGTCATCGAGCGCCGGCGGGTCTAGAAGATAAATCTCCCTAGTGACCAGCCCTATTTGCAGCAGAAATGCACGCTGCGAATAGCGAAATCCACTGGCTCTCTCGGTGTCAATCGCGAGAGCCTTCTCGTTGGCCTCTAGCGCATTGACTAGAGCCGTAAAAGTATTCTCATCATCCACATACAGGACGGTTCCTCGGGGGGCATCAAGCTTCAACTTATTCTCGTAATTTCTGATTCTTTGGGGGGTAGGCCGGAGATAAGGGCCAAGAGCTCAAGCCATCCTTGAAGGTGAGCAGCTAGATCAAAAGATAGTGGCGCCCAGCTTGCTCTTATTTCTAATTCCGCGTGCTGTGGTTGCGAAATCAACTCACCATGGCCCGTTGAGATGACAGTTGTTGTGGTTCCCGCGGCGTGAGCAAACTCAGCTTTTTGGGCCATAAGAGTGTCCTTGAGCCACTCCCAAGGCAAAGCTGCGCTGTAATCATCTTTGGCCATTTCAAGTTCGACGGGGGACTTTGCATATCCAATTACTCTGAATTCTGAGTGCCAGCCTTCGGGCATAGATGGGTCTCGACAAAACACCAGCCTCGAGACGCCGTGGTCGGAAGCAGTCTCATGATTAATTTCCGCAGCTATCGCAATTGCCTCTGGGGCTATGCCCTTTGGGGAAGGAATCTGCACAATTGATATCTCTTTGCGAACCGGTACGTTTTTCAGGTCTGAGAGCATGCCACGAAAAGGCTCTGACAGTTCTGAAAGGTCTAGTTTCACAATGCGAAACTACCCACTTGGAGGACAAGTGGCCCTCAGGCACGCCCAGCAACCTCAGTTACGTGTAGGTATTCGATGATTTCGGACTGCCCAAACGCGAGTTTATTTGCTTCTGAAAACTTTCTAGCACCGTGCTCGCTTTCACTGGATACAAATAGGCGCATAGGTACCCGACTTGACATAAGCTCCAGAAGCGTTTGTGGACCACATTCAACGTGAAGCTTGGCATGCCCAAGAGCCGAAATATAGTCAACTGCAGCTTCCGGTGTGGCGATGCTGGAGGGCCCCAGGATTTTTACCGTTGTCCCTCTGATAGCACTGGGAAGCGTGTGCCTTTGTTTTCGCGAAAGCACGAATAGTTCGGCACTGGAAGGAGGTTTGTAATTCTCTACTCTGGCTGTCCTGCCAGTCGTTAGAACGGCTCCTGCGTTTCTCCTGAAGGCTTTGAGGAGCTCCAGGTCCACCTCGCCACCTAGTGACTTCGAAGTCCCGTCTGGGCCATTAGTTCTGCCGTCATGATCCACTACGAGTGACGCAGTTATTGCTAGGGGCCCAAACAAGGCCTCTATGTCGATCATCCTTGATCGATAAGTTCGGCTGTTTTGCGCTTTATTCTGGCCAGCATGCCACGCATACCTCGCACTCGTAGTGGCGATATCAGTGAGTCCAGCCCAAGCATGCTGGGAAAGTCATCGGACATGGCAAGGATTTCCTTTGCTGTGTGTTCATTGAGCGCACTATTCAGGATGCTTGCAAAGCCCCTAGTTGTCGGTGCCTCTCTTGGGGCGGAGAAAAACAATTCAACTTTTTCGGCAGTGCCTTCAACAGCTATAAAGACTGGCGACTGGCACTCCTCTACTCTTTCGAGTAATTCTGGGTGGTCGCCAAAACGCTCATCCAACTCCGGAAGAGCTTCACTGAATTCGAGCAACAGTTCAAGCTTGGTGCCGCCTTCGAGAAAATTGAACTCCTCAATTATGTCCTGTGCAGCGACCGTCAAACCAGGGTCCCAGGATTTGATCCAGTGGATATAGGCGACCCTACAAGGTTGCCCCATTCGGTCCAACTTCCGTCATAGTTGCGCACATTCTTAACGCCCAGTAGGTACTTCAGAACAAACCATGAGTGGGAAGATCGCTCGCCTATGCGGCAGTAGGCAATGAAGTCCGAATTTCTATCGAAGCCAGTATTAGCGAAATAGAGCTCCTCCAGTTCACTTAGCGGCTTAAAGGTCTCATCTGTTTGTACCGCCTTGGACCAAGGGATAGATGCCGCAGTGGGGATGTGCCCGCCCCTGGCCGCGCCTTCGTTTGGAAAGTCTGGCATGTGGAGTCTTTCCCCGGAGTACTCCTCTGGTGACCTGACATCAACTAGCGGCTGACCAATGTGGGCCTGGACCTCATCGCGGTAAGCACGAATGTCTTTGTCATTTCGCTCGATAACTGGGTACGACGAGCTTGAGACGCTAGGTCTTTCTGTAGTTAGCTCGCCGCCTTCTGATATCCACTTAGCTCTTCCGCCGTCCAGAAGAAGGACTTTCTCGTGACCGAATAGCTTAAATACCCAAAAGGCGTAAGTTGCCCACCAGTTTGAGCGGTCGCCGTATAGCACTACCGTGTCGTCTCGGCCAATGCCTTTTGCGTCCATCAGTTCTGCGAAAGCAGGGCCTTCAAGGTAATCACGCCTTAGTGGATGGTTGAGCTCAGTGTGCCAGTCAAGCTTGACAGCCCCTGGAATATGACCTGTCTCATAAAGAAGAATGTCTTCATTGGACTCAACCGCCTTAACTTTCGAAAGGTTCTGTTTTAGCCATTCGGTTGTGACGAGCACCTCTGGATTGCTGTATTGGTCTATTTTGGCTTGCTGGTCCATGACACTCCGATTCTTTATCTACACTTGGCGTGATGACTGTTGGCTTACTCGGAAGAACATTTAATGGCTGAAACCAATTCCTTAGTTTCAATTTATCCCGAAGTTTCTAAGTCAGAGCTTATTGGACAGCTTCTTCCTCCGCCGGAGTTTTCGACAGCTCGTTTTGAAAACTACAAACCCGATGCACGCTTTTCCAGTCAATCCGACGCCTTGAAAGCTGCGCATGCTTTTGTGAGAGGATCAAAACAGAAGCTCTTCAAGAAGACTGCTCCCGCTCCCGGAATATACCTAGACGGTGGCTTTGGGGTTGGAAAGACTCACCTATTGGCTTCGATCTGGCATGCGTTTGCTGGGAAAAAGGCATATGGGAGCTTCCTAGAATACACCAGCCTGGTTGGCTACTTGGGCTTCAGCGAGAGCGTGGAGGCTCTTTCAAAGTTTGGATTGGTCTGCATCGATGAATTTGAGTTGGATGACCCTGGCGACACAATGATTATGTCCAGACTGCTAAAGGAGCTAGAAGCTAGAGGTGTGAAATTCGCCGCCACCAGCAACACTCCACCCAATGCTCTTGGTTCTGGTCGATTCGCGGCAAGCGACTTCAAGCGTGAAATCCAGGGTCTGGGCTCAAGGTTCAACATTGTGTCGGTTGACGGTGAGGACTTTCGACACCGAGATTTGAGTGGAGAGTCTGAAAACCTTACGGCGCCTGTCTTGGCCAGCTGGACCGAATCGAAAAAAAGCGCATTTGTAGAGGATTTTGACACTGTCTTAAAGCACTTATCGAAGCTCCATCCAACAAAATACCGAGCACTCGTGAAGAATGTGCCCGCTATTGCCATTGGAGGAGTACGCGTGCTTGATGACCAAGTGGATGCTCTGCGACTGGTTGCGCTAATCGACAGACTGTATGAGTTTCAAGTTCCAGTCAGAACCAGCGGCTCTGTTCCCTTGACTAGCGTGTTTTCAGACTCCATGATCGCAGGCGCATACCGTAAGAAGTACTTACGGACAGTCTCGCGAATTGGTGCTCTTACGAGTCTGACTTAGCCTTTTCTTCCCGGTGCTTCCTCATGTAGTACCGACCACGTGTTTGTGCGAGCCAAGCACCAATACCCATTGAGACCAACGATCCCAAAATTACAGCCAGTGTTCCCTCGGCAATTATGTATTCGGTATCTACGAAGGCCAAGTTGGTCATGAGCAATGACACCGTAAACCCAACACCCGCCAGGGCACTAATCGCCATGAAGTCAAGCGGTTCAAGCTCGAGCCTGTCAGGCTTAGCCGCCAGACTGTTCGCCACGATCGCCAGTAACGTGATGCCGACAATTTTTCCGACGGGAAGTGCGACAGAAATTCCGACAAACACACTCGAAAATGCTCCATCAAAGCTAGGCAAAGCGATAGCCACAGCAAAAAATGCGAATACCGGAAGTGCTACCGTGTTGGTCCACGGCTGTATTTTCTCCACCAGGGAATGGGTCCTCTTGGCTGGAACTATGATGCCTAGGATTACTCCAGCCACAGTGGCGTGAACGCCTGATTGGTAGACCGTGTACCAGAGCAACAGGAATGTTACGACCCTAACGTAATTGATTGGAATCTTTCGCATTCGCTCCGCAACTATGTGCAGGCCAGCGATTACGGCTGCAGCCAGTAGCCACTGACCCTGAAGGTCGGCAGTAAAGAATATTGCGATGATCAAGATGGCAACCAAATCGTCAAAGATTGCGAGGGCCAGCAGGAATACTCTCGCTGATTTTGGCAAACCTCGACCGAAGATTGCGAGGATGCCAAGCGCAAATGCAATGTCCGTAGCCGTAGGTATTGGCCAGCCGTTAACGTAATCTGTGCCCCAGTTGATCGACACATAAATCAACGCAGGAACGACGACGCCACCAATTCCAGCAAAAACTGGTACGAAAGCCGTGCTCGGCTTCGAAAGGATTCCGGACCGCAGCTCGTACTTGAGCTCGAGACCAGCAACAAGAAAGAACGTGGCAAGGAGAAGATCGCTAGTCCAGTGAGCAACGTTTAGGCTCAGCCCGATCGATTCTGGACCATAGTAGGAATGCTTGAAGTCCAAAAATGAAGGCCCGAACGGGCTGTTGGCAACAACAAGTCCTAGTATTGCGGCACCCATCAGCAGAAGTGCTGCGGAACGATCGCTTTTCATATGGCTCCAATGCTCAAGGCGGGTACGAACGGCGCCCCCCGCAAGGCCAATTCTATGACGCTTTGGGACCTGTTACATGGACGTAACATTCGATGCCTCTTTTTGAAACATGTTTGCGAGATTCTTTCTGCATGTCATGCGATACGGCGCATGCCTAATCTTGGAAGAGGTACATACATGTTGGATACAGGAGCACTTAGCTGGGCGGTGACTGCAACGGCCTTGGTCTTGCTGATGACACCGGGTCTGGCGTTCTTCTATGGCGGTCTAGTCAAAGCCAAGAGCGTCGTTAGCATGATGATGATGAGCTTTGGCTCAATTGCACTGATTGGTGTGCTGTGGGTACTTTATGGATACAGCATGTCTGCCGTCGAAAGTCCAACCGACTTTGCGGGTAGCCCGTTCACTTCCTTTGGCCTTGAGGGCATGGGCAACGACGATCTAATTGGAGCCGCCTTCGGCGCTACCTTTGCGATCATCACTATCGCTCTAATCTCGGGTGCTATTGCCGACAGGGCCAAGTTCGGTTCTTGGTTGATTTTTGCTGGTGTGTTTGCCACCTTCGGTTACTTCCCTGTTGCAGCTTGGGTCTGGGGTGGTGGATGGATCATGGAACTTGGCGCCTGGTTGGATATGCCTGACGTAATCGACTACGCCGGCGGAACTGCAGTCCACATCAACGCGGGAGCGGCAGCTTTAGCATTGGCAATAGTTCTAGGTAAGAGATTCGGTTTTGCCAAGGGGATCATGCAGCCTCACAACGTTCCTCTTGTCCTGCTAGGAGCGGGTCTACTCTGGTTCGGCTGGTTTGGTTTCAACGTTGGTGCTGAATTCCTAAATGGAATGGCAAACGCCGGCCTAATCACTGTGAACACACTTGGCGCAACTGCAGCAGCCATCTTGGGTTGGCTGATAATCGAGAAGCTCAAGGAGGGCAAGGCTACGTCGATTGGTGCAGCCTCTGGAGCTGTTTCGGGTCTAGTAGCCATCACGCCGGCATGTGCCAACGTTACCCCAGTGTTCGCATTGGTCTTGGGTGTGCTAGCGGGAATTCTCTCAGCCTTGGCAGTAGACCTGAAGTTCAAATTTGGCTACGACGACTCGCTTGATGTTGTCGGAATTCACCTTGTGGCTGGATTGCTAGGAACCTTGTTCCTAGGGTTCTTCGCAACTGACACAGGCATCTTCACCGGTGGCGACAGCGGTCAGCTAGTGGTTCAGGCCATTGCAGCAGTCGGTGTGCTTATTTACAGCTTCACTCTGGCACTGATCATCGGCCTCGCGATTGAGAAGACGATCGGTTTCCGTGTGAAGAGTGAGGACGAGATTGCTGGGGTTGACTCTGTAGTCCACGGTGAAGCGGCTTACAGCTTCGGCCAGGATGAAGCGGTCAAGTAGCAACGCAAAGCGGCAAACAAGAAGGCGGGAGAGAAATCTCCCGCCTTTTTGCATCTAAGTCAACAAGTTATGTGCCATAATCTAGGAGTTCTTGAAAAAGAGCGTGCGGATGTGGCGCAGTGGTAGCGCACAACCTTGCCAAGGTTGGGGTCGCGAGTTCGAATCTCGTCATCCGCTCTCAGAGACTTAAGGTCCCTGTACTGGTGGAGTGGCCGAGAGGCGAGGCAGCGGCCTGCAAAGCCGTGTACACGGGTTCGAATCCCGTCTTCACCTCCAGCAACAAAGCTGGGCGATTGGCGCAGTGGTAGCGCGCTTCCCTGACACGGAAGAGGTCGCTGGTTCGAACCCAGTATCGCCCACAAAAAGTGATTTAGAAAAGGATTGGGATTATGTCCGAACACGAGCTCGTTCTGGAACTGAATGAAGTAACGGTTCTCATGGCGATAAATTCTGTAGGTATCATCGCCCTAATCGGCATGTTTCTGTACCTTGCAGTGGATGGTATTTTCGGGAAGAACTAGCCTTCCACTTGATACATCTCCTGCACCAATGCAGGTTGCATTAGTTTTCCTTGCAAGAACTCAACTATTCTTGAGACGCTTTCAGCACGATTATGGGCTTCCCAAGATTGCCTGTCGCGCCATGACTCTATGAACAAAAGTTTGCCGTTGACTTCCTGGTATAGGTCGTAATAGAGGCATCCGTCCTCTAATCTCACTTCCTTTGCCGCTTCAGCGAGAAACTCCTTGACAGCTTCAAGTTCTGCGTCCTTAGGGACAAAAGTTGCAACTACCGTGCAGTGCTTCATGCTCACCACTATGCCTTTAGCTTTAGTGTCTTAGCCGTTGCGGCCATCGTCTTTTTGGCAAGGGACGGCTGTTCATTCAAGTTTTTGCCGAAAGTTGGTATCAACTTTGTGAGTTTAGATCTCCAATGGGTGATGTTTACTGGCTCCATCTTCGCCAGCACGTCCAGCATGACGCTGACGCTTACCGAAGCCCCGGGGCTCGCTCCAAGCAGACCAGTGATCGTTCCATCGCTACTTGAGATAACCTCTGTGCCGAACTGCAAGGTGCCCGATTGCCCCTTGGGTTTGATTACCTGGGCTCGTTGACCGGCCTCGTAATAAGTCCAATCTCCTGGGTTGGCGCTCGGTACAAACTCAGTGAGGGACCGCATTTTTTTCTTCTTTGATTTTGTAACTTCGCCAATCAAATAACGCACTAGACCGAGGTTTTTGACGGCCACCGAGAGGTAGGGCAGTAGATTGTGCCACTTCACAGAGCCCGGCAGATCCATAACTGAACCATTCTTGAGAAACTTGGGATTTAGCCCAGCGAATGGACCAAACAGGAGACTCTCCTTGCCGTCAACGACCCGTGTGTCCAGGTGTGGAACGGACATTGGGGGAGCACCTACTGCCGCTTGCGAGTAAACCTTCGCTCTGTGTTTAGCCACTAGCTCAGCATTGTCCGTTCTAAGGAAATGGCCGCTGACAGGGAAGGTTCCATAGCCTCGAATTTCTGGGATTCCTGATTTCTGAAGCAATTTGAGCGCGTACCCGCCTGCTCCAACGAATACTCTGTCCGCGTGCACAAAAGTTGTGGGGGAGTCGCCCAACCAAATCTGCCACTTACCCGAGTCGAACTGGTAGAGGTTCTTGACCTCAACACCGGTTTTGAGCTCCATTCCATTGCCTACAAGCCACGCGATCATTTGCTCGGTCATGGTGCCGTAGTCGACATCTGTTCCCTGTTGTGTAAATGTTGCAGCAACAGAAGACCCGTCTCTGCCTTCGGCCATGAGTGGAATCCACTTGGCGATTTGGTGTACATCTGTGGAAAACTCCATGCCAGCAAATAGGGGCTGTTGTGACAGCACTTCATGCCTTCTCCGAAGGTAGTCTGAATCCTTCTCGCCGCTTACGAAAGTCATGTGAGGAACGGTTCTAATGAAGCTTTCAGGCTTGCTTAGGACCCCTAGATGTATAAGGGATGACCAAAACTGTCTCGACACTTGGAATTGCTCATTGATGGCGATTGCCTTGGCTGGGTTTGGCAAGGAACCATCTTTGGAATCCGGCATGTAGTTGAGCTCACAAAGTGCGGCATGTCCCGTGCCGGCGTTGTTCCAAGGGTTGGAACTCTCAGTGGCGACGGCTTCAAGCCTTTCGTACATCACGAGTGAGATGTCGGGGTTCAGCTGCTTTAGGAGCACGCCAAGAGTTGCCGACATTATTCCGCCACCGATTAGGGCGTAGTCGTATTGTTGAATTTCAGTCACGAGATAAGGCTAATCGGTCTAAAGGACCGTAACCCCCAAAAGTGCCCCTATTCCATACGAAATGCCCATAGTTAATAAGCTTATGGAGACATTTCGCGTGATCGACCGACGTACGGATGTTTTTCCTGCCCACGCCGCCCACCATCCAGTGACCGTGAGTGCTAGCACCACGCTAACGATTGTTGCTTGAATGCTTATGTTCTGCCATGGGCCGGTGATGGCAATCAGTGGAAGAATTGCGCCGGCTGTAAAAGCAACCAAAGATGACCAGGCAGCAGACCACGGCCTTGCTGATACCTCGTGCTTCTTTCGACCAAAGCTGACCTCAGCGTCTCGCTGAGAAGAGACGCTGACATACTCACCACCACCCATAGAAATAGCTCCTGCTACAAGCGCAGCAACGCCGGCTACTAAAACAGTTTCAGGACCCTCGCCAGCGGCTGACACACCCATAACAACGCCGGCGATGGAGGCAATGCCGTCATTCGCGCCAAGTACCGCGGCGCGAAGAGTGTTGAGCTTTACTTCTAGTTCTTGGCTGTCTTTCGGAGTCATGGAAGTATCTTGGCCCTTCTATTGCTGTTTCGCTAGCAAGGCATGCCTTAGCGCGTCATTAGACTGTTTCCGGTTAGGAGTCACATTGAACATATTGTTAGAGGGCAGCCCTCTTGAGGTTAGCGAAGGAGCAAGCGGTTTCGATCTCTTTGAAGAGCGGCGCATCATTGCAATGCTCGTGAATGATCAGGCCCGTGATCTAGCGCACGTCGTTCAAGCCGGTGACTCGGTTGTTGGAATAGCTATTGACAGCCCCGCAGGACTGGAGATTCTGCGCCACTCAACGGCTCATGTGATGGCACAGGCTGTTCAAGAATTGTTCCCGGAAGCAAAGCTTGGCATTGGTCCCTACATAACCGACGGCTTTTATTACGATTTCGACGTTGCTGACCCGTTCGTTCCGGAGGACATCCGACGAATCGAAAAGCGCATGAAAGAACTTGTCGGTAAGTCTCAGCGGTTTAGGCGTCTCGAAGTCTCAGAGGGAGAGGCCAAAGAGCTTATGAAAGACGAGCCCTATAAATTAGAACTCATTGGCCTGAAGTCCGAGGATGTAGCCGAAGGGTCAGTGGAGGTTTCACCCGACGGCCTTTCCGTGTACGAGAACATAAACCCAGATGGCAGCGTTGCCTGGATGGATCTTTGCCGCGGGCCACACCTTCCTAACACCAGGCAAATTGGAAAGAACTTTTCTCTGCTGCGCAGCGCCGCTGCCTATTGGAGAGGCAATGAGAGCAACAAGCAATTGCAGAGAATTTATGGGACGGCTTGGGACACTCGAGAAGCTCTTGATAGTTATACAGAGAAGCTTGAGCAGGCGGCGAAACGAGACCACAGAAAGCTGGGCACTGAACTTGACTTGTTCAGCTTCCCCGATGAAATTGGATCGGGCCTAGCAGTATTTCACCCAAAGGGTGGTGTCATCCGAAGGGTGATGGAGGATTATTCTAGAAAGCGCCACGAAGAGGCGGGCTACGAATTTGTATATTCTCCGCACATAACCAAGTCCAACCTGTTTGAGCAAAGCGGTCACCTTGGTTGGTACTCGGAAGGAATGTTTCCTCCGATGAAGCTCGACTCCGAAGTTGACGATAACGGGGATATAAAAAAACAGGGCGCAGACTATTACCTAAAGCCCATGAATTGCCCTTTCCATATCTTGATCTTCAAGTCACGCTCGCGGAGTTACCGCGAGTTGCCCCTAAAGATGTTTGAGTTCGGCTCTGTGTACCGATACGAGAAGTCAGGCGTTCTTCACGGACTAACCAGGGTTCGCGGCATGACCCAGGACGACGCCCACCTGTTCGTGACGCAAGATCAACTGGAAGCGGAGCTCACAAATGTTCTGCAGTTCGTTCTTGATTTGTTGCGGGATTACGGGCTCAACGATTTCTATCTCGAACTGTCAACCAAAGAAGAGGGGAACCCGAAGTTCGTTGGAGACGACAGCGTGTGGAAGTCAGCCACCAGTACCCTGGAGCAGGTTGCTCTAGCCTCTGGTTTGGAGCTGGTTCCGGACCCAGGTGGAGCCGCTTTCTACGGGCCTAAGATTTCTGTTCAAGCTCGAGACGCCATCGGAAGAACTTGGCAGATGAGCACAATCCAACTCGATTTCAATCTCCCGGAACGCTTTGACCTTGAGTATGTCGGCAGCGACGGGGATAAACACCAGCCCATCATGATCCACAGGGCACTATTTGGCTCTATCGAAAGGTTCTTCGGGGTGCTTACTGAGCATTACGCTGGACATTTCCCACCGTGGCTTGCTCCGCTGCAGGTTGTCGGCATTCCAGTTGCCGATGAATTCGGCGACTACCTGGATGCGTTTTGTAAAGACTTGAAGTCTGCCGGGGTGCGGGTAAGCGTCGATCATTCGGATTCGAGGATGCAAAAGAAGATTCGTGATCACACCCTAGATCGAGTGCCCTTCCTTATTCTTGCGGGAGCTCGAGATCAAGAGGCTGGAACTGTTTCATTTAGATACCGCGATGGCAGTCAAATCAACGATGTAGTTCTCGACGACGCTAGGCGCATCATCCTGGATGCGATCGAGTCAAAGGCTCAGGTTTAGCCTTGGATCCTTTAGAAAACATGGGTGGCATGCAGGATGGCCTGGAGCGTCTTTGGACACCCCATCGCCTTGTCTACATCGAAGAGTTGCAGGCTCCTAAGCAGCAAGGGTGCGTATTCTGCGACGCCCCGGAAAAAACAGACGAAGATGGCCTGATCGTCTATCGAGGAAAGTTAGCCTATGTACTGCTAAATCTGTTTCCGTATAACTCTGGCCATCTATTGGTCTGCCCCTACCGTCATGTCTCGACCTATGACCTTGCAACACCCGAGGAAACTGCTGAAGTGGCATTGCTCACCCAGCAAGCAATGCGCACAATCGTGAAAACTTCTGGCGCACACGGTTTTAACATTGGTATGAATCAGGGCCAGGTCGCGGGGGCAGGAATTGCAGAGCATCTGCATCAGCATGTGGTCCCAAGATGGCGAAATGACAGCAACTTCTTCCCAATAATCGCAAAGACCAAGGCAATGCCGAAACTTCTTGGGGAAGTTAGGGAAACATTTGCAAATAACTGGGTGACAGACGCTTAGAATTTACGCATGTCAAAAAACAATGAAGCAACGCCTCTAATTAAATCCGGCCTAGCAGAAATGCTTAAGGGCGGTGTGATTATGGACGTCGTGAACGCGGAGCAAGCGATCATTGCAGAGCAAGCAGGAGCAGTTGCTGTAATGGCCCTGGAGCGTGTGCCAGCAGACATTCGTGCTCAAGGTGGGGTTGCCAGAATGAGCGACCCAGACCTTATTGACGAAATCATCGCCTCGGTTTCAATTCCAGTGATGGCAAAAGCCCGAATTGGCCATTTCGTTGAGGCGCAAATCTTGGAGTCGCTAAAAGTTGACTACATCGACGAGTCCGAGGTGCTTTCCCCAGCTGACTATGTAAACCACATCGATAAGTGGGGCTTTAACGTCCCGTTTGTTTGCGGTGCAACCAATTTGGGTGAGGCACTTAGGCGGATCACTGAGGGTGCATCAATGATCAGGTCAAAGGGCGAAGCTGGAACTGGAGATGTATCCGAGGCAACCAAGCACATTCGCACCATTCTGGGAGAAATCCGCGCTCTCGCGGCTAAGACCGACGATGAACTTTATGTCGCGGCAAAGGAGCTACAGGCTCCTTACGCGCTAGTGAAGCAGGTCGCAGCGGACGGAAAACTACCTGTTGTGCTATTCGTCGCAGGCGGAGTTGCAACGCCAGCGGATGCGGCCATGATGATGCAACTGGGCGCAGATGGTGTGTTTGTCGGCTCTGGAATTTTCAAGTCCGGCAACCCAGAGGCAAGGGCAGCTGCGATTGTCAAGGCGACAACTCAATTCACCAATGCTGATGTCGTAGCGTCTGCATCGAGAGGTCTGGGCGAAGCAATGGTTGGCATCAATGTCAGCGACCTACCAGCTCCACACAAGCTTTCTGAGCGTGGCTGGTAAGTGCTTCTAGGCGTCCTAGCGCTTCAGGGGGACAGTCGAGAGCACATTGACTTACTTCGAACGCTCGGGGTAGCTGCTTTACCTGTAAAGAACTCAGAAGATCTGGGTCGCGTCGACGCACTGATTATCCCCGGTGGAGAATCGACGACTATTTCCAAACTGCTTGAAATCTTCGAGCTCTTGGATCCAATTCGAGACTTTGCAAAGACCAAACCCGTATTGGGAACGTGTGCTGGACTAATTCTGATCTCTGACAAAGTTGAAGGGCTTCTACAGGGCCAGCAGCTCGTTGGAGGCATGCCAATTACCTCAAGCCGAAACGCGTACGGGGGACAGTTGAACTCATTTGAAGGGGAAGTGAGCTTTAGCAATGGAGTCATGGAGAACGTAGCCTTTATCCGCGCACCAAGGATATTGGATGCCGGCCCATGCGAGGTGTTGGCTAAATTGGGAAGTGAGATTGTTGCTGTTCGGTACGGCAACTTATTCGGCGCAACCTTTCACCCCGAACTAACAGGCGGGACACATTTGCACAAGTTGTTCGTTGAATTCGTGAAAGCTGCAGTCAGCTAGTAATTTAGAGAACTATGTCAGGTCACTCTAAATGGGCAACAACGAAGCATAAAAAAGCCGCCAACGATTCAAAGCGTCAGAAGCTATTCGCGAAGCTTATTAAAAACATTGAGGTAGCTGCCAGGATGGGCGGTTCCGATCAAGAGGGAAATCCGACTCTCTTTGAGGCGGTCTACAAGGCCAAGAAGCTATCGCTACCAGGTGACAACATAGACCGCGCGATCAAGCGCGGCGCCGGTGAGCTCGGTGACGGAATCGAGTACCAAAGCATTATGTATGAGGGTTACGGACCGGCTGGCGTGGCTGTGATGATCGAGTGCCTTACTGACAACCGAAACCGTGCAGCAGCTGAAGTGCGTTTGGCCGTCGGAAAAAATGCCGGAAGCATGGCCGATCCGGGATCGGTGAGCTACCAATTTGCTCGCAAGGGCGTGATTATTGTGCCCAACCGTTTCAGCGAAGACCAAATCCTGGAAGCCACCATTGAACATGGGGTAGAGGACATTCAGCTCGTTGGAGAGAATTACCTACTCACCTGCGACCCAAGTAAGTTGGTTGATACTCGAACTGCACTTCAAGGCGCGGAAGTCGACTACGAATCCGCAGATGTTGAATTTGTATCATCGGTCAAGGTAGATGTGGATGTTGCCAGCGCACAGAAGGTAATTGCCCTAGTGGAGGCGCTAGAAGAATTGGATGATGTTCAAGAGGTTTACACGAACATGGAACTGTCGGAAGCGGTGCTGTCAGAGTTAGAGAACCTGGCCGAATGAGTGTGATTCTGGGTGTCGACCCAGGTCTAACGAGGTGCGGCTTCGGGGTTCTCAAAGATAAACAAGCTGTGGACTTCGGCGTATTCAGCACTTTGCCAAGCAGTGCCCCCAGTGATCGCGTTGGGTCAATCGCCGCCAAGCTCGAAGAGTTGGTCGGCAAACATCAACCGGAGCTCATAGCTCTCGAGCGAGTCTTTGCCCAGGCAAACCTCAAGTCAGTCATGGGTGTGGCACAGATTTCGGGAGCGCTTATGGCTATTGCTTATAAGCACGGTATTCCACTGGAGTTCTTCACGCCAAGCGAGGTGAAACTTTCAGTGACCGGCAACGGCCGAGCAGACAAATCACAGGTCGGCATGATGGTAGCCAACATGCTCAACCTGAGCGAAGTCCCGAAACCTGCAGACGTAGCAGACGCACTCGCCGTCGCACTGTGTGCAAGCAAGCGAGCAAGTGGGCAAGGCACCAAAGCGCAGCAGAAGTGGGTTGCGGCAGCCAAGTCGGCCAACACCAGATTAGGTTAGGACAGTGATATCTAGCCTGCAGGGAGTAATAAGCCATCTCGGCTCTGACCGGGTGACGCTTGTGGTTAATGGCGTCGGATTTTCGGTTCAACTCACACATCGGCACGCCGCGAAACTGGAGGTCGGCGAAGAACTCCTTCTTGAGACCAAATTGGTGGTACGCGAAGATGATCTCTCACTCTTTGGTTTTCAAGACCAAGAAGAGGCTTCACTTTTTGATCTTCTTTGTTCGGTCAATGGAATCGGTTCAAAACTGGCAATGACTACCCTTTCGGGACTGCCGCCAGAATTACTGGTCAATGCCATCAACTCTCAAGACGAATCGGCGTTTAGGGCAGTCCCTGGAATCGGTCCCAAAACGGCGAAGCTCGTGCTTCTCACCCTCGGTGGCAAGGTTGGGCCTTCAAGGGGGGTCAGGCTGAACGAAAATGTGCTGCAGGCCATGATGCAACTGGGAAGCGATGAAGCCTCCTCCCGTCAATTGCTCGCGACCTTAGACCAGTCTTTATCGGAGTCCGAGCTGCTAAAGCTGGCTCTTTCCGAGCTCGGTAGAACAAAGTTGGGATCGTGAGCGAGCTGGCGCCGGACGAACGGGAGATCGAGGCGACATTAAGACCCAAGGAGTTGAGCGAATTCGTTGGGCAGAAGAAGGTCGTTGAGCAGCTCTCGCTCGTTATTCAGGCAGCAAAGATAGGTGGCCGCACTTCAGATCACATCCTTCTTGCCGGGCCGCCGGGACTTGGAAAAACTACACTCGCGATGATTGTTGCTCATGAATCGGCACGAACACTCAAATTAACAAGTGGGCCTGCAATTCAGTCAGCAGGAGACCTAGCGTCAATTCTTTCCGCCTTGGATGAAGGCGACGTGCTGTTCATCGACGAGATTCACAGAATGAGCCGAAGTGCTGAGGAGATGCTTTATCTGGCAATGGAGGACTTCCGAGTTGATGTGATGGTTGGCAAGGGGCCAGGCGCGACATCAATTTCACTCGACATTTCACCTTTTACGCTTGTTGGAGCGACGACCCGAAGTGGGATGTTACCGACACCCTTGAGGGATCGATTCGGCTTTACCGCCTTCCTGGAGTACTACGAGCCACAGGAAATTTCCAAGGTTGTAGCAGCTTCTTCTCGAAAGTTGGGCATAACGCTTTCGGAGGATGCACAGGAGCTGCTTAGTCTTCGCTCTAGGGGTACACCACGAATCGCTAATCGATTACTGCGACGGGTTCGCGACTTTGCCAGCGTCAAGAACCACATGGCAATTGATCACGACATTGCCATGCAGGCGATGGAATTGTTCGAGGTGGACCGGCTCGGGCTCG
The DNA here is from genome assembly GCA_965655555.1 of uncultured Aquiluna sp. Lineage (GTDB taxonomy): Bacteria > Actinomycetota > Actinomycetes > Actinomycetales > Microbacteriaceae > Aquiluna. The sequence goes on along the minus strand of CBFHGU010000001.1, from coordinate 190,132 downwards.
ACCGAGTCGACAGGACTCTACTGACGATGCTTGCCACTAAGTTCAGCGCGAAACCAGTCGGCTTATCAACACTGGCGGTGGCACTCGGGGAGGAGCCAGACACTATTGAGGCCGTTATCGAGCCCTTTTTGATCAGAGCTGGATTGTTGCAAAGAACACCAAGGGGCAGGGAGATAACTGCTATGGGATTACAGCATTTGGAGATTCACTAGAGCAGAAACTCCCCGTAACGCCTATAATTTCGGGGTACCAATCGGTTAGGAAAATCTTGGATTATTTACTTCTCGCGGTTCTCGCCGTCATGATTGTGCTGCTTGTCAGTCAGAGTCGGAAACGGAAAAAAGACGCGGCTAACCTTCTCGACAGCCTACAAACGGGCGCAAACGTCATTTTGTATGCAGGTATAAAGGGAACGGTAGTTTCCATAGAGGGCGAAGATCTCGAAATCGAGACGACTCCGGGCACAAAACTTCGCGTGGTAAAGCAATCAGTCCGTGCTATTGAAAGCACTGAGGGGAAGTAGTTTTGGCAGAGAATACGACCGTTAGTTCGGCGCGCAGGAAGCTGTCATGGCTCAGCGGAATCGCGGTTTTCTTCGTCGGCTTGATGGTCTGGGGCGTAGCTTCAGGTCAGACTGGAGCTTCTTACACTCCGGAGTTGGCACTTGACCTTCAAGGTGGTACACAAATCATCCTTACGCCGACGGTCGCCGATGGTGATCAGGCAAGCGCAGAGCAATTGAACCAGGCGGTAACGATCATCAGGCAGCGCATCGACGGCTCTGGCGTCGGTGAAGCTCAGGTGACCGTCCAGGGAAATCAAAACATCGTGGTTGCCATCCCAGGGACCCCAGACGCGACAACTCTGCAGTTGATTCGCGCCAGTGCCCTACTTGAGTTCAGACCCGTGATCGCCCAAGCGTCGTCTGCTCCACTTGCTGAGGATGCAGTCGTGCAGGATCTAGAGACTTTGAGCGACGAGCCGGCTAGCTCTCCAGTGAACCCTAGCGACCCAGCGTGGGCTACTGAGCGAATCATTGCTGAATTCGAGCAGCTTGATTGCCTAACACCATTCAGGCAGCCTGGGCAGGTTGATGACCCAACCACAGCGCTTGTGACTTGCGATGAAAGCTCTCTGTTCAAGTACATACTTGGCCCAGTAGAGGTCCAGGGCGCCAGCATCGCGGACGCCAGCGCGGGAACTGTTACCACCCAGACCGGTGCATCAACAAACACTTGGGCTGTCAACCTAGAATTCAACGCCGAAGGAACTGAAGCCTTTGGTCAGGTAACAGCGAGACTATTTGGGCAACCCAGCCCCGCGGACCAATTTGCGATTACGTTGGACGGTCTCGTTATTACTGCACCCTCAACAAATGCTGTAATCACTAACGGCCAGGCTCAGATCACAGGCTCCTTTACTCAAGAGTCGGCAACCGTGCTCTCAGACCAGCTCAAATATGGTGCGCTACCAATTGGTTTTGAAGTTCAGTCACAGGAGAACATCTCCGCAACCCTGGGTAGTGATTCACTACGATCAGGTTTGCTTGCTGGGCTCATCGGGCTGATTGTTGTTGTTATTTACATGGCATTCCAGTATCGAGGTTTGGCGACTGTGGTACTCGGTTCGCTGGTCGTGGCAGCATTGCTTGTTTATCTAGCCATCGCATTCCTATCCTGGAGACAGGGGTACAGGTTGTCGCTGGCTGGTGTTGCAGGCTTGATTGTTGCAATCGGTATTACCTCCGACTCGTTCATCGTTTACTTTGAAAGAATCAGGGATGAGCTTCGTGATGGTAGAACCCTTGAAGCTGCTGTCGAAGCCGGCTGGGGGCGTGCACTGAGAACGATTTTGATCTCTGGCGCGGTTAGCTTCACTGCTGCTGTGGTGCTCTATCTACTAACGAGCTCTTCAGTGCGTGGTTTTGCATTCACACTGGGGCTGATAACACTGATTGATATTTTGATAGTGACCATGTTCACTCATCCATTGGTACAACTGCTCGCCAGGAACAAGTTCTTCGCGTCTGGACACCGATTCTCAGGGTTTGATCTGACCGCCAAAGAAGCATCGTATAAAGGCAGAGGTGAATTCAGGCTCGCTGAACAGCTCGGAGCAGGCAAGGCCGCAAAAGCATCCAAGGAGGCTGCCAAGAGGCAGACCATTGCCGAACGAAAAGCACTAGTTGGCAAGGGAGAAGACAATGAGTAGAGCACGTGAATTTGGAAACAAGCTGTATTCGGGTGAACGCAGTTTCAACTTTGTTGGTCGCAGAAAGCTCTGGTACATAATTGGCGCTATTGCCGTCATCTTTGCCTTATTGACCCCGGTGGCGAGAGGCGGATTCAATTTTGGAATCGAATTCCGTGGAGGATCTGAGTTTAGGCTGACCAACACGCAGGGGCTTGCCCACGAAGTGGCCGTGGATGTCGTTGCCGAGATCTCTCCGGGCAGTCAGGTAAGAGTCACCGACGTCGGCCTTGCCGATATCAGAATTCAAACAGAGCAGCTTGAAGATCTTGAATCGGAAGAAGCACGTTTAGCTTTGGCAGATGCTTTCGGAGTCAACGGCGGGGATGTTGCATCGAGTTTTATCGGGCCCAACTGGGGTGCCGACGTTACCACGCAGGCCATTACGGGTCTGGTTATTTTCCTGATTCTTGTGTCTTTGTTGATGGCCGTTTACTTCCGGTCCTGGAAAATGTCGGTAGCAGCGCTTCTCGCACTGGCACATGACCTAATTCTTACCGCCGGGATTTATGCCGGCGTCGGGTTTGAAGTTACACCTGCTGCTGTAATTGGCTTCTTGACGATTCTTTCTTATTCGTTGTACGACACTGTGGTTGTCTTCGACAAGGTCCGTGAAAACACCCTGGAGATCGAATACTCCGAGACAAGAACCTTCTCTGAAATGGTAAATCTAGCGGTAAATCAAACCTTGGTGCGTTCCATCAACACGTCTGTGGTAGCCGTTATGCCAGTGGCCTCTATTCTCTTCGTTGGCTCACTTCTGCTTGGTGCGGGAACGCTAAGAGACATCGCGCTAGCCTTGTTCGTGGGTACGATCGTTGGAACCTATTCTTCGATCTTCCTGGCGGCTCCAATTTATGCTCACCTACGTGAAAAAGAGCCAGCCTTGAAGAAAGCTGCGGATAAGGTTCTGGCCGGTCGGGCATAGACTATTGCCATTGCTTTAGAGGATGGCTAAATGACTGATGCGAAAACCAGTTCACTTCGCGCCAGACTGCCGAAAATATTCACTAGGTCGTCCACGGCTTATGCTTCTGACCTCGCTGCGCTCACAAAAATCGTAAGGAATGGCCATCCCAAAGCCGACCTTTCGGTCATTGACAAGGCCTACACTTATGCCGAGAAGTACCACAAGGGTCAGCTTCGAAAGTCCGGCGAAGAATACATAACGCATCCTCTAGCCGTAGCGCGAATACTTGCAGATCTGGGATCAGGGCCCGCCACGATAGCTGCGGCGCTTCTTCACGACACTGTCGAGGACACTGATTACTCACTTGAAGCTCTCAAACAAGACTTTGGACCTGAGATTGGGCTACTTGTTGATGGGGTGACCAAGCTAGATCGAGTCTCTTTTGGAGACAGTGCCCAATCCGAAACCATGCGCAAGATGGTAGTTGCAATGAGCAAAGACTTGCGGGTCCTCGTGATCAAGCTTGCGGATAGGCTCCACAATGCTCGAACTTGGGGCTTTGTTTCACCCGAGTCTGCAAAGCGAAAAGCTCAAGAGACTTTAGAGATCTACGCACCACTTGCCCACAGGTTAGGCATCTCGACAATGAAGGTCGAGCTTGAGGACATTTGTTTCGCAGTGCTGTACCCGAAGGTCTATGAGGAGATTGTTTCTCTCGTTGGTCAGAGAAACCCGCTCCGAAATGACTACACGCAGAACGTTCTTAGTGAAATCGGCCAGGAACTTAAGCTGAACCGAGTCAAGGCACAGATTGATGGCCGCCCAAAGCAGTATTACTCGATCTATCAAAAAATGGTGCTGCGCGGCAGGGAGTTCGACGACATATATGACCTTGTGGGCGTTCGTGTGATTGTGTCTAGCGTTAAGGACTGCTACGCCGCATTGGGAGCCATACATGCAAGGTGGTCACCGTTGCCTGGGCGTTTCAAGGACTACATCGCCATGCCAAAGTTCAACCTCTACCAGTCGCTGCACACCACAGTCGTTGGCCCGCAGGGTCGTGCGGTTGAGATACAGATTCGAACTTTGGAAATGCACCAGAGAGCCGAGTTCGGTGTCGCCGCTCATTGGAAGTACAAGGCTTCTGCTGGCAAAGACAGCACGGAAATCGATTTCGCATGGATGAAGCAGCTCTCCGATTGGCAGGAAGAGACCTCTGACCCGGGAGAATTCCTAGACAACCTAAGGTTTGAGATTGGTGCAAAGGAGCTATACGTCTTCACGCCGAAGGGCAAGGTTGTTGGTTTAGCTGCGGGCTCCACTCCGATTGACTTTGCTTACGCAGTCCACACAGAGGTCGGACACAAGACAATCGGGGCAAAGGTAAACGGCAGGCTGGTGCCGCTGGAGAGCAAACTTCAGGCCGGTGATTCTATCGAGATATTGACCTCTAAGTCAGAGGGTGCGGGGCCAAGCAAAGATTGGCTTAATTTCGTTGGATCTCCAAGTGCGCGGGCGAAGATTAAGCACTGGTTCACCCAGGAACGTAAAGAAATAGCCACCGAAGACGGCAAGGAAGCTTTAGCCAGAGGCTTACGCCGCAAAGGTCTTCCGGTTCAGTCGCTGCTAAATTCCGACTCGTTGCAATCAATTGCTAAAGAGCACTCACTGACCGACGCCACCGCCCTATTCAGTGCTATCGGCCAGGCTCAGGTATCTGTCCAATCAGTGATTGAGCGCCTCAAGCAACTAGAAGGACTAGGGCCTGAAACCCTAACGGAAGAGATTCCAATACAGGTGCCCAAATCGTTGCGCCAGCGCAAGAGCCAATCGCAAGGCGTTTTGGTCAAGGGTGACCCAGATGTCATGTCCAAGATGGCAAGGTGCTGCACACCAGTTCCAGGAGATGAGATTACTGGTTTCATAACACGTGGCGAGGGTGTGTCAGTCCACAGATCTGACTGCAAAAACGTTCAAAGCCTTAGTAGAGAGCGCCTCGTTGACGTTTCTTGGGCAGAGGAGTCCCGCGGCGTGTTCATGGTACAAATTCAGATCGAAGCACTGGACAGGTCTGGACTTCTGAGCGATGTTACGCGTGTTTTAACCGAGAACCACGTCAACATTCTCAATGCTTCGGTGTCAACAGGCCGTGATCGGGTGGCTATAAGCAAATTCATCTTCGAAATGGCAGACCCTGGACACCTAGACCATCTTCTTAGCCAGGTTAGAAAAATTGAAGCCGTCTACGACGTTTACCGTCTCAAAACTGGCTAGAGCTTAGTCAACAGCCTGTTGAGCGGCCAGAAGCCAAGCCTTTCTAGCCGTGATCTGCTCTTCGATAGCCTTCTTTTTGTCAGCCTTGGCTGATTTCAGCTCCTCTTCGAGTTTCTGAATGGCATCTTCTAGCTGGGTTACAAGTGAATTCGAACGCGCTTTTGCCGCAGGGTCTGAACGACGCCAGGCTTCGGCTTGCATGTCAGCAATTTTCTTTTCGGCCTGACGCAGGGGTTCCTCTAGCTTGCGGACCTGCTCACGCGGTACGTGCCCAATTTTTTCCCACTTAGCCTGGACTTTAGAAAGCGCGCTCTTGGCAACCTCTATGTCGTCAAACGAAATGGACTGGATCTCTTCGATTAGTGCAGTCTTCTGCTCTAGGTTAGCGATCTGCACAGCAGCTAGCTCGGCGTCTTTTTCCTTCTTGGCTGCGAATATTGCGTCTCCCGCTGCACGGAATTCTTTCCATAGCGCGTCTTCAGCTTTACCTGCTTTCCCTGATTCTTTCCACTGGTTCTGAAGTCTTTTATAGGCATCGGTGGCATCTCTGCCGCTGCCGAGCAGGTCTTTTGCACTTGCAACAAGAGCAGTCTTTTTGGCCTTAGCCTCCTTGAAGGACCCGTCCTGGCTTGCAAAGAAAGCTCGTCTGCCCTGTTCAAACTTTGCTCTTGCTTGAGAGAACCTCTTCCAAATTGGATCGGTCTTTGCCTTTGGGATCTTTGGCCCTTCCTTTTGCAGCTTCTGCCAGCGCTCGAAAAGCTCCGTCATTTCTACTCCGGACTTCTTCCAATTGACGCCGCCAAGGTTCGCAACTATCGACTCAGCTCGTGCTGCGATTTCTTCTTTTGCAGCCATGGCAGCTTCTGTCTGTTCGGCACGCTCAAGACTCGCCTTCTCAGCGGCCTGTTCGATAGCCCCAGAGAGAGCAGCTAGGCGATCCCTAAGGTTCTGCAGGTTCCCAACTGCCTTTGGCTCAGCAAGTTCTCTAGTCAGGTGCTCTCGCGTAGCTTTGAGGCTCTTGGCGTCAGTGATTCCTGCCGCAATGCGCTGTTCTAGAGTCCTAACCTGCGCAGAGAGGTCATCAAACTTGCGAACGAAATAAGCCAGGGCTTCCTCCGCTGAGACGTTGGGGTATTGACCAACTAGGCGTTCCGAACCAGAGTCTGAAACGTACACGTTGTTGGCCTCATCTACGCGACCGAATTCATTGCTTGTCAAGGGATGCTCCTGTTGGTTTTGTCTTACTCTACCGAAACTGCAGAGATCCGCACTTCTTCTAATGGGGAACCATCCGATGCGCCATTCGCTGTACCGGCTTCCGCAATAGCCCTTACGGCGTCTAGGCCACCAGTAATTTTGCCAAATACTGTGTAGCCACCGACAGCGTCTGAGGGAATCGTTGAGTCTGCATAGACAATGAAGAACTGTGACCCCATAGAGTAATCATCACCGCCCCGTCTAGCCATGGCGAGGACGCCCTCCTCGTAAAAATCAGCTTCGGGAGCGTTTTCGATTGGCCCCCAGTTATAGCCGGGTCCGCCGGTGCCGTCACCGGATGGGTCTCCACACTGCAAAACAAAGATGCCCGCTGTTACCAATCGGTGGCAGTTGAGGTCTTCAAAGTAGGCTTCTCCGGTTAGTGATACAAAGTTCGCAACAGCCTGTGGTGCTTTATCACCAAAGAGTTCAAAGCCAAGCTCACTGCCGTTCAGATCCATCGATCCTGCCCATATTCGGTTTTCAGCCAAAGCAGCTGCCGGCACGAGAGCACTGTTCTGCTCTTGGTCCTGTTGGGTTTCAGACTCGGTCGTGGTTGTTTCTTCATCAGTGGATTCAGCTTCTACGGCAATGTCCGCCTGCTGACCAGGACCGAAGGAGAAATACACCAACTGGCCAGCAAGTGCGACTACAAGTGCCGCTGCGGCTGCCAAAAGGAAGATTCTGTTGTCTTTCTTGGCTCGCTGCCCCCTGGCTTCAACCAGCGCCTGCTTTGCCTGATAGCTTTCAAGCTTCTTGTCTGTTTTCATAAATCACCCTTATTCCGCCTTGGTAATTCTAGGTCCTGCTTAGACTTCATGTGTGGTTGATATTCCTCTAGCAGCAAGGTTGCGTCCCACCGCCATAGAAGATGTGCTGGGGCAGTCCAGTGCTTTAGCAAAGAGCGGTCCACTTGCAAGGCTAGTCGCTGGACAGTCTTCGACAGCCTGGACGTCAGTAATTCTCTGGGGTCCAGCTGGCAGCGGGAAGACCACTATTGCCAGAATTGTCGGCGAATCAAGTGGAGCACACTTCCAAGAGCTGAGTGCTGTCAGCGCGAGCGTTTCACAAGTCCGCGAGCTGATAGCCAAGGCAAAAGAGCTAAAGAACCTCTACGACAAGCCAACGGTGTTGTTTCTGGACGAAGTCCACAGATTCTCTAAGTCCCAACAGGACTCATTATTGGCTGCTGTCGAATCCGGTGTCATAACACTGATCGCTGCGACGACCGAGAATCCTTCGTTCAGCGTAATAACACCACTGATATCGCGGTCGATTGTCGTGAATCTGGCCTCAATAGACGACGAGTCGATGTTGAAGATTCTCCAAAATGCCTTGACTACCAAACATGGACTGCCAACATCCGATTTTGACATCGAGGCGCTAAATTACCTGGTCAAGATCTCGTCTGGCGACGCCAGAAGAGCTCTGACTCTAATGGAGCAAGCCGCAGCGTCGACCGAGGAAAAGGTCACGCTGGCAGTTGCAAAAAAGGCGGCAAGCACCACTATGGTTTACGACCGGGCAGGCGATAACCACTACGACACCATCAGCGCGTTCATCAAATCCGTGCGCGGCTCAGATGTTGACAGTGCGCTGCACTACTTGGCGAGAATGATCGTTGGGGGAGAGGATCCAAAATTCATTGCTCGCCGACTTATGATTCTCGCGAGCGAGGACATTGGCCTCGCAGATCCACAGGCCATGGTGCTATCTGAGGCCACGGCAGGAATCGTTGAGCGAATAGGCATGCCCGAGGGTCGGATTCCTCTTGCGGAATTGACAATTTATCTTGCGCTGGCACCCAAGTCCAACAGGGCATACCTAGCTATCAACCAAGCCATTCAAGAAGTGGAGTCCGGAGATACCCCGCCGGTCCCTGCTCCCTTGCGCTCTAGCGGCGCCACAGGCTACAGGTACCCGCATGATTCCCCCCACGCGATTGTGGTTCAAAAATATCGTGAGGGAAGCAAACGGATATACAGCCCGTCTAATTTGGGCTATGAAGCCGAGCTTTCAGCAAGAGACGAGGCAATAAGAAAAATCTTGTTTGGATAGTGACAGCCCAAGCCTCCTCTGTTAGTATTCTCAGGTTGTTTAGATTCTGCGGCTGGAATCTAGACCACTAAAATCCAAACTAAATCTTGAAAGGTACCTTTTTGTCTAAGGCCACTAGAACTCGCAGCAAGACACGCATGTCGCGTGCACTTGGCATCGCATTGACGCCGAAAGCTGCAAAATACATGGAAAAACGACCCTATGGACCGGGTCAGCACGGCCGCACAAAGCGCAAGAGTGACTCGGACTATGCAGTCCGGCTTCGCGAGAAGCAGCGTCTACGCGCGCAATATGGAATTCGTGAAGCGCAGCTTCGCAAGACCTTCCAGGAGGCTAAGCGAACTTCTGGATTGACCGGTGAAAACCTGGTTGAGCTACTAGAGATGCGTCTCGATGCCCTTGTTCTTCGCTCTGGAATGGCAAGAACCATTTCTCAGGCGAGACAGCTTGTAGTACACCGCCACATCCTTGTAGACGGCGAGCGCGTTGACCGCCCGTCATTCAGGGTTAAGCCTGGACAGATGATTCACGTTCACGAGAAGAGCGAGCGAACTGAACCTTTCCAGGTTGCGGCTGCTGGAGGCCACGCTGACGTGTTGGCAAAAACTCCCGAGTACATTTCCGTTGATCTCGACAAGCTACAAGCAACCCTTGTTCGACGCCCAAAGCGCGAAGAGGTCCCTGTGACCTGTGAAGTTCAGCTTGTAGTTGAGTACTACGCAGCCAGGTAGCAAAGAATGACAGGCGGAGAGCTTGCTGTGGTCATCTTGGCCGCTAGCGCGGCTCTGCTTGTTTTGCTTCTCGGATTCCCACTTGTAAAACTTGGGAAGCTGCTTGATGAAACAGCTGAAACCGTGTCCGTGTTCAACAACGAATTCGAGCCAATACTTGCAGAAGCAAAGGAGACTCTCTCCGAAGCTAATAAGCAGCTAAAAAGGGTTGACAACATCACCAAAGATGTTGAGCAAGTGACCACGAACATTTCTTCACTCGTGGCGGTGTTCACAGCATCAGTAGGAGCGCCACTTTCAAAGATCTTTGGTCTGCTGCAAGGTGTTTCAAAAGCATTTGGAAAACGGAGGTAGTGATGTCTAAATTAGGTTGGTTCATAGCCGGAGCCGCAGTCGGTGCAGTGGGCATTATTCAGATGCGGGACAACCCCAAGGCTCAGCAGGCAGTAGATGACATAAAGCTTGCAGCAAAGGACTTTTCGACTGCAGTCATGTCTGGTTATGAAGAGCGCGAAGCGGAGATTCAAAAAGCTTCTAAACCTAAGAAGTAACGATGAAGACAGCCGAGATCAGGCGGCGTTGGCTGTCCTTCTTTGAATCCAAGGGCCACACAGTAGTTCCAAGCGCCCCACTTATCAGTCAAGACCCGACTCTGATGTTTGTCGTTGCTGGCATGGTTCCGTTTATTCCTTATATGTCCGGTGTCACACCTTCGCCCTACTCTCGCGCAACTTCAGTTCAAAAGTGCGTGAGGACATTGGACATAGATGAGGTTGGGAAAACCACCCGACATGGAACCTTTTTCCAAATGAATGGCAACTTCAGCTTTGGTGACTATTTCAAGAAGGAAGCCATTTCATTTGCCTGGGAGCTTCTCACCGGCTCACTAGAGCAGGGCGGCTACGGCTTTGATCCAGAAAGACTGTGGGCAACTGTTTACGAAGACGACGAGGAGTCAATTCAGTACTGGCTTGAGCAGACGTCTATCCCGGCAGAGCGAATCCAAAAACGCGGCATGGCCGATAACTATTGGTCTACTGGTCAGCGTGGCCCAGCCGGCCCCTGCTCGGAGATTTACTACGACAGGGGCCCTGAGTATGGCGTCGAGGGTGGACCTGTCGCAGACGAGGATCGCTACATAGAGATCTGGAACCTCGTGTTCATGCAGTACGAGCGGGCCGACGGTGGCACGAAGGATCATTTCGATATCCTGGGTGATTTGCCCAAGCAGAACATCGACACGGGAATGGGCCTTGAGCGAGTTGCATTTTTGCTCCAAGGAGTAGAGAACATTTACGAGATTGATCAAATCCGCCCCTTGATCGACCTTTCCGCAAAGTTGAGTGGCAAAAAATACGGAGCGGACGAATCCGATGACGTGCGTATGCGAGTGATCGCGGACCACGTGCGATCCTCTCTAATGTTGATGTCCGATGGGGTGTCGCCATCTAACGAGGGTCGCGGTTATGTGTTACGGCGTCTGCTGAGACGTTCGATCAGGGCGTTGAGGCTTCTTGGTGTTACAGGCAATAGTTTTGCCAAGCTATTTGAGACCAGCAAAAATGCAATGGTTGATGCGTATCCAGAACTAGAGGAAAACTTCGAGCGCGTACTTAGGGCGGCCCTCTCCGAGGAGGCAGGGTTTGCCAGAACCTTGGAGACAGGGACTCAAGTATTGGAAAGTGCTGTCAAAGAAGCTCAGGGAATATTGTCTGGCGAGACCGCTTTTCTTCTGCACGACACTTATGGGTTCCCGATCGACCTAACCATTGAAATGGCGGCCGAGGCCGGAATTGAAGTAAATAGAGATGGTTTCGACCAGCTAATGCTGGAGCAGAAGCAGCGGGCCAAGCAGGATGCGCTAGACAAAAAAACCGGTGGGGGATCCTTGCAGGTCTATAGCTCAGCCAGGGCCCTTGGTGAAACTGAATTCTTGGGCTATGAGCAACTACAGGCCGAGGCAACCGTGATTGGGCTGGTCCACGATGGGCAGGGAGTCGCAAGCCTTTCGGAGGGACAAATCGGTGAGGTGTTCCTTAATCGAACGCCGCTCTACGGCGAGTCGGGAGGTCAGGCAGCGGACGCTGGACAACTCACAGGAGATGGGTTCACGCTTCAGGTATTGGATGTGCAGAAGCCAGTTAAGGGACTGTTCTCTCATCGAGTGCGTGTAGAAAAGGGTGAAATCTCCAACGGAACAGCTGTTTTGGCACAGGTTGACCCAGATTGGCGTCTAAGTGCATGTCAATCACACAGCGCAACCCATGTTGTCCACGCTGCGCTTCGACAGGTCCTGGGGCCGGAGGCTCTGCAGTCAGGCTCCTTCAACAGACCCGGGTATATGCGCCTCGATTTTTCTTGGAACCAAGCACTTAGCGAAGAAACAAAAACTGAAATAGAGCATGTCTCCAACATGGCTATTCGTGCTGACTTGGCTGTCAGCGCGCAGTACATGAGCGTTCAAGAAGCAAAAGATTTCGGGGCGATAGCGCTGTTCGGTGAGACATACGATGAGCAAGTCAGGGTTGTCCAGATAGGTGGCCCCTGGTCCCGAGAGCTTTGCGGCGGAACTCATGTGTCGAGATCCACTCAAATTGGCCTCGTAAGTATTACGGGTGAATCCTCCGTTGGCTCTGGTTCGAGACGAGTGGAAGCAATGGTTGGTATCGAGGCTCTAAGTGCCTTGCAAGCGGAACACAACATTGTCCGAAACCTGGCAACACAGCTCAAGGTGTCCACTGAGGATTTGGAGCTGAGGGTGCTAGAAGAACTGGCAGCTTTCAAGCAGTTGCAGAAGAGTGTGTCGGCTCAAAAGGCAGCTGAACTTCAGGCTAAAGTCCCGGAGTTTGCAAAGCAGGCTTTTGAAAGCGGTACCCGCAAAGTGCTGAAGCTAGTGGTCAATGATGCGACCGCTGATGAATTGCGGTCTCTTGCTTTGTCGCTAAGGTCTGAACTTGGAGATTCTGCGGTTGTCATCGTCGCCACCGCGAGCGATGCAGCTGCGACAGTGATTGTTGCCGCAGGTGAAAAAGCAGTCTCCGATGGTGTTAAGGCCGGTGCTCTAGTGTCAATCGCCTCGAAAATTCTCGGCGGGGGTGGAGGCGGGAAGCCAGACTTGGCACAGGGTGGCGGCACAGAAACCGCTTCACTTGAGAAAGCGCTGGCTGCAGCGGTCGCAGCGGTCTAATGCGCAAAATTGGTCTCGATGTGGGGCTGGCTAGAATCGGAGTTGCCGTTTCCACGGACTCACTATCCCTTCCGCACTCGGCAATCAAAAACGATGAGAATGCGATTGCCAGCCTCCTTGAGCTTGCCACAGATGTCAATGCCGCAGTCCTGTATGTCGGCCTGCCTATTTCCCTTTCTGGTTCAAACACGGCCAGCACACGGATGGCGTTGGATTTTGCCGCTCAGCTTTCTCAAGCTGGGGCAGAGGTTCGAATGATCGACGAACGCCTCACATCTGTCAACGCAAAGAGTGCACTTCACAGTGCAGGTAAGAACGCAAAGCAGCAGAAGGCGCTGATAGACGCTGCTGCTGCAAGCCTTATATTGGAATTCGCAATTGAATCAGAACGCGACGGAGAATTGGCCGGCTTGGCATTGGAGGATGCTCTTGAACGATGACTTCCAAGAAGAAAATGCCCCTCGGAAATCGAAACGATCTTTTGCATCCGGCCTAATCGCCATTCTGCTTATATTTGGCTTGGTAGCAGGCGGCCTGTTTGCAGTTGGCAGCACAATTCAAGAATTCCTGTCAAGGTTTCAAGTTGAAGATTACTCAGGAGATCCTGGGCCGCCAACCCAGCTGGTGATACTTCCGGGTCAGAGCGGCGAAGATGTTGCTCGCTCTATGGTTGAGGCCGACATCATTCAAAGCTTTGATGCAATTTACCGAGACATGCTGAATGTTAATCTGGTCATCTTCCCTGGAACGTATGAATTTCCAACCAAGCTATCTGGGTCGGCTGCACTCGCTATCTTGATGAGAGGCGAAAATCGTGTCACAGTCACCACCACAATCCCTGAGGGCTTCACGGTAGCCGAGATCCTTGAGCGCGTGCAAGGGGACTTGAACATTGAGCCCGGCGACATGGAATCTGCTTTTGATGCCCAGATGGAGCGGTTGCCAGCGGGTATTCCCTCTATCGAAGGCTACCTATTTCCAGCCACATACTCGTTCGACCCAAACCCAACAGCGACAGAGGTCGTTTCCGCAATGGTTGATCGGCTAGAAAGAGAGTTGGCCAACTATGAAATTTCCCTGAAAGACTCATTTGAAATAGTGACATTGGCGTCAGTGGTGCAGGCCGAGGGTTTGTTGAAAGATGACTTCTACAAGATCGCACGTGTTTTCACTAATCGGCTAGAAAGAGGCATTGCCTTGCAATCTGACCCAACCGTCAAGTACAGGTATGAAGGGAGCCTTGAATCGTTTCAAGAAGGCCTTAGGGATACTGAATCACTGTTCAATACCTACGAGCATCCCGGTTTGCCAATCGGCCCGATTTCCAACCCTGGCCCACTTGCACTAGAGGCGACTCTGAGGCCAGCTGCAGGCGACTGGTTGTACTTCGTCTCTATAAACCTCAACACTGGAGAAACAGTGTTTTCAGAAACTTTGGCAGAGCATGAAAAAGCAGCTGATCTTTACCGCCAGTGGCTTAGAGACAACCCATAATCCATGACTGAACAATTCGTCGTGGTGGGATCACCAATCTCACACTCAAAGTCCCCCTTGATCCACAATGCCTGCTTCGAGTTTCTATCCAGGGACGCCAGCTACGTCGCTCAGGATGTTACTGATCTCTCAAGCTTCTTAGCCGAAAACAGCGAGCTGCGCGGCCTGAGTGTGACAATGCCCCTAAAGGAGCAGGCATACCAACTTGCGCAACACCATGACGAAGCATCGCGGCGAACACGCAGCTGCAACACGCTTATAAGAAGACAAACCGGTTGGATGGGGTACAACACAGATGTCTTTGGTCTTCGGCAAGCCAGCCGCTCAATTGCGGCGACAACGGTTTCGGTTCTCGGAACTGGGGCGTCTGCTCGCTCTGCGCTCGTTGCGTTTGAAGACTGCAAAATCGCGATTTGGGGCCGAAATCAATCCAAGTCACTTGAGCTCGCAGCAGAATTCGGAGGAATTAGCGTTGGTCTCGAAGAAGCACTGAATGCTGAGTTGGTAGTCAGCACGTTGCCGGGAGCTGTCCTGAGAGAACTGATGCCGACGGGATCCACCTTTGCAGGCAAATTGTTCGACATAAGCTACGTAAATTCAGATAGCCCCAGCCCGCAATTCCCAAATGGGCAAATACCAGGCCTGGAGATGTTGATCTGGCAAGCCGTTATGCAACAGCGAGTTTTCGCCGGGAATGACTCTCAGCATCCTTTAGAGGATGAGACAAAGTTGCTTGAGGTAATCAGAGTGGCCCTTAACGTGGCAAAATAGACAGATGCTTAGATGGATAACAGCCGGTGAGTCACACGGCCCTGAACTAATTGGCGTTCTAGAAGGACTCCCTGCTGGAGTAACAATCCTTGAGGAAGACATCCAGAAAGCTCTGGAACGGCGTCGACTTGGTTATGGCCGTGGCGCCAGAATGAAGTTTGAGCAGGATCTCATTACGTTGTCTTCTGGTATTCGATTTGGGCTAACTCAAGGTGGTCCCATTGCGATTCGAGTTGCCAATACTGAATGGCCTAAATGGGAAACCGTAATGTCAGCTGCTCCCGTCGATGCATCAGAGTTGACAGGGGCAAGATCAGCGCCACTGACTAGGCCAAGACCTGGCCACGCCGATTTCACTGGCATGCAAAAGTACGGGTTCGAAGAAGCGCGCCCAGTTCTTGAAAGAGCTAGCGCGAGAGAGACAGCGACAAGAGTTGCCCTCGGTGCAATTGCCCAAAAGTTTCTTTCCGAATTGGGAATTAATCTTGTAACACACACCGTGGCTATCGGCCAGGTAGTAGGGACATCACTGGCATTGCCGGCGCCGAAGGATGTCGAAGCGCTTGATAATGACCCGTTGCGATGTTTCGACAAGACGACTTCGGACGCAATGGTTGCAGAAATAGACCAGTGCCACGCATCCGGTGACACCGTCGGTGGTGTTTGTGAGACTTTGGTTTACGGCTGTCCACCGGGGCTTGGCAGCTACGTCCACGCAGACAGGAGACTTGACTCTGCAATTGCAGCCGCCGTTATGGGCATCCAGGCGATGAAGTCTGTTGAAATTGGTGACGGCCTAGAAACAACAAGAAGGCGAGGGTCCGTCGCGCACGATGAAATTGTCAAAGGCAAAGATGGAGCAGAGCGCATTACCGATAGAGCCGGTGGCATAGAGGGGGGTATGACAAACGGGGAAGTGGTGCGCGTCAGGGCTGGAATGAAGCCAATCAGCACTGTCCCGAGGGCACTACAAACCATCGATACCGAATCTGGTGATGCGACCACTGCTCACCATCAACGCAGCGATGTGTGTGCCGTGCCGGCTTCGGGAATTGTGGTTGAAGCAATGGTTGCTCTTGTGATCGCCAATTCTGTTGTTGAGAAATTTGGCGGCGACTCGATTGAAGAAGTAAAGAGAAACATGCAGAGCTACCTGGAAAACATCCCACCAAGCTTGCAATCGAGAATCGTTCGAGACTGATGACAAAGACGCTCATTCTGGTGGGCCCAATGGGCGTCGGCAAAACAACCTTCGGGAAACGGCTAGCTAAGCTATCTGACCTGACCTTCACTGACACTGACAACCTCATAAGCAAGCGGCACGGTTCAATTTCAAATCTGTTTGAAAAATTTGGAGAGCAACACTTCAGAAAACTAGAGGAAGAAAGTCTTGCGGAAGCGGTTCAAGCCGGGGGAGTAGTGGCAACTGGTGGAGGAGCAGTTCTATCGAGCAATAACCGTGCTCTAATGAAGGTCCATCACACGGTTTTTCTCGACACGAACATGGAGCATGTTCTCAAGTCCCTAAACACCTCAAAGAGACCATTGCTACGGGACGATCCTGCAAATTGGGGGCGCCTATATGATTCTCGGCTTTCGCTATACAAAGAGGTTGCATCGGCGACGATTGATACAGCCGAGCTGTCCGCACTTGCAGTGATGGACAAACTAGTAAAGGAAATTGCAAAACTATGACGGAAATCACAATTGGTCGAGCGCTTCTGAATGACATTCCAGACTCTTTGCACGGTGTGAGGAAGACACTGATTGTCTACCCGCAGCCCCTAGCCGCTACTGCCGAAGCATTGTCGGAACAGCTAAAAGACAGTGGGTTTCAGACCTACTTAGCCGAGGTGCCGGCCGCAGAAGATGCCAAACGAATAGAGGTAGCTGCTTTCTGCTGGCAAATAATGGGCCAGGCTGATTTCCATAGAAATGATGCGGTAATCGGATTGGGGGGAGGCTCAACAACAGACCTAGCCGGTTTCGTCGCCGCCACTTGGCTCAGAGGCATTCGTAGTGTTCTGATTCCAACCACTCTATTGGGTATGGTGGACGCCGCTATTGGAGGCAAGACCGGCGTAAACACCGCCGAAGGAAAAAACCTTGTAGGCGCCTTCCACTTACCACACAGCGTAATAATCGATCTCGACACTTTGGTGTCTCTGCCAAGAAATGAGCTGCTTGCCGGTATGGCTGAGGTGGTGAAATACGGATTGATTTCAGACCCATGGATACTGAAAACCATAGAGTCAGATTCTTCAGCCACGGACCCAACATCAGACGTCTTCGAAGAGCTGGTTCGCCGGTCTGTTGCAATCAAGAATGGCGTGACAACAAGAGATCTAAAAGAATCTGGTGAAAGGGAATTTCTAAATTATGGCCACACACTGGGTCATGCCATAGAGCACACCGAGAGGTATAAGTGGCGGCATGGGGCAGCGATAGCGATAGGAATGGTATTCGCAGCTGAGCTGTCTTTGCTTTCGGGCAAATTGTCCGAAGAAGATGTCAACAGGCACCGCTCAGTCATGAAGTCCCTCGGCCTACCCACAACCTATAGCGCAGAGAAATGGCCGCAGCTCCTAGACACGATGCAACGTGATAAGAAAGCCAGAGCTGGGTCACTAAGGTTTGTGGTGCTCGACCAGATTGGAAAACCTTCTATCCTGAATGCTCCCACGCCAGAGCTGGTATTTACAGCGTTTCAGGCGATTGTGGAATAGCGTTAGCTCATGTCCAAAATCTATGTGCTAAATGGCCCGAACCTCAACCTTCTAGGTGCACGAGAGCCCGATGTCTACGGAAGCCTATCCTTAGATGAAATTACAGCGGCGCTTTCGGATAGAGCCACTTCACTCGGAATCGAGGTCGCGTGCTTACAAACCAACAGCGAAGACCAGCTGATTCAGTGGCTCCATGAAGCCTTTGCCGAGAAGGCTCCAGTGATTCTCAATCCAGCTGCCTTCACCCACTACAGCTACGCACTGCGGGATGCATGTGCTGTGCTCACGACTTCTGGAATCGCGCTAATCGAAGTGCATTTGACGAACCCTCACGCCCGCGAGAGCTTTAGACATAACAGTGTTATCTCTGGTGTGGCGACCGGAGTGGTAGCAGGATTTGGCGTCGATAGCTACCTACTGGCACTGGAGCAACTGGCTCGCCACTAGACTTTGCAAGTCACGAAGGAGAAATAATGGCAACCTCGAACGATCTCAAAAACGGAATGGTTCTTCAGATCGAAGGGCAGCTATGGTCCGTGATCGAATTCCAGCATGTAAAGCCAGGCAAGGGGCCTGCGTTTGTTAGAACCAAGATGCGAAATGTACTATCAGGCAAGGTTGTAGACAAGACCTTCAACGCTGGTGCAAAGATAGAGACAGCCAATGTTGACCGTCGAGACATGCAGTATCTCTACAACGATGGCTCAGGTTTTGTGTTCATGGACACCACGAACTACGAGCAGTTGATAGTTCCGACTGAAACTGTTGGGGACATTGCTAACTTCATACTTGAGAATCAGAGTGCAACCGTGGCACTGCACGAAGGCTCACCACTCTACGTAGAATTGCCACCTTCTGTGGTACTAGAAATTACTTACACAGAGCCGGGACTTCAGGGAGATCGATCTTCCGGTGGAACAAAGCCTGCGACTCTTGAAACCGGCTACCAGGTTCAGGTGCCACTGTTCATTGAGAACAATACGAAGGTCAAAGTTGATACTAGAACCGGGGAGTACCTCGGCCGCGTGAGCGAATAGTTGAGCGCCCGCACAAAGTCAAGAAAACGAGCGCTTGACGCACTCTACGCCTCTGGGATAAGAAAACTTGATGCCAAACAGCTCCTAGCAGAAACTGCTACCGGGGTTTCTGATCGACAAAACCAAGACGCGATTTTTGATTATGCAGAGACCCTAGTTGACGGCGTCACTGCAAATTTGATTCAAATAGACAGCGAGCTGAGGCTTCTGGCTGACGGATGGGCATTGGAGCGAATGCCAAACGTAGACCGCTCCATACTTCGGCTGGGAGCATGGGAGATCCTGCATAACGCAGAGGTTCCAAACGAGGTTGCGATAGCCGAATATGTGGCCCTTGCGGCAGAGTACTCCACAGACGATTCCCCCAAGTTTGTGAATGGTGTTCTGGCAAAGCTTGCCAGGGGCACAAAGGCCCTCTAGCTCCTGCTAGAATTGTCACCAATTAGTCCTTTAAATCCGTCCTGAGAGGCGAAGAAGGAGTGAATGATGACTAAGCGAAGCGTACTCAACGCATCCGATATCGATAGAGCGCTGAAGCGCATTGCTCACGAAATCGTCGAAGCAAATTCAGGCCTCGAAAATCTAGTAGTTCTCGGAATACCGACCAGGGGCGTCGACTTAGCCAAGCGCCTTGCAGGCCACCTATCCCAAATCTCCGCAGGTGAGTCTGTTGTATTTGGAATTCTGGACATAACGCTTTTCCGTGATGATTTGGCAACTCAGCAAAGACCAGTGAGCCCAAGCAACATTCCCACAGAGGGTATCGATGACAAGGTTGTGGTGATCGTCGATGACGTTCTATTCTCTGGCCGCACAGTCAGGGCCGCACTAGATGCAATTGCGAGCATCGGTAGGCCAAAGCAAGTCAAGCTCGCGGTCTTGGTTGACAGGGGTCATAGACAGCTGCCGATTAGGCCTGATTTTGTGGGAAAAAACTTGCCAACGGCGATTCAGGAGCGAGTTTTCGTCCATCTAAAGGAATCAGACGGCTTGGATGAGGTTGTGATCGAATCTTGAAGCACCTGCTCTCCATCCGCGACCTAACCCAATTAGAAGCAACCACATTGCTGACAAGTGCCAACGAGATGTCTGCAGTAAATCGACGAGCACTTAAAACACTTCCAACCTTGCGCGGCAAGACAGTGGTGAATCTGTTCTATGAGAATTCCACCAGAACCAGAATTAGTTTTGAAATATCGGCCAAGCGGCTCGGTGCCGATGTCATTAATGTCAGCTCGGAAGTCTCAAGCGCCTCGAAGGGCGAATCCCTACGAGACACGGCGCAAACCCTAGAGGCACTAGGTGCTGATGCGATTGTCCTTCGGCACCCGATGTCTGGTGCAGCGCAAGCAATGGCAACTCGGAACTGGGTGTCTTCGAGTGTTATAAATGCTGGCGACGGCAGGCATGAGCATCCCACGCAGGCGCTACTGGATGCCCTGACAATCAGCAATATCTTTGGCTCGGGCTTCGATTTCAGAGGGATAAAGGTTTTGATAGTTGGTGATCTATATCACTCACGGGTCGCCAGGAGTAACTTTCTATTGTTGAAGCTTTTGGGGGCTACCGTTATTGCAACCGGCCCTAAGAAACTTGCGCCATCGGGGTTTGAAAGGATGGGCGTTGAAATCTTTGACGGCTTTGACGAAGCGTTGGATGAGCAACCCGATGTGGTCATGATGCTTAGGGTTCAGAAAGAAAGAATGCAGGCAGACGAGACTTTTTCTCCCACTGAATACCAAAGACATTGGTCTCTTAGCGAAGAACGCCTCGGTCGACTTGGACGGGAAAGTGCAATCATGCACCCGGGGCCAATGAATAGGGGCCTTGAGATCTCAAACTCTGCAGCCGATGACCCGCGTTCAAGAGTCTTAGAACAGGTGGGGAATGGACTGGCCGTGAGGATGGCTGTGCTTCACCAGCTCCTGGGAGGTCTTAGCTGATGACAGTCACTCTGAAAAACGTCACGCTCTCAAACGGCACACAAACAGATATAAAAACCGAAAAGGGAATGATAGTTGAGATTGGCCCCTTAGCTGAAAAGGGCGTCGATTGCAGTGGCCTTGTTGCGCTGGCGGGATTCGTTGACCCCCACACTCACCTTCGTCAACCTGGATTCGAAGCCAGCGAAACCGTGATGAGTGGAACCAGGGCGGCAGCCAAGGGCGGCTATGTTGCCGTAACTGCAATGGCTAACACGAGCCCAGTGGCCGACACTCGTGCGATTGTAGAGGAGGTCATGGCACTGGGTGAGGCCTCGAGGTATGCGTTTGTGCAGCCAATAGGGGCTGTCACGAAAGGTCTTGGCGGGAGTCAGCTCTCCGACATAGCTGGCATGAGCAATTCCAAGGCAAAAGTCCGAGTGTTTAGCGACGATGGATTATGTGTTTTCGATGTAGATGTGATGAGGGAGGCCCTCAAGCAGGTCCTCGAATTCGACGGCGTGATTGCTCAACACGCACAAGATCCAACTATGACAGCTGGGGCTCAAATGAACGATGGCGCGCTGGCTTTGGAGCTAGGCCTAACCGGCTGGCCTGCCACAGCCGAGGAATCTATCATAGAAAGAGATGCGCAGTTGGCTCTCGAAACTGGAAGTCGTCTCCATGTCTGCCATGTCACAACCGGCGGCGGAGTCGAGATCATTCGCTGGGCGAAAAAACAGGGAGCTCGAATCACTGCTGAGGTTACCCCTCACCATCTGTTGCTAACCGAGGACCTTGTCAGGGGCTATGACCCGGTCTACAAAGTGAATCCTCCGCTTCGAACCGATGGAGATTCCTTGGCACTTCTTGAAGGCCTAGTAGATGGCACCATCGACATGCTCGGCACCGACCACGCTCCTCATTCGACAGAGAAAAAGGACTGCGAATGGGAAAACGCAGCCTTTGGGATGATCGGTCTTGAGAGTGCGGCGAGCGTGCTGCACCAAGTTCTGATCTCTTCAGGTGCAGCTGACTGGCAGCTCTTTGAAAAGATCATCAGCACCAACGCGGCCAGAATGCTTGGGCTAAAAAACTACGGTGCCATCAACGTTGGCGACGCGGCAAACATAACGCTTTTCAACCCGGATGCGGTACTTGAAGGTGACGAGCCTTCAGCATCCAAGTCTTCTAACTCACCATATCTACCACTGACGCTCAAGGGGCGAGTGCAACACACAATGAAAGACGGTTATTTCACGATGTTTGACGGGGTTCTGAAGGAGTTCGATGTCTAGGGAACTTATCGCCTTTATTGCATTATTGATTGTTCCAACAGTGGCCTTGATTGCATACCTCACCGTGAAAAGAAGACGACGAAGTCAGGAGCTGCAGATAGCCCCGCTAATACCCTTAAAAACTGGCGAACTATTACCTGAGTGTCTTTATGTCAGTACCGTTTATGCCGAGTCCCCATTAGTCAGAGTCTGGGCAAGAGGCCTCGGTCCGCGAGGTAAGGCTCAGCCTTCTGTTAGTGATTTTGGCTTAGCGGTTCAGCGAACCGGTGAGGAAGGCTTCACTATCCAAGCATCATCTGTTCACAAGGTCTCAACTAGTTCCGCGACCATCGACAAGGGCGTGGAAGCTAAGGGCCTCGTGAGCATCCATTGGGCTCACTCTGGTGTGGACCTGATCACTCAGTTCAGGTTTAGCAGCAGAGAGAGCCACGAGAGAGCCATTGATACGATTACTACAACGCTTGGAGTTAGATTTGAATAAGGCACACTTGGTCCTGGAAGATGGCACTGTATTCGCAGGGCAACAGTTTGGGTCGGTAGGTCAGACTCTGGGTGAGGTGGTCTTTTCCACCGGAATGACCGGCTACCAGGAGACACTCACCGACCCCTCCTACTCAGGTCAAATCGTAATTCAAACCTTCCCGCACATTGGCATCGTCGGGACCAACCGGACAGACGCAGAGTCTGACAGAGTTTGGGTTTCGGGATATGTCGTCAAAGAGCCATCAAGGATTGCCAGCAATTTCCGCAACGAAAAGCCGTTGGAGAAACTGCTAGCTGAGCAGGGCATCGTGGGGATCTCGAATCTAGATACCAGAGCGCTAACCCTGCACATCAGAAGTCTTGGTGCGATGAGGGCCGGCATTTTTTCGGGCCCCAACATACTCGAAGTGCCGGAGATGCTGGATATTGTCAGGTCCTCGAGTCAAATGGAAGGACAGTCGCTGTCCTCAACAGTTACTACGGACTCGCGCTACACAATCCCCGTCGAAGGCCAAAGCAAGGGGCGAGTCGCGGTGTTAGATCTCGGTATCAAGCGTTCGACCCTGGAGCATCTGAACGGCCGTGGACTTGAAATAGAGGTCTTTCCGGCTGATACCTCGGCGGAGGAGATCCTGGCAACCGAGCCAGACGGCTACTTTTTCTCGAACGGCCCCGGTGATCCGGAAGCAAGCGAGAATCAGGTCGCCATGCTCAGAGAGCTACTCGGAACCAAAAAACCATTCTTCGGCATATGCTTTGGTAACCAGTTGCTGGGCAGGGCACTTGGTTTTGAAACGTATAAGTTGAAGTTTGGACACCGTGGCATAAATCAGCCAGTGTTGAACGTCGGCAAGAACACCGTCGAGGTCACAGCTCACAATCACGGTTTTGCAGTCGCCCTCGAAGAAGACAGTGCCGAATCACCTGCTGGATTTGGCCGAGTGTCAGTATCTCACCGTGGTCTAAATGACCAGGTCGTCGAGGGGCTTGAATGTGAAGACATACCAGCCTTTAGCGTTCAGTATCACCCCGAGGCTGCTGCCGGTCCACACGACAGTCATTACCTCTTTGACAAGTTTCTCGACGCGATTCAGGAGAGCAAGTAATGCCCAAACGCACAGACATAAGCTCGGTACTAGTTATTGGTTCTGGCCCGATCGTGATTGGTCAGGCTTGCGAGTTTGATTACTCCGGGACACAAGCCTGTCGAGTGCTCCAAGAAGAGGGCATTCGGGTCATCCTGGTGAACTCAAACCCTGCGACGATCATGACTGACCCTGATTTTGCTGATGCTACCTACATAGAACCGATCACGCCTGAGGTCATCGAAGCAATAATCGAAAAAGAGAAACCGGATGCGATTCTTCCAACGCTAGGCGGACAAACAGCATTGAACGCAGCGATGGCACTGTACGAGCGCGGGTCTCTCGAACGTTTTGGCGTTGAGCTTATCGGTGCGAACGTCGATGCCATTAGGGCTGGTGAGGACAGGCTTGAGTTCAAGCAGCTCGTGCTGAAAGCCGGTGCCAGCGTTGCGAATTCCGCTGTGGCGCACACCATGGACCAGGTTATCCAAATTGCAGAGCAGATCGGCTATCCAATGGTTGTGAGACCATCATTCACGATGGGTGGCTTGGGCTCAGGCTTTGCCTACAACGAGGAGGACCTCCGTCGAATTGCCGGTGCAGGCCTGCAGGCCTCACCGACCACAGAGGTTTTACTTGAGGAATCAATTCTCGGCTGGAAAGAGTACGAGCTTGAACTTATGCGCGATAAGAACGACAACACGGTTGTGGTTTGCTCTATCGAGAATTTTGACCCGGTTGGTGTGCACACCGGTGATTCCATAACCGTTGCACCTGCGCTAACACTTACTGACCGTGAGTATCAGAACCTGCGCGACATTTCGATTCAGATAATTCGTGACGTTGGCGTTGATACCGGCGGATGCAATATTCAGTTCGCTGTTGATCCAGCCGACGGCAGGGTAATAGTTATCGAGATGAACCCTCGTGTGAGCAGGTCGTCTGCGCTGGCCTCGAAAGCAACCGGATTCCCAATTGCGAAGATCGCTGCAAAGTTGGCTATCGGCTACACGCTCGATGAAATCCCGAACGACATTACCTCCGTAACTCCAGCGTCGTTTGAGCCAAGCCTCGACTACATCGTGGTTAAGGTTCCAAGATTTGCATTTGAAAAATTTCCAGCCGCTGACCCCACTCTGACCACGACAATGAAGAGTGTCGGAGAGGCAATGGCCATAGGTAGAACCTTTTCCCAGGCACTACAAAAAGCACTTCGGTCGTTGGAGAAACGGGGGAGTTCCTTCTCTTGGCCGAGTACTAAACAGCCAGTTGAGGAACTATTAGCTCTCATGGCCACCCCTACCGAATCAAGGATTAGCCAGGTTCAGCAGGCACTTTGGTCGGGTGCAAGTGCTACTCGTGTTCATGAAATAACAAAAATAGACCCGTGGTTCATTGATCAAATCTTGCTGATAAACGAAATCGCCGAGTGGTTTAGAGATCTTGATACTGTGGGCTTTGACGAACTGAAAAAGGCCAAGGAGCACGGCTTTTCGGACTCCCAGCTTGCGGGCCTGCGAAGCACTTCTGAAACGGAAATCACTGCACTCCGCCACGAACTAAACCTTAGGCCAGTATTCAAGACTGTCGACACGTGCGCGGGTGAATTCCCAGCAGAGACCCCTTATCACTACAGCTCGTACGAGCAGTTCACTGAGGTGACGCCATCTGATCGCAAGAAGGTGGTAATTCTCGGTAGCGGCCCCAACCGCATTGGCCAGGGCGTTGAATTTGACTACAGCTGTGTTCACGCAACGTTTGCACTGCGTGAAATCAACATAGAAACCATCATGATCAACTGCAACCCGGAGACTGTCTCCACCGACTATGACACAGCAGACAGGTTGTATTTCGAACCACTCACGCTGGAGGATGTTCTAGAAGTCATCCATGCCGAAGCCCAATCTGGAGAACTGCTTGGTGTTTTGGTGCAGCTGGGCGGCCAAACTGCGCTGGGCCTAGCAGAAGGATTAGAAAAGGCAGGCATAACAATCCTCGGAACAAGCCCTGAGAACATCGATAGAGCAGAAGAGCGAGGTCAGTTCCAACAGATTCTCGATGGTGGAAACTTGCTTGCTCCGGCAAACGGTATTGCGACAAATTATCCAGAGGCGGCAAGCGTCGCTGACCGAATCGGTTTCCCCGTTCTTGTGAGACCTAGCTTCGTGCTGGGAGGGCGAGGAATGGAGATCGTTTACGACCACGATTCCCTACGTGGTTACTTTGATCGAATTTCCGAGCACGCCCTGGTTGATTCCACACATCCGCTACTTGTTGATCGCTTTCTCGATGATGCGATTGAGATAGATGTGGACGCCATCTACGACGGTCACCAGCTCTTTATCGGTGGGGTTATGGAGCACATTGAAGAAGCAGGAATTCACTCAGGAGATTCCAGCTGCACATTGCCACCGATAACACTTAGCCAAAATCAGATAAACAGGGTGGCTGCCGCCACAGAGGTCATCGCCAAGGGCTTGAATGTTGTGGGACTACTGAATGTCCAGTTCGCTTTGGCATCAGATGTTCTTTACGTTCTCGAGGCTAATCCTCGCGCCAGCAGAACAGTTCCCTTTGTCTCGAAGGCTTTGGGCATCACCCTGGCTAAGGCATCGGCCAGGGTAATGGTTGGTGCAACCATTGACGAGCTGGTGCTTGAGGGAAGTCTTCCTGCTCTGGACGGCAGGCATTTGCCGCCTGGCACACCGATCTCGGTGAAGGAAGCCGTGCTTCCATTCAAGAGATTCGCAACTGCCGATGGCCGCTTTGTTGATTCACTCCTCGGTCCAGAAATGCGTTCGACCGGTGAGGTAATGGGTATAGATAAGGATTTCCCTACTGCTTTTGCCAAGTCGCAAGCAGGCTCTGGGTCTGCCCTCCCGGTTTCGGGAACAGTTTTTGTCTCGGTTGCGGATAGAGACAAGCCGCAGCTGTTATTGCCAGTCAGGCGTTTAGATCAATTGGGCTACCGTATTCTCGCAACCGAGGGAACTGCCACAATGCTGGCACGTCACGGAATCAAGGCCGAGTCAGTTATCAAGCACTCCCAGGCAAGGGACGGTGAGATTTCGATTGTCGACATGATCACCAATAATCAAGTCGATGTCGTAGTGAATACCCCATCGGGAGCTGACGCGAGAGTGGACGGCTACGAGATAAGGGCCGCTACCACCGCGGCCGACAAGCCCATATTCACAACCGTTGCCCAGCTGAGTGCAGCAATTGGCTCCTTCGAGGTCGTCAGAGAAGGCCCATTCAGGGTCAAGCCGCTGCAGGAATATGCCAAAGAGCGAAGCGAGTTGCTAGCGTGATTGGCTTCGGTGATTTGCTTACGCAAAAAAAAGAAGATTTCGGCCCTCTCTGCCTCGGAATTGATCCAAGTGAAGTTGAGCTCAACAACTGGGGTCTTCCTGATAGTGCTGTTGGCGCTAAAGACTTTGGCCTTAGATGTATTGATGCTGCCGAATCACGTGTAGGGATCATCAAGCCACAAGTAGCTTTTTTTGAGCGATTCGGCTCTGCAGGCTACCTAGCGCTGGAGGAAGTCTTACAGGCGGCGCGCGACTTAGATTTACTGGTTATTGCAGATGCTAAAAGAGGAGACATCGGCTCCACAATGCTTGGTTACGCTCAGGCTTGGTTTGGGGATGACTCACCATTGCGAGTGAATGCGCTCACAGTCAGCCCTTACCTTGGCGCTGATTCTGTCCTTGAAATGCTTGACCATGCCAGAGATGTGTCAGGTGGAATATTCATGCTGTCAGCAACATCCAATAAAGAAGCCAGAAGTCTTCAGGCCGCACAAAATGGTGAAGAATCAGTTGCCATGGGGGTTCTACGCACTGCCTCAGAGAAGGGCCGGGACGACTTTGGTGTGGTCATTGGCGCAACTCAGACACTGAGTGACTTCGGATTACAAACCATCCTGAACGAAAATATCGCGGTTCCAATTATTGCTCCGGGGTTTGGAGCTCAGGGGGCTGATTTGGCTGACTTGAAAAAGCTATTTGGCGCGAGCTTCTCAAATGTAATTCCAAACATGTCCAGGGGGCTGACAGGCCAGGGGCCTCAAGCCATGCCAAACCTGATTGACAGAGCGAAGTTATTGCTATGAGCTTGATTGTTCTTGCGGGTCCTGCAGGTGTCGGCAAGGGCACGCTGGTGAAGTGGCTACTGGAACATGATCAACGCTTCATGTTGTCTGTTTCGGCAACAACAAGATCGCCAAGGCCTTCAGAGATAGATGGGGTCCATTACCAATTTGTGACCAGAGCCGACTTCGAGAAACTAATCAGCGACAGTCAAATGCTTGAATGGGCTGTGGTGCACGGAGAGAACTACTACGGCACACCATTGAATGAACTCACCCGCGCTGAAGCAAACGATCAGCATCTCCTTCTAGAAATAGATTTACAGGGAGCCCGCCAGGTAAAGGAACGTTTACCTCAATCAGTCACGATATTTGTGGAGCCACCCTCATGGGAAATACTTGAGTCAAGGCTTCGAAGCAGAGAAACCGAGACAGACGCCGAAATACAAACTAGACTGTTGACCGCTAAAGCTGAGTTGGCTGCTGCCCACGAATTTGATTTTCGAGTCGTAAATGACGACTTGGCCCAAACTGGTCACGAGATTATTAGGATCGTCACAGATCAAGGAAGAGAGACATGAACGAGAGCATTGCAAACCTAGAGGGAATTGTGTCGCCTCCAATCGACGAGCTACTTGAAAAAGTTGACTCAAACTATGAACTAGTTATCTTCGCATCAAAGCGAGCAAGACAGATCAATGAGTACTACAGCGCACTTCACGAAGGCTCTCTGTTCAACTACGTTGGCCCGCTTGTCGACTCAAGCATCGATGACAAGCCACT
This sequence comes from uncultured Aquiluna sp., assembly GCA_965655555.1. GTDB lineage: Bacteria > Actinomycetota > Actinomycetes > Actinomycetales > Microbacteriaceae > Aquiluna. The sequence goes on along the minus strand of CBFHGU010000001.1, from coordinate 161,776 downwards.
CAGCATTGCCCTCAAGGAAATCCACGCGGGCAAGTTGGAAAAGAAGCCCAACCAGTAGGTTCATTTGCGCATTCTGCTAGGCATCACCGGTGGAATAGCAGCCTACAAGGCTGCGAATTTAGTGCGAGCGCTGGCTGAATTAGGTCACAACGTCCAAGTTCTACCTACCAAAAATTCCCTTGAATTCATTGGTAAAGCCACCCTCGAGGCGTTGTCCGGCAACCCTATAGGCACAGAACTCTATGAAGACGTCCAAGAGGTCCGGCACGTTAAGCTAGGCCAAGACTCAGAGCTTGTTCTCGTGGCTCCTGCAACGGCCAACTTCCTGGCAAAACTGGCAAATGGTATCGCTGACGATCTATTGATGAACGCAATCTTGGCCAGTACTGCACCCGTAGTCGTATGCCCTGCGATGCACACGGAGATGTGGCTCAACAAAGCAACAAAAGCAAACGTAGCGATTCTTGAATCTCGAGGCATTAGGGTCATGGAGCCAGCCAGCGGGCGATTGACCGGCCAGGATAGCGGGCCGGGTCGCCTGCCAGAAACCCAAGACATACTTGATTTTGCGCTGGATGGTTCTCATAGTTTCGCCGGCAAGTCGGTTGTAGTCACCGCTGGTGGCACTAGAGAGCCTATAGATGAAGTCCGCTACATAGGCAACTCGTCATCCGGTCGCATGGGAATCGAGCTTGCTGTGGCATTCAGAAACCAGGGTGCTGAGGTAACACTGGTAGCTTGCAACATCGAAAGAGAGATCCCTGGAGGTATAGATGTCATTGAGGCCTCTACCGTCTCGGAGCTTGAATTAGCAATGGACCAGCAAGCAGACATCTTGGTTATGGCAGCTGCGGTCTCAGACTTTGAGCTGATGGCACCACATCAAGGAAAGCTGAAGCGCGGGGATTCGCTGAGCCTCGAATTGACACCGACCAAAGATTTGCTCGCAGCATATGCTGCTAACCACAAAGGGACTTACTGCGTAGGTTTTGCCTTAGCCGAGACTGGATCTGACCTGACTGCGGTTGCAACTGAAAAGATGTGGGCAAAGGGTGTGGATGCGGTGGTTGGGAATACCGTAAGTGCATTGGGTGCAGATGATTCATCTATTCAATTAGTTACCAAGGGCGGCTCAACTCAACAAGCGGGCAGCAAGCAAAAACTAGCAAAATGGCTTGTCGCTGAGCTCAGCGCATCTATGTCCGGCTCCTAACTAGACTGGGGCTATGACGCTACGAACTTTCACATCTGAATCAGTAACTGAGGGCCATCCGGACAAAATTTGCGACCAGATTTCCGACACGATTCTCGACGCACTCCTCGAGCAGGATCCAGAGGCCAGAGTTGCAGTGGAGACCCTTGTCACAACAGGTCTGGTGCACGTTGCCGGTGAGGTAACGACCACTGGCTATGCCGAAATACCTCAACTGGTAAGGCAAAAACTCCTTGACATCGGCTACAACTCGTCCAACATAGGATTCGATGGAGAATCCTGCGGGGTTTCTGTCTCCATCGGCGCGCAGTCCGCTGACATAGCTCAGGGAGTGAATACTGCCTTGGAAACAAGATCCAAAGCCGATAGCTCTGAAATTGGAGCGGGCGATCAAGGAATGATGTTTGGTTATGCCTCTAACGAAACCAAGAATTACATGCCGGCACCTATTTCGCTTGCGCACAGACTCACAGAAAAACTTGCAGCCGTTCGACGAGAACTAGACACACCAGTACTTCGCCCTGACGGCAAAGCTCAGGTATCGGTTTCATACGATGGATCGACTCCAGTCGCTGTTGAAACGGTAGTTATTTCGACACAACACCATCCAGAAGTAATTCAAGATGATCTTGCGGCGCTGGTTCTTGAGCGTGTTATAAAGCCTGTACTCGCCGCCAGCGACCTGGACTCCGGGAACACAAAGTTCATAATTAACCCAACTGGCCGATTTGTAATTGGAGGCCCACAGGGTGACGCAGGCCTAACGGGACGGAAAATCATTGTTGACACATATGGTGGGAGTGCCAGGCACGGCGGCGGAGCCTTCAGCGGCAAAGACCCTTCAAAAGTCGATAGGTCTGCCGCGTACGCTATGCGCTGGGTGGCGAAGAATTTAGTCGCAGCCGGCCTTGCAGACAGGGCCGAAATACAGGTTGCTTATGCAATTGGCATGGCAACACCAGTGTCGCTTCATGTAGAAACCTTTGGAACAGAGAAGGTCGAACAGGATGTGCTTCAGCAGGCTATCTTGAGTGTCTTTGATCTACGGCCCGCAGCAATTATCGAAGACCTAAAGCTGAAACGGCCCATTTACGCAAAGACAGCAAGTTACGGTCACTTTGGTAGGGAGTTGCCTGAATTCACTTGGGAAAACCTTGACCGAGTCGACGCCCTGAGGGAAGCCGCAGGAAAATAGGTGTCTCGCTTTGCTTCCGTGGCTGCAAAGTCGCCGCTGATTCAGCTTGACCGACCCTTTGACTACATCGTTCCCAATGAGCTGTCGGACACGATTGCCGAGGGCCAGGAAGTAGTTTTCCCACTCGGCCGCACAAAAAAGCCCCAGATCGGTTTTGTTACGCAGCTACTTGAGGAAAGTGAATTCGCGACGACACCTTTGCAAAGCGTGTCGGACGAAACAGAAGTTCTTCCAAGTTCACTTGCGAAATTCTTAAGGCAGGTGGCAGACCGCCAGTGTGTGGCATTCGGTGAACTTCTCGCCCTCGCCATACCTGATCACATGCCAACGATCGAGAAGCTAGAACCAATTGTGGCGACTCCTAAAAACCTGGAGCCTGTGGCGATGAATATCGTCCCACCATTAACTGCAAGATCTGCAGTGCTCTCATCCGCGAGGTCTGTCCAGCTTGCTGGGACTGCGCAGCCAGATTGGGCAGTAATGATGGCATCGGCTGCAATCGAACAGTTCGGTGCTGGAAGGTCTTCCATATTGGTTGTTCCTGAACGAGCTGACATTGAGTGCCTAGAAGATTCGTTGAGCACCCTTGGGTTTTTGGAGGCGACGGTTGTTTTGAAGCCAGGGGTAAAGCGGTCTACGCGCTACCAAAAATTTCATCAGATAAAGGACTCTTCAAGTGTCATAGTTGTGGGAACTCGGTCCGCCATTTTCGCTCCCGTTCAAAATCTTGGACTGGTTGCACTACACGACGACCTAGACGACAGCCTTAGAGACCAAGGGTCTCCTTTTACACACGCCAGGGAGCTCTGCCTAATGCGGGCCACCGAGGGTGTGCAGCTTCTCTTCTCCGCTCCTTATCGTTCAGTTGAAATTGAGCGACTGGTATCTATCGGCTACCTTTCGGATCACAAGATCGTCGTCAAACCAATAAGAATCTCGTTCACTGAACCCGGACTCCGCATGGACCAATCTGCTTTTCAGCTAGTGAGGGAGAATCTAGGGGACGGAGTGGTCCTGATATTGCTACCCAGGAAAGGTGACTCTGCTGCGGTCTACTGCGGTGGGTGCGGCGAGAAACTGAGTTGCAACTGCGGTGGCTACATGTGGCAACCGGACGCAATGAGTGTCGAATGTCGAATATGCAGAACTGGCTTCACAAGTTGCAAAAACTGCCAATCCCGAGATGTCAAAAAGGGCAGAACAGGCAGCGCAAGGACTGTATCAGAGCTCGGCCGAGCCTTTCCAAATGCATTTATTTCTGAAGCATCGGGTAGTAAGAAGCTAACGGGATTGAAAACAAAGAACCAGATAGTAATATCCACCCCAGGTTCTGCGCCAAGGCTCAAGCACGGCTATGCCGCCGTTTTGATTCTGGATTGTGACGTTTGGCTCAGCAGGCAAACACTGGATGCCCAGCAACTTGCAATCAGGGATTGGATGGAAACAGTTGAGCTTGTGGCTGAGGATGGTAGAGCCATTCTTGCGGGAATCGGAACCGACTTGGGGACCGCGATCAGCCTCGGGCAGCTGATTCTATTGGCGCGACAAGCCCTAAGAGAAGCTAAAGAACTAAACCTACCTCCAGCATCACGCATTTGCACTCTGGAAGCATCTGAGTCGACACTCCAGGCGGCGCTAAACGCTGTAAAGCCAATGGGGGCGGACATTCTTAGGATGGACCTAAGTGAGGGCAGCGCCGTAATTCGATTTTCTTTCAACAACGGAGCGCAGGTAGCCAGAAGCCTCCGAGCTATAGCGATTGGAGCAGCTGCGAGGACTATAGGAAATGCGAAAAGACGTGGGCTTAGGGTCGTTATGGATGACGCAAAGGCACTATAGGAACATCATGAAAATAATTTTTGCTGGTACACCTGAGATATCTGCCGTCTCGCTGCGGATGATTTCACAGTCACACGAAGTCCTTTTCGCTATTACTAGACCTGACGCTCTGGTGGGTCGGAATCGAGTTCTGACGCCGTCACCGGTTGCTAGGCAAGCGCAAGAGCTGGGAATACCAGTTGTGAAAGCGAATGCGATTGAAGCCAGTCTGGCTGAAAAAATTTCTAGTAGTGGCGCAGAAAAAGCAGTGGTAATCGCCTATGGCGCGATGATTCCGGAACCGGCTCTCAATGCAATTGATTGGTGGAACATCCACTACTCGCTGCTACCAATGTGGCGTGGCGCATCACCATTGCAGCACTCCATGATGGCCGATAGTGCAAGTGGCATTAGCATTTTCAAGCTCGATAAGGGCATGGATACGGGACCAATCATTGCGCAGCAAGAGATTCAGTTTGAACCAGAAGAAACCGGTGGTGAGGCGCTAAATCGATTCACAATAATCGCCTCAAGAATGGTGTCAGATCTGCTAGCTAGACCCAACAAGGAAGTGGCGCAAGCCGGTACCTCCTCACATGCTCGAAAGCTCACTAGAGCCGACGCAAAAATTGATTGGAACAGAACAGCTTATGAAATTCACCGATTGGTGCGAGCAATGAACCCGGAGCCCATTGCCTGGACCCAATCCAGCGGAAAAGATGTGAAAGTTATTCGAACTCGAATGCCAGAGGGGCCCACCGATTACGCAAGGGAACCAGGGGCCGTATTTAGAAACCCAAAGGGGGTTACCTTGGTCCAATGCGGCGGTGAAACTGTACTTGAGCTTATTGAACTGCAACCTGCTGGTAAATCCAAAATGCTCGCGCCCGACTGGCTGAACGGTCAAAACAAGGAGGTCTTTTTTGGATAGCCCACGGCAATTGGCGCTGGATCTTCTGGGTCGTGTTGCCACTTCGGAAAGTTACATCAACCTGCTGCTTCCAAAGGAGCTTGCAAGACGAGACTGGAACGACGCAGATAAAGGGCTCGTACAGGAGCTCACATACGGTGTACTTCGATGGAAACTTCAGTACGACTTGATAATTGATCACTTCACAGCAGGGAAGACTCTCTCTCACAACCTTCGGTCCGCAATCCAGCTTGGCCTGCATCAATTGTTTCGTATGCGAATTCCAACCCACGCAGCGATTAACGAATCGGTTGACTTGGTGAAAGGTTTTGAAAATAGTGCCGCGGGTCTCGCCAACGCAGTTCTACGAAATGCCGAGCGCACAGGGCTGGATGCCCTAATTGAAAACCTATGCCAAGGAAAGGATCGTGCATCGCAGCTTTCCATCAAGTACTCACACCCGCTCTGGATCGTGTCAGGAATGAAGTCCGCACTCGATTTAGACAGTCGCGGTGATCAGCTCGAAGAACTACTTGCTGCCAATAATGAGACCCCTATCGTCAACCTGGTAGCGCTCACGGACGATGCGGCACTCAAGTTAGAGGCTGAAGGAGTGGAGCGAGGAAAGGCTTCACCTAGAGGATTTTTGGCTAAAGGTAATCTCACTTCGGTGCTCAGCGACGGTGATGTTCGCGTACAGGACCAAGGGTCACAGCTAGTCGCTCTGGCTTTCACAGAGGTCGCACCAAAAGGCACACGCTGGCTCGACATGTGCTCGGGGCCAGGGGGCAAATCTGCAGTCCTTGAAAGGCAGATTGGGCCTGACGGCCATCTAACCTGCTATGAGCCAAATAGGAAGCGTGCCAAATTAGTTCATAATTCCCTGCTACCCAACGGGAAGTCAGTTGTGGAAGTGAAAAGAGGGCAGGATGCACCAAGCGCTAACTTCGAAGCCGTTTTACTCGATGCCCCCTGTGCTGGACTCGGCTCCCTGCGACGCAAGCCGGAATCTCGTTGGTCCAAGGCGCCTGAACAGCTTCCAGGGCTCACCAGCCTGCAGGCGGAGCTAATCGATTCATCCGTTGCTGCCCTCAAACCTGGGGGCATCCTCGTTTACGCGACCTGCTCTCCGCTTGTAATAGAGACGAACGCACAGGTCCAGGCTGCACTAGAGCGACATAAGAACCTGGAACTAGTTGACCTCGTCCCTGTTCTGAAAAAGTTGGCCCCAAATTTGGCACTCAATGAAACCAGGAAAACCGTGCAATTATGGCCGCATCTGCACAAGACTGATGCCATGTTCATGGCAATGCTAAGAAAAAAAGAGGAGATTTAGAATGCAAATCAATCCTTCTATCCTCAGCGCTGATTTCGCAAACCTCGAATCCGAGCTCAAGGCAATCGAGACAGCTGACATGGCTCATGTTGACGTGATGGATAATCACTTTGTGCCAAACCTGACCGTTGGCCCCTCGGTTGTCAGAAGGCTTGCTGAGGTTTCCCCAATTCCGTTGGATGTCCATCTGATGATTGAAAACCCAGATAAATGGGCGACCGGATATGCAGAGGCTGGGGCGGCATCTGTGACATTTCATGTTGAGGCCACCCAAAATCCAATCGAGCTTGCGCGAAAGCTCAGAGCATCTGGAGCCGAGGCCTCTGTCGCCGTAAAGCCTGGAACTGATATGTCCGCGATCAAACAACTACTGAGTGAAGTGGACATGATTTTAGTAATGACCGTCGAACCCGGTTTTGGCGGGCAACCTTTGCTTCGGGAAACCCTCCAGAAGGTTGCTGAGGCCAGAGAAATGATTCGGAAAACTAGTGCCAGAATCCGACTGCAAGTCGATGGCGGTGTCACCGAATCAAACATCGGAGAACTCGCGAACCTTGGTGCTGACTCATTCGTAGCTGGATCGGCGGTATACAACCATCTGGACCGTGCTTTCCAGATTGGCCTGTTACGGGAATCAGCAAGACTGGGCCAGAGCAAGCCCTAACTTCTTAGTATCCTTGTGGGATGAAAAGCTTCCAAGAACTCTTTAACGAACTCAGCGAAAGAAAACTGAACCCTTCTGCACACTCCGGCACGTCCAAATTGCTAGAGAGTGGCGTGCACTCGATTGGAAAAAAAGTGGTCGAAGAAGCTGCAGAGCTGTGGATGGCCGCCGAGCATGAGTCCGACGAGCAGGTTGCTCTAGAGGCATCTCAGCTGATCTATTACATTCAGCTCATCCTGATTTCCCGAAACATTTCACTCAAATCTGTTGAGGAAGTGCTCTGATGCTGAGAGTAGCGATACCAAACAAGGGAATTCTCTCTGACTCTGCAATAGAAATGCTGAAAGAAGCCGGCTATCAAACCAGGAGGGACAGTCAAGAGCTGCATCTTGTTGATCAGGCAAACGACACTGAGTTTTTCTATCTTCGCCCTCGAGACATAGCAACCTACGTCGGATCAGGATCACTAGATGTAGGTCTCACGGGATTAGATCTCTTGATGGATTCAGAATCACCAGCGGAAGAGATCGCAGATTTAGGATTTGGTGGTTCGACATTTCGTTTCGCGGGACCCGTTGAGGCAGGGTTCAAAACCCCAAGAGACCTTCAAGGAAAAAGGTTAGCCACGGCTTACCCGACACTGATCAGCAACTACCTAGACAAACTTGGCGTGAACTGTGAAATTGTTAAATTGGATGGAGCTGTTGAATCTGCTGTACAGCTTGGAGTGGCAGATGCTGTTGCAGATGTCGTCTCCACAGGTAACACACTCAGGAAAGCTGGATTGCAGATTTTCGGCGACATCATCCTGACCTCGACCGCGAGATTGATAGCCGCTCCCGGCAAATCTGAGAAGGCCTCCACGCTTCTAATGAGACTCAAGGGTGTCCTCGTCGCCCGTGAATACGTGATTATCGATTACGACTGTCCAATGAACCTGATCGAAGCCGCCACAAAGATTACGCCCGGTATGGAGTCACCCACCATCTCTCCGCTGGCAAATCTCGATTGGGTCGCTGTTAGAGCGTTGGTGCCGGCAGCTGACACGAACAAAATCATGGATGACCTCTACGCCGTTGGCGCCCGCGCCATACTCGTATCGGCAATACATGCAGCGAGGATTTAGTGCCAGCAATTCGAGTCATTCCATGCCTTGATGTGGCCAATGGCCGTGTTGTTAAGGGCGTAAAGTTTCAAGGCCTCAAAGACGCAGGGGACCCCGTCGAACTATCGGGGAGCTATTACCGTCAGGGTGCCGATGAAATCACTTTTCTAGATGTAACTGCCGCTTCTGAAAATCGCTCAACAACAAAAGACTTGGTCACGCGTTGCGCCGAGGAGGTGTTCATTCCCTTGACTGTCGGAGGAGGAATTAGAAGCCTCCAAGACGTCACATCGCTACTTGAAGCTGGAGCCGACAAGGTTTCTGTTGGCTCAGCAGGAATCTCTAGGCCGGAGTTGCTGCACGAGATTTCATCCGAACATGGAAATCAAATTCTGGTTGTGTCGCTCGATGTTAAGCGAGGTGACACCAAATCCGGCTTCACGATTACTTCACACGGTGGCCGTACTGATACAGGTCTAGATGCGATGGAGTGGGTAGAAGAAGTCCAGCAACTCGGAGCCGGCGAGTTACTTATCAACAGCATGGATGCCGACGGCACCAAAGCTGGATTTGATCTTGAGCTTATTCAATTGGTTTTGGCGGAGTCGTCTGTCCCGATCATTGCATCCGGTGGCGCTGGTGAAGTTGCTCACTTTGTTGAGGCAGCACAGGCTGGCGCTGATGCATTGCTCGCAGCCAGCGTCTTCCATAGCGGAGCGATAGACATTTCAGAGGTAAAGTCGGAACTTGCAAAGGCTGGAATAGAGGGCAGATGAGGTCACTAAACATAGATGCTGTTTCCTTCGACGACAATGGTCTTGTCCCAGTAATCTGCCAGGATAAGGATTCCCTTGCTGTACTCATGCTCGGCTATGCCAATGTCGAAGCCCTTCAGAGGACTATGGACACAGAAGAAGTCCACTTCTTCTCTCGCTCAAGGCAGGAGCTCTGGCACAAGGGCGCAACTAGTGGGAACTTCCTGAAAGTCATTTCCCTACACATGGACTGTGACAGCGATGCCGTACTCGCGGTCGTCGAACCTATTGGACCAACTTGCCACACCGGTGCAAACTCTTGCTTCGAGGATCGATGATGCTATCGCTCGCTGAGTTCTTAGAGCTATCAAAGTCCTACAACGTGATTCCTGTTGTAAAGCGATTGTTTAGTGGCACCGAATCTCCTATCGGCATCTATCAGAAGCTCGCTGGCAGGGAGCCTGACACTTTTTTGTTGGAGTCAGCAGAGCAGGGTGTTTGGGGGAGATATTCTTTCATAGGGGTCGCTTCAAGGGGTCAACTTACCGCTTCAGACTCAGAAGCGTTTTGGCACGGTAAGGCATCCGCTCTTCCAGGAGGAGTAACCCTAGCGGCCGAGCCGATGGAGGCATTGGAACAGGTTCAGACCTCCTGGAAGTCTGCACCAGTGGATTTCCCGCTCAGCTCGGGCCTGGTCGGATTCTTGAGCTGGGGAGCAGTGAACCTCATCGAGGCAATGCCAAAGAGCAAGCAATCAGATTATTCAATTCCGCTCTATGGGTTTAACCAGTTCTCGCAATTGGTCGTTATGGACCATCAGAAATCAGAAGTCCTGCTTGTGAGCGTTTCGTTCCTAGACGGGCAAGATCTGGAAGCGGCCTATAGTGAGGCCGTAGCGCAAGTGGCTGAGCTTCAATCAAAGGTTGCAGAGCCAACACCGGCCATCGTTACCGCACCGATCTGGCCCGAACCGCAGCCAACGACGAACACATCAGAGGAAGAGTTTCTGAGCAAAGTCGAAACGGCTAAGCAGCACGTTCGCGCCGGGGATGTATTTCAAGTAGTTATCTCACAGCGCTTCGACCATGAACTTCAAGCAGACGCACTGGAGGTCTACCGCGCCCTAAGAGCAATGAACCCAAGTCCCTACATGTATCTAACGCGCTGGAAAGACGATGAAGGTGAGTTTGCAATCGTCGGAAGCTCACCCGAGGCGCTTATAAAAATCACGGGGGACCAGGTGGTGACACACCCAATCGCTGGGTCGAGGCCACGGGGATCCGATACAGAGCTGGATAACGCACACACACAAGAGTTGCTGGATGATCAAAAGGAGATCAGCGAGCACTTGATGTTGGTAGATCTTGCAAGAAATGATCTACTAAAAGTCTGCGAGCCAACGTCGCTTCGAGTGAGTGAATTCATGCAAATTCACAAGTTCTCGCACATCATGCACCTGGTGTCCACCGTCGAAGGCAAGCTACTAAAAGACACGAGCATGGTGTCTGCGATGCTCGCAACCTTTCCTGCGGGAACCCTCTCGGGCGCCCCTAAACCACGTGCTATGCAAATCATTCACGATCTCGAGCCGACCTACCGAGGCCTCTTTGGCGGACTCGTCGGCTACTTCGATTTTCAGGGCAACGCGGACCTGGCGATAGCTATACGCACCGCCGTTCTTCGCGACGGCGTGGCAAGAATCCAAGCCGGTGCTGGAATTGTCCTGGACTCAGTTCCGAAGACTGAGTTTGAGGAAACCAGGTCAAAAGCATCAGTCGTACTAAGGGCAGTTGCAGCTGCGAATGCCATGGCTCATGAATAGATACCTGAACCTAGCGACTATGTCGGCGTTGCTCTGGATAGGAGCTGCCTTTCTACCTTGGGTGAAGGTTATAGATCCACACTCTGACAACGTTCCGTCGCTTGGCAGCCTAGCCGGAGCCGAGCTCACTGCGCTGTCGCTGTTGGTTCCAGCCATCACTCTTTTGATAGCTATCATTTCTCGGTACCAAAAGCTCGCGAGAATATTGGTGCCACTATCGGCTCTTATTGCGGCTGCTGGCTCTTGGTTTATTTATGTCTCGGACCTTGGTAGCTACGTGGCCTTGTCGGAACTGATTGCTAAAACTACAGGCCAAGGATCTACAGCGGGATTCCAACTTGAACCACAAATAGGAACCACGACTTTTGCGATCGTTGGGGCTCTAACGGCTGCGCTACTGGTCGTGGCGTCGTTTCAAGGACAGACCACAACCAAAACCAGAACTAGTAAAAACGCTCCCGAATCTTCGACCCAAGACCTTTGGGACCTTCAGTAGCCGGAAACGGTTGCTACAATTGGCAACAATTCAAGGAAGGCCAAAATGAGCGATAACAGTGATCAGACAAGCCACGGGCATTCAACTGCAGCATGGGCCACAGTCCTAATTGTGATCGTTGCTTTTTCCATTGGCACTGTTTTTTTCTGGCTAGACAATGCTCCGCTCGTATGGGCGTCAGCTGGACTAGCCGTTTTGGGTCCTGTCGTGGGCCTCGTTCTGAAACGAGCTGGCTATGGGGTTGGTGGACAGCACACCAAGACTCACTAGTGCTTGATGCCCTCTTCGCAGCTGCAAGCGATGATGCAGAGATAAGACGAAAGACCTCCTCACAGGTAAGCCTGGAGCACACAGTTAGCAATATGGGTCAGTGCGTATCCGCCACAGCGGCCCTAGCGCCATCGAGCCAAATAAAGGTGATTGCGGAGATTAAGCGTGCCAGCCCATCTATGGGCGACCTTGCTGAAATTCAAAGTGCAGCAGATCTTGCCCTGACTTATCAACGGAGTGGAGCGCACGCTGTTTCGGTGCTGACTGAGCGTACCGGCTTTAAGGGTTCACTCCACGACCTGGAATCGGCTAGCGCTAGCGTCCAAATACCCACACTTCGTAAAGACTTTATATCAAGCGAATATCAGATTCTTGAAGCAAGGGTTGCTGGGGCATCATTTGTTCTTCTTATTTTGAGTTGGCTTAGAGAGGCTGATTTCTTGAGGCTCTATAAATTTGCGCATGACATCGGTCTCAGTGTGCTGGTCGAAACCCATACCGAAGAAGAAATTCGCGTGGCTAACGATGCTGGAAGTGAGATCGTCGGGATCAACACAAGGAATCTCGAAACCTTCTCAACCGACCTGTCGCTTTTTGAAAAGATGGCCCACCTGCTTCCGCAAAACACGATCCGAGTTGCCGAGTCATCAGTCAAGCAGGCAGCGGACGTGACCAGGTACTGGAACGCTGGTGCAACGGCAGTCCTAATCGGGCAAGCACTCGTTACTGGTGATCCTCAAAAGTTGGTACCCGCTTACATTGCGGCGACGTAGGATATTCAGATGAACCAGAAGCTATCCACGCACCAAGGGCCGTATTTTGGCGAATTTGGGGGCAGGTTCGTGCCCGAACCACTTATTGCTGCTCTTGATCAGCTCGAAAGAACGTACCTCGCCATGCGAACGGATAACGAGTTCCAAAATGAGCTGGCTCTGCTGCACAAAAACTACACAGGTAGACCTTCGATTATTACCGAGGCAAAGAAATTTGCTGCTCACTTCGGAGACCTTCGGATTTTCCTCAAGCGGGAAGATCTCAACCACACCGGTTCCCACAAGATTAACAACGTTATGGGCCAGGCACTTTTGGCAAAGAAAATGGGTAAAAAGCGAATTATCGCTGAAACTGGTGCAGGGCAACACGGCGTAGCCAGTGCAACGGCTGCCGCCTATTTCGGCCTTGAGTGCGTGGTTTACATGGGGCAAGTGGACACAGAGCGTCAGGCGCTCAATGTTGCACGCATGAGATTGCTGGGCGCCGAGGTGGTTCCGGTAACCACTGGATCCAGAACCTTGAAAGATGCGATAAACGAAGCACTTCGAGATTGGGTAGCGAATGTTGATTCGACTCACTACCTTCTTGGAACCGTAGCCGGGCCACACCCTTTCCCAACCATGGTGAGAGATTTTCACAGCGTCATCGGCAATGAAGCAAAGCAGCAGATGCTCGAAATCACAGGAGCACTTCCTGATGCAGTCGCAGCTTGCGTTGGCGGCGGTTCAAATGCCATTGGAATCTTCCATGCCTTTTTGGATGACTCTGAAGTTGAACTGTGGGGATTCGAAGCTGCTGGCGACGGAGTCAACACATCTAGACACGCCGCCACACTCTCGATGGGTACGCCCGGAGTTCTGCACGGCGCCAAGAGCTACATGTTGCAAGATTCAAGTGGGCAAACAAGCGAGTCCCATTCGATCTCAGCGGGACTCGATTACCCGGGTGTAGGGCCAGAACACAGTTGGCTCAAGGACCTTGGGCGATCGAACTATTTCGGCATTACAGATTCAGAAGCGATGGACGCAATGAAATTGCTGTCTCAACTAGAGGGGATCATTCCCGCGATTGAAACAGCACACGCTTTGGCAGGAGTGAAGTACCTCTCAGAGTCACTGAAGCCTGGGGCCAGCGTGCTTATAAACCTAAGCGGACGCGGTGACAAGGACATGGAAACCGCCGCCCAGTACTTTGGATTGGTGGATTCAAAATGAGTGCTGTCTCTGATGTTCTCTCAAAAAACAAGGCGACTGGTCGAGGCAGCCTAGTTGGTTATTACCCAGCAGGTTATCCGACACTTGAGGACTCGGTCGACTCTCTGGTCGCAATGGCTGAAAATGGCTGCGACGTCCTAGAAGTCGGCGTCCCATATAGCGACCCGGTCATGGACGGCGTGATTATTCAGGAGGCCACCGAGCTTGCTCGAGCGGCTGGATTCACTCTGGATGATCTTTTTGAGGTGATTAGGCAGGTTCGACGGCGTGTGGACACACCGATTTTGGTCATGAGCTATTGGAATCCGGTTTACCGATACGGGCTCGAAGAATTCTCCAACAACCTATTAGAGTCTGGAGCCCAAGGGATGATCACGCCTGACCTTGTCCCAGATGAAGCAGGTGCTTGGCTGGAAGCCAGCGAAAGGTTAGGCCTAGATCGCGTCTTTCTAGTGGCACCTTCCAGTTCGGATGAGCGGGTTCTTAGAAATTCTGACATCTCCAGGGGCTTCGTTTATTCAGTGTCAACTATGGGCATCACGGGGGAGAGGGCAACCCTAGATGCACTAGCCAAGGAACTCACCGGCCGAGTGAAGACCGTCAGCAAAACCCCAACTTGTGTAGGAGTGGGCATCTCAACTGCGGACCAGGTGAGGGAAGTTAATTCCTATTCTGATGGCGCGATTGTTGGCACAGCATTCATTGCCGCCTACAAGAGCCAAGGCCTTGAAGGTTTGACTCAGAAGTGTCGAGAACTAGCAAGCGGTTTAGGATAGAAGGGTGAATTTTCTAGCCAGCATCCCTTCCCCGGAAATCAGCTACATTGACCTCGGCCCTTTCCGCGTTCACTTCTATGCCCTGTTCATCCTCTCCGGGATCGTGATTGCAACACTCCTCACAGACGCCAGGTTAAAGGCGCGAGGCACTCCTGCCGGTCTGTTCCTTGACATCGCACTCTGGGCCGTGCCAATGGGGATCCTGGGTGGAAGGTTTTTCCACGTCATCACACACCCAAACGACTACTTCTATGAAGGTGCGGACCTACTGGACGTGTTCAAGATCTGGGAAGGTGGGTTGGCCATTTATGGAGCGCTAATGCTTGGGGCAGTCGGCGTTTTCGTTGGCTCCAGACAAGCAGGCATTCGCTTCCTGTCAGTCGCAGATGCCGTGGCTCCTGGAATCCTATTGGCTCAGGGTATTGGCCGTTTGGGTAACTATTTCAACCAGGAGCTCTTTGGCCGTCCAACTGAATTGCCCTGGGGCCTTGAAATACCTAGCAGCAATCCGGCCTATCCAAATGGACTTCCGGATGGCCTGACGTTTCACCCCACTTTTTTGTACGAGCTGCTGTGGAACATCACTGGAGTTGTTGCACTGTTGTGGCTCGGCAAGAAGCTACAGCTGCAGTGGGGCAAGATCTTCGCGCTCTACTTGATTTTCTATTCAACAGGCCGTGCTTGGATAGAAAGTATCCGAATAGACCCAAGTGAGATTATTCTTGGGCTTAGAATCAATACCTGGTCAGCGTTGATCGGAATCGCAATAGGTATTGCGATATTTCTGGTTCAATCTCGCCGTCACCCAGGCAAGGAACCATCGGTTTGGCTTCCAGGTAGAGAACCTGTCAAGGAAGCACCGAAAAGCGTCAGCAAGACCGACAGTTAACCACAGCATTTACCAGCAAGACTTATTACGGGCCAACGAAGTTCCGCAGCACAAATTTCGATTGGAGTAAACGTGAGCAAACCAGGCGCATTTCAACGGTTCGCATCAGGACCCGGTAGTACCGGCCTTTACGATTCAGCTAGTGAGCGCGACGCTTGTGGCCTGGCAATGGTGGCTACACTCCGGGGTTACGCAGGCCACGACATCGTTGAAATGGCGCTGTCCTCATTGCGCAATCTTGAGCACCGAGGTGCAGTTGGGTCTGACGAGGGTACCGGAGATGGCGCGGGCATTCTCACACAGCTACCAGATGCTTTCCTTAGGTCCGTGACTGAGTTCTCGCTACCAGAGCAGGGTCTCTACGGAGCTGGCCTGGTGTTCCTAGATGCTGACACAGCAGACCTGGATAAAGCTCGTTTCGCTGAACTCTGCCTCGAGGAAAAACTTCAGGTCATCGGCTGGAGAACTCCGCCCACCGATCCATCGGTTCTGGGGGAGTTGGCGCGACAGGCCATGCCGCAAATTGAACAGGTATTTGTCGCAAGTGCTGACAAGGCATCCGGCCTTGAGCTCGAGAGAAGACTATTCCGGGTCAGAAATCGCAGTGAGCGCGAGATTGGGATTTATCACCCGTCACTTTCCAATAGGACCATTGTTTATAAGGGCATGGTCACCACTTTGCAACTGGAACCCTTCTATCCAGACCTTAGTGACCCTCGCTATGAGTCGCTGCTGGCGTTAGTCCATTCTAGATTTAGCACTAACACCTTCCCCTCATGGCCCTTGGCTCACCCGTTCCGCTTTATTGCACACAACGGTGAAATCAACACTGTGAAGGGCAACGCGAACTGGATGGCCGCCAGGGAGTCGCAACTGTCCTCTGAGATGCTTGGGAATCTGGATCAGCTGAAGCCCATAGTTTCCAAAGGTGCCTCAGACTCTGCGACTTTTGACGAAGTATTAGAGCTGCTGGTGCTTTCAGGACGCAGCCTGCCGCATGCAATGATGATGATGATCCCGGAGGCTTGGGAAAAGCAACTTGACTTGGATCCACAACTACGTGACTTCTATGACTACCACTCAATGATCATGGAACCGTGGGACGGGCCCGCAGCGGTGGTATTCACAGACGGCGACCTAGTGGGAGCAACACTGGACCGAAATGGTCTCAGACCAGGTCGATTCGTAGTTACCGAGGACGGCTACATAATCCTGGCATCTGAGATAGGTGTTGCCGACATTGCACCTGACAAGATCGTTCGCAAGGGGCGCCTGCAGCCGGGGAAGATGTTCCTAATTGACACTAAAAATGGTCAGATTATTGAAGATGAGCAGATCAAATCTGAAGTCGCAGCCCTTGAGCCATGGGGTCAGTGGCTAGCAGAAGGACAAATCAACCTCAGAGATCTGCCCGAGCGAGATCATGTTAGACATTCGAGCAAGTCAGTGCATAGACGACAGCGAGCGTTTGGCTATACCGAAGAGGACCTAAAGGAATTCATTAGCCCTATGGCCAGAACTGGTCAGGAGCCTATCGGAGCCATGGGCACCGATACGCCCATAGCCGCGATCTCAGAGAAGCCGAAGCTGATTTTTGATTACTTCACCCAGCAATTTGCTCAGGTGACAAACCCGCCGCTGGATGCCATCCGAGAAGAGGTGGTCACCTCGATGACCACTAGCATCGGTCCCGTTAGAAACCTACTCGAGGCAACCCCTGAACATGCCAAGCAAATGGTTCTAGATTACCCAATTTTGGGCAACGACGAATTGGCGAAAATAAAGCACATCGATCGAGCAAACAACATTGGCAAGGCCGTCACGATATCTTGCCTGTATCGGGTGGACGACGGTGCTGATGCACTAGCTTCACGCCTGCAGGAAATGTGTGAAGAGGTTGATGAGGCGCTAGAGGCAGGGGCAACGTTCATCATCCTGTCCGACAGGGACTGCAACCGAGAGCTTGCTCCAATCCCGTCCTTGCTGTCTTGCTCCGCCGTGCACCATCACCTGATTCGAAACGGAACCAGAATGATGGCCGGACTGGTTATCGAATCTGGCGATGCCCGTGACGTTCATCACGTGTCAACTCTGATCGGATTTGGTGCCTCAGCTATAAATCCTTACCTCGCATTGGAAACCGCAGAAGACCTCGTTTTGAACGGATCCATCACCGGCATCACACCGGAGCGCAGCAGTAAGAACATGGTCAAGGCGCTTGGAAAAGGTGTTCTGAAGGTCATGTCCAAAATGGGAATCTCGACCGTGGCGTCCTACGGAGGTGCACAGTGCTTCGAGGCGATCGGGCTCTCTCAAGAACTGGTCGACAAGTATTTCACAGGCACTACGACGAAGCTTGGCGGGGTAGCCCTACCAATTCTTCACCAGGAGATTGCCAAGAGACATACCGCCGCTTACCCAATCGAGAGCATGTCGCAGCTGGATGCTCCTCTGGATGTTGGAGGCGAAATGAAGTGGCGACGTGAAGGTCCGCCACACTTGTTTAACCCGGAGACCATTTTCAAGCTGCAGCACTCTACTAAGCAAAAGAATTACGAAATCTTCAAGTCGTATACCAATGCGGTCGACGACCAGGCCGAGCGGCTCATGACGATTCGTGGTCTCTTTAGATTCAACACTTCAAACCGAACGCCAGTACCCATCGACGAGGTTGAGCCGATTAGCTCTATCGTGAAGCGCTTTTCAACCGGCGCGATGAGCATGGGCGCCATCAGCCCTGAAGCTCACGAGACGCTTGCTGTTGCAATGAACAGACTCGGAGCTAGGAGCAACACCGGCGAGGGCGGAGAATCAGTCGAGCGCCTTCTTGACCCTGAAAAGCGAAGTGCAGTAAAGCAAGTAGCATCCGGGCGATTTGGGGTCACCTCAATGTACCTATCTCACGCCGATGACATCCAGATAAAAATGGCACAGGGTGCGAAACCAGGGGAGGGCGGACAGCTTCCACCAAATAAGGTCTACCCGTGGATTGCAGAACTTCGTCACTCAACTCCTGGGGTTGGCCTCATTTCACCGCCACCTCATCACGACATTTACTCAATCGAAGATTTGAAACAGCTTATTTTTGACCTGAAGCGAGCCAATCGAGCGGCAAGGGTGCATGTCAAGCTAGTGAGCCAATTCGGAGTCGGGACTGTGGCCGCGGGCGTTGCAAAGGCGAAAGCCGACGTTGTCCTAATATCCGGTCACGACGGCGGAACAGGTGCGAGTCCACTCAATTCGCTCAAACACGCAGGCACCCCCTGGGAGTTGGGACTGGCTGAGACGCAGCAAACATTGCTTCTAAATGGCCTCAGGGATCGGATTGTTGTTCAGGTTGATGGCTCCATGAAAACGGGCCGAGACGTTGTAATTGCGGCACTTCTCGGAGCAGAGGAGTATGGATTCGCAACGGCGCCGCTAGTGGTCGAAGGCTGCATTCTCATGCGGGTATGTCACTTGGACACCTGCCCCGTAGGTGTCGCAACCCAGAACCCTGAACTCAGAAGCCGTTTTCAGGGCCAAGCCGATCATGTTGTGAACTTCTTTGAATTCCTAGCTGAAGAGGTCAGGGAGTACCTGGCTGAATTGGGCTTTAGAACCCTGCAGGAGGCTATTGGCCAGGTTTCGATGCTTGATGTGAATGACGCCATCCAGCATTGGAAAGCAGATGGCCTAGATCTCACGCCAGTCTTTGCGGCGAAGGGAATTGACAGCTCCAATACGCAATACGCCTCAAAACAGCAGGACCACGAATTAGAAAAGCATTTTGACTATCCATTGATTGACAAGGCTGCCCCAGCACTTCGAGATGGCAACTCATTCACAATCGATGCAGAGATCAATAACACGATGCAAGCCATAGGCACGATGCTTGGCAATGAGCTCACTAAGCGTTGGGGGGAGCAGGGTCTCAACCCCGGTGCCCTCGAGCTGAATCTTGTTGGAAGCGCCGGACAGTCACTCGGGGCGTTCCTGCCCAGAGGTATTCAAATCAATATTTCAGGAGACTGCAATGACTACGTCGGAAAGGGTCTTTCCGGAGGAATAATCTCAGTGAAACCGCCGGCAACAGCAGGATTTCAGGCATCTACAAATGTGATAGCTGGCAATGTCATTGGCTATGGGGCGACATCCGGTGAGATATACCTAAACGGCGTTGTTGGTGAACGCTTCATGGTTCGTAACTCTGGTGCCGTCGCAGTCTGTGAAGGTGCGGGAGATCACGCGCTTGAATACATGACTGGCGGGCGAGCAGTGATTCTAGGAAAAACAGGAATCAATCTAGCTGCTGGAATGTCAGGTGGTATCGCCTATGTCTACAGGCTCTCAGAATCCAGAGTAAACCGTGAGGCACTGCAACTTGGGGAAATCACCCTTGGAAAGCTTGATAGCGCTGAGAAGCAAGAGCTGAGAGCGATTCTTGAAAAGCACGCCTTACTAACTGGCTCCCAAAAGGCGGAAGAGATTCTCTCGAACTTTGAGAGTTCGGTTGATGATTTCGTAAGAGTGATGCCCAGGGACTATGCGCGAATTGTTGAGATTCAAAACGATGCTGCGGCTTCTGGCAGCGACGTTGACGGCGATGAAGTCTGGACAAAGATTCTGGAGGTTACAAATGGCTGACGCTAGAGGGTTCATAAAAATAACTGAACGCGAAACAGCTAAACGTCGACCGGTCCCAGTAAGAATCAAGGACTGGAAAGAGGTTTACGAAGAGCGGAACTCGGATGTGGTTAAGGCGCAAGCCAGTCGCTGCATGGACTGTGGAATTCCTTTTTGCCACGCGGGCTGCCCGTTGGGAAACCTTATTCCAGAGTGGAATGACCTAACACATCGCGGCAGAAACCGGGAGGCTATCGACCGGCTTCACAGCACCAACAACTTTCCTGAATTCACAGGCCGCCTCTGTCCCGCGCCATGTGAGAGCGCGTGCGTCCTAGGCATTAATCAGCCGGCCGTAACCATCAAGGAAATTGAAGTATCGATCATCGACGATGCATTTGATGCAGGGTTCGTTGCACCGCTGATTCCAGACCGACTAACGGGAAAGACGGTGGCCGTTGTCGGCTCAGGACCCGCAGGCCTCGCTGCCGCGCAGCAGCTGACGCGAGTTGGCCACACCGTCGCCGTTTATGAAAGAGACGATCGAATTGGAGGCCTTCTCAGGTACGGCATCCCAGATTTCAAAATGGAAAAAAGACACATAGACAAGCGCCTAGAGCAGATGGTTGCCGAAGGTACACGCTTCAGGACAGGTGTCAACATAGGTGTCGACATTTCATGGCAGGAGCTTCAAACAAGATACGACGCAGTTCTAGTTGCAACTGGAGCTCTAAAGCCTCGTGGTCTTGACGTTCCAGGTGCAGATCTTGATGGGGTGCACTACGCAATGGACCTGCTCACTCAAGCAAACAAAGTGGTTGCAGGCGACCATTTAGACAGCCAAATAACTGCCAAAGATAAGCATGTTGTCATTCTCGGAGGCGGAGACACCGGCGCGGACTGCCTAGGAACCGCTACTAGGCAGGGGGCTGCTTCTGTCACCACTATCGCCATCGGCATCAAGCCGCCGGAACAGCGAGACGAAAATCACCCTTGGCCAACCACGCCGAACCTATTCGAGATTGCTAGCGCTCACGAAGAGTTTGGAAATAGAGAGTATCTGCATTCAACGGTTGAGTTTGTCGGTGAAAATGGGACACTGACAGGTATAAAGGTTGCAGACACTGAGTTCGTTGACGGTAAGCGTCTCCCAAAGGCTGGGACCGAGCGGATCATGAAAGCGGATCTTGTGCTCTTGGCTCTAGGCTTCACCGGCAACGAATCTGACGAAATAAGTGCACAGCTTGGAGCCGTGCTGGATAGGTCAACAAACATTGCTAGGGATAATGACTACCGAGTGAAAGACTCGATATTTGTCGCCGGTGACGCTGGCCGAGGCCAAAGCCTGATAGTTTGGGCTATTGCTGAAGGCAGGGCTGCAGCTGCGGCAATAGACAAGCATCTCGAAGGTGAGACCCTGCTTCCTTTTCCAGTCAAACCAACTGATAAGCCAATTTCGGTTTATAGCTAACAACAGAAACTAGGTATCTACTACAAATGAGACGCGCAAAAATCGTAGCTACGTTCGGCCCAGCATTAGGGGACCTCGAGATGACACGTAAGGCCATAGCGGCTGGAGTGAATGTAGCAAGAATGAATTTGAGCCATGGCTCATACGACGTGCACGAGAAGGTTTATGCCAACATTAGGCAAGCAAGCGAAGAGGCCCAAAAGGCTGTCGGTATTCTCGTCGACCTGCAGGGACCGAAAATTCGACTAGGAACGTTCGCCGAAAGGGGAATCGAGCTCGTGGAAGGGGAAACGTTCAAAATCACCACAGAGGACGTGCCCGGTGATGTGACAATATGCAGCACGACGCACAAAGGCCTGCCAAAGGATGTTTCCGTCGGCGACATGCTGCTAATTGATGATGGGCGACTGTCGCTTCGCGCAACAGCCGTAGACGCCACCACGGTCACCACAGAGATTGTGATTGGTGGACCGGTTTCAAACAACAAAGGCATCAACTTACCGGGCGTTGCAGTTGACGTTCCAGCCCTGAGCGACAAAGACGAAGATGACCTCAGGTGGGCTCTAAAACTTGGCGCAGATATGATCGCACTCAGCTTTGTTCGAAACGCCAAGGACGTCATCAGGGTTCACGAAATCATGCGGGAAGAGAATCGCTTTGTGCCAGTTATTGCCAAGATTGAGAAACCCCAGGCAGTGGCGGCACTGGAAGAGATTATTGATGCCTTCGATGGCGTCATGGTGGCCAGGGGAGACCTCGGCGTAGAGCTCCCACTGGAGCAGGTGCCAATTGTTCAGAAACGTGCAGTCGAGCTTGCGCGACGCTGGGCAAAGCCTGTCATAGTAGCCACTCAGATGCTCGAAAGCATGATAACCGCATCCAGACCAACCAGAGCGGAAACCTCGGATGTGGCAAACGCTGTGCTGGATGGGGCCGACGCTCTGATGCTCTCGGGAGAAACTTCGGTTGGAGAGTTTCCCATTCAGACAATCGAAACCATGGCGAAAATCATCGAATCTACAGAGGAGAATGGGCTGGAACGTATTCCAGAGTTGGGGACGCAGCCACACACCCATTCCGGTGCCGTTGTGAAGTCTGCGCTTCAGATAGCGGAGCTTCTTGGCTCAAAGTTTGTTTGCGTATTCACTGAGTCTGGCGACACACTATTGCGAGTATCTCGCTTGCGCTCAAGAGTTCCGGTACTTGCATTCACCCCAAATGAGGAGATTCGCAGAAGATTGTCATTGATTTGGGGGGCAACAACCTTCCTGGCGTCAAAGGCGACACACACCGACCAGATGATAAAGCAGGTCGATGAAATTGTGCTGGAGAGCGGCAAATGCAGAGTCGGGGACGAAGTAGTGGTGGTAGCAGGCTCCCCTCCGGGTATCCCTGGCTCAACTAACTCGCTTCGAGTTCACAGGGTCGGAGACGCTGTCAACGAAACTGTTCCCGGTTACGCTAGCTAGCAAAAGGAGCTTAAAGAGAAAAAGAGCGGTGGTTACCACCGCTCTTTTTCCTTATTCGTGCCGGAAGTGGGATTCGAACCCACACGCCCATAGGACAAAGCATTTTGAGTGCTTCGCGTCTACCGTTCCGCCATTCCGGCAAGAGGTCCAACTCTATCGGATTAGCTCAGCCTGGTTCGCACTAAGGTGTTAATCATGAATGAAGCACTGACAGTAGTTGTCGCCGAAGATGAGGGCCTGATTCGGATGGACGTTGTTGCAACGCTTCAAGAAGCGGGATACGAGGTCGTTGGCGAGGCAGCTGACGGAGAAGAGGCTGTGCGCCTAGCTCAAGAGTTGACGCCCGATTTTTTGGTTATGGACATCAAGATGCCAAAACTGGACGGCATTTCGGCTGCAGAGAAAATTGCTGAACTCAAGATTCCAGTAGTCCTGCTGACAGCCTTCTCGCAGTCAGACCTTGTCAAACGTGCCGCGGACGCAGGTGCCATGGCCTTTGTAACTAAGCCATTCAAGCCAACTGATTTATTGCCGGCAATTCAGATTGCCCTTTCCAGGCACGAAGAGATTTCCACGCTTGAAGCTGAAATTGCCGACATTAGTGAGCGGCTGGAGACCAGAAAGCTTATGGATCGAGCAAAAGGCATTCTTCAAAGTCGAATGAAGCTAACGGAACCTGAAGCGTTTAGGTGGATTCAAAAAGCTTCAATGGACCGCAGGCTCAGCATGGCCCAGGTTGCAAAAACTGTTCTGGAACAGCTTGAAGAAAAAAAGCCACCTTCTGCCTAGGACTTTAGAGGCTACCTCTTAGGACGTAAGAAATTCGTGATACGGACTGTCGAGAGCAGGCCGCCAGATTCATCATGGACTTTGATTTCGTGGCTCGTTAGCGACCGACCAAGTTTGATGGCCTTGCAGGTGGCGGTCACGACTCCCTCAGTTGCTGACTTGTGGTGAGTGGCATTTATTTCTATCCCCACCGCGTATCCCCAAGGGTGAGCATGTACGTTGGCAGCGAAGCTTCCGAGAGATTCACCCAAAACAACGTATGCGCCGCCGTGAACTACACCGAGTGGCTGAGTGTTGCCAGAAACCGGCATGGTCGCGACTGCTCTCTCTGCGCTGAGCTCGATCAGCTCGATCCCCATTTTTGTTGCAAGATCGCCAAGCCCTCGACTTTGCATGATCTCCAAGGCGTGTTCGGATTTGGCAACATTCTCATTGGTCACGGGCTACCGTCCTGTTCAAAGTAGGCTAAGCGCATGAGCGCCAAAGAAAAGCCTACTCTGCTGTTGATTGACGGACACTCGTTGGCCTTTCGGGCTTTCTACGCTCTCAATCCAGAAAACTTTAAAAACGCGCAGGGTCAGCACACCAACGCCGTGCACGGCTTCATCTCCATGATGTTGAACATTTTGGAGAAAGAGCGCCCAACCCACATGTGTGTTGCCTTCGATGTGTCACGACATAGCTTTAGGACTGAGGAGCTACCCGAGTACAAGGGCACGCGCGGTGAAACGCCAGAAGAATTCATTGGACAAACTGAGCTCTTGGTTCAAGCGCTGAGTGCAATGAACATCACCAGTGTCTCAAGAGAAAACTATGAAGCAGACGACCTGATTGCATCTTTGGCGCACCTTGGTGAACAAGCGGGCATGAAAGTGCTAGTGGTTTCTGGAGACCGGGACACCTTCCAACTAATTAGACCTGACACAACAGTGCTGTACCCCGTAAAAGGAGTTATGAACCTCGCTCGAATGGACGATGCGGCAGTTCTAGAAAAATATGGAATACACGCCATTCAATACCCAGAACTTGCAGCCTTGGTCGGAGAAACCTCTGACAATCTAATCGGAGTTCCGGGTGTCGGCCCAAAAACAGCGGCGAAGTGGATTCAACAGTTTGGGTCACTGGACGAAATCTTGAAGCGTGCCGAAGAGATACCTGGGAAAGTAGGTGAGAGCCTTCGAGAGAATGCGCACTTGGCCGTGAGAAACCGAAGGCTAAACCACCTGCTCACCGACCTCACCTTTGACTTTGAGATATCTGACCTCGAGATGGTGCCAGTGAACGAGGATGCTCTAACCGAAATCTTTGCCCTGCTTTCTTTCCGAACACTGCTTACTCGAGTCTTGAAGCTCAGAGGGGCAAACGGCACGCAGCATGCCGTTTCGGTAGCCACTACCGTGCCTGATAAAACTTCTGAAGCCAGATTGTCACCCGAACCTGCTTCGCCTGCCTCGGCATCCGTAGTCGACTCTCTGCCATCAAGCCCAATAGCTGGATCTGTCGCTTCGGTGGGTGAGATTCAAGAAATGATTTCGGCCGGAGACTGTTTTATTTCTTTCGAAATGGCAGACGGAAAATTGATCGGTCTAGGTGCGGCGAATCTAACTCGACGTGCCAATTGGGACGGTCAAGATTTACCGGAGCTCGAGAGGCTCATTGGTGCCGGCGGCTTCGGCGGTTGGGACACCAAGGAGCAGCGCAAACGTCTTCACTCAGCAGGAATCTCTCCTCGGACCATAACCGAAGATTCTCTTTTGTCTAGCTATCTGGTTGACCCGCTGTCAAAGGACCTGTCACCGGATTCAGTGATTAGGCAGTATGCCGGGATTGACATCATAAGACAGGATCCAAACGAGCTATTAAGCGAGTCCGACCCAAGTCTTGACGCCTGGATTTATGCGGTGGTGTCAGCAGTTCTGTTGCCTAACCTCGAGGACAATGGGCAGCTCGGTGTGTACCGAGACATTGAACTGCCTGCAAGTGAGGCGCTCAGTCGGATGGAGATTGAGGGTATTGCAATCGACAGTGCAACGCTCTCTGCGCAGTTTGACGAACTGACCCTGGAGGTTGAAGAAATTGCGAAGCAAGCATTCGAAATTATCGGACACGAAGTCAACCTAGCTAGCCCAAAACAGCTGCAGGTGGTTTTGTTCGAAGAGCTTGGAATGCAGGGAACCAAATCACTAAAAACCGGTTATTCAACAAACGCCGAGGCGCTGACCACACTTTTTGAACAAACCCAACATCCGTTCCTGGAACGACTCCTGGCCCACAGGGACACCACGAAATTGCGGCAAATGACTGAAACGTTACTCAAAGCGGTTCAGGAGGATGGACGAATCCACACGACATATTCTCAAGTTGGCACATCCACAGGTCGGTTGAGCAGTGAGAATCCAAACTTGCAAAACATCCCAATCAAAACAGCTAGGGGCCAGCGGCTCAGGAGCGCATTTGTAGCGGGAGACGGCTTCGAAACTCTGCTAACCGCCGACTACTCGCAAATCGAGATGCGGATTATGGCTCATCTATCGGACGATCAGGGCTTGATTGAAGCCTTCAACCGAGGAGAGGACCTCCACAACTACGTTGGCGCACGAATCTACTCTGTTGAGCCCACAGAGGTTGATTCAACGATGCGGTCACGCGTGAAGGCAATGAGCTATGGCCTCGTGTATGGGCTCAGTGAGTTCGGCCTGGCAAGGCAGTTGCGAATACCCGGTTCAGAAGCCAAGCAGCTGATGAAGGACTACTTCGAAAGATTTGGGGGAGTCAAGCAGTACTTGGACACTGTTGTGCAGCGTGCCAAAGCCCTTGGTTATACCACCACTGTTTACGGTCGGAGACGTCCATTTCAAGACCTTAATTCGAAGATATTCCAGGTTCGAGAGAACGCCAGACGTGCGGCATTGAACGCTCCGATACAAGGAACGGCAGCCGACATTATGAAGCTGGCCATGATTGCAGTTGACAAGGCCATAAGAGCAGATGGGCTTTCCTCGAAGATGCTCTTACAGGTCCATGATGAGCTGGTATTTGCAGTAGCGCCTGGAGAGCTTAAGAAGCTTCAGAAACTCGTGATCTCTGCCATGGAGGATGTTGCGACTCTAAGTGTCCCGCTCGAGGTTCAAATTGGCATTGGGGCCAACTGGGAGCTAGCGGGTCACTAGAAAAGCCGCTAAGCTTTGACGCGTGCTCTAGAGCACTTATCCCGTCCGTTTGTCGGGCCAAAAACAACACTGATTTATTCAGATTTTGGCGCGACCCGAGTAAAAAAGTGAAGTACGAAACACTATGGCATCTAAAGCGACCGCAAAACCAAAGCAGGTAGCAGTAAACGACATTGGCTCAGAAGCAGATTTTCTAGCGGCAGTCGAAGCAACACTTAAATTTTTCAATGACGGAGACCTGATCTCCGGAACAGTCGTCAAAATCGACCGCGATGAAGTTCTCCTTGACGTCGGATACAAGACTGAGGGCGTAATCCCATCTCGTGAGCTTTCAATCCGACAGGATGCAGATCCAAACGATGTTGTCAAGGTCGGTGATGCCATCGAGGCATTGGTTCTTCAAAAAGAAGATAAAGAGGGTCGTCTTATCCTTTCCAAGAAGCGCGCTCAGTACGAGCGTGCTTGGGGTGATGTCGAGCGAATCAAAGAAGCTGACGGCATTGTCACAGGAACCGTCATCGAGGTTGTCAAGGGTGGTGTCATTGTCGACATTGGTCTACGTGGCTTCCTACCTGCTTCGCTGATCGAACTGCGTCGTGTTCGCGACTTAGGGCCATATCTTGGCACTGAGGTTGAGGCCAAGATTCTAGAGCTAGACAAAAACCGTAACAACGTAGTTCTTTCTCGCCGTGCACTGCTCGAGCAGAGCCAGAGCGAGAACCGCTCCACGTTCTTGAACGACCTAGTCAAGGGCCAGGTCCGCACCGGAGTTGTTTCCTCGATTGTCAACTTCGGAGCCTTCATCGACCTAGGTGGCGTAGATGGACTAGTCCACGTTTCCGAACTGAGCTGGAAGCACATTGAGCACGCCAGCGAAGTTGTAGAGGTAGGCCAGGAAGTCACCGTTGAAGTTCTTGAGGTTGATCAGGACAGGGAACGCGTTTCACTGTCTCTCAAGGCAACTCAGGAAGACCCATGGCAGCTATTCGCCAGGACTCACGCAATCGGACAGTACATCCCAGGCAAGGTGACAAAGATTGTTCCATTCGGTGCCTTCGTTCGCGTGGCTGACGGCATCGAGGGTCTGGTTCACATCTCAGAGCTTTCCGCCAAGCATGTTGAGCACGCAGATCAGGTTGTAACCGTGAACCAGGAAGTGTTCGTGAAGCTGATCGACATCGATCTAGAGCGTCGCAGAATCTCGCTTTCATTGAAGCAGGCGCTTGAAGAAGTTGAGGCCACCGGCACAGACTTCAACCCAGTGTTGTATGGCATGAGCGCCGACTACGACGAAAAGGGCCAGTACCGTTACCCAGAGGGCTTCGACCCGGCCACCAGCGAGTGGAAAGACGGATACGAGGAAGCTCGAACCAAGTGGGAGGCAGAGTACGCCGAGGCTCACGCACGTTGGGAACTCCACAAAGTTCAGGCCAAAGCTGCTTTCGAGCACTTGGCCACCATCCCAGAGTCCGCGCCGGCTCAGGAAGCCTCGGCTTCTAGCGGTAAAGCAGATGACCAGGGAACGCTTGCCGATGACGAATCGCTAGCCGCACTAAGGGACAAGCTAACCGAAGACAAGTAACCAAATAGCTTCGAATAAAGCCGGGACGTGATGTGCGTCCCGGCTTTAGCTTTATCCTAGGAGCATGCTTATTGCGCTTACGGGTGGGATTGGTTCCGGTAAAACTACCGTCGCCAAGCACTGGGTAGCACTTGGAGCCACAGAGGTCGATGCGGATGTGCTTGCAAGAAAAGTGGTGGAGCCGGGATCAGCAGGCCTGGGCAAGGTCGTCGAGGCGTTTGGCCCAAGTATCTTGTCTCCTGAAGGAGCTCTGGAACGCAAGAAACTGGGCCAGCTTATTTTTGAATCGCCCGAGAGGCGACTTCAAATCGAGGCGATATTGCACCCACTAATACAGCAAGAAGCGCAGAAGTTGATCTCAGAAGCAGAAGGGCCTGTGGTTTACACGATTCCTTTATTTGTCGAAACGAAGTCTCAACTTAGGTTTGATCATGTGGTGACCGTGAGCGCTCCTGAGGATGTCCGTGTTGGAAGGCTAGTGTCAAACAGGGGCATGACAGAGGATGAAGCAAGGGCCCGCATGGCCTCTCAGGCAACCGATAATGAGCGTGAGGCAGCGGCAGACTACGTGATCGATTCAGACTGCAGCTTGTCACAGTTAGAAAATCGAGCGAAAACAGTTTTCCAATCGATAGTGAACGGAAAGACCGATTGAGCGACGAATCCAAGCCCTTCAAGGTTGTCAGCGAATACTCTCCCGCTGGAGACCAACCGGCGGCAATCGCAGAGCTGGAAAGTCGAATTAGGGCCGGGGAGCGCGATGTTGTGCTTCTTGGGGCGACAGGCACTGGAAAGTCAGCTACTACCGCATGGCTAGTGGAGAAGCTGCAAAGGCCAACCCTGGTCATCGCTCACAACAAAACTCTCGCCGCCCAGTTAGCTAGTGAATTACGAGAAATGTTTCCAGACAACGCAGTCGAGTACTTTGTGAGCTACTACGACTATTACCAGCCAGAAGCTTATGTCCCACAAACCGATACTTTTATCGAGAAGGACTCATCCATTAACGAGGAGGTTGAAAGGCTTCGCTACTCCGCAACGATGTCTCTGCTTTCCAGGCGAGACGTGATAGTTGTGGCGACGGTGTCATGCATTTATGGACTCGGAGCGCCAAAGGAATATCTTGCGCAGTCGCTGCCACTGTCGGTGGGTCAAAGAATCGATCGAGACGAACTAATTCGAGCACTTGTGGGCATTCAATACAGCCGCAACGACATTGAATTCACCCGGGGTAACTTCCGAGTAAAGGGAGACACTGTTGAAGTTATAGCGGTCTATGACGAAGAAGCAACGAGAATCGAGTTTTTCGGAGATGAAATAGAGAAGATCTATCGCATCCACCCCTTGACTGGTGAAGTGCTGATGGAACGCGAGACGGTAGCAATCTACCCAGCCTCCTATTACGTCGCTCCCGCCGAGCGAATGGGTAAAGCCATTGAGGACATTGAGAATGAGCTGGAGCAGCGCTACAGAGAGCTCGATTCTCAAGGCAAACTTCTGGAGGCTCAGCGCATTAAGATGCGCACCACATTTGATTTAGAGATGATTCGCGAACTCGGATTCTGCTCGGGGATCGAGAACTACTCAAAGCACATCGATCAACGTGAGGCAGGTGAGCCGCCCTCCTGTCTGCTTGACTATTTCCCTGACGACTTTCTGACGGTCATCGATGAATCGCATGTGACGGTCTCTCAAATTGGAGCCATGTATTTGGGTGACTCGTCGAGAAAACGGACCCTTGTGGAGCACGGGTTTAGGCTGCCCTCTGCCCTTGATAACAGGCCCCTGCGGTTCGAGGAATTCCTTGAGCGCACCGGACAGACCGTTTACCTGTCTGCTACACCTGCCAAATATGAACTAGACCTTGCAGACGGTGTGGTTGAACAAATCATCCGACCCACCGGACTTGTCGATCCGCAGATAGTCGTGAAGCCAGCCAAATGCCAAATTGATGATCTTCTCGAGGAAATCAGAGTCAGAACCGAAAAGAATGAACGCGTTCTTGTCACTACACTCACCAAACGCCTTGCCGAGGAGGTTACCGATTACTTCACGGAAATGGGGCTTAGGGTCCGATACCTACACTCGGATGTTGACACTTTGCGAAGGGTTGAGCTGCTCAGGGAGCTCAGGCAAGGCACCTTCGACGTTCTAGTCGGCATTAACCTTCTGCGCGAGGGATTAGACCTTCCAGAAGTTTCGCTGGTGGCCATCCTCGATGCCGACAAGGAGGGCTTCCTACGCTCAGCCACCTCACTCATTCAAACCATTGGCCGCGCCGCTAGAAATGTCAACGGTGAGGTTCACATGTATGCCGATGTCATTACAAAGTCGATGACCAAAGCAATCGATGAAACAAACAGGCGCCGTGAAAAGCAGATTGCCTACAACAAAAAAATGGGCGTAGACCCTCAGCCTCTCAGAAAAAAGATTGCAGACATCACTGATGCACTGCAGCGGGAAGAACTTGACACAGAGCAACTGTTGGCCCAAATCGGCAAGGGTCAAGGTGCTAAATCCAAGAGAAACAGTCCAGCCTTTGGAGCCAATGGTATGCAGGAGATTATGACGCTAATTGTTGATCTCGATGCGCAGATGAAGTTGGCGGCCAGTGAGCTGAAGTTTGAACTGGCGGGCAGAATTCGTGATGAGATATTCGAGCTAAAAAAGGAGCTTCGTGCTTTTGAACAAGCTGGTCACGCCTAAACTTCAACAATGACAATCCAGCAACCAAAGGGTTCAAAGCTCGCAATAAAGGGCGCCAGAGTTCATAATCTCAAAAACCTTGACCTTGAACTCCCACGTGACTCGATGATTGTTTTTACCGGCCTTAGTGGATCAGGTAAATCGTCACTTGCTTTCGACACTATTTTTGCCGAGGGCCAGCGCCGTTACGTTGAGTCGCTGAGTGCCTACGCTCGGCAATTTTTGGGCCAGGTCGATAGACCAGATGTTGATTTCATTGAAGGGCTCAGCCCCGCTGTTTCGATCGACCAAAAATCCACGAACCGTAACCCGAGATCTACCGTTGGGACCATCACTGAAATCCATGATTACCTCAGGCTGCTCTGGGCAAGAATTGGAATTCCCCATTGCGCCACTTGCGGCGAAGTAATTTCTAAACAGACCCCGCAGGCAATCGTGGACCAACTGCTGGCACTGAAAGACGGTACCCGCTTCCAACTTCTATCTCCGGTAGTGGTACAAAAAAAGGGTGAGTTCCAGGAGCTATTCAGTTCACTCCAGGCACAGGGCTATGCGCGCGCAGTAGTAGACGGTGAGCAGGTTGTTCTCAGTGAGGCGAAGCCACTCAAGAAAAGCTTCAAGCATGACATATCGGTCGTAGTTGACCGCCTAGTAGTAAAGCCAGAAGCGCTGTCTAGGATTACCGATTCAGTGGAAACCGCACTGAAGCTGTCCAGCGGACGAATCGTCGTGGACTTCGTGGATGATAAGACACAGCGAGTATTCTCTGAGAACTTGAGCTGCCCCAATGAACACGATCTTGCGCTTACTGAAATAGAGCCACGCACTTTCTCGTTCAACGCACCCTTTGGTGCTTGCCCAGTGTGCACTGGGCTTGGGACCAAGATGGCCGTGGATGCCGAGCTGGTAATCGGAGACGTCGCTTCGAGCATAAAGGACGGGGTGATTCTGCCTTGGTCCACTCAAGGTAAAGGTCTCTACTCCTATTTTGTTCGCCTTCTTCAGGGGTTGGCGGATGATCTTGATTTTGACCTAAACACCCCATGGGAACAACTTTCTCAGGAGCATCAAGCTGCAATTCTCAACGGCAATGATTTCGAAGTTGAGGTTAAATACCGTTCAAAATACGGTCGTGAAATGCGATACACCTCGGGCTTCGAGGGCGTGCTCCCATACATCGAACGCCGCTACTTAGAATCAGATAGCGACTGGGCCAGAAGTAAATGGTCTGATTTCTTGAGGGAAATCCCATGCCCCGGGTGTGACGGGGCGAGGCTCAGACCAGAAGTTCTCGCAGTGAAGGTTCACGGCAAGTCAATTCATGACGTTGCTGCAATTTCTCTGGGGGACTCTCACGAGTTCTTCGACTCGCTGGATCTCAGTGACCGAGAAGCGAAGATCGCAGCACAGGTATTGCGCGAGATCCGAGCAAGGCTCGATTTCTTGTTGGCTGTTGGTCTCGACTACCTTTCACTGGAGCGCGCTGCAGGTTCACTATCAGGTGGGGAAGCGCAGCGGATTCGCCTAGCAACTCAGATCGGCGCTGGGCTAACAGGCGTTCTCTATGTGCTAGACGAACCATCAATCGGGCTACATCAGCGCGATAATCTTCGCCTAATTGAAACCTTGATCAAGCTCCGCGATCTCGGGAACACTCTTATCGTTGTGGAACACGATGAGGACACCATCAAGTCGGCCGACTGGCTCGTAGACATCGGCCCAGGCGCAGGAGTGAACGGCGGAGAAGTGGTCCATTCCGGCACCTACCAGGCCCTTTTGAAAAACCCAAAGTCGATTACAGGTGATTACCTCTCAGGAAAGACTCACATTCCAACTCCAAAAGTACGGCGAAAACCAAAGAAGGAAGGCGTCCTTCGTGTGGTTGGCGCCAGAGAGAACAACCTCCAAAACGTTGACGTAACCTTCCCGCTAGGAGTTATGACTGCAGTAACAGGAGTGAGCGGTTCAGGAAAGTCGTCCCTAGTGAACGACGTACTCTATGAGGTGCTGGCCCAAAAATTGAACAGAGCGAAATCTGTTGCAGGAAAGCACACCCGCGTTGAGGGTATCGAATTCCTCGACAAGGTAGTCCACGTTGATCAGGCACCGATTGGGCGTACTCCAAGATCAAATCCAGCCACCTACACAGGTGTTTTTGACAACATTAGAAAGCTATTCGCAGACACCCCAGAGGCCAAAGTCCGCGGCTACCTCCAGGGTAGGTTTTCGTTCAACGTAAAGGGTGGACGCTGCGAAAACTGCGCCGGGGATGGAACCATCAAGATTGAAATGAACTTCTTGCCGGATGTTTATGTGATGTGCGAGGACTGCAAGGGTGCTCGCTACAATCGCGAGACCCTACAGGTGCACTACAAGGGCAAGTCGATTGGTGACGTCCTGAACATGCCAATCAGCGACGCAGCAGAGTTTTTTGCCCCAATTAACTCAATCGCGAGGTATCTAAACACGTTGGTTGAAGTGGGTCTCGGCTATGTTCGACTTGGACAGAGTGCCACCACACTCTCCGGCGGTGAAGCTCAGAGAGTGAAGCTTGCTACCGAGCTACAGCGACGCTCAACAGGCAAAACCATTTACGTACTAGACGAGCCAACGACTGGCCTCCATTTTGAAGACGTGAATAAATTGTTGAAGGTGCTCAACAACTTGGTTGAAAAGGGAAACACGGCAATAGTGATTGAACATAACCTTGACGTCATAAGGTGCGCGGACTGGGTAATCGACATGGGGCCCGAGGGTGGGTCTGGTGGCGGCTTGGTGATTGCCGAAGGCACTCCAGAAAAAGTAGCAGAGTCTGCCCAGAGCCACACCGGCAGATTCCTTGCAGAAATCTTGTAGCCATGGCTCAAGAACTCAGCTTTAGGCCAAAGACCTCGGAGATCCCCAAAGAACCTGGGGTCTATCGCTTTTTGGACGATCAGGGCCGAGTTCTTTACGTCGGCAAAGCCAAAAACTTGCGGGCGAGACTCACCAATTACTTTGGGCCGCTGAACTCTCTGCACGAGCGGACCAGGCGGATGGTTCTGGCAGCAAGCGATGTGAAGTGGACGATTGTTGGAACTGAATTCGAAGCCCTGCAGTTGGAGTTCACTTGGATCAAAGAGTTTCAACCACCATTCAACGTTAGATTCAGGGACGACAAGTCCTACCCCTACCTTGCTATCTCAATGGGGGATCGGGTACCCAGGGCGTTTATCACCAGAAAACGAGACCTGAAGGGCGTGAAGTACTTCGGTCCCTATACGCAGTCTTGGGCGATTAGAGACACGCTTGATTCGCTGCTGAGGGTTTTCCCTGTTAGGAGTTGCTCCACCAGCATTTTTCAGACCGCCAAACGGACTGGTCGCCCCTGCCTATTAGCAGAGTTAGGCAAATGCGCAGCTCCATGCGTTGAAAGAGTTTCTGAGGCTGAGCACAAGTCAATCGCCAAATCGCTTGGAGATTTTGTTGGCTCCGGAAGTGACGCGCACGTTGCAGACCTACGACAAAAGATGGCGATTGCAAGCGGCGAGCAAAACTTTGAGCTGGCGGCAAGGTATCGAGACGACATAACCGCGCTGGAACGAGTTTTGGAAAAGTCCACTATCGTCCTAGACGACCAGGTTGATGCCGACCTCATAGGGCTTGCTCGAGATGAACTAACGGCCGCAGTTTCAATCTTCATGGTTCGTGGAGGCAGAATCAGAGGAAACCGAGCACTCGTGGTTGACCTAGAACTAGACAGAAGCAATGGTGAACTGCTTGAGTATTTGCTACAGGACATCTACACAAAATCAGGCTCTGCCGAAGCACCAGAGATCCCCAGAGAAATTTACCTGACCGAGATGCCAGCCGATAAGGCAGCTGTAGAAGAGTGGCTGACCGAGAATCGAAAAAAGAACTGCACATTATTTGCGCCAAAACGCGGTGACAAAGCGGCATTGCTTGACACTGCTTCCCAAAATGCATCCCATGCACTGCAGAACTACAAGCTAAAACGCGTTTCTGACTTCAGCGCCAGAGCTGGAGCCCTAGCTGGACTGCAAACCATGTTGAACATGGAGACCGCGCCGCTACGCATAGAGTGTTTCGACATTTCTCACCTCTCTGGCACAAACACTGTCGGCTCCATGGTTGTCTTCGAAGATGGGCTACCCCGAAAAGACCAGTACCGAAAGTTCAACTTAGAAACAGCCGATGACACCGAATCGGTATATCAAACCCTGATGCGCAGACTGAAGTACCTAAACGAATCAAACCCCCAGTCTGAGCGCTTTAGTTACAGACCAGGACTACTTGTTATCGACGGCGGGCTGCCGCAACTGAACGCTGCCGTCAGAGCGGTAGAGGACTCAGGTGTGACGGGCATGACGGTTGTGTCACTAGCAAAGAGACTAGAAGAAGTGTTTGTGTCAGGCAGTGACTACCCGCTGATTCTCCCTCGAACCTCTGAGGAGCTTTTTCTACTGCAGCGAATAAGGGATGAGGCGCACAGGTTCGCAATTTCAGCGCAGCGAAAGTCGCGGTCGAAATCGATAGGCTCGCTGCTTCTTGAAATACCGGGGCTGGGGGAGCAACGGGCAAGATTACTGCTTAGAAAGTTCGGCTCTCTCAAGAGGATTCGACTAGCGAGCCAAGAGGAAATCTCTGAGCTACCAGGATTCGGAATCAAGCTGGCAAAAACTGTTGCGGAGCACCTAAAAGAGTGAAACTCGGCACACGCGACACGCCGAAGCAGTAACCTAGTGGTTGATTGGATAGGCGAGCTGATGGACCCAGAGAATAGACCAGAGTTACTTGTGGTTACTGGCATGTCGGGTGCGGGACGTTCCACAGTGGGGAATGCACTCGAGGACCAAGGTTGGTATGTCATTGACAACCTACCCCCTCAACTTCTTCTGCCCATCAACGACCTCTTTACGATGAGCAATCAGGCTTTGTCTCGCGTTGCAGTCGTAATCGATGTTCGCGGTGGCGAGTTTTTTGCCGAACTTCAAAGCAACATTCAACAGCTTCGCGCGAGTGAGATAACCGTCAGAATCCTGTTCTTAGAGGCCAGCAACGAATCGCTTGTTAAGCGATTCGAATCAGTCCGGAGACCACACCCGCTACAGGGTGATGGAAGGGTACTCGACGGCATTGAAGCTGAGCGTCAGCAACTGCTTAGCCTTCGCGAATCCGCGGATATTGTTTTTGATACCTCTGACTCCAACGTTCATCAGCTCACAAATAGAGTTGCTGAAGCGTTTGAGGGAGAATCAAAAACGTTCAAGGTCAACCTCATGAGCTTTGGCTTCAAGTATGGCCTACCAGCAGATTCAGACATGGTCGCTGATGCCCGTTTTATTGCCAATCCACACTGGAAGGAGGCTCTTCGGAAGAAGAATGGGAATGACAAGCCGGTCTCCGATTACGTGCTCTCTCAACCAGGTGTGGACGAGTTTCTGGATACTTACCTGGCGACGCTCAAGACCGTACTAGAGGGCTATCGCAGGGAAAATAAGAGATTTGCAACCGTGGCTATAGGTTGCACCGGAGGTAAACACCGTTCGGTGGCACTCACAAATCAGATCGCAAAATTGCTTTCTGCTGATTCGGAAATTCAGGTAGCAGTGTCGCACCGAGACCTAGGTAGAGAGTAATGATGGGGATTACACAAGAAATAAAAGAAGAACTGGCAAAGGTGCCAGTGAAGACTGGCCTTGAACGTGCAGCGGAGTTAGCAACAGTCCTTAGGTTCTGTGGCGGACTCCACCTAATCTCCGGTCGAATCGCAATTGAGGTGGAGCTCGACTCGGCAACACTTGCTCGCAGACTTGCCCGGGCAATCGTGGAACTATATGGAATCCAATCCGAGGCAACGGTCGTCCAAGCTGGTGGTCTCAGAAAGAGCAGCGGCTACCAAATAAGGGTTCTGAGAGACGGTGAACTGCTGGCTAGGCAAACAGGGCTTATTGACAACAGGGGCCGCCCGGTACGGGGATTACCGGCAACCCTTATCAGTTCGACTCTGGACGAGGCTAGAGCTGTTTGGCGCGGGGCATTCTTGGCCCAGGGAACACTAACCGATCCAGGACGAACCACTTCACTAGAAGTGATTGCGCCAGGCAATGAGTCTGCGATGGCGCTTGTTGGCGTAGCCAGGAGACTAGGCGTCAGCGCCAAGGCTCGCGAAGTAAGAAACGTTTACCGAGTTGTTGTTCGTGATGGAGAAGCAATTTCCGAACTTCTCAGGCAAATTGGATGTGTTGACCAAGTAACCAAATGGGAAGACTTACGCAGTCGCAGAGAAGTTAAAGGCGCCGCCAGCAGGCTGGCGAACTTTGATGATGCAAACCTTCGTCGAAGTGCTCAGGCTGCCGTTGCGGCTGGAGCTCGGGTTCAGCGCGCTCTGGAAATACTCGGTGACAATGCTCCGGAACACCTGAAGTACGCGGGAGAACTTCGCCTCAAGCACAAAGATGCGTCGCTAGATGAACTTGGGCGGCTTTCAGTTCCACCTATGACCAAGGATGCAGTTGCTGGAAGAATTAGGAGACTCTTGGCCACCGCTGACAAGCGCGCTGCTGAACTCGGTATCCAGGACACCGAATCCGCAATCAACGATTTCCTTTAGGAATAAAGCTGGCAAGCCAGTTGCTAAACCAATTAGAAAGTAGGACCAAATGACTTACACACTCCCAGAACTTAGCTACGACTACGCAGCCCTTGAGCCACACATCTCGGCGAGAATCATGGAACTTCACCACTCG
The DNA here is from genome assembly GCA_965655555.1 of uncultured Aquiluna sp. GTDB lineage: Bacteria > Actinomycetota > Actinomycetes > Actinomycetales > Microbacteriaceae > Aquiluna. The sequence goes on along the minus strand of CBFHGU010000001.1, from coordinate 123,998 downwards.
AAGCACCACCAGGCATATGTGACTGGAGCAAACGCTGCGCTGGATGCTATGGCAGAAGCAAGGGAGTCGGAGAATTTCGTGAACCTCCCTAGGCTCCAGAAGGACCTTGCATTTCACCTTGGTGGTCACGTAAACCACAGCATTTTCTGGAAAAACCTCTCAGCTGATGGTGGGGAAGCACAGGGTGAGCTGCTTGCTGCGATCGTTGAGTACTTTGGGTCTTACGACGCTTTCCAAAAGCACTTCAGTGCGGCCGCTATGAGCATTCAGGGATCTGGCTGGGCTTATTTGGCATGGGACAGCCTCGGCAACCGTCTCGTAATCGGGCAGCTATATGACCAGCAGGGAAACTTGGCCCTGGGAATGATTCCCCTTCTGATGCTAGACATGTGGGAGCATGCCTTTTATCTTGACTATGTCAACGTAAAGGCTGACTACGTGAAAGCTTTTTGGAACATTGTTAACTGGCAGGACGTGGCCGAGCGTTTCGAGTCGGTTAAGGCGAACAGCGCCTCGCTACTGCTAGGCTAACCAGAGTCCGCCCAAAGGCGTTCGGGCGTTCATTTTATTCACTAACAGTTCTGGAGTAGCCCCGTGACTCGTATCGGTATTAATGGTTTTGGACGCATTGGAAGAAACTACTTGCGTGCAGCCCTCGCCCAAAATTCGGACCTTGAAATCGTTGCTGTAAACGACCTTTCTGACCCAGCTTCACTTGCACACCTTCTGAAATATGACTCAGTAAACGGAAGGCTCGATGCCGCTGTCTCAGTCGACGGAGACAGCATCGTTGTCAACGGCAAGAGCATCAAAGTTCTTGCGGAGCGTGATCCAAGCAAACTCGGCTGGGGAGACCTCGGGGTAGACATCGTTATTGAGTCCACTGGAATCTTCACCAAGGCAGGCGACGCCGGTAAGCACATCGAGGCTGGAGCCAAGAAGGTCATCATTTCCGCACCAGCAACCGATGAGGACGCTACTTTTGTTATTGGTGTCAACGAACACCTTTACGACCCTGCAAAACACCACATCATTTCGAACGCCTCGTGCACGACAAACTGTCTTGCGCCTCTTGCAAAGGTCTTCTTGGACAACTTCGGTATCAAGAATGGCCTAATGACTACCGTGCACGCTTACACCGCGGATCAGAACCTACACGATGGTCCTCACTCTGACCTTAGAAGGGCTCGTGCCGCTGCGGTAAACATCGTTCCGTCTAGCACTGGCGCGGCAAAGGCAATAGGTCTTGTTTTGCCTGAATTGAAGGGCAAGCTGGATGGTTTCGCACTTCGTGTTCCAGTGCCAACTGGTTCCATCACTGACCTAACTCTGGTTTCAGAGAAGACAACTACAGTCGAAGAGATCAAGGCTGCTTACAAAAAGGCCGCCGAGGGTGAACTGAAGGGCATCTTGATGTACACAGAGGAGCCAATCGTCTCCAGCGACATCGTTTCAGACCCTCACAGCTCAATTTTCGATGCCGGGCTAGTAAGAGTGATTGATAACACAGTGAAGCTTTCTAGTTGGTATGACAATGAGTGGGGCTATTCAAACCGTTTGGTGGAACTAACCGCCATGGTTGCATCCAAGCTCTAATGCTTAGAACAATTGCCCAAGCCGGCGATCTGAGATCTAAGCGCGTTTTGTTGCGCTGTGACCTAAACGTTCCGCTTGATGGCGGGCGAATAACAGACGACGGTCGAATTCGAGCATCTGTTGCCACAATCAAGATGCTCGTTGAGGCTGGAGCACGGGTTTTGATTGCCTCGCACCTCGGTAGACCAACATCAGATGCAGAATCAGAGTATTCGCTAGCGCCAGTTGCCGAACGCCTCGAAGAGCTACTCGGGCAACCCGTAATATTTGCCTCCGATACCGTGGGTGCACAAGCAAAAGCTGCATCAAAATTGCTGGAAGACGGGGGAGTTGCACTTCTGGAGAACTTGCGTTTCAACCCATTTGAGACCTCCAGTGTTGCGAGCGAACGCGGCACATTTGCCGAGCAGCTCGCATCGTTGGCCGATGTCATGGTGTCTGACGGCTTTGGTGTAGTGCATCGAAAGCAGGCAAGTGTATTCGAGCTCGCTGAGTTAGTTCCTTCCTATGCAGGTCTACTGATTGAGACTGAGCTTGAGGTTCTGAACCGCCTGACCGTAAATCCTGAACGCCCCTACACAGTGGTGCTCGGTGGGTCAAAGGTTTCAGACAAGTTAGCGGTCATAGGACACCTGCTGCCGAAAGTTGATCGGCTAGCTATAGGTGGTGGGATGGTTTTCACTGTCCTGAAGGCACTTGGCCATGAAGTTGGAAAAAGCCTGCTTGAGCTCGATCAGGTAGACACCGTTAAGGGATTTCTCGCCCAGGCAGCCGACCTCGGGGTTGAAATCATACTGCCAACTGATATCGTTGTCGCGAGTGGATTCGCAGCGGATGCACAATTCGAAACAGTCGCGGCTGACAAAATTGAATCCTCCAGCCTCGGTCCAGAAGTCATGGGTCTGGACATTGGACCTGAAAGCGCCAGAGCTTTCGCCTCAAAAATTGAGGAATCCAAAACCGTGTTCTGGAATGGCCCGATGGGTGTATTTGAGTTCCCGAACTTCGCCAATGGTACAAAACATGTTGCAGAAGCTCTCACTCGAGTCCAGGGTTTATCCGTGGTAGGTGGTGGAGATTCCGCATCGGCCGTGAGGGCACTCGGCTTCTCAGATGACGCTTTTGGGCACATCTCCACCGGGGGAGGCGCGAGTCTTGAGTTTCTAGAAGGCAAGAATTTACCTGGACTGGAGGTCCTCAATGACTAATCGTTTGCCGCTAATAGCGGGTAACTGGAAAATGAACCTCGATCACTTACAAGCGATTGCACTTATCCAGAAGCTCTCATGGACACTCGATGATGCCGGACATGACTTCGACGAGGTAGAGGTTGCTGTGTTCCCGCCTTTCACTGACCTCCGCAGTGCTCAAACGTTGATAGATGCAGAGAAGTTCAAGTTGAAGCTGGGCGCGCAAGACATTTCTGCCCATGAGTCAGGCGCCTTCACTGGAGAGGTGTCCGGAGCGTTTCTCTCGAGTCTGGATGTCAAATATGTACTTGTCGGCCATTCTGAGCGGAGGCAATACCACGCCGAAACTGATGACCTTATTCGCGAGAAAGTTGGCGCGGCTTGGAAGAGCGGTCTCGTTCCAATTATCTGCGTTGGTGAGACCCTAGAGGAGCTTGAGACTCAGGGGCAGTCAGCCGTGCCAATCGCACAGGCAATTGCTGCCCTCACCGGGCACGAAAAGTTGGGGGAGTTCGTGATTGCGTATGAGCCAGTGTGGGCTATTGGCACAGGCAAGGTAGCCACCGCTGATGAAGCCGCTCAAGTGGCCACAGCTCTTAGAGCCGCTCTCGTTACCAACTTCGGATCAGGCGCAGGTGAATCTCGAATCCTTTATGGAGGGTCCGTCAAGGCAAATAATGTTGCTGGTTTCTTGCAATCAGACCAAGTTGATGGTGTGCTAGTGGGTGGAGCGTCTCTTGACGCCGACGAGTTTGCTGGAATATCGCGCTTCAAAAAGCACATAGTCCTATAATTTACGAGCACCTGCAAAGAAAAAGAGGAAACTGATGGCCGCCCTACAAACTGCACTCTTGGTATTGCTTGCAATTACCAGCGTGTTGCTAATACTCATGATCTTGCTCCACAAGGGCAGGGGTGGCGGTGTGGCTGAGATGTTTGGTGGCGGTGTTACGAGCTCCATGAATTCATCAGGTGTTGCAGAGCGCAACCTAAACCGAATCACAATCATCCTCGGACTTGTCTGGGTGACTGTGATTGTTGTCTTGGGCCTCTTTACAAGATTCGGATGGGCATAATGTCAGGTTCACCATCAATTAGAGGTGCCCGAGTTGGCGCCGGCCCCATGGGCGAACAGGACCGCGGACATCAGGTTGAGAAAATTGCACTGAGCTTCTATTGCTCAAACGGTCACGTTACCAATCCACTCTTCGCAGCAACCGTAAACGAAGAAGACATCCCGACCGAGATTGATTGCCCTCACTGTGGTCTTCCTTCTGGGACTGACAAGGCAAACCCACCTTTGGTTGCCAAAATTGAGCCCTACAAAACTCACCTTGCCTACGTCAAGGAGCGTCGAACGGACGATGAGGCCGAGCAGATTTTGGCTGAAGCGCTTGATTCAATTAGGAACAAGCGTCAACGAGCTGCAGCAGCAGCTAAAGCTCGTCGCTAAGCTCTTTATCTAAGTACCAAACCGTTTGACTCACTCCATTTACTTTGGCCAGCGGTAAGTCGCATCCCTCTTGAAGTGCCTGGCCCACAACGTTTGCCTTGGCTTTACCTGAAGCTAAAAACCAAACCCGTTTCGATCGGTTTAAAGCTTTGTAGCTCAGGCTTAGTCTTTGAGCGGGCGGTTTAGGAGAACTGCTTTCTGACACCACCCAATCACCTTGTTGGGCATGACCTGGGAATAGCGATGCGACGTGCCCGTCAGGACCAACGCCTAACAGCACTAAATCAAAGACTTCAGTACTTCCCTCAACGGGACCGTAGGAAGCCTCTAGGGCTCTGCTTAGAGCATCGCGGGCTTCACTGAGCGATGAGTCAATACCTGGGTAGCGACGGAGCCTTAGATTCTCCAAGGCGCCAAATGCCATAATTCCCTGATGTTCATTTCTTTCGGCATCATCTAGAGCTACAAAGCGTTCGTCTCCAAAAATGAAGTCAACATTCGAAAGTTCAGCACTGTGCTTGGAAAGCTCATTCAGAAACCCGATTCCCAAGCTGCCACCAGTTAGAACAACGGAAAGGTTTGCAGCGGATTTTGGGTGAGATTCCAGCAGTAGCAGAAAGTCGGCAACAGCAGTTTCTAAAAGCGATACTGAAGTTTCGTGAATTTTGACCAGTGGTGTTTTCACGAGGCCCTGCCATGCGCCAAAACCTCACCGTACACAATGTCCTCATCTAAGAATCTCATGTCCTCGACCAGGCAATCCTGATCTGAGCGCTTTGGCAATAACACCGAACTTTGCGGGAAACCAGATTGGGTGATGGTTGCTGACCCTCCGGTTCGAATGACCGACAAGACCTCTTCGCCAAAGAAAATCCTAACGCCGGCAATTCCTTCAACCGCTTCACCGTTAAGGTCTGGAACAACCTGAACATCCACTCTAAGCTTTAAGGCCAACCATGAGACCAGAAGCATTGTGCTTGGTGATTGCGATGAGCCAATTAGCTCTGCAGAGGTAACTGCCTTGCCTAGGTGCCCATCCATTGCCGCAGCAAGCTGGGAGCGCCAAAGCGTCAGTCTTGTCCAAGCTAGGTCCCCGTCACCCGGCTTATAGTTCCTGGCTAGCTCATTCAGAAATGCCCCCGGGTCAGACTGGTTGGCGGAGTCAGTGATTCTTCTGGACGCAATCCTCCCAAGGGGGTTTGCTGCAGGGTCAGCAGTGCACTCGGATGGCCACCAAGACACGACTGGCGCATCTGGCAATAGCAACCCAGTCACAATTGACTCCGTATTTGCATGTGCCTTGCCAAAAGCGCGAATAACGACGACCTCGGATGCACCGGCATCGCCGCCGATTCTTATTTCAGCATCCAGGCGTGATTTATCAGTTTGCTCTTTAAGGTCACTAACTAGAACAATGATTCGGCTAGGGTGCAATCGAGAAGCGCCATTGGCTGCTTCAATGGCGTTCTCCAACTCAGCCTCCCTGGTTTCAATGATCAAAGTAAGGACGCGCCCGAGAGCGACGACTCCGCCATCTTCCCGAAGGTCCTGAAGCTTCTTGCCGATTTTGGAAGATGTGGTTCCATCCATGTTTACTATCATGGGCGCCTCCAGGTCCTGCCATCGTTGGCCATCATCCTGTGGGCCGATTCTGGACCCCAGGATCCTGGCGCATAAGTTTCTGGAACACCGTTCTCGGCCCAGAACTTGACGATGGGATCAAGAATTTTCCATGACAGTTCTACTTCCTTTTGCCTTGGAAATAGTGGTGGCTCGCCAAGCAACACGTCCAAAATCAAGCGCTCATAGGCTTCGGGGGAGTCCTCTGTGAAAGCGTGCCCGTAACCAAAGTCCATGGTCACGTCCCGGACCTGCATGGTTGGACCTGGAACCTTTGAGCCAAACCTGATTGTGACACCTTCGTTTGGCTGAACTCTGATGACGAGCGCGTTTTCTCCTAGGAGGCTGGTTTGTGATCCACTGAAAATTTCCTGAGGTGCCCTCTTGAATACAACAGCGATTTCGGTAACTCTGCGTCCGAGCCTTTTGCCAGCTCGAAGGTAGAAAGGCACCTGTTGCCACCTTTTGTTGTCAATGTTCAATCTCATTGCAGCAAAAGTCTCCGACTTGCTGTTCGGGTTCATGCCTTCTTCATCCAGAAAAGCCTTGACGGACTCACCGCCCTGCCAGCCACCTTCATACTGACCCCGAGCGGTGTGGACAGACAGGTCATCTGGCAGTGTTACAGATGCCAGAACTTTTTCCTTCTCTGCGCGTAAATCAGCTGCGTCAAAACTCAACGGTTGCTCCATAGCAGTAAGAGCCAAGAGCTGAAGCAAATGGTTCTGAATTACATCCCTAGCGGCCCCTATGTTGTCGTAGAAGCCTGCCCTCGAACCAATCCCTATGTCCTCAGCCATTGAGATTTGGACATGATCAATGTGCTTACTGTTCCAAAGCGGTTCGAAGAGCTGATTTGCAAATCGCAGAGCAAGAATGTTCTGAACGGTTTCCTTGCCCAAGTAGTGGTCGATCCGAAACACCGAGTCGGGCGGAAAGACTCTTTCCACTACTTCATTGAGCTCAATGGCGGACCCCAAGTCAGACCCAAATGGTTTTTCGATCACGACCCGGCGGAACTGTCCTGGTTTTGCTTCGGTTAGCCCAGAGTTTGATAACTGCTCTACAACCAGTGGGAAGTCTCTCGGAGGAATTGAGAGATAGAAAGCATGATTACCAGAAGTTCCACGCTCTTTATCGAGCTCATCAACAGTTTTCTTGAGCCTTGCAAACGCTTCTTTGTCATCGTGCTTGCCCGAGACAAACCTGATTCCAAGAGCCAACTGTTCCCATACGTCCTCGGACCAGGCGGTCCTTGCATTTTGCCTAACGGAATCCTTCACAACCTCTTTGAAGTCGCGCTCACTCCAGTCTCGTCTAGCAAAACCAACGAGCGAAAAAGCTGGCGGCAGAAGCCCCCGGTGAGCAAGGTCATAAATTGCAGGGAGTAACTTCTTGCCGGCCAAATCGCCGGTCACGCCGAACATAATCAGTCCACTGGGGCCTGCAATTTTGTGGAGCCGCCCATCACGACGATCTCTGAGTGGATTCTGCGTCACGAAGCAATCACTTTTTCCAGAAATTCGAGATTTTGTAGTGGTTCGGGCATGTGGATCGCTATAACCGGGAGCCCGTTCTCCGCTAGCACGTTGGCATCGCCGGCAGCCTGGGCCCTGATTAGCTCGCCAAAGCTGAAGGGTCTGCCCTCAATGGCCAAATCCACTCCATGCTCGCCTGTAATCTGCAAATAGAGACCCTGCCTTGGTCCACCCTTGTGATATTGCCCTGTTGAGTGCAGAAATCTTGGGCCCCACCCGAATGTAACCGGCCTGCCGGTTCTGGCAGCAATCAGGTCTCTGAGACCTTCAAATTGCGGATATTCCGGCCGGCTCAGGTAAACCTGCACGGCAATAAAGCTGTGCTCATCGACCATCGCCAGCAGTTGTTCCACTGCTGCTTCAACAGTAGAGCCGACAACACTAAAGCCGTGGCTAGTAATCGACATGCCTCGATCCACAAAATCAGCCTTTTGGCCAACCTGAGGAGAATCGAGCAGTGAGCGCGCTGCGATTTTTGCCGATTCAACATCCGGCTGATCAAACGGGTTGATCCCCATCAAATATCCGCTGATTGCAGTTGCATACTCCCAAAGCAAAAACAACTCTCCGAGGGTTCCGCTGAAAGTTACGTCTTCGATGCCAGCTTTCGACTGGCTAAAAGTAATCCGCAAAGTATCGCTGAGGTCAAGCTTGTATTCGGGTGCATGCTTTGTAACTACAACCGGAAGAACTCCATGCTGGTTCTTGCCGGTGCTCTCTGCAACTAGCTGCTCAACCCAGTCACCGAAACCCGGAAGTCCGTCAGTCTGGATCAGAAACTTGTCCTTGGTTCCATCAGCCCCGGTGGTAGCTGAGAGCACTGCAGCGAGCCAGAGGGCAGGATTGGTTTCTGAATCATTTGCTAGCTCTTGTCCAGCATCTTTAGCGCTTGCCAAAAGCGAGGCAATATCTGCGCCGGCCAAGCCCGAGGGAACCAGGCCAAAGGCAGTAAGAGCCGAGTATCGACCGCCCACATTTGGGTCGGCGTTGAACACACGATAACCGGCTGCCCTGGAGGAAGTATCTAATGGAGAACCCGGGTCCGTAACAATGACGATCCTCTGTAGTGGATCAATGCCCTCTAATCTGAAGGCAGTTTCAAAAGCTCTTTTTTGACTGTCTGTTTCCGCTGTTGAGCCCGACTTAGACGAGACAACTACGACGGTCTTTGACAGCTCCCTGATTGCCGACATCACCTGGTCGGGTGCTGTGGAATCAAGAATCACGATGTTCTTGCCAGTATTCTTCGCTATGACCTCCGGGGCTAGCGAAGACCCACCCATTCCACAAAGGACGACCCGATCAATGCCTTTTGCCGAAAGTGAGTCTCTAAGTTTCAGGATTTCCGGAACTAGCTCGACTGAAGAAACTGCAGATTCGACCCAGCCAAGGCGAATCGACGCTTCGGCTTCCGCTCCTGGACCCCAAAGCGTGTGGTCTTTGGCAGAAATCCTGCTCGCTATTTTTTTCTCAACAAGCTTCGCTACAACGGGTGCCAACTGCTCTCGCAGATCCTCCTTGACGCTAATTTGCATTAGCCATCGCCCTTCAAGGCCTGCTCGACCGTTTCAACTAGCTCACTCCAAGAAACAATGAACTTTTCGACACCTTCTTTTTCAAGCAGTTCCGTCACTTCATCCATGTTCACTCCAGCTGCTGCAATTTCCTCTAGAACCTGCTTGGCGAGACCAAAAGCAGAAATCACAGACTCTTCAGGAATTACTCCGTGGTCGGCGGTTGCCATCATGGTCTTTTCTGGCATGGTGTTCACGATGTTCTTCGAAACTAGTTCTGTGACATAGAGCGTGTCTGGAAGTGAGGGGTCTTTCACGCCAGTGGAAGCCATGAGTGGGCGCTGAAGATTTGCACCGACGGAAACCAAGGCTTCCCAATCTGGCCCCTGGAACCTGGACAGGAAGAGCTCATAGGCAAGTTGTGCGTTTGCCAATGCGGCCTTGCTCTTCAGCTCAGGCCTATCAAGGGCAACCAAACGAGCATCGACCTCTGTGTCGACTCTAGAAACAAAGAAAGATGCCACAGAGTGAATCTTTGAAACATCCTTGCCGCTTGCAATTGCCTGCTTCAGGCCCTCAAGGTATGCATCAATAACCTGGTCATAACGGGTAATGGAAAAGATAAGCGTGACATTTACCGAAATTCCTGCTGCAGTTACGGCGGTAATTGCCTCAAGGCCAGCTAATGTTGCCGGAATTTTGATCATCACGTTTTCGCGGTCAACCAATTCATAAAGCTCGAGCGCCTGCAAAATCGTGCCGGCGGCATCGTTGGCCAAGCCAGGCTCAACTTCAATCGAAACACGGCCGTCCACACCCTTCGAATCGACATAGACGCCCTTGAAAATGTCACAAGCGGCGGCAACATCGGCAGAAGTTACATTGGCAATCGCTTGGGCTGCTGAGCTACCTAGAGTGCGCTCAGCCTGCATGGCAGCTCCGTAGGAGTTGCCCTTCAGCGCTGCCGCGAAGATGGTGGGGTTGGTTGTCACGCCACGTACCGAGTAGTTCTCGATAAGGTCCGTTAGGTTGCCGCTTTCGATGCGCTCTCTGGATAGGTCGTCTAACCAGATTGACACTCCAGCATCGGTGAGTGCCTTCAGATTTTTATTCATTTATTTTCCTCCAAGGTTTTTTTGGCAGCGGCGACAACCGCGTCAGTAGTTATTCCAAATTTGGAATACAGGGTCTTATAGTCAGCCGAAGCCCCAAAATGATCGATACCAATTGCGATTCCATTGTCGCCAACGTATTTATGCCAGCCAGTGGTGAGTCCTGCTTCCAGCGAAACCCTAGCTTTTGTCGAGGGAGGTATTACTGAATCTCTGTAGTCGGCAGGCTGAGCGTCAAACCATTCCAGACACGGCGCTGAAACCACTCGGGTCGATATTCCTTCAGCCTCAAGCTGATTTCTGGCCTCAACCGCGAATTGAACTTCGCTGCCGGTAGCAATTAGTACGACCTGAGGGTCGGAGGATCCTTCGGCATACACATATGCACCCTTGGCAACCTCTGATGCTTGACCAAATCCGGATGATCTATCGAGCACTGGAAGGTTTTGCCTGGTGAGCACAATACCCGCGGGGCGGTCATTATTTTTCAACACCTGGAGCCATGCCTGAGCCGTCTCGTTTGCATCTGCGGGTCTAACTATGTCCAGGTTAGGAATAGATCGAAGCGCAGTAAGGTGCTCAATTGGCTGGTGGGTTGGACCGTCTTCACCAAGTGCAACAGAGTCGTGTGTCCAGACGTAGATTGGGGCGATTCCCATTAGGGCCGCAAGTCGAACGGCGGGACGCATGTAGTCCGAGAAAACAAGAAACGTGCCACCGAATACCCTTGAGACCCCAGACAAGGTAATTCCATTCAGGATCGCTCCCATGGCGTGCTCACGTATGCCGAAGTGAAGAATCCGACCAGCTCGCTTGGGGCTCCAGGCACTTGTTTGCCACTTAGCGGGGACAAACGATCCGCCGCCCTCGATTGTGGTGTTATTCGATTCCGCAAGGTCCGCTGAGCCACCCCAAATCTCGGGCATCACACCGGAAATGGCATTGATTACCTTTCCAGAGGCTGCCCTGGTTGCAATCTCTTCACCACTTGCAAAGACTGGAAGGGCCTCCTCGATGCCGGCAGGCAGGTCGCCTCTTGCAACTCTGTCAAAAAGCTTCGCTTGCTCAGGGTTGGATGCCCTCCACTGTTCGAACCTGGCGTCCCATTCGGCGCGCAATGAAGCTCCCCGGTCAACTAGCTTTCGTGTGTGCTCAATAACCGCGGGCGATACCTCAAAACTATTCGTAGGATCGAAGCCCAGGGCTTTCTTGAGGCCATTAAGCTCTTCCTCACCAAGTTTTGAACCGTGAATCTTGCCAGTGTTTTGCTTGGTCGGGCTAGGCCAGCCGATGATGGTCCTAAGGGTGATCAGAGTCGGTTGAGAGGTATTGCTCTTGGCCGCCTCGATGGCAGCGTTCAGGGCAACGACGTCCTCAGCGTAAGAATCCTGGGTCCAGTCGACCTCGATTGTTTGCCAGCCATAAGCTTCGTATCGTTTTGCCACATCCTCGGAGAAGCTGATGTCAGTGTCATCTTCGATCGAGATTTTATTGGAATCGTAAATGACGACAAGGTTACCCAAACCCAAGTGTCCAGCTAGAGAGGCAGATTCAGCACTAACGCCCTCCTGCATGTCTCCGTCACCAGCAATAACAAACACGTGGTGATCAAAAACTGACTCACCCGGTTTCGACGTCGGGTCAAATAGTTCGCGTTCAAAGCGAGTGGACATTGCATACCCGGTTGCAGAGGCAAGCCCCTGGCCCAGGGGACCGGTGGTGATTTCAACACCCTTTGTGTGAGCATATTCTGGGTGGCCAGGAGTCAGCGACCCCCAGGTTCTCAGGCTCTTGATGTCATCTAATTCAAGCCCAAAACCACCGAGGTAGAGCTGGTTGTAAAGAGTCAGCGAAGAATGCCCCACAGACAGAATAAACCTGTCTCGACCAATCCACTTGTCATCGCTGGGGTCGTGCTTCATCGCTTTTTGGAACAGCAAGTAGGCGGCTGGTGCCAAACTAATTGCAGTGCCAGGGTGACCATTGCCAACCTTCTCGACAGCATCGGCTGCCAAAACTTTCGCCGTTTTTACCGCGAGGTCGTCAATTTCGTTCCATTCCAGCAAAATGTCATTCCTTAGAGTTTGAGGCGCCTTGGCCCTAAATAATTACCAGCAACACTGCTGTCCACTTAGAAGCTGAGTCTATACCGAGAGGAATGGGTCGCCTCTTAAAAGTCGATTACACTAGACACAAATGACCACGGTAGAAACCTCGTCTTCGGCGCGCTTTTTGAGAAAGCTCCGCGCCTATTTTTTGCTCACCAAACCCAGAGTGATCGAGTTGCTGTTAATCGCTACCGTCCCCGCCATGATCCTTGCGGCAAGGGGTTTTCCTTCGATTTGGTTGATCCTTGCAACTGTATTTGGAGGTGCGCTAAGCGCTGGCAGCGCCAACGCATTCAATTGCTACATCGATAGCGACATTGACAAGGTAATGGGCCGAACCAAGAATCGACCCCTTGTGACTGGAGAGCTGACGCATAAAGAGGCCCTGATTTTTGCATGGGGGATAGGGATCGCATCGGTTGTCTGGTTCGCTGTGCTAATAAATGTTTTGGCAGCGCTGTTATCACTTGCAGCCATACTCTTCTACGTCTTCGTTTACACACTGGGACTCAAGAGGCGCACCCCACAGAACATTGTCTGGGGTGGAGCGGCGGGCGCCATGCCAGCGCTAATCGGCTGGGCGGCAGTTACCAATGAACTGTCGCTGTCAGCATGGGTGCTGTTTTTGATTATCTTCCTTTGGACGCCACCGCACTACTGGCCACTTTCCATGAGGTACCTGGAGGAATACAAGGAGGCTGGCGTTCCAATGCTCCCGGTGGTCGCAAAGAACGAAAAAGTGGGGCGACAAATAATCCTCTATGCCTACGCCTACCTGGCAGCAACGCTATTGCTTATTCCGGTAGCAAACATGGGCCTCGTCTACACAATCGCGGCTGTGTTGGCGGGCATCTGGTTCACTTGGGAGTCACACCGTCTCTACAGCGAAGCGAAGACCCAGATACCCAAAAACCCAATGAAGCTCTTTCATGCATCCATCACCCATTTGACGGTTTTGTTCTTGGCCATTGCTATTGACCCGCTGATTTTTATTTAGCGCTTAATTTCCTCTAGGCGACTAAGTGCCTCATCGCGCTCTTGCGAGTGATCAAGAATTGGAGGTGCGTAGCCGTTCTGGTAACCGGCTATGTCATTCCATGGCTCGTGGACACTCTTGCCCTCAAGATGAGCGAGCTCAGGAACCCAGCGCATCACATAGTCTCCGCTTGGATCAAATTTTGAACCCTGCAGAATCGGGTTGAACACCCGGTAATAGGGAGATGCGTCCGTGCCGCAACCTGCGGTCCACTGCCAGCCGTGAGAATTAGACGCCGGATCGAAGTCAGTTAGGTGATGCTCGAAAAAACGAGCACCAATTTGCCACTCAAAGTGGAGGTCTTTGACCAAAAAGCTCGCAACAATCATGCGACAGCGATTGTGCATCCAGCCCGATTGAACCAACTGGCGCATGGCTGCATCCACAATCGGGTAGCCGGTATTTCCAGTTTCCCAAGCCTCTAGCTTTTCAGGAAAGTCCGCCGGGTCGTCATACCGCAACTGCTCAAAGCGCTTTTCGTAGTAATCCTGGAGGGTGTGCGGGTTATGAAAAAGCACGTCAGCATAGAACTCTCTCCAGGCGATTTCCTTTCGAAAAACCTCTTCTCCGATAGAGCCGCCCAGTTCCGCCAAGATGGTGCGAGGGTGGATCTCGCCGTGAGCAAGAGCATGCGACAATTTCGATGTTCCATTGAGATCTAGGCGGTTGCGATTTTCTGAGTAGTCAAAAATTCGCTCTTCCTTGAAATGCTTCCAAGTTTCGAGCGCAAAGCTCTCTCCAGCCCTAATTGGAACATCTGGGATTGTTGCCGCGTGCTGGAGTGAAGCTATAGGTGCCTGCCACGAAACACTATTCACATCGATAGCAAAAGGTCTCACTGGTGGATGTCCAACCCATCGCTTATAAAAAGGTGTGTAAACGCGAAGTGGCGTACCATCGTCCTTCACAACCGTTCCAGGCTGAACAAGGTAGTTGCTGCCAATCAGCAATAGCTCGATTCCTTCTTCTTCCAGGGCTGAAGCAAGCTGGCGTTGGAGCCTGGCCTCCTCAGGCTCATAGGAGCGAGTCGCGATTACCCGAACGGCGTCGTTTTTTTTCGCCAAATCCGTGAGCAAGATCTCTGGATCCCCGGCAAGGACTTGGAGCCCGAGTGGCAGTGAAGTTGAAAGCGCAGCTACTGACGCCGCAATCGAATTTGCCCGAAGGTTGGACATTGGACTTGTGTCTGTGGGGAATACATAGACTGGCAAGACACTGGTCGAGGTTTCAGCTGCAAAGGTTAGAGCCTCATTGTCCTGAAGGCGACGGTCTCGTCCAAACCAAAAAATGCTTTTCATCTTCGAATCTTCCTGCCACTAAATTGCTGAAATGCCAACAGGGAAGCCAACACAGCTGCACCCAGCATGTGAAAACCGACTAGCAAAGCCGGAACGCCGGTTCTTGCCTGAATGACCCCAATTACCGCCTGTAGCACGGACACCAACAACAAAATTAGAAGAATCCTGATTGGAAGCGGCCTGAAACTTAGGCCCTCAATTCTTGCCTGGGCGATCACGGCCACCAAGATTGATGCCAGCAAAATGTATCCAGGGTAAGAGTGAAAGTGCTGCCAAATTTCTAGGTCTAGACCGTTTCTTGGAGTTGTGGCGTCGCCAGCATGGGGACCAGCTCCCGTGACCACAACACCAAACAAAATCGACAGAACGCCAAACACAGTAATCGGCCAAGCGAGCAAGCCGGTGACTTTCGAGATCTCAGAATCAGGCTTTGGCAATGCTCGCCAAACCAGGAGCGAAGCAATCGCAATAAGGCCCATTGATATCACAAAATGGAGACCCACGATCCAAGAGTTCAATCCTGTTAGTACAGTGATTCCACCCACCACAGCCTGCAAAATTATGCCCACTCCAAGGAGAAAGGCGGGCACGACTAGACCGTTTCTGGATTCAGCGCGAGCGGATCTAATAATGAGGCCGCCGAAACCAACCATCAGCCCGAAAGCTATTACGAACACTCCAATAGCGATGGCATCGAGGCCAAGAGTTTCGTACACCACGAGGCCTACCACCAACAGGATGGCGCCAGAAAAGAATCCGATTGAAAGCTTGCCGATTTTTCTTGTCGAGCTTGAAATGCGGACCACGACAATGAATGTGAGAAGTGCAACTATGAGCAAAACAAAGGTCAGCACCCTGTTGCCAAATTCAATCAGGCCGTGAAAACCCATCTCTGCGGTGCTGACTAGGGACTCGTCTGTGCATTTGGGCCAGGTCGGACAGCCCAATCCACTCCCAGTAAGCCTTACAGCGCCTCCGGTGACCACAATTAGTATCTGAGTCACAAGCGATAACCAGACAAAAAGCCGCAACCGTGCAGGAGCAACTAATCTGCCAAACCAAAGATTCTTGACTGCGTTCATTCTGCGCCTTTACTTAGGTGAGCCTTACTGTTTTATTTCGCAGGATTGCCATAGGCTTCCAGCTGTACCGCAATTCAAGTTTCTCACGACAAAGTTGGCTGGAATACCGTTCGGCGAAATCAGTTGTATTGAAGTGAAACAGAAAGGCCAAAATGTCAGAAAAAATCATCGATCGCCCAGAACTAGACGATTTAGGCACCTACGAGTTCGGCTGGTCAGACAAGTCCGCGGCTGGAGACAGCGCTAAGCGTGGGATCTCAGACGAGGTTGTGAAAGACATTTCTGGCAAAAAGGACGAGCCAGCCTGGATGTTAGAGCGTCGCATGAAGGGGTACGGCTATTTCCAGAAAAAGCCGATGCCAACCTGGGGCTCCGACTTAAGCGGCATCGATTTTGACAACATTAAGTATTTCGTCCGGTCTACCGAGAAGCAGGCCACTAGCTGGGAAGACCTTCCTGAGGACATCAAGAATACTTACGAGCGCCTTGGCATCCCGGATGCAGAGCGGCAACGCCTGGTTGCTGGAGTTGCCGCTCAATATGAGTCTGAGGTGGTTTACCACCAAATTCGTGAGGACCTAGAGGCTCAGGGCGTAATTTTCCTTGACACAGACACAGCCTTGAAGGAGCACCCGGAAATTTTCCAGGAGTACTTCGGAACCGTTATTCCTGCCGGAGACAACAAATTTGCTGCCCTAAACACTGCAGTCTGGTCAGGTGGATCATTTGTCTACGTGCCAAAGGGCGTAAAGGTAGAGATTCCACTGCAGGCCTACTTCAGGATCAACACTGAGAACATGGGTCAGTTCGAAAGAACACTGATCATTGCGGATGAGGATTCATACGTCCACTACATCGAAGGCTGCACTGCACCTATCTACCAGTCCGACTCACTGCATTCAGCGGTGGTTGAAATCATCGTGAAGAAGAACGCTCGAGTTCGATACACGACGATCCAGAACTGGTCGAACAACGTTTACAACTTGGTAACCAAGAGGGCCATCGCTCACGAGGGTGCAACCATGGAGTGGATCGACGGCAACATCGGTTCAAAAGTAACCATGAAGTACCCGAGCATCATTCTTGCCGGTGAAAGGGCCCGTGGTGAAACGCTTTCTGTCGCATTCGCTGGCGAAGGACAGCATCAGGACGCTGGAGCAAAGATGATTCACCTTGCTCCACACACCACCAGCTCAATCGTCTCCAAGTCGATTGCCCGAGGTGGTGGCAGAGCCTCTTACCGAGGAGAGATTCGAGTAAATCCAGGTGCACACCACTCTGCGAATACCGTCCGATGTGATGCTCTGCTGGTAGACACAATTTCCAGATCGGATACCTACCCACTCAACGACATTCGCGAGGATGATGTTTCCATGGGGCACGAGGCAACGGTGTCGCAGATATCCGCAGAGCAATTGTTTTACCTTCAGTCCAGGGGTATGGAAGAGGATGAAGCGATGGCAATGATTGTCCGTGGCTTCATAGAGCCAATTGCCAAGGAGCTACCAATGGAGTACGCCCTTGAGCTAAACAAGTTGATTGAAATGCAAATGGAAGGGGCTGTTGGATAGATGGCACAGCACGGCATCGAACCACATTCCCACGGATTGGTTCCCCTACAAACCAGGAACGAAAGACCTCGCTCGACAACAGCATCAGATTTTCAGGAACTGAGCAATCAGCAGGAAATCTGGCGCTATCTGCCGATGGATCGCCTAAACGGTTTAGACGCTGAGGTCATGGGTGAAGTATCTCCATCGGAAATCGAAATTGCATTGGCCTCTGGAGTTTCAGCCAGCTGGATAGATAGCTCTTCAGACCCGGTCGGCTCGGCGGGCCTCCCAGAAGACCGGATTTCTGCAATCGCTTGGACAAATGCATCCAAGACTTTGCTTGTGGAGGTTGAAGAGAATTCCGAAACAGCTGAGCCATCATTTTTGACTCTTCACCTTGATGACGCGAGCGCGAAGGCAGTACATATCTTTGTGAAAGCTGGCGCAAACTCAAAAGCCACGATCGTGCTGGACCACACTGGAACAGGAGCGCTGGCAGAGAACGTAGAAATTTCTCTCGACTCCGGAGCCAAGCTTGATTTCGTTTCGATTCAGGATTGGAAAAAAGGTTCCGCACATGTGTCAACCCAATTCACAAGGTTGGGTAGAGACTCAACCTTGAAGCACGTGGTCGTTTCCCTGGGCGGAGACTTAGTACGAGTGACCCCGTCAGCTGCACTGGATTCTCCAGGAGCAGACATCCAAATGTTCGGCGTTTACCTGGCAGACTCCAGCAACTACTTTGAGCACCGACCATACGTTGACCACATTGCTGAAAACTGTGTTTCAAACGTTGCCTACAAGGGTGCCCTCCAGGGTGCTGGAGCTCACACTGTATGGGTTGGTGACGTGCTCATTAGGGAAACAGCTATTGGCACAAACAGCTACGAGCTAAACCGCAATCTGCTACTGACAGATGGATCTCGCGCGGATTCAGTTCCGAATCTTGAGATAGAGACAGGCAAAATCGAGGGTGCCGGGCACGCTAGTGCCTCAGGCCGCTTCGATGATGAGCAGCTTTTCTACCTAATGGCCAGAGGTGTCAGTGAGCCTGAGGCCAAGCGTCTAGTGGTTCGTGGATTCTTGCACGAGGTAGTTCAAAAGGTTGGTATTTCTGAAGTTGAAGACCGACTTATTGCATCTATCGAGCAAGAACTAGAACAGGTAGGTGCTTAGAGTATGGCTATCCGTATCTGCGCGGTTGAAGACATCAAACCGGGTAATGCTCTTCGAGTGACTATCGAGAACCACCCGATAGCGCTCGTGAGGATTGCTGACGGCACATTCAAGGCGCTCGACGACAAGTGTTCACATGGTGAGATTTCACTTAGCGAAGGGTTTGTAGAAGGGAACACCATCGAGTGCTGGGCACACGGTGCCAAGTTTGACTTGAATTCCGGAGAGCCACTAAGCCTTCCGGCATACGAAGCGGTTAGCACCTACGAGGTGCTGGTTGAAAATGACGAAGTTTTTATTGAGTACGAAGCGTAAAGGAAAATAATGGCAACTCTAGAAATCAAGAACCTGCATGTGTCAGTGGACACCGACCAGGGCAAGAAGCAAATCCTCCGTGGAGTAGATTTGGTAATCAAGTCGGGGGAGACCCACGCTGTCATGGGCCCGAACGGTTCAGGCAAGTCAACTCTCGCCTACTCAATCGCCGGTCACCCCAAGTACGAGGTAACCGACGGAGAAATCCTTCTAGATGGTGAAAATGTCCTAGAAATGTTGGTGGACGAGCGAGCAAGAGCCGGACTTTTCCTAGCCATGCAGTATCCAGTCGAAATTCCCGGCGTATCGGTTTCTAACTTCCTGAGAACTGCAAAGACAGCCCTTGAAGGTGAAGCACCAAAGTTGCGTGAATGGGTTGCGGACCTGAAGAAGGCCATGACTAATTTAAGAATGGACTCGGACTTCACCGAGCGAAACGTCAACGAAGGTTTCTCTGGTGGAGAGAAGAAGCGTCATGAAATCCTTCAGCTGGAACTACTGAAGCCAAAAATTGCCATTCTGGATGAGACGGATTCAGGTCTTGACGTCGATGCTCTCAAGGTTGTTTCAGAGGGCGTGAATCGCGCCAAAGACGCATCAGATCTCGGTGTCCTGATGATTACTCATTACACAAGAATTCTCCGCTACATCAAGCCTGACTTCGTTCACGTTTTCGTGGCTGGAAAGATTGCCGAGCAGGGCGGACCAGAGCTAGCGGATCGCCTAGAGGCTGAGGGCTACGATCGCTACCTAAAAACAGACGCATGAGCGAGATCAAGGAACTAGAGCCGGCTCAATACGATCGTGTCATCGAAGCGATGAAAGACATCATTGACCCCGAGATCGGAGTGAACATCGTTGACCTTGGACTCGTATATGGGCTACAAGAGTCTGAAGATGGAGCGTTATTAGTAAACATGACCTTGACGTCTGCCGGCTGCCCGCTAACCGACGTTATTGAGGAACAGACCGCCCAAGCGCTTGATGGAGTGGTTGACGCATTTCGTATCAACTGGATATGGATGCCACCGTGGGGGCCAGAACTAATTACCGATGACGGTAAAGAGATGATGCGAGCGATTGGCTTTTCAATCTAAAAAAAATAGACCCGGGAACCCGGGTCTATTTTTTTGAAAACTTACTATTTCACATACTTCCAAGCTAACGGAAGAAGAGCTGCAGCCGCTGCTGCCTTGACAGCATCTCCGATAAGAAACGGAACCACTCCGGCAGCAATTGCCTGAGTGAAAGACAGATTTAGTGCAAACATTAGACCCGCTACGCCAAACGCATAGATCACAACAGAACCTGCAGCAAAACTAAGTGCAACCTTGACCGGCGTCTTGGAGAAACCTTTTGATGCCAGGAATCCAACCAGAGCAGCGGCGAATACGAAGCCAACTAGGAACCCCGCGGTTGGTAGTACGCCCGTGAGCGTTTTGGCACCGGCAAAAACTGGAATTCCAGCAGCTCCCATTGCAAGGTACAGGGACAAAGAAGCTGAGGCGCGGCCTGCCCCCAAAGTTGCCCCGACTAACAAGACAACCATTGTTTGGAGAGTCAGCGGCACTGGCCACATAGGCAGTTGAATCTGAGCAGCTATAGCTGTCAGAAGTGCTCCGACAAAAATCAGCCCAATGTTATTTACAAGAGTGCGGCCTACGAATTTGTCGATTAGCGGTGCAGTGGTAACGCTCATGATTCAAATCCTTTCTGGAGTTTTAACTCAGTCTATTGGTTGGCGTCTTCAAACACGGCGTCCTGGTGGGCTTGAGTGTTTTTGGGTTTTCTTGGTGCCTGTTCGCCGGAAAGTTCTCGCTGTATTCGACGCTCGTTCTTGACTGCCCAACCAAAGGCAATGAATGCCATGACCCCGAAAATAATCCACTGAAAAGCGTAGGAGAGGTGATTGCCCTCGTTCAGAGAAGGCTTGGGCATTGGCATAGGTGCCTCTGCATAACCGGGGCTCTCACTTGCCAAACGTCCGTAGTACTCGGTTATCAGGGTGCCTCGCACCTCGAGGGCCTCTTCAAGGCTGGCAGGGTGAATCGAGGCCAATTGTCCCGGCACGGCCTCGCGCTGCCGATCAGCCTCTGCAGCCCTTAGCCTTACCAATAGGTCGTGAGTTCCAGCATCTGGCATTGGGTTTGATTGAGGTTCAGTAAATTGCTGCCCAGTTGGGAGCCAGCCTCGCTCAACAAGGAGAATTTGGCCGTCTGCCAATAGAAATGGAACTACCTGCACAAACCCAGACTGCCCACTGAGCGGTCTGTTTCGCACCAACACGGCCTCTTCGACCATGTAAGAACCGGTCACTTTGACAGGGCGCCACTCATTTTGCGGCTCTCCGCTCTCTAAGAACAACCAAGGAACTTCAGCTAACTGGACGGCTGCCGAGTCATAATTCTCGATAACTGTGTTGATTTTCTCAACTCTCTCAATTCGTCGGTTGAACTGCCACCAGCTCAATAGGGAAGTTGCGATTGAGAAAAGCACGACAAGAGCCAGCCAGGGGCCCCAACGCCTAAGTGTGCTTTGAGTCAAATCTTTCATCCTTGATATAGAAGGTTCTCGCGGAGAGGTACTCAACCAAATATACCCTGTGGTCTGGGCATGCGGCCCAGGTCTTGAGCCTCTCGGGGCTATGAACCTTGGGGTTTCGCCAATGGATTAGGTGGGCTGCAGTGTTTGAACAGCCGGCCCGTGAGCATTTTGAATCAGTCATCAAACTTGAACTGATCGGCCTTGATGCTCACCTTTGGAGCAATGGCCTTACTGGTTGACTCTTTTGGTGCACCTTGGGCGTTAGCCAGCACCACAGCGAAGTAGGGCAAGAAGATTGCCAGCGCAAAGAAAACCCACATGAAAATCCCCTGCGTGAAAACACCTAGAACAATACAGACCATTCTCACCGACATAGCCACGGTGTACCTAACCATCCGAGAGCGTCGCTCTTCGTCAGGGCTCTGTGCAAGTGAAGTGGCGCTTTGGCGCTTACTCAAGTGTTGCCGCTTTCTCTGGTTAGCGAATTACTAGACTGTGTTACCAAACACAATAATTCCAAAGCTATTCCCGCGAGGAGCAACCGAAATGGATTCAAGCAAAACAGTACTAATCACCGGAGGCAACCGCGGTATCGGATACGCAATCGCTGAAGAATTCATCTCTTCCGGCTTCAGAGTCGCCGTCACTGCAAGAAGCGGTGAAGGTCCGACCGGTGCGCTTACCGTTCGTGCAGACGTAACTGATTCAAGTTCGCTGGATGAGGCCCTAGCAGAGGTGGAGCAAAAGCTTGGTCCAATCGAAATTCTGGTTGCAAACGCAGGCATAACCAAGGACACGTTGTTGCTGAGAATGACCGATGAGGAATTCGAAGATGTTGTGAATACCAACCTGAACGGTGTCTTTCGGGTGGTCAAAAGAGTCACAAAGGGCATGTTGAAGCAAAAATTTGGACGAGTGATATTGATCGGCAGCGTGGTGGGACTACTCGGCAGCGCTGGACAGGTCAATTATTCAGCCGCTAAGTCAGCTTTGGTTGGAATGGCCAGGTCCATCACCCGAGAGATTGGCGGCAAGAACATCACTGCGAACGTTATCGCCCCCGGTTTCATTGACACAGACATGACTGCGGAACTGACGCCTGAACTAGCAGATTCATATCGAGCACGCATTCCAGCGGGACGATTCGCGAGCCCGCAGGAGGTGGCAAAAGTAGTGAGATTTATGGCTTCAGAGGATGCCGGCTACATCTCAGGGGCTGTGATTCCTGTCGACGGTGGTCTTGGAATGGGACACTAAGTAGTAGCGTTTAGCCAGAAATCGTAAAAGGAGCAGTCTTGGGAATTCTTGAAGGCAAAAAGATACTAATTACCGGAGTACTAACCGAGGCCTCGATTGCATACAGTGCAGCGCGGCTGGCCCAAGAGCAGGGGGCAGAAGTCATACTCAGCTCCTTCGGGCGGATGCTGCCGATTACAACAAAGATTGCAGAGCGACTGCCAAAGCCTGTCAAAGTGATTGAGCTTGATGCCACAAGTCAGGAGAACTTAGATAGCTTGGCTGGCATCCTCAAAGCAGAGATAGGCAACATCGATGGCATTGTGCACGCCATAGCCTTTGCCCCACAAACTGCTCTCGGAGGTAATTTCCTAGAAACAGAATGGTCAGACGTGTCAACCGCTGTGGAAGTGTCGGCCTATTCGCTAAAAGCAATTACAACTGCTTGCCTACCGGTTCTGAACAACCCAAGCTCTGTTGTGGGCCTAACCTTCGATGCAACCGTTTCCTGGCCTGTCTACGACTGGATGGGCGTTGCTAAAGCAGCCTTTGAGTCAACAGCTCGCTACCTAGCTAAGTACCTCGGCCCCAAGGGAATTAGGGTGAACTTGATTTCTGCTGGACCATTGAGGACAACCGCTGCAAAGGGCATTCCGGGCTTTGCCACTATGGAAGAGTTGTGGACCGATCGCGCACCACTCGGTTGGGACCTAACAGACACCGAGGCAGCCGCCAGGGGACTGGTGGCGCTGTTGAGTGACTGGTTCCCCGCTACAACTGGCGAGATGGTTCACGTCGACGGTGGCCTTCACTCCACAGGAGCCTAGGCCTCCGGTAAAAAGGCGCCGATCAGTTCCAAGTTCTGGATTTCAAGAACGACGTCGGCCTCGTCACGAACCACCTGCTTGGCGCAAAAAGCAATTGACAAACCCGCTGCGTTCATCATTTTGAGATCGTTGGCACCATCTCCAATGGCGATGGTTCTTTCAGTGTCAACCTTCAGCTCTTTAGCCAGGGTCAGCAGAGTTTCTGCCTTGGCTGCTGAATCCACAAGTTGCCCGGTCACCCTTCCCGTCAGCTTTCCGTCGACCACCTCGAGAGTGTTGGCCTTGGCAAAATCAAGGCCGAGATGCTTTTTGAGCGGATCAAGTAACTGGATAAACCCTCCAGAAACAGCTGCGGCGTATCCATCTGTTTTGTGAATTAGCTCAATCAATTCTTTGGCGCCCTTGGTTGGCGTTAGCCTGTTTGCCACATCGCGAAGAACTGACTCATTCAAACCCTTGAGGAGCGCCACGCGCTCAATCAGCGATGTGCTGAAATCAATCTCACCTGCCATTGCACGGGCCGTTATCTCTTCGACCTCAGTGCGGGTTCCGGAAAACTCTGCCAACAGCTCAATCGCTTCTTGTTCGATAAGCGTTGAATCAACATCAAAAACTACGAGGTGCTTAATCACGGCTTAACCAGTAGCCCCTTGGTGACAACAGTGATTCCGCTGTCGGTAACAGTGAAGCCTCGCTCAATGTCTCGCTCGCGATTTACCCCAACACTTGCTCCGTCAGTGACAACCACATCTTTATCAAGAATTGCCCTACGAATAGTGCAGTCTCTCCCTATCTCAACACCGTCAAGCACCACCGAATCAGTTATCAAAGAGCGCGAGAAGACCCTAACGTTGGGGGAGAGCACGCTTCTTTCAACAACTGAACCAGAAACAACAACACCAAGGGAAACTATCGAATCATTCGTTCTCCCTTGATTCCCTTCAGAATCATGAATGAACTTCGCGGGAGCCATATTTATCTGCTGGTTATAGACCGGCCATTCGTCGTTGTAGAGGTTAAAAATAGGCATGGTTGAAATGAGGTCCATGTGAGCGTCGTAGTAGGAATCAATTGTTCCGACATCTCGCCAGTAGGACTTATCTCTATCGGATGCTCCGGGAATCTCGTTGAAAGTGAAGTCATAGGCTCCGGCGGTTCCTTGGTCAACGAAGTGTGGAATTATGTCGCCACCCATGTCGTGAGTGGAGTTCTCATCGAGGGCATCTCGTTCGATGGCTTCAATAAGAGACTCAGCGTTGAAAATGTAATTTCCCATTGAAACCAGAGCCTGAGTGTCATCACCTGGAACCGGTTTTGGATCGGAGGGCTTTTCGCGGAACTGTGAAATCTTTGTGGGAGTGTCGCGATCGACCTCAATTACCCCAAACTGAGTGGCAAGAGAGATCGGCTGGCGGATTGCTGCAACGGTAGCCTCCATTCCCGAGTCAATGTGAGACTGCAGCATTTGGTCGAAATCCATTCGATAAACGTGATCTGCTCCGACTACCACAACGTAGTCAGGCTTCTCATCGCTCAACGCATTCATACTTTGGAGAATTGCGTCAGCACTGCCGGTGTACCAACGTTTACCTAGTCTTTGCTGTGCGGGTACTGAAGTTACATAAGCCCCTAGTAAAGGAGACATTCGCCAGGTTTGAGAGATGTGGCGGTCCATGCTGTGTGATTTGTACTGAGTCAGCACCACGATCCGCCTCAGTCCAGAGTTGATTAGGTTAGACAGCGCAAAATCAACTAAACGGTAGGAACCCGCGAAGGGCACTGCCGGTTTAGCTCGGTCCGCAGTCAGCGGCAATAGTCTCTTGCCCTCACCTCCGGCTAGAACCATTCCGAACACTCGTGTACGTCCCATAGCCAAATGCTAGCTGGTATGGGGCAATCAGAAAGTAGGATTCTCACATGCGTGTAGATTTCGTTACAAAAGAGTATCCACCGAACATTTATGGTGGGGCTGGCGTTCATGTCAGCGAATTGGTGCGGAATCTTAGAAAAACCACTGAGGTGCATGTCCACGCCTTTGGCGAGCCGACCCCAGAGCCAAACACTCATGGGTATCCGACCCCCGCTGATCTAAAAACAGAGAATCAAGCCGTCCAAACTCTTGGCACTGACCTTTCTATAGTTCCAAACCTAAAAGGTAGCGCCCTAGTTCACTCTCATACCTGGTATGCCAACTTTGCCGGCCACATGGCCTCACTGCTGCACGGAATTCCGCATGTCATCACAGCTCACTCCCTTGAACCCCTAAGGCCCTGGAAGAAGGAGCAACTAGGTGGTGGGTATGCAGTTTCTTCGTTTATTGAAAAGGCTGCCTACACTCAAGCCAAGTGCATAATCGCGGTTTCCAACGGCATGCGCGAAGACATACTTCGCAGCTACCCAGAAATAGACCCTGCAAAAGTAGAAGTTGTTTATAACGGCATAGATTCTGAAACCTGGCAACCAATAACCGACGATGCGGTGTTAGAAAAGCACGGCGTTGATAAAGATCGTCGCTCCATTATTTTTGTGGGAAGAATTACCAGGCAAAAAGGCCTGACTTACTTTCTGCAAGCTGCCAAGGCTCTCCCTGAGGATGTTCAAATTATTGTCTGCGCGGGAGCCCCGGACACAGATGAACTAAAGCTTGAAATCGAGACTTTGGTTGCGGAATTATCAGCCAACCGCACTGGAGTGGTCTGGATTCCAGATCACCTAGACCAGAGGAGCCTCGCAGTTTTGCTAACGAGTGCAGACTTATTCGCGTGCCCTTCGATTTATGAACCACTTGGAATCGTCAATCTCGAAGCAATGGCCTGTGGAACAGCCGTAATTGGCACGCAGACCGGTGGCATACCAGAGGTAGTTATCGCTGGAAAAACTGGCTGGCTTGTGCCGATAGACCAAGTAAACGACGGCAGCGGAACACCCACAAATCCAGAGGCGTTTATAGCCGACTGGTCCAAAGCGATGCAGGATGCATTCTCTTCAGACAACCTTGAAGCATTTGGCGAAGCGGGCAGAAGGCGAGCGGTGGATAGTTTTAGCTGGCAAACCATTGCGACTCGCACGATAGAGGTCTATCAAAAAGCCCTTGGAGGCTAGGATTGGGCCCGTGTCAGAGGTAATTAATCTTCAAAATGTATCAGTGGTTCGCGGTGGCGCGACCATCATTGACTCGCTGACCTTTAGGGCAGACTCAAACGAACGCTGGGTTGTGCTCGGGGCCAACGGTGCCGGTAAAACAACCCTTCTCAAATTGGCCGGGGCTCAAATTCAGCCGAATGAAGGAAGTGCAACTCTCCTTGGACAAAAGGTCGGCTCAGTAAACATTTTTGAACTTCGCAGCCGAATTGGATTCGCATCAAGCTCGCAAGCCTCACAGATATCAAACACTGAGTCGGTATTGAACGCAGTCATGACCGCCAGTTACGGTGTCACATCACGCCGTGACGAAGAGTATGACTCAATAGATGAGCGACGAGCCCGTCGAGTGCTAGGGGAGTGGGAACTGTCTAATTTTGAAGACAGGGCTTTTGGAACCCTTAGTGATGGTGAACGCAAGAGGGTTCAGATTGCGAGGTCGATCATGACCGATCCTGAACTGTTGCTTCTTGATGAGCCGGTTGCAAGCCTGGATTTAGCTGCGCGTGAGCTGACCATTCAGCTGCTCTCGGGCTACGCCAAATCCAGCGATTCACCCGCTATGGTCATGGTTACTCACCATTTAGAAGAGATTCCACCAGGATTTACTCACGCTCTGATTCTTCAGGATGGCAAGGTTATGGCGCGCGGGGAGATCGGCTCGACATTGACTTCGGCCAGTATTTCGGAGGCATTCAGATTTCCGCTTACCTTGAGTCACCAACATGGCAGGTATTCTGCCAACGCGTCCTAGACGACAACGCAAAAACTTGCTAAGCTAACGGGCTGTTGCCACTTACAACAATCAAAATAATTAGAAGGAAATCATGCAGGCTGAAATTCACCCAAGCTACGAGCCGATCGTATTCCGCGACCTAGCCTCTGGCGTTTCATTTCTGACCCGAGCTACCATCACCAGCGACAAGACCATCGAATGGGAAGACGGCAACACCTACCCTGTCTACGATGTTGAAATCAGCTCCGAGAGCCACCCCTTCTACACCGGAAAGCAGCGCATTATGGACTCTGCTGGACGCGTAGAGCGCTTCAACGAGCGCTACAAGAACTTCGGCTAGACCTTCTTCGGCCAACCCAACTCCGCCCGGAAATCCGGGCGGTTTTGCGTTCTCATGTATTTTGCAAAACTTTCAGATTGCTCATCACTCCATTTAGCTTGAGCTTGATGCAGCTGTTCGATTGGCATGTCTAATTCGGTCCACTTTTTGGCGATTTGTTGTGCGAGTCTTCCAGCGGCTATAGCGTCTGCGGTGGAATTGTGAGCGTCGGTTAGCTGCACTCCATAGTGCTCGGACATTACCCCAAGGTTTCTTTTTCCCCTGCGAAATTGATCTGCCTTCTTATCCAGCACCAGTGGATCAACTACTGGCTTCGGATCAATTGGGGTGTGTCCGTAGCGAATTGCTTCGTTCGCCAAAATTGTGAAGTCATAGGGGGCGTTGAAGGCTACCAGAGGCATATCAAGGCTGAGCTTCTCTAGAAGTTTTGTTATCTCCAAAATTGCAGCACTGGGCTCAACTCCGTCTCGAACAGCGATTTCGGTGGTAACTCCGTGGACGGCAGCCGCTGTTTCAGGAATCTCTATGCCTGGGTTTACAAGCCATTCGTGAAGCTGTTCAGGTTCACCGGCATGATCCATCACTACAACACAGGCAGTTACGACACGCGCTGTCTTTAGATCAAGGCCCGTAGTCTCGAGGTCAAACGCAGCTAATTGCTTAGACCACGCTGGTGCTTCTGGTTCAAAATCAAAATCTAACAATTTGGCTCCTTGCGTAACACGATAGTCCCGATGCAACCAACCTAGACTGGAGCGGTGACAGTGTTGAACGATTCGCCCAAAAGCCTTTTCATGAAGGCTCAATCACGGGCCCATAGGCAAGATTCATTTGGCAGCGCCGTATGGAGATACCCAGGAAGCTCCAAGCGAGTGATGTTCGTGCATGGATTTCGTGGAGATCACCACGGCCTGCAAGCTGTGGCCGGAGCTCTCCCAGACTATGAGATTGTCAGCCCGGACCTTCCAGGCTTCGGGAAGAGCCCACCGCTGGATGTGAGCGACCTTGATTCTTACGGTAATTGGCTTTTGGCTTTTCACGAGTCCACGGGTCCCTACGACCTAGTGGTGGGGCATAGCTTTGGCACTTTGGTGGTTACCAACGCTAAGGAGAAGGGCCTGAATCAAGGCCCGATTTGCCTGATTAATCCGATTTCTACTAGGGCAAGTAGCTGCCGAGATTTTGCAAACAAGCTGGCCAGGAGTTACTACCGCCTCGGTAGCAACAGATTCTTGGGAGGTTGGATGCTTCGCTCTGGCCTGATTACAAGAGGCATGTCTATCGGCCTAACCAAGACCAGATCAGTTGAGACGAGGCGGTTCGTACACGATCAGCACGTTAAGTACTTTTCCGGATTTCACAGCGCGAAAAGTGTCATGGAAGGCTTTCGTGCCGCAAGCGAAGGCTCAGTTTTTGACTACAGCGCCTCTCTGACTTCGCCGACGCTTTTGATTGCTGGTGAGAAAGATGCCGTGGCGCCGATCGCTGCGCAACGCGAATTCTTCGAGGCACTGCCAAATGCAACGCTGGAGGTACTGCCTGGGGTGGGGCATCTGACTCACTATGAAAAACCAGCAGAGATTGCGGCCAAGATCGTGACGTTTATGGAGCGATTATGAGTGGCGTTTGGTTTGACGGCAGGTTTATAAACCCCAGCAGTCCAGATGGCATAACCAGTTTCAGCCTCGGACTAGTCGGAGAACTTGTCAAAATGACCGACCTCTCGGTGCTGGTCTGCAGTGCAGAACAGGTAGCACTGCTTCCCAAGGGAGTGAACACTCTCATGGCAACTGACCCAACGTCAGTGAAAGAGCTTTTCTTGGCAATCAAGCTTCGAAAAGAAAACATTGAGTACTTAGTTAGCCCGATGCAAACGACTTCTTCAATTGGAAGAAATTTCAAATTGGCCCTAACGCTCCATGACATGATCTACTACCGTCACCGACGTCCACCAAGGGCTCTTTCATGGCCCGTCAGAGCAATTTGGTGGCTGTTTCACCTGAGCTATGCACCGCAACGGTTTTTACTAAATCGAGCTGACCTGCTACTTACTGTCTCTGAGACTTCAAGAAGGCAAATTTCGGCGGCGCGTCTAACTAAGAGGCCCATTGAAGTTATAGGGAACGCGACTGAGCTAGAGCCGAATATGCCACATGGAAACCACAGCGACTCTCGATACCTGGTTTACATGGGGAGCTTTATCGAATACAAAAACGTTGAACTTCTAGTTCGGGCAGTTGGGGCCCTCCCAAATCACACCCTGGTGATTCTCTCGCGA
The DNA here is from genome assembly GCA_965655555.1 of uncultured Aquiluna sp. Lineage (GTDB taxonomy): Bacteria > Actinomycetota > Actinomycetes > Actinomycetales > Microbacteriaceae > Aquiluna. The sequence goes on along the minus strand of CBFHGU010000001.1, from coordinate 94,305 downwards.
ATTACCCAAGCTAGGCGAATGCAGTTTGAGGAACTCGCTGCCAAGCATTCCTCGGATATTCGATTTGAGAATGGGGTTACTTCGCAAGAGTATGCAGGCTGGCTTAGAAGAGCTCAGGCACTGGTCAGTGCCTCCAAAGATGAAGGCTTTGGCATCCCGGTAGTCGAGGCAATGTCTCAGGGCCTGCCTGTAATACTTAGCGACATTGAAGTTTTTCGCGAAATTGGCATGGATGCTGCACTCTATTTCGATTCGGACAGTGAAGCCGATTTTCAACGCTGTGTGAATGCACTTCAAGACCCAGAGCTATGGAAGCAGAAGTCAACAACTGCTCTGGAGGTAGCTGCGAACTATAGCTGGGAAGCCAGTGCCAAAAAACTACTTGCTGCCCTCGACCGCTTGCCCTAGTGGGTTGGGTGCCCAAGCATCCAGGCTCCAGTCTTGGCCATGCCGAAGCACATGCAGCGATGCATTTTGAAGCCTTTCGCCCTTTGGTGGAACTTCGCCATTAGTGACTTCCGACAGCAAATAACGGATCAGAGCGCCGTGAGACACAGCCAGAATCCGAGCTCCTGCGTACTCCTTGGTTAGGTGGGTCAGTAACTTTCTGGACCTTGCAATTACTGAGGTATTGGATTCCGCTCCTGGGATATCCTCAAGCTGTCCGTAAGTGTCGTGCCACTCCGAATAGAGCATTCCTTCGCCTACACCGAAAGATCTTTCTATCAGCATTGGCTCAATGTGGAGCTCTTTACCCGCAGTACCCTGAAGTAGAATTTCGGCGGTCTGCTTCGCTCTGCCAAGTGGCGAGGTCATAACAACATCCCAGCTTCCTATGTCCAGAGCATCACGGGCTGCTGAAACCTGCGCTATCCCAAACTCATTGAGTGGTATCTCCGCGGTGCCCTGCAGTCTGAGGTCGATGTTCCAGTCGGTTTGACCATGTCGAAATAGGCCCAAAAGAGTATTTGTCACAGGTACAGACTCCCAAGCACGTCTGCCGCAGAGGCGTTGATTTTTATATCCGTTAGGTGATCAGCCTTTGTTTCACCAATGTTGACAACTACAACTGGGAGACCTTGCTGTTTTGCTTGCTTAACTAGGCGTAGGCCGGAGTTAACCGCTAATGAGCTGCCTGCAACGAGAATAGCCTCGGCGGCTTCAACGCTGGATTTAGCCAAAGCTACCCGTTGGAGAGGAATTTGTTCGCCGAAAAACACGACATCGGGCTTGTATCTGCCACCGCAAGCCTCGCAGCTAGGCGCGGAAAAGTCGGCCGGAACTTCAATCTCAGCGTCACCGTCTGGAGTGAACTCCACCTCAGGCTGCCTGACTAGAGCTGGGTTCGTTTGTTGAATCTTTTGATCCATTTCCATTCTTGTGATTCCTGCGTTGCAGTCAATGCAAATCACGCGGTCGAGGCGCCCATGTAGCTCGAGCACTCTTTCAGATCCTGCTTTTTGATGCAGTCCGTCAACATTCTGGGTAATTAGATCAGCTATTTGATGAGAGCGCTCAGCGGCAGCAAGTGCCTGGTGAGCGATGTTTGGCTCGGCCATGGCAATCCGGTTCCAGCCAGCGAAACTTCTAGCCCAGTATCGAGCTTGATTGGCATTTGACGCCAAGAACTCATCGAAGGTTAGTGGGTGCCTCGCGACTCGACCCTGACCCCTGTAATCCGGGATACCGCTGTCCGTTGAGACTCCAGCACCGGTAATAGCGATTACCTTTTTGCCAGCCAACAACTCGCGAGCGCGGTCAATGCCATACTCGACAACGGGATCTAAAGGGGTTTGCACGCGCCTAGTCTAAGCGCCTAGAAAATCTATTTGTGTCCGGAAGGGGACTTGAACCCCTACCCTCGTAAGAGGACTAGCCCCTCAAGCTAGCGCGTCTGCCATTTCGCCACCCGGACAGGTGGTAGTTGCCACAGTTTCAAGACAACGAGTGCCAAATCTAGCACGAACACAGCAGGCCCAACAGCCCAGCTACTTGGAATGAGCCCTCGATAGCGCTAACTTAGAACAATGAATCCAGAGCCGCAGTTAGCACTTCAGACACTTATCGGGGCACTTGAGCGGCACCTGGATGCCATTCTGTCTAAGCGCGATGGCGAAGATCCCGGCATCGAGCAGGCCTATTTCCAGTTAGAAGAAGCTTTTTTGGGCTATGAGGAGGCGCTATCAACTTCTTTCGATGAGTACCTCCCGTTTGAGATCACCGAAGAAGAATGACCCCTCTTGAAGCCATAGTTCTTGGTCTTATTCAAGGGCTTACCGAGTTTCTCCCTATTTCTTCAAGCGCTCACGTTCAAATCGCGCAGGAAGTCTTTGGTCTAGGCAGCCTCGGAAAAGCGCAGCTGACTGCCTTTATCGCAACAATTCAAATTGGAACTGAGGTCGCGGTAGTCACGTACTTTGCAAAAACCATCGTTCAGATTCTCAAGTCATGGTTCAGCGATGCTCTTAAGCCATGGAAATCACAAGCACCAGACTCGAAGATGGGCTGGTTGGTAATCATCGGAACAATCCCGATTGTGGTTTTTGGTCTAGCATTTCAAGACTTTATTGAGGTTGAGCTAAGGGAGCTCTGGATTATCGCCGTCGCGCTAATTGTTTTCGGACTGCTGCTTGGCTTCGCAGACCGTATCGGAAAAAAGAAGAAGACCATTCGAGACCTAGACCTGAGGACCGGTATTGCGTTTGGACTTGGTCAGGCTCTGGCTCTGGTGCCGGGGGTGTCACGCTCGGGTGGTTCGATAACCGTTGGCCTCTTGCTCGGCTTCAGCCGCGAGGCCGCGGCCAGGTATAGCTTCTTGCTGGCAATCCCAGCGGTTTTGGGCTCTGGCGCCTATCAGTTCCTAAAGTCTTACCAGGACCTTCCGGCTGACCTACTGTCAGCAACTATCGCCGCCACGGTGATGAGCTTCATAGTCGGGTATGCCGTGATCGCTTGGCTGCTTCGCTACCTAGCAAAGGGTTCCTACCTACCATTTGTAATCTGGCGCGTTGGAGTCGGAAGTGCATTGCTGATTGCACTTGGTCTGGGAGCTCTCTAGCCTTTTCCAGATTCAGGGGCGTCCGGACGGCTCTTTAGGTATTTCTCAAGCTCTCGAGCAAGCGAGTCCCCAGATGCCTCTTCGGAATCAAGTGCGTCTCGGCTCGTTTCCAGTTGCTCGATGTAGCTTGCTAGCTCGTCATCGGCCTCTGCCACCTCATCAATTGACTTTTCCCACTCGGCAGCCTGATCGGCAAGGGCATCGGTTGCAAAATTAAGCCCAATAAGCGCCTCCAGTTGGTTCAGGAAGCCGAGCGCGGCTTTCGGGTTTGAAGAATTGTGAACGTAGTGTGGCACCGAGGCCCAGAGCGAAAGCACTGGAATATTTTCTAGCTCAAATGCCTGGGCTAGAACGGCAAGGATTCCCACGGGGCCTTCGTAGCTTGAGGCTTCAATGCCCAGCGAAGCTTGAAGCTTCAAGTTCTGCGAGCTTCTAAAAAATGGAACTGGCCTGGAGTGAGGGACGTCAGCCAACATGGCACCAAGCATTATGACCTGATCGATTTCGCGGTCTTGGACCATTTCAAGAACTTCAGAAGCAAAGGTAATCCAGCTTCTGGATGGCTCAGTGCCGAGAAGCAGATAGACGTCCTTGAGGCCAGGTTGGCCCTTTATGGCCTCGGCATTTGCCTGTAACAGCTCGGTTGTTGGCCAAGCTAAGAATCGCTGGCCATTTTCATCAAACTCTGCAACCGGTCGCGAAAACTGGAAATCGTAATAATCTTCCGGATCAACTGCCTCTAGGATTTCCGCTGACATCCCCTCTGATAGCGCCTTGAGCGCTCCGGTTGCAGCCTCGGTAGCATCGTTCCAGCCCTCAAAGGCAACGATGAGAATCCGACCAGTAAGCAAATGATCTCCTTATGTACCAACAAACTCTAATTCACTGGGGAACTAGACTGGGCCAATGCCCGCGAATAAGTTCCCAATGGCCGTCCTCTGGGACATGGATGGCACCCTAATTGACTCCGAGCCTTACTGGCTTTTGTCAGAGGCGAGACTAGCCAACAAATATGGTGGTAGCTGGAGCGCAGAGGACGGGAAACAACTCATTGGCAACAACCTTTACCAAGCTTCTAATTTTCTGAAGGACCGCTTTGGCATAGAAGACATGTCCACCCAAGAGGTGATTGATCAACTAACTCAAGAAGTTATTGACCAACTAAAAACAAAACTCCCTTGGCGTCCAGGAGCACTTGAGCTGTTGCTTGACCTTAAAAAGGCTGGAGTCAAAACGGCACTCGTGACAATGTCGATGAGGTCAATGGCTATGGCCGTTGTTGATCAGATTGACTTTCCGGCATTCGATGTTGTCGTTGCCGGTGACGACGTGAAGAATGGAAAACCACACCCTGAGCCATATCTCAAAGCTGCCGAGCTTCTGGGTGTTGAAGCCAGCATGTGCATTGCGCTAGAGGACTCACCAACGGGATTAGCCTCTGCAGAAGCTGCCGGCTGCAACGCAATTGGAATACCAAACATTATTAATCTCCCGTCTGGACCGAATCGAAAAATAATAGGCTCTCTGTCTGAACTAACTGCCGAAAACCTAGAAGACCTAAGGATCCATGACTGAAATATTCCAAGCTGGCCAAAGAGTTCAGCTGACTGGACCCAAGGGGATTATGAACACGATCACCCTTGAAGATGGTGCCCGATTTGGCTCCCACAAGGGGGAGATTCTTCACGACGACATCATTGGAAAACCCTCCGGTTCGGTAATCCAAAACCACAACGGCGATGAATATCTGGCGATGCAACCACTTTTGAGTGACTATGTCCTGTCAATGCCAAGAGGCGCGGCGATTGTCTATCCGAAGGACGCCGGCCAAATCATCGTCGAGGGAGACATTTTTCCCGGTGCAAATGTGGTCGAAGCCGGCGTTGGATCTGGGGCGCTGTCGAGTTATCTCATCAGAGCGATAGGGGAACAGGGTTCACTAACTTCTTTTGAAAGACGGTCAGAGTTTGCTGAAATAGCCAAGGGCAACGTTGCAAACTTTCTGCAAATGACTCCTAAGAACTGGAATGTGGTCATAGGCGACCTCCAGGATCAGCTCGCTAAGAACTGCAAGCCGGGCTCGGTTGACCGAGTGGTGCTAGACATGCTTGCGCCCTGGGAGTGCATAGAAGAGGTTGCAACCGCAATGAAGCCGGGCGGCCTGGTAATTGTCTATGTTGCCACTGTGACTCAACTCAGCAGAGCTTTCGAAGAAATTCGTGCTCACGGCGGCTTTACCGCTCCTTCAGCATGGGAGTCAATGGTTAGACCCTGGCACTTGGATGGCCTAGCCGTCAGGCCAGAGCACCGCATGATTTCCCACACGGGATTCCTTATGTCGGCAAGGCGACTTGCTCCCGGCACAGTGCTGCCGACATTCAAGGCAAAGAGCGGAATCAAGACTGAACACACCGACGAGGACATGGATATCTGGCTACCCCAAGCAATGGGCCAACGTCCGCTGAGCGAGAAGAAGCTCAGAAAAACGGTGCGCAAGGTAACCGGAACAGATAAACCACGGCAGAATTAGACAGACCTAGAAATGAGAACCCACTTGCGAAAAATAGCTTTACTTTCGATCTCCACCCTGTTGCTTGCCGGATGTGCAGCGGAGGAAACAGGCCCGCTTGATTACTCCCAGCTAAGCATTGGCCTAGACAATCAATGCGAAAGTTATGAAACAGGCGCCGGTGCTGAACAGATTTCTGTCACCGGAGCCCTAGGAGAACAGCCCGAGGTTACCTTCCCCACTCCGCTTTCGGGTTCTGGAGTTGAAACTGCAATCATCATCGAAGGCGATGGTGGGGAACTAATCGGTGGCCAGCAGGTCCTTTTGCACTTCATGGGCTTCAACGCTGCCACGGGCAACTCACTACAGGCCTCGGATTTCACCTCGACGAACTATGTTCCACAAGATCTTGCTGAAGGCGCAGTTCCTGATTTCTGCAAGGCGTTGACCGGAGTAAATGTTGGCTCGAGAGTCGCAGTCCTCCTCGATGCCGAGAATGCTCACGGTTCAGTTGGCATTGACAGCCTAGGAATTGGCGCCGATGACGGTGTGATTTTCATCTTTGACATTATCGACGCTTATCTTCCGCGGGCCAACGGTTCAGCTCAACCAGCCCAGGCTGGAATCCCGACCGTAATCAACGCTCCAAATGGACAGCCTGGAATTCAGATCCCCTCAGCTGAGGCTCCTTCGGAGTTTGCGAGCGCCGTTCTTATCGAAGGTGGTGGCGAGCCGATTGAAATTGGTGACAGCGCTGTGCTTCACTACACCGGCTGGACCTGGCTCGGGGAGCAGTTTGACAGCTCCTGGGAGAGAGGAGCACCGGCTACCTTCCCGATCACCAACGAGGGGCTAATTGAGGGCTTTGTGATGGCGCTGGATCAGGTAACTATCGGCTCCCAGGTCATTGCCGTTATTCCACCGGAACTTGGTTACGGTGATAGCGCCCAGGGCAGTATTCCGGCCGGCTCAACCTTGATTTTCGTAATTGATGTCCTAGGGAAGCAATAGCCCTCATGGCAACGGCGGTGAGTAGACAAAAGCCTGCAGAAAGGCTGTTTACTCTCACCTGCTGTTTGATGGCTGCTCCTGTCATTGGCCTGAGTAAGCACGACATATTTGCTGCAGTGTCCTCCTACGGAGACCAAGGGTCTGATTTTGCAAGGAACAAGATGTTCGAGCGGGATAAGGCTTCACTAAGAGAGATGGGTGTCCAACTAGAGGTAATCGACTCCAGTGGCTTCGAGGACGCAGACACCTCCCGATACCGCATCTCCAAAGGGAGTTTCGACTGGCCCTCGGATTTTCAGCTCACCGGGGAGCACCTAAAGCTCTTAGAGCTAGCTGCCAAAGCATGGAACAGCCAACTGCTTGCCAGATCAGCCCAGTCCGGGTTGATTCGGCTCAGATCTCTCGGGCTGGTAGAAGCCTCCCGAGAGCTCTCGATTGTCACACCTAGACTGCTGGCACGACATGCGAGTTTTGCACCACTGGCTGAAGCAATTGATGCCGGCAAGTTGGTGACTTTGAGTTATCGCAAACCTGATGGCGCCACATCGATTCGCGAGCTAACGCCAATAAAACTTCGCTTTATTGAGGGTCAATGGGTCTTGCTTGCCAAGCAACAGGATCAGGTTAAGAACTTCCTGCTCAGGAGAATCATCTCTGCGGTTGAGATTAGTGAGTTAACGGGGAAGCCTGTGACACCTGATGAGATTTCTCTAGCCGAAGAGGATCTTGCGGCTTTTGTGAGTAAGAACGTTGCCCGACTCAATGTCGAAAGAGGAACCGAGGCTTGGTGGCACTTTGGAGCCACTGACGACAAAGAAGTAGAACTGCACTTTATGGATGAGGCGCTTTTGGCTGAGGATCTCATGGAGTATGGCACCGACATTTCTGTGTTGGAGCCAGAATCACTTCGGATTCGCGTGGAAGAGGGTCTAAAACGGGTCTTGGAGAATCATGCCTAAGCAGGAGATAGATGCAGAGGGGCTATTTAACTTGTCGCTTTCCATTGTGGGATTGGTCCTCAAAGACGGTCCTATGCTCATCAGTGAACTAGCTACACACTTTGGCGTCAGTGAAAAAACAATTACTAAAGCCGTCATAACCATTGCGAATAGTGAGGATGTCGGTCGTTACGAAACACACTTCTACGTCGATGAAGATTTGCTGGCGGCCGGAGAGGTGGATTTCACCACAGCCCGATCACGTCTAGACCGACCACCTCTTTTATCCAAGCGTCAGACAACTGCACTAGCCGCTGGACTTGATTATTTAGCCTCAATGCCACAGTTTCTGGACAACGCAGACCTCAAGCGGGTCAGAGAAATCATTGGCTCTGGAACAGCCCCGGTTACTTCCTACCAACCGGTAGGCAGTGAAAGCGTTCTGCTTGAAGTCCAGAGGTCGGTTGAGAGGCGAGTACAAATTTCTGCCGAATACGTAAACCAGCTTGGGGTCCAGTCAGTCAGAACCATTGACCCACTCCGCGTGGAATTTGTTGGACGAAGGCATTACTTGCGCGGTTGGTGCCACGCCAACCAAGAAGTTAGGTCCTTTCGCGTCGATCGAATAATCTCCGCCAAGTCCACTGATCTGCCGATCTCACAAGAGGCACTATCCGCCGAAATCCCGCTGGAGGTTTTCGGCACAGTCTCTGACGAGTTGATTGTTGAAATCCAAGCAAGCAGTGAGGCGAGTGAGATTTTTTGGAACTTCCCAGCTGTGGACGTCAGGCGAAATCAAGATGGCTCCAGCACAGGAGAAATCCGGGTGGGTAACTTGCAGGCCCTTGGCAGACATGTTTGTCGCTACGGGGGAGAGGTCGTTGTTTTGGGGCCTCCAGAAGCAAGGGATGCCGTGGCACAATTCGCAAGACGAGCGCTCAGTGCAACACACGTTGCGGAAAATGAGGACTGAATGAGTATTACAAGTTGGGTTCTATTAGCAACCTGCCTGGCAGGCCTTTACATTCTCGGTTTGATTTTTTACCGAGTAGCCCTTGCGGGCAAGCGTCTAAATAAGGAAGTTTTGAAGGCAAAGAACCTTATAGAAGAACTCAATAACGCCGAGGCATTAGAAGCTCAGAAGCAATCGCCGACCCAAGCCTCGGAATTGCCTGAACTTTATCGGGCCAGAAAGAGGCGACAACGCGACAGGGAGAACCAAGTCCAAGCCAGAAGGCGTAGACTAATCAGACGAATCAGCGAGATCGAAATAGATAAGAGGTAGCTATGAGGCTTCAAGGCTGGGAATGGATCATCATTCTTGCAATCGTTCTTCTGCTATGGGGAGCACCGAAGCTTCCGGCTTTGGCAAAGAGCGCTGCGCAATCAATGAGAATTTTTAAGAAAGAAATCAACAAGAACGGTGACTCCACCGAGGCAAAGGCCGAGGAAGTAACCGCTGAGACACCTAGCGAGGGTGAGAAGAAGAAAGACTAATGTCTCGGCGCAAAAACACAGAGCGCCGCATGAGCCTTTCATCACACCTTAGGGAGTTTAGAAAACGCCTATCGTGGTCGGCGGGCTTTGTAATTGTCGGCACAGTTATTGGCTGGTTCCTATTCGATCCAGTTTTTAGCGTTTTACAGGCTCCTCTTTTAGAGGTCACTAGCAGACGCGGCATTGAGGCGATCGTCAACTTTGGAACCGTGGTCTCAGCCTTTGACCTAAGAATTCAGATTTCAATTTTCCTGGGCGTCATAATGACAGCGCCGGTGTGGCTTTGGAACCTTTGGGCGTTTGTCTCGCCAGGTCTAAAAATCCGAGAGCGTCGTTACGCGATAGGTTTCGTTTTCTCTGCTCTGCCTCTTTTCCTTATCGGAACCTTTCTTGCTTGGACATCACTACCCGGCTTCGTTGTGGTTCTAATTGGCTTTACTCCAGAGGGAAGCTCTAACGTCATCAACGCAGCCGAATACGTGCTGTTCGCAATTCGAATCCTGTTGATTTTTGGTCTTGCATTTGTAATGCCTGTTGTGCTGGTGCTGCTGAACTTTGCTGGCCTTGTTACAGGAAAGGGGATTCTAAAATCCTGGAGAATCGCACTGACGATAATTGCTCTGGTTTCAGCACTGGCGACCCCGACGGCTGAGCCAATGACAATGTTCATACTGATGGCACCACTGACAGCCTTATTCTTCTCTGCTGTCGGTATAGCAACGCTCAACGACAAGCGCAGAGCTAAGAAACTAGCGAAGTTTGTCGATGATGACATCGAAGTCGAATGACTTAAGCCCCGCCGAGGCATACCAGCGGGCTAAGTCCAAGACAAACAACCCAGAGTTTGAGCTGTTCACTCATGATCTGAAGTTCCCTCTGGATGACTTTCAAGAAAAGGCATGCCTCGCTCTTGAAGGCGGGGCCGGGGTATTGGTCGCGGCCCCCACCGGGGCAGGCAAGACGGTCGTTGGAGAGTTCGCAATTCACCTTGCTTTGGCCAAAGGTCAAAAAGTTTTCTACACAACTCCAATTAAGGCGCTTAGTAACCAGAAATTTGCAGAACTGGCTGCCAGATATGGCAAAGACCGAGTGGGACTCCTCACGGGAGATACCAACAACAACTCTGAAGCTGAGATCGTGGTCATGACGACCGAAGTGCTCAGAAACATGATCTACGCATCCAGCACCACCCTGATGGATCTCGGGTTTGTAGTTATGGATGAGGTTCACTACTTGGCTGACAGGTTCAGGGGAGCGGTCTGGGAAGAGGTTATCCTTCACCTGCCAAAAGACGTCAAGGTTGTTTCACTCAGCGCAACGGTCTCGAATGCAGAAGAGTTTGGTGCTTGGTTAGCGGAGGTTCGCGGAAACACGGAGGTGATTGTTTCAGAAGTTAGACCCGTCCCTCTGCATCAGCACGTGCTCTTTGGCGATGAATTTATTGAACTTTTTGAAACCGGTAGCAAGCAGATGAGGGTAAACCCGGAGCTGCTGCAGAAACACCAGGCTAGACAACGGTCTCCGCATCGCGGACCGAAGTACCGCGGTGGCTCTAGCAGTCGAGGTGGCAACTACGATCGCAGGTTCCCAAGACTTGAAAAACCTGAGGTGATAGACGCCCTTGACAGGGCTGATTTATTGCCCGCGATCTTTTTTATTTTCTCGAGAGTCGGCTGCGAAGCTTCGGTTGCAGCTTGCCGGCGAGCAGGCGTGCGCCTGACCACCAGGGAAGAAGCCACGGAAATTCGTAAGCTCGCTGAAGCCAGGTGCAGCTCAATTGCTGATGAGGATTTAGACACGCTTGGCTACTTCGAGTGGTTGAGCTCACTGGAGCGTGGCTATGCCGCCCACCACGCCGGCATGCTCCCCGCATTTAAAGAAGTCGTAGAAGAGCTGTTCTTAAGAAAACTGGTCCGAGTGGTCTTTGCAACAGAAACCTTGGCACTGGGAATCAACATGCCTGCCCGCACCGTGGTGCTTGAGCGGCTCGATAAATTCAATGGCGAGGCAAGAGTTTCGATAACTGCGGGGGAGTACACGCAGCTAACTGGAAGAGCCGGTCGCCGCGGAATCGACACCGAAGGACACTCCGTAATTCTCTGGGGTCAGCAGCTAGACCCAAACATGGTTGCTGGTTTGGCCTCCAAGCGAACCTACCCACTCAATAGCTCATTCAGGCCGACCTACAACATGGCTGTGAACCTGATTGATGCCTTCGGTGCCCAAAGGGCCAGCAAGGTGCTAGAGCGGTCATTTGCCCAGTTTCAAGCCGATAGGTCTGTTGTTGGATTGGCGCAGGGGATAGCTGAAAAGCAAACCTCAATGGAGGGCTACGAAGAAGCAATGCAGTGTCACCTCGGTGACTTCCTCGAATACTCAGGGCTTAGGCGCAGAATTTCGGACTTGGAAAGAAAAGGTGCTTCTTGGCGCTCACGAGGTGGCAAGGACATCCGACAAACCAAGACAATGAGAAAGCATGAGTCTGAGATTGCAGACCTGAAGCGCAAATTACGTGCCCATAACTGTCACGGCTGCAGTGAGCGTGAAGCTCACGCTAGGTGGGGAGAGCGCTACCAAAAACTCCGTCAAGAGATTGATGCGACTGTAAAAAAGATTGAAAGCAGAACCAATCAAGTCGCGAAAGTTTTCAAGAGAATATGCGACCTGCTTGAGGAGCTGGATTACTTAAAGCCAGATGCAGATGACTTGGAGATCACAGACAGCGGCAGGCGGCTGGGCAAAATCTATGGTGAGCGCGACCTGTTGATTGCCCAGTGCATAAATCAAGGCGTCTGGAAGGGACTTGACTCAGCGTCACTGGCCGCCATGGCTGCGGCTCTGGTCTATGAAAACAGGAGAGACGAAGGAGATTACGAGCCAAAACTGCCGAAGGGTAATTTCCGCGAAATCCTAGAAAAGACCGAAGAAGTTCAGGAGGAACTGGCAGAGCTACAAGACAGATTCGATCTGGCAATTGAGACACCGCTTGATCTTGGGCTTGCTTGGCCAATGTATCGATGGGCAACCGGAGCCAGGCTCGATGACATCCTCAAGCTCTCTGGGTTAGTCGCTGGGGACTTTATTCGCTGGAGTAAACAGGTCATTGATCTTCTTGATCAATTAGCGCAGGGTGCTGACGCCGAACTCGCAGAGAACGCATATAACGCCATGGACTTGGTCAAAAGAGGAATTGTGGCCTACAGCTACTACGTCTAGAACTTAGAGTAGTAACGTGAAGATTCCTCAATTGCTATGGCGCATTCCCTTGGGAACGCTCGGCGGGCTCGTCGCGCTCTACACTTTTCCAACAGAGAACATTTGGATAATCACTCCGCTAATTCCCGCGCTAATCCTGCTTGCAACCCTTGGGTTAGGGTTCTGGAGGGCCACCCTTGTCGGGTTTTTTGCAAGCCAGGCTTTCTACATTGCTCACATCGAATGGATCTCGCTTTATTTAGGTCCAATTCCACTGATTGCGCTAACCACTCTTCAAACCCTCTTTTTTGCAGCAGGCGTCGGTGCCACAGCGTGGCTCTACAAAAAATGGAAACCCAAAAAGAACGCTCTGTTGCTCTTCGCACTAGCAGCCGCTTCGATCTGGACGGCCAGGGAATACCTGGCCAATAATTTTCCTTACGGCGGCTTCCCTTGGTCAAGGCTCGCAATGACTCAACCAGGCAGCTTCATGAGCCAGTGGGTCTTTTTTGGTGGCCTGTCACTGCTTACATTCGTGCTAGCTCTCGCAGGTTCCATAATGGCGATCTGGTTTCTTCACCGCACAGGTCGAAATGCGGTTAGAGCAGCGCCTGCGCTAGCGATTGTCGTCGCGATCGTAATTGTCCCAGCGGCCACAGGACTGTTGAACAATCCAACGTCAACCAACAGCAAGGTAATAGCAGCAGTACAGGGAAATGCAAACGCTGGACTATTTTCAAACCTTGATCGTGGCACTATTTTGCAGAATCACCTTGATGCGACCGAGCTAGTTTTCGAATCTGAGTTATCAGATCGAGTTGATCTTTTAGTTTGGCCTGAAAACGCTTCCGATATAGATCCGCTGAGGAGCGTGACGGCCGAGGCAAAGATTGATGAGATAGCAACCCGAATCGGCGCCCCCTTCTCTTTTGGCACCATCACAAGTCGCGGTGGCAAAAGCTTTAACTCGACTCTCCTTTGGCGGCCGGGCCTTGGCGCTGTCGACTATTACGACAAGAAGCAACCGGTTCCCTTTGCGGAATTTGTGCCGAATCGAGAATTCTGGAGGCTTTTTGCTCCAGACCTAATCGATCTGGTGCCAAAGGGATACGCATTCGGCTCCAGGGATGGAATTTTCGAAATCGAAGAGGATTTTGTGGCCGGCACGCTCATTTGCTTTGAGATAGCCGAGGACGGAATCCTACGCGAGCTCGTCGACGGGGGAGCGGAGATAATACTCTCGCAAACCAATAATGCTGATTTTGGTTATTCCGATGAGACTTATCAGCAAGCGGGCATTGCGCAGCTCAGAGCAATTGAAACCGGCAGATCTGTTGTCAACATCTCCACAGTTGGACTTTCTGCGATCTACCTTCCAACCGGCCAAGTACTTAGCGAACTGGTTTGGTATCAGCCGGGAGCAATGGTTGAAGAAGTCCCGCTTTATAGCGGCACCACTCCAGCCATGAGCATTGGAGCTGGGTTTGATTATGCAAACCTGATCGGTGCTTTAGGGGTGCTGGCTGTTTTCTACTTTAGGAAAAAGCGCCGATGAAACTGCTGGTTCTGATGCCCACCTTTAACGAGCGTGAAAACATCGAAACAAGTGTCAGTCAAGTTCTCAGCGCAGAACAAGCTCTGGACTTACTAATCATCGACGACAACAGCCCGGACGGCAGTGGTGACTTGGCTGACCAAATCAGCAAGAACCACCCTCGAGTGTCAGTTTTGCATCGCACTACCAAGGAAGGCCTTGGCAAGGCTTACATCGCTGGCTTTGACTGGGCAAAATCACACAACTACGACTTTGTGATTCAGATGGATGCAGATGGTTCGCACCAGGCAAAGGACCTAAGGAAATTAGTGTCCAAAGCAAAGCAGAATCGAGTTGTTATCGGATCGCGCTGGATTTCCGGGGGAGAAGTGTTGAATTGGCCCCGGTATCGGATGGCAATTTCTCGCGCCGGCAATTTCTACGCTCGAAAAATACTGAAGACCATCATTATGGACATGACAGCAGGATATCGACTTTACGCGGTGGAAGACCTTACCAAGCTAGACCTGAAAGATATACAGGCTCATGGCTATGGTTTTCAAGTTGAAATGACACTGCTCGCAATTGATCACGGCCTTGAGATTATCGAGGTTCCAATTAGCTTCATCGAAAGAGTGGAGGGCAAAAGCAAAATGACATTGGCGATTGTCCTGGAGGCATTTTGGCTTTGCACCAAGTGGGGGATTAGGCGCTGACCTGACCTTCGGCCCGTCGCTTTCGCATGCTAACCAGCATCTCTTCTAGCAGCTCCTCAAGTTCTTCGTTAGAACGCCTTTCCTTGACCATGTCATAGTGCGTTCTTGGAGCGTCGTCCGCAGCGACTTCTCCCGATACAAATGCTCCGCCAACCAATCTTTGCGCGGAAGCCTGACACCTCTGGCACTGCCAAACATCAGGCAACTCAACGCCTTCGGCAAAAGCCAACGAGAATTCGTGGCCCTTTGGGCACTTGAATTCGACAAGCTGGCGTGCTGAAAGTTCAACCCCTATGTCGCTTTCTAGCGACTGAGATCCGAGACGCATTCCACGCATTGATTCTGACATTGCTACCTCCGTAAGGAGGACAACCGCCTCGCTCTACCTCAATTCCACTTCACCCAAACTTCACAGAACAATCACAGGTTCGAAGCTATGTCGATTCGGTCTGTCACAATCCCCGATGCACCGATCTCGATGAGCTCCTTCATCTGGAGCCTGTCGTTGATAGTCCAGAAGTGAGTTTCTATATCGAGCTTCAAGAGCCTCTCTATGAATGCTGTATCCGCAAAATTTATGGGTCCGTATCTTGTCGGTAGCTGAAGTGCGTCTATGGAATCTGTGAGAAATCGAAGGCCTTTGCCGCCGAGAAACTTGTGCGAAATCCAAATCTGCATAACCGTTGACATCGATCCAGATGTGGCAACTTCTGCACTCAACAACCCAAGAGTCGCTCGCCTGCGTCGATTAGAAAAGCTGGACACCAAAACCCGAGAATGTGAACCGGTTTTTTCAATCGCGGTGGCCGTTGGAATGATCGCTTGCTTGGATTTCACATCAATGTTCAGTTTGGTGCTGGGGAATGTCGTGAGCGCCTCTTCCAGCGTCGGGATACGTGCACCACTGGGGAGTCGGAGCCCTCCAAGTTCATCCAGCGAAAGCTCTCCGACTTTGGCTGGGATACCAAATAACCGCTGAAGGTCATCGTCGTGAAATAGCACCGCAACCCCATCGCTTGTGGCCTGGGTGTCGGTCTCAATGAATTCAGCGCCGTGGGCAATTGCCGCTTCTATGGCCTCCAGCGAGTTTTCATCCACACCCGCGAGTTCATGGCTGAAGCCGCGGTGGGCAAAAACCCTCGGTTTAGGGGAGTCGAAATAGTTTGACTTCGCCATTGCAACTCCTCCAAACGCACTAACCTGTGCTGGTGGTCAAGTCTAATTTCTATTACCGCTTCATCAAGCTGATTTTTGGTCTGGCCATCTATGGCACCGGGTTGGGCATGATGGTGCACGCTGGAATTGGAATTCCTCCCTGGGATGTCTTGGCTCAAGGTTTATCTATCCAGTCGACACTTACCTTTGGTCAGGCCACAATCGTCGTCAGCTTGGTCGTCATGCTCTTTTGGATTCCACTGAAAGTGAAACCCGGTATCGGATCAGTCTTGAATGCAATTCTGGTTGGGCTGTTTGCAGACTTGACCATGCCACTGTGGCCGGAGATCGACAACTACGGCTTGAGCCTCGGACTCTTCATAGCCGGGTTGCTTGTAATTTCGTATGCAACTGGACTCTACATATCTTGTGGATTCGGTAAGGGCCCCAGGGATGGCCTCATGATGGGACTCGCGAAGAAATTCAACGCACCATTCTGGATCACAAGAACGACCGTGGAAATAATCGTTGTCACGATTGGCTTTCTGCTCGGCGGTCAGGTTCGTGAAGGAACTTTGCTGTTCGCGCTAACTATTGGCTACCTCAATCAAATATCAATGCGATTTTTTGGCTTAGCTGATAAATCCGGTCGGGTTTAGTCACAGCACTTCTGAGAACGGCCAGAATGGACCTACTAAACGCCGATAATAAACATTATGTCAAGTAACAGGAATCTAGGCACCTCTTCCCATTGAGCGTCATGCTTAGAAGGCCTGGGTGGCTTTTGCCCATTCTTTTGCGGTAGAAGCTGCCGCGCCAGATGTGATCGCAGCCTTTGCGGTCAGAAATCCATCCCTGAGCCTGTCATTTATTGAAAGATTTCTTTGTTCCGGGTCCTTGGAAAGCCCGTAAGCCACAATGCCAGCCGCGGCATTCAGGCACACAATGTCGCCGATTGCCTCAGAATTCGCAAATTCAATGCCGGCAAACAAGTTCACTGCCACTTCCGCATTTCGATCGGCATCTCCGCCAAGCAGCTGCTCCTGTGATGCGCGAGCGATTCCGATGTCTGCAGGGTCAAACTCGAATTCCTGCACTTGACCCCCGACAACCTGCCAAATCTTGTTGGACGATGTCGTACTCATTTCGTCTAGGCCATCGTTTGACCTAAAAACAAGCGCTGTTCTGCCCCTTTGGGCAAGCTCTGCGGCCATTAGCGGTGCAATTGTTGGGTCAGCGACGCCCAGAGCTGTGGCCTTCGGCTGCACCGGATTAGCCAGGGGTCCCAAGAAATTGAACGTCGTTGGGATCCCAAGCTCTTTCCTGGCCGTTGCTACGTGCCTCATTGCAGGGTGAAAAACCGGAGCAAAAAAGAATGTTATTCCAAGCCTCGTAAATACCTCAGCCACTTCAGAGGGCCTGAGATCTAGATTGACTCCTAGCTTTTCCAACATTTCCGAAGATCCGGTCTTTCCAGAGGCGCTTCTGGAGCCGTGCTTCAGAACAGGGATGCCAGAGGCCCTTGCTGCTATTGATGCCATGGAGGAAATATTCACAGTTCCAACCAGGTCTCCCCCTGTTCCCACAATGTCCAAAGCGTCGGAGGAAACAGTCAGTTCTTCTGCATTTTCGAGCATGACATCGACCAGGCCTGCAAGTTCTTGACTCGTTTCGCCTTTGGTTCTTAGTCCGAGCATGAATCCAGCAATTTGGGCGTCTGTGGCCTTGCCTGACATGATCTCGTTCATGGCCCAGTGACAGGCTTCTCGACTCAAATTTTCCCCGTGAACCAGGGCTGAGAGGGTTGACTTCCAGCTGTGTTCTTGCATTTTGAAAGTCTAACCAAGACAAGTAACAAACCCTTTCTAAAAAAGTTCTAAAACCTTGCCGTTTTCAAGCATCACCTTGGTTACGTCGGGTAAACTTGGAGGCATGTCTGCTACTTCTGCACCCGCCGCGCCATTGGCCATCAATAGACCCAGCTCCACTTCGGTTGGAACCATTGTTTGGCTTGGTAGCGAAGTTATGTTTTTTGCCGGTTTATTTGCAATGTATTTCAGCCTTCGAGCTGGAGCTCCAGACCTTTGGGCCAATGATGCACAGATCTTGAACGTGCCGTTTGCGCTTATCAACACCCTGATTCTTGTCGCCAGCTCTTTTACTGCTCAATTTGGTGTTTTTGCAGCTGAGAGACTGCAGCCTCGAAGGACAGGTCTCTCCCCCGCCAAGTGGGGAATGGTCGAGTGGTTCTTCCTGACCTACATCATGGGTGCAGTATTCGTATCTGGGCAGATTTGGGAGTACGCAATGCTTGTCTCAGAAGGCATAACTCTGAGCTCAAACTCATATGGCTCTGCCTTCTACATCACCACTGGATTTCACGCTCTTCACGTTATCGGAGGGCTCGTAGCCTTCTTGATTATCATTGGAAGGGCGTACGCGGCCAAGAACTTTGGCCACAAGGAAGCTACAGGCGCGATTGTGGTTTCTTATTACTGGCACTTTGTAGACGTAGTCTGGATTGGCCTTTTCGTCGTCGTTTACGTACTCAGATAGCAAATGGAGAAGCAGTTGAAATCAGCTAAACCGATGCGTCGTCGCCCTTGGGCGGCCGGCATTGTTGTATTCCTTGGACTAATCCTTTCCGGGGGTGGCTATGCGGCGGCAACCAATGTTGTGGTTTCCGAGTTTGGCTCCGCCGAGCAGGTAGAAGAGGGCAGGAAGCTGTTTTTGGCGAACTGTGCATCGTGCCACGGAACCAATGGTGAGGGTGCAATTGGTGGACCAAGCCTCATCGGTGTTGGGGCCGCTTCAGTAGATTTCCAGGTCGGCACAGGAAGAATGCCGGGACAAGGTTCGGGGCCTCAGCTGTATAAGAAACCAGTTCAGTTCACCGAAGAGCAGATATCTGCCATGGCAGCCTACGTCGCATCACTTGCTCCTGGGCCTGCTATTCCAGACGAAGAATACTTGCGAGGGGATGGTGACCCATCGCACGGTGGCGAGCTGTTCCGCATCAACTGTGCAATGTGCCACAACGCTGTTGGAGCCGGTGGAGCGCTTACCGAAGGTAAGTTCGCACCAGGTCTTGGCGGGGTCACCCCGAAACATACCTATGAGGCTATGGTCACTGGGCCACAGAACATGCCTGTTTTCAACGATGCCAACTTAACCCCTGAGGACAAGAAGGACATCATCACCTACCTTATGTACATCGAGGAGAACGACTCCGTCGGAGGATTTGAATTGGGTTCTATCGGGCCCGTAGCCGAGGGATTATTCACGTGGATCTTCGGGTTAGGTTTCAT
Source organism: uncultured Aquiluna sp. (assembly GCA_965655555.1). Classification (GTDB taxonomy): domain Bacteria; phylum Actinomycetota; class Actinomycetes; order Actinomycetales; family Microbacteriaceae; genus Aquiluna. The sequence goes on along the minus strand of CBFHGU010000001.1, from coordinate 75,384 downwards.
AATTGCCATCACTGTATGGCTGGGCGCAAAGTCGAATTAGGAAAAGAGCTATGAGCGAGATTGAAAAGAGCTACTCCCCTGGCTTAGCCAAGGATGTTGAGAAGCCGATTAAGGATCCGGGAATCGAACCTCACAGAGTTCGAATGACCGACAAGAGCGAGAAGCACGCCCGAACGGCTGAAAAGCAAATTGCTGCGATGTTTGGACTCAGCGTGGTTGGCGCAATCATTGCCGTGTGGGGCTTTTTCGCGTTCCCGATTATTGACGGCGACCTTTCGGCCACACGCAACAACGCGCTGTGGATGGGACTCGGTATGGCTCTTTCCATGTTGGGCATTGGCTTCGGAGCCGTTCACTGGGCAAAGACCCTGATGCCGGACAACGAAGTGTCTGAGATGCGCCACCAGGCCAGAAGCTCGGATGAGACTCGAGCGCAGGCAATTGAAATTGTGAAGCTTGCCGATGGTGAGTCAGGTTTTACTAGGCGCAAACTGATTCGCCGCACAATGTATGGAGCCATTGCATTCTTCCCAATTCCAGCAATTGTAATTTTTGGTGACCTAGGACCAGTTGTTGGCGACACACTTCGCCAGACCATGTGGAAGGCAGGAACTCGTCTTGCAAAAGATCCAACTGGTATTCCGATTAAGGCCTCCGAGGTTACGATCGGATCGGTTTTCCACGTGATTCCAGAGGGTCTCAGCGAACTAGAGCACCACCTCCTAGAAGAGAAGGCTAAGGCTGCAGTGCTATTGGTTCGCGTGAACCCGAGTGATCTAAATGAGGATCCGGCAAAGGCAGACTGGAGCTATCAGGGAATTGTCGCCTATTCAAAGATTTGCACTCACGTAGGTTGTCCGGTTGCCCTGTACGAGCAGCACACTCACCACCTACTTTGCCCATGCCACCAGTCGACCTTCGACTTGGCCAACCACTGTGAGGTTGTCTTCGGACCTGCTTCGCGACCACTGCCTCAGTTACCAATAGCAGTTGATGCTGAAGGCTACCTAATCGCTCAAAGTGACTTCTTGGACCCTGTCGGTCCTTCGTTCTGGGATATGAGGAAGTAAATGACAAATACGACTGAAAACAAGCCAGCAGCTTCTGACTCCAAGCCAGGATTCGTCGGAGGTGCCGCTAACTACCTTGACGAGCGCCTTAGCGTTGCCGGAGTACTGAAGGGCTTTGGCCGCAAGGTATTCCCAGACCACTGGAGCTTCATGCTCGGTGAGGTCGCGCTCTACAGTTTTGTGATCCTTGTTCTATCTGGAACATTCCTAACGTTTTTCTACCAACCCTCCATGGCTCACGTTTATTACGACGGAAGCTACGCGCCGTTGAAGGGCGCTCACATGTCGATTGCCTACGCATCAAGCTTGGACATTAGCTTCGACATCCGTGGTGGACTGCTCATGCGACAGGTTCACCACTGGGCCGCCCTACTATTCGTGGCGGCTGCCGGACTACACATGCTCAGAGTTTTCTTCACTGGAGCATTCCGTAAACCGCGTGAGCTTAACTGGGTAGTCGGATTCTTACTTTTCGTAATGGGTATGGCCGCAGGATTCACTGGCTACTCGCTTCCAGATGACCTTCTTTCTGGAAACGGACTTCGCATCATTGACGGAATGATCAAGGGAATTCCCCTGATTGGACCGGCTGTGAGCTCTGGATTCTTCGGTGGCGAGTTCCCTGGCACAGAAGTAGTTGCAAGGCTTTACAGCCTTCACATCATGATCGTGCCGGCCTTGATTATCGTGCTAATCGGTGTTCACTTGATGATGGTGGTCATCCACAAGCACACCCACTACTCCGGACCAGGACGCCGTGACGACAACGTCGTTGGCTACCCACTGGCCCCTGTTTACGTTGCCAAGGCTGGAGGTTTCTTCTTCCTAGTATTTGGAGTGATAGCTGCGATTTCTGCCACGTTCACGATCAACCCGATTTGGAACTACGGGCCTTATGACCCCTCCCCTGTTTCGGCGGGAACTCAGCCAGACTGGTACATCGGCTGGCTGGACGGTGCTCTAAGGCTTGCACCTTCGGGCTGGGACATCTCTGTATTCGGTTACGTAATTCCAATGGGCGTCATGGTGCCGCTAGTAGTTTCGCTAGTATTCCTGGCGCTAGTTGCCGCCTACCCGTTCATCGAGAACTGGGTCACCAAAGACAAGCGCGAGCACCACGTCCTAGACCGTCCACGCAACAATCCAACCAGAACCGCTATTGGTGCTGCCGGCGTTACTTTCTACGGAGTCCTATGGGCTGGAGCGTCAACTGACCTAATTGCAACGAACTTCCAGATGTCGTTGAACCAAGTCCTGGTTGCAATGCAGATTCTTTTGATTATTGGCCCTGTAATTGCATACTGGGTAACAAAGAGGGCTTGTTTGTCTTTGCAGCGTAAGGATCGCGAGATGGTTCTACACGGTCGTGAGACGGGCAGGATTGTCCGCCTGCCACACGGTGAGTTCATCGAGGTTCACGAACCAGTAGACGAATACGAACTCTGGAAGCTCGTTGATTACAAGAACTACGAGCCCATCCTGGCAAGGCCAGATGCCAATGGAAAAATCTCCCTTGGAAACAGGCTTCGTTCAGTGGTTTCTCGCCTTTACTTCGAGGATCGTATTGCTCCAGTGTCAAAGGCCGAGTATGAACTTGCTCATGCCGATCACGCACCAGAGCCAGTAGCCCAGAAGCCAAGGAAAAAGGCAATCAAGGCGTAGTCCCCTACAAGTCAACTAAACCCCGGGAGATTCAATTCGCCCGGGGTTTAGTTTTTGACGAGAACGCCCTGAGCCGCTGGCTATAACGCCTGAAAGCAAAAAGAGTGCTGGCGTCAGGCAACCATTGTTTGGCACCTAAGGAAACTGCACATTTCACCTAACGCTTGTGCTGGTCGGCAGCAGTAATTGAGCTTTATCCCCGGGCACCAATGCCATGATTGAGGGCAAGGCGCCCAGCAAACCAGCGTAATAGGTGGATTGGTGAATTAGAAAGAGCTACAGACCAAGGAACTGTGCGGCGCCCAATAATCAATAAGCACTGCAAGAAGAAACAATGGGGCGTGCCCCACGCTTGGACTTAGGAAACAGCCTTAAGAGCTGGTTCTAGTGTGCGTGCGCTCCACGAGAGTACTCAAATACAAAGCCAACCACGGCAACGATTGCAATTGGAACTGCAATGTAGGTTAGCCACCATCCGACGGCAAGAGACAAGAACAAAAGTGCGCTTCCCAGCCCAAGCGCAAGTGGCCACCAGCTCCACGGGCTGAAGAATCCAACCTCACCAGAATCCTCGGCAATCTCACCGTCCAGTTTGTCCTCTGGCAACTCAGCACTTCTTCGCATGCCGCTATAGAGGTAGAACGCAATAAAGAGTGAAAGGATAACCAGCAGTCCTATTGCAGCGGTTCCAATAGGCTCAATCGCGCCAAAGTAGAGGTAAGACCAAATGCCGTATCCGATATCGGCAACGGTAAAGTACGCCGCCATCACAAGCAGAACCCATATATTTGAACGCATTAGGAGATTCCCTCCTTGCTGTATGAAGCCTTCGCTTCAGGTGCAGCATGTTCCGGGTAATTCAAGTCAAACGCTGGGGATTCAGAGCGAATCCTTGGAATCGAATGGAAGTTGTGACGAGGAATAGGCGACTCAGTTGCCCACTCCAGAGAGCGACCGTAGCCCCAAGGGTCTTTGAGCTCTACTTTCTTTCCTGAGCGGTATGTAATCCAAACATTGAAGAAGAATGGCACCATTGACAAGGCAAGCAGTGCCGCTCCAGCAGTTGAGATCAGATTCATCTCAGTGAACCCATCTTCCTCCAGGTAAGTCGCGTAGCGTCGAGGCATTCCCAAAACTCCCAGCCAGTGCTGAACCAAGAACGTGGTGTGGAAACCTATGAATAGCACCCAGAAGTGAATCTTTCCAAGGCGCTCATTCAGCATTTTTCCAGTGAACTTTGGCCACCAGAAGTAGAAGCCTGCGAACATGGCGAACACCACGGTTCCAAACACCACGTAATGGAAGTGGGCCACAACGAAATAGGTGTCAGAGATGTGGTAGTCAAGGGCAGGGGAAGCCAGAATAACTCCAGTAAGGCCACCGAATACGAAGCTGACCAAGAAACCAAGGCTCCAGAGCATTGGAGTTTCAAAGGTAATCGAGCCTCGCCAAAGCGTGCCAATCCAGTTGAATATCTTCACACCCGTCGGCACCGCAATCAACATGGTGGTGAATGCGAAGAACGGCAAGAGCACCTGGCCGGTGACATACATGTGGTGAGCCCACACGGTCATTGATAGTGCGGCAATGGCGATAGTGGCGTAAACAAGAGTCTTGTAGCCAAAGATTGGCTTCCTGCTGAAGACCGGGAAGATCTCGGAAACGATTCCAAAGAATGGCAAGGCAATGATGTAAACCTCAGGGTGACCGAAGAACCAGAAAAGGTGCTGCCAGAGCATCGCTCCCCCGTTTTCCGGGTCAAAGATGTGAGCCCCAAACTGCCTGTCGGCACCAAGTGCGAACAAAGCCGCGGCCAATGGAGGGAAACACATAATGACAAGGATTGACGTCACAAGAGTGTTCCAGGTGAAGATTGGCATACGCCACATCGTCATGCCGGGAGCACGCATCGTGATCACAGTGGTGATGAAGTTCACAGCTCCAAGGATTGTTCCAAACCCAGACAGGGCAAGGCCGAATACCCACAAGTCTCCACCAATACCAGGTGAGAAGGTTGTGTTTGAAAGTGGAGCGTAAGCAAACCAGCCGAAGCTGGCTGCGCCCTGAGGAGTGAAAAACCCAGAAACTGCAATGAGGCTTCCGAAGCTAAAGAACCAGTAAGCAATTGCATTTAGACGCGGGAAAGCGACATCCGGGGCACCGATTTGAACGGGCATAAGAACGTTTGCAAAGCCGGCAAACAACGGAGTCGCAAACATCAAAAGCATGATTGTTCCGTGCATTGTAAACAGCTGGTTGTACTGCTCTTTGGTCGCAACAATCTCTAGCCCTGGAAGTGCCAGCTGAGCCCGAATTACCAGTGCCATGACGCCACCGATTAGGAAATATAGGAACGAGGTAATCAGGTAGAGGTACCCGATTTTCTTGTGATCGGTTGTTGTCAGCCAATCGACAAGAATTTCACCCTTGCTGCGCTTTGGAGTGAACGCAGGTGGATTGGTTCTGGTTTCGGTGATCGTAGCCATTTGTCCTAGCCTCTAATCGCAGGATCTCCACCAGGGAGATTCTGATTGCGGTCATATTCGGTTGAAAGCTGCCCTACGTTGCCCTGAGCCGCCAAAGAAGACATTTGTGCGTCGTACTCACTCTGAGAAACGACTTTCACGTTGAAAAGCATCATTGAGTGGTATTCGCCACAGAGTTCTGCACACTTTCCAACGTAGGTTCCCTCCTCCAGTGGAGTAAAGAACATGCTGTTCGTGTGACCAGGGAACATGTCCTTCTTATACAAGAACTCCACTACCCAGAAAGAGTGAATAACATCTCTCGAGCTCAGGTCTATTTGAACTGTTTTTCCAACAGGTAGATAGAGAGTTGGAAGTGTCTCAAAAACGTTCTCGTCATTTCCAACAACCTGAGCCTGGATGCCGCTGTAGTAGACGTTGTCGTCCACATAGTTGAAGTCCCAGCTCCACTGCTTACCGATTACCTCAATGTATACGTCGGGGTTTTCAGTCTTGGCCTCGATGGCAGTCATGTCTCGAGCCGTAAAAGCAAAGAAGCCAACCACCAGAATCAGTGGTACGACTGTGAATAATGTTTCGATAGGCATGTTGTATCGCATTTGTGAAGGAAGCCCAGTTTCGCCCTTGCGGCGTCGGTAAACGATTAGAGCCCACGCCATTAGGCCCCAAGAGACTACTCCGACGGCCAAAAGGACAATCCAAGAGGTGGTCCAAAGACCAATAATTCTGTCGGTGTGGTTTGTCACACCGGCTGCGTCTGGAAGGAAACCCCTCTGCATTTCCGGGCTACACCCCGCCAACAACAGAGAAAGTCCTGACATTGTGGCTATGGCAGCCACTCTGGAACGATTTTTACTCAATGGATATCCTTTTAACATCGCCTTAGACGTGCTTCAAGTCTAACCGATGAGTTCCAGCGAGGGCTCTCAAAACCCAAGGTTTAACTGAAAGAATCTCCACATGCGCAGCTGCCATCAGCGTTTGGATTATCGATAGTAAATCCTTGTTTTTGGATGGTGTCCTCAAAATCAATCGAGGCTCCGTCTAGGTAGGGCACACTCATTGGGTCAACTACGACCTCAACACCGTTGAAGTCAACTACTGCATCAATTTCTTCAAGTTGCTCGTCAAAGAAAAGCTGATAAATCAAGCCTGAGCAGCCTCCTGGCTGAACGGACACTCTCAGACGAAGATCGTCGCGACCCTCCGCCTCTAGAAGTGAGCGGACCTTATCGACTGCAAAATCTGTGAGCTTTACACCGTGAGTAGTTACCTGTGACATTTGAAACCTCCGTTACTTATTTTAACCAGTTATTTCTTAAGGTCATTCCCGTTTAGCAGAATCAAGCTTTGTGCCAGAATTGCCCGCCTCAGGGTCGGCAGGTGCTGCGACTCATTCGGAGAATGAGCTCGTGAATCCGGCTCTTCAACTCCAGTGACAAGGATTTCCGCGTTCGGAAAAACCTTTGCAAACTGCGAAATAAATGGGATCGACCCACCGATGCCAATATTCACGCTTTTATTCGGCCACGCAGCTCTGAAGGCTTCGTGGGCAAGGAGTGCGGCCCACCCGTTTTTTGCCAGATATCCTGGACCAACCTCATGCCTGCCAAATTCAATTGTCGAACCAAAAGGTGCGTGCTTCTCAAGATGTGTCTTTAGGGCGGCCAACCCGGATTCTGGGTCTTGAGTTGGTGCAAGCCGGAGCGAAACCCGCGCTCTAATCGATGGCTGCGCAGTATTAGATGACACGTCAACCGTTGGCATGTCCATCCCAATGATTGTGATTGCAGGCTCTCCCCATATTTGCTGAGTTACTGGCTTGTCGCCGATTCGCTGAACACCCGGAAGCAGCCCCGCCGCAATCGCAAACTCCGCCTCATCCATGACCGGGCCTTCAGTAACATCCGAAACAAGACCTTCGACTGCAACATTGCCATGAACATCATTGAGAGTCGCAAGTAATTTGATCATTGCGGTTGCCGCATCTGGCAACGGCCCACCATACATACCTGAGTGAACGGCGTGGTCAAGAGTGTGGAGTGTGAAGGTTTGCGAGACTGCCCCTCGCAAAGAAGTTGTCAGAGCGGGCGTATCCTCAGTCCAGTTTGAACTATCGGCAACAACTATTAGGTCCGCATCCAACTCAGACTCGTTATCGGCTAAAAATGCGGGGAATGATTCAGACCCTGCCTCTTCCTCACCTTCTATGAAGACCGTGATGCCCAAATTAACCGTTTCAGCAAGTGCAATAAGAGTCTTTATGGACGTTAGGTGGGTGATGATTCCGGCTTTGTCGTCGGAGGCACCTCTCCCGAACAACCTCTCCCCCACAAGCGTTGCCTCAAAAGGCTCGGTGTCCCACAGTTCAAAGTCGCCAGGCGGCTGGACGTCGTGATGGGCGTAGAGCAGCACATGCGGTGCATCTGGTGAACCCTGGCGCCTGGCCAAAACGGCCGGTGATCCATGGTCTCCAGATGGCTTCAAGGACCTTCGAATGTCCACAAAATCAAAGAAATGCAATTTTCTAAATTCCTCAGCAACCGCACTGGCAGAGCGCTCTAGGTTCTCAGGGTCAAAACTGGGCCATGCGATGCCCGGAATCTTGACCAGCTTCCCAAGTGTGCCAATTGCTGCTGGGAATTGGGAATCAACGAATTTGCTTGCTGGTTCTTCCCAACTAGGGTTCATAGGTACTGAAGGAAACGCCATGGCAGTAATCTAGTGCCTAATCAGACAAGAGGATCAGATGACAGAGCAAGAGCCAACGCAAGCAGGCAAGGGTCGGCCGACCCCTTCACGCAAAGACCGCGAATTAGCCCGGAAAAGGCCGCTGGTTGGCGACAGGAGCAAAGAAGCCAAGCGTGTTGACAACGAAAAAGTCCGCGCTGAACGTCAAAAAGCGAGACAGGGCATGATGGCCGGCGAAGAACGCTACCTAGGTGCCCGTGACAAAGGTCCGCAGCGCAGATTTGCAAGGGATGTCGTTGACGCGAGATTCACCGCGGGTGAGCTTGTGTTGCCGATGCTCTTCATAGTTGTCATGCTGACTTTCATTGATTCATACGAAATTCAACTGATTGCCCTGTTTGCCATGTGGGGCGTTTTTGCAATCGTTGCTGTGGACTCGTTCCTGGTTGGAAGGGCCGTGAAAAAGAAGACTGCGGCCAAGTTCGGGATAGAAAGTATCGAAAAAGGTCTCGCTTGGTATGGAGCCATGCGGTCGATTCAGATGCGTTCACTAAGGATTCCAAAACCTCAGGTCGCAAGATTTACAAAGCTTGACAGTTAGATATCAACCAACAATTAGGGAGTAGCGATGCAGCACAGATACCTCGGCAATTCAGGACTCAAAATCTCAGAGATTATCTACGGGAACTGGTTGACACACGCATCCCAAGTAGAAGACAAGCAGGCTATAGACACCGTTAGGGCTGCTCTGGAGGGTGGAATCACCACTTTTGATACCGCTGACGTCTATGCCAACCAGGCAGCAGAAACCGTTATGGGAAACGCGCTGAAAGGTCAGCGACGTGAAGGCCTGGAAATTTTGACCAAGGTTTACTGGCCGGTTGCCGAAAAGGGCCCAAATGACGTTGGGCTAAGTCGCAAGCACATCATGGAATCAATCGATGGTTCCCTCAGGCGACTTCAGACTGACTACGTTGATCTCTACCAGGCACACCGTTTCGACTACGAAACTCCCCTTGAGGAGACCATGCAGGCCTTCGCAGACCTTGTTCGCATGGGCAAGGTTCTCTACGTAGGTGTTTCAGAGTGGAACGCCGAACAGATTCAAGCGGGACAAGAACTAGCAAGCCAAATGGGCTACCGTCTAATTTCCAACCAACCCCAGTACTCAATGCTCTGGAGGGTAATTGAGAAAAAAGTTGTTCCAATGAGTGAAAAACAAGGACTATCGCAGATAGTTTGGTCTCCATTGGCTCAGGGAGTTCTAACGGGTAAGTACCTGCCAGGAGCGCCACTGCCGGCCGATTCAAGGGCTGCAAACTCTGAGATTGGCGGATTCATGGAGAAGTTCATGTCCGATGAAACTCTTACCAAGGTCCAGCAGCTGAAACCACTGGCCGACGAGATGGGCTTGACCCTGGCTCAGTTCTCCATCGCATGGGTATTGCAAAACAAAAACATCGCAGCTGCAATCGTGGGTGCGTCCAAGCCGGAACAGATCGCGTCGAACATTGCGGCTGCTGGTGTTGAAATACCTGTCGAGACGATGAGAGCTGCAGATAAGATTCTCGGTGACTCGATCGTTACCGACCCAGCACTAACCAAAAGCCCAGAGACAAGACCCTAGGTTTTAGTCAAACGCTTTGCCCATAACGGGCCAGCGTAGACAAAGCCGGTATAGCCCTGAACAAGGTCTGCGCCTAGGGAAATGCGATTATCGAAGTCTGCCTTGTCGGTCAAGCCGCCGACTGAAATCAAAACCATTGATGCAGGGACGATTTTTCTGGCCATCACTAAAGTGTCGAGCGCTCTTGTTGTTAGTGGCGGACCACTTAGTCCACCTATCTCATGAAGGTTTGCTTCATCCAGCAAGCCATCACGAGAGATCGTCGTATTGCTCAGCACAAGTCCTGCGAGTTCTAACTCAACAGCCAACTGCAGGATTTCCACAATTTCGTCGGTTGCCAAATCAGGTGCGATTTTTAGTAGCACAGGCTTTTCACTGGATTCTGACTGAACGGCCTCGAGAATGGGTCTCAGCGCGGCTACGCGCTGAAGGTCGCGGAGGCCCTGAGTATTTGGGGACGACACATTGATCACAAGATAATCGGCCACTGGGGCTAGCACCCTGGTTGCAGTCCGGTAATCGTTGACTGCATTTTGCTCCGAAGTGGTTTTGTTCTTGCCTATGTTGATTCCGATTACGGGAAGAGTCTTGTACTTCGCCCTTAGCTCAGCAACGCGAGCGGCAACAGCCTCTGCTCCATCGTTGTTGAAACCCATCCGATTGATCAAGCTTGAGTTTCTGGGGAGCCTAAACAGTCGTGGTTTTAGGTTTCCTGGCTGGCCAACAGGGGTAACAGTTCCAATTTCCACGTGGCCAAAACCTAACGCATGCAGGGGTCTGATCAGAGTTCCGTTCTTGTCAAAACCTGCTGCCATGCCGATGGTGTTTTCGAATTCCAACCCCATAACAGTTTCACTGTTGGCTGTCTTTTTGGCTCTCAGTAGACCGAGCGCCGATGCAACTTTCATTGCCCCCGCTACAAGTTCGTGTGCAAATTCCGGGTCCAAGCGAACGAAGAAAACCCTGAATAGAAACCGATAAATCAAGATCAGCCTCGCAGGCTCTTGATGGCTGCCTCGAAGTCCTCCAACGAGTCCCATGCTTGGTAGACGCTCGCGAACCTCATAAATGCAACATGATCAAGGTTCCTCAATGGTTCAAGAATTGCAAGGCCGATGTCCTGGGCCTCGATTGAGGCGGACCCGGTTGCACGGAGGGCTTCTTCGACTTGTTGGGCTAAAAGAGCTAAATCAGCATCGGTCACCGGACGGCCCTGGCAGGCCTTGCGAACACCCGAGACAATCTTGTCCCTCGAAAACGGTTCAGTGACACCGCTGCGCTTAGTGATCATAAGGCTGGCAGTCTCGATGGTTGTGAACCGCTTTTGACATTCTGGGCACTGACGCCTGCGCCTGATTGCTGAGCCATCGTCACTGGTTCTGGAATCAATGACTCTTGAGTCCGCGTTCCGACAAAATGGACAATGCATTAGGACTCCTCTTGCCGAATAGTTGCGGCACGGCCGTGGGCGTCTAACCCTTCTGCCTTCGAGAATACCTCAAGTGCTGGGGTGGTCTCTGATAAAGCAATTTTGGAGTAGTTGATTTGCTGCTGAGCGCGTAAGAAGGTCATCACCGATAGCCCCGAGCTGAACCTAGCCTGAGTACCCGTTGGAAGAACATGGTTTGAACCTGCTAGGTAATCACCCAAGCTAACTGGGGAATACGGACCAATAAAAATTGCTCCGGCGTTTGTGACCCTCTTGGCAACCAATTGAGGATCGCGGGTTTGAATCTCTAGGTGCTCGGTGGCATAAGCATTTGCGACTGCAATTCCTGTGTCAAGATCCCTTACTAGCACCAGTGCAGATTGGATTGAGTCCAATGAGGCTTCGATGCGGTCTTTGTTCACTGATGTCATAATCTGCGACTGAAGTTCAGCCTCCACAGCGTCAATCAGGTCCTTGGAGTCAGTAACCAGCACAGCAGCTGCATTCACGTCGTGCTCAGCTTGTGAAATGAGGTCAGCGGCAATGAAACTGGCATTCGCTGTCTCGTCTGCCAATATCAAAATCTCAGTGGGGCCTGCCTCTGAGTCAATACCAATCACGTCACGCAGTGCTCTTTTTGCCGCTGCAACGTAAACATTTCCAGGCCCTGTGACCATCTCAACAGGATTGAGTCCTAGTTCAGGTATTCCGAAAGCAAATGCTGCGACAGCTCCAGCTCCCCCAATTGCATAGACCTCCTCGACTCCCAAAAGCGCGCAGGTTGCCATGACTGTTGCGTGTGGAAACCCATCGGCCTGTGCTGGCGATGTCACGGCAATTCTTGGCACTTTGGCAACCTGAGCCGGGACAACATTCATCACAACACTGGACGGATAAACAGCTTTGCCACCCGGGGCATAAAGGCCAACCGAGTCCACCGGCACATAGATCTGATCTACAAATCCACCCGGTGTCACCTCTACGGAAACATTTTGAGGCAAAGTTGCCTCAGACACTTTTCTAACTCTTTCAATCGATAGTTCAATGGCTTGGCGCAATTCAGGCTCCAGCGCCTCTAAAGACTCGGCTAGTTTCGCAGCAGGAACTCTGAAGTGAACTTCCTCGAGGCCGTCAATGGTAAGCGCATGCCTCCTCAGGGCAATAATAGAATCGGCTCGAACCTCGGAAATTATTTTTGACACCGCTTCTTTTACAGAATCAATGGAAGCCAAGGCGCGCGGCAACTGAGAGTCAACCTGGACCGAGGTGGCAGGCGCCACAAATTCTATTTTTCGCAAATTACTGCTCCGCTAAATGTTTTTGATGCCCTAACCTTATCTGGAGATGACTATTGAAACCGACTACTTCGCCCTGAGCGGCAGCGATGCCCTCAAAACTATCTTCCGAAATCATGCAACAGGCATCGCCATCGTGACATCCTCGGACGGTGATGGCAATCCCATCGGTTTCACTGCCTCTTCGGTCACATCACTAGGCTCTGTGCCTCCGCTGGTGTCGCTAAACGTCGCGCAAGGTGCCTCAACTTATCAACACATTAGGCCAGGCAAGCTGATGGCGATTCACACGCTTGATGCCGAAAACTTAGAGCTCGCACAGAAACTAGCAGAAGACAAAGAGCAGCGATTTACTGGCAAAGATTTTGAAATCGGCCCTGAATCTACGCCAATTTTCCTAGCGGCTTCCTCCGTCTTGCTAGCTAGAGTCATCAACAAGATCGAGGTGGAAGCTAACGCTGTCGTCGTACTCAGCGCCGAAACTGCTCACCAAAACCGATCGTCAAAAGAGCCGCTTATCTACTTCCAGCGTGGTTACCACACGGTTGGTCCTAGGCTCAAGGACAACTTCTAACTGACCGCGTCACTCCCAAGCAACGCCTTGAGTTCGCCAAACAGGTCATGCCCCACCGCAACCCGCTGCGGAAGCATGAAGTGACGGTCTGTCGCACCGACAAGCCTCACCTGTACCTCGCAGGGACCTGGATTCGAATCGAGAATCACTCCAAGTTTCAGGAGACGTTCTTTTGTCGCAAGGTTTTCCATAATCTTGAGCTTGAGTACGCCGCCGTCCTCGCGGCCAGAGTCCAGCACATCGATTGAGTAAGCCTGAATCATGATTTCTTCGTCACGCCTGGAAATTCTGCCCCTTACCGACACGGTTTGGTCGGCCATCAGGAATTCCCTATTTGAAAGATACGTTTTTCCCATAAACATGATGTTGATTTCTCCAGAGAAATCCTCAAGAGTGACTTGGCCATATTGGTTTCCGCTGGAGCGTGCGACCTTGTGCTGGACCTGGGTAATCAAACCAGCAAGGGTGACCGTCTCACCGTCCTGAATGTCACTTTCCTTGAGTGCAATCGTTCCCATGTCGCTGTGACGCATCAGCAGCGACTCTTGACCGGCAAGAGGGTGATCAGAAACGTAGAGCCCCAGCATCTCCCGTTCATTTGCCAACAGATCGCGCTTGGTCCACTCAGGAAGATCAGGAACCTGAATTACGGATGGATCATCGTCCAACACTCCACCGAATAAGTCGACCTGACCGTTTGCGGTTTGCTTCCGCTTCACAGTTGCAGTCTCGATAGCCTCTTCAAAAACTGCCATCAGTGAGCGCCTGGTGTGGCCTAGCGTGTCAAAAGCACCGGCCTTGATTAGAGATTCCACCACTCTTCGGGTCGCGGCCTGCTGGCCCACGCGGGTGAGGAAGTCATCAAAACTGCTGAAAGGCTCCACGGTTCTAGCTTGAATGATTGATTCGACAACGTTGTGACCCACGTTTCGGACTGCCTCAAGGCCAAAACGAATACTTTCTCCAACGGCTGCGAAAACACCGATTGATTCATTTACATCAGGGGGCAAGACTTGAATACCCATTCGCCTGCACTCGTTTAAGTAAATGGCCAGCTTGTCCTTGGAGTCCCCCACTGAGGTCAGCAGGGCTGCCATAAACTCGGCTGGATAGTTGGCCTTTAGATATCCAGTCCAGTAGGAAAGCACGCCGTATCCGGCAGAGTGAGCCTTATTGAAGGCGTAATCGGCGAACGGCAGCAGCGTGTCCCAGAGGGCGGTTATCGCAGCTTCAGAAAACTTGTTGTCCTTCATTCCTTTGCTAAATATTTCAAACTGTTTTTCTAGCTCTTCAGGTTTTTTCTTACCCATGGCGCGTCGCAACAAGTCTGCTTGGCCAAGTGAATACCCCGCCACTTTCTGGGCTGCAGCCATTACCTGCTCCTGGTAAACAATCAGGCCATAGGTAGGACCCAGAATCTCCTCCAGGGGCCCTGCGAGCTCAGCGTGCACACCGTCAATCTTTTGCAACCCATTCTTGCGTTGAGCATAGTTAGTGTGAGAGTTCATACCCATTGGGCCTGGTCTGTAGAGAGCGATAACGGCTGAAATGTGCTCGAACTCCGATGGCTTCAAAAGCCTCAGCAGCGAACGCATGTTGTCGCTGTCGAGCTGAAAGACACCCAAAGTGTCTCCGCGGGATAGCAGGTCAAAAGTATTTTGATCCTGGTTCATGTCCAGCTCTTCCAAGACCACCGTCTCGCCGCGGTTTTGGACAATGTTGCTTAGGGCATCGTCAATAACTGTCAAATTTCTTAGGCCCAAAAAATCCATTTTTAGAAGACCGAGGTCCTCGCAGGGGGGTTGATCAAATTGAGTAATGATCGCGCCATCTTCTTCGCGCTTCATGATGGGAATCACATCCATCAACGGCTCTGCTGACATGATCACGCCCGCAGCGTGAACACCCCACTGCCTCTTTAGCGATTCCAGCCCTCGAGCCAGCTTGAACACCTGATCGCTCTGAGGATCAGTTTCAATGACCTCTCGGAATTCAGCGGCTTCGGAATAACGTTCAGACTTTGGGTCAACCAATTCTCCAAGAGCTATGTCGCGCCCAAGAACCATCGGCGGCATGGCCTTCGTGAGTCTTTCGCCAACCGCATACGGCAATGCCATTACCCTTGCCGCGTCCTTGAGTGCCTGCTTGGCCTTGATGGTTCCAAAGGTAACTATCTGAGCCACGCGGTCATCGCCATATTTCTCGGTGACATACCGAATAACCTCGGACCGCCTGCGATCATCGAAGTCAACATCGATATCTGGCATTGAGAGGCGCTCTGGGTTCAAGAAGCGCTCGAAGATCAGATCGTGCTCGAGTGGATCAAGCTCGGTAATACCAAGTGCGTAAGACGCGATTGATCCAGCAGCCGAGCCCCTGCCTGGCCCAACCCTGATGCCTTGCTGTCTAGCCCACCTAATAAAGTCAGAGACCACCAAAAAATAGCCGGGGAAGCCCATGGTCTTGATTACATCAATTTCGTAGGCAGCTTGACGTTTGTGGTCATCTGAATAACCACTCGGGAACCGCCTATCCATTCCCTCCCAGACTTCTCGTTCAAAAAGATTCGCCTCAGTGTCACCCTCCGGAACAGGGAAGCGAGGCATCAGGTCGCGCTTGGCAAAATTTACTTCGCTTCGCTCTGCAATCAACAGTGTGTTATCGGCTGCCTCTGGTATTTCCGAAAAGAGATCTCGCATCTGCTTGGCTGATTTCAGGTAATACTCCTGAGATTCAAACTTGAAGCGGTTTGGATCGTCGAGGTTTGAACCGACCTGAACACAGAGTAGGGCGTCATGAGCAACGGAGTCTTCTTTTTCCGTGTAGTGCAGGTCATTCGTTGCAACCAGCGGCAAATTGAGATCTTTAGCGAGCCTGAGTAGGTCATCACGAACGCGTTTTTCGATCTCTAGCCCGTGGTCCATCACCTCAACAAAGTAGTTTCCCTTGCCAAAGATGTCGTTAAATTCTGAAGCAGTTTCAAGTGCCTCTTTGTACTGACCGAGCCGCAACCTAGTTTGCACTTCACCACCGGGACACCCGGTCGAAGCTATTAGCCCTTGGCCATACTGGGAAAGTAGCTCACGATCCATTCTTGGCTTGAAGTAATAGCCGGAAAGGTAAGCCTCCGAAGATAATCGAAAAAGGTTTTGCATCGAATCGTTGTTGGTTGCCCACATCGTCAAGTGACTGTAGGCGCCACCACCGGAAACATCGTCGCCTCCGCCATCGCCCCACCGCACCCTGGTCTTGTCTTTTCTGCTCCCGGGCGCCAAATAAGCCTCAATGCCGATTATTGGCTTGATATTGTGAGCCGTTGCCTGTTTCCAAAACTCATACGCCCCATGGCTATTTCCATGGTCGGTAATCGCGATCGCGGGCATCTCCATCTCAGCAGCCTTGGCAACCAATTGCTTGATTCTGGCGGCTCCATCGAGCATCGAGTATTCGGAGTGATTATGAAGGTGAACGAATGACTTGTCAGACATACTCCACCTTTCTTAGAACCCCTATGTTAGAGGCGAAAGTTGACATCGCGAAGGCGATTGAGGGCGATTTCCAAATCGGCCGGATAATCAGATTCAAACTCGACAAATTCTCCTGAAATTGGGTGATCAAAACCTAGTTTTTTTGCGTGCAGCCACTGCCTATCCAAATCAAGAGCATGTGCCAGCTTTGGATCAGCTCCATAGAGCGGGTCACCCACTAATGGGTGCCTGAAATGAGCGAAATGCACTCGAATCTGATGAGTTCTTCCAGTCTCAAGCCCGACCTTCACAAGGGCTGCCGCAGGAAGCATCTCCAGGGTGTCGTAGTGGGTAACCGCGGCTTTACCGTCAGCAGAAATCGTGAACTTATAGTCATGCTTCGTACTTCTAGCAATTGGCGTGTCTATAGTCCCTGAAGACGGGTCAGGATGGCCTTGAACCAGAGCGTGGTAGGTCTTTTTCACCACGCGATCACGAAATGCCTGTTTCAAAACCGAATAGGCAGATTCCGATTTAGCCAACACCATTAGTCCACTGGTGCCAACATCGAGTCGCTGAACAATACCCTGCCTCTCCTGCGCTCCAGAGGTTGTGAGCTGAATCCCCCTTGCCAAAAGCACTCCTGGAACAGAAGGTCCAACAAAGCCCTGCGAGGGGTGGGAAACAACGCCAGCGGGCTTGTCTATCACAATTATGTGTTCGTCCTCAAAGACAATCGTCAAAGCCACAACATCCTCTGCGCTGACCTCAATGCCGGCCTTAGCTTCATTCAGGTGGACTTCAACCAGGGCTTCCTCAATGAGCCTGTCAGATTTTCCAATGGGCTGTCCGTTTTGCAAGACTGAGCCAGATTGAATCAGTTCTGCAATTTGAGTCCTCGACATCCCAAGCATCTTCGCTATTCCAGCGTCCGCCCTTAGACCTGCCATATTTGGCGGCACCGGAAGCATTTTAGGCTGCACGCCCGCCACCAATTTCATCCCCCCGAGACACCTGAATGACCGCGAGAATTACCCCAATCACCAGAAAACTATCCGCCAGATTGAAAATCGGAAAGTTGAAGGGGACCTGGATGAAATCCACCACATGACCATTGAAAAAGCTGGGGCCCCTGAAAACTCGGTCTATTCCGTTACCCACTGCTCCCCCGAGCACAAACCCTGCAATCAAGGCCCAGTAAGTGGTTTTCACGCGTGGGCCGTAAATGAGTAGTGCGGTAGTCGCTCCCACCGAAGCCAAAGTAAGCACCCAGGTGTAGCCCACTCCAAGCGAAAAGGCTGCCGCATCGTTGTAAGCCAGACGAAACCTAAGAATTTCCCCGATTACTGGAACCGACTGGGCCGTCAAGTTGGCTTCAGCCCAGAATTTTGTCAGCTGATCTACTGCAATGATGGCCAGCGCGGTACCAAGGTAGAGCAGTACTCGCTTGGTGCCGCCGCTAGTTCTTGGCACCCTCGGAATCTGGGTCAGCCAATTCGGACGCTTCGCCATCTCCGCTTAGAACCGCCTCTTCATCGGCAGCTTCCAGATCCGCAACTTCGATCACCGGTGCCGCAACACCTTCTCGATCTAGAGTGTCCAGCTGATCTTCGATGTAGCGACGAAGCTGTTCGCGGTACTCAGACTCGAACAGCTTGAGCTCCTCGATTTTTTCTAGGATCTGCTTCTTTTCAAGTTCAAGTTTTCCGGTGATTTCCCGAGACTCGGCCTCGGCATCACGAATCAGCCTGGCAGCTTGTTCCTGGCCATCACGGACCAGCTGGTCGCGCTTTACCTGGCCATCTCGAACGTGATCCTCATGGAGCTTCTGAGCAAGTTCAATGATGCTCTTGGACGAATCGGTACCCTCCAGCGCTCCACTGTCATCAACGTCGCTGGCGACCGGAAAGGCTGCTGCTTCTGAAGGGTTTGACAAAGCCTCGATTGGGGAGCTGCCGTCAGACTTTAAATCCTGGTTCTCGGTTAGGACGCGGCGGAATTCGAGAACGACTTCATCTAGGAAGTCGTCGACCTCGTCCTGGTCATAGCCCTCACGGAATTTGGTAGTCAAAAACCGTTTACTGAGAATATCCTCGGGCGACATCGCCATGCTAAACCTCTTCTAAATTTTTTTTACGCTTGCGCCCTATGTTATTCGCTGTTAGAGCCCACGCGCAAAGCTCTGCAAGATAAGTACCGCGATCAGCAAGACGGTCCATGCCAGGTCCAAGGCTATCGGGCCCAGTCGCAGAGGCGGTATGTAGCGCCTAAGCACCTTCAGAGGGGGGTCTGTGACTGTGTAGCAGACATCAAAAATCGGCAAGAGTAGGCCCTTTGGCCTCCAACCCCGATTAACGCTCATCACTAGTTCAGCGATAAAACGCACAATCATTGCGTAAAAGAAAAGCTGAAGGACCCAATAAAGGGTCAGGCCAATAATCGTCATCTAGCTAATTTAGATCTTCGGTGTCAACGTCTTCAAGTTCGGAATCTGAATCTGAAACCGAAACGTGAGACGGGCTTAGCAAAAACACCTTGGCGGTGACTCTTCTCAGGTGACCCTCAAGGCCTTCTTTCAGCCCGAGCATGAAATCAACGATGCGCCTGGAGTCTGCTTCACTCAGGTCACCGATGTTGACAATAACTGGGATGCCAGTGCGGAAGTGTGCTGCAACTTCCTTTGCATCGGCGTAGGTCTTGGGTTCCAGTGTCACAATTTCAGACATATCCGCAGTCCTTCTGGGCCTAGGAGCACTTGACCTTGGCTTGGCCGGTTCAGACTTGGCCGTTTCAGAACTGCCAAAGCCAAAATAATTCATTGTCGAACTAACGATGCCCATTTTTACTCCTAGTTTGTTGGTCAAAGACTATTAGTTGTTTCCCCTTGGGCCGGTAATTGCGCTACCAACCCTGACGTGTGTCGCACCCATTTCGATGGCAAGCTCGTAGTCTGCACTCATACCCATAGAAACCGCCATCGCTTCGGGCATCGCACTTTGCAACTCGGCGCTGGCGCGCATTGCTCTTTCGAAATCAGCTCTCGGGTCCACATCAAGACCAGCAACCGCCATCACTCCAAGGACTTTCAGCCCATCCACAGCTGCGGCTTTTTCAGCCAGCGCCAGCATGGCCTCCGGTGCCACACCTCCACGATTTGGGTCATCGGTTAGGTTGAGTTCAATAAAGCAAGAGATATTGGACGACGTCGCTGAGAGTTGCTTGGAGAGCTCCTTCAGCAAACTCCCTCGGTCCAAAGAGTGAATAGTGCTTGCATAGCCAAGAACGCTCTTGGCTTTATTGGACTGCAGCTGGCCAACAAAATGCCAGCTTGCCATCCATTCTGGCCTCAGTTCAGCCACTGCAAGCGCCTTGGGCTTAGCTTCCTGATCTTTGTTTTCCCCAAAAGCCCTGTGGCCAAGATCCATTAGCTCCGCCACAACACTGGCTGGATGAGTCTTTGTGACAACCACAAGCTCAATGTCACTCGATGTCCGACCGGAAACACTCGCGGCCGTGCTGATGCGCTCTAGAACTTCTAGGTATCGAGATTCAAGTGAAATCAACGGAAGAATTCAGGCAAATCCAGATCGTCACCAAAGAAACCTGGTGCTGGCACTTTTTCCTTCTGCTCGTCAGCGTCATCGGAGCCCTCAGATTCTTCGGATACAAAGCTTGGAACATCCAGCTCTTCAGGAGAGGCCTCAGCGTCAGCGGCTGAATTTACATCTTCTGGAACGCTGTTCGCAGTTTCCGACACGGCAGCCAATGCAGCTACGCCCAGAGCTGATGCCTCGAACTTCCGGTACTTCGGCTCTCCACCGTCAAATCCTGCAGCGATAACAGTGATTCGAACCTCGTCCCCGAGAGTGTCCTCGATAGTTGCTCCAAAGATGATGTTCGCCTCCGGGTGGACTGCCTCTTGCACCAGTCGAGCGGCATCATCAATTTCATGCAGACCTAGGTCGGATGCTCCTTGAACTAGTAGCAGCACTCCGTGAGCTCCCTCAATTGTGGCCTCAAGCAATGGTGACGAAACGGCAATCTCTGCCGCTCTGACTGCTCGGTCTTCACCCTTGGCGGTACCGATGCCCATGAGTGCGCTTCCAGCACCCTGCATGACCGACTTCACGTCGTTGAAGTCAAGGTTGATTAAGCCTGGAACCACGATCAGATCGCTTATTCCCTGGACTCCAGCCCTCAAGACATCGTCGGCTGTCATAAACGCTTCCAGAGCAGAAATCTTCTTATTTGCCATCTCGAGCAGGCGCTGGTTTGGCACGACAATTAGCGTGTCAACCTCTTCGCGGAGAGAGCTGATGCCCTCGTCGGCTTGCACGGCCCTGCGCTTGCCCTCGAAGTTGAACGGCCTAGTGACAACACCAACTGTGAGGGCACCGAGACGTTTTGCAATTCTGGCTACCACCGGTGCTCCACCGGTTCCTGTGCCGCCACCTTCACCGGCGGTCACGAATACCATGTCGGCACCCTTCAGGGCTGCCTCAATCTCGCTCTCGTGCTCTTCAGCCGCACGTCTTCCAACCTCTGGGTCTGCTCCAGCTCCTAGGCCGCGAGTGATGTCTCGACCGATGTCCAGCTTGACATCTGCGTCGCTCATCAGGAGCGCCTGAGCGTCGGTGTTGATTGCAACAAACTCAACACCCCTGAGGCCTGACTGAACCATTCGGTTTAGCGCGTTCACGCCACCACCTCCGACGCCAACGACTTTGATGACGGCCTGGTAGTTCGGGGTTTGTGACACGGTTGCCTCCTTGTGAAAAACTCTCAAGCTAAGGCTGAGGCTTAACTTTTCGACGAGTATTCGATTTGCGCCTAGAAATTAGGCCTTAGAAGGGCGAATTGACCCTAAGCGCTTGGGCGTGTCGCAAACGAAATTCACACTACGAATTTGGGTACTGCACTACCGGTGCGTTTGGTGAGCTGACGTCCACGGCGACAGCGTTTTGCAGGCCGGTATCCAGCAGCGAGGCCAGCACTTCGGACTTCAATAGCCCCTGGTCCGTTGACCCCCATAGCACGCTAAGGTTTGACTCCCTGAGTACCAGCTTCACCGTCATGGCCTCAGAGACCTGAACCGAAAATACCTGGCTGTAGGTTTGCAAAGGAAGCGAGAGTAAAAGATCAACAGCCGCGGAATACTTGGGGTTTTCTATGGGATTGCCTTCAAAGATCACGAACGGATAGTCCGTTATTTCATCAGTGGCTGCTATTTGAATTCCCGCAGCGTCATAAAGAAAGTTCTTACCCTGCCGAACAAGGATCAGAATCGGCTGACGTTCCCTTATGCTCACCCGCAAGGTGTGCGGCGGTTCAGCCTGGGTCGTAAAGGTCTCGATCAACGGAAAGTCACCGAGCAGTTCCGCTACCTCGTCGTCGTTGATGGTAGTCATTGGCCTGTCGTACAGGGGCTCCAGTGCGGATTCAAGTTCAGCCTCAGAAATTCGCTCATTGCCAACGAACTGAATCTGCTCAACCGCCAGAATGGGCGTAAAGAAACTTGCCAGGACTGCGGCTGTCAATGAAATCGGTCCAAATACTGCCAAGATTCGACCCCAGATGCCGAATGGCCCAAGCCTTGTCCGCTTAGCTTTCACGGCTCTCTTTGACCCGCGAAGTCGTCGCTTTTCCTGAACTAGCAATTCGCGCTCTGGACGCTTCAACTACGCCTCCAGGGCTTCAAGCAGGGCAGGGACCATTTTGTATATATCCCCGCAGCCCATGGTGATTATAAAATCCCCCTCGCGGGCAATGCCCGCGGCCGCTGCTGGAACGTCATCCCACTCGGGCACAAGCAGTAGTTGCTCCTGTGCCAAGTCAAGGTCAGTAATCAGGTTCGCAGTTACACCCGGCTCTGGATCTTCTCTGGCCGCGTAAATCGAAGTAACTATAGAAAAATCACCAATCTTCAGAGCCTCGGCAAATTCCCTGTGAAAGATTCTTGTGCGGCTGAATAGGTGCGGCTGAAAAACCGTGATGATTCGACCTTCTCCAACGCTGGCCTTGGCGGCCTTGAGTGCTGCTGCAACCTCGGTTGGGTGATGAGCGAAATCGTCATAGACGCTCACTCCTCGTTTCGTGCCATGCAGCTGGAACCTGCGGTCGGTCCCTCCAAATTCAGACACGGCCACCACCGATTCTGCAAAATCAAAGCCCAGGCCCACCAAAACCGCAATCGCTCCGGCGGCATTCTGAGCATTGTGCTCCCCCGGAATCTTTAAAGTGGCCTCGCATTCGGCACCTAGGTAAGAGACTGAAAAACTAACTCTCGGTCCGCTGGAATCAATATTTGTCAACCGGACGTCAGCATTTGGTGCTTCTCCAAAGCCGACTATTTTGCTGTTGGTGAGCTTTGCAAGCACCGAAGCCGCTCCTGGATCGTCTACCGAGATCGCCACAAAGTCAGAAGCCGCGCTTGCGAATTTTACGAACTCACCCTGAAAGGCCTCAAGGGATCCAAAGTGGTCAAGGTGATCGGGATCAACGTTTGTAATCAGAGCGACGCTGGTCTTGTAATGCAAAAAACTGCTGTCAGACTCATCAGCCTCAATAACGAAATGCTCCCCTGAACCAAATGCGCTTGAAGCCTGATATTCCTGAATTACTCCCCCGTTTACAAAGCTGGGATCCGCTCCCAATTTGCTAAGTGCAGTTACGACCATGCCCGTTGAAGTCGTCTTGCCGTGTGCTCCCGCTACTGCGATTAGCACTCCAGCCGAGCCCAAATGTGCCAATAGGGCTGAGCGGTGCAGAACTGGCAAGCCCCGGCTCTGCGCTTCAAGCAATTCTGGGTTGGTCTCCCAGAGCGCTGAAGTCACCACTACCGTGTCCGCATCGCCGAGATTTTTTGCTTCGTGGCCTATCGCGATTTCAATCCCCATGGCCGCGAGAGCGTCCACGTTCGGACTAGTTCTCACATCAGAACCAGTCACCGTGTGGCCCATTTGGAAGAGCAATCTTGCGATGCCTGACATTCCAGAGCCACCGATGCCGATGAAATGGCAGTTACCCAACTCTGCCGGAATGGCCTGGCTGAAATCTGGCTTAATCACGAGTACCAGTATTCACCGCTTTTGTAACCAAATGCCCAAGACGCTCTGTCGCATTCACAATTGACTGGTCCTTCGCCGCCGCAGACATTTTGGCCAGCTCTGTTTTTTTAGACAGCACCGGAATTAGTTTCTGCAGAATGAAAGAGGGGGTGAAATCGGCATTGTCCACAATAAACCCACCACCCTTTTCAACCAGTGACGCAGCGTTTAGACGCTGCTCTCCATTGCCAACTGGATATGGCACATACAGCGCCGGCAGACCGCAGGCCGCAAACTCGGAAACCGTCGATGAACCCGCTCTGGCAACCGCAAAGTCGCTGGCTGCAATTGCCACATCCATCGCGTTGCAATACGACATGCGAACATAACCGGGCTTCGAATGTGCATCCAGCCCAGCAGCTTCACCAACGATGTGCAGCACCTGAACGCCTGCTGCAATCAGCTGATCCAGGCTCGACAAGATTGTTTCGTTGATGGTCTTAGCTCCAAGGGAGCCTCCTGTGACTAAGAGCGTCGGCAGCATCGGGTCCAGCCCCATTTCAACCCTGGCTTGCTGTTTGTCATAGCCGAATGCCGAGGTGACAATTTCTTTGCGGATGGGCATGCCTGTCAAAACAGCATTTCGTAGATTTGTGTTTGGAAAAGTCACGGCGACAAATTTTGTTAGGCGGGCGCCCAACTTGTTGGCAAAACCGGCTATTGCATTGGCCTCATGGACTACTAAGGGGGTTCTGGTCAACCAGGCGGCCAGATAAGCGGGGGCGGAAGCGTAGCCACCAAACCCGATAACACAGGACACCTTTCTGGACCTTATTAGTCTCGCGACCTTCAGGGAGGAGATCACCAAACGAAAAGGATAGGTAAACATCGACAGTGAGATTTTTCTTGGCAGTGGCAACTTGGCTATGGTTGCAAGCTCAAAGCCCCTATTTGGCACCAGTCTGGACTCCAAGCCCTCTTTAGTCCCAAGCGCAATTACCTCATGCTCTTGGTTCCTGAGGTCTTCAGCAAGCGCCAACAGAGGGTTTACATGCCCACCCGTGCCACCGCCAGCCAAAAGGAATGTGCTCAACTTCTAGACCGTCCTGAATTGGCCATTCGATCGCGCTCGACAGCCAAAACCACACCAATGGCTGCCAGCGTGGAAATCAAAGACGAACCTCCCGCAGAAATCAACGGCAGTGGTACACCCAGAACCGGAAGCAGCCCCAGCACGACCGAGATATTGATCATCGCCTGCATCACAATCCACAGCATCACCCCAACGACCAAGTTTCTTGAAAAAAGGCTCGTTTGGCTCTTTGCAATGGTGAACATCGCCAACCCGATTGCCAAGAACAGCGCAATCACAAACAAAGCACCGAACAGCCCAAGCTCTTCGCCAATTACCGCGAAGATGAAGTCGTTCTCAACCTCCGGAATCCAACTCCATTTCAGTTTTGAACGACCAAGTCCAGTGCCTGAGATACCTCCGGAGGCAAGCGCCCATGTCCCATGCTGATACTGCCAATTCACGCCCATGGGGTCAGCAGCTGACGGATTGAGCCAGGCTTCAAAACGAACCAGTCTCGAGGGTGACTGGATGACCAGTGCAACCATCGCCAAAACCCCAAGCAAGCAGACACTGAAGAAATATGACCATGGCAGCCCGGCAATCAAGAACATCCCGAGAAGCAATACCGCCATCACAACTCCGGTGCCCATGTCTTTACCCATTAGCACTACCAGAACCAAGGCGACCAAAGAATAGCCACCAAGCCAAAGCCAAATCTGCCGGTTTTTGTATGGATCGTCGGTGAGCTTTGAAAGCTGGTGTGCAAAAGCCAGAATCAAGCCGAGCTTGAGAAACTCAGACGGCTGGATGCTGGTGAAGCCTATGTCCAACCAATTTCGGTTTCCATTGATTTCAATTCCAAAAAACACGGTCAAAACTTGCAGGCCTAGTGTCACATAAAGTGCGATGAGACCTGTTCTGCGCATGAACTGCACCGGCAGAAAAGCAATGATTGCCAGGAAAATTATGCCGATTATTGCAAACCCACCCTGCCTAAAAACTGTGCTTCCAGCATTAGCGGTTTCCTTAAAGCTGTCCACCGAAGACGCGCTGGCAACCATCACCAGCCCGACCAGAACGGTCAAAACTGTGGTTGCGAGCAAAAAATAGTAGGGCTTTGATTGCGCTCGGAACGTATGGCGCGTTGGCTGTTTTGTTGCGCTCACTTTGCCTCCAACTTTTTCACCTCGGCAATGAATTGGTCCCCGCGGTCAGCGTAGTCAACAAACTGATCCATGGAGGCCGCCATCGGCGCCAACAAAACCGTGTCGCCAGGCTCTGATAACGTGAGCGCCAAATCAACAGCATCCCGCATCGGAAACTTCTGACCGCAGACAACTGCCGGAACATCGGGTAAGTGCTTTGCAAAAAGATCGGCAAGTTCGCTGGTATCTAAACCCAACAACACTGCGGCCCTTATCTTTGCGGCGTTGGCCACTATCAAGGGCTCAGGGTCAACACCCTTTAGGAGTCCACCTAGAATCCAAACCACGGAATCTAGGGCTTCTAAGGAACCTTTGGCGGCGTGGGCATTGGTTGCCTTGGAATCATTGATAAACCCAACTCCGCCGATTTCTGCAACAAACTGATTGCGATGAGGCGGAAGTTTGAAGTCAATCAATGCTTGTTTGATGTCGACAGGTTCAACACCCAGAGCTCTGGCGATTGTCGCTGCTGCTGCGCAGTTTGCCAACAACTGACTGGACAGTGCGGAAATTTGTGAAATATCGCCTAGTTCACCAAGCTCCAGCGCTTGGTTTCCTCGGTCATCAAGAAATGCCCTATCTACCAAAAGGTCTTCTATGTATCCGACGGAAGAAACTTGCGGTGCAAAAAGACTGAAACTCACCGCTCGGCAACCCTCTTGCACCTCGGCCGACCTTGCGGCCTTTAGAGTCTGTTGGTCCTGTTCGTTGAAAATGATGGCTGATTTAGTTCCTTGAAAAACCTTGGCCTTGTCCGTGGCGTATTGCAAGAAACTGCCGTGCCAGTCAATGTGGTCTTCGGCAATGTTCAAATACGCACTAACAACCGGAGCGATTTCGCCCAGGTAATGAAGCTGAAAACTCGAGATTTCCACAACCAGGAAATCGTATTCAACGGGGTCCCTGACCACGTCGAGAATTGGTGTTCCAATGTTGCCGCAGGCTATAACACTGTGACCTGCTGTGGAAAGAATTTTGCTCGTTAGTTCGCTTGTCGTTGTTTTGCCATTGGTTCCGGTTATTAGGATCCATTCTGGCTTTTTGTGGTTTTTGTCGTTTAGTCTCCAGGCAAGGTCAATATCACCCATTAGCGGAATACCAATTCGTTCCAGCTCCACCACCAATGGGTGTGCTGGGCTAAACCCCGGTGACACGACTGCAAAGTCAGGCTTGAAACCTATTTGCTCTAAGACAGCCGGTTTTGATGAAGCGTAAAACTTTGACCCAATCAGCTCACATAGGTCAACCAGCTCTTCACTGGCACTATCTCCAACAGCCGCAGTATTCACACCCAGTTCCACCAATGTGTCAACCACTGAAAAGCCGGATTTGCCAAGTCCTAGCACCAGGGCATTCAATCCTGCCCAGTTGCCATGCCAAGACTCTGGGATTGTCATATGCCGTAGATCCATTCGACATAGAACAAGCCCACTCCGGCAACGGCACACAGTGCTCCGATGATCCAGAACCTTACAACGATTGTTATTTCAGCCCACCCCTTTAGCTCGAAGTGGTGGTGAAGAGGTGACATCAAAAAGACTCGCTTGCCGACGCCCGTGATTTTTCTGGATGCCTTGAAAAAGAGACGCTGAATCACAACGGACCCGGTCACAATCACAAATAGCCCTCCGATGAGGACAAGCAGAAGTTCGGTTCTTGAAACGATTGCCAGAGCTGCTAGCCCACCACCAAGGCCCAAAGAACCAGTGTCGCCCATGAAAATCTGGGCGGGGGAAGTATTCCACCAGAGGAATCCAAGACAAGCTCCGACTATTGCTGTTGCAATCACAGCCGTGTCCAGAGGATCCCGAACCTCGTAGCAAGAAGTTAGATTTTCGGTAACCGTCGCACAGCTCTGGTTAAACTGCCAAAAACCGATTACAACGTATGCTCCAATTGAAATCACAAGTGACCCAGAGGCCAGACCGTCAAGCCCATCAGCAATGTTCACGCCGTTGGAAGCCGACGCGACCAACAGGTAAACCCATGCGATAAAAAGACCCATCCCGATGAAACTGCCCCAGAAAAACAAGTCCAAGGGCAGGTCTCTAAACAGCGAGATTGAGGTTGACGCCGGTGTTAGACCACGATCGTCTGGCATCTGCAATGCCAACACGGCAAAGACTATTGCCACTACTCCTTGGCCGGCGATTTTTGCCCAACCACCGAGACCCAAGCTCCGTTGGTTTCTAACCTTTAGGAAATCATCGATGAAACCGACCAAACCGAGCCCAAGCATCATGAAAATAACCAGCAGCGCAGATGCAGAGGGCGTTTCTCCGTTTATGAACTTTGCCGAAAAGTAGCCAACCACCGCGGCAGACAGAATCACAATGCCACCCATTGTTGGGGTGCCACGTTTGGTGTGATGGGCCTGAGGCCCATCGTCGCGAATGAATTGACCCCAGTTCAGGGACTTAAACAGTGCAATGAATGCGGGGGTTGCAAAAAGTGAAATAAACAGCGAAATGCCGCCGGCGGCTAATAGTGCTCTCATGCAACACCTGCCAATTTATCTCCCAAGAACCTAAGACCAGATGCGTTGCTGGCCTTCACTAGCACCACATCATTTGGGCTTAGCATTTCACTAATTTTCGTGAAAGCCTCGTCGGCAGAGCCGAAGAACTGAGATTCACCATCCCAGCTGCCCTCCGCTGTTGCAGACATGTGAATCAATTTGGCGTCGTGGCCGACCACAAATAGCTTGTCTATGTTGTAGCGCACAACCAACAACCCAATGCTCTGGTGCTCCTGATCAGAAATCTCGCCAAGTTCGGCCATGTAGCCAAGCACTGCAATTGTTCTGTGCCCGGATCTTCCAATGACGGCAAGTGTCTGCAGGGCAGCCCTCATCGAATCCGGTGAGGCGTTATAGGCGTCATTGATGACACTGAAACCCGCCTCACTCTCAAGCAGCTGCATTCTCCAACGCTCTGCAAATTCCATGCCTTCAAGAGCGTCAAAGCAAACAGAGCCCTCGATACCCAGCACGGAGCATATTTCTAGCGCAGCGGCTGCATTCAACGCCTGGTGCTCACCGAGAATTTTGAGCTTCAATGTCCTGTCGACACCGGAAGAGAGATTGAACCTGGCATCGGTGCCAGAAAGGCCAATCTCGGTTCCAATAATTCTGGTACTGGCTTCACCGTCAAACCCGAACCCGGAGACTTTTACGCCCTCAATTGGTCGAAAGTCTCTAACGATCGGATCGTCAAAATTCAGCACCACGTGTTTGGTCGTATGCTCCACAAGCTCGGCCTTAATCAGCGCAGTCTCTTCGATGCCCCCGGATACACCGGCATGGGCAAGCCCGACCTTTAGAACCGTTGAAACTTCGGGCTTGGTCCACTCAGCAAGTTTTGCTATCGAGCCACGGCCTGCAGCGCCATACTCCAAAACCAAAAACTTCGTGTCGTAATCTGCTATCAAAACGGTCGTAGGCAACCCTACGAGGTTGTTATAAGACCCCTGGGGTGCAACCGTCGGGCCCACCTTGCCAAGAATGTCCCTCAGCATGTTTTTTGTAGAAGTCTTGCCGTTGCTGCCGGTAATTCCAATCACGGTAAGCTCCCCCGCAGTTCGAATCGCCTCCAGCACGTGCTTTGCGAGTAGGGACAGAGCAACAACGGTGTCCTTCACAACTATTTGTGGCAATGAAAGATCAACATCAGCGCTTGAAACAACTGCGAGACTGGCGCCCTTGGCAAGCGCTTCAGCTAAGTACTGGTGCCCATCATCGTCTTTACCAATTTTGGCAAAGAAGATTCCATCCTGGACAAGTTGCCTTGAGTCAGTGGTCGAAATCCCCGAGGTTACAGCTTCGGGGGAACCTTTCACAAGTTCGCCATCAACGGCGGTTGCGATCTCGGCAAGGGTCATCTCAATCAAATCTTCAGCGCTGCTTTCGTGGCTTCAACGGCATCGAAGGGGATTTTTACACCCTTCACCTCGCGATACTTTAGGTGACCTGGCCCACACCAGAGGATTGCCTCACCGCGCTCAGTCAGATCTAGTGCCTTGACTATCGCCTCGGCAGGGTTGGGCACCTCAAAAACCCTGTCGATTGGCAGGCTGTTTAGCACGCCTTCTAACACTGCGCTTCGGATTAAAGCTGGATCTTCAGACCGAGGATGCTGATCAGTGACGACAACCCTGTAGGCAAGGCTCCCTCCAGCCATGCCCATTTCTAGCCTTTTGCCTGGATCTCTGTCCCCCGAGGCGCTCAGCACCAACGTGAACTTGGGGTAACGCCGGCTCACTTCTTGACATGCTGCGGCTACGGCTGCAGGTGTGTGGGCATAGTCAATGAAAACTGCAGATGCTGACCCAGCGACTTGCTGAAGCCTGCCTGGAACAGATAGGTCCGCTGCTTCAACCGCTGAGGCTATCTTTTCAGCCTCAAAACCGGCTTCGAGAAGCATCACCACTGCCAAGCTCAGATTTTTAGCCATCAAGGGCCCCAATTCTGAACTCGCGCTGAGAGTAGTTTTACCCCGCACCAAAAGGCCGCCGTTCACCTCTTCGGCCTGGTAGTCAAGGCCTTTACCTATCCCCACAGCTTTGGATTCAACCAGCTTCAGCATTTCCTCGCCGAATTCATCCTCACAACAAATTACTGAGCGCTTGGAAAACCGGCTTGTGAAGAGTCTTGATTTAGCCCTCAGGTAATCCTGCATTGAATCAAAGTCATCCAGGTGGTCACGGGAAAGGTTGGTAAAGCCAGCAACGTCAAACAGCACCCCGTCCACCCGATTGCGAACCAGCGCCTGAGCAGAAACCTCAATAACCGCTGCTTTCGCGCCGTTTCTTGCCATCTCTCTGAGTAACCAGTGGAGCCTGGGTGCCTCGGGTGTTGTTAGGTCACCGGAAACAGCTTCACCCGCCACCAGCGAAAGAGCTGAGGAAGACAATCCGGATGGGATCCCTAGCTGCTCCAGCAGCCGGTGCAGGTAAATGGCAGTAGAGGTCTTGCCGTTGGTTCCAGTAACGCCAAACACCTTAAGGTCAAGGTCTTTGGTACCAAAAACCATTGCTGAGAGCTCCCCGGCTATCTGCCTGGGATTTGAGTGAATCAGCTGAGGTAGTTGGGTGCTAGAGGGCCTATCGCTAAGCACAGCCACAGCACCGTTTGCAATGGCACTATCGAGATGGTCAAGGCCGTGGCTATTGGCGCCCTGAACGGCAATGAAAAGGCTTCCCGGGGTCGCGTGATCGGTTGTTATTGCGACCGAGGTGACTTCGGTGCCAGCTGAGCCAATGACCTCTAGGTTGAAATGCTTGGCAAGGGCATCAATCGTTGACATCGACTTTGCCGAACTTATCCGAAGGAATGTCCCTTGATTCAGTTGTCGAGGGGGGAATTCTGTAGTGCTTCAGAGCCTGTTGCATGATCGCCTTGAACGGAGGAGTCGCCTTTGCCGAGTTCGATACGCCCTCGGGGCGGTAGATAGTGACACCCACGACGAACTTAGGATTCTCGGCAGGAGCAACGCCGTAGAAAGAAATTGCGTACTCACTGCCGTAGCCAGAACCGTCCTTGAGCTGAGCAGTGCCTGTCTTTCCGGCGACTCGGTAACCCGGAATGGCCGCGGTTTTTCCAACCCCACCAAATTCGACAACCTTTTCCATTAACTCAAGATTGAGGTCAGCGTTGACCTCAGAAACAACTCTGGTGGAGGCTTGCTCTGGTAGATAAGCGATGCTGCCATCTTCGTCCATGCAGTTTTCGACCAACCTCGGGTCAAGCCGCACTCCCCCATTGGCAATGGCCTGGTAGGCAAAGCCCATTTGCAGGCTGGTGACGGAGACGCCCTGCCCGAAAGTTGTCACGAGGTTTGTCATCTCATCCCACTCCGATGCTGGGTGCAGGATTCCGGAACTTTCACCCTCGAAGCGCAGCGGACTGACGGAACCAAATCCGTACTTTTTCAGATAGCTATAGCGAGTGTTTCTGTCTATTTGACTGGCAAAATTCGTCATTCCAGTATTCGAGGAATACCTCAACACTCCAGCGAGGCTGAGGGTATAGTCCTCGTGGTCGAAGCTGTCTTTGATGTATTCATTGTCAAAGTCCAAATTCAATCGGTCGGGAGCGCTAACGGTCGTATATTCGCTAGCGGTCCCGGTGTCGAGCACTACTGCGGAGGTGAGGGCCTTCATAATGCTGCCCGGTTCAAATGCCGCCTGGAAAATTCTGGCTCCGCGGTCCTCGGCAGCCGATGCAGCCGGATCATTCGGGTCAACAGTTGGGGCCTCTGCAGCGGCCAAGATTTTGCCGGTTTCAACTTCGATTACAATCGCCGATGCCCACTGCGCAGAGAGCTCCTGGACAGTATCGGCGAGAACCTGCTGGGCAAAAAATTGCAAGTTGGCGTCGATGGTCAGGTTTAATGATCCGCCGTCTTGGGTGGGCTGAGTAGTTTGGTTCGAGGTAGGTATCGGGAGCCCCTCAGCACTGCGTTCAAAGCTTCTTTGACCGTCCACACCAGCCAGGCAAGTATTGTATTGGCGCTCGAGACCAGCTAGCGGAGTACCATCGCTACCGACAAATCCGATCACATTTCCAGCAACCGCACCCATCGGATATAGCCTGTCTTCAAACTGATCGGTGAAGATCCAAGGCACTCCCATGTCTTTTATCGCGTTGTAGGTTTCCGCCTTGACTTTTTTGGCCAAGCTTGAATACTCGGAGTCACCATCTAGCTTCAAAATCAGTTCACCGTATTCAACCCCAAGAAGCTGAGACAGCTCCATTGCGATGTCTTCGACCGAGCGCTCAGTTCTAACCCCATCGATAGTTTGAAAAACTGGACCGACGTTTTTAGGTGCGGCATTGATGTCATAGCGAAATACGGTTTTAGCCAAAACCTGGCCGGAGGCATCCAAGATGTCACCGCGAAGAGCTTGAAGCGTTTCGGTTTGAGAGCGGCTCTTGAGCGATTGCTCCTGAATTTCGTCAGCCTTTACCACCTGAAAGTCAACCAACCGAACACTTAGAACACCGACCATCAAAAACAGCACCACAGCAAAAGCGCCCAATCGGCGATTTAGCTTGGCGTGAGTTCCCATTTTTGTTTGCCTATCTGGTCGGAGACGCAGGTATCAATCCTGTACGTAAAACTAAGCCAGAATCGGTGGGATCTACGTTTTCAACACTCACTTCCAGCTCTCCGAATGCAACTGTTGCCATTGAAAAGTCGGACACTGTTCCTAGAGCTGAATTTGCGATCAAGTTGGCAGCTGCTACTTGACTGCTCTCGGCTCTGGCAGGTGTTGGCTTCCCGTAAATTCTGTCACTCTCAATATCAATCAAGACCGAGGCAGGGTTTGCCACCATGCCGAGTTGGTTGGCAGCATCAGCCAAGTTTTGTGGAGATGACAGCGACGAAACTTCCTCCTGGATTATCTGCACTTCAGTAGCCAGTTCGCGCTTCTCAATCTTTAGTGCCCGAAGCTCATAGGCATCGTGGGTTAGAGCCATGTTGATGGCCAATTGACCAATCAGCACACCCGCGATGCCCAACAAAAAGATAAGTCCTGCTGTAAGGCTTGGCTTTAGCCGCTTTGCGTCCTCTTCGGTGACCATAAAAACGCTCATCAGTAGATCTCCAGTTTTTCTGCTGCCCGCAACCTTGCGGAGGCAGCTCTTGGGTTTTGAGAAAGTTCTAATTCAGTGGCGCGCTCGACGCCGCGCGTCAGCACGGAAAGCTTTGGTGAGGTTCCGGGCAATTGCATTGGCATCTCAATGGGAGTTGATGACACGGCAGCTTCTTGCAGGGCGCGCTTGACTATGCCGTCCTCAAGAGAGTGATAAGACATCACAACCAAGCGCCCACCGGTCGCCAAGGCATCAATGGCCTGCGGCAATGCTCTTTCCAGGCCACCAAGTTCATCGTTCACTGCAATCCTCAGCGCCTGATAGATGCGTTTAGCGGGGTGCCCAGAGGTTTTTCCTGGAGCGGCTGGAATGACGCTCGAAATCAATTTATTCAACTGGCCACTGGTTGACATAGCGTTTGTCTTTCTGGCCTCAACGATTTTCTTTGCAGCCAGCCCCGCATGACGCTCTTCACCAAAGTTCTTAAAAATGGCAGCAAGTTCTTTTTCACTCAAACGTGCCAAAAGCTCGGCTGCTGTTGGTCCAAAATCTTGGTTCATGCGCATGTCCAAAGGAGCGTCCTTGGCGTAAGCAAAGCCCCTGTCGATCTCGTCCAGTTGCATTGAGCTGACACCCAGGTCCATCAGAACGCCCTGAACAGCTTTGATTTCGCTATCCGCCATGACCTGTTCTATTTGGTCATAAGTGGCCTCGGCAGGGATAAACCTGCCACCAAAACGCTCAAGTCTTTTAGATGCAAGCTTGAGCGCGTTTGGGTCGCGGTCAATTCCAATAACAGTTAGCTCCGGGTGCTCATCCAGGAGTGCCTCTGTGTGGCCACCTAGCCCAAGAGTGCAGTCAATGACCACTGCGTTGGGGGCAATGACTGCAGGCTTCAGTAACTCCATGCAGCGCTGAAGCATTACGGGTCTGTGCAGTTCTGAGATTTTTTGAGTCATGATGAAAAACGGAGACCAATTCCTGCACCTGGATCCTTGTCCGTCTACGAGCTTGGTTTTTCGTAGGTCCGACTCAGGGGAAGCGAGCCGGTACGGCCAAGGACCAAAGTGCAGGAGTTAGAACAGTCCGGGAATCACCTCCTCAGCCTGTGTCGCAAAGCTCTCTTCATTTGTATCGAGGTATGACTGCCAAGCCTTGGCATCCCAAATTTCTGCTCGTGACCCTACGCCGATGATGACAAGCTCTCGGGTTAGGTCTGCATACTCCCGAAGAAGCTGTGGCAACAGGACTCTGCCCTGCTTATCCGGGGTCTCATCGCTGGCACCCGAGAGAAAAATACGGAGGTAGCGCCTGGCTTCAGCAGAGGTCACAGGAGCTTGACGAATCTTCTCGTGGGTTGCTTGGAATTCAGCGGCGGAGAAGATGTAAAGGCAGCGTTCCTGGCCACGGGTTATCACGACACCCTGCTCTAGCTCTGCACGAAACTTTGCGGGCAGTATCAATCGGCCCTTTTCATCGAGCTTTGGGGTATGCGTGCCTAGAAGCATGAGCACCCCTTTCGCTGCTAGATATACTCCACTTTACTCCACTTTCCTCCACTTAGCTTCCTTTTGCAAGCTTTTTTTGGGAAATTTCTTAAAAGTTCTTAAAAAGAAAAACCCCGCCGAGGCGGGGTTAAGTCCACAAAAAAAGTTAGTCGTTATCGAATCTTTGGTTCCAGCGGTCTTCAAAGAATGATTGTCCGCTTCTTGATTTCGGAGCTTTAGAGACACCGGGCAGCTGGAAGTTGCTGGTCGCAAGCACTAAGCCAATCACCATTACCAAGAAAGCAACTACTCCGAAGAATGCCACCTGAAGAACAACCGCTACAACCAACAAACCAAGGCCGACAAGCATTGTGAGCACGCCCAAGACCAGTTTCCTGGCGTTCTTGTTGGTGGATCCGACTTCACGAACTCGATTAGCAAAACTTGCATCCTGCTCAATAAGGTTGCGCTCCATCTCCTCGAGAAGCTTTTGCTCTCGCTCTGATAGTGCCATGTTTGTTCTCCTGTCCCTCTACTAAGTGTAAACAACTATCGAGCGCTAAGCTATCCCACGTGGCACAAGATTTATTACTGGACCTCGTTCAGACCAAACTAGATGCGTTTTGTGATGAAAAACGCGAAGAGCTATCAAGCATCGCGGATGACCTGCTACCGCTTATTGACTTCACTCAGTCACTGCTCTCCGGAGGAAAAAGATTTCGGGCACTGTTTTGCTACTGGTCTTACGTTTCAAACCTTGAAGACTCCCCTGACGCTGCTGAGCTAACGATCGACTCACCGATTGTTGGCGTTGCTGCAGCTCTTGAAATGTTTCACGCCGCTGCACTAGTTCACGATGACCTCCTAGATCAAAGTGACACTAGAAGAGGTTCCCCTTCGATTCACAAAAGATTTGAGGATCTCCACATTCAGCACCGTTACGTAGGGTCCCCGGAAAGATTTGGTGTTGCCGGATCGGTTCTGGTCGGTGACCTGATGCTGGCTTGGAGTTCTGAAATTTTTGGTGAGGCATTGCTGCACGCCCCTAACGAGGAGGCTGAATCAAACTGCAGAACTGAGTTTGGGAAAATGCGATTCGAAGTGATGGCCGGCCAATACCTAGACGTGCTCGAGGAAAACGCTGCACCAACAAGAACTGACGGTGCTGCGGTTGCCCGTGCCAATCGCATCATGCTTTATAAAACCGCTAAATATAGCCTCGAGGCACCGCTTTTGATTGGAGCAGCTCTCTCTGGAGCAACGGGCAAGTCCCTGACCTCTCTAAGTGAATTTGGCATACCGCTTGGCATGGCGTTCCAGCTTCGAGATGATGTGCTCGGAGTGTTTGGAGACCCAGAAGTTACTGGGAAGCCAGCTGGAGATGACCTGCGTGAAGGCAAACGCACGGTGTTGATTGCTCTGGCGCTTGAGACACTGCCAGCCTCTGTTGCCAGAATTTTTGAAGAGCTGTTGACCTCTGGGGAGATTGACGATGATCAGCTTGAATTTATGAGGGCAACAATCACCGATTCGAAGGCTCTAGAAAAAACAGAACGCCTTATCTCAGAACACTCTCTGCGTTCGGTCGAAGCCCTAGCGTCTCTTGAGATTTCAGATCAGGGTAGAAATGCGCTTGCCGCGCTAGCGGATCAAGTAATCAATCGAGCGAAATAAAACTGCTACCCAAGCCCTTGGGCTGCCCGCCGAACCGGAGCCTTGTGCCCGGCAAGGAGTGACGTCATCGGCTCTGTTCCCAATTCTGGATTCACTTCGTAGAGCCAAGCAATCGCTTCCTCATCGCTCATTCCAAGGTCTGACAGCAAGACCAACGTGCCATGAATACTGCTAAGCGGTTCGCCGTCGACAATAAGGTCGGCAGGAATCATTGGCTCTTTGTTTACGCGGTGCGAAAATAGGTACTTCTCTTCCACGAGCCTGCGGACTTTCCCAGGAGAAATCTCAAGCAGTTCCGCTACCTGTTCGATTGAGAGCCAGGTAGAAACCTTATCTTCGATCACGCTATTTCCTGCCGGTCTCAACAAGCTGTTCAGCGACCAAAAACGCAAGCTCAAGCGACTGCATGTGATTCAGTCTTGGGTCGCAAACCGACTCGTAACGCTCTGCGAGCGTTGCCTCGTCGATATGCTCCGAGCCACCCAGGCACTCGGCGACATCGTCACCCGTGAGTTCGACGTGAAGTCCGCCGGGGTGGGTCCCCATCGAACGGTGCACCTCGAAAAAGCCCATCACTTCGTCCATCACATCATCGAAGCGCCTTGACTTATAGCCGTTTGCAGTCGTGATGCCGTTTCCGTGCATTGGGTCGGTAATCCAAAGTGGAGTTGCGCCAGATTCTTCAGCAGCTTCAATCAACCTTGGCAGCTCGTTGCGAATCTTTCCTGCTCCCATGCGAGAGATGAAGGTAAGTCTCCCGGGCTCACGGTTCGGGTCAAGCTTGTCAATTAGATTCAAAACATCCTCTTTCGAGGTTGTAGGCCCTAGCTTCACACCTAGCGGGTTTCTGACTCTCGAGAAGTAATCAACGTGAGCACCTTCCAGCTGACGGGTTCGCTCACCGATCCAGATGAAGTGCCCGCTAGTCGCGTATGGCTCACCTGATCTGGAATCAAGCCTGGTCAGCGGACGTTCGTAGTCGAACAGAAGCCCTTCGTGAGAAACGAAAAACTCAGTTGATTTCAATTCGTTGGCATCAATCCCACAGGCATCCATGAAGCGCATTGCGCGGTCGATGTCCTGCGCGATGCTCTCGTAGCGCTTGTTTGCAGGATTATCAGTGAACCCCTTGTTCCAAAGGTGCACTTCTCTTAGGTCGGCAAAGCCACCGGTTGTGAATGCTCTAATCAGATTCAAAGTGCTGGCCGAAGTGTTGTAAGCCTGCATCAGGCGGTAAGGATCATTCACCCTGGATTCTGGTGTGAAATCGTAGCCGTTGACTGCATCGCCCCGGTATGCCGGAAGAGTAACCTCTCCCCTGGTTTC
This sequence comes from uncultured Aquiluna sp., assembly GCA_965655555.1. Classification (GTDB taxonomy): domain Bacteria; phylum Actinomycetota; class Actinomycetes; order Actinomycetales; family Microbacteriaceae; genus Aquiluna. The sequence continues at coordinate 37,673 of CBFHGU010000001.1, read as the reverse complement.
AGTGTCAGATGACCTTGGCTTGGCAAACTGCCCAGCCATTCGACCCATCTTCACTACCGGCAACGACGACCCATACATCAACACGACTGCCATCTGAAGCACGGTCTTGATTCGATTTCTAATGCGATCGGCGGTTGCATCTGCGAAGGTCTCGGCGCAGTCACCACCTTGCAAAACGAAAGCCTCACCGCGGCTAGCCGCCGAAATTCGATCTCGCAGCGAGTCAACCTCGCCTGCAAAAACCAGTGGTGGCTGCGTCGCTAAGTCCTTTTTGACTTCGCCAAGAAGAATCTCGTTGTCCCATGTGGGTTGCTGTTTCGCCTCAAGCTTGAGGTAGTTATCTAATCCGAACTGGTCCACTTTTTCCTATTCTTGTCGTGCAAGTCTGTTTCTCACCGACGAAGCATATACATCTTCGTAGTTCTGGTTTGATAATCGGTGAATGCTGTAAACAATTTGATCGGTTACAGCCCTCAATACCGCGCGGTCGCCCTCCATGCCAGCGAACCTAGAAAAGTCTAACGGCTCCCCGATTACAACGCCCACCCGGTGAATTTTCGGATACTTCGAACCAATGGGCTGCACCTTCTCGGTGTCAATCATTGCAACTGGCACTACTGGAACCCCAGCCTCGAGAGCCATCCTGGCAATTCCGGTTCTGCCGCGGTAGAGCTTTGCCGTTGGAGACCTTGTGCCCTCGGGGTAGATACCCAGAAGCAATCCACGCTCCAAAACGCCAAGACCTGTGTTCAACGAATCCTCTGAGGCCTTGCCTCCAGAGCGGTCGATTGGAAGCTGGCCGGTTGCCTTGAAGAACCAACGAATAAGTGCGCCCTTGACCCCTTTGCCTGTGAAGTAGTCGCTTTTGGCCAAAAATGTAACTGGGCGACGAATTTTGAGTGGCAGAAAAATTGAGTCAACAAACGATAAGTGGTTTGAAGCAAGTATCGCTCCACCCTGCTTAGGTATGTTCTCAGCGCCTCTAATCCAAGGTCGGAACAGGATCTTCAGAATTGGGCCAAGAACAAAGTTCTTTATCAAGAAATAGGCCATGAAATCTCCAGTCGTTACCTAAGAGCTTACCGAAGAGATTCGCGAGCTAAATCGGCGGCACCGATGACACCGGCCTGGTTGGAGAAGGTTGCACCCACAATCTTGGCCTCTGGCCGGAATCCCCTGGCTGGTAGCTCAGCTAGGAAGCTCTGCCTTATAGGCTCCAGCAACAAATCCCCCGCTTCAGACAAGCCGCCTCCAATGACATAAACCTCAGGGTCGAAAGTTGCAGTGATGGTGCCCATGGCTTCTCCAAGGTATTGTCCAACATCTGCCAAAAGTCCAAGCGCCCCCGGGTCTTTTGCCTCAAGGGCCTGCTGGACATCTTTTCCAGTTAGGTCTGAAGCGTTGTTGTGCAATCCGGCAAGGAAACCACTGGATTTGTGTCCGCTAGCTGCTAACCGCCTTGCCGCGAGAAGCAGCGCAGTGCCAGATGCATACTGCTCAACGCAGCCCCGTCTGCCGCAACCACATTGCAACCCATCGCGAACAACTCGAATGTGACCAAGCTCCCCGGCAATACCAAAACCGCCGCGGCGAATAGCCCCGTCAAGCACAACTGCGCCTCCAACGCCAGTGCCAAGAGTGAGCATCACCATGTCCTTCGCTCCACTACCCGCACCAAATCTGTATTCTGCCCACCCAGCCGCATTGGCGTCATTCTCTACAACCACCGGGTGATTCATTGCGTCCTCAAGCCGCTGCCTGAGTGGCTCGTTCCTCCAGCTGAGATTTGGTGCATAGAGAACGGTGGACTGATTAGCATCGATAAAGCCGGCCGCCGCAACACCTATTCCAGCAACCTTCGAAGGCGCCTTAGCCTTGAGCTGCAAGGCAAGGCCGGTCACCTCGGAGATCATCAAATCGGTATTTTTAGCTGGCGAAGGCACCCTGATTTGCTCCAGAACATTGCCCTGTTCATCAACCAGGGCACCTAAAATTTTGGTGCCGCCAATGTCTATCCCGATGCTAAGCACGTTTCTCATTCCTCAAGCTCAAACAATTGATATTAGGGCTAATCATCGGCTAAATCACAGTTTTTTTACGAGGCAGCCGATGCGGGGCGCTCTTTAGCAATAAAGTGTTTCTAACTCGACACAGGGAGACACAATGACGTTCTACGATGTGCCCATCAAATTTAACTCTGACCCAAAGCTAAACACCACAGATTTACTGCTCGAACGAGTTGCACTCAGCCCTGACCATGCTCTTTTCAGTCGTCAAAATCCGGACGAAACATGGCGAAACGTGACGGCAAGCGAATTTCTAGAGGAAGTCACCTCACTAGCCAAGGGACTAATCAGTGCCGGCATCAAGCCCGGTGACGCAATCGCAATAATGTCCAAGACTCGATACGAGTGGACAATGATCGATTTCGCAATTTGGTTCGCCGGTGCAATTAGCGTGCCCATTTATGAAAGCTCAGCAGCGAGTCAGATGGAGTGGATTCTTTCAGACTCCGATTCCGTTGCACTGTTTATAGAGGATGAAAACCACCTCCAGCGATTCAACGAAATCAAAGGCAACGTCAAAAAAGTAAAGCAGGTTTGGAGAATCGACTCCAAGGATTTCTCGGACCTTCACAAAGCCGGCGAGAAAATTGGCGATGACCAGCTGGAAAAAGCGCGTTCAAATGCGGAACTAAGCGACCTTGCCACAATTGTCTACACATCAGGCACCACTGGAAACCCAAAAGGCTGTGAACTAACGCACAAAAGCTTCGTGGACCACGCTAAAAATGCTGCCGCTGAAATTCCTGAAGTTGCCAACGACCGCCAGTCCTCGCTGATTTTTCTTCCGCTGGCTCACATTTTGGGAAGGTATGTGTCGGTCCTCTGCGTGCACTCGGGCATTCGTGTCGGGCACTTGGGCGATTCAAAGCAGGTAGCAAAGTACCTTCCTGTGTTCCAGCCAACATTCCTCCTGGCAGTACCGCGAGTTTTTGAAAAGGTCTATAACGGTGCTGAGCTGAGAGCAGAAACGGGCGGCAAGGGCAAAATCTTCCGCGCCGCAGCTGAAGTCGCAATTGAATATTCAAAGGCACTTGACGCCAAGTCCGGACCTTCCTTCGCACTCAAGGCCAAGCACAAGATTTTTGACCGCCTAGTGTTTGGCAAGCTTCGGGCTGCAATGGGCGGCAAGGTCAAATATGCAATCTCAGGTGGCGCACCACTCGGTGCCCGACTAGGCCACTTCTACCGCGGAATTGGACTCGTAGTGCTCGAGGGATATGGCCTAACCGAAACTGCAGCTGCTGCCGTGATTGGACGAGTGTCGTGGCAGAAAATCGGAAAGGTCGGACGAGCCCTTCCTGGAACCGGAATCAAGATCGCCGATGATGGTGAGATTTGGCTCAGAGGAATCAACTGCATGCGCGGCTACTGGAGAAATGAAGCGGCCACCCGTGAAGCTTTTGTCGAAGACTGGTTCAGGACTGGAGACATGGGTGAGCTTGACGAGGATGGCTTCCTGACCATCACCGGACGAAAGAAGGAAATTCTTGTTACCGCCGGTGGCAAGAACGTTGCCCCAGCGCCAATCGAGGATCCACTCAGGGCGCATCCGCTAATCGGTCAGGCTGTCGTTATCGGTGATGCTCAACCGTTTGTTGGGGCGCTCATTTCTCTGGACCCGGAGATGGTTCCAGTTTGGGCTCAGAACAATGGCATTGAGGAGAAGCTGACGCTTGCCGAGGCCACCAAGCACCCGGTAATTGTGGCTGAGATGCAAAGGGCAGTTGATGAAGTCAACAAGCTGTTCTCCCAGGCTGAGCAGGTCAAAGCTTTCGAGATTTTGGATGTGGAGCTTACCGAGGCTTCAGGTCACCTAACACCATCGTTGAAGATTAAGCGCTCAAAGGTGATGGATGACTTTAGCCTCCAGGTTGGAAGAATTTACACCAACGCCTAAAAGCCTGGCGCCTAAACCTGGCGCGTAAACCATGACTGCTCCCGGAGGGCTTTATAAGCTAGCTTTCGCTCTTCGGGTAAAAGTCTGTCCAAATAAAGTAGCCCACTTAGGTGGTCAGTTTCGTGTTGCAAAACCTGCGCCATGAGGCCTTCCCCGCTGATCTCAATTTCGGTGCCGTCTAGCTGAAGTCCAACAGCAGTGGCGCTGGAAAACCTTGGCACCTTGTGCCAAAGGCCTGGAACCGAGAGGCAACCTTCTTCCATGAGCTCCTCGGTGCCCTCAAGCTTGGTAATTTTCGGGTTGATTAGATAGCCGATTTTGCCATCGACGTTGTATGCAAAGGCACTGAGGCCAACACCGATTTGCGTTGCTGCAACACCTGCTCGGCCAGCAAGTGCAGTCGTCTCAAGCAAGTCTTGGATTAGCGCGGTCGCCCTTGAGAGATCTTGGATCTCAACGGTTTCAGATTTGAGAATCGGATCCCCAAAGAGGCGGATTTCTCTGACGCTCAAATAACGAGCCCGTCAGCTACAAGCGCAGCTAGGTCCCTGGCCGCTTGACGAGTTGCTGGGTGAAGCTGCTCAAAATCAACAACTGCTCCCGCAGCCAATTGCGGATCATACGGAACCCTAACAACGGCACGAACTCGAGACTTGAAGTGAGCTTCAATCTCATCCAGTTTTACAAGCTCTGTGCCGAAGGTGGCTGTGTTCAGAGCAACCACGCTTTTCTTCACCAATTCGGTGTAGCCATTGGCCTCTAGCCAGGTCAAGGTCTCTGATGCAAGCTTGGCCTCATCAATTGAACCCCCAGAAACAATCACAATGCCATCTGCGCGCTGGAGAATCGCGCGCATCACACTGTGAACAATTCCTGTTCCACAGTCGGTCAGGCAGACGCTGTAGTAACGGGCTGCAATGTCGGCAACCACGTTGTAGTCGCCCTCATTGAATGCCTCCGACACAAGCGGGTCGGTGTCTGAAGCCAACACGTCAAGCCTGGACTTATCCCTTGAAACAAAATCGCTGAATGAGCTGAAGCTAGTGATTGAGCCGGCTCGGTTAACAACATCACGAACGGTTCTTTCGGTGGCGCGAGTGACTCGCTCGGAGAGAGTTCCACGGTCCGGGTTGGCGTCAATAGCCAGGATTCTGTCCTCACGAACATTTGCCATTGCCATGCCAATTAGCGCAGTGATAGTGGTCTTTCCCACTCCGCCCTTGCGGGTTAGAACCGGGACAAACTTTGTTTCGCCTGCGAGGTTTGCATTGATTCTTTGATCAAGTGCTCTGCGGGCTCTCACTTTTGAGTTATCACCGAGGTTAACCAGCCCAAAAGTCATCCTGTATAGGGACTTCCGCCAGAAGGTTTCAGGAACGAAGTTTGGCTTGGCCTTGTCTTGAAGCAAGCGATCTGCGGTCAGAAGATTTGCAGGCTCTGGCTCTTCAAAAACACCAAGCTCCTCTGGAAGCTCAACAGGAATAGAGACAGCGCCGGACTTGACCTCAACTATCTGACCAGTCTCCGGATCTAGCTCTAGATCACTGAAATCAGCGCCTTCCCCTGAGGAAAAGTCATCCTTCGATTCTTTAGCCAAGAATTACTCCTATTCAATAACCGCAATTAGGTCGCCGCCCTCCACGGGGGTTGGACCTGTGACTCCAAGCCTGGCAATTTTGCCCGAAATTGGAGCGGTGATATTGGCTTCCATTTTCATCGCCTCAATGGTCGCAATCGGATCACCAGCCTGAACAGTATCACCCAGTTGAACTTTTGGCGTGACGACCCCCGTAAATGGGGATGCGGTGTGGCCAGGGTTTGCGGCATCTGCTTTTTCCGCCGATGAAACCGTGATGGAAATGCTGTGATCTTTGACTAGTACCGGCCTGAGCTGACCGTTTAGCTTTGCCATGACAGTTCTAAAACCTCTAGCATCCGCTTCACCGATCGCCTCAAGGCCAACAAAGAGCTGTAGGCCCTTACGAAGCTCCACTACCCGATCGTGGTCCTGCTCTAAGCCATATAGATAATCCAAGGTCTCCACGTTATCCAATTCACCGTAGGCCGCCTGAACACGTTCAAATTCCTTGGTCGGTGCTGGGAACAAGAGATTATTCAAAGTAGCTCGAATAAGCTCATGATCTCCACTTGCAAGCGCTGTGACTTGTTCACCCGTAAGCGGTGTCACCTCGATCTTTGGACTCTTCCCCTTCAGGACCTTGGTTCTAAATGGCTCAGGCCAACCTCCAGGAAGATCTCCAAGCTCTCCCGCCATAAAGCCAATTACAGAATCGGGTACGTCGTAGTTCTGCGGGTTTTCTTCGAAGTCCACTGGATCCGCATCAACCGCCACCAGGTGAAGAGCAAGGTCCCCAACAACTTTCGAGGACGGTGTCACCTTCGGAGGCCTACCCAGGATTTTGTTGGCAGCAGCGTACATGTCTTCAACAAGTTCAAACCTGTCTGCGAGCCCAAGTGCTATGGCCTGCTGGCGAAGATTAGAAAGCTGACCGCCTGGGATTTCGTGGGTATAGACACGCCCGGTAGGACCTGCAAGGCCCGATTCGAATGGTGAGTAAACCTTTCTAACGCTTTCCCAATAAGGCTCGAGACTGGTGACCGCCTCTAAAGAGATTCCTGTGTCACGTTCGGTGTTCAGCAGGGCTGCAACGAGCGAGCTAAACGATGGCTGACTCGTGGTTCCAGCCATCGGTGCGCTCGCAACATCCACAGCATCAACACCTGCCTCGGCAGCTGCCAGTAGCGTGGCCAGCTGGCCACCTGCAGTGTCATGGGTGTGCAGGTGCACCGGAAGGTCAAACCTGTCTCTCAGGGCCTTCACAAGCTCGCTGGCAGCCCTTGGCCGCAACAAACCAGCCATGTCCTTAATCGCCAACACATGAGCTCCGGCATCGACCATCTTTTGAGCGAGATCAAGGTAATACTCAAGCGTGTAGAGGTCTTCTTTGGGGTCCAAGAAATTTCCCGTGAAGCAGATGCCGACCTCTGCAATCGCCGAGGTGTGCTTACGCACGGCTTCGATTGCCGGGGTCATCTGATCAACATCATTCAGAGCATCAAAGATTCTGAAAATATCAACACCAGTTTCAGCTGCCTCTTTGATGAATGCGTCGGTGACCTCAACGGGGTAAGGAGTGTAACCAACAGTGTTTCTTCCTCGAAGGAGCATCTGAATGCAAACGTTCGGCATCTCTTCGCGCAATTTAGCCAGCCGAGTCCAAGGGTCTTCACCCAAGAACCTCAGTGCAACGTCGTAGGTCGCACCTCCCCATGCCTCGACCGATAGTAACTCCGGCGTCATTCTTGACACGTAAGGGGCAGCTGCAACTAGGTCTCTACCCCTGACTCGCGTTGCAAGCAATGACTGGTGAGCGTCCCTAAATGTCGTGTCTGTGACCAGTAGCGCTTTTTGCTGCCGCATCCAGGCTGCAAAGCCCTCTGGGCCAAGCTCCTGGAGGAGCTGCCTGGAGCCCTTAGGGGCCTCTGCTTCGAGATCGATTGCAGGCAGCTTGAGTTGAGGGTCCAGCTTGCCCTCTCGGTCGCCATACGGCTTATTTACCGTTACCTCCGCCAACCACTGCAGTACTTTGGTTCCGCGGTCCTGAGAAACTCTTGCAAGCATCAGCTCTGGGCGCTCATCGATGAAGTGAGTAGACAGCTCCCCCAATGCAAAGGTTTCGTCGTCTAGCACCGCTTGCAAGAAGTTGATGTTGGTAGCAACGCCACGGATTCGGAACTCTGCAAGCGCTCTTTTGCCACGCTCGACTGCCGAGTGGAAGTCTCTCCCCTTAGTGATTAGCTTCACTAGCAGAGAATCAAAGTGGGGTGAGACTTCAGCACCGGTGGTTACAGTGCCACCGTCGAGCCTGATTCCAGCTCCTCCTGGTGAACGATAAGTGGTAATCCTTCCAGTGTCAGGCCTGAAGCCAGCCGCTGGATCTTCGGTTGTGATTCTGCACTGGATAGCAAAACCGTGAGGCTGAATGTTTTCTTGACGAAGGCCGATTTCTTCTAATGTGGCACCGGCCGCAATGCGCAACTGAGACTGAACAAGGTCAACATCGGTCACCTCTTCTGTGACCGTGTGCTCAACCTGAATTCTGGGGTTCATCTCAATAAAAACGTGCTTTCCCGCATTCGGTCCAGAGGTTTCGATTAGAAACTCCACTGTGCCAGCATTCTGGTAGCCGATTTCCTTGGCAAACGCCACAGCGTCAACGAATAGCTGTTTTCGCAGCTCCTCGTCCAGCAGCGGCGCAGGAGCAATTTCAATGACCTTCTGGTTTCGACGCTGGATCGAGCAATCCCTGTCGTGCAGATGAATGACGTTGCCGTGATTGTCCGCAAGAATCTGGACCTCAATGTGCCGCGGTCGAATCACCGCCTGCTCAAGAAACACCCTGGCGTCTCCAAATGCGCTTTCTGCCTCGCTCATTGCTTGAGTAAGCGCCTCTGCAAGTTCTGCTTCTGTGTCAACCTTGCGCATTCCCCTGCCACCACCGCCGGCGACCGCCTTTACAAACATCGGGAAGCCAATCTTTTGGGCCTGGGGAAGCAAAACGCTGACATCATCCGATGATTCGGTTGACGCCAGAACAGGCACATTCGCCCTGATGGCTGCAGCCTTAGCGTTTACCTTGTCTCCGGCAAGTTCAAGAATCTCAGGCGCGGGGCCAACAAATGCAATTCCCGCTGCAACGGCCTGCCTTGCAAGGTCAGGGTTTTCACTTAGAAATCCATAGCCCGGGTATATGGCGTCAGCGCCAGACTCCTTGGCAATTCGAATCATTTCAGACACTGACAGGTAGGAACGAACTGGTGAACCCTCAGCGCTGATTTCGTATGCCTCGTCGGCTTTTAGCCTGTGAACCGAGTTGCGATCCTCGTAGGGAAAGACTGCCACGGTCTTTGCGCCGATCTCATAGGCCGCCCGAAAAGCACGGACCGCTATTTCACCGCGGTTGGCTACCAAAATCTTTTTAAACATGAAACCTCACTGAACCGAAGTGGCGCAACGGGTGAGCGCCCAATAAAAAGGTACCCTATTGCAGTGCATGTACTTAGCGTGAGTTCACTAAAAGGTGGCGTCGGAAAGACTACGGTGGCCTTAGGTCTGGCTTCAGCGGCCTTGAATAAGGGGATCAACACCTTGGTCATAGACCTAGATCCGCAGTGCGATGCAACCAGCGGGCTCGCGGCCCCCTCCGATCAGTCAGCTTCAATCGCAGAGGTCTTGCAAAGTCCAAAATTGCCAACACTTAGAAAAGCCCTAGTTTCTTCACCTTGGTCCAGGACTTCAAAAATGGATGTGCTCGTTGGCAGCCCAAGGTCTCTGCTGCTGGATAACCCAGCGCCGACCGTTTCTGATGTGTGGCGACTTGAAGAGGTTCTGGCGATGATCGAAGACGAATACGAGCTGGTGATTATTGACACTCCTCCATCGATTAACGCCCTCACCAGGACCGCCTGGGTTGCAAGCGATCGGGTTGTATTGGTGACCGAGCCGGCTTTGTATTCCGTGATCGCAGCCGACCGGGCTAGGCGAGCAATTTCAGAAATTAGTGCCAAGCTTTCCCCGAGGCTTAGCCTCTACGGGTTCGTTGTAAACAGACTGAGGCAACAATCTCACGAGCACGATTATCGACTGAATGAGCTTCGAGAGATGTTCGGTGACCTCCTGCTGCAGCCTTATTTCGAAGAGCGCGCAGCAGTTCAACAATCAACAGGTGCCGCAAGGCCAATTCACTCTTGGCCAGCCGACGGTGCGGCCGAGATTGCTAAGGGTTTTGACTGGCTATTAGCAGGTGTCATGGCGGACTTTGAGCGAGAGGCTCCAAAGCGAGAGCGTGTGAATGTTGTCGGTCGCACGATGCGAGGTCAGTCAAGCCCTATTTCAGAGATGGTTAGCTCCCCAGGAATTCAACCAGAAGCAGAACCTGAACCAGAGACCAGAAGATCGCGCAAGAAAAAGCGCTGGTTTAGTAGGCGCTAAGAAACCTTACGAGCGCGCCTTGCAGCCAGCTCGTCGTGAACAGCAGCTTCTTCTGCTGCAAAATCAACCAGGGTGGCCTCAACTTCGCGAAGCACTCGCCCGATGGCAATTCCAAACACTCCCTGGCCCTGGCCAAGTAGGTCGATTACCTCGTCTTGTGAAGTGCAAAGGTAAACCCTTGCCCCATCAGACATAAGCGTTGTGTTTGAAAGATCTGAAATTCCAGCAGCAGATAGTTGCTCGACGGCAATCCTGATCTGCTGGAGAGACACTCCAGTGTCAAGCAGTCGCTTGACGAGTTTCAACACAAGAATGTCGCGGAAAGAGTAGAGGCGCTGTGAGCCAGAGCCCGTGGCTGACTGGATAGAGGGCACGGCTAGGCCTGTGCGGTCCCAGTAATCCAACTGTCGGTAGGTAATGCCAGCGGCAGCGGCAGCAGATGCACCCCTGTAACCAATGTCCTTATTTGGCAGGCCATCGGTAAACAGCACACTCGATTCAAACTCCACGCATTACTCCTAAAACTTTCAAGGAGTCTAAGTCTGCCTTCAACCTGAGGTTTAAGGTTGTTACTGCGTTTCGGGCGTGTCGCATCTAACCCTCGATTTCTTCAATGGTCTCTGAAATCAAGTGGGAGCGAATCGCTCCGAAGCGTTCGGCAATTTCTCTAGAAACGTGGCCCGCCTTTGCCGTGCTGTCAGGGGCCTTTCTTCGCAAGATTGGCTCTGTGACGCCTGTGATAATTCCAATTTCACGCTCGGCAGCAGACTTGAGTCCCCTTAGGTGACGGGCATGAATTCCAAACTCTTCAAGACCAACTAGGGCGAATGCAATCTCGACCTCATGAGATGAATGTGGCTGAGCGCCAAAAAGACCAAGCTCAGCTCCTTCTTTGAAGCCCTGATCTGAAAGTCCAGTTTCAATTTTTAATTGGGCAGTGGAAAACCGCTGGCCCTTGCGAAGTGATGCTGGATTCGCTGTGGGTAGAAGTGGCTCGCGACCCGCGTCAAGTTCATCCAAGTGCTCCCGAATCACCTTTAACGGCAAATACTGATCCCTTTGCAAAGTCAAGATGATACGTAGGCGCTCAATCTGAGCCTCTGAGAACTTTCTATAGCCGGCGTCAGTCCGCTCCGGAGTAACCAGGCCCTGATCTTCCAAGAAGCGCAACTTAGATGGACTTAGGTCACCGAAGTCCGCTTTGAGCACCGCCAGGACCTGCCCAATTGTGTAGAGCTTGCGGTGATCTTGGATCCGACTAAGCGCGTTTTCCATTCTCACGCTTCTTTCTTCGAAGCGTAGAACGTGAGGTGAAATTTTCCAATCATCAGCTCGGAGCCGGTTGAAAGCTCTGCACTGTCGACCCTCGCACCGTCAACATAGGTTCCGTTCATTGAACCCAGATCTTCGAGAAAAAACTTGCCGTCACGGCGCATGATCTTGACATGCTTGCGAGAAACGGTCACATCATCCAAAAAGATGTCAGCATCCGGATGGCGCCCTGCCACGTTTAGATCTTGGTCCAGTAAAAATCTAGATCCTTCACCTGGTCCACGATGGGAAATCAAAAGGGCTGACTGCGCTGGTAGGGAATCAATTGCGATGGCTTCTTCGTCCGATAAGACCGTGGCAGCTCTTGCAACAAGGTCGTCAGAAAAACGAGCTGTCTCGTCGTTTCCGTAAGCTTCCTTGGACAATTTGCGCCTCCCCTAGGTACTCCACTTTAGAGGATTATTTAGTGCGTGGAAACACAAGTTCTTGAACTTGCTTAACGTAGAGAAATCCAGCTATCCAATAGAGGGCTATTCCCCAGTATGCAAAGCCCCATGCAAGCGGAAGGACGATGAATTCAGCAGAGGGCCAGATGTCGGCCAGTAATAGTAGGGGCAGTGCATACAGGAGAGAGAACGTGCCAGCCTTACCGAGGAAGTGAACCGGCAGCGGGCCATAGCCGTGAGTTGCGAGTACCGGATAAACAGCCAGGAGCATCAAGTCTCGGGACGCGACAATGATTGCCAGCCAAAGCGGGATGTTGCCATTAATAGTCAACCCGATCAGAGTTGCAAAAATAAACAATCTGTCGGCAGCGGGATCCAACACTTGCCCAAGCCTGGTCATCTGATTGAATTTTCTAGCTATTTGGCCGTCAAGCCAATCTGTTGCGCTGGCAACCGCTATCACGGCAAAGCTCCATGCAAAGTGGCCGTTGAGAATCAGAATCAAAAACAACGGCACCAGTAGCAGCCTAAGTACGCTGAGCATGTTTGGAACTGTCCTGAGTTCTTGCATCATGCTCATGGCACGATTCTACTCAGGATGCATCGGTTATCAAGGAGCCTCGCGACCGCCTTTCTCAAGTAGTTTTCTGGCTCGTGCTCTGACACTCAAGGTAGACTGGCCCAAACAAGCGCTCATGCCCTGCGGGCGACAACCCATTGGAGATTTTTAGATGATTGCCGTGCGCGACCTTGAGATACGCATCGGCCCAAGGGTTCTGATGCACGAGGTCAACTTTCGCGTCGACAAAGGCGACAAGGTTGGACTGGTGGGCAGAAATGGCGCTGGAAAAACCACTCTGACAAAAATTCTGGCGGGCGACGGGCAGCCTTCTCACGGCTCTGTCGATACTCACGGTGAAATCGGATACCTGCCTCAAGACCCTAGAACTGGGGACCCTGAACAGCTGGCAAGAACTCGCATTTTGAATGCAAGAAACCTTGGAAACACCCTCGAAGGCATGAACAAGGCGGGTCTCGAAATGGGTAGCGATGACCAGGCAACAGCAACTGCCGCAATGGATGCCTACGCCAAATTTGAAGAACGCTTTCAAGCAGCCGGTGGTTATGCAGCAGAAGCGGAAGCCAGTGCCATCGCTGGCAACCTAGGACTAAAGGGTGCCATTTTAGACCAGCCCCTAAAAACCCTCTCAGGAGGACAGCGCAGGCGCATTGAACTTGCAAGGATTCTGTTCAGCAGCGCACAGACGATGATCCTTGATGAACCAACCAACCACCTGGATGCCGACTCAGTGGTTTGGCTCAGAGAGTTTCTAAAGTCCTATAAGGGTGGTCTGATTGTCATTAGCCACGACGTTGCTTTGGTCGAAGAAACAGTGAACAGGGTTTTCTATCTAGATGCCAACAGAACGGTCATCGACATCTACAACATGGGTTGGAATCAATACAAGAAAGCCCGCGAAACCGACGAGGAGCGCCGCAAGAAGGAGCGCTCAATAGCTCAAAAGAAGGCCAGCACTCTCCAGCTGCAAGCGGCCAAATTTGGCGCCAAAGCCAGCAAGGCCGTTGCTGCAAAGCAAATGGTCAGAAGAGCGGAATCTCTTCTGTCAAACCTTGACGATGTGCGCGAGGTAGAGCGAGTTGCCAAGATCAAGTTCCCAGACCCCGCAGCATGCGGCAAGACCCCCCTGATGGCCGAGAACCTCAGCAAGAGCTACGGTTCACTCGAGATTTTCACAGCAGTGGACTTGGCAATCGACCGTGGCTCCAAAGTTGTGATCATCGGCCTAAACGGTGCTGGAAAAACCACACTGCTAAAGATTCTGGCCGGCGTGGAGCCCGCTGACACCGGAGAGCTAATTCCGGGTCACGGGCTAAAGGTCGGATACTTCGCCCAAGAACACGAAACGCTCGATGTCAAAAAGACCGTTCTTCAGAACATGCAGGATGCAGCTCCTGGGCTTCCCGACACCGATGCCAGAAAAGTTCTCGGTTCTTTTTTGTTTACCGGTGACGATGTCTCCAAGCCGGCAGGTGTTTTGTCCGGTGGTGAAAAAACCAGGCTTGCACTTGCTTCTCTGGTGGTTTCCAGCGCAAATGTCCTGCTGCTGGATGAGCCAACAAACAACCTAGACCCAGCCAGTCGCGAGGAAATCTTGGGAGCACTGGCTGGCTTTAAGGGAGCAGTGGTTCTTGTGAGCCACGATGTGGGCGCTGTTGAGGCTCTAAACCCGGAAAGAGTGCTGATTCTCCCAGACGGAGACGAGGATCACTGGAACGATGGCTACGCAGAGCTAATTGCCCTGTCTTAGTTCAAAAAATCAAATAACTATCAATGCCTTACCACGGCATAGGGATATCTCTAATTGGGTGGGCATCTGAAGGTATTGCCTCAAGCGGCCCTGTCCCAGCTCGGATACAAAACCAGCGAAGCTGGCCTGGGCTATCCGGTTTGCAGCGCCAGGTCCTCATGACCCCAGTGCCAACGTGGACAACGGTTCCTGGATGAACGTCCACCACCTGGTCATCAAGACCCATTTGGCCTTCGCCTTCAAGAAAGATGTAGATTTCCTCAAGTTCACTGTGGCTGTGCCAGTAACCAGCCTCTTCACCCGGTTCGTATGCAGTGGCAGTAAAGCCAATAATCTCACTGTCGAGTTCGTGGTCAACTACTCTTCTGCCCTGCTTATTAGTGGCCTCAACAAATCCACCGAAATAATCGCGCCAGCTTGATGCGGGTCCGATGTTTGTGATGCTGAAGTTGCTCATGGCAAGAATCTAACAGAGTAGAAAACCAAAGTCGGGCTGGCGGGATTTGAACCCACGACCCCTTGTCCCCCAGTTAAGTGCAGGTTGTTCGTAGTTGTTCGCTGATGTTCGTTTTTCTAGTGTTTACAGGGGTGCGAACACTCACGAACACAGGCGAACATCAGCGGAAAGTGTGCAGGTGGGGGAACATCTGGGGGAACATTAGTTCAGCTCCTGCCAACTCACACCCCTTTGGTCTGCCTCTACTTGGGAAAATCAATCGGACAAGTTACATCAAGTGGTTCAGTTAGGTCTCGATTTTCTTTTGTGTAGCAGACGAGGGAGGTCTGACTACCCTCTTGCCAGTCGGCCAACTTTTCAATCGATACCGTGTCCGAAAACTCAGTCGCAGCGTTCACCGTAATTCGGTATCCCCCTGCCTCAATGGAGTTTCCCTCATAAAGGACATAATCCAAATGTGGTGTTCCTCCATTGTCAGACATGGGCATGTAGATCAGAGTTCGGCCCTCGGGTGCCAGTGCCGTAATTGCACCTTGTCCATTGCCGAGAGCTGTGTCAACAAGGTACACAAATACACCTGATTTACTGCGCTTCACTATGTCTGGATTACTTGGCTTGAAATTGAAGTCAGTATCTCGCCGTGACTCAACCACGAGTGCCTTGCTATCGCTCAGCTTGAGAATGACGGCTTTCAAGTCCGAACCCGATTGACTAACTGGGGCAAGGGAGTAAGAGCCGTCAACAAAAGTGGCTTCAGATTGACATTCGATTTCACCGTCCATTGCCCACCCAGCCAGCCACATTAGCCACATGCTTAAATCTCTGGACGACCCATCCTGGTTCATCAAGATGTCAAAACCTCCGCCGGGAGATTGGAGGAAGTACTGGGTGTGCTTGACACTGTTCTGATCGTGCCAATAAAGATCCGGCAACATAAAGTAATGAAGGGTCTCATGAGTCCAAAAGGTCCAAAGGTTGCCGACATCTGAATACTGATAACCGCCAGGAACAAACCCTCGATTGATGACCCCCTCGTCCGTGTTGTAAGACTTGGCAGCGTCGCCGACCGGCCACAAATTAAATTCAGCGTTCAATGAGTTTTCTCTTGGCAGCACGAAATAGACCATTGAGACACCAGAGAAGTCCACTAGAGGGTCTGCTGCAGCAATTGCCGCAGTCCAGAAGCGATCGATTACTGCCATGTTTTCCTCCCCCCATTGGCTCAAGTTTTGCTGAGCTTCAGACTGAAGAAAATTGTCTGAAGTGTAGGGAATCTGAATCCAATCCGGATACACACGCCATTCAATGGTGACATTGCCCCTCGTGTAAGTTTCGTACCACTCCCCCATCTTTTCCGTTGCTGGAAGGATGAAGCTCATCGGATCGGAATCCTCTTTGAAATCTATGTAGTTAACCGGAATGACAGCAATGGTGTGCTTACCGTCTGGCAGTCGTTCTGGCCCCGAGTATCTTGGGAAGCCAGTGGTGTAGCCCGTTGGGTACATTCTGCGGTCATCAGAAACTTCAACTAGCTCACATGGCTCGAGGTTGTTGAGGATATCAGCTGCGGGGAGTGCTTCGATTACTGAAGTCCTGTCCGTTGGGCAATCGATTTCCTTCATCTGAGGGCCAGAATCTCCAAACGCAGGTTCGTGAGCTTCCGTGTCACACTCTGGATAGAAAGAGGTTGTGACCTCTTCTTCAGCTTGGCTCTCTTGAACCTCACCGGTGGTAGCGGTCGGCTTAATTGTTGAGGTGCCAACCGGGCTTGTGCTAGGTGTACAGCCACTCAAGCCAAGAAATGCCAAAGTTGTGACTATTGATAGGAGTAGTTTTCTCATACCCCCCCCAAATTTCTCATCTTTAGACGATAGCACCTTGGAGGTGGGGGAACATTCGACATGACAAGCCCCCGATCCCAGTCGGGCTGGCGGGATTTGAACCCACGACCCCTTGTCCCCCAGTTAAGTGCAGGTTGTTCGTAGCTGTTCGCTGGTGTTCGTTTTTCTAGTGTTTTCAGGGGTGCGAACACCTGCGAACACAGGCGAACATCAGCGAAATGGGTTCAGGTGGGGGAACATCTGGGGGAACATCCTCACTTCAGCGAGTAGGTCTTGGTGCCCCAAACAATCTCGCCGTCAACCAGAATCCGAACCCTATTTTTACCGGGCTTCAAATCAACTGTTCTAATGAAGTAGACATAGTTTTGAAGGTTTGAGTAAGCACCGTCTGATGTGAGGTCGCTTTCTGTGACCCTCTTCCAGGCAACCTGCTCGTAGACCCCAGAGGAGTTTTGAACCATAAACTGCACCTTTTGACCAGGCTGCAAGTACTTGGCATAGAACTTCATCTGGGTGCCGTTTGCCAGAACCTTTGTCCAGGCGCTGAATTCGCCATCATCGGGGCCATGGCCTTGCAAGCGACTTACACTCCCCGTAGTTGAAGATGTTGCACCTGATGGCTGAAGGGTTATTGGGGTGCTTGAGTACACTCCCATTTGTATGTAGCAGACCATTGGAGTTGCCTGTACTTTTGTTGTAAATGTGGCAATACCAGTTTCTGCATCGTATTGAGCGACGCCCCGAGTTACCTGACCGCCACCACCGGACATGGTTGTCGACGCTCCGCAATAGAAATATGCGTCCCTAGGGACAGTTGGGAAGTAGTTAAATACCGCCTCCATTCGAGCGCTCGTTCCGACTTGACCCTCGTAGACACTCGAAACTGGTATTAGATATGTTGCCATTGGAAGAGCAGCAATTCCATCGACTGACATTAGTTCCTCGTTTATCTGACCCTGGCGTGTGGCGTATGTCACATAGAAAGGTGAATTGACACCTACACCAGACAATACTTTGTAGGCATAGGTGCCTCCCTCCCATGTGCCAATCGGTAGGCAGCTTGACTCATTGACAGTGGCGGCGTTCTCCTTGTAGCTCCGCCCCGAAGTGACATTCACTCGAACCGGAGATGAAAACCAGAAGCCACTAGGTCCGTCAACATTAATGAGAGGCCTGTCCTCTGCATCTACAAAAGTCACTACCTTCGTTATCTGGACGCTCTCACGCAAGACAAATTCGGAGGATCCCGAGGGGTTGATTTGGGAAATATAGAAATCCGTGTCGAGCAAATCTGAACATCCGGCTCTAGCTGTGCCATATTCGCCAATGACTGGAAACACGACGGAGCCGTTTGCATCGGTTAAATCGGCTAATGAGTTTCCATTCGCTCCGTAAGATACTTTTTCGCCGGTGACAGGCTTACCGTCTGCCCCAATGATGGTTATTCGGACGACTTCTGAAGCCTGCGCAGGTGAGATTCCAGCGAATCCAAGGAAGAATGTTGAAACTAGCAATGAACTGCAAAATTTCCTAAGCCTTCGGATTCGATTTCGGTAATCCATTCAATCTCCCCCCCCCAACACTTCTGGTTCTCCACACGATAGCACCCTGGAACTGGGGGAACGCTTGGGGTAACCCCTCTCAGACTTCCCCGCATCCCAGTCGGGCTGGCGGGATTTGAACCCACGACCCCTTGTCCCCCAGACAAGTGCGCTACCAAGCTGCGCTACAGCCCGCTTCAACTTGTAAAGCTTAGCTACTAAACTGCAGTCCTATTGGTTAGGAGCTTGAAATGGCAAGCAAAAACAAGGCGCCAAATGGCTCAAGCGGACTTTACTTCTTCGGCTGGCTAGGTGCGGTTATCTACTTTATTTCCACCTCAACCGGCTTCTGGGACGGAGTCCTTGGAGTGCTGCAGAGTTTCGTCTGGCCGGTGTTCGTTGTTTACGAATTGCTTCAGTTCCTAGCTGTCTAAAGCTCCGTTTAGTGCTTAAGTTTTCTAGAGCGCTCCACAAGCATTATTGAAGTGACGGCCAGACCGCCCAGCAAGAAGCCAATTATCGTACCTGCTGGACTCTCGACCTCTTGAAGCTGACCAGTTTCGCTCTGCCATGGCCAGAGAGCAGCCAATGAGCCAATCATCAGGCCGATCATGGCACTGAGTGTGACCACGCGATACTTCACGAGTAGCCAGCGCATAAAGCTGGCAAAGGTAAATAGGCCAATGATTGCACCTAGGACGAATAGTCCAAGGTAACCGAAATCTCGATCGTTTACTGCTGCGATTGTCGGCGCGTATAGCCCCACTGCCACCAAGAAAAACGACCCGGAGACACCAGGCAATACCAGGGCACAAACTGCAATCGCCGCAAAGATCACTACCTGGACACTGCTCGGATTTTCTATCACTGCCGATGGCAGCGTGACCAACCAAAACGCTAACGCAGCCGCCACCGGCACCAATAGCCAGTGGATGACTTTCATGCTTTTTCTGACCAATGCAAATGGCACGGCCAATGAAACAACCAGCATCCCCGCAAAAGCAGCTCGCGTGATTTCGGGGTAATCAGTGATTAGTGGTTCAATCAAAGCCGCGATGGTGAAAATAGCCAGCAGCATGCCGAGAAGAATCGGAAGCAAAATTGCAAATTTGATTTCCTTGAAGCCAGCCTTGGCAGACCCGAGGTCACCCTTCACCAGCAAGCCGAGAGCTCTCACGAAGTCCGCGATGCCTTGGATTATTACGTCATAGACGCCCACTATCAGTGCGACTGTGCCGCCTGATACACCTGGAATGACTTCTGCAACTCCAATGAGCATGCCCCTGATCAGGTTGCCAAGCGAAGACAGTGGAGTCATTAGCGAGCTCGTTTTCTTCGCTCTCGCACTCTAACGCCGAGCTCAACAGGTGTGCCCTCAAAGCCGTATGTCTCTCGAAGCTTGCGAATTATGAATCTGCGGTAGCCGGCTTCAATGAACCCGGTTGAGAAGACTACAAACTTTGGTGGTCTTGCAGCAGCCTGAGTTCCAAAGAGAATCCTTGGCTGCTTGCCGCCCCTGATTGGGTGAGGGTTAGACGCTTGGAGTTCCTGGAGGAAAGCGTTGAATTTACCGGTTGGAATTCGCTTGTCCCATGACTCAAGAGAGAGCTCAAGAGCGGGAACCAGCTTTTCTAGGTGCCTACCGGTTAGGGCAGAAAGGTTGACCCTGGGTGCCCAGTCGACGTGAGCCAAATCTGACTCGATTTCCTTTTCAAGCAGATTTCTACGATCATCATCAAGCAGATCCCACTTGTTGAATGCGAGGACCAAAGCCCTACCCGAATCAAGGCCCAGCTGAACGATACGAACGTCAGCCTCGCTGATTGGTTGCGTTACGTCCAAAAGCACAACTGCAACCTCAGAGCGCTCCAAGGCGGCGGCTGTTCTAAGTGCAGAATAGAAATCTGCACCCTGCTGCTTGTGAAGCTTCTTTCGAATGCCAGCGGTGTCAACAAAGCGCCAGATCTTGCCGGCAATTTCGACCTGCTCGTCGATTGGGTCCCTCGTCGTACCGGCAAGCTCATTCACCACGGCTCGGTTCGTTCCAGTGGCCTTATTCAAAAGTGAGCTCTTACCAACGTTTGGGCGACCAATTAGAGCCACTCTTCTAGGCCCGGAGTACTCATCGTTTGCAACTTCAGACTTTTCTGGCAGCATCTTCACGGCAGCGTCTAGCAGATCTGCAACACCTCGGCCGTGAAGTGCTGAAACTGGAAAAGGCTCGCCAAGACCGAGCGACCACAGAGCTGCAGCCTCTGGCTCTAGGTGCAGATCGTCAATCTTGTTTGCAACCAAGATCACTGGCTTGCCGCTAGCTCGGAGCATTTGAACTACTCGTTCATCCGATGCGGTCGGCCCAACCATCGCGTCAACAACAAACAGCACGCCATCAGAAAGCTCCACGGCTACCTCGGCTTGAGCTGCAACGGAGGCATCAATGCCCTTGGCATCGATTTCCCAACCACCGGTGTCGACAAGGGTGATGTGCTTGCCGTTCCACTCTGCTTTGTAGGTGACGCGGTCCCTTGTGACGCCGGGCTTGTCTTCAACAACAGCTTCCCTGCGACCCAAGATTCGGTTCACAAGAGCGGACTTGCCAACATTCGGCCTGCCAACAATTGCAAGTACTGGCGGTGCGACTTGATAACCGGCATCCGGCGAGTCAACCAGATCGATATCTAGAAGATCAATGTCTTCTTGTTCTAGTTCGTAGTCACCAAGTTCGTCTTTTAGGAGGTTTGTTTTTGCAATATCTAGATTCTCTTCTTCCAACACTTAGCTCACCTCCTCAATCATTGTTATCAGCGCGGCAACGCTCTGCTGAAAATTCATTTCTGTTGTGTCCAAAAGACTGACGCCCTTAGCCGGAGTAATAAAGTCAACAACCTGGCTGTCAGATAAGTCTCGAGCGAGGATGTTGTGGGCAGGTTCTGCGCCCTCTAACCCTCTTCTAGCAAGCCTAACGCTCTGGCTAGCAGTTAGCAGGACTTTAAGTTTGGCATCGGGCGCAATGACGGTCGTAATGTCTCTACCTTCAACAACAATGCCCGGCTTAGTGGATGAGGCTATTCGCGCCCTTGCATCTTCAAGCTGCAGCATTCGAACGGCTTCTTGTCTTGCAACCGCACTCACAAGCTTGGAAACTCGCTCCGTTCGAATCTCAGCTGTCACGTCAACACCTTCGAGCATCACCAGTGGATTGTCTGGGTCGAGGGAAATGTAGTAGTCGTACTCCCTAATCATGAAATCTATTTCAACGTTCTGGTTTTGCTCGTGATGAATGGCAAAAGCACGGTAGCCCGCGCCGGTGTCCAAGTAGTCAAAACCCAGCTCGCGGGCAACTTGCTTTGAAACACTGGATTTTCCGGAGCCTGCAGGTCCGTCCACGGCAACGACAATTTGAGACATCAGGCTAACCGCCAACCATTTTGCGTGAGCTGGCTAATCAGATCAGCCTCAAGACTTGGCAACACCTGCAACTCCACAAGTCCAATGGGTGCACCCGGAGAGTGCTCCAATTGAATATCTTCCAAGTTGATACCTTTTTCGCCAATGAAGGTCAGGAGTCCTGCTAGAGCCCCAGGTGAATCATCAATCAGCGCGGTTACGGTTTTGTATTCCAAGTACTTGCCACCGTGTTTGCCCGGCACTTGAGCCACGCCATCATTGCCTGCGGCAAGGACTTTGTGGATTTGAGCCAGCGAGCCTGCGGCATCAATGTCCTGAAAGGCTTTCGATAGATCCTCAATATCTGATTTGAGCCCATCAAGAAGCGGAGCAATGTGGCTGGCATTCTGCTGAAGTATCTGAAGCCACATCTCAGCGTCACTTGCTGCGATTCTGGTGGTGTCTCGGAGGCCTTGCCCTGCAAGGCTTAGGTCAGCATTGCCTGAATTTAGCAACCTAGCCGCGAGCGCCGAAGAAACAAGTTGCGGTAAATGGGACACAAGGGCAACTGAAGAATCATGCTCCTCTGGAGACAGCACCACAGGTAGCGCATCCATCTCATGTGCCAGTTGGCGAAGTTGAGCAATCTGCTCTTCGGTTGATTCGCTGCCCGGGCTTATGACCCAAGGCCGAGCGAAAAACAAATCGGCTCTCGCACCTTTGGGGCCCCCAGCCTCTCGCCCCGCCATTGGGTGGCTACCCAGGTATCTAGCCGAATCCGAAGAGCCAAGATCCACCGACGTGCGAATCGCTGATTTCACACTTGCTACGTCTGTTACCAGGGCCTCAGGGTTAGCATCAAGCTCCTGCGTGACTGTCGAAGCGGTCAGATCTGGTGGTACGCAAACGATTACCAGATCTGAAGTACCGGTTGCTGGAGCGCCTGCACCGTAATCGACTGCCAGTTTCAAGTTGGAGGCTGAATGGTCTGAGAGCTGAGCTGTTATACCTTTGCGCGCTAAGGCCAGTCCGATACTTGTACCTATAAGCCCGGTTCCAACAATCTTGATGTTCACGCTCACTGAGCCAAATCTGCTCGTAGGCCCTGAGCGCCTCTCAGGTAGACATGCTGAATCTCAGATCGCTCCAGCTTGGTTTCGACATGCATCATCAAACGGATAATTCTTGGCATTGCGCCTTTGACGTCCATCTCGACACAGCACATCAGGGGAACATCACCAAGACCAAGCTCCCTGGCAGCTACTGCCGGAAATTCGCTTGTGATATCTGGTGTCGCACTGAACCAGACCGAGATTAGGTCTGATGCCTGCAGAGAGTTCTCATGAAGGACCTTTGTAACTAACTCCGCAGTGGACTGCAACAGCGCACCGCGCTCGTCGACGTCCAATTGCGTTGCACCACGTATTGCACGTGTAGCCATTAGCGCCTCCTGGACTTCTCGCTTTTCTGGCCCGCTTGCATAAGTGAGCCAACCTCAAGCTTACTAAGCTCGCGGAAGTGGCCGGCTTTGGTATTACCTAGCCTGAGCGGTCCAAAAGACTTTCTGGTCAGATCGGTAACCGGGTGGCCAATGGCCTCCAGCATTCTTCTGACAATTCGGTTCTTACCTGAGTGCAAGACAATTTCTACCAAGGTCGATATTTCGTTTTGGTCGATAATTTTTGCGCTGTCTACTTTTGCTAAGCCATCTTCAAGTTTCACACCGTCTTTTAGGCGCTGTATTTCCACTCGGGTCATCTGGCCTTTGACTTTCGCCACGTAAAGCTTTTCAACCTCGTAGCTTGGGTGCATGAGTTGATTCGCCATCTCACCATCATTGGTCATCAAGATCAGCCCGGTGGTGTCGGCATCTAGTCGGCCTACATTGAACACCCTGTCCACGCCAACAAAATAGTCCGCTAGGCAAGGTCTGCCGTTTTCATCGGCCATCGTTGAAACTACGCCTCGGGGCTTATGAAAAGCGAAATAAACCCGATCAGGGTCTAGCTGCACAGGCTTGTGGTCAACCTCAACACTGTCAGTCAAAGGATCAACGCGAGTTCCAAGCTCGGTTACCACCTTGCCGTTGACCTTCACTCGACCTTTTACAATCAGTTCCTCTGAGGCCCGCCTTGAGGCAACACCCGCCGCAGACATGGCCTTCTGGAGTCTGATGCCTTCTTGATTAGTCAATTGAATCCTGATCTGGGAGGTAGGGGCTAATTGCTGGAAGCTCGTCTAGTGAATTGATGCCCAATACCTCTAATAGCATCTGAGTTGTTCCAAACATTGCCGCACCGGTTTCTGCATCTGTGTAGAGCTCTGCCACCAGACCCCTGGAAATCAAGGTGCGGACTACCGAGTCTACGTTGACACCTCTAATAGAGGAAACCTGGCCCCTGGATACCGGCTGACGATAGGCAATCACTGACAGCGTTTCAAGCGCAGCGTGGCTGAGCTTTGACGGGTTTTCATTAGCAACAAGCTGTCTCACACCCCAGTCGTGACTCTGGCGCACATAGAGTCTCCAGCCGCCTCCGACCTCGCGGAGTTCAAAGCCACGCCCAGCGCCCTCATTAGCAGAGTCGTACTCTTCAATGAGTGCTTCTAGTTCCGCCGTGACCTGGCCGATGGGAACCTCTAGGGCTCCTGCAAGAGTTAGCAAGTTCAATGGAGTTTCAGCCACCACCAATAACGCCTCGAGGGCCGCCCGTAGCTGGAAGTCAGTTTTCATAATCAGTGCCTAAACTAGCGAGAGTTTCATCGCTGAAACTTGCGTTTTCCCAAATCACAGCGAAATCTGCAAATGGGTCGCTTTGATCGATGGACACAGCCCCGACGCGATAGAGCTCAAGCACCCCTAAGAATCTGGCGACAAACTCGGCTCGGTCCTTGCTGCCTGAGATAAGCTCTCGAAAACTAAGTCGGTTACTGCTTCTAAGCCTGGTAACCAAAACCCCAACCTGCTCCCTGATGCTCACGCTTGGGGCATGAAGGTGAGTTAGGCCGACGCCCGGAATTTCCTTGGGGACAAAAGCAATTTCGGCGATTTTCGCAAAGTCTGAAAGCTCGGTCGTCCAAACTAGATCTGGCCTGAGGTTTCGAAATCGCTCTTCAAGCCGCACTGACCTGGCAATCCGATTCGATTCCAAATCAAGAGAAGTAGAGAACCAAGAAGAAATCTCCTTGAATGCTCGGTACTGCAAGAGTCTTGCAAACAGAAGGTCTCTTGCCTCCAAAAGTGCGATATCTTCACCATCAACCGCTTCTCCCTGTGGTAGCAAGCTCGCTATTTTCATGTCCAGCAGAGTTGCGGCAACAACCAAAAACTCCGAGGCACTTTCAATTTCTTGCTTGCTGTCCAGAAGCTTTACGTATTTGAGAAATTCGTCGGTGACTTTTGCTAGCGCAACCTGAGTGATATCCAGTTCGTGCTTGCCGATTAGGTTCAGCAAAAGATCAAACGGACCTTCGAAGTTTTCTAGGTGAAGCTGAAAATCAACTTCCGATTCAAGCTGCACTGCCACGCTTCACCAGTTCTCTGGCAACCCGCCGATATGCTTCGGCAGCATCGGAACTTGGAGCAAAATCAGTAATTGGCTTCCTCGCCACGGTTGCGTCAGGGAACTTCACAGTTCTTCCGATTGCAGTATCGAAAACCTTGCCCGGGAAGGCCTCTTGAAGTCTCTCAAGAACCTCCCTGGCGTGAAGAGTCCTGCCATCGTGCATTGTTGGAATCAGGCCATCTAGCTCAAGGGACGGGTTAGTTCTGGCCTTGACCTTGTCGACAGTCTGCACCAATAGTGCGACTCCGCGAAGGGCAAAAAATTCGGTTGCCATTGGAATCAAAACTCCGTGGGCAGCAGTCAGAGCGTTGACGGTAAGGAGCCCCAGCGATGGCTGGCAATCAATGAAGATAACGTCGTAATCTTTTTTGACCTTGTTTAGGATGCCTTCAAGAACGCGCTCTCGACCCATCTCTGTCACAAGGTTCATCTCCGCAGCAGACAGATCTATGTTTGCAGGGATCACATCCAGGTTCTCAACCGCAGTCTTTTGGATAACTCCAAGTGGATCCATACTGTGATCCATCATCAGATCGTAAATCGTTGGTGCATCTTGGTATTCAGCGTCAAGGTTTACGGACAGAGCACCCTGTGGGTCAAAGTCAACAACAAGAACTTTTCGACCGTAGTCGGCCAACGATGCCGCCAAATTGATGGTGGTGGTGGTCTTACCCACGCCACCCTTCTGGTTGCACATTGCAATTATCCTGGCCGGTCCATGCTTCTTGAGCTTCACCGGGGCTGGAAAAACCTTGTTTGATAGATTCACCCAAACCTCCACATTCTTATTGACATAGCCTACCTCTGAGCGCGGGGGTGAGCGTTCAGATATACCTCTCTCAGAGTGTCAATCGTCACAAGAGTGTAGATCTGGGTGGTTGCAACCGAGGCATGCCCCAAGAGCTCCTGAACTACCCGCACATCCGCACCGCCCTCAATCAGGTGAGTAGCGAATGAGTGGCGCAGTGAATGAGGGGACACCTCTAATTCGCATGCTGCGCCCGCCTTCTGGATGATGTTCCAGATGCTCTGCCTGCTCAGCCGGCCACCCCTGCTATTCAAAAACAGTGCGTTACCTCCCGCGAGTTCTGCAAGCATCGGCCTGGTGCGAACCAGATAGGCCTGGATTGCGCGCATTGCAAAACTTCCAAGTGGAACGACTCGCTCTTTCGAGCCTTTACCCCGGACCCTCACAAGGCCGGAATCATCAATTTCATCAAGATCGAGTCCAACAATCTCGCTAACCCTGGCACCTGATGAGTACATGGTCTCCAGGATTGCCCGATCCCTAAGCCTGAGTAAGTCAGTTGCTTCATCATCGGGTTCTGGTCCGGAAGCAGCCAGTAACTCGAGCACTTGCTCCTGCGACAGGGCCTTGGGCAGGCGAAAAGGAAGCTTTGGGGGACGAATTTTGACTGTTGGGTCATCGGGCCTCATGCCTTCAAGAGCCATGAACTTATGCAAGCCTCTGATCGCAGCTAAAGCCCTGGTGATGCTGGAAGCCTTTAGATTTTCTGCACCAAGCGCAATTGCATATTCCGACAATGCTTTAGCGCTCACAGAGGCAAAGCTGTGCCCATGGGCCTCTAGGTAATTCTGATACTTGATCAGGTCTGCTCGATAGGCATTTAGAGTGTTTTTACTCAATCCGCGTTCAACACTTAGGTGCCTGAGGTATTTTTCAAGCGGTGACACGGGTAACTAGCTTTCGTCGAATAAGCGCTGTTGCTTCTGTCTTTCAAGCGCTGCTTTCACCAAGCCGTGGAAAAGCGGGTTTGGCTTAGTGGGGCGGGACTTGAATTCAGGGTGAGCCTGTGTCGCCACGTAGTAGGGATGAACGTCCGCAGGCAACTCAACATACTCAACCAGGTCCTGCTCCGGGTTTAGGCCGGAGAACACCAAGCCAGCGTCTGAGAGCTGGTCCCGGTAGGAATTGTTTACCTCATAGCGATGCCTGTGGCGTTCGCTTGCCACATTGGCGCCATAGGTATTAGCCACGACTGAACTCGGCTTCAACTGCGCTTCGTAGAGGCCAAGACGCATAGTGCCACCCAGGTCAGAAGCTGCAAGCTTGTCGACCTGCTCTGCCATGGTTGCAATCACTGGGTTCTTACCCTCTGGTTCAAACTCACTGGATGTTGCATCCTTGATTCCGGCAACATTTCTCGAGAACTCAATTACCATGCACTGCAAGCCAAGGCATAAACCAAGTGTGGGAATCTGATTCTCGCGGGCAAACTTCAATGCGCCGAGCTTTCCCTCGATTCCTCGAATACCGAAACCTCCAGGGACACAGATGGCATCCATCTCCCCCAGCTGGCTTAGTGCTCCGGCTTCAGTTTCACAATCATCGGAGCGGACCCAGTGGATGTTTACTGTCGTCAATTCGGCAAAACCACCAGCGCGCAGAGCTTCAGTGACAGAAAGATAGGCATCTGGAAGATCGATATACTTTCCAACCAGCGCGATGTTCACCTCGTGCTTTGGTGATCTCACAGCCTCAAGAACAGGTGCCCAGTTGGCCCAGTCAACCTCTTTGACGTCCAAGCGAAGCGCATCGATAATGTAGCTGTCTAAGTTCTGGTTGTGCAGCACCTCTGGAATGTCATAGATCGAAGGAGCATCAGCGGCTGTAACCACTGCATCTCGATCAACGTCACACATTTGAGAGATCTTGTCCTTGATCGAATCTGGCAAGTCCCGGTCTGATCTGCAAACAATCGCGTCTGGCTGGATACCCAAAGACCTGAGCATTGCAACAGAGTGCTGAGTGGGCTTGGTTTTGAGCTCTCCCGAAGGCTTCAAAAACGGAACCAGCGTGACGTGAACAAAAAAGACGTTGTCACGACCCACATCCTGCTTGACCTGCCTGGCGGCCTCCATAAAAGGTTGGGACTCAATGTCACCAACCGTGCCGCCGATTTCAGTGATGATGACATCCGGAATTGGCTCTTTCTCAGCCTGCAACCGCATACGTCGTTTTAACTCATCAGTGATATGAGGAATTACCTGAACCGTGTCTCCGAGATACTCTCCTCGGCGTTCCTTGGCAATAACTGTCGAATATGCCTGACCTGTAGTCACGTTTGCCGCTGCGTCTAGATTGATGTCCAAGAAACGCTCGTAGTGGCCGATGTCCAAGTCAGTTTCTGCACCGTCATCGGTGACGAACACCTCGCCGTGCTGAAAAGGGTTCATGGTTCCAGGATCAACGTTTAGGTAGGGGTCGAGTTTTTGCATGACCACTGAGACGCCTCTTGCTCTCAATAGATTGCCCAGTGAGGCGGCAGTTAAGCCCTTACCTAGAGAGGATGCGACTCCCCCAGTTACAAAGATATGTCGGGGTGTTCCAGAGCTTTCTGCCATGGAACTTCAATCTATCAGTTGATTCCGCAAGGACATGAACGACACCGAAAATTAGTTAGCGGAATTCAATAATTCTTTTGCATGTTCGAGAGCAACTTCTGAATCTGGGTTTCCCGAGAGCATTCTGGCAAGCTCAGATTGGCGTTCTTCTTGGCTGAGAGATTCCACAGAGGACTCAGTTATTTCACCAGAAGAGTCTTTGGCTACTCGAATCTGGTGGTCGGCAAATGCCGCAACCTGAGGCAGGTGAGTGACCACTATCACCTGAGTGGACTCGGCGAGCTTCTTGAGTCTCTTGCCCAGCTCTACTGCTGCCTGACCGCCAACACCTGCATCAACCTCGTCAAAAATCATCGTCGGAAGTGTTTGTCCAGCAACCAAGACCAATTCGATTGCCAGCATGATTCTTGATAGCTCTCCACCGGATGCGCCCTTGGATAGCGATCTTGCTTCTGCGCCAGAGTGGCTTGCGAGCAAGAACTCGATTCGATCCATGCCCTCTGCCTCAAAGGTGGCTGAGGGGGTTATTGCAATTTCAAGTCTCGCTCCGGACATTGCAAGCTGTGACAGCTCCTCGGAAACTCTCTCAGAAAGTAAGGTCGCCGCTTCCTTGCGCTTTTGAGTTAGAACAGCGGCTTGGGCGGCAAGCTGAGACTCCAAGGCCGCAAATTGCATTTCAAGCTTTTCGATTTGCTCATCTGAAGAATCCAAGTCCAACACTTCAGCTTTGAGGGTAGGTAGCGACAGGATTAGCTCGTCGAGCTCTACTCCATAGCGCCGCTCCACAGCCACCAGCTCTGCTTTCCTGCCCAGTAGCTGGTCCAACGCTTTCGGGTCAGCGTCCAGGTCCGCCAGATAGCTGGCTAGAGTGCTGGAAACCTCGCTTGCCATGGAGGTGATGTCCGAGAGTTGACCGGCTAGCTTTTTTAGCTCGGAATCGACCGAGCCATCAAGCGCCTTGGATGCCTTAGCCAAAAAGCCGGTTGCATCGGAGTCATCCTCGTTGCTGAGAGCGTTATGCGCAGAAGTTGCTGCAGCCCTAAGAGATTCGACATTTGACATTCGATTGATTTGCTCGGTGATCTCAGCAAGTTCACCGACGGCGGCATTCACTGCTTCAATATCGGAAATCTTGAGTCTGAGGCTGTCTAATTTGAGTCCATCTGCTTCGGAGGCCGTCTGCAACCTGGCTATTCGAGACTGCAAATCCTGATGCTGCCTGAAAGTTGCTTGATAGTCGTTCTTTGCTTCTAGAATTCCCTCCCGGCCGAAGGAGTCAAGTGCTTCGCGCTGACGAGGCAAGGAGCGCAACCTGGTTTGGTCGGACTGCCCGTGAATAGTTACTAATTCGCTTGTGACTTCCTCGAGCACAGACACTGGAACCGATGCTCCGCTGATGGCAGCTCTTGAGCGACCATCTGCTGAAACGGTCCGATTGATCAAAATTTCATCCTCGGATGTGTCAGCACCGAGTTCTGCCAAGCGAGCTGTGAGAGCAGGAGATGGATTTGAGAGTCGACCCTCGACTAGAAGCTGTGGGCTACCGGTTCTGACGGTGCTTGAATCCGCGCGCGAGCCAAGGAGCAGCCCGAGCGCAGTCAGAACCATGGTCTTTCCCGCACCGGTTTCACCAGTGAGGGCTGTAAACCCAGGCCGAAATTCTAGGCTTGCTGAGCTAATGACCCCAATGTTTTTGATGCCAAGGTTTGTAATCAACCGGCACTCTCCGGACCTCGCCACCCGGTAACAGGTAGGGCAAATTTCTTCACCAGTCGGTCGCTGAAGGGAGCATCACTCAGAATGGCCATGGCAACCGACTTGCTGCTTTTTCGAACTTCGATTCTTGACCCCGGGCCCAAGTCAATGGCGCGTCTTCCATCGCACCACATCACCCCGGCACCCGGTGACCTCTTGAGCACTTCAATTGCCAACTCCGAATCCGGAGCAACAACTAGCGGTCTTGCAAAAAGAGCGTGTGCAGATATCGGCACCAGCATCATCGCCTGCACGTCCGGCCAAATTACCGGTCCGCCAACACTGAATGCATAGGCTGTTGAGCCGGTTGGGGTGCTGATTAGCACTCCATCACAACCAAAAGAGGACACCGGCCTGGAATCTACTTCAACAACCACTTCGAGCATTCGCTCCCTGGCACTCTTCTCAACAGATACCTCGTTGAGAGCCCAGCTTTCGAAAACCACTTCCGAGCCCTCATAGACCTGGACCTCCAGGGCGACTCGATGGCCGACTTTATATGCCTTTTGCGCTATCGCGGCAATCACAACTTCTAGTTCATTCAACTCTGCCTCAGCCATAAAGCCAATGTGGCCAAGATTCACGCCAATAAGGGGAACGTCTTGGTCGCGGCTCAGTTCAGCAGCACGCAATATTGATCCGTCGCCGCCCAGAACAAGCACAATTTCAAGGGGTTGGTCTTGAAATTGCTTTGACGCAGAATCGGGTGCTGCCGCTATACCAAGGCGCTCGAAGTCCTCTGGCGCATACAGGCAGTTCATTTCCAGAGCCTCAAGGCTTACGCAGGCCTCCAGGGTTCGTTCGATTTGCACCGCGGACTCGGCCGAGGAGACAACCAGAACATTCCTAGACATCTATAACCTTTCGAATGCCTCAAGACTAGTAAGTAGCGAAACTTTTTATCTACAGGTTGTGAACAGGCTTGAGTGAACTATCAATCCCTATTTATGGTGCGCAAAGAGTTTTTCAATCATTTGAGTTTCAAAACCGTATTCAGACTGCTCGGGTTTCATAAGTGCCAAATACTCTTGGTTGCCGTTTGTGCCCTTGATCGGCGACTCAGTAAGCCCTTTGCAGTAAAGCCCAACGCTTCGCGCTTCATCCAGAACCTGCTCAACTGCTCGCCTTCTTTCGGCGTGGGAGGAGACGACACCGGTCGCGCTAAGTGAATGCTTCCCAACTTCAAACTGTGGCTTTATAAGCCAAACCTGAGGAGCCGTCGGACCTAACTCGAAAAGCTTCTTGCAAACAAGGGTCAGCGAAATAAAACTCAAATCCACAACCACCAGGGAGACAGGTGCTCCCTCGGCTGCCTCTTCCAGTTGAGCGACGCTCAGCTCTCGAAGGTTCTGCCCTTCCATAGTTATTACTCTTTCATCCTCGCGAATGAAGTCGACTAGCTGATTGTGACCAACATCAACCGAAAGTACTTTTTCTGCTCCGTTTTCAAGCAGCACCTGGGTGAAGCCACCGGTACTTGCTCCCGCATCCAGACAAAAGCCCGACGGCTCAACATCAAACACTTCAAGCGCATGCGCGAGCTTATGTCCAGCCCTGGAGACAAAATCTATTCCTGCGGAAACCTCCACCCTGTCTTCGGGAGATATCTTCAATGAGGCCTTTTTGGCGAGTTTCTTGTTTACCGTCACTCGCTCAGCCGCAATGAGTGCACTGGCTTGAGATCTAGACCTGGCAAGAGCGCGAATCACAAGCTCGATGTCTAGGCGTTCACTCAATTGAGCTGCTTCTCTAATTCGACAACCAACTCTTCCAAGGCAGAAATTTGCCCATCCACAGGAAGCTTTTCAATGGCCGAAAGTTTCTCGGTAATATCAGATGAAGTCATAATCAGTTCCTAGCTGTAGATGGATGGGTCAACTTGGAGCCCATAGATCGGCCTGCCACTTCCCCAGATTAGATGGCAGGCAGCCTTTAGCGTGTCAATTGATTTAGGGTTTCCAGAAGTCAAAACGACCGAGTCACCTAGCAATTCAACAACTGACTTCCCGCACTTCACACCTCGCTTAGTGTTTTCCGGCTCTAGATAGTTCTCGAACAAGCCGTTCAGGTCTTCCAGAATATATTTTGGTCGATCCTCTGGCTTTGCGGCGACTAGCTCTTTCCTGGTTGCGATGCCGGTGAGCACAACTGCCGATTCAATGCCGGCAGTATTGGCACCACGAATGTCGGTGTCGAGCCGGTCTCCGACCATAAGTGGATTCTTGACTTTCAGCTTCTCAATTGCATGGTCAAATATTGGCCGATGGGGCTTGCCGGCAACCTCTGGAAGAATTCCAGCGGCGGTATGAACAGCCCCCACCAAAGTTCCGTTGCCAGGAGCTATGCCTTGCTCCAGAGGAATCGTCCAGTCCTGGTTGGTTGCAATCCAAATGGCTCCAGCCTGAATTGCGAAGGCAGCTTGGGCAAGGTTACGCCATGAAACATCTGGGCTAAAGCCCTGAATAACCGCAGCCGGTTCTTGAGACGCCTCATCAACGACTTCAAATCCTTGGAGGGAAACTTCATGCCTCAAACCCTCTCCGCCAACAACCAAAACCTTCGAGCGTGCTGGAATTTTTGTTGCTAGCAGTGCAGCACCTGACATCGCAGAACCGACTATTTGACCCGCCGTGGCATTGATGCCAAGCGACACAAGTTGCTCCGCAATTGTGTCTGGCTTTCTAGAAGAATTATTGGTCAAGTAGCTGACGACGCTGCCTTGGTCTTGCACTCGATTGATAGCCCCAACTGCCTGAGGCACAGCGCTTGCACCCTTGTAGACAACTCCGTCTAGATCAAGAAATAATGCGTCGAAGTTATCTACCAGCACCTCTAGGGCCTCTCCCCTTGGAATCAGGACGCTTTGGCCTGTCAGGCCTAGCCTGAGATGAGCCGTCTCGTGGAGTGTACTTACGCTCCCCATCACGTGGCGTTGACTTTTTGTCGCCATCGCGAGGTTGGAATTTGCGCCCACCGTCACGCGGTGGCGACTTTCTGTCAGAAGAGTAAGGCTTGCGATCTGGGCGCTTGGAATCACTAGAAGGCTTCAGCGTTCGCTCAAACTCCTCGCTGGTGGGTATAGAAATCTCCTCATATAGCTCAAAGACCTCCTCGCCATGCTCGGCAAGAGCGGTTTCGGCCCTTAGGGCAAGAGCATCCCATTTGTCACCGTCTGCTCCGGTTTCGCGAAGTGACTCCGCGTAGCTTCTGAATAGCAGCGGAGACTGTTCGAACACTCTGGTTGGGTTCAGTTCTGGAATCTCGAGCTCTTGTACTGCAAGAGCAGCCTGGCCTAGGTCAAGCCTTGCTCCCGATAAAGCAATTGCCAGGTTAATCCTGACGCCAGTGGGAAGTTTGCTGCGGTCTACGCCAACCACTGCCTCAAGCGCGCGCTCGGGCCTACCCAACCCTCGTTCGGAATCTACGATCAACGGCAGTTGATCGTGGGATCCAGAAAGCCTTCTGTGTGTTAGCAGCTCTCTGATGGCAAGCGCATAATCACCGCTGGCGTAGGCAGTTATGCCGACAGTCTCGTGGACAATAGCTAGACGACCGGCGCGCTTGGATGCTGCCACTGCGTGCTTATGGGCCAACGCTGGATCATCATCAATCAAGAGCGAAACCATGGCTAGGTGCCTGGCTACCATCTCGGCATTCTCGGCCGTAAGGGTCTTTAGTTGGACTCGAACAGAGAAGTCGAGATCCTCAGCCGTTACAGCCGAAGGGATGAGCGGTGACTTCTCCTCGGATTTCACCCTGTGGACGCGGGTTTGCCACTCTGGGCGCTCTTTATCGGTGCGCTCACCCCGACCAATCGGACCCTCTTCGTGGGGCTTTGATCGTTTTCCTCGTTGTTCCACTTGGCTGCTCCTTAAAAAAGCAATTGAAGCTTAAATAGAAAAGGCCACCCCATAAAGGAGTGGCCATTTCTAAAGTAAGTCCGGCGGTGTCCTACTCTCCCACAGGGTCCCCCCTGCAGTACCATCGGCGCTGAGAGTCTTAGCTTCCGGGTTCGGAATGTAACCGGGCGTTTCCCTCTCGCTATGGCCGCCGAAACACTATTGAGTTATGTGAATCGAAAAAGCTTAAGCTTATATTCGGTTCTCGACCATACCTCGAGAACCACACAGTGGACGCAAGCACAAATTTTGAAGTTGTATCAAGTTATCGGGCTATTAGTACGGGTCAGCTCCATGCCTTTCAGCACTTCCACATCCCGCCTATCAACGCAGTAGTCTAGCTGCGGCCCTCTCGACATAATGTCATGGAAATCTCATCTTGAAGCAGGCTTCCCGCTTAGATGCTTTCAGCGGTTATCCCTCCCAAACGTAGCTAATCAGCGGTGCACTTGGCAGTACAACTGACACACCAGAGGTTTGTCCAACCCGGTCCTCTCGTACTAGGGTCAGGTCTTCTCAAATTTCCTGCGCGCGCAGAGGATAGAGACCGAACTGTCTCACGACGTTCTGAACCCAGCTCGCGTGCCGCTTTAATGGGCGAACAGCCCAACCCTTGGGACCAACTACAGCCCCAGGATGCGACGAGCCGACATCGAGGTGCCAAACCATGCCGTCGATATGGACTCTTGGGCAAGATCAGCCTGTTATCCCCGAGGTACCTTTTATCCGTTGAGCGACAGCGCTTCCACAAGCCACTGCCGGATCACTAGTCCCGACTTTCGTCCCTGCTCGACTTGTCAGTCTCACAGTCAAGCTCCCTTGTGCACTTACACTCGACACCTGATTACCAACCAGGCTGAGGGAACCTTTGGGCGCCTCCGTTACTTTTTAGGAGGCAACCGCCCCAGTTAAACTACCCACCAGGCACTGTCCCGGAACCGGATCACGGTTCGCGGTTAGATATCCAGGGCTACAAGAGTGGTATTTCAACAATGACTCCACCTGAACTAGCGTCCAAGCTTCAAAGTCTCCCACCTATCCTACACATGCAGCACCGAACACCAATACCAAGCTATAGTAAAGGTCACGGGGTCTTTTCGTCCTTCTGCGCGTAATGAGCATCTTCACTCATAGTGCAATTTCGCCGAGTTCGCGGTTGAGACAGTTGGGGAGTCGTTACGCCATTCGTGCAGGTCGGAACTTACCCGACAAGGAATTTCGCTACCTTAGGATGGTTATAGTTACCACCGCCGTTTACTGGGGCTTAAATTCTGAGCTTTGCCGAAGCTAACCCATCCTCTTAACCTTCCAGCACCGGGCAGGCGTCAGTCCGTATACATCGTCTTGCGACTTCGCACGGACCTGTGTTTTTGATAAACAGTCGCTCCCCACTGGTCTCTGCGGCCATACAGTGCTCCAACAGTAAATGTCTTCACACCTCAGGCCCCCCTTCTCCCGAAGTTACGGGGGCATTTTGCCGAGTTCCTTAACCACGATTCTCTCGATCCCCTTAGTATTCTCTACTTGACTACCTGAGTCGGTTTGGGGTACGGGCAGTTTGAACCTCACGTCGATGCTTTTCTTGGCAGCATAGGATCACCCACTTCGTCCATAAGGACTCATCATCAGATCTCAGGCTATGTGAGAGACGGATTTGCCTATCTCTCGCCCTACATCCTTAAACGGGGACAACCATCGCCCCGCGGAGGCTACCTTCCTGCGTCACACCTGTTAATACGTTAACCGCACCAGCATAGGGTCGTTGGCTCCACTACTTACATCAACCCGAAGGTTTCAGTAAACAGCTTCAGCAACTTAGCATTACTGGATTAGTTTGGGCGGTTCTTCACCGGTACGGGAATATCAACCCGTTGTCCATCGACTACGCCTGTCGGCCTCGCCTTAGGTCCCGACTTACCCAGGGCGGATTAGCCTGGCCCTGGAACCCTTAGTCTTTCGGGGTGCGGGTTTCTCACCCGCATTTCGCTACTCATTCCTGAATTCTCACTCGTGTGGCGTCCACGGCTGGGTCACCCCGCCGCTTCACTCGCCACACGACGCTCTCCTACCAATCCGTACGCCTGGATCTTACGACCTAGCAATGTACGAATTCCACAACTTCGGCGACTTGCTTGAGCCCCGTTATATTGTCGGCGCGGAATCACTTGACCAGTGAGCTATTACGCACTCTTTTAATGGTGGCTGCTTCTAAGCCAACATCCTGGTTGTCTGTGCAACTCCACATCCTTTCCCACTTAGCAAGCGCTTGGGGGCCTTAGTTGGTGGTCTGGGCTGTTTCCCTTTCGACTACGAAGCTTATCCCCCGCAGTCTCACTGCCTTGTTCTCACTCTCTGGCATTCGGAGTTTGGCTAACGTCAGTAACCTTGTAGGGCCCATCGGCTATCCAGTAGCTCTACCTCCAGAGAGAAACACAAGACGCTGCACCTAAATGCATTTCGGAGAGAACCAGCTATCACGAGGTTTGATTGGCCTTTCACCCCTATCCACAGCTCATCCCCTCCTTTTTCAACAGAAGTGGGTTCGGTCCTCCACGACGTCTTACCGTCGCTTCAACCTGGCCATGGATAGATCACCTCGCTTCGGGTCTAGGACCTGCGACTGAATCGCCCTATTCAGACTCGCTTTCGCTACGCCTCCCCCTCTCGGGTTAAGCTCGCCACAGATCGCTAACTCTCAGGATCATTCTTCAAAAGGCACGCCGTCACCAGAACAAGCTGGCTCCGACGGATTGTAAGCACACGGTTTCAGGTACTATTTCACTCCCCTCCCGGGGTACTTTTCACCTTTCCCTCACGGTACTTGTCCGCTATCGGTCAATAGGTAGTATTTAGGCTTACGAGGTGGTCCTCGCAGATTCACACAGAATTTCACGGGTTCCGTGCTACTTGGGATACTTCTCGAGCGGCAATAACGTTTCGACTACGGGGTTCGCACCCTCTGTGACTGGCCGTTCAAGACCATTCGTCTACATTATTGACCTACCCGTGTAAATCGGCAGATTTACAGAGAAGTCCCACAACCCCAAACATGCAACGCCTGCCGGCTATCACACATGCTTGGTTTGGCCTCTTCCGCGTTCGCTCGCCACTACTAACGGAATCACTGTTGTTTTCTCTTCCTGTGGGTACTGAGATGTTTCACTTCCCCACGTTCCCTCTACCCGTCCTATACATTCAGACGGGAGTAACTGGATCTAGTCCAGCTGGGTTTCCCCATTCGGAAATCCTCGGATCAGGGTTTGCTTATCAACTCCCCGAGGCTTATCGCAGATTGCTACGTCCTTCTTCGGCTCCTATTGCCAAGGCATCCACCGTGTGCTCTTTGAAACTTGACACACAAAGATGATCTATCACGAATAAATTCGCAATAAATCGTTGACCTGGAATAAATCCAGGTCTAAAGATGCTCGCGTCCACTATGTAGTTCTCAAAATACGGGCGGTTTCGAATTCGTAAGTTTCCTTACTCAATCCGAACCTGACCATTCAAAGAGTTAAACTCAAAAAACGGCCCCTGGGTAATCGTTTCCGATCCCCAAGGACCCAACAGCGTGCTAACCAAAGGACTTTCTCTGCAGCTTTCCAACCCGAGGGCGTACTTGATGCGGAGATTGTCCAAAAATTCCATGTAATGTTCCACCCTGAGCTGACCAGTTACAAAACATTTGCTTGTAAATGGCTCTCTTTTTGAAGAACCGAAGTTCTTCGAGATGCTCCTTAGAAAGGAGGTGATCCAGCCGCACCTTCCGGTACGGCTACCTTGTTACGACTTAGTCCCAATCACCAATCCCACCTTCGACGGCTCCCTCCTTGCGGT